>JBGUWS010000023.1:0-87120 GCA_045221335.1 Alphaproteobacteria bacterium | reverse complement strand
ATCCTTATACGCCAAATACAATCACATGCTGCTTAAACGCAATAAGCCGCAGCTGATTGACGTCGGCATTAAGTATAGCTTCTAATCCTTTCTTAAAAATCATCTAAAAGAGATTCAAGTTCATCAAGATAGTGTGCTATCAAATCAAGTCCCCCTTGCCAGAATTCCCTGGCTTCAGGATTAAGCCCGAACGGAGCAAATATATCTTTATATTCCCCTATAGCTGTCTGAGAAAGAAGCTTCAAATACTTGTCTTCAAAATTCTTCACTTTCCCCTTTAATTTCAGCCAATAGAGCGAATTAACCACACAATCCGCAAAAGAATACTCATAAACATAAAAAGGCAAATAAAAGAAATGCCCAATCTGCTCCCAGATAGCCTCAGAATTTTGATCAACAACAACCGACGGCCCTAAACTTGCCTTCATTTCCTCAAGCCAAATTTCATTAAGACGTTCAGGTGAAAGCTCCCCTTTCTTACGCTCTTCGTGTGCTCTCGTTTCAAAAAAATGAAAAGCAATTTGCCGAATAGCCGTATTAATCATATCATTAATTTTCATTGCCAAAAGGGATATCTTCTCTTTTTTTGTTTTAGCATTATCAAGCATTGACTGGAAAACAAGCATTTCACCAAATACCGAAGCTACCTCTTCAGTTGTATAACGTGTTGTTTCATTCAAAACCCCATTCTTTCGCCGTAACTGATGATGACAGCCATGACCAAGCTCATGAGCCAAAGTTAAGACATCACTGCGCTTACCGATAAAATTAAGCATTAAAAACGGATGTTGTTCTACTAACGGACAATAACAAAATGCACCGCTACGCTTGCCATCTTTTGGCGCAACATCAATCCAATCATTTTCAAAGAAATCCTTCGCCACATTATAAAGTTTGAAAGAAAAAGCCTTATATGCATCCAAAACCATCTTGACAGTCTCATCCCAACAGTACGACCTATCAGCATCAAACGGTAAAGGAGCATTTCTATCCCAATAATTAATTTTTTTCATCCCCAAAAGCTTTGCTTTCAATTTATAAAACCGCCATGATATATTCTTATAGTTATCTCTGACCGTTTGTGCCAAAACCTTAACCGTTTCATCAGAAACATTTTCTGAAAGATTGCGCGAAGACATCGGAAGCTTAAAACCACGCTTTTCATCTTCAATAGCCTTATCCTTAATAATCATATTGTAGATATAATTGATGACATAGCTATTTTCCTTAGAAACGCGATTGATTTCTTTACTTGCCGCCGCACGCATTTTTGCATCAGCACTAAAAGTAAATTTACTGATTTCGGCATCATTATATTTCTTACCATTAATCGTATAACTCAACCGAGCCATATATTCTTCATATAAACGCACCCAAGCAGAACCGGAAGTAATATCTTTCTCCAAAAATGCCTTTTCCACATCCTCTTTTAACTCATAAGGCTTAAAACGCCGCAATCTTTTAAGATAGGGCAAATAAGCCTGAAGCTTTTTATTTTTAAGTAGCTTTTCTTCTGCCACTTTAGAGAGTTTGTTATATTCCAAACCGAAAAATAACAAATTTGTACCGGCACCGTTCAGTCCCTCAATAATTTTTTGATATAACGCGGTTGCCTTGGCATTCTTCATCTGTGTCGTTTGATTAAGATAAGCAAAACCGGAAAGTTTAGATCCCAGATTATTCAAATTTTCCAAGCTCTTTAAGGCTTTCAAAAACTCTTCAGCTGTCAACTTGCCAATTTTCCCACGATATTTCTTAGCAAACTTCAAACTATCTTGTGCATACTTTGCTAAATCCTTATCAATTTGCGGATCATCTTCATTTTGATAGTATTCTGATAAATCCCATACTGGTAAATCATTTTTCTTCATCTTTTTGACCATTATTTCCCCCTTTTGGTTTATTTTCCAACATATTTTCTGCCTCGTCATCATCAAGCACATTCGCTTTTAGTAAATCTTCACTAAAAGGTTCCACTTCAGTATTGTCCTCATCAAAAACCTCCGGCGTAAAAAGGTAATTTGCCCAAGGTGTCGGCTGCTGATTTTTCAGATATTGCTTAAAACCGTCCCTAAAAACTTTCAAATAGCACAAATATCCTGTTGTAATCATCGACAGTACTTCCGTTACCTTAGGACGATTCTGCCCCATCGTTAAATGAGAGTCATTCATATCGCCAGAACTAATACGAAAAGCCATTTCATAAGTACAGGGAGTAAATCCTCGCATTTTGGCATCATTATGAGGTGCAGCAATAATAACAGCCGCAAAAACAAGAAAAACCAAAACCACAAAGGCAAGTATCAGTTCAAACCAAAACCGCCTTAAAAACCTAATCACTTTTGCCTCTCCTGATAAAATCTTTCAAGTTCTGCCAATTCCTCTCTGGTATTAGCACTGGCAACCTCTTTCGGATCACCTTCAATCGCCGTGCACTTTAATCCCATTTGTTGCGCAATTTTTATCGCATCAGTAAGATAATACTCTTTTGCTGCATTTTCATTACCGATTCTCTTAAGGATATGAAATAAGTATTGTCCATCAAAACCCATACAACCGGAATTGCAAAAACGGATGTTCTTTTCCTCATCGGTCGCATCTTTATATTCAACAATTCCCATCAGCTCTGCACCCTGCATTTTTAATCTGCCATAACGACCGGCATCTTCGGGAACAAAGCCCAAAACCACAATGCTATATCCCTCATTAATCTTATCAACAATTTTAAGAAACGTCTCTTTCGTAATTAACGGCGTATCACCGAAAATAACAAGAACAGCCCCATCGAAATCTTCTAAAAGATCTCGTGCGCACATAACAGCATGTCCGGTTCCCAACTGTTCATCCTGTATTGCTGTTTGGTATGGCTTTGTTTCTTCTCTAACCAAATCACCATCTCGAGCAATAATGGTCACTATCTTCTCAACATCCATATCCTCCAACGTATCAATAATATGGCGTATCATTGCCTTCCCGGCGACAGGCATCATCACCTTTGGCAAATCTGACTTCATACGAGTCCCTTTACCTGCACCCAAAATAACTGCCGCAATTTTTTTCGTATTCACAACTTATCCCCTTATAAAAAATTAACTTCTTTTCTTTATAAGAAATATATTATACTTTGATATCATAAAACTTGAACGAAGCAACCTTGAAGGATAAGATATGAAGAATTTTTTTGCATATACCCTGCTAACCGTTTTCATTCTAAGCACTTCCCCAACATCTGCCGATGTCAGGAGCATCACAGAGCCCAAAACCGCTCGTTCATTAGATGCCAAAAAAAATGCCCAAGACCTAACGCAACTATATCAAGAAATTCCAGACCTTAATGATAAAACAGCTCTCAGAAAATATTTAGAAAAAAGATTAAAAATTGTAACAAGAGCACAATTATCCCCTGAAGAAGTATCTTCCCCATCCTCCATTAGCATTATCGATACGAAAAATCTAAATCAAAAACAGGCATCTACCCTGTCTGCCTACGAAAAAATTTATGAAGACAGCATGAAAAAAGCTACTTCAAACAACGGTCCCCTGGATTCTGACGTTGCTCTGACCGGTGATTTTTATGAGTTGCAACAAAACAAAAACACCGAATCTTTCTTGCCGGACTTTCCTTACGTGACTATCAAACTATCGGATAAAAGAGAAATCCTAGCTCCAGCAGAAGAACATATAGCTTATCTCCTAACAACACTAAACATAGAAACAACCGGTCTAATCAAAGCCACCGAAGAATTCGTCTACGTTTCCAATAATGAGGATTTTCCAACCGGATTTTTTCGAATCCTTCCAAAATACACCTATTCTCGCAACAAAACAAAACGTCGCTTAGATTTATCTCTACAGTCAGTCACCATTAATGGTGAAGAACACCCTTACAAAGTTACGGAAATTGGCGATTATCTATACATTGAACCGCAAAAACCCCTTAATTTACCAACAGGAATCTATACTTACAAATTTAAGTATTTGATTGACCGCGCTATCTGGTACTACAACAATTTTGATGAATTACATTGGAACATAACTGCTTCCACATTAAAAAATGTCGTTGGCTCCGCAAACGCCGTTATCACACTGCCTACTGGCAATGAGTTTCTGGCTCAAGATGCCGTTGCCCATACTAAAAAAGGACCTAATGCTAAACGCGTTACCATTACATCCTTAAATCCTAACGCACTTGGTTTTGCCGATACAGAAGCACTTGCTGTCGGAGATGATATTCATCTATCTATTACACTTGATAAAAATACTTTATTGCCGCCGGATTTATTAAAAAAATATTTATGGCTAATACAAGATTACGGCGCCGTCGTCTTTTCATTGATGGCACTCATTGCGATTTGGTTAGCCTATAAAGTTTCCCTAAAACAAATCAGGCAAAATAAAGATAAAACCCGCGCTTTTATAAGGAAAACACCGGCAATTTTCCGCTTATTAAATATCAATACCTTTGACACACGCTCACTTTTATCAGAAATTTTGGATCTGAGCGCTAAAAACGTCATTGATATTCAAAAAAATGATACTCAGGCAGTCCTTATCAAAAAAACTGACAATCTTAAAAACTTGTCGCGTTATACCCGCAACCTTATAAAAATACTCTTCCCTGGTGCAGAAACCTCTCTGCCCTCAACAAGCATATCTAAGTTAAAACTTGAACGTGCTTTCAATTACCTCAAAACAAAGACCTATCGTGAATTTAATTTTTACCGTTTCAAACTTAATAGCTTATATTTACTGTTTAGTTTTACTATGTTTCTCTTGGCTATTATCGCTTCATCACTTATCTCTGTCAATCCATTACATACCTTTGGCGTCATATTTACTTGCACCCTACTATTCATCCCATACATATTGTTATTTATGGCAAGCCCAAAACGCAGATGGTTAAACGTTATTATTAAGATTGTAAGTGCCTTATCAATAGTAGCTATTGCCGGTTGGCTGTCGATATATACATCTCAAACATATACAGTGCTAAATATTATTATCATCGGACTGATAATATACTACTATCGGATATTTTCTCGTCGCAGTGGACTTCTGCGTCATAAAATAAAAGAAACCGAAGAATATAAATCGTACCTACAAAAAAATACGGAATTAGCCGCAAAAACTCGAGATTTCTACACCAAAGTACCATACATTTATGCCTTTGGTCTGGAAAATAAATATAAAGACACGGAAGTATTCAAACTTATTGAATGCTTTGAACAACCATTAACCCCCACTCCAAAAGGATAAAAAAATGAAAGGCATCATCCTAGCCGGAGGATCCGGCACCAGATTATATCCGCTGACACAATGCATATCTAAGCAACTGTTACCGGTATATGATAAACCGATGATATATTACCCTTTATCTACCCTCATGCTTTTTGGCATAAGAGAGATTTTAATTATCTCAACCCCCCAGGACACACCCAATATTGAACATCTTTTAGGAAATGGATCGCGTCTTGGCCTAAACATAAGTTATAAAGTACAGCCTTCACCTAAAGGTATCGCCGAAGCTTTCATCTTAGGTAAAGATTTTATCAAAAATGACAAGGTTTGTTTAATTTTAGGTGACAACATTTTTTATATCCAATCTAAAATCAAAGAATACGGTAACCTGATCAACACAACAGATAATTTTGCAACAGTATTTGGTTACCATGTTTCCGATCCGCAACGTTTCGGTGTTATTGAATTTGATAAACAGAATAAAGTTATTTCCATAGAAGAGAAACCAAAACAACCAAAATCAAACTATGCGGTTACCGGGCTATACTTTTACCCAAACGATGTCTGTAAAAAAGCTGCAATGCTAAAGCCTTCTGCACGTAATGAACTAGAAATCACGGATTTAAATAAAATATACTTAGAAGAACATCGCTTGAATGTTATCCCTTTGGAACGCGGTAATGCCTGGCTTGATGCCGGCACACCGGACAGCTTGATGGAATCAGCCCAATTTGTACAAATCATTGAACAACGACAAGGCCTAAAACTTTCTTGCTTGGAAGAAATAGCCTATCGAAAGAGATTTATTGATAACAAACAGATGTACAAACTGATTAATGACCTAAAAGATGGCATTAAATATAAAGATTACTTGAAAAAAGTGTATGAGGAAAAACATGATCTTTACTAAAACAGATATAGAAGGCGTTTATATCCTAACGCCAAAGGTATTTACGGATACGCGCGGTTATTTCTTTGAGAGCTATAATCGACAGGAGTTTGAACAAAACGGACTGCACTACGACTTTGTACAAGATAATCAGTCTTTTTCTAGCTATGGAACAATTCGCGGTCTACACTTTCAAAAAGGAGAGCACGCTCAAGCCAAATTGGTTCGTGTCCTTTCAGGAGAGGTTTTAGATGTTGCGGTAGACCTTCGCCGCCAATCTCCGACATATGGCAAACACGTTGCCGTCCGCCTTTCGGATGTAAATCAGCAACAATTGCTCATCCCTCGTGGATTTGCACACGGATTTTCTGTTCTCTCCCCAACCGCTGTTTTTGCCTATAAATGTGATAATTTCTATTGCAAGCAAGCAGAAGGCGGTTTATGTATCAGCGATCCCAGCTTAAATATTGACTGGCAAATTGATATGGCCAAAGCAAATATCTTGGAACGTGATTTACAACACCCATTATTAAAGGATTTAGAAACATGTTTTTAGTTACCGGATGCAACGGACAATTAGGTACAGCTTTACAAAGTCTACTGAAAGATAAAGCTGTCTACATTGACCGAGAAGAATTAGATCTGACTAACAAAGAAGCCGTGGAAGAGTATTTCAAAAAAAATTCCTTTGATATGGTAATCAACTGTGCAGCCTACACCGCAGTCGATAAAGCCGAAACAGATGAACAATCAGCCTACAATGTTAATGCACTTGCTCCTCTTTACCTGGCAAAATATGCTAAAAGAATCATCCATATCTCTACAGATTATGTTTTTAACGGCAAAAATCACAAACCCTATAATGAAGAAGATCCAACAGATCCATTATCTGTTTATGGAAGAACCAAAAGAGAAGGTGAGTTAAATGTCCTTAACAACGCTGATACAGCAATCATTATCCGTACCGCCTGGTTGTACTCACCACATGGTGGAAATTTTGTAAAAACCATGCGTAAACTGGGAGCTGAAAAAGACCGCCTGAATGTTGTTTTTGATCAAATAGGAACTCCCACCAATGCCTACGACCTTGCTAAAGCAATTGTAGATATTTTACCTCAAATCAAACCTAATGAGAAGGAAATTTTTCACTTTACAAACGAAGGCGTATGTTCTTGGTACGATTTTGCTAAAGAAATTATGGATCAATCAAAACTTTCTTGTGTGGTTTATCCGATAGAAAGCAAAGATTATCCCACCGCGGCTGCAAGGCCTTTTTATTCTGTTCTAAACAAAACAAAAATCAAAAAACGCTTTAACATATCTATCCCACATTGGAAAGAAGGATTAACAAAATGTCTGAAACAATTTTAGTCACCGGCGGTGCCGGATTTATTGGTGCTAACTTTATACCTTATTTTATGAATAGACATCAAGACTATAAAATTATTAACTTAGATAAATTGACTTACGCCGGTAATCTCAAAAATTTAACTGAGGTGGAAAACAATCCTAACTACACTTTTGTTAAAGGTGATATTTGTGATGAAACCCTTGTTAATGAGTTGTTTGATAAGTATGATTTTTCCGGTGTTATACATTTTGCCGCAGAAAGTCACGTTGATAATTCCATAAAAGGACCGCGTGCTTTCATAAATACGAATATTTTGGGTACATTCAATTTATTGGAATCCGCACGCAAACATTGGTATGATGAACCATTTAAAGCCAAAAAAAATAAAGAAAAAAACCGTTTTCACCACATCTCAACAGATGAAGTTTTTGGCTCATTAGGTAGTAATGGCTATTTTAGTGAAACAACCCCCTATGCTCCAAATTCTCCCTATTCTGCCAGCAAAGCCAGTTCAGATTTCCTGGTACGAGCATACCATCACACTTTCGGTATGAATGTTACTACATCAAATTGCTCAAATAATTATGGCCCGAAACAGCATGATGAAAAACTCATCCCCACCATTATTCGCAATTGCCTAAATTTATCACCTATTCCGATATACGGCAACGGCCAAAATATCAGAGATTGGCTCTATGTTAATGATCACGCCAAGGCAATTGACCTTATTTTCCATAAAGGTATTAGCGGTCAGACCTATAACGTCGGCGGACATAATGAACGTACAAACCTTGAAATAACAACAACAATTTGCCAAATCTTAGATGAACTGAAACCTCGTCAAGATAACAAAAAATATGCTGATCTTATTACCTTTGTCAAAGATCGAGCCGGACATGATTTACGTTATGCAATTGACCCTAAAAAAATTACCGAAGAACTGGGATACAAACCAGACGAAACATTTGATTCTGGTATTGTTAAAACCGTCAAATGGTATTTAAATAAAGCATAACCTGTCATCAATTATGGACAAAATTAAACTTGACAAATACAAAAAGAGCGAATAAATATTAACCAGATGTTAACCATTTGGGAGTTTCAGCTCATGCGCAAATTGCTCTTTCTGATGCTATTATTGTTATGTTTTAGTTTCAGTACAACAGGTCATGCTAATACTGAAACATTAAATTGGTGCGGCACATACTTTGAAAACAATAATCAGGGATATTTGCGTTTACCGAGAACCGATTTATTTACCGGAAGTCAGGAATGCTCACTAATTTCCTATAATGAAAACGTATCAAACAGCGGAGATATCCTAATAGCTCTTGATTTTACAAAAAATCGCTCTGCACTAAGTCATTGGCGTAAATTTGATAATCATTTATTGGAAATAAGAGGAAAATTTCGCAACGGCGCAATCACTGGTACACGTTTGGTACGTGATATAGGGTTCTAACACCCCTTATTTCATAATATCTGCCCAAATCTCTGTGGGAACAGTACCCCCACCGATTTCTTTCATGGAACTATTATCATCATTTCCAACCCAAACAGCCGCCGTATATTTTTGATTAGAGCCAATAAACCATGCATCTCTATAATTTTGCGAGGTACCTGTTTTACCCCGTGCATTATTGACCTTAAGCGCTCTTCTTCCTGTACCGTTCAAAACCACTTCTCGTTCCAAAATATTAATTTTCTCAAGTACATCATCAGTTAAAACTTTTTCCTTTGTCGGAGCAACACGTTGATATAAGTTTTCTCCCTTTGTATCATCAATCTCTGTTATAGCATATGGAAAAACAGCGTACCCCCCATTAACAGTAGCGGTATAGGCTGCCGCCATATCAATCACTTTCACTTCTGCTGCACCTAAAACAATAGATGATTCTTGGACAAGCGTTGATGTAATACCTAAACGTAAAGCCATATCTGTTATATCTTCTAATGAAAGATAGGTAGCCAAATCAACCGTTGCCACATTAAGCGACTGCGCAAATGCCTGCTTAAGACTGACCGCCCCATGAAAACGCTTGTCATAATTCTGCGGCTCCCAATTACCGATTTTAATTGGTTCATCGGCAATTAACTCATTCTCGGAAAATCCTTTTTCAAAAGCTGTCAAATAAACAAATAACTTAAAGCTGGAACCTGCCTGGCGAAGGGCCTGCGTTGCCCGATTAAACTGACTTTTATCATACGCAAAACCACCAACCATAGCTTTAACGGCACCATTTCTATCTAAAATAACGACAGCTCCCTGATTAACATTATCTTTCTTGTGTTTAGTTAAGTGCTTACGCAAAAGATATTCCGCACGCTGTTGCAAATCATAATCAAGCGTTGTTCTAACATAAATATCATGATCATATTCACCGATAACTTTTTCTAATTCCCCCATGATAAAATCACCAAAATATCTGATATTCATGATTGCCTGTTTTTGCTGATTACCCACCGGCTGTGCTAAAGCCTGTTTTTGCTGCTCGGCTGTTATTGTTCCGGCTCTTTTCATGAGTGTCAAAACAACCTCTGCACGTTCCAATGCTTTTTTCTTATTGCTGAGATAATTATAGCGACTGGGTGCTTTCAATGCCCCAGCTAAAATTGCCGCTTCATGCAGATTAAGGTCTTTTGCCTGCTTATTAAAAAATCTCTTTGCTGCCGTACTGATACCATAAGCCCCGCTACCAAAGAAAACACGATTAAGATAAATATTTAAAATCTGCTTCTTACTAAAATGCTGTTCAAGCCAACGCGCTAAAAGAAACTCTTGTACTTTTCGACGAATACTCTTATCCCGCGTTAAAAATAGATTTTTAGCTACCTGCTGAGAAAGTGTAGAGGCCCCCTGCGCGTAACGACGTTTAATAATATTAACCCCCATCGCACGCACAAATCCTATATAATCAAAACCTTTATGTTTATAAAAACGCCTATCTTCCGTATCAACCACCGCCTGCGCCACATATGAAGGAAGTTTATCGACATCAACCGGTTCGGCAAACAAAGCCCCATAAGATGTTAATTCCCGCCCGTCTGCCGCCAATATTTTAACACCGGGTAACCTTTCAACATACAAAGCCTTAGAAAAGGCCGGCAATGTTTTTTGACAATACCAAATATACCCACCTATAGCCAAGCCTAAAACAATAGCCAACCACAACACACCCAAAAATAACCTAATCTTCCACGAACGTTTTTTAGTTTTATTTTTCCGTCGCACCTGATGAATTTTTTGAGCTGCTTCTTTATCCTTTTTTTTACCTTCTCTTCGTCTCATGACACTCTAAACCTCAAAAGATAGAGAATCATACACCAAAGGGAGCTAAAAAAACGTTAATACCTATAAAATCCCACTTAAAAACCATAAAAAAACCTTTGCCAAACCGCATAAAAGCATTAAAATGTTTTCATAGATAATATGACTGTAATTTAGTACAGCCTTAATAAAAAACAAGAAATTGCCCAACAATTTTTACAACGGCTGAAATAAATTACAGTGCTGGAAGTTCTTTTCCGACTGCAGTGTACAAATAAACGTACATAAAGGAGAAAAAGAACGATCATGACTGTAATTTAGTATAGCCCAAAAAGGAGATGGTAATGGCTGAAAAAATATGTTTAATCGACGGTTCCGGCTATATTTTCAGAGCCTTTTTTGCGAGTCCCACAATGACTAATCCTGAAGGTCTTCCTGTCAATGCCGTCTACGGTTTTTTAAATATGTTCTTAAGCCTGACACAAAATATCACTTGTGACTATTGTTTGGTGTTGTTTGATGCCAAACGGCAAAACTTCCGCAATGAAATTTTCAAAGATTATAAAGCCACCCGCCCCGAACTCCCTGAGGATTTAAAACCGCAATTTCCTCTCATTCACGAAGTTGTTGAAGCCTTAAATCTCCATTGGCTTCAGATGGAAGGTTATGAAGCTGACGATCTTATCGCCACCTACACAAAATTAGCTCTAGAAGAAGGAAAAGAAGTTACCATTGTCTCCGCGGATAAAGACTTAATGCAACTCATTCGCGAGGGCGTCACCTTCTATGACAGTATGAAAAATAAATTTTTCACCCCCGAAGATGTTAAGGAAAAATTTGGGGTTTACCCGGAACGTGTTACCGACGTACAAGCTCTTGCCGGCGATAGTACAGATAATATCCCCGGCGTTCCCGGCATTGGTCTTAAAACAGCAGCAGAACTGGTTAATCAATTTGGTTCTTTAACAGAAGTTTTGGACCATGCCGAAGAAATAAAACAAAACAAACGTCGCGAACTCGTTCTGGCTCACAAACAAGATGCCCTTATATCTCATCAACTTGTTACCTTAAAAGCAGATGTACCGGTAGAAATTCAATTACAGGACTTGCGTTGCATGTCCCCAAAACAAGAAACCCTTTTAGGTTTGATTGACAGGCATGCCTTCAAAAGCCTAAAAAATAAGGCCCTAAATTGGTTAAAGGTGAAATGTACTGATTTGCCTGATGAAACACCTTCCATTAAACCTGATTATCAGCTCATCACAACCTTAGATAATTTGCGCGAACTATATAAGAAGATACTCAAAGAAAACAGCTTTGTTTTTCTGCCACACTCAACGGAAAATACATTTTTAGGTATCTCCGTTGCTCTGCAAAATGCCAAAGCTTATTACCTGCCTATAGCGCGCCTTTCTCCCGCCGCAGATCTGTTTTCAACACCCGAAAAATCCCCCGGTCTTAGCCTAAAAGAGCTGCAAGATTTCTTAATTCCTTTATTTGAAAATCCATCTGTTAAAAAAATCTCTTTTAACTTAAAGGATAATTGGCATCTTTTAGAACAAGCGTTAAAAACGGATTTAACACCCTTTCCCTATGATGATGTTGCCATCATGTCCTATGATTTGTACAGCTCATCTGCCACGCATACTTTGGCCTCTTTAAGTGCCTCATTTTTAGAACTCAATCTAAAGTCTGCCGATTCGGAATATAAAAAAACAAATTTTTTAACATTACCCTTAAATGAAGCCCTTTCCTTCTTTGCAGAAGAAGCTGACCACACCATGCGCTTATATCAGCTTTTTAACGGCAAATTATTACCAGAAAAAAAGCTTTTTGTTTATGAAGCCATAGATCGCCCGTTGGTCTCTGTCTTACACGATATGGAAAATCAAGGCGTGATGTTGGATATCACCAAACTTAAAGAACTGGACTATTTATTTGATACAGAAACAACAAAGCTTACCCAAGAAATCTATGCTCTGGCCGGAACAGAATTTAACATTGGCTCCCCAAAACAAATTGGTGAAATTTTATATAACAAATTAGGTCTTAAAGGTAAAAAACATTCTTCCGGATCTCTTAATACCAGCGCCGAAGTTTTAGAGCAAATGGCAGAAACACATAAACTCCCGCAAAAAATACTTGAATGGCGGCAATACCAAAAGCTCAAATCTACTTACACCACGGCACTGCTATCCTTGATAGACACTCAAAACCGTGTCCACACCACATATAGCCAAATCTCCGTTAATACCGGAAGGTTAGCCTCCTCAAACCCTAATCTGCAAAACATCCCTATTCGCACACCTATTGGCAGAGAAATTAGAAAATGCTTTATTGCCAAGCCTAATCATAAATTGATTGCCGCGGATTATTCTCAGGTAGAACTGCGCCTGTTGGCCACCATTGCTGATGTCAAATTTTTGCAATCTGCTTTTAAAGCCGGTGTTGATATTCACCGTAAAACAGCCTCCCAAGTGTTCAATATCCCGTACGAAAATGTCGATGCAGATCATCGTCGTCGCGCCAAAGCCATCAATTTCGGTATCATCTACGGTATGTCGGCTTATGGTCTAGCCAAAGAAATTGATGTTCCCGCATCCGTTGCCGCAAATTACATAGATGCCTATTTTGCACATATGCCCGAAATTAAAAAATATATGGAACAAACAATTGATTTTGCGCGCAAGAACGGTTATGTCTTAACTCCGTTTAACCGTAAAATCAGCATTTTCGGCATCCAAAACACAAACCGTCAAATAGCCTCCTTCTCTGAACGCGCCGCCATCAATGCCCCAATCCAAGGGGGTGCTGCGGATATCATCAAACAAGCAATGATAAAAATCGCGGCAAAATTACAAAAAGAGGACTATAAGACCAAAATGTTACTCCAAGTCCATGACGAATTAGTTTTTGAATCACCCATAGACGAAGTTGAAAAAGTAATGCCCCTCATCAAAAAAGAAATGGAAGACGTCATCGGTATAGATCTAAAGGTACCGCTGATTGCCGAAGTCGGTGTTGGTGATAATTGGGGCAAAGCACACTAATGATTACGGTGGTGCTTTGCTTAATGCCTTAGATAATCTGCTTAAAATTCTGCCTTAAATAGTTGATAAAAAGCTTTTATCAAATTTTCCTTATCCCTAAACCTTACTTCAACAAATCTTATTGACAACAACATAAAAAGATGATACAATTACAGGGTGATTTGTTAATTTATAGAGGAGAAAGACCATGAGTAATGATGAGGATGAGGAAAAAAGAGCAGCAGAATCAGCACAACGCATCAGAGAGAAGAAGAAGAAGAAAGGAACAGCCCTTGACTCAATTCTAGATGACACAGAAACTACTCAAAAGCTGATTGATAGTCCGGTAGAAGTTAATGTTACTTCCAAAAAGCTTGATCCTATTCAAATGATAATTAACAGTAGAGCTGATGTTCATCGCAAATAAAAACACTTATAGATGATATTTCACCCTCAAGCCAACCGGCTTGAGGGTGTTTTTTTACCCTAAACCTTCATAATAAATCTCATTGACCTCAATAAAAAAAGATGATACAATTGCACTGTATGATTTGTTTGAGGGAAAAAATATGCTAAGCGAGCTTGATAAAAAACTCTTTTATGCCAAAACCGCCGAAGAAGTACGAGATTTGGTTAAGCAAGGAGCTGATGTTAACGCCAGAGAAGATGGCAGCTACGGAAATACAACTTTGACAGCTGCTGTTATAACCGGAAACCTTGAAGTTATCAAAGCATTGCTTGAAAATGGCGCAGATATCAACGCCAAAGGTTATGAAGGTGAAACAGCCTTAGCAATGGCTTGTTTTTACAACCAACCTGAAATCGTCAAATTTTTACTTAAAAATAAAGATATTGATGTCAACAGCCAAGATAATAACGGTCTGACCGCTTTGATGTGGGCTTGTCAACACGATAACCCTGAAGTCATTGATGCCCTCCTTGCAAGAGAAGACATAAATCTTAATCTTATGGATAAAATGGGAAGAACAGCTTTAATTTGGGCTTGTGACAGAAAATCTGTTTATAGCATAAGGGCCCTCATCAAAGCCGGCATAAAGGCTGAAATTAAAGCTCATAACAAGTTTCGCGTTAAGATAAAAGATAAACTGGGAAAAAATGCCTTAACCTATTATACTTTTAACACCCCAAAAGACGATATTACCAGAGAATTAAAAAATTTGATGAGAAAAGAAAGCTTTTACAATGCCAAAGAAAAATGCCATCAACTCTATCTTTTATTAAAGAGCATAAAACCCCAAAAGACAAAGTAAAAAACCTATTGTACCACCTGACGATAGTGCACAACATTAGCGTTGTGCTCAGAAAGTGTCCGCGAAAAACGATGTCCCCCACTTACCCCATCTGCCACAAAATAGAGATACGGTGTATTCTCAGGGTGCGCTGCTGCCTCTATTGATTCTTTTCCCGGACTGCATATCGGTCCTTTCGGCAATCCCTCATATACATAAGTATTATAAGGCGAATCAAAAGCCAAATCTCTCTTATAAATTGGCCGCCCGATGCTCATCTCACCATTTGTTACTGCATAAATAACCGTTGGGTCCGTTTGTAACTTCATTCCCAAACGCAATCTGTTAACAAAGACAGAAGCAACTTTTGCCCTCTCAGAACGAATACCTGTTTCTTTTTCAACAATACTGGCCAAAATTAACAATTCTTCCTCAGATTTAACAGGCAATCCCTCCTGTCGTCCGATATAGGCTTCTGAAAGCGTTTTTTTCATCGCTTGACGTGCCTTTTTTAAAATCATATCACGTTCATCACCTCTGACAAAATGATACGTCTCCGGCAAAATTTCGCCCTCTTTCAAATCTAATGTGATATCACCGGATAAATATATATTTTCCAGCATAATCTTTTTTATCTCGGCCAAAGTCTTTCCTTCCGGTATGGTCACACTCCTGACAATTACATCGCCATTGACGAGCTTTTGAAATATATCATCATATGACATCTTACCTTCAAAGGCATATTCACCGGCTTTAAGGCTGTTTTCAACACCGTTCAAACGTGCATAAAATCGAAACCAATATGGCCCTTCTATAACATTATATTCATCTAGAATCTGTGCCACTTTTGCAACACCGCTACCCTTGGGAACCATAATCTCTTGCCTTTGTCCAACATCAAAGGCTTCTTCATATTTTTTTTGTGCATACATAAAAAAAGCACCCCCTGCCAATAAAGCACAAAGCAATAAAAACAAGAGATACTTAAATATTATTCTTATCATTTAACGTTTAACCGTTATATTTCTTAAAAATAAGTGATGAGTTTGTACCACCGAAACCGAAAGAATTAGACATAGCCGCCTTAATTTCTCTCTTCTTTGGCTTTAACGGAACAAGATCAAAATCTTTTACCTCATCTGCCGGATCATCCAAATTAAGAGTCGGCGGACAAGTTTGCTCTAAAATAGCCTTGATGGTATAAACAGCCTCAACCGCACCGGCAGCACCTAAAAGATGGCCGATAGCTGACTTTGTAGAAGACATAGAAACATGCTTAACCCCTTCGTCACCGAAAAGCCGCTTAACAGCCATAGCCTCACCGACATCACCTGCAGGTGTTGATGTTCCATGTGCATTTATATAACCGATATCGGAAAGCTCAACACCACATCCCTTAGCATGATCCACCGCCATTTTCATAGCGCGGTAAGCACCATCACCGGAAGGCGCCGTAATATGATAGGCATCACCGCTCATACCATAACCGACAACTTCGGCATAAATCTTTGCCCCACGCTTCTTAGCATGCTCAAGCTCTTCTAAAACTAAGGCACCGCTTCCCTCGCCCATAACAAAACCGCTACGATTTTTATCCCATGGACGAGAAGCTTTTTCGGGGTTATCATTAAATTCTGCTGTAATAGCTTTCATACGGGAAAAACCGCATAAGCCGAGAACGTTAACAGCTGACTCCGCTCCACCGGCAACCATCAAATCAGCATCACCGCGAGCAATCATGGCTGTTGCATCTCCAATGGCATGTGTTCCTGTCGAACATGCCGTCACACAAGCATGATTAGGTCCTTTCAAACCATGCCTGATGGAAACGTTTCCTGAAATAAGGTTAATGAGCACTGAAGGTATGAAAAACGGAGAAATCCGTTTCATACCGCTTTCATTAAAAATCAAAGAACATTCATAAATCGTCTGCAGACCACCGATACCGGAACCCATCATCACACCGGCACGATATTTTTCTTCTTCACTAACCGTCTCGGCATTCCAGCCGGCATCAAGAAGGGCATCATCGGCAGCAGCCATTCCAAACATGATAAAACGATCATTCTTCTTTTGATCTTTTAATGGTAAAACCGTATCCGGATTAAATAAAGGCACACTCTCCCCAAACGGAACACGACCAGCAATTCTAACCGGAATATCCTTCAAATCAACGTCATCAATCTGCCTGATGCCGGACTTTCCGGACATTAAAGAATCCCAGTTATGCTGAACGCCTCTCCCTAACGGAGAAACGACCCCCATTCCTGTTACGACAACTCTTCTCATAAAAACCTCATCTCAACCACCCACAGGATAGAGCAAATGCTCTCCCTGCGGATAGAATTAATATGAAAAAACTCGCTGTAGAAGTAGAGCGAGTTCTAACTTATGATAAATCCAAAGACTTACGCAGCTTTTGAAAGATAATCAATTGCATCTTTTACGGTAAGAATTTTTTCTGCTGCTTCATCAGGAATTTCGCAACCAAATTCTTCTTCAAATGCCATAACGAGCTCAACTGTATCTAAGCTGTCAGCACCTAAATCGTCAATAAAGTTTGCATTATCTGTTACTTTTGTTTCTTCAACACCTAAATGTTCAGCAACAATTTTCTTAACGCGATCAGCGGTATTATCAGTCATAAATTTAACCTCTAAAAATTATTAAAACAAATTTTAGACTAACGTCTGAGAAGAACGCTACAAGGATTTTATTTATTTGACAAGCTTTTTTTTTCATTTTTCAACTTTTTGCCTGAAAATTAAAGCGTTTTTTAATTATTTTCAATAAGATAGCTCATACCGAAATTTACCTGAAAAAGGCAAAATTTGACCTCAATTTAACCTTTTATTTATAACCTGTTAACCTAAAATTTATATTCCGAGCACCCGCCCTATAAAAAAGATATATATTTATCCTCTCTTTATTTTTGCCAACTCATAACTACATAAAAGCAAAAAATAGGAGAGGTTCATCGTGCGAATAGGAATTATCGGAACAGGTATGGTAGGAAGCGCCATCGCTTTTTCTTTAGCTACAAACAGAACAGCCGAAAAATTAATATTGATTGATCATAATAAAGAAAGAGCCGTCGCAGAGGCCATGGATATCTCTCATGCCGCACCTTTTTCTTCAGGATCATCAGTTATTACCGGAGACTACGAGAACCTAAAAGATACCGATATTATCATTATCACAGCCGGAGCGAGTCAAAAACCGGGGGAATCACGGTTTAATCTACTAAATAAAAATGTCGATATCTTTAAAAACATCATCCCTCAAGCCGTTAAATACGCGCCTAATGCCATCTTGTTAATTGCCACAAACCCGGTTGATATTATGACCGAAATTGCCTTAAAACTCTCCGGATTACCAAAATCAAAAGTATTTGGCACAGGAACTGTTCTTGATTCCTCTCGTTTTCGTAGTACTCTTGGCAAATATCTCGGTATTTCACCAACATCAGTACACGCAAATGTTATTGGAGAACACGGAGACAGTGAGGTTTTGCTATGGTCCGGAGCTGTGGCAGGCACAACACAAATTTACCGCATTGCCGAACAACTTGGCAAAAACTTTGATAAGAACATAAAAGATACTATAGATAAAGATGTAAGAAACGCAGCCTATACCATCATCAATGGTAAAGGTTCGACATATTACGGCATAGCCGCCGCCACACAACACATTATCAACTCAATCATGGCAAACAATCACATGATATTAACCGTCAGTTCCCATCATGAACACAATATTGGAAATTACCCGAATATTTGCTATTCCATGCCATCCATTATCAGCAGAAACGGCATAGAAAAAACCCTTATCCCTGTTATGAACGAAAACGAACAACTGGCCTTAACAGAAAGTAATAAAACTCTCCTTGAATATACTAAAAAAGCCTTATCCTTACTATAAACTTACTACTGCAAAGGTGGTAAGTCCTTGTAGTACTTATACCATAATCTTTGTAGCATGCGGAAAAATTGTCGTTGATCCGCTGTTGGCCCGAGCGGTTTCTTTGAAGACGCAAAATGAATAATCGTTGCCGGCGAAAAGACATCTTCATATGTTTTCCACTCACGTCCGTAAAAACGCCCTAAAGTTGCCATATCAATATGTTCAAAAAAGAAATTCATCGCATTGTTTTCAAAATCAAGTAACTTAACACTATTCCCCACAATCACGTTTAAGGCATCCTGATCCATGTAAGTACGGAAATTATTGTTGGTAAAATCTTCAAGCTTTTTCTCAAGCCCGTCTTCACGGAACTTTTTCAAATTCATCAACATGACACCGGAATTAAAATAAAATCCGCGCTCTGCAAGATTAAGCTCCAGCACATGTGTATTTTCAAAAAACCATGACGGATCTTTAACCGCAGCTAAATAAACATCATCAATATCTACACGATAAAGCGGGGTTAAATCATGCAACACCAAAATATCCGAATCCAAATAAAGTATTTTATCAAGTTCAGGAACAGCTCTTGCTATATAATATTTTAATAAAGATGCTTTCGAAACATGGGTATCGCGAACATAGAATAAATCAACTTCCTTTTGTGGCAGAACGGAAACTGAAACGTTCTCACTTTCCAGGTCCTTCAATGCTGCGACATCAGCTTGAGAAACATCAACCGTCATCACATAAAAATGATAAACACTGTTTGGACATTTGGTTTGTTTGGCCGAATTAATAGCAACCCTAGTAAAGTCCATATAATTGGCATCCGTAATAAGCACAGCATTAACCAAACCCTCAACATTTGTGCAATCCTGATCAGCCAATCTCATATCAAAATCATAATTGGGAAAATCAGCCACCTGTACTGAAACATTATTGCTCTGAGAAACGGATTGAACATCTGTTGTTTCTTCTTTTATCATACTGGCCCAAACTAGCAGACCGATAACAATAGCACCTAATATATCGGCAAAAATAACCCATTTCATGCCTTCATCTTTTTCTTTAACAACATCGTCTTCTTTAGATTTTTTTCCCATCATTTTCTCCCTCAATAAAATACTGCTAAAATAACATATTAATAAACACTTCTAAACAGTGACAATATGAAGTACATTTGTAACTCCGGCTTTTCCAAACGGATAACCTGCAGTAATAACAATGTATTGTCCGGGTTTTGCTAATCCGGAAATACGAGCGAACCCACGCGAAACAGTTTCGATATTATCAAAACTTTCAAATACCTTCTTATCAATAAAGGTTCGCACCCCCCAAACCATATTCAGCCGGCGCGCAATTTTTTCATCCGGATTAATAGATAATATCGGATATAAAGGTCTTTCTTGAGCCATAACCAAAGTAGTCGCACCGCTAACGGAAAAAGTTGCAATACAAGCAGCGTTTTCTAAAGTCTTTACCACTTCTCCGGCTGCATGTGTAATAGCTCTCGACTCATCATTACAATAAACATCTTGCACAACATGATGCACATTTTCCAAATACTTTGGATCTGATTCCACCTGTTCAATAACACCCCGCATAATATTAACCGTTTCAACCGGATATGCACCCACCGCCGTTTCACCGGAAAGCATAACAACATCACACCCGTCATAAACAGCATTTGCCACATCAGAAACTTCAGCTCTGGTAGGCATTGGTGCGGAAATCATTGACTCAAGCATCTGTGTTGCCACAATGACCGGCTTACCGCACCTACGACATCTCATAACAATTTCCTTTTGCAAGACAGGAACAGTAACTATTGGACATTCAACCCCTAAATCACCACGCGCCACCATAATCATGTCAGAAACTGCAATAATTTTATCCAAATCATCCATAACCTGTGGCTTTTCTAATTTAGCGATAATCCATGCTTTATCTTTAATGATCTTCCGAGCCTCAAGAATATCAGCTGCACGCTGTACAAAGGAAAGGCAAACACAATCAACTCCCAATTTTAAGGCAAAATCTAAATCCTCTAAATCTTTTGGTGTCAAAGGAGAAATATTAAGCGATGAATTTGGCAAATTAACACCCTTATGCCCGGAAACCACACCGCCGACCATAACTTCAGTCTCCACCGAAGTTTTATGACATTTTAATACTTTCAGCACAATATTACCATCATTAACAAGCAAATTATCGCCAACTCGTAATGCTTCAAACACCTCTTTGTGCGGCAATGTTACCCTCGTTTCATCGCCTAATTTGTCCTTCATATCCAAAACAAATTTTTGCCCCTTCTTTAATGTAACTTTATCATTCTTAAACAAACCGATTCTAAGCTTTGGACCCTGTAAATCAGCAATTATGGCAATATGCGCATTTTTTTCTTTAGATAAACGACGTATAATATTGTATATCCTTTTATGCCCCTCATGTGTACCATGACTAAAATTTAACCGAAACCCATCAATACCGGCATCAATTAATGCACTTATTTTTTCCTTACTGTCGGATGCCGGACCCAATGTGGCTAAAATATTCGTACGAGTGTTAATAGGCATATTATTTCTCCCAAATCATCAATTCATGCTTTACATATACACTACAAAAGTTTAATAACTTATTATTTAAATTTTCTGATAATTACTTCTTGTCAAAAAAAAATATCTTTGTTAGATTGTCTGCTGCATTAGTTATTTAATATGGGAGAAAAAATATGGCAGAAAAAGAAGTTGGCGGTATTGACAGCACCAGGTTAAACTCTCTGATTGAGCGCATTGAGCGTTTAGAAGAAGAAAAAAGAGGTATCCAATCAGATATCCGTGATATATTTGCTGAGGCAAAAGGTGTCGGTTTTGATGTTAAAATTATGAAAGCCATCATAAAATTAAGAAAAATGAATCAAGCAGACCGTGATGAACAAGAATTTTTGCTTGAAACATACCGCAAAGCGTTAAACGTTTAAACAATAAAAAATAAAAAATGCTCCGATTCTCTTAAAGGTCGGAGCATTTTTATTTATAATCCAAAACAATGTTAAGATACTATTCCTTTGTACATTGCATAACACGCAAATAGAGCTGCAACAAAAAGTATTCCTGCCGTAAAGCGCTCTCCAACCGAAAAAACAGGTTCATTTTCGGCATTTTGTTGCCTTGCGTAAATATAAACAGGAATTCCCAATGCCATAAAAATAACAGCCATCAGCAAATAGTTCAACCCTGCTGCATAAATAAGCCATAAAGCATAAAAGGCACCTAAAATAGCTGACATTAAAGCTGTTGATCTGGAAATATAAAAATTCAATGGATATTCATGATCTTCACACAGTTTCCATAAATACAGCGCACTTGCAAAATACGCCGGCAAAACCATCACACTGGTAATACTAAGCATGGTATTCCACGCATCGTTAGAAAAGTAAACCATCAGCATGAATAATTGCATCAAAGCACTCGTCACATAAAGAGAGACAGATGGCGCATGTGCTTTATTTTCAAGGGCAAATTCCTTTGGAAATGTACCATTTTCCGCAGCAGCCTGAGGGATTTGAGCTGTCACCATTGTCCATGCCAACCAACTGGTTAAAACTGAAATTAATAATCCTATGTTCATAATCCATGAACCCCATTTACCAATAACAGCTTCCAAAACTGCCGCAGTTGATGGATTCGGCAATTTTGCCAATTCTGCTTGATCCATAAATCCGTACGGCAAAACAGATAACAAAACATAGATCAATAAACAACTGGAAAAACCTAATAAAGTTGCTTTTCCAACCGTCTTTGCATTATCAGCATGCTTAGACATAACAACAGCACCCTCAATACCGATAAAGGCCCATAGTGTCACAAGCATTGTTCCCTTAATCTGCTTAGATAGATCTCCCAATGCCAAATCTTTTTCGCCCCAAAAATCAAATGAGAATTTTTCAACATGAAAACAAAACATCAAAACAACAATAAAAAACAGCAGCGGAACAATTTTTGCAACCGTACCGATTAAATTGATAATTGTTGCTTGCCGTATACCTTTAAGAACAAGAGCATTAAATCCCCAAATTAAAATTGATCCGCCTATAATTGAATATAAATTATTCCCTCCGGCAAAATACGGCGGGAAGAAATAGTTAAGCGCATCCATCGTAATAACCGCATATCCGACATTACCACAGATTTGACACAACCAATAAGACCAACCGATTGTAAACCCGATATATGGTCCAAATCCCTCACGGCTATACATATAAATACCGGCGGTCAAGTCAGGTTTTACAACCGATAAAATCCGAAAGGTATTAGCAATAAAATACACCCCTATACCGGTAATAATCCATGCCAAAATAACAGCACCTACCGATGCACCGGCTGCCATATTCTGTGGTAGACTATAAATGCCTCCACCGATCATAGAACTTACAACAACACCGGCCAGCGCCAAAACACCGAGTTTTTCTTTATCTGCCGAAGCTAAATTTTGTTTCTTTTCCTGTTTTGCCATATTTCATATTCCCAAATAAAATTTTTACTTAAAAAATTACACTTCAACCGCCGGAGCATGTTCAAAATTAAGAAATCCCAAACAAGTTAAACAATAGCCGAAATGTTCTGTAATATTGAGGTAATTATGAAACATCTGAAATTCACTATGTTTTTCAACCCCGCGTATTTCCAGTTCATGATTAAGCGATTTATTAAGCCACATCTGAGCATGACCACGAGCAATGTCATCATCAATATGTGTATCAAAGTACTCCACATATTCAGCAGCCCATCCTCCGATAAGCTCACCTTTTTTATCTTTTCCCCAACAGATACCCACACCGGTCGCAATGGCCTTATGATCATCATGGTTAGCCCCATTTCCTGCCATAATAACTTCTAAAACTGCTCCATGTTTAAAGTGTTTAGCCACCTTATCAACCGGTAAGATATGGCCATAAACCTCTTTAGGTAAAACGGATGTATAGGGGACAACATTAAAATTCTCAATTTTAGCCTCAAGCAAGGCTGAATCATAACAAAAAGTTTCAAACGGTTGCGGCGGTATACCATCATTGGCTTGTCCTGTTCCGCCGGTAATAAATGCTAATGTTGGAAATCTCACACCTTCTGTCATATTCTTCTCCTATCAATAAATGTTAAAAACAGGAGAAAACATAATCCTAAATTTTGATTTTTAAATATCTGAACACCTTAAACTAACCTTTTAGCTATATGAAGATAATCTGACGGTGATAAATCTTCGGCACGCAATGTCGGCTGTATTCCCAACTCTTCTAAATGTAGCAAAATATTCGGCACATTTTTCAAACTTTGCCTAATCATCTTACGTCTCTGCCCAAAAGCCAAACCCGTTAACAATTCAACCTGATGGAGTACTTCTGCACAAACAGAATCTTCTCTTGGTAAGAACAACAAAACAGATGACCATATTTGAGGAGCAGGAACAAAGCATGTCGGCGGCAGATCAAACAATTTTTTAACCCGACATTGCAATTGTGCAAGTACAGACACCCGTCCGTAATTCTTCATACCAACATCAGCCAAAATCCTATCCCCAACTTCCTTTTGAAACATCAAAGTCAAACTTTTATAATTTTGAATTTGTTGTAACCATTTAACCAAAAGCACCACAGAAATATTATAAGGCAAGTTACTGACAACATGTACCTTGCCGTCTTCTTTAGCTTTTTTTTGCCAATCAAAACGTAATGCATCATCATTAACAATAGAAAGTTGAGGATAGTCTGTTTTAATCTCCTCCAAAATCTGTAAACAGCGCTCATCCATTTCTATAACCGACAACCGTCTAGGATGATATGCTAAAACAGAACGTGTCAACCCTCCCGGCCCCGGGCCGACTTCCACAACTTCTTCACCTGAAAAATCGTGTTTGTTCTGGGCCTCCAAAGACATCCGTACAATTTTATCTGTTATATTACCATCTAACAGAAAATTCTGCCCCAAAGCCTTTTTTGCCATCAAGCCATATTTATCAACAAATTCTCTGGTGGTCAGCATAATCAGATCGCTTAAAACTTCTTCTCAACAACAGCACTGTTTCGTAAATCACGAATATATTTATTTGCTAGCTCATCGGTTTTACGATCCTTGATAAAGGTGCGCACTTCTTCCTCCGTAGGCATATCCTTCTTATTTGTTTGAGGATTATAAATTTTATCCATCCGGAAAATATAGTAATCCGAACGATACAAAATAGCATTAGATATTTGCCCTTCTTTCAAACTTCTGATGGCATTATCAAGAGGTGCTGCCAATTGGCCAGCAGATACCCATCCGAGCTTACCCCCGGAAGGTGCACTAGCTGCTTGAGAAAATTGCGCTGCATAAAGCTCAAAGCGCGGATCCTTGCGCAAAATATCAACCAGCTCATTAATATGATCTCCGTCTTTACGTTTGATAACAATTTCAGAAACCATATATTTTTGCGTATTCATATCTTTCTTTATACGTGCAAATTCATCTTCCACTTCCCTAACGGAAACATCAACATTCTGCCCCAAACGACGAGAAACTAATTTATTCCACAAAAGATTGGCCTTAATCTGCGTTAAAAAGACCTCCTGACTTACATGATATTCCTTCAAAACATTTTGAAATTTTCCTGCCGGCACACCATTCTTACGTTCAAAATTAAGATAGGCCTCCTTAATTTCTCCATCAGACACATAAATATTTTGCCGTTCGGCCTCCTGAATTTTAACCTTTTCATCAATAACATTCTGCAAAACCTTATCTGCTACCAGTTTCTTATTCTTATCATTAATTTGCATACCTGTTGTTAAAGCAAATAAGTTAGCACGTTCTTGCAAATCTTGGTTAGAAACCATATCCCCATTAACTGTCGCGGCAATTTTTAAACCTGATCCGAATAGGTTATAGGGACGAAAACCGGGACGAACTTGTTTAGCCTGGGCTCTTTTTTGCGTTTCTCTTGCTTTAGCCTCTGCTTTTGCCCGAGCCTCCGCCTCTGCCTGTTCACGACGCATTTGCTCGGCACCGGCATCTCCTCGACGAAACATAATAGACCGAGAACCGGAGCTCCTGATAGCTTTATCCAACTCTGACATATCAACATCTGAAGCGAACGCAAAATGCGCACTCAAAACTAACAATAAAAACAAAAATATTTTACGCATCATATATCTCCTTTTATTTCGAGCCAAAACCACCCAAAGTCTTAAAGAAAAAAGTAATTCCGAATTCATAATCATTATCCAATGTAGGATCTTTATAATTATTCCTTTTAGCACTAAAAGCTAATTGTAAACATTCGTCTTCATAAGTCACTCGTCCACCATGTTCCAATTGCCCGCCACCATCAGTTAAATCTATGCGATCATAAATACTAACGGACCAATTTTTTGTAACCTTAGAACTGATATTAAAATAAAGTTCTTTTCTCTCTTTTGAAGAATAATAAGAGTTCTGATTAGGTTGCAAATAAACATATGAAGTATACAACCTCAATATACCTGAACCAACACGAGCCCCTAACTCATTATACTTCAACTCATAGTCATCCTTATCTAACCTGAAACGATAGTTCAGATCAAGATATTTATTCGGACTGGCATAAACACGCCCGACATAATCAGACAAATGATCCTCATCGCCAATAGCTTCCATAAAAGTACTATCATTAGATAGCTGATAACTCTGCGCTATAAACGCAGATGTACGTCCCATAATATTACCATAAGAACTCCAATTTAATCCGTACGTAATTCGGCTACCCGTATCATTGCGATCATAACCTGCATACCTATCCAAACTTAAAATATTCGCATCATCAAATTCAACATCTGCACTATCCGCATTGGGAATTTTTTCTATATGATTTTCCTGATCCGGTGCAAAAGCAGCCACAATAACCGGTTCCAAAATTTGCCTTGTGATTTCTGTTGCCCGTACGAAAGGTAAACGCCACTCTAAACCCACTTGAGGAAAAACACGCGCTAAATTACCTTCAAACATTTGATTCTGTCGATATTGATAATCATCAACATAATACATATCAGACTTTAATGAAGCAACCAACTTATATTGTTCACCATAATCACTCATGTAAGGCAATTCCCATGAATTAATCATCGAAAGCCTGTGTGATTCCTCATCATTATCCCGGTAAACAGAAGCAGAACTGATATTATTCCTAAAATATGAACCGTATTTTCCGGGATCTGAAATATTTTCATATTCAATATATGGTGCAATTAAAGGCATATCCCTCATACGATTGTTATACTCTCGGTTATTTCTCGCTCTTAAATTCAGACTGGTCAACCGATAATAATACCCCTCAATCGTTGCATAATCCCTTCCTTCAAAACGTTCAAAAGCGAGCTTAGAGGTCAACCATGCATCATCTTGCCCTGCAAGTGACATATCTTTTAGATAAAAAACATCAGAAGCATAATTCAAATCAAGATGAGACACCCAATAATCATTAATTTCATAACGTGCATCTAAGAATAAATTACCGCGATGTTCTGGTCTGTTAAACCTTTTATACTTAAGATTCTTATAATCTGAACCTTTATCAGAAAGAAACGTTCCTTCTGCCTTAATATGGCCGCTATAAAAATACTGACGATATTTTCCACCAAAAATAACATCCCTGTCAGTTGTTAAATATGGAGATAAAATCATATCTGTCTGATCAGAAACATTCCAAAAATACGTTGGTTGCAAATAACGCCCCAAATAAGAAGAACTACCCATGGATGTCATTAACAAACCGGAACGACGTTTAACTTCCGGTGACGGATGGCTTAAAAACGGCAGATAAAAAACCGGAACATTTTTAATACGAACTACAGCATCATTGTAGTTAATATTTTGCTCGCTTGCATCATAATTAACTTTACGTGCATCAATCTGCCACAAAGGAGACTTACCCGAACACATATCGCAAGCCGTATAAGACGCCTTATGCATTTGTTTGTTATCATTTGCTTTCTTTACAAATGAATCAGCCCAAATTCTCGATTCATCGCGCATAATGACTTTAACCTTATTAACCTCAGCACGTGTCATTTTCTGCGATAAAGAAATTTCATCTGTATATAAAACACTGCCATCCGTATCACGAACAACAACATTTCCTTTTGCAACAACAACATCACGTTTTTGATCATACCATAAAGTATCTGCTGTCAATTCTAATTTATCACGCGTAACAATAACATTACCACTGGCCTGAATAGTACTGTTTGCCTCATCTGTTTCCAACTCATCTGCAGAAAAATAAATTTCCTGAGACTCATTTTTCTGCGGTTTTTCTTTCAAAACCGGCATAATATCCGTCATATTACCGGGACGAAAATCTGCCTGAGGGGTAAAAGAATTATCTTTATGTATGATAGCTCCGGCATAGGGCTCATTGGCTGCCCTTGCATTAAAAGCCAAACAAAAACAAACCAAAGCTATGTAATATAGGCTACGCCTCATTAACAGTCTCCCTTTTACGCCACCCACGCCAAACCGGTGTTTTCAATAACAAACCACCGGATATCAAAAGTGGCAAAAAACAATTAATATACATCAAAAAAATCATCCACTCATGCTTACGTGCCATATTTGCAAAAGACATATCAAGAGCCTGCACGATAACCATCGCTAAAATAGAAATGGTGATCACTTTTCCTTGACCGCGACGGTTAAAATTAGCCACAAGCAAACCCACACACGCCAACAACGCAAAAACTAAATTAAAAAACGGTGCTAAAATACGTCTGTGTGCCTCTGCCTTATAAGCTTTTGCCTGCTGTGCAGGGGTCTTAGGATTAGCCGCTTTTTTTAACAAATCTCTAATTCCCCATTCACGAACACTTTTATCCTTCTTTTTGGAAACTGAAACATCACCAAAATCAACAACGTAATCAGCAAACATCATAGATGAAAATTGACCGTTTTTCTTATTCATAATCTGTCGTGTTCCGTTTTTTAACAAAATTTTCGGACCGATATCCGTATATTCCAACTTTCCGCTCTCTGCCACGGTAATAACTTTTTCATGAGGATTTTTATTATCCCCGACAATAATTCCTTTAACCGAACCATCTTCTAAAAATCTATCAATAAATATTGTCGTTGTATCCTTAAATGTCGTAAAAGCACCCTCTTTAAGCATCACCTTAGTAAAACTGTTTTTTACTTCAAACTCTAAATTACGAAACTTATTTTCTGCTGCCGGCACACCGTAATTTAGAACAAAAACATTAAATAGTGCCAGACAACACCCAATCAAAATTGCCGCACGCGCAATCACCACCGAACTGATACCGACGGCTTTCATCACCACCAATTCGCTATCCATAATCAGTCGATTATAAACAAACATAACAGCAACAAACAAAGCTATTGGGGATAAAATAGCAAAAACACGCGGCATCAACAAAGATGTCATCTCAACAAACAAGTAAACCGGTAAACCCTTATTTGTTACCATTTCCACAAAGCGAAGCGATTGTGTCAACCACAACATTGACATCAATGACAAAGCCACCAAGAGAAAACCCGTTATAATCTGTTTGGCTATATATATATCCAACCTTTTCATACGTACGAAACTAGCCTATAAAATCTAATTTTTCAAACTTTATTTTCACAATTGTGCGTTTAAAAATCCTTAAAAAAAAACATTTAAATTAAAATATTTAAGAGATTCTTAGGTGATTTTATCCACTTTTAAAATTCCCAAACAAACCACAAAACAAAAAATAAATAAATTTTTTTGAACAAAAATGAAAATACCTCGTTATATTAGGTGTTGAAAAAATTTTCTTCATAGGTTATTAGTTAAATTGTAACATTAGAGAGGTGAAAAAATGAAAAAATTTATTGCTTTGATTTTAACAATTTCAACTTTTGCAACAGCTGCTCATGCAGAATCTATCGTTGTTATAGATCAAAACGGTACTGTTGTTCGGCAAATGTATACAAGCCCGACCACATACGTTACCCAACCTGTTGCTGTTGCTCCGACACAGACTGTAACAGTTGTTCGTGAGTCTCCTGTTGTTCAAAACAGCTACTACTACGATTCATACTCAACAAATGCAGCCCTTGCTGCTGGTGTTACTACAGCCGTTGTTGGCGGATTATTGTTCCACGGTTTTCATGGCGGACATCACCATCATCACCACAGACCTGCACCAATGCCCAGAGGCGGACATCATGGTGGACATCATCACAGATAAAACATATTCTTAAAATTTAAGAGGAAATAATAGGTCTTGATGCTTGACTTAAAGATTTTTAATCCCTAAATCTAGTACAGATAAATTTACTTAAGATAGAGGATAAAATGACAGCCAAAGAAAAAAAAGAGGAAGAATTTCCCTCAGAAGTTGAAGATGAAATGCCTGATGAATCATCCAAAGAGCCTGAATCAAAGGATATTTCTGAAGATGTAGAGGAACAAGAGTCGGCAGACAAACTGCAGGAAGATTATCTGAAACTGAAAGATGACTACATTCGTCTATATGCTGAGATGGATAACATGAAAAAGCGCTCTCAACAAGAGACCGAAAAGACAATCAAGTTTGCGGTATCATCTTTTGCCAAAGAGCTCTTAGGTGTGGCCGATAATTTAGAACGCGCCATTACCGCCATGTCCGAAAATGAATCCTCTTGTCAAGAACTGTTAAAGGGTGTCGAACTCACACAAAGCGAGTTAACCAAAGTTTTTGAAAAATTTGGCATCAAGCGTTTTAATCACATTGGTGAAAAGTTCAACCCCAATTTTGAGCGTGTCGTTCAAGAGGTTGAAAATCCGGATGCTGAATCTGGAACGATTCTATCCGAATTACAAGCCGGATATACAATCCATGATCGCATCTTGCGTGAGGCCATGGTCATTGTGGCCAAATAAATCAAACAAAATTAAATAACCAGCCTCTGAAAAGGGGCTTTTTTTGATACCGATATAAAAGAACCCGCTTAAAAGCGGGTTTTCTTTGACGTACCTAAAAATCAACGTTGTTTTTTCTGTGACGTTTGTTTCCGAGGACTAGCCTTCCGAGCTGCCACCTTTCTTTGATGCTCTTCCCTTCTTTTTTCTAATTGAGCTTTTTCAGCTTTTTTTAGAAAGGCCTTTATTTCATCTGTTTTAGCATAGCTATAAGGCGTATCCTCAAAATGATTTTTAACATCAATTTTGGCGCCCTTATTAACCAAATATTTCACAACCTCAAGATTACCTGAAAGACAAGCCAACATCAAAGGCGTAGTATTTTTACAATTTTTACCATTAACATTGGCACCATTTTCAACCAAATATTTCACATTTGAAAAAATACCTTTTTCGCAGGCATTCATTAAAGCAGTATTTTCAGAATAATCACGAGCATCAACATTTACATGTTTGTTCTCTACCAGATCTTTAATAGCCTTCAAGCTATTTGGAAGTCCAGAAATCTCGCGTAGCCCTTCTTCTCTTATTGCCTGAACTTCTTGTTCAATCTTCTCTAGCATTTCTTTAGGTGTTTTTGCAAAACTAAGTACTTCTATCATTATGACGATACTCCTATAAAATTACCTTTCTGGTTAAAATCATTTTCCGCACTGACACCACTGTTTTGTATATTTGTCAATAAGTTTTTCAATTAAAATCAATTTACTAAATAATTGCAAAAAAAACAATATTGACATTAGGACAAAAATATGCTACTTTAAGGCTCAAATAACTAACTACTTTATGTCAAATAAATTTTTAGCCAGAAATTATGCAGAAGAAGCAATTTTACAAAGATTACCCAGGATTGCCTCGCCGACCTGTTGTCATATTTTCAGACAGAGATGAAACATGGCCGACCATTGCCATCGCCACTCCCTTGAACGGACATCTGGCTCCTAACGATGCAGTTACCAATCTGCAAACACTTAGAGAGCAAATCCAAACCATCAAGGAAGGACTTGACGGAGAATTCTTCGTCATGGGCAGTGATAAAAAATGTGATCATCTCATGGTGGGCAAGAACGTAAGCCCCGTCCATGTTTTCGTGGAAAAGAACGGGGAGTTCTACACGCTTTATGACAGCTCTTGGGAGAGCCGCTTTCCTCACTTCATTGTTGTAAAAGGAAAGTAGCTCCGTTCCTCCCCAACAAACTAACACAAAAGCACCTGACTGCCTCAAAACAGTCAGGTGTTTTTGCTTATAACCTGCAAATTAGTCTACGAATTTTCCTTTTTGTAATTGGACATCAAAATGGCAAGCACTCTATCCACCGTACCCTTCAGATCCTTCCGCTCAACCACAATATCAACCATACCATGGTCCTTCAGATATTCAGCAGTCTGGAAACCTTCCGGCAACTTCTCTCGGATGGTTTGCTCTATCACTCTCTTACCGGCAAAACCGATAAGTGCCCCCTTCTCGGCAATATGAACATCACCTATCATGGCAAAAGAGGCTGAAACACCACCTGTTGTCGGATCTGTAAATATGGATATATAAGGAAGACCTTTTTCTTTAAGACGATTAACGGCAGCTGTTGTACGTGCCATCTGCATCAAAGACAACATGCCTTCCTGCATTCTGGCACCCCCTGAAGCACTCACGATAATCAGAGGAAAATCCGAGTCATAAGCGTACCCAGCTGCAGCAACAATCCCTTCTCCGACGGCTGTTCCCATGGAACCGCCCATAAATGAAAAGTCCATCGCCACAATAACGGTATCAATACCATTAACCTTACCGATTCCTACCTTGATAGCATCAATATTACCGGTCTTTTTGCGGTACACTTTCAACCGATCAACATAGCGCTGCGTATCCTTAAATTTAAGCGGATCCTCTTTAACCGTCGGTAGAATCATCTCTGTATAGTAACCATTATCAAAAAGCTGTTTTAAGCGTTTATCAATGTATAAACGAAGATGGTAACCGCACTTGGTACATACATAAAAAGATTGCTTTAACTCCTTAGAAAAAAGCATCTGCCCGCATTCCGGACATTTAACCCACAAATCATCAGAAATTTCTTTGGGAGTCGTCTTTTTTATCTTTGGTCTGACAATGTCGGTAAGCCAATTCATAAAAACCTCTTAATTAATCTTCACGAGATGATCTGCTAAACCAACCCTTAATCCTTTTACCCAAAGGAACACGATTAGCTCTTTCTACTTTATCAGCCTCTTCTTGAAGAGTCGTAATCTGCATATTCAATTTTTCATGTTCATGATTTAGCTTTTCGTGCTCTTTAGACAGAACCTTATTTTCCTTCTTTTGTTTGCGCAATAATGTCCGAAGAGGAGCATAAGCAGACCACGCACTGAGCCGCCCGAAAAAATATCCCAAACAAAACAAAACAAAATAAACGACACTTGTCCCAACCTTTTCTACCGGAAACCAATCCATATTGGTCAACGGCCACAATGGAACAATTTCATTGTTCTGCACCAAAAAAACAATAAAAAAAGCCAAAATCGGAAACGCTATCAATATTTTCAAAAGCCACATATCCGTCTCCTTAAAAAATTAAGACTAATCCTCGTTTAACTTCTCGTGCAATTCCTTACCGACTTTAAAATGGACAATGTTGCGATCGCCGATTTTAACCTTATCTCCGGTTCTTGGATTTTGTGCGATTCGCGGTGCGCGTTTATGAATAGAAAACACACCAAAACCTCTAAATTCAACACGATCCCCCTTTGCTAAAGCGGCAGTCATGCTGGAAAAAATCACAGCAACAATACGATCTATTTCACTCAGTAAAAGATTAGGATTCTTCTTTGCAATAATTTCTATTAATTCAGATTTAGTCACGATATACCTCTTTCATAAAAAACTAAATTCAATCGTAAGGATATTTAACACTAAATTTATTACTTATCTATAATTTTCTGCTTATTTTACACAAGCATCAGCCTCTCTTATATACAGCGGTTTTGGAAAATCAAGAGTTTTTTGCAAATATTTTTGCCATGTTGCAGCAAATAAAGCATTTGCATCAATAATTTCTGAAAGCTCAACATACTTAATTTGCAGTCCAGAAGGAACCGAGAGAAACCGTTCAACCCCATCTCCGATAAAACTGGTTTGATGATTTTTTAACATCCGTACAATCTCTTCGCGCTTCAGAGCCAATGGAGCACTTAATTTTTTAAGCTCTTTATCAAACAACTGAAAATAAAAATCATCACGCTTTGTCTCAATAATAACAGCATTATATCCGGCACGATCATTCTCTTTTAGCATATGTGCATAAATTTCGAAGGCCGACACACCTGTAATTTGAAGCGCGGGATTGCCTAAGACTAAACCTCTGGCAAAAGCCAATCCGGCACGAACACCGGTAAAAGACCCTGGACCGACACAGACACCTAACAAACAGACTTGATCAAAACTTATTTTTGCTTGCTTAAGAATATCATCGACAGCAACTGCCAACACCTCTGCCTGACCAAATTCCATCACTTTTTCCACTTTTGCAACAACTTGCAAATCATCATAAAGACCTATAACCACACCGCCGGCTGTTGTATCAAAAACCAATGTATACATAACCTTGTTCACTCTTTCAATTTTTAATTTGCTATCAACTCATAAATGCTCTAAAAAAGCTATATATTAAAATAAAAAAACAAACAACCTTTATTTTAAAGCTTTTGAAAGAAAAGCCATGAGCATTGAAACATATACAAAACTTCTTTATATCTGGGTAGTCTTGTCACTGACTTTCCCATTCTTTATTATCTGGTTATCCCTAAAACAGAGACGGTTAAATAAAGCCCTAGCCAAACAGACGGAGATGACAGACTATTATGAAGAAATGCTCTACGCTTCAAAAGATGGATATCTGACCTATTCCATATATAATAATAAGGAATACCAATACTGCTCACGCCGTCTGGCCACGCTTTTAAATCTAAAAAACGGTAAACAAAGTACTTTATCAGAAATACTAACCGTTTTTGAACGACCAGATGCAGAAAACATAAATGCCTTATTTAATGTCTTAAAAAATAATGGCACATATTTCGAAATATTAGCACAAACAAAAACCGGCAGCCGATTTATGATAACCGGAACAAAAATCTCATCTTCCAACACAGATACAAACTTTAATTGTCTGTGGTTTAGAGATATAACACAATCAACCGAATACATTAATCAAGCAACACAAGACGTTGTTTCCTGCCGCAAAAAATTGGACGATTTTCGCATTCTAATTGATAATCTTCCTTGTCCGGTTTGGTTGCGAGATAAAGACCAAAATATTACTATATTAAACCGCCGCTACTTAGACTTATTAGGGTTAAAAGAATTTAAAGACTTAACAGCTGAAAATTCCGTTCTTCATGATCTGGGTAATTTAACTAACTTTTTAGAAATGGCAAAAACAGCACAAGAATCAAATACCCCGCAAAAGAAACAGATTAACATTCTAAATAATGGCGATTTAAAAAAATACGAAATAACAGAAACTCCCTATTATGATTCTTCTCTTAAAACATCACACACTATTGGCTCTTTGATTGATATCACCGCCATTGATGAAGCTAAACGTAATTATCGTGTTTATCTCGATTCGCATTTAGATATTTTGAGCTCCCTTGACACCGCTTTTTGTATCATCAACACACAGCATATTTTCACTTTCGGTAACGCCGCCTTTATTAAATTATGGAACCTACCGGAAAATTTTGTTGAAACAGCCCCCCACTATAACCTGTTTTTAGATAATATTCGTGAACAAAAACTTTTGCCTGAAGTTGCTGATTTCAAAAACTATAAAGATGAAGAAAACAAAGCCTTTGATGCCTTGACCGAACAAAAAGAAGATCTCTTATACATCCCGAATGGCAGGACATATCGCCGTATCAGAGCTCCTCATCCTGATGGCACCATCATCGCTTATGAAGACATTTCCGATCGCTTAGCAACAACACGTAAACTAAATGATCTTATCGCCGTACAACAAGGGATTCTTAATAATTTAAACGATTCTGTAATCATATTCTCCCCCACTTTGAAAACCATATTTTATAATCACGCCTTTGCCAGATTGTGGAATATTTCTCCTGAGGAAGTAAATAATCAACCAAGCTTACGTGAAATTTTAGATATGCAAAAAATGTCCCTGCCCGAAGTGGAAGATTGGCAAACTTTTCGAGACAATATGCAACAGCATCTCACCTCTTGTACTTCTTTTACCCTAAAACTCAAAAACAAACAGCGTTTCAAAGTAACACCAATAATTTTGTTCGATACATCTTTGATGATAACATACTGCAAGGAACATAAAAAGGAGTAAAAAAATGAGAAGAGCTGACAAGCGCAAATTGGTAAACTGGCAGGCCAAAGATGTTGAAGATAAAGACCGCATCAACAAACGTCTGGAGAGTCGCACTCCTCTAACGGAAAAATTAAAAACAAAAAGCGCCGAAAAACCCAGATTTGCCCCTGCGCAAATTCAGCGGGGTGCCCCATTATTGCGTATTCGCAAAAAAATTCACGAAGCACTTGATGAAGACGAAGATGAAGATGATGAGGTTTATGCACCCTTCTTTAATATAAGATTACTGGATGATAACGAACTTGAACATCAAGCCACTGAAAAAGAATTAGAAACCATAAAAATTACAAAACAACAACAAATGGCCGGAAAGTTAAATATGATTATGAGTACCGCGATGGCTGCTGAAAGAGCTGGTCTGGATCCTCAAATGACTGTTGAAGATGCCCGCCTAGCTAATTCTGCTGAATTTGATGTAAAAAAAATGCGCCGAGAATTAGTCCACAGAAAAATAGAAAAACCGGCAGGAATCAGTGGCGAAATATCCGAAAGGGATTTACCCAGAGCAACACGCGCCATAAATAAAGCTCTACATGAACTTTCTGACGATTCGTTAGAGGATTTTCCTGCAGATTCTCTAATTGAACTAGATCAAACAGAAAATGAAGAGGACTTAGCCAAACTAATCTTAAAAAAATCTGGTCGCAAATTACCTAAAAAAACTTTAGCAGAAATTGCTAAGAGATATGCACAAAATCAACAACAACGAGAAAATTCAAGAACCAACCAAGGAAATGAGCAATAAATAAACCTAATTGACACTTATAAAAGTTTATGATATTCTATACCTTGTTGGTAATCTGTATGAAAGTAAGGATCCGCTATGGAAAATCAGTACTATACATTAATTGAAAAACAAGATTTCTTTGAAATAATTGAAAATAAATTTGGTGAACTTGCCGTTTTTATTGATGCGCGCAAAGGTGAACCTCGAAACCCCTCCATGGAATATGATGGCAAAAAAACCGCTTTACTAAAGCGAGATAATCACATAGCCATAAAGCTTGAGGGTATAAACTCGGAAACAGGTTCTGTTTTAGCAGAACAAGAATACATTTTAGTGGTAGAATTAGAAGGTGAAACAGTCGAGCGCACATACGGCGTTCCGGTTGAGACGGTAGAAAAATTTTCCTTCAAAGGCCGTCAAACCAGAGCAGATGAATTAGAGCGTATTAAAAGTAAAGCGGAAATCATCGCAACCTTTGGCGCTATTAGAAGATGGAAAAGCGGAGAAAAATAATGATTGGTATTGTCTTAGTCACACATGGACGCCTGGCTGACGAATTTTTTTCAGCTATGCAACATGTTGTTGGGCCACAATCACAAATTGAAACAGCCTGCATCGGACCAAATGATGATATGAATATACGTCGCGAAGATATTATGTCAAAGGTAAATTCTGTAGATACTGGCGATGGTGTTATCGTTTTAACCGATATGTTTGGTGGCACACCGTCTAATTTAGCTATTTCTATTATGGATCGCGCCAATGTTGAAGTTATCGCTGGAATAAACTTACCAATGCTTGTTAAATTAAATACTCTAAGAAGGGAAAAGAACTTAAAAGAAGCAGTATTGGGAGCAAAAGAGGCAGGCATTAAATATATAACAATTGCCTCGGAATTGTTAGGAAAATAATATGAAGAAAGATACCTCCGTGGAACTGACAATTATAAATGAAAGAGGGCTTCACGCACGTGCTGCTGCTAATTTTGTAAAAGCAATCGACGGATTAAATGCTGAGGTTACGGTTGAACGTTTAGGACAGATAGTCGATGGTAATTCCATCATGGGATTGATGATGTTAGCTGCCTCCAAAGGAACATCTATAAAAATTTCTGCTACAGGAGAAGACGCCGCAACAGCTATCAAAAACTTAACCAATTTAATCAACAATAAATTCGGCGAGGAAAAATGACGGATCAACCTGCTCCGCGTAATAAAACAATCATTTTAACTCCGGAGGAAACAGATAAATATGCCTCCCGTGCCATCACGCTTTCAGCAAAAGCCAAAACAAAAGATATCATTGACCACACCATTTGGCAAGATACATTCGATGCCTTACGGCTTTTACCAGCAGATTTTGCCGACTTGGTCATTGTTGACCCACCATATAACCTTACTAAAAAATTCGGTACTAAAGAATTTAAATCTATGGATTGGAATGCATACAAAAAATGGATGGATAAATGGTTAGCTGAAGTTTTTATTTCCCTAAAACCAAACGGTACGCTTTATATTTGTTCAGACTGGAACACTTCTATTGCCATTCCGGAAATCGCCGGAAAATATTTTTTATTAAAAAATCGCATTACATGGGAACGTGAAAAAGGAAGAAGCGCTGGCAATAACTGGAAAAATTGCATGGAAGACATCTGGTTTTTTACTAAATCTGCAGAATACACTTTTAATCTTGATGCCGTAAAATTAAAACGCCCCGTCTTAGCACCCTATAAAGATGACAGTGGAATCCCAAAGGATTGGCAGGAAGAAGACACCGGCGAAAAAACAAACAACAAATTTCGTTTAACTGCCCCATCAAATTTGTGGACCGATATATCTATTCCATTTTGGTCAATGGCAGAAAATACTTCTCACCCGACACAAAAACCGGAAAAACTGATTGCCAAACTAATCCTTGCTTCCAGTAATCCGGGAGATGTTGTTTTTGATCCATTTTTAGGTTCCGGTACAACTTCTGTTACTGCTAAAAAACTTGGTCGTCACTTTGTCGGTATAGAACGTGAAAAAGAGTATGTTGCCTTAGCTGAAAAACGCCTAGAATTAGCTGAAACTGATAAGACGATTCAAGGCTATGAAGACGGCATTTTTAAGCTAAGACACTCCTAAAAAATCGTTAGCTTCAAACACTTTCTTTTCTGAATAATCCTCACGCAATAATCCAGAATTTTTTACGAAAAATTTAAAAAAATACTTGAAAAAATATATAATCCGGTATATACAAGAATAAGCTTTGTTAGTGGAGCATATTTAAAGGACTTCAGAATCCTTTGTAGGCAACTGTCAAAGTGCACATGACATTAAGCATTGCACAAATATAGGTCGGACGTCGACGAATAAGAGTTTTCAAATAAGTCGAGCCGTCTGTTGCTTACGGTTTCTGAACGTCCGCCCGCCTTCTTCTGTTATGAGCTTAGCTGAGCTCTTTTTTTTTGTCTCTAAATATCCCAAAAACAAAAATAGCTGTTGAGTTTTAATGTTTTCTAACTTATATATAAAGTATTATCAAATTTACATATAGGTCAACTAAACTTTATTATCAATAGGATGAAGACAAGAGATGAAAAACTCAAAAAGTATTTTATTCTGGATTGCCACTATTATACTATTAAGCATCATTTTCAATAACATCGGTCCAAACAACAATCGCAACAATGTTACTCAAGTAGCCTTTTCCGACTTCATGGACAAGGTTGAGAATAACAACATCAGTTCCGTCACAGTCATCGGACATGATATTAACGGCACATATACGGACGGAACAGCCTTCCACACCTATGCACCATATGATCCGAACATGATTGATACCTTAAGAAAATTTGGTGTTAAAATAGAAGCACAACCAATAGATACATCTGAAAATACTTTTTGGGGCATTGTTATCTCCTGGTTTCCGATGTTTTTGTTAATTGCTATCTGGGTATTTTTCATGCGTCAGGCAAGTGCCGGCAACAACAAAGCTTTAAGCTTCGGAAAATCACGTGCCCGATTAATTGAAAATACAAAAAAGGTAACTTTCGCCGACGTAGCCGGCGCAGAAGAAAGCAAACAAGAATTAGAGGAAATCATCGATTTCTTAAAAGATCCGCAAAAATTTCAGCGTCTCGGCGGTAAAATACCAAAGGGTGTTCTTCTGGTTGGCCCCCCGGGAACAGGTAAGACTTTATTAGCCAAAGCTGTCGCCGGCGAAGCAGATGTACCGTTCTTCTCAATTTCCGGTTCTGACTTTGTGGAGATGTTTGTCGGAGTCGGCGCATCACGTGTTCGCGATATGTTTGCTCAGGCCAAAAAAAATGCGCCCTGCTTGCTGTTTATTGATGAAATAGATGCTGTCGGTCGTCACCGTGGTGCGGGTTTAGGCGGTGGCAATGATGAACGCGAACAGACGTTAAACCAATTGTTGGTGGAAATGGATGGCTTTGAAGCAAATGAAAATGTCATTTTAATTGCTGCAACCAACAGACCTGATGTCTTAGATCCGGCATTACTCCGTCCCGGACGTTTTGACCGTCAGGTAACAGTCAGCAATCCGGATGTTAAAGGTCGAGAAGAAATCTTAAAAGTACATACCCGTAAAGTACCTTTAGGTAAGGATGTGGATTTAAGCATTGTTGCCCGTGGCACACCCGGTTTTTCCGGTGCAGATTTAGCCAACTTGGTCAACGAAGCTGCCCTCCTTGCTGCCCGCAAAAACAAACTCAAAGTCAGCTCTTCTGATTTTGATGATGCCAAAGATAAAGTATTGATGGGTAATGAACGTAAATCCATGGCAATGGATGAAAAGGAAAAGAAGTTAACCGCTTATCACGAAGCCGGTCATGCTATTTGCTCATTAAATGTCAAGGACACGGATCCGATACATAAGGCGACCATCATTCCGCGCGGTCGGGCACTGGGCATGGTTCAGCAATTACCTGAAAAAGATCGTTACTCATATTCACGCACACAAATGCTCTCTCGCTTAGTCATTATGATGGGCGGACGCGTCGCAGAAGAATTAAAATTCGGCTATGAAGCCGTGACATCCGGGGCCTCATCAGATATTAATGCCGCGACAAACTTAGCACGCGCTATGGTCACGGAGTGGGGAATGAGCGATATTTTAGGCCCGATTCGTTATTCGGATAATTCTAATGAGGTTTTCTTAGGACGCGCTGTCACCCAAAACCAAAATATGAGTGAGGAAACGGCACGTTTGGTTGATGCAGAAATCAAGCGCCTTGTCACTGACGGCTATGAAGAGGCCAAAAAGATTTTACAAAAACACAAAAAAGATTGGGAAACCCTGGCAAAAGCATTGATGGAATATGAAACCCTAACCGGTGATGAAATAAAAGAAATCTTAGCCGGTAAAGAAATAGATAAGACCAAAGATGCTCCCGTTTCCGAAGAAAAAAGAACCAAAGCTTCTGTTCCGGAATTATAATCATTTAAAAAACGAGGAGAGCAAGCCTTGCGGCTTGCTCTCCTGTTTTTCTTTGAAACGTCGTCTCCTTACTTGATTTGTATTGTTGGACGCCTCGGGTTAGCTAACTCCTCGCGGAGCTTGCCTCGCTCATCCAGGAAAACGCCGTGATTGGTGCCCTTGATGATAATGTTCACATCTCTTAGTTCACCTTTCGTTTTACCGTTTCCTTTGGTAAGACTCCAAGAGCCATCAGCCCCACGGGAAATGTAGTCTTTCCCATTTTTGCCAGCTAAGAAACCTCGAACTCCTGTCTGAATGACCTCTTGAGTGTTGGACCTCACCTCGATGTCGCGCCCTGTGACAAGCCCAGGGGTGAACCTGCTCGGCTCCAGCTCCGGTCCGCTGAGCTGATACCCCGGCATAACCAACGTCAAAAAATCGCCAGGCTTCTGACGATACATGTAAGAAGTATCGGTCGTCAGGACACGAAACTCACATACGCCCTCAAGAATGATTTCGCCATCCCTAGAAACAGTGATTTTCGTACCTAATACTACTCCTTCTGTCTGCTCCATTTCATCTTCCGCGGAGAGCAAAAATCCGCCCAAATTTAAAGTTCGCATAATTATTTAAAAAATGTATAGTGTAATACCCAAAAATTTTCGTTTGAAATTCAATATAACATTTTTTAAAATATCTTGCAAGTCATTTTTAAAAAAAACTATCCTTTGACAGACTTAAAATGATACTGGCATAAAACCAAAATAGCTAAATAAGGCAAAAACATCTCACAACTTTCTTCTAAAACCTGCAAAAAGGTATAAACACCTTCTGACAACCTTCCACCGCTTATTTTATGGTAATTTGATGGAAAGCGATCAATAATCTTTGAAGCAACACCCGCTGTACATAATGTCGCAATACTCCATGTAACAGTATCCAACTTAAAGAAAGAATGAAATAAATATTTGCTGTACCTAAAAGCAAAATAGACAAGTCCTAAAAAAATAAACAACAAAACCGAACCATAAATAATTTTTTCATATATCGGATTTTCCGGATTCAAGAAAAAACGAGACTTAAAAGGTGTCGTATCTGTTGTTGATAAACAATGTTGAATTCCCGATTCGCGTAAATAACAAATTAAAGCAAAAAAGATAAACAGCCCCCAACTACGTATTTTATCTCTATAATCATCAGCCCACAAAAACAACAGCAAGAGCAACATTAAATAACCGCATTTTGCCACAATATCAATACATTTACCATCAAGTGTCTGATGTAAAATATCTCCTGCCGGCACAAACATATACACACAGCAAACGACACCGAGCCAAAGAAAAACAAAAACTATTGGTGCAAAAAAAGGAGATAAAAATTTTTGACGTAACATAAAAGCCTCTTTAATTAAAATTATGCCACTCATCGTACAATAACATCCTAAAGAATATCAGCATAATTTGAAAATTATAAACAACAAAACGTCTCTTATCATCCTTATTTTATAAATGCCTTAATCGGCGCATAAGAACGCCTGTGTTCAGGCGTAATACCAAGTTGCTTTAACCCCTCAATATGCGCTTTGGTTCCATAACCCGCGTTTTTCTCAAAACCATATCCCGGATATTTAAGAGCCATTTTTTCCATCAACCTGTCACGATAAACCTTTGCTAAAATAGAAGCCGCAGAAACAGAATAAGATTTTGCATCACCTTTAATTACGGCCTTAACCGCACAGCCAAAATCTTTCGGTTCCCGATTACCATCAACCAAAACCAAATCAGGGCAAACCTTTGCTGCAATCAAAGCCCTTTTCATGGCCAAAAAAGAAGCATTTAAAATATTAATATCATCAATTTCCTTGGCACTGGCTTCTCCGATACCAATCATCATATGCCCCTTCTTTGCTTCTTCTTGTATCAAATCATAAAGCATTTCACGCTTTTTTTTAGAAAGCTTTTTAGAATCATTAAGTTCCTTCAAAAGCATCGGATGAACTTCCCTATTTAAGAAAGTCACACAACCGGCAACAACCGGACCGACCCACGGTCCTCGTCCGGCCTCATCAACACCGGCCACAATTCCAAAACATTTATCTTCCAATTCAAAATCAGGCATAAAAAAACTCCTTTTCTTCGCATCATAAAAGGAGTTTTTAAAGGATACAAGAATTTTATAACATTCAACGAGATATTTTTCCACTTTTGACGTATGCCCTTAAAGAAAAAACGCCATTACACTCTTTTCTATCACTTAAGTAAAAATTTCTGAGTGCATTAAAAAAACGTACGCATTGACCAAACTCAGATGAGCTGCAATTAAACGAATTCATAATCCGATAACCCCTCTCATTAAATCTATCATACTTTGATGCCTCAAACACTCGTCCGTTATCATGAAACCATATATTTTCGCTAAAATTCCATTTTTTCTTTTTAGTATCATATTCTCCCCTAATGAGTCGCTTCCCCAAATCACACTCAACTTGATTTTTATTTTCAAACTTAACTGTTGTAACCAATTGTTCACCATCAAAAAGTTGTACCACATTACCATCCTTAACCATTTTGGTATAATAAAGAAAAGACGAACGAGGCAAAGGTATCCTCAAATTACAATCAGTCATAGCAATATTCTCCTCACATTAACTATGGCCTAAGTTTATCAAATTTTTAATACCTTGTCAAATTAATTCTTAAGCACCTGAATGCCCTCATATTCTGCTTCAATAATTCCACCAACTACTACCGCAACATTATCATAACCGGCTTCCTCAAAACGCTCAGCCACTTCAGAAGCAATACCACCGGAAGTACAAAGAATATTAACAGTCTTATCCCCTTGAGGATTATATTCAGCCATAAATTGTTCCGGATCAACTTTATCTGCCTTAATCAAAATATGCGGCAAAGCCAACCGCTCCTGCCTGTATTCAATCTCACTGCGAACATCCAAAATAATTGAATCTTCACTTAAGCTTTCCGGTTTTATAAAACGCATCTTTTTTCCTCCATATTTTCTAAATAGTTTTTCTAAGATGCACTTAAACCTCTATTTTAGTCTATAAAGAAACCACATATAAAAAAAAGCGGCTATAAAGCCGCTAAAAGTTCACTTTCCATCGAAATCAGAGTGCTAAGATCCTATAATCTAAACCACTGCCGTCAATATCCAAGATCTCAATATCAACACCATCAATGGAAACCTCCCTGTCATTTACCGGGAACGTATATACTTCATGATCCTCAGACCCATCAGACCGCCATTCAACACTCTCAAAGACCATCCGATAATTTTCTACCCCTTGATAACGGATTTCAAAACCAGACACAACCTCCTCATCTGATCCGGACTGCTCACTTTCCTCATTAACAAAAAAGACATCCTCCGGTTCAAGCAAAAATGCGGTATCTAAAAGGGCCAAACGACCATTATAGATTCGACCGACACGCGGGTAAACATCCCCTTTCATATCAATCAAAACCACATCGCCCAAACGATTTGGCTCAAGAAGTCGATATGTAACACCATTGATATCCGATTCGCCAATGACCTCATAAGCCATCTTGTCCGTCAACTCAACTGGCACAGTATAAGAAACCAGCGCACCCTTTTTATTAGGACGAACACATACTGCTGAAGAAACTTCTCGTTGCACAACTTTGGAAGAAACAACAACACCACCAGGAGCAATATGATTTGTCATACCGGGTTTATAATCACTTACTGTTTCCATCTCAACATCTGAACTCATTGCAGAATTATCGTGATAGTAACGAATAGCATATGTATAAAAGAAGTCATTAAACGTATTGCGTTTGCCTAAAGTATAATCTCCCTTAAGATAAGTATTACAGGAAGATAAAACTAAAATAGCTAAACAGATGAATATTTTTCTCATAATATAATCTCTTTTTAACATTTTCCTGACTATATTTATGCAACAACATTTAGTACTTGTAAATAAAAAAGGTAAACCTATGCATAACATAAAACAAAGTTGCAAACTGATTAAATTTCTTCCTTTAGATGTTCTGCCTCAAAGGGAAGCCGGCTTTTTAGAAGAAACGTTTGATGTCGTTGTCATTAACTATACCGACGATGGAAAAGAAGAATATGTCGGCTATGCGCCTCTTGATTTCGATACCAAAAAATTTCACCGCCAAATAAAACAAAATGGCTACAACTTACCCCAATTTCAAGAAGAAATTTTAGAAAGCAAAAATTGGCTTAAAGAAAACGTCATCAAATTTGCTCCTTTTGAAATTGGCAGTTTTTTGGTATATGGCATCCATGAACCACACTGCCCGAAAACAAAAAAAATTCCCTTGCAAATATATGCGGCAACAGCATTTGGTTCAGAACATCAAACCACAAAAATGTGTTTGACGGCAATCTCTGAATTGCATCAAAAAAATATATCAATAAACAATATTCTTGATATGGGATCGGGATCCGGAATTTTATCAATTGCCGCCATAAAAATCTGGAACAATCACCCCAAAGTTATTGCCGCAGATATTGATCCGGAATCTGTAGATGTTACAACTAATAATGCTGTGACCAATGATGTTAATAAAAACCTGATGGCAATTTTAAGTGATGGCTATAAAAATCCCCTCATCAAACAAAATGCCCCTTACAATCTTATCTTTGCCAACATTCTGGCAAATCCGCTTAAAACAATGGCAAAAAGAGCCTATCAATCCTTAAAAAAAGATGGTTGTTATTTAATTTCCGGATTTATTGACAACCAAGAACAAGACATCATAAAATACCATCAAGACTTGGGTTTTAATTTGCTAAAGACTTACAAAATGGATAACTGGCGGGCCGCTCTTTTGCAAAAATAATTTCTGAAAGGAAATCGCATGGATATCAAAACGATACAAAAAGAACTCAAAAAAGAACACCTTACCGGATGCTTCTTAACACTTGGTAACCTTTTTATTAACGAAGATATCTTACCGGAAGAAAATCCCATTTTAGAACTAACCGGTTTTAGCGGTTCATATGCCTTGCTATTTGTGACCACATCCAAAGCTTATCTGTTTGTTGACGGCCGATACGAATTACAAGCCAAAAAAGAAACCAACCCACATCAGGTTGAAATTGTTAAACTATCCGAGATAAGCTTTTCGGAATGGCTTCGAAAAAACTACGCCAAGGCCCCTGCTAAAATCAGTTACAACCCTTGGACTGTCAGTGCAGAGACAATAAGCAAATTGCAAGATTTACTTCCAAAATCACAATTTGTTGCTTTAGAGAAACCAGACAAGCTCTTGAGCGCAAAAAAGGTCAGAATTTTTGCCCATCAAAAAAAATTCACCGGACAGGTAACCAAAGAAAAAATCACGCTCTTTACAAAATATATAAAATCACAAAAACTTGATGCCTATCTCATCACCTCCGCAGCAAATGTTTCCTGGCTCTTAAATCTACGCTCCGATGCACTGCCATATACACCGCTGTTTCGTGCCTATGCCCTCGTTGAAAAAGACGGTTCCTACAAAGTTTTTGCCGAACATACGGACTACCCAAGTGCACTTACTTTCAAACAATTGTTAATTGAACTCAAAAAATACAAAACTCTCGGCGCAGATTTTCAAACAACACCGCAAATACTTATATCATCTAACCCGCAAATAAAAAATATTCCTGATAAAATAATCGAATTAAAAGCCGTCAAAAACTCGACAGAGATAAAAGGCATACGCAATGCACATCTGCGTGATGGCGTGGCTTTGACCAAATTCATGCATTGGCTGTCAAAAAATTACAAAGAAAAGACAGAAACAGATATTGAAGAAAAACTCCTTTCTTTTAGAAAAAAAGAATTGCACTTCTTTTCCGAAAGTTTTGCCCCTATCGTCGGATATGGCAAAAATGCCGCCATTGTTCATTATCATGCCCCACAAAAAAAATCCGCCGTACTCAAAAAGAACTCCATTCTATTGATAGATAGCGGCGCCCAATATTATGATGGTACCACAGATGTTACCCGTACCATTGCCCTAGGAAAACCAACTCCTGAAATGATAGAAAAAAATACACTGGTCTTAAAATCACACATTGCTCTGGCTTCAAGCATTTTCTTACATCAAACAATGGGTAATGAACTGGATTTGATTGCACGCCAACCCCTTTTACAAAAAGGTTTTGATTATGAACACGGAACGGGACATGGTGTCGGATATTTTTCAAATGTTCATGAGGGACCAGCCCGAATAAGCATACATGCCAAAAAGAATGCCCCCCTTAAACCGGGTATGATTACTTCTATTGAACCCGGATATTACAAAGAAAATGCTTTTGGTATCCGAATTGAAAATTTGTATTATGTTAAGGCCACAAAAAATCCGAAATACCTAAATTTTGAAATTTTAACTTTGGCCCCTATTGATAAAAAGCTGATTAATAAATATCTGTTATCTCCTGATGAGATCAACTGGGTTAATCGCTATCATCGCCAAGTTTTTCTTAGCTTAAAAAAATACTTAACCAAGCAAGAATTAGAATGGCTCAAAGAAGCGTGCACCCCTCTATAAAGTAGATAAAACATGTACAAAACACTCCTTCTGGTGTTGTGGTTATGTTACCCAACTCTGTTGCTGGCCGATTCTTTATTAGAAAAACTCTACATTAATCCGGAACACCAAAAACTTCCGGAAGCTTTTATTTTATATAACAGCGCCAACCCTTGCGAAAATTGTGACAAAGCCATCAACATGATTATCAATACCCTAAAAACACATTACAACAAAAAATTACACGCCTATCTGATTGATACAAATTATCATCCCGAATTTATGTCGGCTTTTAAGGCGTACGCACCGTTAACACTAGTTATCATAAGAATTTCTGACGGTGCTGCTTTCGGGTATGATACACTTTTTGGATTACAGAGTCTTGTTAACAACAAACAGGATTTTTCCCGCCGCATAACAGATTTTATTAACAATTTTCTGGATAACCCTTAAAAAATTAGCGATTTACTAACATTTATTTGATAAACGTATTTACGAAGAATGTTTTTTATGTTATATTCATAAAAAGCAAAGGAGATGAAAATGAAAATATTAGACTGGTTAAAAGCACGTACAAAAAATGAAAGATATATTAAACCGCAGAAATTTATAGAACTTAAGCGGAGCCAATCTGTTATTGAATTTATTCATCCCGGACACCCTTTATATGATAATTTAGCCGAGGCAGAAGACAACCAAGTTCACCTCCTTGCTCCCAATGAAGCCGCATACAATGAAACCAGTTTAACTCATAATTTTGTTGCCATTGTGACATATAATGAGCAAAAACACATTATCCTCAATTCTTTTAAACATTTCAAAGAACAGAGCATCGGCGGATTGCTGCAATTTGATGAAAACATCTACACGGTTATCCCTTTCTTTGAGGATGAGGAAGAATATCAAATGGCAAACAGCTATGTTTTCAGCGAAACATATGAGTATGATCACCCGGTTGAAAACTACGCTCTAAACATCTCACACAATAACAGGGATATCAAAATCGTGGTTGATCGCGGTAAAAAGCCCATAAACGTTCATATGATTGATGAAAAACGTCCTCTGTTTACCGAAAAACTAACCCAAGAGCAAATTGAATTGATTGATTATATCATTATTCCCGCGCTCAATGCTTATACGGAAATTCAAGAAAAACGTAAACATAAAACAGCATAGAACACAAAAAAAAGAGGCCGATAAAGACCTCTTTTTTTTACCATAAAGCCTAAAGCTTAAGCTGCTGCAGCTTCTTCTTTAGCCTGAGCTTCTGCGGCTGCTTTTTCTGCTTTAACGCGTTCAATATCCTTCAAACCTTTGGCATTAACATCTCTGTCAACTAATTCAATAATTGCCATTGGTGCACAGTCACCATATCTGTAACCGGCTTTAATAACGCGAGTATAACCACCGTTACGCTCTTTATAGCGCTCGGCCAAAACAGAAAAAAGCTTGGAAACAACTTCTTTATCCCGCAAAAAAGACAATGCCAAACGACGAGAGTTCAAATCACCTTTTTTAGCATAAGTAATCATCGTTTCTGCAAAAGTTCTCAATTCCTTAGCACGCGGCAAAGTAATTGTGATTTGTTCATGCGTTAATAAAGCATTTGTTAAATTTGCAAACAAAGCTCTTCTTTGACTTTTAGGCATATTAAAACGTCTATGTGCGTCACCGTGTCTCATTATAGATTCCTTTCTTTTTTCTGTGCTTCGGAGCCCGAAGCGGATAAAACCGACGCTCGCACCACCTTCATGTATGCAAGCTAATAGGAAAATCGCCACAAAACAACTTCTTAAAAAGAGCTGCCATGCGCCGATTCTCACAATCTGGTGCGGTTTATAAATGATTTTTTTTTATTTGTAAAGTTTTTTCTTTATAAACAACAAAAAACAAGAATTATTTGAGCTTCCAACTTTTAAGATAATTACTATTCAAGACCTGTATAATGCTTTCCACGAATCCCATACTTACCAGGACGTATTTCAACATACTTTTTCGTATCCATTAATTGAGGTGGTGTCATTTTTTTCTTTTCTGGTGTCTTTGATTTTTTGGAACCTGTTTTCTTTTTCTCTTTTTGAGATGTAGTAGCTCTTAAATAATCATCTTTCGAAGCCTGAATCTTCTTCATCTTTCGCCGTCTTAACAATTCTTCATGGATTTCTTTTAATACTTCCACTGGCTCTTTATCAACAATACCTTCAGCTTTCATATATGCTTTTACCAATGTAAGAGCAATCACAGCTGAACTCTTACCACCCAACTTTTGATCAGCATGAAGTACATCCCAAACGGTATCACCTTTTTTATACCCTTCAATGCCTTCAACTTCACTAAAAACATTAGCCCCTTTTTTAACAAAAAAGTCAATCTTTTCAAGATCACCTCTTAAAACAGCATAAGCCAAGTTGGCATCAGCTTTTGACATTTTGCAAATATCCTTACTTTTTCTTTTTCTTTTTTCTACCATAATTTCCTCCTCAAGCGTAAATATAAACCAAAATACACCTTAAGGATAGCATAATTTCAGATTCTTGTCAAAGCATTTCACAAAAAAGATCGAATAGACTTACCCTTTTAGCATCTCCCACTCGGAAATTTTATGATCATACATTTCCTTGTTTTCACCTGCTAATCCTTGAAACTTACGAGCAATCGTATACTGTGGCAAAAGCTTCTTGATCTCCTTAACATCCCTATCCCACTGATTTGGCCTGATTCGTATCTTTTTACCCTGACCGGCAGAAACCTTTGTTGTCATCTGACCGTTATCAGCATCTTCAAACTCCGTCAAAACAAGCCTAAAATTATCCAATCCGCCCGGAATTAAGAATTCTATTGCCTCACCGCTATTGATATAGTTCCGAATTTCAAACACAGCCTCATCACCCTGCCATTCAACAATCGAGCCGGCAAATAACCATTCTCCCAAAGTCCGTGTATATTCATAATTTTGGCTGATATTCGTTAACTTGCCATCATGAAAACCCAAACAATATCCGCGATTCTGTAAGGTCATTAACTCCGGCATATATTTATCAGCATTCCAACTTTTGGGATCCTTATAATAATCATCAATCGCCGCACGATAGGCCCTGGCAACCACACCGGCATAATATTCCGTCTTGTTACGCCCTTCAACTTTAAGAGAATTCATTCCAATCTTCAATAAATCTTTAAGTCTCGGCATCAAACACATATCTTTGGAGTTTAAGATATAACTGCCATGAGAATCTTCAACCACTTCATAATACTCACCCGGGCGAAAATCCTCTTCCAATAAATATTCAAAATTATCTTTATTTTCATCATTAATAACAAGCTCTCGCACTGTCCCGTCTTTTAGACGAACATGAAACTTATAATGCCACCGACAACAATGAGCGCACTTACCCTTATTAGCACTCCTATCCGCCATAAAATTAGAAATCAAACACCTGCCGGAATAAGACATGCACATTGCCCCATGAATAAAGCACTCCAACTCAATGTCCGGACACTGTTCGCGGATTTCTTTCATCTCAGCAAAAGTAACTTCCCGCCCCAAAACGCAAAGCTTTGCCCCCATAGATTGCCAAAACTTAACCGTCTGAGCCGAACAAATGTTGGCCTGCGTTGAAACAAACCGATTAAGCTCGGGCGCATTCTCTTTTAGATAGTAAAACACACCTGGATCTGCCATCAACACACCATCAGGTGCTAATTTCCTTAATGTTTCAACAAACTTCGGCAACTTGGCAGCTTCCTCATTATGCACATAAAGATTAAGCGTCAAATATATTTTTTTGCCTGCTTCATGAACCAGACGGATTCCCTCTTTTAAATCTTCAAGCGAAAACTTCGATTGTGTACGCAAACTCATATCCGGTGTACCGGCATAAACTGCATCTGCCCCATACAAAAGCGCTGTTTTCAACTTAACCAAATCACCCGCAGGCAATAATAACTCTGACCTATGCATTTCTTTTCCTTATTTGATCTTTAACATATTTGGTATTACCTTTAGCTCACCTAACGGGGTAGAGTCAATCCCTATTTCCAAAACAACGGGCATTTTTGTCTTTTCATCCCCTTTGGTCCACAGTTTAATCGGCCTGTCAGAACTGACCTCCCATAAAATATTATCATTGTTATCTTTAAGATTTTCAATAAATATCAAGCAAAGATGTGCCGCCTCTTCCTTTTGTAAAAATTCAAAATATCGCTTTTCTATACCACTATCTTTTGAAATAAGCTTATAGTGTTTCTTTCCATCATCAACTTCACGCACAAGATCACATTTTCCATTTGCCATAAATTCTTGAATAAGCTCAGCAAAAACACTTTGCAAATCAGCTGCATCTGCCGTTTTTGAAATACCGACAATAGGCTTTTCGCTCACTTCACCATCTTTTGATGAGATACGCTTATAAGCCATTCCTTTTTTATCGTACAATATTTTTTTAGTCCGGATATGACGCCGCGATTGACTCCGGGTTTTATAAAGTTCCGGAACGATTCTATCCTTTAAGATCAAACCCGAACTCTCATACATCCCCGAAAAAGAATACAATGTGCCAAATACATTAACTGTATCAACCTTAGTATTAACGCTAAAATGATAGCCATCCTGGCGGTATTCTAACAAAATCTTTGCCGCATCAAAAATACCTATATGGACATCCATTGCCTGAGTAAGAATACCGGCGAAACTGGCTTTTGCCCAAAATGCCAATACCAAAAATAAATATATTTTTTTCACTAAACTTTTAGCCTTTCTTAAATTTTGTGAGGTAAAATCATCCATAACAACAAAAATACTAACAAAAAGGAGTTAAATAATGGCTAAAAAAGTAATGGTTTTAATGGGGGGATTTTCCTCAGAAAGACAAGTAAGTTTAGATAGCGGAAAAAACGTTGCCAAAGCTCTTAAAAATAAGGGCTATGAAGTTATTGCGCACGACTTAACCGATACCGAAAAACTACTCGCCGCCATTAATAAAAACAAACCCGATGTCATTTTCAATGCTCTCCACGGCAACTGGGGAGAAGACGGTACAATCCCTGCACTCCTAAACCTGTTACAAATTCCTTATACTCATTCCGGCATGAACGCTTCTGCCATCGGTATGGATAAATATTTAACCAAGCTCATTGCTGAAAAATCCAATATCAAAACGGCCTCCTCTCGCAAAATGACAGCACGTGAATTTATTGCCAATGCCTCTTCCCTGGCACGTCCATTTGTGGTAAAACCGGTATCAGATGGTTCTTCTGTTGGTGTATTTATTGTCGAAAAGCCAGAAGATATATTCAAAATACGTTACAACGACCCCGAAACAGAATTATTAGTTGAAAAATATATCCCCGGTCGTGAATTAACTGTTATGTGCTATAAAGGAAAGGCACATGTCGTAACCGAACTTAAAGCAAAAGGCGGCTTTTATGACTATAAACACAAATATACTACCGGACAAACATCTCATATTTTGCCGGCAGACCTGCCAAAGAAGGTAACGCAAACTTGTCTATCTTATGCTGAAACCATGCATAATAAAATAAAATGCAAAACGGTTTCTCGTTCTGATTTTCGTTATAACCCTAAAGACGGCGTTATTTTCCTGGAGATAAATACACATCCCGGTATGACTGCCCTATCGCTTGTACCAGAACAAGCACGATACATCGGTGTTTCTTATGAAGACCTTTGTCAAAATCTTGTGGAAGAAGCTTCATGTCGTCCGTTAAAAAAATAATTTTAATAGCTGGTCCCACGGCATCAGGAAAATCCGCTCTAGCACTTCGACTGGCTCTTGAAACAAACGGTGTCATTATTAATGCCGATTCGATGCAGGTTTATAAAGACATCCCTATCCTATCTGCTGCTCCGACAAAAAAAGAAACAGATCTCATCGAACATAAGCTTTACGGTATATATGATGCCTCCGTGCGCGGTAATGTATCAGACTGGCTTAATCTGGCCTTAAAAGAGATAAACAGTGCACATTCTCGTCAACAAACACCTATTGTCATCGGTGGAACTGGTATGTATATAGAAGCACTGGAAAAAGGAGCGACTCCTATACCGGAGACACCACAGGAAATACGACAGAAGGTTTCGACCATAAAAAAAACCGAAGGACTTGAAAAGCTCTACCAATCACTCTTAAAGATAGATAAAGAGGCTGCCCTCCGCATAGGTCCAAACGATACAACACGTATCACACGGGCAATGGAAATATGGTATCATACCAAAAAAAATATCAGCTATTGGCAGACGATTCCCTTAAAAAAATACTTTAACCCCGAAACATTCATACATATATACATAAATCCACCGCGAAATCTATTAAACGAACGTATTGACCAACGCTTTGATATTATGATAAAAAATGGTGCTTGCGATGAAGTAAAAGCATTGGTTGCACGCAATTTATCCGATTCATTGCCGGCAATGCGTGCCCTTGGTGTACAAGAACTTAAAGCCTACATCAACCAACTGTGTTCTTTAGATGAAGCCGTTTCTTTAGCAAAAACACACACCCACCAATACGCAAAAAGGCAATCAACCTGGTTTAATAATCGCTTTAATGCAGACTTTTGCTACACAGATAAAAACATAGATAACAAAATTTTTGTTGATGATATCAAAAAAAAGCTATAAAACGCTTGCAAAATAAATGATTTACACTTAAAACTGAAAAAAAATGTGTATGAAACGGGAGATAAATATGTTTTTCCAAAATTTACTGGGCTTATTTTCAGCAGATATGGCTATCGACTTAGGTACGGCAAACACTTTAGTTCATGTTAAAGGTAAAGGTATCGTTCTAAACGAACCTTCAGTGGTTGCCGTTAAAGATATCAAAGGCAAAAAGGAAGTATGGGCTGTTGGTACAAAAGCAAAACAAATGCTCGGCAGAACACCTGGAGATATAGAAGCCATCCGTCCTTTGCAAGATGGTGTAATTGCAAATTTTGACGCTGCAGAAGCAATGATAAAATATTTCATTGAAGAAGTAAATCATCATCATCGTCTACTTAAACCAACCATTGTTATTTGCGTTCCTTCCGGTGCAACAGAAGTCGAAGAAAGAGCCATCAAAGACTCCGCAGTAAATGCTGGAGCGAAACGTGTTTGGTTAGTTTATGAACCAATGGCCGCTGCCATTGGCGCAGGTCTGCCTGTTAACGATCCGACCGGTTCTATGGTTGTAGACATTGGCGGTGGAACAACAGAAGTAGCTGTTCTATCTTTAGGCGGAATTGTTTACTCACGTTCTATCCGTGTCGGTGGAGACAAAATGGATAGCGCCATCATCTCATATATTCGCCGTAACTTAAACTTATTAGTGGGCGAAAGCAGTGCTGAAAAGATAAAAAAAGAAATCGGTTCTGCCTGTGTTCCGGCAAAAGGTGACGGACGAACGATGGAAATAAAAGGTCGAGATTTAGTTAATGGTGTACCTAAAGAAATTGTTATTACGGAGCGTCAAATTGCTGAGAGTTTGGCCGAGCCGGTTATGGCTATTGTCGAGTCTGTTAAAGTCGCACTGGAAAATACTGCTCCGGAACTGGCTGCAGATATTGTTGATAAAGGAATCATGATGACAGGTGGCGGATCGATTCTATCCAATTTAGATACGGTTATCCGCAATGCGACCGGCTTACCGGTTTCTCTGGCAGAGGATCCCCTAACATGTGTTGTACGCGGCACAGGAAAAGCTTTAGATAATTTTGAGGAATTTCGTGGCGTTCTTTATGAATAAAATCTCCGGAGTATAAAAGATGAAACGCCAGAGAGCATTATTCCTAAAAGAAAATTATGTACTGCGTATATTAAAAAATTTTATGATAACAGGGTTGTTTATCATAGCCGTGTTATTGATTTTGGTACACAAAATTGACTTAGGTGTCATCTCCGGTATTTCAAAAGGTGTATTTTTTATCACCACACCGCTTATCCATACAGTCACTTTGCCAGCAGAAGGATTAAGTCAGGGGTATAAAAAAATATCCGAAATGATGAATGTCTATGAGCAGAACAAACAACTAAAAAAAGAAAACGAGGAACTTTTTCTCTTAAAAGATCGCTTAAAAGCAATAGAAGCCGAAAATACCATTCTAAAGAGACTTTTACATCACTATGACACTCCTGGCATTGAAAGCAGAACCGCCCGTGTCGTAGCCAAAACAAAAGGCGCTTTTGCTAATGCCCTCATTATCTACATTGGTCCTGAAAATTCAGAAATAAAACCTGGATACGCTGTTGTCAGTGCCAAGGGGTTAATCGGACGCATAGAAACAATCAGTGGCAACTATGCCCGTGTAAATATGATTACAGATATAAACTCAAAAATTCCTGTTATTTCCGCCAAAAGTCGTGATCGAGGTATATTGGTTGGAACAAACACTCAAGAATTAAAACTGATATTTACACCGCTCTTAGCCGAGCTTCATCCCGGAGATCTTCTATTAACTTCCGGTGTTGGCGGCGGCTTACCGGCAGATATTCCCATTGCACGTATTAAAAAAACGGAAATGGATGCTATTACGGCAACACCATTATTTAATGACCAAGAGATGGAAATTGTAAAGATTATACTATACGACATCACTCCTTCGGCACAAACACTTAAGGAGTTAGAATGAAAAATGGTATCAAAAACTTTCTAACCGAAATAACGGCTTTTCTGATTCCGATCATCAGTACCATTATCTTCGTACTGATACTATACATTCCACGTTCAGCAAATTGCTGGATTCTTTTAAGGCAAGCACCCTTTTTTGCCGGTATTTATTTTTGGCAAACACAAAGACCTGACATATTTTCAATATTTTCAGCCTTCATCTTAGGCATCTTAGCAGATGTAATGGGAAACACTCCTTTAGGAATAGATATCATGACATTTTTAATGTTATACATTATATCCATGCAACTCTCTCTACGCTTTAATGCTAAAAAATTCTCCTATTCCTGGTTCCTTTTTGCACTTGCCTGTTTGCTAACTTTTATATTTAAAGCATTAATCGCAAGTATTTTATATCGCCAGCTCATTCCCTTAAGCTTGCTTTTTATCGAACTGTTAATGACCATTGCCATCTACCCGCTAATTGCCCATGTAAACAGCTGGATTGAGAGACGTTACATCCATTTAGAGGAACGCTATGAAGAAATCTAACCATAAATTACGCCTTCTCTTGAAGCGCTCCTTGTTTATGTTCAGTATTAACATCATACTGCTGTTCATCCTCATTGGCAGATTGTATTATTTGCAAATATATCAAGGAGAAAAATACGCTCTACTGGCCGACAGCAACAGAACATCAAAACGCTTAATTGCCCCTCCGCGCGGAACAATAAACGATCGCAATGGATTGGAATTAGCCATTAACATCCAAAACTTTCAAGCCATGCTTATTCCTGAACAGAACAAAAACATCAATCGTTTACTAACAGAATTAAAACCTATATTAAATCTATCTGAAGATGACATCAATCGTATCAAAAAAGACATCTCCCACCATCGTCGTTTTGTCCCTGTCAAAATCAAAGATAACTTAGGATGGAACGAAGTTTCCGCTTTAATGATTAATAATAATCAATACCCTGGATTAATTATTGATGAAGGACTTATCCGCTCTTATCCTTATAAAGAATATATGGCACATCCCCTGGGATATGTAGGTTCCGTATCAGAATCTGATTTACAGAAATCGGATTCTCCATTATTACAGGTTCCCGGATTCAAAATTGGAAAATCCGGCTTTGAAAAAACATATGATGAAAGCTTGCGTGGTTCTGCTGGTAGTTTAACTTACGAAGTTAATGCCTATGGACGTATCATGCGAGAAATAGAAAAAACGGAAGGCATGAAAGGAAAAGACCTTGACCTGACCATTGACATTCGCTTACAAAAAATAGCCTATGATGCCTTTGGACAAGAATCCGGAGCCGCTGTTGTACTGGACGTGCATACCGGCGAGATACTGGCTTTTGTATCTGTCCCATCTTTTGACCCCAACCTGTTTGTTGATGGTATCTCCATAAAAAATTGGAATACTTTGCTGAATGATGAAAAAAAACCCATGACTAATAAAGCAATATCCGGACAGTATTCCCCTGGATCAACATTTAAGATTGTTGTAGCTCTTGCTGCTTTAGAATCTGGAGCCATAAATGCACAGACAACCTCCTTTTGCTCCGGAAAAATGCAATTAGGAAACCACCTTTTCCATTGTTGGAAACACAGCGGACACGGACGCTTAAACGTCATAGAAGCTATCAAAAATTCCTGTGATATATTTTTCTATGAAACAGCTCTAAAAATTGGTATAGAAAAAATTGCAGACATGAGCCATACACTTGGATTGGGACAAATATATGACTTTGGATTAGAAAACCAAAAAGCAGGTGTTATTCCCAATAAAAAATGGAAAAAAGAAAAATTACATGAACCTTGGCAACAAGGAGAAACAGTTATTGCCGGCATAGGACAAGGTTATGTCTTGGTTACCCCTATTCAACTGGCAACCATGCTAGCTCGGGTTGTAAATGGTGGTTATGAAATTATTCCGACATTTATTAAAACAGAAAATCCACCCCAACCCAAAAAACTAAACATCAAAGCTGAGAATCTCGCTCTTGTAAAACAGGGAATGTTTGAAGTAGTAAATGGTATCGGCGGAACAGCAACACGCGCTAAATTAAAACTCAAGGATATTCAGATGGGAGGAAAGACAGGGACTACTCAAGTGCGTCGCATATCTCTAAAAGAGAGAGCCCGAGGCATTAGAAGAGATGAAGATTTACCCTGGAAATACAGAAATCATGCGTGGTTTATGGCTTATGCCCCACATGATAACCCAAAATATGTTGTTGCTGTCATTGTCGAACATGGTCGCTCGGGTTCCGGTGTAGCTGCGCCGATTGCCTCAAAAATATTGGAAGCAGCAATAAAACTTGATATAAGGTAAAAATAAAATGAGTATATTGTTACATCAAAATCAAGAATTGAGTTTCAAAGAACGTTTTTTGAACCTAAATTTTTTGTTCATAGGCATCATAACCATTCTTGCCCTTGTTGGCTGTATAACCCTATATTCTGTCGCCGGTGGAAAAATAACTCCATGGGCACTAAATCAAGGAATCCGTTTTGGTATAGGCTTTATCATTATGCTGATTACCGCTATCATCAAACCGGAATTTTACTACAAAATTGCCACCCCATTTTACATTCTGACTTTAGTGTTGTTAATCATCGTTGATGCGGCAGGCCACATCGGTATGGGAGCTCAACGGTGGATAAAACTCGGTTTCTTCAATTTGCAACCATCAGAATTAATGAAAATAGCCATCGTTTTGGAACTGTCTAAGTATTTCAGCACAACATCTCTAGAAAGTATCCGTAGCATAAAAGGATTGATTATTCCCTCCATTTTAGTCGCCATTCCGGTCGCCTTCATCATGATTCAGCCGGATCTTGGAACAGCTTTAATGATCTTATTTTGTGCTGCTGCTTTGTTTTACTTAGCCGGGGTACAATGGTGGAAATTTGCCATAGGAATTGGAGGGATTATCGCTGCCGCCCCACTACTTTGGCACTTTTTACACGAATACCAAAGAAATCGTATCTTAACCTTTTTAGATCCGGAACGTGATCCTCTTAATGCCGGATATCATATCATTCAGGCAAAAATTGCCTTAGGATCCGGTGGATTATGGGGTAAAGGCTTTCTATCCGGAACACAAAGTCACCTAAATTTTTTGCCTGAACCACACACAGATTTTATCTTCACCACATTCTCTGAGGAATTTGGAATGATTGGTGGCGTACTTATTCTATTCCTAAACTTGATTTTAATCAGTTACGGATATTGGTTTGCATTCCGCATCCACAACAGCAATTACTTTGGTAAAATGGTCATCTTAGGACTAAATACCAATTATTTCCTTTATATTTTCATCAATATCGCTATGGTCACAGGACTATTACCCGTTGTCGGCATACCTCTACCCCTAATCAGCTACGGCGGAACTGTAATTCTATCTGTTATGACAAGTTTCGGAATTATGCTATCTTTTTATGTCAACCGAGACCGCGAACTAAAATAAATTCATTATCTTGAAAAAACAAAAAGCACACATATCTCTTAGATAAAGGAGATAAAATATGTTGAAACGCTTTATAGCCACAATAATACTATTATTAACGCTCAATGCTTGTGCTACTTCACAAAAATACGATGCAGAATTAAATAAATTAATCGGTAAAACAGCTGAACAACTACAAGCATCCATGGGCAAACCAAATATCACCAAACAACTAAAAAATGGAGATATGATATATATTTATACTGACATCAGTGATCAAGAATTACCTTTAGCAAGTTTCGATTATGATGACGGTATTATGGATGAAGATGATATATTTTACCCATTTACATATGGTGGTAATGTCATCCCCAATGGAAATTTATTAGAAGAAACCGTAACCGATTTTTGCCAAACACAATTCCATTTAAAAAACAACATTGTTGTATCTTGGCAGTGGAAGGGAAATGCTTGTGTAGCCATATAACAAACCTAAAAAAAAGAAAGGCCCAACGGCCTCTCTTTTGCTTTAAGCTCGCACTTTTTGTTTTGAATGAGCGCGTTGTTTTAGAGGAACAATCTTTGCAACACCACCATTATTCCTTCCATCTAAAATAGCACCTACAGATGCCCGTTTAAAATCAGATTCACCACGTTTAAAAGCATCATTAAAGATAGTTCCTTGCTTTTTCATACGCGCAAAATCTCTCTTCAAACCTTCTGTTAAATTATTAAAGTTAAACATGTCGTACTCTTTTTTAAGAGAAGCATCAACCGGCTCAATCGCAATACCTTTCTTTTTCATCTGTACCATAAACTCACTAAGTACATCCGGACGCAAATGCCGCAAAGCTGCCTGTTGAGGTTTTTGCCGCAAGTAATCAACCATGCACATTTTCTGTTCTCTTGTATTCAAATTCTGCATAACACTAGCAAGCTCACGCTCTAATGCACTAATCTTCATTTCAGAAGCGGCTTTATCGGCATCATTTCCTGCGCGTTCACAACGTAACTTTTCACGACTAAGAGCTTTAGCAACATGCACTAAATACTTTTCTGGTTGATTTTTCTTCCAATCTTCCGTGATCGCTATAATGTCCTTACCGCGGCTTTCAAGCCACTGTCTCATCTGTTCTTCTGTCAGTTCCCCACCGATAGCATCACGCAACAAACTCTCACGTAGGGCTCTGTTTTCCATAAGCGCAGAAGCAGTTTCTGCCGTATAACCCAAGGCCAACATTGTAACACTAAAACCTATAACTTCCTCAGTGTACTCTTGTTCTTTTTCTTTTTTGCCTGTCTCTTTTAATACAAAATCCTGCGCAGTTTCATTACCATTCAAAACATCTCTCGGTAACCTATCACCATAACGATTCTTAATCCATTCCGGAACATTTTTCCAAACTTGATAGTGATACTCATGCTTTAACATAATCGCATTAACGACACCTTCCGAGACATCACCAGTTGAAGCACGACGATAATCATCCGGATAGTTAGCATATAAAAACCGTAGAAAATCTTCAGAAAAGGCTGCCATAACACGGTCTCCCAAAAAGAATTACTTTACTTTATACAAGAATTATAACATAACTTTACAACCAAAGCAACAAAAAAGCGCCAACATAAGAAACAAAAAGCTCCATTTTAATTTTCTTACATAAAACTGAAGTAAAAGCAAAAATGGTGGCAGCGGCGGGACTCGAACCCACTACCCACAGTTTAGGAAACTGTTGCTCTATCCTGATGAGCTACGCCGCCACACGGCTTAAGATATATTCTTATATACAATATTTTGCAAGCATAATTTACATCTCTCAAACAAAAACAATCTCACATCATGATAACATTGAGGCACTAATAAGCTCTCGTGTATAATTCGACAAAGGATGATTAAAGACCTCATCAACCAAACCGGTTTCAATAATCCTCCCATTATACATAACAGCCACTTCATGAGATATCGATCTTATGGCTCGCATATCATGAGAAATAAATAGATAGGCGATTCCCGTCTCTTTTTGAATACGCTTTAAAAGTTTAATAATCGTTGCCTGAACAGTAACATCTAAAGCCGATGTGGGTTCATCTAAAACAATAATTTTCGGTTCAACGGCAAGTGCCCGCGCAATAGCGATTCTCTGTCTCTGCCCACCGGAAAATTCATGTGGATATAAATCCAAAATATCCTCTTGATCAAGACCGACATCAATCAATACTTTACGAACTTTTTCCCTAACTTCGGTAAGAGATAAGTGCGGAAAATGAACCTTAATCCCCTCTCCAACAATATCTATAATTTTAAGACGTGGATTAAGAGAGTTATAGGGATCCTGAAAGACAACTTGCACATTTTTACGGAAATCCTTTTCATTTTGAATATGAACAGATTTCGCCGTCAAAATTTCTCCCTGATATTTGATTAAATTAGCCAAACACATTCCCAATGTTGTTTTTCCTGACCCGGATTCTCCAACCAAGCCTAAAGTCTTTCCTCTATAAAGAGACAAAGAAACATCATCAACGGCCGCAATACTTTTAATTGTCTTGCCAAATAAATTCTTTTTCAACGGAAATTTGACCGTAATATGGCGTGCCTCCATAACCTTATGCGAAACAAAATCATCTTGCGATGAAATATCACGAAAAGCAGCCAACAATTCTTTGGTATAGGGATGAGACGGCACGTTAAAAATATTACCGACACTGCCTTCCTCTACAATTACCCCCTGCCTCATCACGATAACCCTATTTGCAATACGACGCACAATATTCAAATCATGAGAGATAAAAACAACTGCCATATTAAGCTTATCTTTAAGATTTAATATCAAATCCAAAATTTGCTTCTGCACGGTAACATCAAGAGCTGTTGTCGGTTCATCCGCAATTAAAACTTTTGGACTATTAGCTACCGCCATAGCAATCATAACTCGTTGCCTTTGACCTCCGGATAATTCAAAGGGATAAGATCTCATACGTTCCGAAGGATTATCAATTCCAACAAGCTTAAGTAAATATCTGGCTCGTGCCTTCGCCTTTTGTGCAGATACTTGTTTATGAACACGAATAACTTCCGCAATTTGTTGTCCCACTGTTTGCAGAGGATTAAGAGAACTCATTGGTTCCTGAAAGATAATACTGATTTCATTTCCGCGAAGCTTCTGCCATTCTTCTTCACTAAAAGATGTTAATTCGCGCCCTTTAAACGAAATAGAGTTAGTTCCTTGATATAGCACTTTATTTGCATCAACCAATCCCATCAAAGATAAGGCCGTTACAGACTTACCTGAACCAGATTCTCCCACAATCGCAAGAACTTCACCGGAATTCACCTCAAAACTACTATTATAAACGGCAGAATGCCAGCCACCGCCTTCCCGTAAAAAGCGAACATTTAAGCTATGAACTGTCAATATTGGTTCTGTCATCTTTTCCTCTTATCCATGGCATCACGAACGCCTTCGCCAATAAAAATCAAAGCACTTAAAACCATAGCAAGCAAAAAGAATATGCTCAATCCTATCCATGGAGCCTGTAAATTATCTTTACCTTGCCGTACCAAATCTCCTAATGAAGGATAATCATGTCCTAAACCTAAACCCAAGAAATCTAAAGCTGTCAAAGCCACAATTCCTCCGGCTAAAATAAACGGCACAAAAGTAACCGTTGTAACTAAAGCATTAGGTAAAATATGCCGTAACATAATCCTAAAATGACCAACTCCAATAGCTCTCGCTGCCTTAACATACTCAAACTGACGTGCCCGTAGAAACTCTGCTCTGACCATTCCGGTCAACTCTGTCCAAGAAAAAAACAACAAAATAATCAGCAAGGTCAGAAAACTTGGAGCAAAAATGCTAGCAACAATAATCAGCACAAACATTTGCGGCATCGAATCCCAAATTTCAATGATACGTTGCAAAATAATATCTGTTTTGCCGCCAAAATACCCCTGGATAGCCCCCACAAATATCCCTATAGCAGAGGAAAATAGTGTCAACAAAAAGGCAAACAAGAATGATAATCGGATACCGTATAGCAACCTTGAAACAATATCACGCCCCTCTTCATCTGTTCCTAACCAATGCCTTAACGATGGAGGTGCAGGAAATGGTGCATTAAGCTCATAATCAACCGTATTATAAGAAAATTCAATCAATGGCATAATCATGAAACCATCCTCCTCTATGTTCTCACGAACAAACGGATCTTTATAATTTGCCTCTGTCGGAAAATCTCCACCAAAGCGAGCATCTGTGTACACCTTAAAAATAGGAAAGAAGTACTCTCCCTGATATTTTAAGACAATAGGCTTATCATTGGCTATAATCTCAGCTAAAAAAGAAAAGCCCAACAAAAAAAACAACACATAAAATGCCGCTCTTGCCCTTTTATTATGAATGTACTTATCTAATTTCATAAATCTTCTTAGTTTTATTGCTTCACCATAAAAAAGCAATAACACACTTTTACATCACTGACAAGCGTTTAATCAGTAATTAACCGTTTTATTTTAAAACAACTCTAAATCTATATCGTCATTTTTCTGAGAACCTTGTTGACTATCTTTCGCTCTATCACCTGAATTTGAAGCATCACCGGATGATACCTCTTGTTTATCTTTTAAGGCACCTTGTGCTTTACCTTGATCAAGTTTATCCGGTTGTGGCAAAGCCTCTTCCTTTTGACGTTTTTGTGCCATATCAAAGTCATTAGAAACATCATCATCCAAAACAAATATATTCTTCTCAGAACCATTATTTGAACCAAGGCTTTCACCACCTTCCTCAAGGTTTTGTCTTTGCTTAGCTCGTCGCAAAGCAGTCCCGCCCTCACGTGCTTCTTCATTTTTATTAAGTTTTTGCATTTTATCTACATAAGCACGACTATTAGCCCTATAAAGCTCATACCAATCACCGTAATTACCAATGATATTGGAAATTCGACGACCTCTGATAACAGAATTATTAATGAGATTCTGTCGCATACTGTACGCTTCTTCAGAATTCATCTTCTTAATATTTTCCAAACTAAAACAATAATCCTGATATTGAATTAATGTCTTTGTGAAATCACTGGCCAAACACACATTAGCATTAATTAAAAACTTAGGATACTCTGCCTTACGAATAGCTAAATTAACCAAGTTTTCAGCTACAAAACGGTTATATGAATCACCTAACATTCCTGCTAACTCTACAGCCGTACTAACACCTTGAATATAAACATCGGTATATCCTGTCTTACCACTTTCATGAAGATCACCCATATATTCCTGAAGTTTTCCTATAAGACACTTTGCTTGGTCAACATAGGCCTTCCTTTTTTCATCAATTCCTCCAGAAAAGAGAGAGTTATCCTTAAGCGCTACCCAATCTTTACGTGGTTTCAGGTTACAATATTCGTCATAAATATAAACATCTGATGGTAAATCTATATAGGCCAAATATACCTGACTTCCAACATCGCGCCGGATATCATTGCCTAAGTTATCAAATACAGCCGGACTACCCTCAATATTAACACGACGATTTTCAGAAAGCACTTTCATATTTTTAAGTGGCGACATATTGATTAACATCTTAGCAAATGATTTTAAGTTCCGTTTTCGCAAACTTAAAACCCATTCACCCAAAAGCGCATACACATTCCGTTCAACAGACTCAGATTTATTAAATAAGGAAACACTTTTATACCCTTTGACAACACATCTGTCTGTAGCATAATCATCTCCCTTAAAACAGAAATTAAATCCAGGCATAACGTACATACTTACACCATAACCATTGCTATGCAAATAATCATATAAACGACTGTCTTCCAAATTCAAAATATCCAATCCACCATGAACAAAATCCCAGTTATTAACAAATTCAGAATACCCACGACTGGCACTGGTTGTACTGGTATAATCAACCTGATTTAAGATATCAATCATATTACTCATAGCATCATTTTTCTGCACAAAGGCATTAGGATAAACTTCAAAATTATTAAAGGCATAAAAACCTAACAACAAATCTCTAAGCTCACGAAAATTTGGATCATTAACACTATTTAAGAATTGATATGACGGTAATTTAGGAATCATAAAATAAACAATATTTTTATCATTATCATTTTTACGTCTTGCCGACATTTCTTTCGTCACTTGATATTCACTATCAAGTGGTTTTAAGAACTCATTTTTCTGAACACCGATAATACCGGAAAATAACAATACCAATGTCACAAACAGAATAGCATCCGAAAAATAAAACATAAAAAAGATAAGTCCGGCAAAAAGAAGCCCAACCATCCACGGCGATGGCATAAAACAGATAAATGTCAACCAACTGGCATGTTTGTTAAGCCAATTTTCTATAAAATTATCAACGTCTCCTAATCCAAACTGGTAAAAAAACACAACAACCATAAACAATGTCGCAACAGCACAAACAATATTTTGTAACATCTTAGAAAAAGACAAACACAAAATTAGGACGAATGATATTGCAAATATCGAACCCAAAATAACTGCAATTGCCTGATTGAAATGACCATCTTCAACTAACCGACCGTTAATAGAATAGATAAACATTATAAAATCTATCGCAAAAAGAAGGAAAATATATATACTGCGAAACAATTTATCCCTAAAAGAATTTGCCTTACCAGACAAAAACGAAAAACGACCGGATCGACTTTTCTTCTTTAAGACCAAAGACTGATTAGTGGTTTCATCCATTTTACCCTCGACCAATAATTAAATCTCTTCCAAAGTATAACTTAGTGATTACTAAAGAAACGTTTAAAAAACAGTATAATAACAAAAATTAATCCTATATTTCTCCTTGAATTTTTAAAAAACAACCTTTATAATAGATGCAGTCTTATTTTTAAGACTTTGATACGAAAAGCCGTATGAAATAGATATATTGGACCCGGGGGCGGTACCCGGCGCCTCCACCAGATTTTATGGGGGCGAAATAGGTTTGACAAGATATAGTAAAGATATGTGGGCTGTATTCGGTGAGATACCACCGTTATCGGTTCAAATCAAATAAACGCAAATGATAATAATTTTGCACCTGTTGCCGTAGCTGCTTAATTAGCGAAAGTAACAAAATCAAATCCTTTCGGCTATGGTTAGCCTAAAGTGGGGGATGGACCACCCAGCAACAGAACGGTCCGCTTATTTATAAATACAAAGGTACAACAAAAATGACGGATATTGTAAACGAAATAAACTACGATAAATTGATTGAACAAGCCTTAAAACACGTTGTGGTTGAAGCTCTAAAAATCGCTGAACAACAAGGTTTACCCGGTGAAAATCATTTTTATATTACCTTTAAAACAAATCATCCCGAAACAGTAATCCCCCATGATTTAAAAATTCAATACCCGGAAAGCATGACTATTGTCTTACAGCATCAATACTCTAACTTAGTGGTAGGAGATACTTCTTTTTCTGTAGAACTCAGTTTCGGAGGAAAAATACAAACTTTGGTCATTCCATTTGATGCTATTACATATTTTGCTGATCCACATGCAAAGTTTGGTTTGAGTTTCTCTTTTTACGAAAATGGTGATGCTCATTCTCTTGACGATATTGAGCCGGAAAGGAAAGTATCTGGCGAAACGGCACAGATTATATCTTTTGATAGTTTTAAGAAGAAAAAATAATGAAAAAATTTTCCGTACTTATCGCCGGCCAACACGCAACAAGCATATCTCTGGAAGAAGAATTTTACTCCTTGTTACTTGAACTGGCAAAAGAGCAAAAAATCCCACTTAATGCTCTTATTACTAAAATCGACAACTCACGCAAAAATAAAAACTTATCTTCTGCTCTACGGATTTATGTTTTACATGAACTCATGAGCAAAATAAAGCATCTAGAACAAATCTAACTCAGCATCATTTTCTGTCTTATCCGAAGCATCGTCCACCTGAGCATCAGGATTCGGCAAAGAATTATCATTGGCTCTCTGCACTTCCTGTTTATCATTTTTAACATTATTTTCTTCGGTATCACTCTCAACTTTTTCGTCCTCTTGTTTAATTAACTGCGACAAACCGCCAATTTGAGTTCCGCTTTCTGATAAAACTTCGACCTCACCTTTTTTTACATCATCAGCTTCTTTTTTCTTAAAACCACCGCGTTTTTTTATCTGAGCCTTCATCTCCTCTGATTTCACATCACGTACAACTTTTTTATTATAGTTCTCGCTCTTAGGCATCTGATCTTCGCGTGCATCTTCTTCCATTTTTTTGACTTCTCTAACAATAGATTTAGGTAGCAAATCGACTTTACCTGTTTCTACAGCTTTGATAACAAGATCATGTTTTGCCTGCGTATATTTTTTTTGATACCAAGATGTAATATCCTCAAGCGCCACATTTTGACTCATCGGCCAATATATCACTGCCCCCACACATATCAAAATAATAAATAACAACCATATAGGATGACGCAAAATAAACATCAATAAAAACACTGGAAAAGTAATAATGGTCAGTATTATATAAAAGAATTTAAAAATCGCACTTCTCTGTTTTTTTTCAGCCATGACACAACTCCAACAATAAATTCCTTATGACAATAACACGTGTTATTTAAAACTTATTTAACATCAACCTAATCAACATAATTCCACTGACCGGTGTACAAATCTTTTTGACACTTTCTATTGCTATATTTTTCTTTTAGCTGATAAATAGGTACAAACATTGTTTTATCATAATATTCATCAAGCAAATTCTCATCAATATAATGCACTATCTTCCGTTTGCCACTCTCGCTTGAAAACTTATTAAAATAACTACGACCAAATACAAATTTTGGTAAATGCTTTTTTATCAACATATTCATATCTGGCATAGGTTGTAATCCCACTTCTTCACCGATGACATCAAGTTGCCCGATAAGCTGCCAATAATACGCTGGATCTTTACCAAATATATTATACATCATACCATCACCATTAAACACATAATCACATGGTGTAATCTGCCTTGTTACATAATCCGGAAGATATGGGCGCTCTTTACTATATTGATACATATTATAATAACCACATAAAGAACTATACAAAAGCCACAAAAAACCAACCATAAAACCCGTTTCTAAAATTGGAAATTTAATCCTAATTTTGTCACTAATACCATGTAAAACAGGACAAGCACAGAGCACGGCTAAATATTGAAGCAACCAATAATAATAAGGATATGGAGAAAAATAAAATCGACGTTGTATAAACTCACTAACAAACAACAAGGCCAAAACTCCTAAATACCGCTGTCTGTGCAAACAAAAATATAAAATACCCAACCACCCAAATAAAAAAACAAACTTCACATATTGAGGCACATTAACCACCCGTGTCATCTCAAAGCCTCTAGCCAAATTGAGATTAAAGGTATAGTTACAAACAAAATAAAGTTTTACCATATCATAGTGCCACAAATACAATAAAAACAAAATCAACCCGACAATAGGAAAGATAAGAGCTGACAACATATCCCTTGTTTTGATCTGATTTGTGACCCAAAAATAAATTCCGGTTACTCCCAATATCGCCAAAGGAAAAATGGCCTTTTGTGCAAACATAAAAGATAAAAAGAAAAAGATAAAAGCAATAACCAAGCTTTTTCTTTCCTGATATTTAAGATACTTAAAATAATAGTACAAACCACCGGTAAGACAAAAAACCATATAATTATCCGGCCTAAAATCAACAGCATAAAGCTTTACTCCAGGATATGCCAAAATAACGGTTGCCACCAAAGCCCAAAATTTATCTGCCAAAAATTCACTGACTATCCGATAAACATAAATCAGTGATTTCAGAAAAAACAACAACGATATAAAACATAAAACCTCTGCAATTGTTGTATTGTAGGCAAATACTTTCACAACAGGAGCAAAAATATACCATAAAAGAGGATTATGGTGCTGGAAAAAATCTCGATACGGAACTTGTCCTAATGCTACTAAAAAACTGGTATGGATATGCTCAATATTATCACCATTTTGCGTCGGAAAATAAACAGCTGCCAACGAATAAAAAACTGCCGTTATAATCAAATACAACCATACCAAACCAAGAGGAAGATATCTAAAAAAAAACTCAGTACTCCGCTTTAATGAAAATTTACTGTTCTTCTCCATATTTTCCCCTAGCGATATTGTTTAACAATATGCATATGCCGTTGATACATCTTGCTCTCTTCCATATCTTCAATATCTATCACCTGCTTAGCACACCAATTCGGATATTGATCTACATCGGTTCCCGGCAAATTTTGGATTCTCTCGGATTGGAAAATATCATCCAGCATCAATAAAAAGACATCACTTTTCGTCTTAGCCATATAAGCATGGATAGCTTCATCCATTCCTTCCGGAAATCCTTCACCATAAAGATAGTTTCCTTTTCTCAAATTGTCATGCGGCCAAACACCTTCTTTATCCAAAGCCTCTAAAAGCAGTTTCCTTTCATGTTCGCGCCAACGATATGCCGAACGCATCTCTTCTTCGGTGTACAAACCCAATTTATACATCGCATCAATTTCTCGACCAAACCACCACGCTTTTAACGGAGGCATATCGTGTGTTCCGACAGAAGAAAAATACTTTTCTTCATATTCATGAGGCGCTTTCATTGTTCCATTTTCATCTTTACGTTCACACCATAAAACACCCAACAAATACATTCCCTTGTCTAAAAGCGATTGCGTATAACCATCCTCAACATTACCAATACACTCACCCACAACAGCACATTGATTTAAGTGACTTTCAAGCGCTAGTATATTTGCCATATCACGTGCATCATAACGAATATACGCACCATCTTCTCCATCATCCGGAATAACAAACAACCTTGAAAGTCCCATAACATGATCGATTCTAATGGCTCCCGCATAACGCATATTTGCTCTTAATATTTTAATAAACGGCTTATATGCTCGTTCTTTTAACTCAAATGGATTAAATGCACCTAAATTCCATTTCTGTCCGGTCGGAAAATAACTATCAGGTGGGGCACCTGCACCACTGCTTTGAAGATATAAGGAACTATCACCCCAAACTTCTGCACTGTTTTTTGCCACCCCAACAGGTAAATCACGATATAAACCAACTTTAAGACCGCTTTTTTTAATCTTCTTATAAACAGCTTGTAGCTGCCTATTGGCCTCAAATTGCAGAAATTCAAAAAACTCCACCTCTTTTGAGTGCGCTTTAAAGAATTTTTCCACACCGCTGCCATTTGCCGAACTAAGATTCTTCTCATCAACAGCAGGCAATTTTCCACCCTTTAGAAAACGTTCATGAGATATAGCCTGGAAGACAGCAAGTCTGCGCAAATCCGCCCCTTCTTCTTCCTTAAACGCCTTAAAATCTTTCATATAAGAACTGTTTTTATCAGCTGTTATTCTTTCAAAAATAGCTTTAAGCGCACGAATTTTAGCGCCATATACTGTAGTATAATCAATGCATTCTGCTTCTCTTGCTTTCAAAACAGCTTTTTCATCTTTATCACTTTTTTTATAAGAAGGAACCTTTTCCACATCAATATATATAGGATTCAAGAATAACCGACTGATAGAAGAATAAGGACTTGCCGCCCGAGGATAATCATGATGTAAGACATTAAGCGGATTAAGTCCAATGACATCACCACCGCTTTGCGCCGCTAAATCAACAAGTGACGATAAATCTGTAAAATCACCGACACCCCAATTACGTTTACTCTTAAGCGAATACAACTGCACCGCATACCCAAATATTTTTTCTTTATCTTTTTTATTAAGCTGATAACACTGTTTCGGTGCAACGGCAAGTAACGTTTGATATTCATTTTTATCAGTCTTGATTTTAAGATTATAATATCCAATATCCAAAGCATCTTTAATATATCCGACATACCTGATATATTTCACACGTCCCATCACCTTGCTTTCTTCTGCTTTAAGATCAACTGCAAGTTTTTTATAGTTTTTCTGTAAATCCGGACAAATAAAAACACTTTGAACTTTTTCTTTCTCGGAAATTATCAAATCGAACTTTACATCATCATTTAAACAAACATAGATAGATTCCAGTGCTCTTTGCCAACGTTTCTTCTCAATCTTTTCCAAAGATTTTTTAATTTCTTCCTCGTTTTTAGCATCATATCCCATATCTTTAATAAAAAAACGAAGCATCTTGTCTGAAACCTGACACTGTACGTGTTTGCCAGCGCAGAAATAACTATAACTTGAATTAATATTTAACTTATCTGCAAGCGCTTTTAATAATTCAGACATAAAAACCTCCTACTTTTTTATTTCAAAACACAAAACTGACCACGCCGGTACCCAAACTTCTGCTCCGGAAACCAACTTATCATACTCAAAACTTTCAGAACTGTCTAATAATAAATTCCATTTATAAGATTTTTTAATAGCCGGCAATTTCCACTTTATATTACTACTATTAGCATTGAGAATAATCAAAAACATCTTCTCATTAGCACTAACCATATAAGACAGTGCCCGTCGATTTGTCTGATACCAATCGCTTTGAGTAAATTCTCCTCCCTTTTCGGTATACCATGCTAGATCTTTAATTCCCTGTTTTTGATCAACGTAGCTTCCGCTAAAGAAATTTTTACGATTAAATACTCCCATCCGTCTTCTAAGTTTGATCAAGTCTTTAACATAACGCACATTGACAATTTCTTCACCACTAATAGCATCCCACACCAAATAAGAAATCACATTATCCTGACAGTATGCATTATTATTACCAAACTGTGTATTAAAAAATTCATCACCCGAGGATAAAATTGGCGTACCAAAAGAAAGCAACAATGTTGCCATCATTGCACGCATGCGCCGTTTACGGTTCTGAATAATTTTCTTATCTGTTGTAATACCTTCAACACCGGAATTATAGCTCCAATTTGCATCCGTACCGTCTCTGTTATCCTCACCATTGGCTTGATTATGTTTATGATTATAGCTCACTAAATCATTCAGCGTCATTCCGTCATGAACACAAATATAATTAATTGAACTCCAGATAGTACGCTTACTTGGTCCAAATATATCGCTTGAACCAGAAATTCTGCTAGCTAGTTCACCAACTTGCCGATCATCTCCACGCCAAAAGCGTCTGACAACATCTCTATAGCGATCATTCCATTCCATTGCACCTGGAGGGAAAGCACCTAATTGATAACCACCGACACCAACATCCCAAGGTTCAGCAACAAGTTTAACCAACTGCAATATTTCATCTTGCCTGATGGACATCAAAAAACCACTATTTTGGCTGAATTCTTGTTTAACCCTTGCAAGTGAAGTTGCCAAATCCAACCTAAAACCGTCAACATGCATTTCTTCTGCTAAATACCTAAGAGAGTCCATCACCAGAGTTAAAACATACGGATTTTGCAAATTAAAAGATGCACCGCAACCGGTACTATCATAATAGTAGCGTTTGTTTGTTCCCTCCAAAGTATAATAACTCTCATTATCAATACCGCGATAACAAAGCGTCGGCCCTAGATGGTTGCCTTCTAACGTATGATTATAAACCATATCCAAAATAACTTCTAAACCTTCTTCATGAAAACGCTTCACCATCTTCTTAAAATCATGGTCACCTTCTCCTAAAAGGTAACTTGGCTCAAAAGCAAAAAAATTCAGCGTTTCATATCCCCAATAATTTCCATGTGTTCCTATGCTGTGTCCAGACATAAAAGCATTAACCGGCATCAGCTCAACAGAAGTCACACCAAGCCATTTTAAATATCCACAAACACTACGCGATGCTAAACCTAAAAAAGTTCCTCTCTCAGCATCACTAACTTTAGGATGCAATTTAGTAAAACCTTTTACATGTAATTCATAAAAAACCGTTTTAGCAGCATCAACCTGTGGAGAAGCATCTTTTTCCCAATCAAAATCATCCACACCAACCACAACAGATTTAGGAACATATGGGGCACTATCTAATGTTGAAAAAGACAAATCTTTTTCCGAACTATCTAAATCATACCCATAAATTGCTTTATGCCAGATAAGTTGTCCGATAAGTTTTTTAGCATACGGATCAATCAATAACTTATTAGGATTAAATCTTTTACCTTTAGCAGGATCGTACGGACCATAAACTCGATATCCATAAACTTGCCCTGGTTTAATACCTTCTAAATAAACGTGCCAAATATTATTCTCACGCACAGCCATCTCATAACGTGCTATCTCTTTCACACCCATTTTATCAAACAAACAAAGCTCTATACGTAAAGCATTTGCGGAAAACAAAGCAAAATTAACACCCCACTCATCTGGTGTTGCTCCTAATGGATATGATTTTCCGTCCCAAACTTTAATATCCGGCATTTGATCCCCTATTTATTGATACGTTTTAGCACAATGGTCGAAAGCGGAGGTAAAGTGATAACAATGGAATGTGGTCTACCGTTTGCACCTTCGTCACTGGCTATTAAATCTCCTTCATTTTTAACCCCACTACCCCAATAATTTTTATCATCACTGTTAAAAATTTCTTGATACACACCACCATCAGGAACACCTAATTTAAAATCGTGACGAACAACTGGCGTAAAGTTTGAAACTACAACCATATAGTTATCATAATCATGTCCTCGACGAATATAGGAAATAACACTATCATCTGCATCAGAATGATCGATCCATTCAAAGCCTTTGGATTCAAAATCTTCTTCATAAAAAGCAGAATTTCCTCTATACATCAAGTTCAAATCTCTGACACAATTTTGCATACCCTTATACATCGGATACTCAAGCAAGTGCCATCTTAAACTTTCAGCCGAATTCCACTCCCAATCTTGCCCAAATTCAGACCCCATAAACAACAATTTTTTGCCAGGATGTGTCCACATGAAACCATAATAAGCGCGTAAGTTTGCAAATTTCTGCCATTCATCTCCCGGCATTTTGTAAAGCATAGAACCTTTTCCATGAACAACCTCATCATGAGAAATAGGTAAAATAAAATTTTCATTAAAAGCATACAACAAACCAAAGGTAAGTTTTCCATGCTCATACTTACGATAAACGGCATCTTTACTGATGTATTGGAGTGTATCATTCATCCACCCCATATTCCATTTATAACCAAATCCAAGCCCACCCATTGATGTTGGGCGAGAAACCATCGGCCAAGCTGTCGATTCTTCCGCGCAAGTCATTATTCCCGGACAAGCACCATAACAAAGCTCATTCATTTTACGTAAAAAAGCAATAGCTTCCAGATTCTCATTACCACCATAAGCATTAGGAACCCATTCACCATCTTTACGTGAATAGTCAAGATAAAGCATTGAAGCCACAGCATCAACTCTCAAACCATCAATATGATATTCCTTTAACCAATAAAGTGCACTACAACAAAGAATATTACTAACTTCCGTACGCCCATAGTTATAGATTTTCGTTCCCCAATCTTTATGCTCACCTTTTCTTGGATCCGCATGTTCATAAAGATGTGTACCATCAAATTCAACCAACCCATGACCATCTTTAGGAAAATGCGCTGGCACCCAATCCATAATAACACCGATATTTGCCTGATGAAATTTATCAATCATGTACCGAAAATCATCCGGTGTTCCAAAACGTGATGTAGGTGCAAAAAGTCCTGTCACTTGATATCCCCAAGAAGCATCCAACGGATGTTCACACAAAGGTAAAAATTCAACATGAGTAAATCCCATATTCATAACATAAGAAACAAGAGTATCCGCCAATTCACGATAACTTAAAAATTCACAACCATCTTTTCCTTTCCTGCGCCAAGAACCTAAGTGCACTTCATAAATGCTCATCGGTCTGTCAAAACTATTATAAGACGCACGATATTGCATCCAGTTATTATCATTCCAATTATAATGATTCAAATCATAGACAATGGATGCCGTATTGGGACGAACTTCTGTATAAAAAGCCATAGGATCGCTCTTTGTTAAGACATATCCCTCATGTGTTTTGATCTCAAATTTATAATACTCACCTTCTGTAATGTGTGGAATAAAAATATCCCAAACACCACAATTAAAATGTTTGCGCATAACATTAACACGCCCATCCCAATTATTGAATGCACCAATAACGGAAACGCGTTTGGCATTTGGTGCCCAAACAGAAAATCCAACACCTTTAACACCATTTATTTCCATAATATGTGCGCCGAATTTTTTATATAAATCCAGGTGATTTCCTTCCGCAAATAAATATTCATCAATATCACCCAAAATAGAAGGAAACGAATAAATGTCCTCTTCTAAATAAACATGTCCCTCATCATTTGTAATTTTAAACCGATGATGGAATGAATCCGTATTCATTGTCCCAAGATTAATCTGATAAAAACCACGATCATCAAGTTTGGTCATCATACCCAAAGAATGACCTTCTCCATCTAAAAGTTCAATAGACTTTGTTCTTGGTTTATAAGCACGAATAAAAACTTCTTTGCTTCCTTTATCACGATGAATACCCAACACAGCCATAACATTTTCATAGTCACCATTGATAATGCATTCCATTTCATTTTTTGAAAGTAAATTATTCATCTCTCCTCCTGCTGGGCTCAACACTGCAAATTTTTGCATTTTTATATCACCCTGATTTTTAATAACTTGATTTTCTACTGTGTCGGCCATAACTATATAACTCCAAAAATAAAACAAAAACTAAACTCTCTGTATTGTATAAAACAAAACAAAAAAATTGCAAGAAAATTGTCAAAAAAAGTTACGCTATCAATTTTTATTTTTTCGTTTAAAACAAAGTACTTGCATTTAAACATTTTTTCATAATATAACACCAAAAAAATTCATTTTTTATGTTTAAAATCTAAAAATTTTTTCCCATTTTTGCACAACCTTTTACTTATTTTTTTGCTTTCACTTTAGCAAAAAAAAATTAGAATTTAATACTGTTTTTTTGATTAAAAAAACGCCTTTTTTTTGCAAAGAAAAAACTAATAGATTCTTACTGATAATAAAGAGATTTAAAGCAACAATTCTCCAACAAAAAAATCACTTTCAAAACAGATAAAAAATTTTTTTTATTACCCTCTTTTTTTTAAGATTTTTTAAACTATTTAAACCTATACAGTAAAGTTGAAAGCGAAAAATAAAAATTCGTATTTACAAAATAAAAAAAGTATTTTATATTTTAGTTGTTCGATAACAAACTATTTGGAGATTTGAAATGACATTCAATGAAAATTTGATTAGAGAAGCTGCTTATTACAACTGGCAGAATGCTGGTTGCCCATTTGGTCAGGATGAAAAATTCTGGAACATGGCCATTGAGCAAATCTATGGTAGCAAAGCTTCTTCTATGAGCTGCAAATCATCTTCTTCAAAGAAGACCTGCAGCAAGAAGTCTAGCTCTTCTAAATCTAGTTCTTCTAAGTCTAAATCTAAGAAATAAGATTAGCTTTAAGTATAAAAAACCTCCTTTAATTTAAGGAGGTTTTTTTTGTATCCTACCAAAATTGTTTACCCTATTTTAAGGTGTCTCTATCTAGAATGAGAGGAAGTATGATAAAAAAAGGTTTAAAAATGAAATCAATTCCTCCACTAAAAAGACTTGACCTTGCTTGTTTTTTACGCTCGCAATTATACCTGGCACCGGTCTTATTATACTTTTACCAACAAAACGGTTTAAGCATAGCTGACTTTGTATTATTTCAAGGTATATTTCAACTAACCGGAATAATTTTTGAGATACCTTGCGGATACATCGCTGATGTAATTTCTAAAAAAAAGGTTTTAATTTTAGCCTTTTTATGCTTCTTCCTCAGAGCAACTTTATGGCTTAATTTCTCCGGTGTTTTTATTGTATTTTTAGGAGAACTTTTTAATGCCTTATCACGTGCATTTTTATCCGGCGTATATGACAGTTACATCTACGATTATCTACGAAATCAAAACAAAACCAAACGCATGTTAAAAGAGTGCGGAAAAACAAATTTTGCCATGTCTTCCGGTGCCATGTTTGCAGCTCTATTTAGCGCTGTTTTATATAAACATTTTGGCACATCTGTTTTATTATCATTAGAGTTCACTTTAAGCTTTATCAGCATCTGTCTTTTAACTACATTACCTAACCCACCATCTGCAAGACCACATGCTATAACATTAATGCAAAAATTTACTGAAATAAAAGAAACAACTATTGCCACAATGAAAAATAAAAACATCAACATTTATATCCTATATTCTGCTCTGTTATTCTCAACAACATCTCTGTTCTGTTGGTGTTTTCAACCCCTTCTTAAATTATCGGCTGCCCCTATTTTAATGTTCAGTCTTGTATCCGTTATTAACCACGCATTGCGTGCCGGATTCTCATACTATGTCAACAAATTAAAAAACTTTTTTGGATTCAATAGACTTTTAGTGGTTACCACTTTTTTGTGCTTATATTCTTTTGCTTGTATGACATTAAGTTTTTATTTTAAGATGCCATACATCACTTGCATAAGTTTAGTATTTGTCTGCATCGGCATTGGATTCCAACTAAGTTTTGCTATAGCTAATATCAGTCATATTCATAACTTTGCTTTAGAAGAAACTAGAGCAACAATATCTTCGGTTAACAATATGTTACAACAAAGTATTTCTGGTATATCTCTCATTTGCTTTAAATTTGTGATAGAGCCATATCACAATATCCCGGGGCTTAGCTTCTCATTAGCTTTCACATTATTTGGCATTTTTTATATGTCTTTATTCTCATTTTTACTCTATAAAATTCATCATAAAAACCGCCATCAAAAATAAAACATTTTAACGAAATTTAAAACATTAGATTTTTAAAATAAACTATGATTTTAACAACATAGGAAACCTAAAATGTCTGCATGGATTTTCTTTCTCACTGTCGCGATTATTTTTCTAATTTTGGAAATATATATGCCGGCAATGTTGTGCTTAAACTTTGCCTTAGCGGCAGGTGCATGCGCAGTTCTTTGTATATTTACCAGTAACTATAACATATTAATTCCAATATTTGTTATTCTTTCTATCCTGTTTCTATTATTTTTACGACCACTATTTAACATCACAAGAAATGATAAAGATAAAAATATAGATTCCCCTTATATTGGAAAACAAGCTGTGACGATTTCAAACGTCAATGCTTTTTCGGGACGTATCAAAATTTATGATGAAGATTGGGAAGCCCGCACAACAGATGAAGATTTGCCCGAAATTCCTCAAGGAAAGAAAGTCAAAATCATAAGTCATAATGACTTAACCATGTATGTTGAAAAACTTGAAAAGAAAGGAAAGAAATAATGTCTACATTCTTAATTCTTTTAGTCGTTGCTGCCATCTATTTTGTTATAAAAGGCTGTGTCATTGTTGAACAACAAGAAGTCGTTATTATTCAACGCTTGGGTAGATACAAAGAAACACTCACGGCCGGACTAAATTTCATCATTCCTTTTTTTGATGCACCAAAGGCAATTTATCGCAAAGTAACCATAAATCATCGTGATGGCACTTCATCATCGTACATGCAAAAATCAACCCGCATAGACTTACGTGAAACCGTTGTCGATTTTCCTAGACAAAGTGTTATCACCAAAGATAATGTATCTATTTCCATCAATGCCGTTTTATACTTCCAAATTTTCAATCCTGAAAAATCTGTTTACGGCGTAGAAAATCTATATGAAGCAATTGAAAAATTAACTCAAACAACTTTACGTCAACTCATTGGTAAATTAGAATTACAAGAAACATTAACTTCTCGTGATAAAATCAATACCGAATTACGAGAAACAATTGATAGTGCTTCTGACAAATGGGGTGTTAAAGTCAATCGTATCGAACTCCAAGACATCATGCCACCGAAAGATATTCAAGCTGCTATGGATAAACAAATGAAAGCCGAACGCGAAAAGCGTGCCATGATTTACGAAGCAGAAGGTCAAAAAGAATCAGCGATTCGTATTGCCGAAGGTCAAAAAGAGGCTGCCATTCGTGAAGCAGAAGGTCAAAAAGAATCAGCCATATTAAAAGCTGAAGGTGTTGCTCAAGCCAGAATGGTAGAAGCAGAAGCAGAAAAAGAAGCCATCAATCGCATCATAGAAGCACTGTCAACAAAAGGACAAGCAGACAAATATTTAATTGCAATGAAATACCTTGAAACCATGAAGGAAATGACTTCAGGTGAAAACAACAAAATCGTTTATATGCCCTATGAAGCCAGTGCAGTTTTAAGCTCCATAGATGGTATAAAAGAAATGCTTATAACTAAAAAAAGTGCTTAAACAAATATGTTTTTAGGAAAATAAAATGTTTACATTATTAACACTTGGTATATTTGTATTAAAATTTCTAGCCGTCGGTGTAGTAGGACTTTTTTTCCTCGAAGATCTGGAATTAGTTAGCACGGTAAACGGTGCCATTTACTCCACATATTTGGCCATTGGTTGTATAACTTTCTTTGCCTTACTGTTTTTTGTTTTAGGCAAAAAATTGCTGTGGTTGATTGTTTTCTTGGTATGCGGAGCTATTTACCTCGGTATGTATAATGCTGCACCAGGTATTAAAGAAATACACCAGGAAAATGACCTAAAAAATCGCTACTTTAAAGACACATCTACTTTCTTGGAACGCATGAATGATGTCATTGACTTCATCAGCAATAAAACCTCTGAAAATGAAAACTAAAAACCACCGAAATTTTTTAATCAACACACTACTCTAAAGTAAATCAATATGCTTCAAAGCTATTTCCGACGTGACTGAAAACTTTGACCATTTATCAAAAGACGTAAGGCATAAGGACGTCTGCCTTTTTTATAGGAATAAACAATTTCTGCTTTATTATCACTATTCCTAACCGCCTTATCTAAAGTCTCTGCTTCTTTTTCTGATACATAAAAACGTCCTCTCCATCCTCCCCACCAATCATAGGAATTCAATGTACGCATAAAATCCTTTTCAGGACAAACATTATCCTCAAATTGCGAACAATCCGTATTATTCCAATCTATTTGATATTGTATATAGTGTCCGGAAAGCACAGATCTTGGATCATATCCACCGATGCGCACAACAACCTCTTGCCCGCTATGCCTGTCTAAAGAAAGAAATCCGACCCAACATAACAACATCAATGCAGGTAACATCATCAATAGTAATTTTAAGTATTTATTTCGCATTTTTCTTCCCCTCAAGTAAGCTTACGTCAATTTTAGGCCAATTCCTTACCAATAAAATCAGAGCCACACCAGTTAAAATAAGACCAAAACCACTTTGCAAAAGTCCGAATTTATCAGCAAATTCTAAATAAAACATTGCCACAATCAAACCACCGAACTTAACATTGCGCCGTATCAAATGATAAGCACCATAATGTTTATAAATCAAAGATAAAACAAATAAAATTCCTGTGGCAACAAATAACCTGTAAAAATGTGTCAAACGCCAAGCAGAAATAATATATAATGCTAAACACAAATAAACAGCAAATAAAGAGTATTTACGTAGCACATCTCCAAAAGAAAAGCGCGAGGTATAGAGAGCCATCATCTTACCCAAAAAAGCAAGAGCCCCAAAAACACACATATCATATAAAAAATATGTTCCTACTCTATCTGAAAAAGCTGAATCGAGTATACCGCGCAAACGTTCTTCCCACATACAATGATCAAGCCATACTAAAAATATCGGTATAAAAAAACAAGCGACATACTTTTTTTGTGCCACAAATAATAACGGCAATCCAAACAAGCACCAAAGACCAAGCACCGAATACCATTTTCCACCGCTTAACTGATAAATTTGTATAATTAACCCGATTGCAGCACCAATGAGCAAAAACAGCACTACCATCATTTTTTCGGCTCTATCATTTAATCCCTTCTGCTGCCAATCAAAAACCATCCAAGCGCTACCAAACAATAAAGCAAACATGACAAACAACTTAAACGCATCACCAATATTTTGCCAATTAGCAGCCACCACAGAAATAACTCCGACACCTATGGCAAAAGCACCTAAAAGATACAGCATGTGTGCAATTCTCTGCCCTGTACTGTGGTTGTCAAAATCCAGAATCTGTTGCTTTTGCTCTGAGGAAATAATTCCTGCCATTACTAACTTATCTAATTTTTTTTCCTTAAACATATTACCCTCCCATATCCTTATTTAAATCTACAAAATCTTTATTTAAAAATAGTTTACAACAGCACATTATCGTATTAACATACAAAATCAAAGGAGTGATCCAATGTCAAATCTTAAAACAAACGCAATGCGTATCCTGGATAAACATAAAATAAGCTACAAGACTTATACCTACACAGCAGATGGTTCTACAACCGGTATAGAGATAGCACAATTATTAAACCAAAACCCTGCACAAGTTTTTAAAACCCTCGTTACAACAGCCAAATCCAATACGCACTACGTTTTTATGCTACCTGTAGCTGAAGAGCTAGACCTAAAAAAGGCAGCACGTGCCGTTAATGAAAAGTCCATAGAAATGCTCAAACAAAAAGACTTGTTGACTTTGACTGGATATGTGCACGGTGGTTGCAGCCCTATTGGTATGAAAAAACAATTTAAGACTGTTATTGACAGCTCTGCCTTAAATTTTGCTACGATTATCTTCTCAGCCGGGGCAATTGGTCATCAAATCGAATTATCATTAAACGAATTAAAGAGTATTGTTCCATTGGATATTGCTGACATTGTAGCATAGCAGATCTCCTACACCTAATTTCCAACAAGCCTTGCTCATACAAAAAAAGGAATCGCTTTAACACGATTCCTTAAGCAATATTTTAGAATTCTTTCAACGATTAAAAATGCTCATCACATTTTTTGATTAACTCTTCAATATTCTCTGGTGGCCAACCTGGAGTCTCCATACCCAAATGAATACCCATCTTAGAAAGAACTTCTTTGATCTCATTCAAAGACTTACGACCAAAGTTTGGTGTTCTAAGCATTTCTGCTTCAGTCTTTTGTACCAAATCACCAATATAAACAATATTGTCATTCTTCAAGCAGTTTGCCGAACGAACAGAAAGTTCAAGTTCATCAACCTTGCGCAATAGATTTCTATCAAACGGAAGCTCTTCTTTAATATCGACAACCTCACTCTCAGGCTCATCAAAATTAATAAACGGCTTCAACTGATCTTGTAAAATACGAGCAGACAAGGCAACAGCATCTTCCGGTGTCAGAACACCATTTGTTTCAACAACCATTGTCAACTTATCATAATCCGTATTTTGACCAACACGTGTCTTATCTACCTTATAAGATACTTTCCGAACCGGAGAGTAAATTGCATCAACCGCAATAACACCGATCGGTGCATCTGTAACCTTATTTTGCACTGCAGGAACATAACCTTTACCAGTACTTACAGTCATTTCCATAGAAATCTTAGCACCGGCATCCAGCGTACAAATAACGTGTTCTGGATTCATAATTTCAACGTCATGACCAACTTCAATCATCGCAGCAGTAACAACCGCCGGACCTTCTGCTTTCAGACGCATTGTCTTTTGCCCTTCAGAATGAACGGCAATAGCCAATCCTTTAATATTTAAGATAACATCTGTCACATCTTCGCGCATACCTTCAACCACAGAAAACTCATGCAACACACCGTCAATCTTAACAGATGTAACCGCACCGCCCTGTAAAGAAGATAACAACACTCTTCTTAACGCGTTACCCAGAGTTAAACCAAAACCTCTTTCCAAAGGTTCTACAACTATCTTAGCAACATTCCTGCCTTCGCCTGGAACAACCCCCAGATTAGTTGGTTTTATAAGTTCTTGCCAATTCTTCTGAATCACCGCTATACCCTCTTCACTAATTTATACGCAAACACTAAAAGCGAGAGGAAAGGAAACTTCCCTCTCTTATAACCTAAAAATTAAACTCTGCGACGTTTTCTTAAACGGCAGCCGTTATGCGGAATAGGAGTTACATCACGGATGGAAGTAATGGTAAATCCGATAACTTGTAAAGCTCTGATTGCCGATTCGCGACCAGAACCCGGACCCTTAACTTCAACTTCCAATGTTTTCATACCATTTTCCTGAGCTTTCTTACCGGCTTCTTCAGCAGCAATCTGTGCTGCATAAGGTGTAGATTTTCTAGAACCCTTAAAACCTTGAGCTCCTGCGGTAGACCAAGCAACCGTATTACCTTGAGCATCCGTAATAGTAACTCTTGTATTGTTAAATGTCGAATTGACATGAGCAACACCGGAAGTGATGTTCTTCTTTTCTTTTTTCTTAATAACTGTCTTTGCCATTGCTACCTCACTTATTTCTTCTTATTCGCAACAGTCTTGCGCTTACCCTTACGTGTACGCGCATTTTGCTTCGTGCTTTGTCCGCGAACAGGCAAACCTTTACGATGTCTAAGACCGCGATAGCAGCCCAAGTCCATTAAACGCTTAATATTAACACCAACTTCACGACGAAGCTCACCTTCAACGAGGTAGTCCTTATCAATAATCTCACGAACCTTTGCGATATCTTCATCAGATAACTCATGTACCCGACGCTCACCGGCAACGCCCGCTTTTGCACAGATAACCTGTGCGGTTTCTCTCCCGATTCCATAGATAGAGGTTAGCGCAATCTCTAATTTCTTGGCACTCGGAATATTTACACCAGCTATACGAGCCAAATTAAATCTCCATTATTATATATATTAAACCATTCAAAAAGTTGATCACCACTTTTCAAAATTAATGCGGATTATAGAGCATAAATTATTAGAGTCAATAATTCTTTTAAAAAAAGTGAGTTTTTTTTGATATTTTAATCAACATATTTACCTCAAACCTTAAAAGCCACCTCAAAAGGTGGCTTTTACGATAAGAATGATTAATTTACAAAATTTCACCCTTTATCTTCTTCTCTTAACAAGAGCTGCTTTTTTAAGCAATCCCTCATACTGATAAGCAATCAAATGAGACTCAACTTGCGTAATAAAGTCAAGCGTAACTTGAACTACGATAAGCAGAGTTGTTCCACCTAAAACAAAAGGAACTGAAAGTTTTGCAATCAAAATTTCCGGCAAAATACACAGAGCTGCAAGATAAAAAGCACCTAATACCGTTAAACGTGTAACAACATAATCAAGATATTCTGCAGTATTTTTACCCGGTCTGATACCGGCAATAAAACCACCGTGCTTCTTTAAGTTCTCAGCAGTCTCTTCCGGATTAACCACAACAGCGGTATAAAAGAATGCAAAAAAGATAATCAATCCGGCATACAAAATCAAATACAAAGGCTGCCCATGATTGAGATAACGACTAAGTGTTTGCACCCAACTCGGGCCGGTATTCGACCAAATATTAGCAAGCGTAATCGGTAATAACAACAAAGCACTGGCAAAAATTGGAGGAATAACACCTGTTGGATTTACTTTCAAAGGCAAGTGAGAACTCTCTGCTGCCGTCATACGTAACCCTACCTGACGCTTTGGATATTGTACCAAAATCTTGCGTTGCGCCATCTCAACCTTAAGAATAATGAATACCAAAACAATACTCATTAAGAATAGACCTAAGATAACCAAGAAAGACATAGAACCGATACGACCTAACTCCAAGGTTTGCGCAATAGCGGAAGGAATATTAGCGATAATACCAACCGTAATGATCAACGAAGAACCATTACCAACACCACGAGAAGTAATTTGTTCACCGAGCCAAACAATAAACATCGTACCACCGGTTAAAGAAATAATGGTTGAGAAAATAAAGGTATACGGCGCAATAACTACGGCACTTGATCCATCACCATTAGCCAAACTCATCAAGCCAACGGCAATACCATATCCTTGAACAATGGTAATCAAAACGGTCAACAACTTCGTATAATGCATCATTTTGCGATGGCCGGCCTCACCCTCTTTCTTAAGAGCAGCCAAAGACGGCACAATGGACTGTCCGAGTTGCAAAATAATTGATGCTGAAATGTATGGCATAATGTTTAACGCAAATATCGTCATACGTTCCAATGCACCACCGGAAAACATATTAAACATACCCAGTATACCGCTTTGATGTCTGGCAAAAATTTCCGATAAAACGCGCGAATCAATTCCCGGCAAAGGGATGAACGTTCCGAGCCTGAAAACAATCAGAGCCATCAACGTAAACAACAAACGCTTGTGCAAATCTTTTGCTTTACTGAAAACGGAAGCATCCATATTAGATGCCATTCTTTCTGCTAATGATACCATTTTTATTTCCTTAAATTTATTAAACACAAGAAAAGTACTGCTTTTTAGCAGACACTCATCCGAATTGTCAACTAACTTAATACATAAAATTTAATTTTGCCTTTAAAAACTTCGATTTTTCCACCACCTTTTAAACAAGAAAATCCGCGGAACACAAGGTTCAGCGGATTTCTTAAGATTTTACGCTTCCAATCCCCTTAATGAGATTATCAACGGTCAGTCTCTTTGCAAACATTTAAGTCAGATCAATGAAGTATCCCTGCCATGTAAAGTTTGTAGAAAAAGTAGATGATAGCAGCCAAAATGGCAGGCCCCACCCAACTCTTAAACATTTTGCGAAAACCTCTCCAGGGATGAGCAAACTGATGTTCATCTATGCAATTTTCGTGAGCTCCACTTTCATAAAAAGCATTGCTCCAAATACTGAAAAACAGTGCACCCAGTCCCCAAAAGCAGCCAAAAAAATACCAAATTGCAACCACGGCAATAATTACAAGACAGACAACGATAGCGTAATTGCGCCGATACCGATTGTATATCTTCTCAAATCGCACGATGTGAGGTGGCAATTCTTCAACTTCTTTCTTTTTCATAAGCACAACGTATCAAAAATTGAAAACATAAAAATACCCTTTGTTGAAACAAAGAACCAATATCCAATAATTTAATTATTGAGCGCCATTATAAACAACGTTTTGAAAAATGCAAGATTTTTAGTGAGGCTCCCATTTATGAGTTAGTTCACAGCAATTTACACTTTTAAATAGTCAAAGAATACCGGTCTGCGACCTTCTTGTATAGCCTTCT
>JBGUWS010000022.1:0-24738 GCA_045221335.1 Alphaproteobacteria bacterium | reverse complement strand
GTTGCCAGTTCTTCTAATTACTGTCCTTTCTCCCTTTCTCCTCCTCCTTAAAATCCCCTAACTTCAAGTTGGGGGATTTTCCTTTGCTATAATCGCATTTAATTCTATATAAAGATTTGTCAAATTGCTTGGCTTCTGTTTTCCTAGCCTTACATTATCTGTAAATGCGGGTATAATTGTGGCACTTTTCAAGGTGTCTACTAATTTGACCGTAGAGGGAGTCGTTGTGGACATAGGACGACTGGATTCTTCCGTGAGATTCCCAGCAGTCGCTTCCTCAATTCTATACATATTAGATATGGAGCTTCCCAAACGACAACATTTAGGACGTGGTTCATTGGCAGCCGTTTGGTGGCTTTTTTATAAAACCTAACCTTATTCTACCATTAATATTAAAAACACATCAATGACATTCATTTTGAATGTGCATCATATATCCGTGATAACATAAGAAAAAAATTTCGAGTCGTTTAAAGATTTTTTGCAAAAAATACCCTGATTGTCAGAAATATACCCAAAAGTATATAACAGGGTATATATAAGAAAAAATATAATATTTTTTTGAAAAGAAAGAGACTAAAAAAATAATGTTTTGTGAAAATATGAGGAGCATTGAATTATGCAAGATAATTGGGGACTAATTAAACAGATAGAATTAATTGACGAATATATTACGGATGAGTGTCAAGAATATTTATATTATTTGCCGAAAAACAATATCCATATCTTTGAAAGGATAAAGAATGCATCGACAATATTGGTAAATAATGCGGCAAGAATTCTACGGAATCAAACGCCTTTAATAAAGACAAAAAACAATAGCCTAACATTAGAACAGATCAGAGATTTAATGATGAAAATGTATAAAATAATTTTAACGAATGATTGTCCTGTCATAAAAGAAGATAAAATCAAAAAAATAATTGAGGATGAGTTTTTTATTAAAGCATCAGACTTATTACAACAAAATCCCTCAAGAGAAACAGAATACATTAAAAACAGGTTATTACTGAATGGAGGGTAATTTTATATAATTAAACAATATCCGTGTAATCATCAAAAATATTGACTTTTAATTATGAGGCACATATAAAAAAAGCATAAAAATATTATCGTGTCATATAAAAATTTTTGTGCCATGTTAAAAGAACAGATTTTTAATTACTTTATTGAACAAGTAGCTCGAAAAGCGCAGGAAGTTCTGCAATTGAGCTCGGTTCAGGTAGCGAGGCTATCAATTGTGTTTGCAAAGTTTCGCACTTATCATCAAAATGTAAGTGGCGGATCTATGGAAACAGCGTATTATTGTGAGACAAAATACGCTATCGACCTTTTCTTGTTTCTTTGCCTTAATACAAAAGAACTACAAGACAACCTTCTGAAGGAGGTGTTCGACTTCCAGTTGGGTGAGGATTTTATCAATGGCGGGACAGAGATGCTGAAGGTTCTCCGCGATGCTGATTTAACCAAGCACCTGAATGAAACAATCTACCCATGTGCGTACGCTGTCGACAAACAACTATACCAAGAGTTGATCCCAGAGGATTTTGATAGAATGTTTTCTCGGATTCCTAAAACCTGGTTTTGCAACGTTACTAAAGAACTTCCCGTTCCAGAATTTCCAAACAAGTACACGGAAATGATTGATCGCGCATTGCAGAGGGCTTACCAAACTCCAAAGTTCATCGATATGTTGAAGCCGGAGAAGAAGTACGTTCGTCCAGGTTTGAGTGTAGCGTACTTAGGGTACGTGGAAATGCTAGACGACGTAAGAATGTCATAGCAAGAAAAATAAACATGAAAACCGTTGCTAACATGGGAGCAACGGTTTTCATGTCTAATAGCTGTACGCACTGTAAAACATGAAAAAAAAAGTGCCATAAAGGCACTTTTCCTAATTTTAACTGGCGGGAGCGACGGGGCTCGAACCCGCGACCCCATGCGTGACAGGCATGTATTCTAACCAGCTGAACTACGCCCCCATCAGAATAAACAAACTTATAACTAACAAAAACGATAAATGCAAGTGTTTTTTTTATTTTTCGTTCTTTTTTTCATGCACTAAAGCTTGTCTCAATTTTGCCGGAATCTTTATACCACGCACTTGTGGTGTGTGCTTTTCAAAATCTACCCAATCTGCTTCTGTGATGCACACATCAACATTGCGATTTTCCTTAATTAACCAGAGCTTTAAATCACTTTTACAAAAACATACCCCACCTAAAGTAGCAGTGCTAAAAGCTTCGATTTCTAAATCCTTAATAAGCGTGTGAAGAGCATCAGCTTCTGGTGTATATATCTGACCCGAAATATCACAAATAAGCCTATTTAAAATATAGAATTTAAGTTCTGAATGCCAACTTAAAAACTCTGTATAATCAAATGATGCCCCACAATTTCCCCATAGATGAACTTTATTATAGATTATGTTTTGCACAGTACACTCAATAAAAGAACGTGTTCGACGTAAATTCTGTGCTGCCAAAACTAAACGATTGGCAGTAATACCTGTTTCTTTTTCCAACTCCGGTAAAAATTGGCGCATTTTCACACGCAAAAAATCAGTACATTGATTTGATTCATCTTCTACCCAAGAGATATTCCTCTCTTTAAGAAAATTTTTCAAAACATCCGGATGTATATTTAATAAAGGGCGCAGAATTTTAATATCACCTCTTGTAGAAATTTCTTGTATGGCAGATAAGCCAAAAACACCGCTCCCACGTTGCAAACGCATGAGAAAAGTTTCAGCCTGATCGAACAGGTGGTGAGCAATGACAAGATTTTTGACATGATGCTCCCTACACCATGTACATAATAAATTATACCGAGCAATTCTGGCAGCCTCTTCTACACCTGTAGAGGGTTTAGGATCACTCCATGTCAAAATGTGATGTTCAATGCCAAAGTCAGCCATTACTTTTGCAACATATTCTGCTTCTTGTCTGGAACTCGGTCTTAATTGATGATCAACGGTAAGGGCAATAATATTGTAATCAGGAAATTCAAGTTTGAAAAGCAATACCAAGGCAAGCGAATCAGCGCCCCCGGAAACGCCGATAGCAAACTTTTTTTCCGTGATATTGTGTGCCTCTAAAAAATCTTTAATTACTTGCAATTTAAGCCCTTAGCTTCTTCTGTGGCACGCCTGGCAATTTCGGGATTGACCTTTCCAAAAATAGTCGGAATATTTGTAAAAGCAGTACATGCTTCTTGTGTTTTATTTAATGCTTTCATTGATAATCCGAGTTTAAGCAAACAATCTGGACCTTTACTTCCTTCCGGATATTTGCTGTATCCATCCTTAAATGCGACTGCAGCCTTAGCAAAATTTTGCTGTTTGTAATAAATTTCACCTAACCAATACTGCGCATTTCCAGCGAGATCATCTTTTGGGTAAGATCCAAGAAATTGAGAAAACTTCAATTCGGAGTCTGAGAGCTTATCTTCTTTTAGGTCATTTAGGGCCTGTTCATACAAGTCCTTTGCCGAAACGCCATCAGGAGCTTTAGGTAGAGGAGCCGGAGTTTTTGATGGTGAGGCATTAGCATTTGAAGTTGCAGAACCATTTTGTCTTTGGAATTGAGAAAAACGCAACTCAATATCTTTATCAATCATTTCCATCTTTTTTTCTAACGTACTCAAGCGATATTCTATATTTTCAACTTTGCCGTTCATATCACGGATCATCTGATCATATTCTCCCAAGCGAACCTGAACATTAGATACAGATTCTTGAGGAGCAACGGCATTATCGTTTTTATCACGATATAATTGACGTTGAATAACAACTATATCTTCCTTAATTCGATTAACTTCTTGTTGTAAAGAATTAGTATCTTCCCATGCGGCAAAGGCCGGAGTGGCAAGCAATAAACCAAACAAATATAAATAAGATCTTTTCATCATCTGCCTCAAAATAAATACATACACACAAAATATAGTATAAATATTTTATAACTCAACAAAAAAAAACGTATTCTTGCGAATACGTTTTTTTTTAATCTGTTAGGTTAAATTATTTGCTTAATTCAACAACAGTTACGCCACGACGGCTCTTTGCATAAGCTTCTTCGGTATCACCTGGGAATGCATATTCCTTACCATAAGAAACAGTAGCAATTCTATCGGCAGAAACACCTTGAGATACTAAATACTGTTTAACAGCTTCAGCACGACGCTCGCCCAAAGCTAAGTTGTATTCAGCAGTACCTCTCTTATCGCAGTAACCTTGAATAACAACGTTTACATTCTTATTCTTGTTCAACCAAGCGGCTTGACCGTCAAGATCTGCAACAGCTCTAGGTGTTAAAGCAGAGCTATCAAAATCAAAGTAAACAGTTGTGTTTGCATTTTCTGCAAATTCACGAGCAAGTTTAGACTGACAATCACTACCACCAAACCAACTACTTGTTGTAGAACAGCCTGACAATAAAACAACTGCACAAAGCAAACTTAAAAGTTTTTTCATTACATTTTCTCCATATGGTTAAAATTTTTTCAGTTGAATTGAAAATCTCAAAATCAACTAGACAGGATTAAGTTAAGCAATAAAAGTAAATTTTTCAATAACAATCTAAACTTTTTGTGTATAAACTTAATATTTATTGCAGTATTTTTTAAAAACTTTCGTTTTAGAGGCCATAATTCTCTAAAATTTTTCCTCTTTGTGTCTCAATATCGAAATTTGGTTGGATATTAAGTTGAGGAGCGATTCGGGTAATGATCTTACCGCCGGTCGGCACAGCGTTCCATCCTGATGTAACAAATCCATATGTTTCCTTTAATGGTTTAGGCGAGTCGATAATAACCATCAAAGTATATTTTGGATCAGAAATAGGGAAAGCAGAGACAAAGGATGTAATATTCTGTCCCTTAATATAATGGCCATTGCTATCAATTTTATTGGCTGTTCCCGTCTTTCCAGCAACATCATAACCGGCGATGTTTGCATTTTTACCGGAACCGTAAATAACAACATCCCTCAACAACTTACGCATATCCATAGATGTTTGTGTCGATATAACACGTCGAGTCTGACGCCCCGAGGATTCTAATATCAATGTGGGCGGTGTATATAAACCTCCATTGAGGACAGCGGAAAAGGCCGTAATAATATGTAATGGCGTAACAGAAATACCATAACCATAGGCCGCCGTTGCCACGGTATCTTCTTGCCAACTGCGTTCGCTACGATGCAAAGGTCTTCCCTTTTCATAAATTTCCAGATTTTCAATCTTGTCGAAAAATCCCATGTTTTTAAAAAATTGAATTTGAAGTTTCTTACCAACTTTAAGAGCCATGAGAGCAGAAGCTATATTTGATGAATGAATAAGTGTTTCGCCAACAGTTAACCACTTAGCCGGAACCCGATAATCCGTTATTTTATGCCATCCCATTTTTAAAGGCTTTGTGGCATCAAAACTATCAGTTATTTTAATTTTTCCACTATCCAAACCCATGGCTGTATTAAATACCTTAAATACAGATCCAGCCTCATAAACGCCCAGAGTCGCAAAATTAAATTTAATATCCTTATCTTGAAAATCCCTTTTGTTCAAATCATAATCTGGAACAGATGTTAATGCAATAATTTCCGAGGTATTGATATCCATCACAATAGCCGTAGCACGTTCAGCCATAAATTTTTCTTTTGCTTTTATCAACTCATCACGTACGGCATACTGTACCCCTAAATCAATAGTTAAACGCAAATCTTTGGTAGAGGAATTTAATCTGGTATTCATTGATTTTTCTAATCCGGCAATACCCTCATTATCAATATCGGTATTTCCCAACACATGTGCAAGTAATTCCTTTTGTGGGTAAACACGAATTTCACTAGGCTCAAATTCTAATTCGGGAAAACCTAAAGCGTTAACTTTTGCTTGTTGTAAAGGAGTAATGTTCCGTTTCAAGAAAGCAAACTTAGATTTACGAGAAAGGATTCGCAAAAACTCTTCATAACTTGTCTCAGGAAAGATTTCAGAAAGTTTTCTAGCAATAATCTTGGGATTAGAAACTTTATGAGGGTGAGTGGTAAGATTAACAGTTGGCAAGTTTGTCGCAACGACAATACCATTTCGATCAGTTATGGTTGCGCGTCTGACAGGAGAAATACCTTGAAGGCGCGGTCTATAATAAGTAACACTCTCTTGATGAAGCTTGATTCCGTTGACCAAACATACATTAAAAATCCGAAAAACAATAACAGCATATATAACTAAGAATAAAGCGACAATAAACAAAATACGATTCCGGCAAACGGTAACCGCTTCATCTTCTGTTTCCCAACCAAAACCACCGGAAGCAAAATAAATCTCTTGCCCCGGGGTATAAGTAAACGCATTTTTTCTCTTTGATAGATTAATTTTAACCACAGTATTCCCATTATCCGATTAGCGTTCAGAATTAACGAGTTTCCGAAGTTGATCACTGTTTTTAGCAAACATTCTCGGATTCCCCATCAATTCACCCTCCAATGGTAATGCAGAATAGTTAATAATTTGTTCAGGTTTTATAAAATCTAAAGAAATATATTTTCCGGCCAGAGCCTTAAGACGTTCTGGATTATTTAATTCACTCCAATCTGCCTCTAAGATATGAATATCACGGATATCATTGGCTATATCTTGATTAATTTGTGCCAATTGCTTTTCTAAATTTTGCACATCGTTAGTCAGAACAAAATAATAAGATCCGATAACAATGGTTATTAAACACCATAAAATAGAGATTGCGGTTTTAACATTACTCATTGTTTTTATTCCTTTCCTGTAATGGCATATCTTAATTTTGCGGAACGTGCTCTGGGATTAGATGCACATTCCTCTTTGTTGGGAGTGATAACTTTAGATACAAAAGCCAACGGTTTATTATCACCGGATGGTTGAGTATCTTTGTAACGTGAAACATGAACTTTTTTGTTAGAGTTTTCGTTAAAAAAGTTTTTAACAATTCTGTCTTCTAAAGAATGAAAACTAACAACAATCATTCTTCCTAAAGGCAATAACCGACAAAGAGCTCCGGCTAATCCGTCTTTAAGTTGCCGTAGTTCATCATTGACAGCGATACGAATAGCTTGAAAAGTACGTGTTGCCGGATCAATCTGTCCAAAACGTTTGGGCATAACTCGGTAAATGATATTTGCAAGTTCTGTTGTGGTCTCTATTTCCTTTGTCCGACGGTATTCAATAATTTTGCTTGCAATTTGTCGCGATTTTTTCTCTTCACCAAAGGTATAAATCAGATCTGCTAACTCTTTTTCAGAATAGGTGTTAACAATATCTTTTGCAGAAATTCCTTTCATAGACATACGCATATCAAGAGGGGCTTCTTTAGTAAAAGAAAAGCCGCGAAAATCATCATCTAATTGCATGGAAGAGACGCCAATATCAAAAACTGCACCATGAATGCCCTCATTTACCAGATTGGTAAAATCGCCAAAAGTGCCGGATCTAAATTCAAACCGTTGACCAAAACGCTCTTTTAGCTCTTTAGCGCGAGAAATGACGGAAGGATCACGATCAAGCGCAATAACTTTACACTGCGCGGCATTAAGAATTGCTTCACTATATCCACCATTTCCAAAAGTTGCATCAACATAAGTCTCATTATCTTTAACAGACAGAAATTTTAAGACCTCATTTAACATAACCGGAATATGGCGGACGGCAGCTGTCATTGTTTGTCCTCCGCTTTAAGGGTTGGTCGTACGTTTTTGATTTTTTCACGAATTCTCTGCTCTTCTTTGGCCCAATTCTTTTCGCTCCAGATCTGAAATTTACGTCCTTTACCGACAAAAACGGCTGAATCGGTAATTTCTGCATGCTTTAAGAGTTTTTCTGTAAGCATGATGCGTCCGGTACTATCAAAAGTAAAACGTTTAGCATCACCAAAGATAAGATTAGTTAAATCATCTTGTGTTTCTGAAAAGAAATCAGTACTGTTCTCAATTTCTGTGGCTAATTTTTCTAACAGATCTTCTAAACAGCCTTCAATACAGGGAGCTGTCAGACTACGATAACAAACAATTTCTGAGCCGAGTTCTTTAACAATAGCACGATAATCGGCAGGAAGGGAGACTCTGCCCTTAGTATCTACTTTGTTGATTATTGTATCTAAAAATAAAAAAGTTTTGCGCATTTTCCGACTCGCTCTATGTACATATCGTCTATGGTATAACATGGTATTTTATGGGAATCAATGGAAAAATGAAAAAAATTATGAATTTTTTAACTTTTTTAGGATAAGCCCCGCACAAGCCCTAAAGAATAAGGAAAATAGATTTACTTTTATTGTTGATAATTCAAAAAAGACCCCACCGTTTGGTGGGGTTGTAATCGGTTTCACCATCAATCAATGAGATTTAACTGGTTTTGTAAAATGGCGTTTGAAATTTTTAAATGCTGCTCTTCTTGCGTCTTTCTTTGCTTGTATTCTCTGTCTTTTCCAAGCCACTCTTAATAGATCTTCCACGTTTTTATTCTTAACAAAAGAAAAGGTATTGTTACCATTATTATCCTTAACGTCAACCTTTGCTCCCTTAAAAAGTAATCGATTTAAGAGTTCAATATTTTCATAATAACCAACTTCATGAATAGTAGCGTTTTCATCTTCGTCATCAATTTTTTCACAAACGGCCATTAGAGGCGTTACTCCGTTAGCGTCTGGAATATTCGGATCCACTTCAAAGTCAAGCATATGCAAAGCATGTTTAATATGACCATTTTTACACGCCCATAACAAAGGCGTATTTTTCTCATTAAGTATACTTTTTCCAAAAAATTTAGAGCTACAGAGCACCAAAGCAGTTGCAATTTTATCGTAATTATGATCGCAAGCTCTCGTTAAAGCGGTTTCCCCCATGCCTGTTGTAGCATATATATCGACTCTGTGTGTCGCTATCAGCGCATTTACAGCATTTAATTTACCGGCATCACATGCAATTATTAGGGCAGTTAGTCCAATATTGCTTTTGATGTTAATATCAGCCCCGGCAGCAATCAGTCTATCAATAATATCAGTAGAATCCGTTTTGCAAGCGTGCATTAAGGCAGTAAAACCGCGATAATCCTGAACATCAAGTTTAGCATTCTTCTCAATCAAGAAGTCAACAATCGCGGGATATTCCCCTTCACAGGCATACATCAAAGCTGTTTTTCCGTGTTCGTCTCGAGCATCAATATCAATATCATCGTGTGTGGCAAAAAAATCCTTAACAGCCTCAACATCGCCTTTTTTACAAAGAGATATCAAGGGGATATTTATTGGGCCGCTTTTTACTTCTATTTGTTTATAATCATTATTCATTATTCTTTCCTACACAAATCAATCTGCGTGTGACTTTAATTCTTATCAAAATGTTTGCAACAATTCTACGACAATTAAGCTTGCTTGTCAAGAAACTTTATGCGCACGGAAACAATGATTTATATTGTTTTAAAACGCAATGTTAAATTTAAGTATTTCTCATAAAAAAACAAGCCGCACCACCTGAGTGGCGCGGCTTGTTTCGGTTGAACGGTGGAAGGATTAGAATAGGTCAAGAAAATCGTTGACCAATTCATTCTCCGCCACCACTCCGGCCTCTTTGAAGACGAGAAGCTCATCAATGAGCTCTTCCTCAAAAAATCAACTTTATATGATACAAATACTATATCATGGCCATACCGCCGTTGACGTGGATAGTCTGGCCGGTAATATATTGAGCTTCATCAGAGGCCAAGAAGGCAACAGCATTGGCAATATCTTGAGCTTCGCCAAGCTTTCCTTCCGGAATCTTGCTAAGCAACTGTGCTTTAACATCTTCCGGTAAAACATCTGTCATAGGTGTCCGAATAAAACCTGGAGCAATGGAATTAACGGTAATTCCACGAGATCCGACCTCTTGAGCCAAACATTTATTCATGGCAATCATACCGGCTTTGGATGCGGAATAGTTTGCTTGTCCGGCATTTCCCATAACGCCGACAACGGAAGCAATACCGATAATGCGACCAAAGCGTCTTTTCATCATACCGCGAATAGCCGCCTTAGCCAACTTAAACCCAGCAGAAAGATTAACATCAAGAACCAGTTGCCAATCTTCGTCACTCATACGCATAAACAAATTATCACGAGTTAAACCGGCATTGTTGACCAGAATATCAATACGACCCAATTTTTCTTCAACATTTTTAACCAAATTGTTAACGTCATCAGAATTTGTTAAATCAGCAAGAAAACATTCAACTCTGTCACCCAGTTCTTCTTTAAGTTTTTCCATTGGAGCCGCATTTCTATCAGTCAAAGCAAGAGTTGCTCCTTGTGCATGCAATGTACGTGCAATTTTATCACCAAGTCCTCCGGCGGCTCCGGTAATTAATGCAATTTTGCCATCTAAATTAAACATATTTGACTCCTTTTCTAAAAAAAGTTATAAATTTTTTGCCAATTCCTCAATATCCTGAACAGAATATACAGAAAACGAATTAATATCTTTTAAGCTTTTCTTGGCAATACCTGAGAGAACCTTTCCGGCACCAAGCTCGACAATATCAGTAATATCGTTATCGCCAAAAAATGACATTATCTCTCTCCATCTTACGGTACCGGTAACTTGCTCAACAAAGTTTTTTATAATTTCCTTTTTATCTGTTTCCGGTGCTGCCAAAACATTTGCTACAATTGGAATAGCGGCATCATGAGCTTCTACATCCATAAAAGCGTGTGCCATAGCTTCCGCTGCTGGTTGCATGAGAGGGCTATGAAATGGGGCTGACACTGGCAAGCGAACAGCCTTTTTTGCGCCAAATTCACAAGCAATTTCGAGGGCTTTTTCAATAGCCTGAACGTGACCGGATAAAACAACCTGGCCATCCGAATTATCATTTGCTGCGACACAAAAATATCTGCCATCATCGCAAGCCTCGACCAAAGCCCCAATATCTTGAAAAGACAAACCTAATATGGCAGCCATTCCACCAACTCCAATAGGAACGGCCTTTTGCATTGAATCCCCTCTGATGCGCAACAGTTTAGCCGTATCCTCCAAAGAAAAAACACCGGCAGTACAAGCAGCAGAATATTCACCCAAAGAATGGCCCGCAACATAAGAAGCTTTATCTTTAAGGGATATACCGAACTCATTTTCTAAAACACGGACTACAGCCATCGATACAGCCATAAGAGCCGGTTGAGTATTTGTTGTTAAAGTCAGTTCGCTATCAGGTCCCTCTGTCATGATTTTATACAAATCCAATCCAAGAGCCTGATTAACCTCATCAAAGACATCTTTTGCGGATTTAAAATTATCTGCTAATTCTTTTCCCATGCCCACAAATTGTGAACCCTGACCAGGGAAAACAAACGCATATTTCATTTGATAACTCCAATTACAACCATTCAAAAACAAGCTAAATGACTTAAAGCGAAAGTCAAGTTTTAAATCCGAATGATGTGTATAGCTTTATTATGTGAACTGTTGTTATTGTTAATCTTTTATTTAAAAATTACCATTAGACTACAATAAAGTGAATCTACAAAAGAGGCTATAATGACAAGAAAAAACAAAAAACAAACAGATAAAGATACAAAATTTTCAAAATTAACAGGTAAAATTCCGGCTGTTATAGTTGGTTTTGGATTAATTATATTCAGTATATGCTTGATATTAAGCTTCTTAGGGTACAATCCCGGAGACGAATCTTTTAATGTGTCAAACTCCCAAAAAATTAACAACTTTATGGGGCGCTTTGGTTCATATAGTGCTGATTTTATAGTAAATAGTTTTGGTTTGGCCATCTTTGTATTTTTGATACCGTGCATCGTTTGGGGGTATCTGCTCATCAAAAACCAAAAGATTTTAGAATTTAAAATCAGATTATTGGCTATCTTCACGGGAATTATCTCACTTGCCGGCGTTTTTTATCAACTTTGTCCCACTTTTTTAGAAAAAATAAATTTGTTGGGTAAGTTTAGTCATCTTCTTCCGGAAGGTCTTATAAGCATATTTAAGAAATGGAACATGGAAGGGTATGAAAACTTGGCAACGCTGATACTACAAGCTGTTGTTGCTCTGTTATCATTTAATTTGGCGGTTGGAATATCATTCAGAAATTGGGGGAAAATGTTTAAATCCGCGATAATGTTTATATTAAGCACTATCAAAAGTATGACAATGTTTCTGTTTGGATTACGTCGTTCTAAAGCATCAGCGGATAGCAAAACTTACAAACCAAGAAATTCCAAAACCACCGAAAAAGTCCGTAAAGAGCCCGTCCTTTCATCATTTAGTGCAACATTAGATGAAAATGTTATCATGCAACAACCAAATATAATGTCAGAAGAAACGACGGTATCTGCCAACTCCAAAAGTACAAAGAAAACGGCAGAAGTTATTTCCATTCGCTCGCAGAGCAGAGACAAAACAGAGGGGTATAAGTTTCCTGATATAAATTTACTTAGTCGCCCAAAAGAAAGATTGGGTTTAAATGTCAACGAAAAAGAACTCAACGAGACAGCACGTACATTGGAAGATGTTTTAGAAGAGTTCGGTGTGCATGGCCAAATTGTAAAAATTCGCCCGGGTCCTGTGGTTACATTATTTGAACTAGAGCCAGCACCGGGTACTAAAACTTCACGCGTTATTAGTTTAGCTGATGATATCGCGCGGTCAATGTACGCTACATCTGTTCGTATTGCCGTCGTTCCCGGATCAAATACAATCGGTATAGAAATACCAAATGCCAAGCGTGAAACAGTATGGCTGCGGGATCTGTTAGAAGATGTCAACTTTAGTGACAGCAAGAATACGTTAAATGTCGTTTTAGGTAAAGATATTGGTGGCAAAAATGTATATGCCGATTTGGCAAAAATGCCGCATTTATTGGTTGCAGGAACCACGGGTTCCGGTAAATCCGTCGGTGTGAATGCAATGATATTATCTTTATTGTACAGAATGACACCAGAAGAGTGCAAATTTATTTTAATTGATCCTAAAATGCTAGAATTTTCGATGTATAATGGTATTCCACATTTGTTAACGCCCGTGATAACAGACCCGGCAAAGGCGGTGATTGGGTTAAAATGGGCCGTACGCGAAATGGAAGAACGTTACAGAGCTATGGCATGTCTGTCCGTTCGAAACATTAATGGTTACAACCTCAAATTAAAAGAACTTAAAGAAAAAGGTGAGACACCGAAACGTACCATTCAAGTGGGATTTGATCCGGAAACAGGGAAACCAAAATATGAAGAACAATTATTAAGTACAACACCATTGCCGTATATTGTTATCGTTGTTGATGAAATGGCCGATTTAATGCTTGTAGCCGGAAAAGAGGTTGAGGCAGCTATTCAACGTCTGGCTCAAATGGCTCGTGCTGCTGGTATTCACCTCATCATGTCAACTCAGCGTCCGTCAGTTGATGTTATCACCGGTACTATCAAATCAAACTTCCCAACACGTATCAGTTTTCAAGTAACTTCCAAAATTGATAGTCGCACGATTTTGGGAGAACAAGGCGCCGAGCAGTTATTAGGCAAAGGGGATATGCTATACATGCCGGCTGGTTTAAGGCCACAACGTATCCATGGTGGTTTTGTTAAAGATGAAGAAGTAGAAAATGTAGTTGAGTTTATTAAATCTCAACGTCAACCGGAATATGTGGATGAAGTAACGGCCGGTGAGTTAGAGATGAAAAATAAAGAAGCCGGTGCCCTGTTTGACCGCACAGCCATGGGGATGAGCGGTGGAAGTGCTAATGATGATTTATATGAACAAGCTGTTCAAATTGTCCGTAGTGATAAAAAAGCCTCCACCAGTTATATTCAACGCCGTCTGGGTATTGGTTATAATAAAGCCGCAACGATTATAGAACGTATGGAAGCCGAAGGTGTTGTAACACCGGCAGATCATGTAGGTAGAAGAGAAGTTATCTAAAAGGAAGCTCTAAAGAATAAACTATAGATGGTTGTTTAGCCCTTCCAGGCTTTTATCACTTTGTCCATGCTGTTATTGACAATAGTGATTTCATTATGCATTTTCTTATTTTCATAAACTTTAAGTGCAGATTGATAATATTCAATAGCCTCCGAAAAAGCATGACGGTCTTTGCCAATTTTACCGATATTATAATAAACATTGGCAATATTTTCCTGGATTTTTGCCCACATAACAGGATATAATTCCTTGCGATAAACTTGTTGCTTGTTTTTATAACTTTTGATTGCAAGCATGGAAATATCACTACTTTTGGAAAATAATCCTAATAAGGAAAGATAAAATCCAAGATAGCCTTCAATTTTGGACCACAGATCAGGAAATGTTATCTGAGTATAAGTTTTTTCCGCCTCGCGCAAAAAATAAACTGCATCACGCAATGCTTGAATATCGTTGCTAAATTTCCAGTAGCGAAAATATAATTGCGAAAGTTTAAAAGAAATCAGAGAAAAATCGTAAGGGCAATTATAATGATCTAAGTATTTTTGTGCAGTTCTGTAATTTGTAATAGCTTCTCTAAATAACAACCAATGTTGGCCTAATTCTAGTTTTAATGCAGTTTCATAAAGTTGAGCCAAATTTTTATAAATACATCCAAGATGCACATTTTGCATAATTTGATTTTTGTACGACAAAGCATTGTTAAACAATTCTTTGGTGCTATCAAAAGACTTCTGTGTCAAATCCCTTTGCGCATAACTTAAATAAATCAACCCGGCAGCATTCATAACATAAGGAGAAAACATGATCTTATTATTATCTCCTGCTTGCCCGTCACTAAATTTGTTGATGACACTTTTAAGCAACTTTTGTTTCAAATGCCGCAAATCAATTCGTTGTTCACTAATAGAGGAGGCAATAATTCCCAAAATCAAGTTTTCTAGTATTTCCGGAAAGAAATTAATATGCTCAAAATATTCCGCCGGAACAAAAATGCTCTCCAAGATCGAACAAGAGACATTCTCCCAGTCAGAATAAGCATTAGCTGTTTGAAAATTAAGACGAATGTTTTCATTCTCTTGATATCCCCAAACAACAACGTCAGCATTAAGTTTTTGCAAAATTGTATTGCCGGCATCAACCAGATCAAAAAAATTACGTCCTTGCAGATTAAGAAAGGTCTTATCAAAAGGCTCATCAAAATAAAAAACATTGAAACCGGAATTTTTCTCCAACAGGCGTTGCAGACCCTTTCCAAATCCGTAATTTCCATATTCCGCAAATTCCACAACCACAATCTTAAGTGTTTCAACTTTAGGTAAAACACGTTTGCCCTTAGCCTCATTTCCAAATAAGATTTTAATAAAATTGGCCATAACTTGCTCCGATTATTTTTTGCCTTTCTTTCTAGCAAAAACACCTTTCACAACCTTTTTACCCCATTTGCTCAAAGATAACAACTGTTCCGGATTTGTATCCCCAGATAAAATAGATAAGAACCATAAATTAAGTGCAACGGCAAAAACAGGTAATGCTAATTTAGTACTGGCTACAATCTGCATCATCGACAATACGACATCAATGATCAACATCTTACCAACCCCGTAAACAACTGCCAGATCATATTTTCCGTTATCAGATATTTTATAATACGAAGTATTCATATATAAGTTATCAGTCTTCTCTCGGTATATATAACGGTTATATAGTGACACACCCATTTCTGTTACCAAATAAGAAGCGGCAATAAGCATAGGCGCATCAGCAAATTCGACGGAAGCATCAAGCATAAAACATCCCATAACAAAACCCAAACAAGCAAATCCACCATTGCTCACCACAATTTTTTCAGGAGGCCAACTAAAAAAGGTAAAGGCTAGCATGGTACCAAAATAAGCCATTGCCAGGCACCCTAAAAGTTGCGGTACAGCATCAAAATAAGTTAAAATAACAGCCGAAATCATAACAGCTAAAAACTGCATAGAGGCTATGCCTCCTATGCCATTTAAAAGTCCGAGTCCTTTTGAGAAAATAAATATCAACACGGCAATAGCTAATTTATCTTGAAAAGGTGTCGATATTCCGGAAAATAGGCAAAAGTCATCAGGCTGTATGTAGCTTATCCCTAATGCAAACAAAAAAGTTACCAGATTTGTAATCCAATGAATATCTAAAAGATAACAAAAATAAATTACAGCAGCAAAAAAGAAAGGCAGCAAAACATCAGTAAAATGGTATTGTTTAATCGTATCTGCATGTTCCGGATAGAGAAAATAAACAGCCATACCTCCTAAAAACATAACACCGATAATGTACCAAAAAGGATCAAGCTGAAATTCATACTCTTCAGGAAAAATATCAGTTTTTAAGCGGCTGAGTAAGAAAGTAAGAATGGTGAAACAAACCAACAATGCACCAATTCCGTATAGGATAAAATCATTCATATATTTGCACTCCTTGATCTATTCAATCTCCGAACATCATAACACGAGTTTATTAAATTTTCCTTTTTAAAATAGCAATAAAAAAGCCATCAATCCCGGAAAAGTCTTTAAAATGCTGTGGTAAAATACGTAAAAAACCCTCTTTCGTTTGCATGTCTTTTGTTCCAGCTTTTTGAATTGGAATAATCTGAAAATCAATATAATCTTTAACAAAGTTCATTACCTGAGTTTCTCCCTCCGCTTTGGCCAGTGAGCATGTTGTATATACAAGAAGACCACCAGGTTTAACAAATTTGGCAACATGATTAAGAATATTCTTTTGCAGTTCAGCCTGTTTTTGAACATCTAAAAGCGTTTTTGTATGCATAATCTCCGGATGACGTCGAAAGGTTCCCGTGGCTGAGCAGGGGGCATCGAGCAGAACAACATCAAAAACTTCGTTTGTGTCAAAATTGAGGGCATCAGCACAAATAATGTGCAAATTATCTAATAAATCTAAACGGGCAATATTTTCTTTAAGGCGTTGTAATCTTTTATCAGAAATATCAATAGCTGTAACAAATGCTCCTGCATCAAGTAATTGGGCCGTTTTACCCCCGGGAGCAGCACAAATATCCAATACCTTTTTCCCTTTAAGAGAGGGAATGCATTTAACAGCTATAGCAGAAGCTGCATCTTGAACCCACCACAGTCCTTCATTAAAATAGGGCAAATTACTGACTTTAGTGCGCGAAGGAAGTCTCAAACTGCCGGTTGGTAGCAAAAAACTATCTTCCAGGTGAAGAGTTTTTCCTTTCTTGAAAGATAAATCAAGAGGAGGCTCAATGGTAGCAAAGCCTTCCATCTCACTTATTTCAGACAAAGTATAATCCTTCTTTAATATCTGTAAGAATTTCAAACCAAAAGATTTTGCTTTTCGATTAGATAAAAAAGTTTCTTTATTTCTTGAAACGTTTCTTAGGACCGCATTAACAAAATTAGCGCCGAATTTATCAGTTTTATTTTTTGCTATTTCTACATAAGAATTAATAACAGCGTAGTCCGGCGTATCCAAAAAAAGAAGTTCTGTTATACCAAGATATAAAATAAACTCCAAGATATCATGTTTATGGGGGATTTTCTTTTTAACCAGTTGCGCCAGAATTTCATTTTTAATAAAAGTCAGATTTCTGAAAACCGACATAAATAACATATTAAAAAAATCTCTGTTAGTCTCATAGATGGTGGATTTTATATCACTAAAAGACTCACCTTGAACTAAAACTTTTTTTAGTATATCAGCAAAATCGGTCCTCATATTATTCATTAAAAAATCCTTTTAAAATAAAAAGATATCAACACGCATTAAATCTTTATTAAAACATAAGACATATTATTAAACAAAACTTACATATATGTAAAGGGTAAAAAATGTTGCGGCTGAGTTTATTTCGACTGATTGTACTTTTTCATTTTATTCTAATCCTACCTGTTATAGCAGATGAAAATAGAGAAATACTGCATGCCAGATCTCCGGAAGGTTGTTTGGATAAAGAACTAGCAATAAATAAAGAAGTTTCACTAATTGATCTTATAAAGATAGGCATTTGTAATAATCCTGAATTAAATTCGGATTATATGGGGTTAAAAACCAGTCAAGCAAATTTGGGTTCAGCAAAATCAGAATATTTTCCCAATATAAGTCTAGGTGCTGGTATTGGTAAGAATACATCCAAACATCAAAAAAACCACCATATAGAAAATGACCCGTACAACGTTAATCTAGGATTATCATTACTATTGTACGATTTTGGTGGTCGCTCAGCACGTATAGACAGTTTCAAATACTATTTGGCTAATGCCGGCTTTTCATATAACAGAGCATTGCAGAATTTGATTTTATCCATCCATACGGCATATTTCAAGTTGCTTGGCGCTAAAGAAGATTTAAAGAGTGCCAAAACAAATGAAGCCATGTATAAAAAATCATATGATGAAGCCAGTCGAAAGTATGAAGTTGGGTTAGTTGCATTAAATGATAAATTGCAAACTCAAACAAGCTATGAGCAATCTAAACTTAAAGTATTGGAAATGGAAAATGCGGTTAAACAATATTCTGGTAATTTAGCCATAATATTAAATCTCCCACCTCAGACGAGTTTCAAGCTAAAGCAACCACCGAAAGATAGAGATTTAACAGCATTAAACAAAAAAGATACACTCGATAAAATGATTGAAATAGCCGCTGAGGAGCGTGATGAAATTCGTGCCCAAGAAATGATACTGAACGCAACAAATGCTAATTTAAGGGAATTAAAGGCATCTCGTTATGGATCTTTTTCATTGTCTGCCGAAAGTGGATATAACAATAGTTGGCGTTCTGAACGCTCATACAACAGGGATAATTCTATAGGTGTGAATTATAGGTTGCCGCTATTTACAGGGTTTGACACCAGTTACAAGATTAAAGCAGCAAAATATCAACGAGAACAAGAGCGCTACAACCTGGAGGCACTAAAAAATCAAATAAAAAGCGAAGTATGGAGTGCTTATCATGATTACCAAACGGCTCTTAAATCATATGATGTCAGCAAAAAAGTACTAAAGAGTGCGGAAGAGAATGAAAGAGTAGCCTTTAAGTCTTATGAAATTGGTAGCGAGGATATAATTAATTTATTAACTGCGGAATCACAATTAGCAGAGGCTCGAGACGCATTAATCAACGCATTTTATACGGTTTTAATCAATAAAGCGAATTTGTATCGTTCTATAGGGAGATTCTAATGAAAAAGAGAAAATGGCTTATAATAATTGGAATAGTACTAGGTATCATTCTACTTCTTATTGTTTTGAATGCAAAAAATAATAGGTTGACGGCAGCCAATTTTACGATGAGTAAGGTTATGAAAGGTAATTTAGCATATGAAGTAACGGCAACCGGTACAATAAATCCAATTAATACTGTCACTGTTGGTACACAGGTTTCCGGTATTGTTGAACAAGTTTTTGCGGATTACAATGATGACGTGAAAGAAGGACAAGTTTTAGCGCTCTTAGATTCTTCAACATTAAAAGAACACATGGAAAAATCTGAGGCAAGTTATGAGCTGGCAAAAGCAAAGGAAAATAAAGCAAAACTAAATTACGACAGAATAAAAAAATTACATCAGGAAAAATTGACATCGTCAGCCTCTTTAGAAGATGCCGATGTTGCCTATAAAGAGGCCGCCGCAAATACACTAAATGCCAAAGCAGATTATAACATTGCCAAGAAAAATTTTGAATATGCAACAATTAAATCTCCGGTCTCGGGGACGGTTATTTCTAAAGAAATAGAACAAGGGCAAACCGTTGCAGCGAGTTTTTCCACGCCAACACTATTTGAGGTGGCAGAAGATCTATCAAAGATGCAGATTGAAGCCAGTATCTCAGAAGCCGATATCGGTTACATCAAACCGGAAATGGATGCGACATTCACTGTAGATGCTTACCCAAATGATAAATTTTATGGAAAAATCCGTCAGGTTCGCCTATCTCCGACAGAGGTATCGAACGTTGTCATGTATACTGTAATAATCGAAATTGATAATACATCAAGAAAACTTTTGCCTGGAATGACAGCTTCTGTGACAATTAAAGCCGAAGAAGCCAAGGATGTATTGATGATTTCCGCAATGGCCCTGCAATTCAAGCCATCAGCGCTAGTTAAGGCTGAAATGGGTATTAAAAAAATTGCTGATATAGAAGAAAATCAAGACGTGGTATACCTTTTTGAAAAAGGAAAAATCACACCCCGTGTTATAACCAAGGGTTTGTCAGATATGACTAATGTTGAAATTATAGAAGGCTTAAAATTAGGAGAAGAGGTTATTGTAGAAGCTAATGAGCCAAGGAAAAGACCATGACAGAAAAGAAAGCGGTAATAGATGTTCATCACATTTATAAGACTTATTTCATGGATGGTGGAACCAGTCAAGAGGTTCTAAAAGATATCAATTTTTCCATAAAATCTGGAGAGTTTGTTGCAATTATGGGGCCATCGGGTTCTGGTAAATCAACATTGATGAATATATTAGGATGCTTAGATAAGCCAACGTCAGGAACATATATCTTAAATGGTCAAGATGTTTCATCCAAAACAGATATGGAATTAGCAAAAATAAGGGGAAAAACAATAGGTTTTGTCTTTCAAAACTTCAATTTAATGATGAAGCGTACTATCGCTGATAATGTATCTCTCCCATTAGTATATCAGAACGTTAATGAGCATGAGCGTTATAAACGTGCACTAGAAATGCTGGAAAGAGTAGGATTGACAGGGTATGAAAGTCGTTTACCATCACAAATTTCCGGCGGTATGCAACAAAGGGTTGCAATTGCGCGAGCCCTAATAAACAATCCCGCCATTATTTTCGCGGATGAACCAACCGGTAATCTGGATTCTAAAACTTCTGACGAAATAATGGAGTTGTTTACGGCTCTAAATAAACAAGGTATAACCATTGTTTTGGTAACACATGAGGATGATGTGGCCGATTACACTACAAGAATGATAAAAATCAGTGATGGATGCAAGGTCTATGACGGTTTACGTAAAGAATACAGCAAGGAAAAGGAAACAAAATGCTAAAAGCTATATTAAAAGAAGCTTGGATTTCTATAACGGCATATAAGCTGAGAACATTTCTAACCATGCTGGGTATTATGATAGGTGTGGCCGCAGTGGTAATGATGGTTTCCGCAGGACAAGCCGTACAAGCATATATCACCAAAAGTTTTGAATCCATGGGAAGCAATTTAATTGTTATTGGACCGGCAGAAATTGTCAGTGGTGGTGTACGCGGTGGACGTGGTTTACCGAGCGTAACCGTAGCAGACATAGAAGCTTTAGGGGACCTAAAAGACGTAGAAGCCACATCTTTTATTATGCCGGCAGCAGTTCAGGCCGTATATGGTTCCAGCAATTATGGTGTAAGTGTCAGAGGAACCAATCCCGAATTTGTAGAAATCAATAATTGGGAAATAGAAGACGGTATAATGTTTAATGAAAAAGATGTCAAAGCAGCAAAACCCTATGCCGTCATCGGTCAAACGGTGGTTAATGAACTCTTTGGTTTGCAAAATCCGATTGGCAAGACAATGCGTCTTAAGGGCAAACCTTTTATGGTAATCGGAACACTTAAAGAAAAAGGTGATGGCCTGATGGGGGATGACCAAGATAATGTTATCCTGATGCCATGGACAACCGTGCGTCAGCGATTAGAAGGTTCTGACAGACCGCAATATACTAGCATTGCCTTTGTTAAAGCTTCAACAGAAGAAAAAATGGAATCAGTAGCAAAGCGGGTTGAATATATGTTGCGCACACGTCACCGCCTCAAAGAAGGAGTAAAGAATGATTTTACCATTCGTTTAATGACGGAAATGGTTGAAAAGGTGCGTTCAGTAGGGTTCATTCTTTCTGCATTATTGGCAGTTATCGCCTCTATTTCATTGGTTGTTGGCAGTATTGGTATTATGAATATGATGTTAGTATCAGTAACCGAGCGCACGCGTGAGATTGGCACACGAAAAGCTCTCGGTGCACCAAATAATTGGATTATGACACAATTTTTAACAGAATCCATCCTTATCTCATTTATTGGTAGTTTTATCGGTATGATATTTGGCGTGTTATTTTCACAAATCGGGGGTGTTGTTTTAGGCTATGATGTACCGATTTCTGTCTGGTCTGTGATTGTTTCCGTTACCGTAGCTGTTGTTGTCGGTATTGTTTCAGGCTTAATGCCGGCCTTAAAAGCAATGCGACTAAATCCGATAGATGCCCTAAGGTATCAATAAAAAAGCCCCGATATGGGGCTCTACATCTATGCTCTTTCACCTTTAAGTCGCCTATAAGCTTTTTCATAGCCAATGAGCGGAAGAAGTGTTTTTATCTCCGGACCATTAGCCTCTGCTGTTAAAGCCATGCGTATCGGGTGGAACAAATCTTTTCCTTTGCGTCCTGTCGTAACCTTAACCTCATTTATCCAAGCATTAAATGTATCGGCATTAAAGTTTCCTTTGGGTAGCATCTCTGCTGCCTGTGCAGTATATGTTGCATCTTCCATAACAGGTGTAATTTCTTTATTGCAAATATTATCCCAAATTTTTATATCAGAGGCTTTATCCAGATTGCCACGCACTTCGTTCCAAAAACTCTCACTCACACCAAAGTTATCTTTCAGGGCAGAGTAAGGCATATTGCGCACCAAATGGGTATTAAATTTCTTTAATTCTTCTTCATCAAACTTGGGCTGTGAACGACCAATCTTACCAAAGTCAAGCGTTTGTGCTAAATCATTGAGATTATAAAATGGTGTAATCGCCTCAGAAGTACCAAGCTTTGCCAAGAATGAGCATATGGCCATAGCTTCCACTCCTTCCTCACGCAATTCACGAACACCAAGACTACCCAAACGCTTGGAAAGTTTTCCCTCTTTACCGGTTAACAAAGGCAAATGCGCAAAGGTTGGAACAACTCCACCGATTGCTTTGAACATCTGAATTTGTGCGGCTGTGTTAGTCACATGATCTTCCCCACGTACAATATGCGTAATTTTATAATCAACATCATCAATCACAGAAGGCAAATGGTAGAGATAGCTACCATCTTCACGAATAATAATCGGATCTGAAAGCTTTGATGCCTCATATTTACATAAACCACGCACAACATCATTCCAAGAAATTTCTTCATCAATTAGCTTAAAACGGTAGTGTGGCTTGCGTCCTTCATCTCTAAAATGGGCAATGTCTTCTGCAGTATAATTTAAAGCTTGTCTATCGTAAATGGGTGGAAGCCCTTTTGCAAGTAAACGTTTGCGCTTAAATTCAAGTTCTTCCGGAGTATCATAACAGGCATATATCCGCCCTTCTTCTTTCAGTTTCTTAAAGACTTCATTATAGCGGTCAAAACGAGCAGATTGTCTGGCTTCTTCATTCCACGTAATGCCAAGCCATGTCAGGGCATCACGGATTCCATCCTCATATTCTTTTTTAGATCGAAGCTTATCTGTATCATCAATACGGAGTAATAATGTCCCCCCCATCTTTTTAGTCCAAAGATAGTTAAAAAGAGCTGTTCTTGTATTTCCAATATGCATCCATCCGGTCGGGCTGGGTGCAAATCTGACTTTAATATCTGTCATATTTTAACCCTCAAAATAAATCACTTGCGCCTCATCTTAGCGAGAAAAATTATAATTTCAATCTTTCTTTATGTAAATATTTAAAAAAATGTTGCAATTAGCAAATATTGCCTATAAATAATAAACGAAAGCAATTTTTAATTTTAGGAGATAAAATATGCCTTCTGTTGTAAATGGCGATGTATGTGTTAAATGTGGTGCTTGTGCCAGCGTTTGTCCGGTAGAAGCTTTTCACATTGCAGAAAATCAATATGTTGTAGACCCGGATACATGCATTGATTGTGGTGTTTGCATTTCTGAATGTCCACAAGGTGCAATTTCTTCTGATACTGAAGCAGATGAAAAATGGGTTAAAGAAAATGCCGAAAAAGCTAAAACAGCTCCAAGTGCATACTAATTAACGGATAAAATGTGTGAAAGGCTTAAAAGAGGAAAACCTTTTTTAAGCCTTTTATTATACAGGAAATAAACAATGTCTGACTATACCAAGGACTATTTATTAAACAAAAAAGTAACAATTTTCCAGCCGACCAATGGTTATCGGGCAGCCATAGATGCCGTATTTTTATCATCTATCATCGATTCGGCAAAAGTAAAAACTAAAGCCAAAATTTTGGATGTCGGTTCGGGAACAGGCGCTGTATCGCTATGTCTTGCTTATCGATTAAATCAAAAACAGCCGCAAATAACCGGTTTAGAAATCCAGCCTGAGTTGGTTGAGCTTGCAAATATGAGTGCTAAAGAAAACGGATTTGAAGAAATACTTTGTTACAAACAGTGCGATATCCGCAAAAAAACATCATTAATTCCTGGCAGTTTTGATTTTGTTATAACTAATCCTCCATATAGTGATCATGATATGCCATCGCCTAATGAAAGTAAAAAATTAGCCCATAATCACCAAGATTATAATTTAACGGCATGGCTTACTTTTTGCTTCAAAATGCTCAAACCGAAGGGATATATTGCCCTTATAAACCGCACTGAGGCACTAAATGAAATATTGTCCGCAATGCATAATAAGGCCGGCAATATCCATATTTTACCGCTTTATTCTAAACAGGATCAAGCAGCCAAGCGCATAATTATTTTAGCCCAAAAGGGAAATCGTGGTGTGACAAAAATTCTTGCGCCTTTGTATATACATCACCTGGATAATTCATATTCAGAGAAGGCTGATCAAATCTTACGTCAGGCAAAA
>JBGUWS010000021.1:0-3253 GCA_045221335.1 Alphaproteobacteria bacterium | reverse complement strand
ATTTCAGCGTTCGCTGTAGGTATGATTTTGCTTCAGCCTTTAATGAGCTTCGTAGATTCTTCTTTTGGCGATACAACATATAATTATATTGTAAATACAATGCAAACAAGTTCGGGTTCATCATGGATAAGAATCCCGATTGCATTAGTTCCTGTAGCTTTCTCTTATTCTTATCGCGAAAACTTCAATCCAAATGATAAGATGATTAGTATATGTGTTAATATGTCCTTATTGAATTTGATGCTGACCGTTTTGGCTACATTTACGAGCGGACTGTTTATCGGGCGAATGTCAAATTATACTACAGTTTACTTACTTATCCTGTTTCCTTATTTGTTAATAAATGTAGTTGAAGAAAAAAATAGGACAATAATAAAGATATTATTTGTTATTATTTACTTTTTGTTTTATTATTACCAGATGATACATCAAGGGGCGTTTCCCTATGGAAGCGATGTTATAGGTTATTACATGCAGTAGCGAAATGTTGAAAAAGAATATCTGAGGTGCTTGCAGAATGCCAAAAATCTCTGTAATAATGGGAATTTATAATTGTAAAAATACGCTTGAAGAAGCGCTGGATTCTCTTTTAGCTCAAACATATCAAGATTTTGAAGTTATTATGTGTGATGATGGTTCCACTGATAATACTTTGAAAACCGCTTTGTCATATGAGCTAAAGTATCCCGATAAGTTTAAGGTGATTAAAAATATTAATAACATGGGTTTAAATAAAACTTTAAACAATTGCCTGAAATTAGCAAGCGGAGAATATATCGCCAGAATGGATGGCGATGATTTATCAGAAAAAACCAGATTTGAAAAAGAGGTTTATTTTTTAGAACATCATCCAGAGTATTCGATTGTTAGTTCATCTATGCTTTTATTTGATGAATCGGGCGTATGGGGATCTACAGGGAAACCGATTGAGTCACCCAAAATATCAGATTTTGTCAGATATGCGCCTGTTCATTGTCATGCACCGTGCATGATTAGAAAAGAAGCGATTCTTAAAGTTGATGGTTATACCGAGGACAAACGATTTTTGAGGTATGAGGATTGTAATTTGTGGTATAAGTTATACGCAGCAGGATACAGAGGATATAATCTATCTGAACCTCTATATAGAATGCGCGACGATAAAAATGCATCCAAACGGCGTACATTTAATTCAAGAATCCGGGCGGTTTATGTTCAATGGACAGGATTTAAAATGGTAAATATGCCGAAAAAATATTACAGTTATTTGATTTTGGAATTTCTGAAAAGTATTGCTTTGGGAGTAATTCCGACAAATTTTTATGATTCATTAAGAAAAAGAAAACTAAATGTTGTGAGTGATAAACAGTGATACCAAAGATTATCCATTATTGCTGGTTTGGGCGAGGAAAGAAACCAAAGCTCGCAAAAAAATGTATTGACACCTGGAAACGTTTTTGCCCGGACTATAAGATTATTGAGTGGAACGAAGATAATTTTGATGTTAACACTAATGCTTATACAAAAATGTGTTACGAGCAAAAAAAATACGCTTTTTTATCTGATTATGTCAGGCTACTTGTTGTTTATGAACATGGCGGCTTATATTTTGATACAGATGTTTCAGTTGTAAAGCCATTTGATGATTTACTTGTACACAAGGCTTTCTTCGGATTTGAGAATGATGATTATATCGCTTCAGGTTTGGGCTTTGGCTCAGAAGCAGGTAACGAAGTGTTGAATGCAATGATTGGTGAATATGATGAATTGTTAGATGGACTACACGGAACGGTTGGATGTCCGTCGCTAAACACAAAAGCTCTTTCCAAGCATGGATTTATAATAAATGGAATGATGCAGGATATAGATTCAGTTGTTCTTTATCCGAAAGAGTATTTCAATCCTTTTGATGATAACACAGGCGTGTTAAAAAAAACTGATAATACATACTCGATTCATTGGTATGGAAAAAGCTGGATGAATAAAAGAATGATATTCCGAAATAAGATTACAAGAATTGCGCATAGGTTTTTGGGAATAGATTTCTTTAAACGGTAAGAATTATGGAGCTTTCAAAAAGAGATACAAAGATGCTGCAGGGGCTTTCGGTTATCGCAATGGTTTGTTTGCATCTGTTTAGTAAAAACTATGTGGGGCTATATGAACCTATACTGTTTATTGGTAACACTCCTGTATGTTTCTGTTTTTCACAGTTATCTGACTTTTGTGTCTTTGGTTTTGCGTTTTGCAGTGGATACGGACATTTGAAACTCTTTGACCAAAATAATTATTATAAAAAACGATTAAAGAGTCTGGTGATTTTATTAATCAACTTTTGGCTGATATTGTTTGCTTCCACAATCGTGAGCATTATTATTGGGCACGTAGATTTTATGCCGGGATCCGTATCGGAATTTCTTGGGACAATGTTTCTTTTTGATATGCACTATAACGGCGCTTGGTGGTATCTTTGGGCATATATACTGTTAGTTTTGATATCTCCTCTTGTTTTAAAAGCAGTATACAAGTTGCCGCCTGTCTTGATTCTTTCTATATCGTTTTTTATCTATTGTACCGCATTTTACGTTAGGTTTTATTTATCGACCGAAAACTATTTTTTGGTTCGCTTCGGCCCGTTTGGCATGACTTTTTTTGAGTACATATTTGGTGCGGTAATGGCTAAGATATTATTCTTTACAAATATCCGTAAGTTACTGATCAAAATTCCGTTTATTGTTAGATGTATTTTTTCCTGCTTGCTTATACTTGGATTGTTTTTTGCCAGAACATTTATTATCCCAAACGTTTTCTTTGCACCGCTTAGCGGTTTTATTATCATTACAATGTTTGCTCTTTGGAAAAAACCAAAATGGGTTGAAAATTCTTTTATGTTTTTGGGAAAACACTCGACCAATATTTGGCTTACCCATATGTTTTTTGTTTCATCTTTATGGATTTATTTTGCTAAATATCCGTTGGCGATATTCTTGTTGCTAGTTTCAATAACAATTGCTATCTCATTTGTAGCTTCTTGTGCGATGAAAGGAGTAACTACAGTTCTAAATAAGGTGATAAAATAATATGAAAAGTATCTTTATCATGGCTCATTCCATGGATATTGGAGGCGCTGAAAAATCTCTTCTCGGTATTTTGGAGAACATTGATGTTACTCAATATCAAGTAGATCTGTTTTTGTTAAGACATGAAGGTGAACTTATTAATTATATTCCCGATGGTATAAATCTAATGCCACCAAACAAGTATTATTCACTAA
>JBGUWS010000020.1:0-4632 GCA_045221335.1 Alphaproteobacteria bacterium | reverse complement strand
ATACCTTTGGGCTATACATATCGCCGTCTCGTGGCGGTTGTTCTGTAAGTTGATATATCGCTGGTATTTCCGTATTAATCCGGTATTGCCTTCTCGCGCCCACGTGTATATGTGCTCCGGCGTTAACCTGGTTGCTGCTTCAGCAGAACAAGGATTAGCAATAAAGAACGTCAGTGTTGCCAATCCTAAGCATACAAATTTTTTAATATTATTCATTTTCTCTCCTTTATCCATTCCTCTAACATATTGTTTTGAAATGAATAATTTTGTTTCCCTGTGAGTTGTTGATGATAAACCACTACACCTCGTTGCCTTTCTAACATAGAAAAGGTGAAATGTAAAGATTTTTTTTGTATAAAAATGGTTAATATTTTTGATTGAGAAGGGGAAATACGAGTCAGTACAAGGGTTTGCAGGAATTAAAAAATATGTGTTGCGAATCGGAAAACATGTGAATATTAACCAGTTGGTAATAAGTTGTTAACCGAATGTTAATTTTTGTCTATTTGTTAAACTTTCTTAATGAGTAAATTCAATTCAGGTTTGGTAATAAAAAAAAAGAGGGAGCGGCAGCCTGGTGCTGCCCCTCCCTCTCTCTCATTTAAGGTTTAAGTTGCTCTCTTATTCCTCTGTCTTAGTCTTTTCGTCTACCTTGGCGCGCTGTTTGGCAGTGTATGCACCTGCCAAAGAGCTGTAGAAGGGTGACCCTTGTAAGGCCAGTAGGTATTCTCCCTCTAAACCCCATGTTTCTACATGGGCGAGCACTCTCTTGCAAGAGAAGTTCACCCCATAAGAGGAGCGGAATTTCACCAGAGCCCGCCAAGCGATCAAGCTCATCTTATGCCTGGAGATATATTCGATGATTGCGCTTTGGATAGCGCTCTCATCATCTCTCGTCACCAGACGAGCTTCCACCTCCGGGAGGAAGACCATGCCTTCACTGATGGCCTGCTCTAAGCCATACGCATCTTTTTGTACGGCCTTAAGCTCGGAGGCGACTTGTAACCTCTCTTTGGCGAAAGCCTGAAGCGGTTCGCTCAGTTCTTCCAACCGAGAGGTTGGGAGAGAACCCATGTCAACCATCTTTTGGATGGCTTTCTTCTGCATTTCCGCGTTCCATTCTGCGAACGGAAAATAGTCGTAAAGCTGGCCTCTCTCGATGATTTGTTTTTGTACCGCTTTTTCCTCCTCTTCCGTTCTGGCAATGTTATTAAAGAAGGCGAAATTCTCACCATAATTAATAACAAACTCGAACAGGGCTTGTCGTCCAAGCAGACATTCAAGCTTGCTCCAGTTTTTTTTGATTGCTTCTGCAACCCTCTGGAGCTCGCTGATGTTTCTTTTGGAGGCATACACCTCTGAAAGAAGGACAGCGTTCACGTCTGCTTTGTAGGAGGCAAAACCTTTTGCCTCAAGGTCTTCCTCTTTGAGACATCGAAGTACATTGATTGTCTCAAGGAGGTAATTCTCCTTGTCTTTCAACTCATTGTAATGATTCAACAAGTAGATGAACTTGTTGAAATCATGATAGAAAAACATTGAGAGCCAACGGCTCATGTCGACCTTTTTTACGGCATTAAAGGCCGCAGTGTAGGCCTTTTCGTAGTCACCATCGTTGATATGTGATGTACCAACGTAACACATGACATCAGCGGCCCACCTTTCCGGGTTTTTCCCAACTGCAATTGCCAAGTAGGTGTCAAGCTGCTCTTTTTCTAAGGACAACAGTTCCAACAGTTGCTCGAAGGACAACCCGTTGAGGGTTATCAGAGCATGTGTCAGTAGCTCTATCGCCAAAGACGGTGACACATTAGCCATCAGCCATTTGCTAGACGGCGTTTTGGCTCTTTTAATGGCCTCACGAACTATGTAGTTCGGCGCCCAAGTGATGAGTGCTGTCAAGTCCGCTTCGGTGGCAAAAGGCGCCAGCGTGAGGAAGTTGAAGCAGTAGCCTGCATCCTTGACAACATTTCCGTCCTCGGAATACACGACTTTTCCGTTGGAGTTGAAATACGTGTACTTGTCAGCAAAGAGTTTTGATACCAGCTCTGCCGGCCACACACGTTTCACCAAAAATGCCTCGCTGATCAGGTGGTGATTGTGGAAATACTCAACGATCTTCTCTACCTTGGGGCAGAGAAGGGTTGCGTACTTGTTGTCAACCCAGCGGCCGTTGCGCTTTTTTCTTGACCTCAGGATGCCTTTCTCGATTGCCCACGTGGGGGCGACAGTGCGGATTACCCAGCAGATAATCCTCACGCAAAGATTCTTGAAATTTTTCATTTAATTTGAAGTTTGAAAAATAAAAATACATCGAAGAGAGTTTCCCAACGACGGCATCAAGAAATCTTTGACCAAGCATAAACACTTCTAAGAGCAAAACCCTTAAATAATATTCATATCTATAGACCCAAAAATTTCTGTCAACACCGAAATTATATCACATTTTTTAGGGCTTTGCAACAGAAAAAACAGGGCTAGTTTTTGCTTAATTCATATAGGGTGATGGCTGCGGCTGTTGAAACGTTCAGACTTTCGACTTTATCAGAAATTGGTAATTTTACCGATGAATCACAATTTTCTTGGACTAAGCGTCGCATACCTTTGCCTTCGGAGCCCATAACAATGGCAATTTTTCCGGATTTATTGATTTTATCAATGGTGTCTTTGGCATAGCCATCCATGCCCATAATCCAAAAACCGGCTTTTTTGAGATCTTCTATAGCGCGGCTTAAGTTTGTTACACGGGCTATTGGAACGAATTCTATTGTGCCCGCGGCGGCCTTGTCCATCGCACCTGATTCTAAAGGGGCATTTTTATCTTGCATGATTAAGCCTAAGGTCTCAAAGGCGGCACAGGAACGAATGATTGCACCGATATTTTGCGGATCTGTTACCTGGTCTAAAATCAAAATATGGCAGCGCTCTTTATCTTGGGCAAGAGCAATCAGATCTGTTATGTCATAAGTTTCAAGACGAGAGCAATAAAGCGCATATCCTTGATGTACGGCGTCTTCGCCTAACATACGAGTGAACTCTTTTTTGTCGGCGGTTGTGATGGTGATATTCGGATAAAGCGATTCTACTTCTTTACGGTTCTCTAAGGTTACGACTAATTTTTGTATGTGGCGATGCGGATTTTTAAGCGCGCTTAAAACCGCGTGACGACCGTAGATAATCAGCTGGTCTTTGTTTTTGGTGTTGCTTTCTTTAAGATTATGAGCTTTTTTCATCAGTTAATACCTTCTTTAGAATACCGTTGTGTTTTTTTAGCAATTTTTCTGCTTTTTCTTTGGTGCAGTTTTTTTGATACATCACACATGCCAGCTTAACGTTATTATCTGCTTTTGTCAGGTAGTCCTTGGCTGTAGTCATCGGGATATTGCAAATAGCAGAAATGATACGCGTGCCACGGTCAATGAGTTTATCGCATGTTAATTGCAAATCAATCATATAATTGCCATAGGTTTTGCCGATTTTTACCATAGAGGCGGTTGAAAGCATATTTAGTACCATTTTTTGTGCGGTGCCGGATTTCATTCGGGAAGAACCGGAGATAACCTCCGGACCGACAATGGTTGTGATGGTGATATCTGCAAATTCTTTTAGCTTGGCTTCGGGGTTTGATGTAACACCGATTGTTTTGGCCCCTTTTTTCTTTGCTTGTTCTAATATGCTTAAAACATATTTCGGATTGCCGCTTGCTGAAATGCCGACGACGACATCTTTTTTGGTTGGACGAAATTGATGAATGTGTTTTAGGGCTTCTTCTTTGCTGTCTTCTGCGCCTTCTATAGAATGGCGCAAGGCATAATCTCCGCCGGCTATAAAGCCTGTTATCAAGCCGTCAGGTGCGGAGAATGTCGGCCAACATTCGGAGGCATCTAATACACCTAATCGACCGCTTGTGCCTGCTCCGAAATAACCCAATCTGCCACCTTTTAAGAACGAATCTGTGATGATATCTACTGCTTTGGCTATATCGGGCAAAGCTTTTTCAACAGCTTTTGCAACAAGTTTATCTTCGCTGTTTATGGTTTTTACTAATTCTAATGTCGGTATAATATCAATGTTGCGCGTTTTGGGATTATTCTTTTCGGTTAATATGTTCGGCATGGTGTATCCCTCTCTTTTGTTTAATGGGAATATAATAAAGAAAAAACTTTAATAATTGATAAAAAAATTTATTGACATTATCAGAAAAATAAGTTTTTATTGCCACTGTTAGGTTTGAGATTTTGTTCTTTTCCTTTCATGCGACTTTAGCGGAGGGGTGGCAGAGCGGTCAAATGCAACGGACTGTAAATCCGTCGACTTTCGTCTACGATGGTTCGAATCCATCCCCCTCCACCACTTATAAACTCGCATTAACAAGCATAGGTTTTTGTTTGAGTGTTTATTTTGGTTTGAGCGGGTGTAGCTCAATGGTAGAGCAGAAGCCTTCCAAGCTTATTACGAGGGTTCGATTCCCTTCACCCGCTCCAATTTTACTTTCAAATAAGGCCCTATGATAACGCAATATTTTAGATTTTAGGGTATAGATTCATGGCAAAAGAGAAGTTTGAACGCAGTAAGCCACACTGCAATATCGGAACGATTGGTCACGTAGACCATGGTAAGACAACATTGACG
>JBGUWS010000019.1:0-154693 GCA_045221335.1 Alphaproteobacteria bacterium | reverse complement strand
CTTTCGTCAGCCGGTGAAACGCTTTATATGTTACTATTTTCCTAAAGTCAATACTTTTTTTTAAAAATTTTCCTTTTTTTTATTATTACTTCTTTACCTTACCCTATCTTCCTGTTTTTATTATTGTTTTTTATTAACTTATGACACCACGAAGTTATCCCATCCTTTTTTGCTTGCGTTGGGAACTTTTTTATGATATAATTTTTGTATAGGAAAGGATAAACCCCCTTGAATATATTTACTTAACAGACCTGTACCGCCTTCTATAAAATAGTATGGCGGTATTTTTTTGGTTTAATCAAATAGAGGTAACTCTTTTTCCAATTTTGCTTTCTGTGTTTCTATGATTGTGGCAATGTGTAAATTTCCACTCCTAATCATTGAGCGTACGGCACATCCTTTATTTATATTCGGATTTGCAAATAACGACTCCACTCTTAAGTGTCTTGGACTACCTGTTAAATTTTGATGTATGCAAGCCAAAAGTCCATTAGCCATAAGCTCATAAGCCATATCCTCACTAACGTTTCCTGATGCGGCATATTTAACCATAGCGGTTATTGCATCACTAACATTGTTTGAGTGTATTGTTGAAAAAACAAGGTGACCAGAGGTTGCAGCTCTCAGCAATTCTTCTGCTGATTCTGCTGATCTTATCTCTCCTAAGTATATATATCTCGGCATTGAACGTAACGCCTGTTTAATACCATCTTCCCAAACTCCATTTGGTGGGGTGGTTTGTTTGCATAAACCAAGATCTCCCCTCGGTGTTTGATAGACTCCATCTAAAGGTAATTCAGCCGGATCCTCAATTGTAAAGGCATATCCTCCTTCGGTTTCTAAATATCTTTTTAATAGTGATGAAATAGTTGTACTTTTACCCGATCCGGTTGCTCCAGCCAACAAAATCAATCCACTCTTATCTGCCAATTTCATCAATTGTTTCAGCACTCCACTAGGAAGTCCTAAGCTTTCGATTTCCGGAATAGTCTTAGGCATTTTACGAGCACAAAATTGTTCTCCCCCTATTGCCACGCTTCTTTCAATTCGGTAATCTTGCCCCTTATAACGTAGCGAATAACTGCTGACACCTTCATATTTTTTTGCAACAGCTTCCATAAATTCTTCTAGGTCACTATAGCTTACTTCTTTTAGGCCGCTATTACTTGTTCCACCCCAGATATAACAAACTTTTTCTGGTGTAATGTATAAATCAGAAAAGTCTACATCATTGATTGTTTTAGAATCTGCAGATACAACTACTTTCTCTTCTTTTTTAATTTGACTTCTTCCCTCTTTATGTAACAGAGCAGCACTACTTTGTATTGTAGGGGTTCGTACTACCTTATTGTTCTCTTGTTCATTTTTATTAAAAAAACTCATTTTAGTATCCTTTTGCTATTTCTTCTCCACTATGTTAATAGTTATTACTTAAAATTTAGTTAGTTTTACAAAATATGAGACAATTATACCTTAATATCAAAACAAGAGAAGTGAAAAATTAATTGACAATCTTTGGAACAATATATAGAGTAAAGACTTGTTATAGTAGGACGAAAAGAAAGAACTATGAACGCAACACAACTTATAATTTTAGCTTCATTACTAAGCTTCGTGGTCATTGGGTTGCTCGTGAAAAGGAGCAATATGGCATCCTATTCCGAATTTACGATGAGCAAGAACAAACTCAATTGGTTTATAATAGCTACCGGTATAAGCATGACTCTTGCCGGTGGAGCAACCATACTCACAACTGCATCAATTGGGTATGTGTTCAAGTGGTATGCTTTAATTGACCCTTGTTCTCTGATGCTAGGTCTTATGATAGTATTAGCTTTGTATAAGATATATAGAGATGATAAGGGCACGACCATATCTGATTTGCTGTCATCTAATTATAAAAAACTAACGGTTTTAATAGGTATAATCACCTCGTTTACTTTTATCCTTATTGTTGCTGCTAATTTTGTTGCCTTATCAAAACTATTAAGTCCTTATTTTCCTGCAATTAATCCTTTATTGATCACCTTTATCGTTTCCACATTCATATTTTCGTATGTATTTTGGGGTGGTTTTAATTCCGTTACTAAAACAGATGTCTTGCAGTATGTGTTGATTATCTGCTTATTGGTTGCGCCAATTCTATTTTTTATCATTGAAAATCATAATCAGTTAACAGCAACTTTAATTTCGCATCAATTTACAACTATGCCGCTTGATTATATTGTTTTGTTTTCGATTCCGATATTATTTATACCGTTATCTCAAGATGTGAATTTAAGAATAAAATCTGCTAAAAACCAAAGAAACGGGAAGCTAGGTTTGATTATGGGCGGAATTTTTTACTCTATTATTACTGTAAGTGTTGCCTATGTTGGTATATATTTGGGTAACAATAATATAGGGTTATTAGATCCGGAACAAGCCGTTCCTTTATTTTTTAAGAATAACTTTCCTAAATTTGGCTTTTTAGCTATTATCGCATCGCTAGCAGCCATTACCTCAACTTTGGATTCTTATATATTGAATGCAATAACATCTATTTCTAACGATATTATAAAACCTCTTTCAAGAGAAAAATCTGCCTCTAAAAATATAAAAACAGCATCTTTCGTTACTTATGTTACAGCAATACTTATTGCGTTATTCTTCAATAAAATATTATTTTTAACGCTTACCTCATTGTTAATATACATATCAGTATTATCTCCTATTGCTTTGGGAAATTTTTTACGCATTTCCGAAAGAAAAATATTCTATGGTTCCATTATAAACATTGGTATTATCTTGGCTATTGAGTTTATGTCGTTGAATTTAACTCCGAAGGCTTTGATATACCCAGTCATCGGTTGTTTAGTAATGTTAATTTTTAAGATCACACGGCGCTGAATTAAAAATATTTACGGCATTAACGACAACCTTTATAAAATCAAAGAACTAGTCATCAAGTATAACTGCGTTACCATTGATAATCTTCTTTATAACCGACGGTGATTTTATAATTCCGTTATCCTGAACTTCTAATTGTCCAACAATGCCATTATAAAATTTTGTTTTCTTTAAGGTTTCCGCTATTTCATAATCGTTAGCGACTCTACCATTTTTAGCATAAAAGTCTTCATTAGCTGTCATGATAAGATTGACTATATCATAAGCATAAGCCGCAATATTTAACACCTTTGAAGACGTCTTTTTAGCCATACGCCCAATAAATCTCTCATCCCCATCAGGCGCATCAACAAACACCTGATTTTCAAACAATTGCAAATTTTTAGTCAATTTCATGCATTGGATATTAACCACCGGAATATCAATCTTCTGTTCAATCATTTTTTCACGCAGAATATCCTGTCCCGGAGAAAAGCTGTTCAAAATCCAATAATCAGCTTCAAAAGCTAAAGCTTTTTGAATCATAAGTGCAAAATCACGGTTATCAGGATTGAATTTAAATTCTTTATACTCTATGCCGCGTTCATTCAAAAAGTGATTAGTTTTTACGCGCATTTCTTCGTTGCCGACTGTTTCCTGATTAAAAGACACTACTTTTTTGCAATTTTGCGATACTAAATAATCCACTAATTTTTCAGCCGCGATATCAACTTGCTGCCAATCAGTAAAATTCAAATCACCTTCGGCAATATTAGCTGCATTAGATATGCTAATATGAAGAACTTTAGCTTTATCAGCTATTGGTGATACAGCTGAACCCATTGGTGAAAACGAACTGATTATTGCATCGACTTTATCTACACTTACGAATTTGTTAGCAATTATTGCTGCGCGAGATGAGGTAAATGTATCATCCTCAAAAATAATATCAAATTTTATAGGGGAATTCTTATGATCTTCAGCTGCAAATTCAACCGCATAACGGCTATTTTGGCCAAACTCGGCCATTTCACCGCTCATTGGTAACATCACACCTATTTTAACGACCGGTCTGTTATCTGTTTGTTTTGTTTCTTTTTTGTTATCACACGCAATAAGAGCTAAAACCATACACAAACTCAACAGCCACTTCTTCATTGTTTAGTTCCTCTATTAAAAAATTTATTACTATCTTTCCTTTGGGAGTATAAATAAAATTTTCCATTTTTCATTAAAATAATGTTGAATCTAAACATCTTTTTTATTTTAGCTAAAAAGAATAACGGATTTTTATTTTCTTCATGAATCCTTTTTTGTATTTTCTAGTAATATAAAAAGGTCACCTTTAAGGTGACCTTTTGCATTGGAGCGGGCAATGGGATTTGAACCCACGACATCAACCTTGGCAAGGTTGCGCTCTACCCCTGAGCTATACCCGCATTATTTGATGAAAGCGTTTATAACATGTTTTTTTATTATTGCAAGAAAAATTTTTTTCTTTGCATTCTTTTTATGTTAAGTGAATGTTTTTACGTTAATAAAATTTAGTTATTTTCTTTGGTATTTAAGGATTTATATACAATTATATTGTACTATCTACTTACTTTATATGGAGGTACTATGAAAAATACAAAAACAAGGCAAGCTATTCGTATTGAAAAAGAGGCAAAGGCCTTAAAAAAGAATTTAGAGAAAAGAAAAAAACAGGAACAGGAATTAAAAATGAAAAAAGAGAGTAAGTAATTTCTAATTGAAAGGATGAGTCTATGGATAAGATAAAGATTATAGGGGGCAAACCTTTGTGTGGAAAAATTTATATTAGTGGAGCAAAGAATGCTGCTCTACCTCTGGTTTGTGCCTCTTTGCTAACTTCTGAAGAAGTTGTCTTAAAGAACGTTCCAGCATTATCTGATATAACTTTTCTTAATAGCTTGCTGGAATATATGGGTCTTAAGACTACCGAAAAAGAAGAAATTTATGCTGGTCATCCTACAAAAACTTATACTTATAAAGCAAACGATATTAAAAAATTTATTGCTCCTTATGATTTTGTACGAAAAATGCGTGCTTCTTACTATGTTTTAGGTCCTATTTTGACACGCTTTCATCATGTTGAATTTTCCTTACCCGGAGGATGTGCTATTGGGGCTCGGCCAATGGATATTCACTTGTCTTCCTTAGAGCAGATGGGCGCAACTGTTGAAATTAAAAACGGATATGTTATTGCAGATGCTCCCAATGGACTTAAAGGGTGTCATATTATATTTAACAAAGCATCTGTCGGGGCGACATGTAATATTTTAATGGCAGCAGTGTTAGCAAATGGTATTACAAAAATCGAAAATGCAGCGAAAGAGCCTGAAATTGGAAATCTGATTGACCTACTTGTAGGAATGGGGGCAAAGATTTCCGGTAAAGATACTTCTATGTTAGTCGTTGAAGGTGTCAAAGAACTGCATGGATCAACTCATACTGTTATTGCCGATAGAATCGAGACCGGTTCATATGCTATTGCTGCTGCAATTACAAAGGGGAAAATAGAATTAGTTAATGCGCGTGCAGAACATTTACAACAACCACTTCGTACTTTGGAAAAAATGGGAATAGGTGTAGAAGAAAGGGATAATTCTATCATTATTGATGGTCAAGGAAGAAAAATCGTCGGAGGAGATATTTACACGGATTACTATCCCGGTTTTCCAACAGATTTACAAGCACAATTCATGGCTTTAATGACTGTTGCTGAGGGAGCTTCTCTTGTCACTGAAACTATTTGGGAAAATCGGTTTATGCATGTTCCGGAATTGTGTAGAATGGGAGCCAACATAAATATCCATGGTCACGCTTCTGCTATTGTGCGTGGTGTTAAAAAGCTCTCTGGTGCACCGGTTATGGCAACAGACCTACGCGCCTCATTTGCTTTAGTTTTAGCTGGTTTGGTTGCTGAAGGCGAAACAATTGTCAACCGAGTTTATCATCTTGACCGTGGGTATGAAAAGCTAGAGGAAAAGCTCAAAGGTGTTGGGGCTAACATTGAGCGCATAAAGGATTCTTCACTGGTGATGAGTGCATTAAAGGGGAACATTAATTCCCATTTGCTGTAGTAATGATTTCAGTTTTTGATAATTACGCGCTGATTTGAGTTCTTGTTGGTTATATTTAAACATTGTTGCATAAACATTATAGATTTTATCTATTTCCTCTGAAAGAGGAACGCCATGTCTTTGCAGATTAGCTATACAAAGAAATGTCACACCAACAAAGTTATCATCTATATACATTTGTATATACCGGGGAGATCTTTGATATTCCTTGGTTTGTCGCATATAGTTAATGCGTTCTTTTAAAATAGCTAACGTTTTCAGGCCTTTTGAAGCACTACTGACACGATTATAGTAGTCATAAATAGGATTATTTATACTAGATATTAAGGGATTGTAGGCATAGGCTCGAAATAAAAAAATTAAATCTTCTGCCACATCAATCTTGTTGGGAAATTCCAACCCATTATTTATTAAAAATTTTCTCTTAAAGAAACTATGAATGATCCATGTGCCGCCATAATATAAGTCACTGATAGCATCTTTGGCATAAAAAGGAGAAAATAGCGACAGTTTTTCTATATCGCGTTTAGGAAACTTGCTTTCTTCCGGAACAGTTCTTGCGGCTTCTTCGCCCCTGGTGTCTTTTACCCACTGACGATCATAAACATCATAAAAATCTGTTAAAAGAATATCCGGTTTATCTTTTCTTAGCACTTTGCGAACTATTGAAAAAGCATCCGGTTCCCACCAATCATCATTATCTATAAAAGTTATATATTTATACTTTGCCGCACGCATGCCGGCATTACGCGCAACGGAAATACCTTGATTTTGTTGATCTATAATTTTCATGTTAGAATGCTTTGCCGCATATTGCTTTAAAATATTCAAAGAATTATCTGTAGAACCGTCGTTGACAGCAATAACTTCGAACGGACCGGATTGGATGAAAATACTATCTAAGCATTTGGCTAAATATTTTTCAGCATTATAAACAGGGATGACAACACTTATTGTTATTCTATTTTGCAACCAGAAATAAATACCTGAAAGCAAGATTAAAAATATAAAAATTATGTTCAGTGTTTTTTTCATAAATAGTCCCATCTATAATATTTTTAATTGTTTATATAAAGGTTTATCCGTTCTGACATTAATATACTGGCAACCAAATTTTTTGCAAAAATTACTCATTGTTTGCCTTTTCTCCGCAAAATATTCATAGTAGGTCTTTTTAAAAACGTCTGGTGTTGAGTCAAAAATTAATTTTTCCCCATTATATTCTGCCATATATTCTCCGGACATAGGCGGAATTTCTTCCAAGATATCATATATATTGATGCAATACACTCGACAACGTTTTGTTAGTGCTACTAGAGATTTCAAAGCTTCATTACTCATATTTTTGAAATCGCTTAATATGAAAACCATAGCCCGGCTTTTTATACCATATTGGAGAAATTTTAATGGTTCTTCTATGTTTCCATTGGTTGGCGTATTTTTTTCTAATATTTCTTTACTGGTTTCTGAGATGGTTTTTAATATGGCCATTAGATTTTTATGATTACTTTGCGGCTTAAATACTTTTGTTTGCTGACCATCATATATAACTAAACCAAATCTATCCTTATTAACCACACTTTGCCAACCAAGAAGAGCCGCCAATTTTGAGGCAGCAACGGATTTAAGTTCCTTTTTGGTGCCAAAAATCATATATGGTGATAAATCCAAAATAACATAAACTTCTCTATCTTTTTCTTCAGAGAAAACCTTTGTATAGGTTTCATTTTTGCGGGCAGTCACGCGCCAGTCAATATCTCTGACATCATCACCATAACCATATGTCCTGACCTCATCAAATTCCATACCTCGTCCCTTGAAAGCGGAACGAATATCACCGGCTTGATCTGAAGTGATATTATTGTGCCTTTGTTTTATGTAAGGAAGGTATTTCCTTTGCTCAATAAGATCCTCCAGATCAACATATAATCCGTTAGATGTCTTTTCTTCTGTTATTCTTTTTTTAAAGAACATTTTTCAGCTTAACCCCTATGGTAATGGCACCAATTTTAGTAAAGAAGTGATGATATCGTCTGCAGTGATACCTTCTGCCTGTGCTTCAAAACTTAGAATAATACGATGCCGCAAAATATCATAAATTACAGCGTGTACATCATCCGGTGTAACAAAGTCTCTGTTTTCTAACCATGCATTTATTTTGGCGCATCTATCGAGGGCTATTGTTGCACGAGGACTTGCCCCGTATAGTATTTTATCTTTCAAATTTGCATCATATTTGACTGGTTGACGCGTAGCAACGATCAATTGAACCAAATATTCCTCTAAAGCTTCACTAACATGTACAGATAGAACTTCTTGTCGGGCCGCTAAAATATCTTCTATTGCAATTTTTCCAACTGTTTTTGTAAATTCTTGAAAATCTTTGCTTTGTTCTTTATTTCCAAGCTGTTCTGAACGCACTAATTGTAAAATTTTGTGTTCAACTTCTGCTCCCGGTTGATCTATTTTTATGTACATCAAAAAACGGTCCAGCTGGGCTTCAGGAAGGTTGTATGTTCCCTCCTGCTCAATTGGGTTTTGCGTAGCTAAAACCATAAATAATTCGGGCAACTGATATTGCTTACCTCCAACACTTACTTGCCTTTCAGCCATTGCCTCTAACAGTGCAGATTGTACTTTTGCTGGTGCACGGTTAATTTCATCTGCTAAAACCAAATTTGCAAAAACCGGACCTTTACGAAATTCAAAATCACTACGTTCTGCGACATAGATATCACTTCCTGTAATATCAGAAGGTAATAAATCCGGTGTGAATTGGATACGGTTATAGCTTGCTTTTATACATTTGGAGAGTGTTTTTATAGCTTTGGTTTTAGCTAATCCCGGCGCACCTTCTAAGAGAGCATGGCCATCGGCTAAAAGTGTAATTATCAGCTTTTTTACCAAATCTTTTTGACCGATGATTTGACTATCCAGATAATTTTGCAAACTGATGATTTTTTCTTTTATTTCACTCATTTTCCCTCCAAATGTTTTATTTCTGTTCTAAAAGCCAATAAAAAACTTTTCTTTCTTAAAATATACGCTATAAAGCATATATAGGATTCTATTGGTAAAAAAACAAGAAAATTTATAAGATGAATAACATTTTTGATTTTGAAGATAATAATGAGAACACAAACTCTCCTGTTTATGATAATATCAGCGCCCTAAAGCCGGTGCCGGATTATCTTGATGATTTGAATCCCGAGCAAAAAGATGCTGTTTTTAAGACGGAAGGACCTTTGTTGGTTTTAGCCGGTGCAGGAACTGGGAAAACAAGGGTTTTAACAACCAGATTAGCTTATATTTTAGATAATAATTACGCACATCCATGGAATTGCCTTGTAGTTACCTTTACAAACAGGGCGGCCAATGAAATGAAAGAGAGAGTGCGCCAATTTATTGGGGATACGGTTAATTCTGTTTGGTTGGGTACTTTTCATAGCATTTGTGTTAAAATTTTAAGAAAATATCCCCATCTTGCAGGATTAAAACCCAATTTTACCATATTAGGTGAAGATGATCAAAAAAGAGTTATAAAAAAGATATTACAAGAAAATAACATTGATGATAAGCAATATGTTCCTCAGGCCGTATTGGAAAAAATATCACGCTTAAAAGACAAAGGAATCTCCTTAAATAGTGTCGAGAGTGATTATAAGAACAATATTACGGCGTTTATTTATAAAGAATATCAAAAGCGGCTCATTGAATTAAATTGCGTTGATTTTGGTGATATTTTATTATACGTCTTAAACATTCTGATGAATCCTGAGAATAAGTCTGTTCTTGATGAGTATCAAGAACGCTTTAAATATATTATGGTTGATGAGTACCAGGATACAAATGTAACGCAGTATTTATTGTTACGTCTGCTCTCTCAAAAATATCGTAACATTTGTTGTGTGGGTGATGATGATCAATCTATATACTCTTGGCGGGGCGCAGAGATTGAAAACATTTTAAAGTTTAATGAAGATTTTCCGGAAGCAACAACCATCCGATTAGAACGGAACTATCGTTCTACCGCTAATATTTTAACTGCTGCCTCTGCTGTTATCAGCCACAATACCAGAAGGCTGGGAAAAACGCTTAAAGTCGCCGAACACAGCCCTGTTTCTAATTGCAAAAATGAAAAAATCAAAGTTGTCAGCACTTTCGGTGGTGATGATGAAGCAAAATATATTGCTCAAAAAATCAAAGATTTCAAGTATGATGATATTTCTTATGATGAAATGGCAATTTTAGTGCGTACAGCCTCACAAACACGTGCTTTTGAAGAAATTTTTATCAAAGAATCTATCCCCTATCGCGTTGTTGGTGGTCTAAAGTTCTATGAGCGAGCAGAAATTCGTGATATGCTTGCTTATTTCCGTCTGATTTTACAATCTAGTGATGATTTGGCTTTTGAACGAATTATTAATAAGCCTGCCAGAGGTATCGGTGAAAAAACAGTCGAAAAAATTCGAGATTATGCCAGAATTGATAGAATACCTTTATATCAAGCCATGGTTAACATGCTAAAAGAAGATGTTTTTTCCGGCAAAACAAAAAATGCTTTAGAAAATTTTATGGAGCATATTAATGAATGGCGCAAGGTTCAACAAGCCGTTTCCTTAGATGAATTTGCCGAACAAGTCGTTGATGAATCCGGCTATATGACCATGCTGGAACAAGACAAATCTGTAGAAGCACCGGGACGAATCGAAAATATTAAAGAACTTATTAACGTGATGAGTGATAGTGATAATTATCCGAATTTATCTGATTTTTTGGAGCACGTCAGCCTGGTTATTGATAATGAATACAATGACAACAGTAATAAGGTGATTGTTTCTACACTTCATGCGGCTAAGGGATTGGAGTTTGATGTTGTTTTTCTGCCCGGATGGGAAGAGGGCTTATTTCCGCACCAGAAATGTTTGGACGAAGAAGATGGGGGTAGCATTGAGGAAGAGCGTCGTTTAGCCTATGTCGCCATCACACGTGCACGCAGATTTCTTTATATTACCATGGCATTTAATCGCAAACTTTATGGACAATGGCAAAATAATATGCCTTCGCGCTTCTTAAATGAATTGCCGCCGGCCTGCATTGAGTTGATTAACAATACCGGTTATGCCAAAACTCAGCATTCTGATGAATATGCTTATAGTGGTGAACGTGGTTATAGAAAATATAGTGATGGGTATAAGAGCCGTCGCGATGGATATCAGTATAGCGGCGGATATGATTATCATAAAAAAACGGAAAAACACGGCTATTTTGATAGCTATGAAAATGTTGCTTATGATGAATATGTTGACTATGATGAATACAATCAACAACCACAGAATGATTATTCTTATCGGAAAAAGAAAACATCGCATTTGATTGGTCTTCGTGTTTATCATCCAAGCTTTGGCTATGGGCGGATTACTGATGTTGATGGAGATAAATGCGAAGTTAATTTTGATAAATTCGGCAAAAAGAAGATTATGGGAAGCTTTTTAGAAAAGTGTTGATATAAAAGCCCTGTTCTGGCAGGGCTTTTTTCATGAGAGTTTGTAAAATTAAAATATATAACGGAGTCCTAAGGAAAACTCTGTTAAATTTTTAACATAATCATCATCTGTCATATGAATATATCGTACCATACCTTGAACAGCAATATTGTTATTTATATTATATTGTACACCTAATCCTAATCGAATACCTAAAGAGTCAAAGTCCTTCTTTTCTTTTTCATTTATACGTAAAATAGGTGGATAATAAGGATTATCTTTGCCGCTCAGATATTCTGCTTTTGCTTCAAAGTCATATTGTCCCAGGCCCAAAGCCGCTAATATTTCAAAATCTTGATTAATAGGAATGTAGCGAATTATATCTGCACCATAAGATTTATAGCTAATTGTGGTTTCATAAAAATCTAATGGATTTATTTTCTGTGATTTTTTCTCTTCTCCTGTCATTTGGTAGAATCCTTCAATACTCCAATTTTTATTAATCCGTGCACCTATGATGCCTTTAAACGCTGTTAAATTAAGCTTAAAGTCTTCTTTATCTTCGTTGTCTTCAGGCTTTATTTTTGTTCTTGCTATATCGAATCCTATATATGGACGAATCCTATCTGTTGATTGCTCTTTATTACGATAGACCTGCCTTTCTTCATATTTTCTTGCATCAACATTTGTCATTTTACGGTAATGTTGTTGTTCTCTTTGATATGTTGACTCTTTGTATGCTGAATTATGATGATTTTGCGGGGTTACTGTGTAATATTTGCCATTTTTATAATATAACTCATCTGCAAAAACATTATTAAAGGTCAAGACAGCCAAAAGACCTGTGAGTAATAAATATTTTTTCATCTCAAACTTCCTTTCTTTGATAACACATAAAGAAAAAGCCATCCTGACAAGATGACTGGAAGCTGAAAACTACATAACGATAGTGCGGTATATTCACCGCCAACGGTTTATTCTACCGCCTTCCAGTCCCAGACTGCAAGGCAGTATAGTTTCGTCTATACTTAGCGCGTTATGAGAGGTTTTCAGACCCCAGAATGTTTGTCTTACATTCCGAGTATAGACTATAATACAAAGTTTAATATTTGGTAAATACATCTCTATACTTTTTTAAATGAGAAATATTTGTGTACGAAGAAAGTCATTACTGTAATTATGATTATACAGCAAATTTGTGCTACCGCCTTATTTAAGTTAGGAATATCTAACAAGATACTTCCCTCCGGAAGAGCTTCTTTTATATGAACAATACGGACAAAGAGCGCTAACAGCCACATGTTTATAAAATAAAGCACAATGTATGAAGAAAATGCTTTAAAATATTCCTTCCAGAAATTGCCGGTACTTCTAAAAACATAATAACGCATGGTTGTAATAGAAATGTTTATGTTAATCAAATTCATCAGAAATAAAGATAATTGCTCTCGCCCTGATGTGAAATATAAAAATATGTAATAGATTATAAAAGAGGTTGCGGTATTAAAACCGCCTACCAACAGAAAACGTAATTTTTCGTTCTGCTTGAACCAAATATCTTCAAAAAATTTATACGTTTTAGCTATAAACATTTCTTTCCTCTTCTGTGTTTTTAGCATAGAAAGATATAAATTACATCTATTTTATAAATTTATGCTTGCAAAAAATACGATTAGTGATAAAAAACTTCCATTAGTTTTAGGAGAATAACACATGGCTGTTGATAATGATACCGTAAGAAAAATCTCTTTTTTAGCGCGACTTGGAGCAGAGCAAGATAATATTGAAGAAATAAAACGTGACTTTAATAAAATTTTAGCTTGGGTTGATGAGCTTAACGAAATTAATACTGAAGGAGTAGAACCTCTAACTTCTGTTAACAATAGTTCTTTGGTTTTGCGAAAAGATGAAATTACTGCAGGACATAATCCGCAAGAAATTTTAGCTAATGCTCCGGCAAAAGAATTTGATTATTTTGTCGTTCCTAAGGTTATGGAGTAAAACAATGACAAATTTAACAGACCTAACCATTAATGAATCACTTAAAAAACTCAGAAGCAAAGAAATTTCCCCTGTTGAGTTGGCAAATGCTTATATTGCTAAAATGGATGATAATAAAAAATATAATGCTTATGTTACAATAACAACGGATATTGCCTTAAAGAAAGCAAAAGAATCTGAAAAGAGATACCTTGATGGCTCATACCTTCCATTAGATGGAATTCCTTTGGGTATTAAAGATTTGTTCTGTACAAAGAACATTCGCACAACTGCTTGCTCTCATATCATTGATAATTTTATACCACAGTATGAATCTACTGTTACGCAAAATCTGCTTGATGATGGTGCCATCTTTTTAGGTAAATTAAACTTAGATGAGTTCGCTATGGGCAGCAGTAATGAAACAAGTTGTTTTGGTCCTGTGGTTAATCCTTACAGTAAAGAGGTAAAACTCGTTCCTGGGGGTTCTTCCGGAGGTTCTGCAGCGGCTGTTGCAGCTAAAATGTGTGCAGCAGCTACCGGAACTGATACCGGAGGTTCTGTTCGTGGACCAGCAGCATTTTGCGGTGTTACAGGAATTAAACCAACTTATGGTCGGTGTTCTCGCTATGGAATTATAGCTTTTGCATCTTCTTTGGATCAGGCGGGTCCTATTTGTAAAGATGTCACAGACTGCGCACTTCTTTTAAATAGTATGGCCGGGTATGATGAAAAAGACTCCACTTCATCCAAAATTGACGTTCCAGATTTTAGTTCATTTATCGGGCAGGATATTAAAGGTTTAAAAGTTGGTATTCCTCAGGAATATCGTCCAGAAGGGTTAAATCCTGAAATATCGGCTTATTGGGATAAAGCAGCAGAAATTCTTAAAGCACAAGGTGCTGAGATTGTTTCTATTAGTTTGCCTCATACCAAATATGCCTTGCCAACATATTACGTTATCGCTCCGGCGGAGGTTTCCTCAAACTTGGCACGTTATGATGGTGTTCGCTATGGTAACCGCGTTAATGGTAATGGCTTGGATGAGCTTTATATCAATACACGTACAAAGGGTTTTGGCGCGGAAGTTAAAAGACGTATTCTTATCGGTACATATGTGCTTTCTGCCGGATACTATGATGCATATTATTTGAAGGCACAAAAAGTTCGTCGTTTAATTAAAAATGACTTTGATGAAGCGCTCAAAAAGTGCGATATTATCTTAACTCCGACAAGCCCGTTTGAACCTTTTGCTATTGGTGATAAAAAAATGCTTGAAAATCCAATTAATATGTATCTTAACGACGTTTTTACCGTTTCAGTTAATTTGGCAGGACTACCGGCAATAAGTTTACCTATAGGTTTATCAAAAAATGGGCTTCCTTTTGGCATGCAATTAATAGGCAGAGCTTTTGATGAAGGAACAATCTTTAAGACGGCATATCAATTGGAACGCGGTGCAAATTTTGTGAGGATTTAAGAATGTCTGAATATATTATAGCAACAGAAAAAGGGAAATGGGAAGTTATTTGCGGACTAGAGATCCATTGTCAGATTATTTCTAAATCAAAGATATTTTCCGGTGCCTCAACAGAATTCGGCGATGAGGTTAATGAAAATGTATCCTTTGTGGATGCCGGCATGCCCGGTATGTTACCTACACTTAATGAAGAATGTGTTCATCAAGCTGTTAAAACAGGTCTTGGTTTAAATGCGGTTATTAATAAACATTCTGAATTCTCGCGTAAGAATTACTTTTATGCAGATTTACCGCAAGGATATCAAATAACCCAATTTCAATATCCAATCGTAGGAGAAGGCGCTGTAGATATTGATTTACCAGATGGAAAAACAAAGACCATACGCATTGAACGTATGCATATAGAACAAGATGCTGGTAAATCTATTCATGATATGTCACCAAATAAAAGCTATATTGATCTAAACCGTGCCGGTGTCGGATTAATGGAAATTGTAACAAAACCTGATTTTCGTTCACCGGAGGAAGCGGGTGCTTTTTTAAAGAAGCTTCGGTCTATTGTTCGTTATCTTGGCACATGTGATGGCAATATGGATGAAGGCTCGATGCGTTGCGATGCCAGTATTTCTGTTCGTCCGCTTGGTTCTGATGAATTGCGTCCGCGCGCAGAAGTTAAAAATGTTAACTCAGTTAAATTTGTTATGCAGGCCATAGAATTTGAGGCAAGACGCCAAGTTGAGCTGTACGAAAAAGGGGAAATTATGGAACAGCAAACCCGCCAATTTGATTCCGTTAATGGAATTACGAAATTTATGCGCAAAAAAGAGTTTGCTAATGATTATCGCTATTTTCCGGAGCCTGATTTGCCACCGCTTATCTTAACAGACGAATACATCAATAAAATTAAGGATGAACTGGTGGAACTACCTGATGCAAAGAAAAAACGTTTTACCAGCGAGCTTGGATTAACCCCTTATGATGCTATGGTTATCTGTGAGAATAAAGAGGTTGCTGACTTTTTTGAGAAAGCAGCTAAAGGACATGATGCAAAGAAGGTTGCCAACTGGTTGATGGGTGATTTCTTTGCTATGCTTAATGAAAAGAAGCTAGAATTAAAAGAATCCCCTGTATCTGCGGAAAATCTTGGTGCTTTGGTTGAGTTAATTACAAAAGAAGTAATCAACGGTAAGACAGCAAAAGATGTTTTTGCCATTATGGTGGAAACCGGTGAAAATCCTGAAAAAATTGTAGAGGAAAGAAGCTTAAAGCAGGTAACAGATACTTCTGCTATTGAAGCTGTTGTAGATGGCATCTTGGCGGCGAATCCAGAAAATGTCGCAGCCTATCGTGGTGGTAAAGTCGGTTTAATGGGATGGTTTGTCGGACAAGTGATGAAGCAATCTCAAGGTAAAGCCAATCCACAAATGGTCAACGAACTGCTAAGAAAGAAACTGGGATAGTTTTTACGTGATTGTATAGAACTTTTGATGTAAAATGCGCTGTCCAGAAGATATTTTCTTTTATAAACATAGACATTAGTTTTATAAACCTTTATTTCATAAAAACAATGAGTTATATTACGGATATAATTTATGGGAGTTTTTATGATGAATAAAGTCAACATTGCTAATTATGTTATTTATGATTTAGCCAACCGATTTCATGGCACATCTTCTTCTGATAGAAATGATGAAATTATTGATATGGTTATTGACACTTGGCACAAAAAACATTTCGTCTCCGTTTCGCATGGCATTAAACAGCATCATAGCGAACAGCTTAATCGAAAATTTATAATCTGAAACTTTTTATTTATCTGAAACCGTTGTCAATATAGCAATATTAAGAGCTTTAAAAAAAGATTATATTTCATACTTCATAAATGTTTGGTTTTATTTTTATGAGGGATGATGAGATGAATAAAGCGATTAAAGATAAATTAAGTGAAAATATGATCTTTGTTGGAACAATTTACGATAGTTTTGAAGCTCTGGAAGAAACACTGGGAAAATTAAAATTAGAGCGTCCTCTGTTTATTACTCATGTTGCTAAGATGGCCTTTGCAGAGGAAGTATTTAAGAGAGCTTGTGAAGAATCATTGGATGTATGCCATATTACCCAAAAGAGCCTTAAAAAACAAAAATTTGCCGCAAATAGAATTTATAACTAACTATTTTTGATAACCATAAAAATCCCCACCAAATGGTGGGGATTTATTACTGAGTTTTTTATGTAAAAATTACTTAGCCAATGGTACCAAAGTAATTTCCTTCATCTCTATGTTCAACGGCTCGTAAATCAAACAAATTTAAGAAAGCTGTACAAACATAAATGGAAGAATATGTACCAATGATTAACCCGGCTAATATTGTGAAGGAGAAGCTCTTTAAAGCATCACCGCCCCAAAAATATAGCGGAATAACAGCAATCAATGTGGTTAGACCTGTTAAAATCGTACGTGAAAAGATATCATTGATGCTCTTATTTAATAAATCAAGTTGAGGCATTTTACGATACTTTCTCAAATTTTCACGGATACGATCGTAAGTAACAACGGTATCATTAATTGAATAACCGACAAGTGTCAGGATAGCAGCAACTGTTGTTAAGCTAAAATCAAATCTGAAAAATGATAATAAACCAACTGTAACCATCACATCATGGAATAACCCGATTAATGCTCCTAAAGCAAATTGCCATTCAAATCGGATCCAAATATATATTGCGATAGCCATCATTGCCAAAACAGAAGCAATGATACCCGCCATTTTGAGCTCGTTACCTACTTGCGGACCAACATTTTCCACACGTCTGTATTCATATTCATTACCCAAAATTTCTTTAATATCGACCACTGCTTTTCTTTGAGCCTCTTCATTTGCATTTTCCGCTTGAGCACGAATCATCAATTCATCGCCAGCTTCACCAATGGTTTGGAGATTTAATTCATCTAACTTTAATACACTCAACTTAGAACGAATTTCTTCTACATTGATGGTTTTAGGAGACTTGATTTCCATAAGCACACCACCGGAAAAGTCAATTCCAAAGTTAAACCCTTTGAAATACATACTCAAACAAGATAAAATAATCAATGTTAGTGAGAGCACACAGGTTAACTTGCGTGCCTTCATAAAATTAATAGTTGTATCTTTTGTTATCCATTTTAACATAGTCATTTTTTTATTCCTTATCCAATTAAATCGGTAATGCTTTTGGTTTGAAACGATTGTACCACGCTGTGATAATTAAGCGAGTTACTGTAACGGATGTGAACAAAGAGGTCAAAATACCTATAATCAAAGTTACAGCAAAACCTCTAACCGGACCGCTACCGAACCAGAATAAAACACCGCCGGCGATAACTGTTGTTAGATTTGAGTCAAAAATTGTTCCCCAGGCAAAAGAGAAACCTGTTTCAATAGCGTCTTTAATTGAGCGACCGTTTTTGACTTCTTCACGCATACGTTCAAAAATCAAAACGTTTGCATCAACAGCCATACCAATTGTTAAGATAATTCCCGCGATACCAGGTAATGTTAATGTTGCTCCAATCAAGCTCAAAGCACCTAACATTAAAAACAGATTTAGGAATACAGTGATTGAAGTAAACAAACCAAACAAACCATATGCCAACAACAGAAAGATAAGAACACCGATAAAGCCGATGATAGAAGCAAACACACCTGCTTTTATGCTATCAGCACCGAGACCTGCACCAACTGTTCTTTCTTCTAAGATGTTCAACGGAGCAGGCAAAGCACCAGAACGTAGCAAGAGGGCTAATTCTTGGGCACTTTCTGATGTATAATTACCTGTAATAACACCAGAACCACCTGTAATGGCAGATTGAATTGTCGGGGCAGAAATAACTTCGTCATCTAAAACAATTGCTAATTGTTCTCCAACATTATTTTTGGTTACTTCACCAAATTTTTCTGCACCTAAGTTATTAAACTTAAAGCTAACAGCAGCCGCACCATCTTGGAAAGATACGCTGGCATCCGTCAGTGTTTCACCGCCAACAGCCGGTTTTCTAACAATAACATATTGTTCACCAGCAGAGCCACGTATAATACGTGATGAACTCTTTAATTTACCTCTTCTGGCTTCTGTAGGTGTGGTGGAACTATCTACCAGGTGGAAAGTCATTTTAGCTGTTTTACCGAGTAAAACCTTTACTTCTTCAGGATTTTGAATACCTGGAAGTTGTACTAAAATTCTGCCATATCCTTGGCTTTGAATAATTGGCTCATTTGTTCCGTACTCATCAATACGTTTGCGAACTATTTCAATAGATTGTTCAACCAGCTTGCTCTTTATTTGATTTAAGGCTTGTTCATCATATGTCACAACTAAAGCACCGTCTTTTTCAGCCACTGTTAAACCATCATCCATTTTACGCAATGGTGTGATAGCCTTAGAACGAGCATTAGCATCTTCTATTTGAACCCTTAATCCATCCGATCCGGATTTTATGCCTTGATAGCGAACACGTACTTTCTTTAAGGCCATACGAGCAGAATCTTCTAAACTCTGCATTCTATCTTTTAATGCGGCGTCCAAATCTACTTCTAACAATAAACTTGAACCGCCTTGTAGATCCAAACCAAGATTAACCGGTTGCCACCAAGATGGCAAAGTTGTTTTTGCATTTTTAACAAAGTTTGGTACCGCATAGAAAATGCCTACCAAACATATTGCTAAAATTATGATTATTTTTTGTAATGATAGCTTATACATTTATCTCTCTCTTACTTCTTTTTGTTTTTAACTTCCACAGGTTGAGCAGATCTGTTCTCCTTAACAGATGAGCGAGAAACTTTTATCTTCACACCTTCAGCAACTTCGACTGTTAAGACATCGTCTTCAGCTTTAACCACTTTACCATACACACCACCGCCGGTGATAATTTCATCTTTTGGTTGGATGGCATTAAGCATATCCTCATGTTCTTTCATTTTCTTTTGCTGAGGACGAATAAGCAAAAAGTAAAAGATTGCAAAAACCAGTACTAATTGCATAAGAAAGCCACTCATAGGACTGGCCTCTACTGCTGCCGTTTCCGTCGCTGCTATAGCTTCTGTTATAAACATATCTTTCTCCATTAAAATTAACTTTGCTCAGGCGAGTTTAAGCCAAAAAAAATCGTGATACAACCTAAAACTCTAAGATTTACCACGAAAAATTATGTACCGTATTATTCAAAATATCTTAAGGCAGGTATGTGCGTGGATTTACAGCCTTTTTACCCGCTCTAACCTCAAAATGTAATTGCGGCGTATTGACGCTTCCTGTTGTGCCTACTGTTGCAATTTTTTCACCACGCAGAACCGTTTGCCCCTTTTTGACATAAAGACGATCATTATGCGCATAAGCTGTAATGTATCCATCTGCATGCTTAATCAAAACCAAATTTCCAAATCCTTTAAGTTCATTACCGGCATAGGCCACAATTCCCTTATCCGCTGCTTTTACATTTGTTCCTAATGCCGCTTTGATATTTATACCATCGTTCTTTCTCCCTTTACCCACAGCACCAAAATTGGAAACGACAGAGCCATTAACCGGCCAAATAAATTTGCTCTTTCTATAAGTTGAAACGGTTTTACGCGAAGAAGTTTTGGCAATTTGCTTATTTGCTGCGGCAACTTTGACTGGTTCTTGTTTTGCACTTGTATAATTTTGTGTTGTCTCGGTTTTATAAGATTTATAGCTGCTTGTTATACCGTGACTTTCGTTTTGTTTAGCTACACTCATACCAGAAACACTTTCCGGTAAAGCCAATACTTGTCCGGCATTGATGGCATACGGTTCTTTCAGACCATTTAATTTGCTAAGCGATGTTACGTCTATATTATATTTTCTGGATATACTATAAAGCGTGTCTCCTTTGGCAACTGTGTATGTTTGGCGAACCGGCAGACGTAGTACCTGACCGACATTTAAGGTATAAGGGGCTGCCAGGCCATTTTCATCAATTATACTTCTTAAAGGAACTTCATACTTCTTAGAGAGGCTATAAAGTGTATCGCCTCTTTGTACTTCAACACTACTTGGTGTGTAATGGTACCCGTGATTATTAAACAAAGGAATACCACCGTTTCGGGCATAGCATCCCGATAACAGTAAAACAGAAAGCCATATACTTATAACCTTTTTCATCGTTTTTCCTCTGCTATTGTTCTTCATTATAGACCAAAGACCTAAATATTTCGTTAAACATATCACGAATCGCCTCTTGATTTTTAGAAAGCTATGGCTTATAAGATGTTTGTTTAGTTATGGGAATCTGGCAAATTATGAGTAACAAACCTGAAATCAAAGACGAGAGTGGTGACAAGTATAAATTCGGTTTTATAACCGATATTGATGCTGATATTGCGCCAAAAGGCTTAAATGAAGATATTATTCGTCTTATTTCTCATAAAAAGAATGAACCTGAGTGGTTACTTGAAACACGCTTAAAAGCCTATCGTCATTGGTTAACATTGACCGAGCCGACATGGGCAAAAGTCACCTATGATAAGATCGATTATCAAGATTTATACTATTATTCAGCCCCAAAACAAACAGCTAAGCCCAAAAGTCTTGATGAGGTTGATCCAAAGCTGTTAGAAACGTACAACAAGCTGGGCATTCCTTTAAAAGAACAAGAAGCGCTTGCCGGCGTGGTAGCGGTTGATGCCGTGTTTGACAGTGTATCTGTTGCAACCACTTATAAGGCCCAGCTCAAAAAGCAAGGTATTATATTCTGTTCTATTTCAGAAGCTATTAAAGACTATCCCAAGTTGGTAAAAAAATATCTTGGTTCGGTAGTTCCCTACACGGATAATTTTTTTGCCGCACTTAATTCTGCTGTATTTACAGATGGTTCTTTTGTTTATATTCCAAAGGGGGTTAAATGCCCAATGGAGCTTTCCACCTATTTTCGGATCAATGCCAAAAATACCGGACAATTTGAGCGCACACTTATCGTTGCCGATGAAGGAAGCTATGTTTCTTATCTTGAAGGATGTACTGCTCCGCAAAGAGATGAAAACCAATTGCATGCCGCGATTGTTGAGATTGTGGTCCACAAAGATGCAGAGGTTAAGTATTCCACCGTACAAAACTGGTATCCGGGTGATAAAGACGGCAAAGGCGGTGTTTACAACTTCGTGACAAAGCGTGCACTTTGTGACGGAGATAATTCAAAGGTATCTTGGACACAAGTAGAAACCGGCTCAGCTGTAACATGGAAATATCCATCTTGTGTTCTAAAGGGAGATAATTCCAAAGGCGAATTTTATTCTGTTGCGTTGACCAACAATCACCAACAGGCAGATACCGGCACGAAAATGATTCATTTAGGAAAGAACACAACTTCTCGGATTATATCCAAAGGTATCTCTGCCGGATTTTCCGACCAGACATATCGAGGTTTGGTTAGGGTTGGCAAAAATGCTACAGGCGCACGCAACTACTCGCAATGCGATAGTTTGCTCATTGGTAAAACATGTGGCTCGCATACCGTTCCTTATGTTGAAAATAGCTGTAATTCTGCTATATTGGAGCACGAAGCGACCACTTCTAAAATTAGTGATGAGCAATTGTTTTATTGTAAGCAACGCGGAATCTCTGAAGAGGATGCCATTAGTTTGATTGTTAACGGTTTTTGTAAAGAGGTTATGCAAAAACTCCCAATGGAATTTGCCATTGAGGCGGCAAAGTTGATAGATATTTCGCTAGAAGGTGCCGTTGGTTAACAGAGTATAAGAATAAGCCAAATTTTCAGTGTTGACTCTATTTGCTTTTACGTGTATAGTAGGGTTCTGAGTTTATATATTTGCATACATTTCTAAATATCAATTATTATGACAGAAAAAAAACGAGCTAAATTTTTGGAGGACGAAAGACCTCCCTTCTCTTGCCTGATTTCTTATCTTAGATTTTTAAGGGGAGAATGGAATGAGTGTGCCACGCTGTGTTGCAAGAAGGCAGCCGATTGGAAAGCCATAGGGCTTACAGCAGAAGATATTGAAGCTTACCTCAAGCCTTTGTGCAGCAAGGCTCCTCTGCCTTTGGTGTATCACTATCCTGACGGCACCGACAAGGTTGTAAATGATGTTCTGGAAGAGGAAAAGGAGCATCTGGTGGGTGTTGTTATCGGCGAAAACACCATGTTGCACTTTAAGGCGCTGACAAAGGATATCGCCAGACCTTGGACCGACGAGCATTTTAACGAACCCATCGAATGGGAGAATATCGCAGGTTGGTTGAAGGATAACTTTGGCCAATGTCCAAATGCAAGGCTGGCCAAAGAAAGTGACATTTCGCTGTTCAGCGACAATAAGAAGTATGTCTTGCGCACGTTTGAGATTTTGGATTATCACCGTATCTCTCGCCCGAATCCTAATTGGGATATTCCAGCCTGGCTAGATAGATACTGCTGTGTTGAACACTGTAACGGAGGGACTGCGATTCCCTTTTACTTGAAAATGTACGGGGATTTGCTCATCTTTTCCGACAGGTAACGTCAAAAACTTTTACTAACAACTCTTTTAATCCGCGGGGCACAGCTTCGCGGGTTTTTTATTTCTCATTATCAATCACTTTAATGGCATCTTCTAGGCTAATATCTTTTCCATGTAAGGCACTTGGTATGCGGTAATTGTTTTTGCCGCATTTAATGTATTGACCATAGCGCCCCACCGCCAATTGTACTTCTTCTTTTAGCTTAGGATGTGTTCCTAAAACTTTTGCTTCTGCTTTTGGTTTTGCCCCTTTGAGCAATTCTTCAGCACGCTCCTTGGTTATGTTAAACACATTATCACCGCCAGTTAAGGAACATGATTTATTGCCTTGCTTAATGTATTGTCCAAATTTGCCGATATTTACCGTTATTCCATCACCAATATCTTTGGGCAAACTGACCAACGTTTCTGCTTGTTCAAACGTTACCTCTTCAGGATTTAAGAACTTTGGTAAAGCAATGCGCTTTGGCTTTTCTGTGGTGGCGGTGGCATCTTCTCCCAATTGGATATAAAAACCATAAGGACCTTTTTTAAGGTACACATTTAGACCCTCATGAACACCTAAAACCCTATCTTCCGGTGCCGGTGATTTTTCTGTGGCCTGATCTTCCTCATCCTTGGTGTCCACTAATGGCTTAGTATACTTACATTCCGGATAATTAGAACAACCTAAAAACGCGCCAAATTTTCCAAGCTTGATGCTTAGATGACCTTTGTGACATTCCGGACATTCTCTCGGATCTGAACCATCTGCTTTTGGTGGAAAGAGGTGATAAGCCAAAACTTCATCGATTTTATTGATAACTTCGCTTACTTGTAATGGCTGCACGGACTGTATAGTGTTATAAAACTTGGTCCAAAAACCGGTTAATAGCTTTTTCCATTCCATCTGACCTGCAGAAACATCATCTAAAAATTCTTCCATTTGCGCAGTAAAGTCATATTCAACGTATTTTTTGAAAAAGTTCTCTAAAAATATAGTTACAATGCGTCCCCTATCTTCAGGGATAAAGCGCATTTTTTCAACTTTAACGTATTTACGTTCTTGCAAAACCGCGATAATTGAGGCATACGTTGACGGACGCCCGATGCCAAGCTCTTCAAGTTTTTTAACCAGACTTGCTTCGGTAAACCTCGGTGGCGGAGTTGTCATATGTTGTTCCGGTTTGATTGCTTTTTTAGAAACAGCATCGTTTGCCTCTACATTTGGCAACAGACGATTTTCATCATCGTCATCATTATCATCTTTGCCTTCTTGATATAATTTTAAGAATCCGTCAAAGGCAATAACCTGTCCATTGGCACGCAATAAAATTTGCTTATCATTGGAAATAGAATCTATCACAACTCGATCCAAAACAGCCGGCTCCATCTGACAAGCAACGGTACGTTTCCAGATAAGCTCATATAATTTGTGCGAATCCGCATCAAGTTTTTCTTCCATCTTTTTAGGCGTATTCATCACATCAGCCGGACGAATTGCCTCATGTGCTTCTTGAGCGTTTTTGGATTTTGTTTTATATTCTTTGGCTGTCTTAGGTAAATATTTTTCACCAAAATATTTTAAGATAGCTTCACGGCATGCTTCAATGGCTTCAGCAGAGAGATTAACTGCATCCGTTCTCATATAGGTAATGTAACCAGCTTCATAGAGTTTTTGTGCCACCTGCATCGTTTTTTTGGCAGGGAATCGAAGCTTACGTGCGGCTTCTTGTTGAAGGGTTGAAGTTGTGAAAGGCGGTGCAGGGAATCGATTTGCTTTTTTGCGCTCTATTTTTGCAATCTTGAAATCCTGTGCTTCTATTTTTGCCTTAGCTGCTTCTGCTTTTTCTTTGGTATTGATATCAAATTTTTCTAATTTCTTGCCATCTAGGTTTATCAAATGCGATGGGATAAGCGCGTCTTCTTTTGTGGCTAAATCAACATCTATTGTCCAATATTCTTCCGGCTTAAATTTCTCTATTTCCATTTCGCGTTCACAAATTAAACGCAGGGCTACTGATTGAACGCGTCCAGCTGATTTTGAACCGGGAAGTTTGCGCCATAATACAGGTGACAACGTAAAACCAACAAGGTAGTCTAATGCACGGCGTGCCATATAAGCTGATACTAAATTATCATCTATCTGGCGTGGATTTTGAATAGCTTCCGTAACGGCTCTTTTGGTTATTTCGTGAAAAACAACACGTTCAATTTTTTTACCGGCCAATTTCTTTTTTGAAGATAATTCTTCCAATATATGCCATGCGATGGCTTCTCCTTCTCTATCCGGGTCAGAGGCTAAGACTAACGTGTCACAATCTTTTAGCGCTGTTATGATGTCATTGAGGCGCTTTTTTCCACCGGAACTTAGTTCCCATACCATCTTAAAATCTTCATTCGGATCAACTGAACCATCTTTACTTGGTAAATCACGAATATGGCCATAACTCGCCAAAACTTTATAGTCTTTTCCTAAATATTTATTGATTGTTTTTGCTTTTGCAGGAGATTCAACAACAACTAATTTCATAATCCAACCTCATCAAATCCTGGCAATTTTATTACCCGGAAGTCTAACCACTCTGTCATCTAATTCCATTTCAACAATCATCATCAAAACTCTTTCTGCCGGTAATTTACTGACACGTATCAGATCGTCAATATCCTCCCCAGTTGCAGAAATCAGCGACAATAGTTTTGCATAATCATCGTTTTTGCTGCCTGAAATATCAGAATTATTTTCGCTGTTGTCAAGCGAATATTCGAACAGATCCGGCGTTTTTATCGGTTTTATATTGCCAGATATAAACTCTACTTGTGTAAAAGTGAAATTTTCTAAAATATCTTTTGCAGTTTCAACCAGAATCGCCCCTTCTTTTAATAATTGGTTGCAACCGGAATTTCTGCTATCATAAGGCGCACCCGGAACTGCGTATACATCTCTTCCTTGTTCTAGAGCCTGATGAGCTGTTATTAATGACCCGGATTTAGTTCCTGCCTCTATGACCAATGTTCCCTTCGTTAAACCCGAAACAATCCTGTTTCTGCGAGGGAAATTAGTTGCCAGAGGCTTTGTATGAAACGGATATTCAGATATTATAAGCCCTTTATCAACAAGAGCATGGTACAGTTTTTCATTTTCTTTTGGATATATGATGTCTATGCCTGTCCCTAAAACAGCAATTGTTCCTCCTTTTCTGTCTTTTGCTCCCTCATGTGCTGCGGCATCTATTCCTTTTGCCAAACCAGAAACAATAACAATATTATTTTCTGCTAGCTCTTCTGCCAATTTGCTAGCGTGACGTTGGGCACTTATTGATGCATTACGTGAGCCCACGATGGCTAACGCATTCGTATTTTTAAGTAAATCTACGTTACCTAATGCGTAGAGAATCGGCGGAAAATCTTCAATTTGTTTTAAATTATAAGGATAAGCTTCATCTTCAAAGGTAATGATTTCGACCTTTTTTAGTTCTGCTGTCATTACCTCTTCTTCTGCTTTTGTTTTTGGATATATTTTTTGTTTTGATGATAACCAATCCAATGCTTTATCAGCACTACCAAAACGTGCTAAAGCTTTTCTGAAATTAATGGGCCCTATTCCAGAAGTATTGATTAATTGAATATATGATACTAATTTTTGCCTGTTCAATTTTTTTACATTTCTTATTGTTTTTTCAATTTTATTTTACTTTCTTCACCTTTAAGCAATCTCCTGATATTTGCATGGTGTCTTGCAACAACCAACAAAGTAATTGCCGTATATATCCATATATATTCTGTCGACGGCGCTAAAAAATATGATAGGATAGGAACGAAGGCGGCTGCTGTTAGAGCAGACAGAGAAGAATACTTAAAGATAAAAGCCATCGTCAACCAGATACATAACGCCACCAAAGCAATTGGCCAACATGTCGCTAGAATAAAACCAAATGCTGAAGCGACTCCTTTGCCTCCTTTAAAATTCAACCATACTGGAAAATTATGACCTATGACACCAAAAGCACCAGCAATCAAAGAAGCCATAACAGCGTAATTTCCAGAAAAAATGCTTTTTGCAATTATCGCTGCAATACCTGCTTTTGATGCATCACACAAAACTGTCAATAGGGCTAACTTTTTATTTCCCGTGCGTAGAACGTTTGTCGCACCGATATTGCCTGATCCGATCTTTCGGATATCCCCATAACCGGCCATTTTGGTTAAAATGAGACCAAAGGGAATAGAACCAATAAGGTAACCCAGTAGAGCGCTTAAACCATATATACATCCTGCTGACATTAATTTTCTCCTGTTAGGTTTTCTTCATGTTAAATTAATCTATAAAAATTTCAACTTATTTTCCGTTATTGTGTATTTTATCTTGCATTAACGATTTATTTATTTAATATGCTATCAAATATATCAGCAGAGGAGATCTGATGAAAAAGATTTATAAGAGAATATTATTGAAGCTTTCCGGAGAGGGATTGATGGGGAGCAAGCCTTGTGGTATTGATGAAAACATACTTGATACCATTTCTGAAAGTATCAAAAAAGTTTATAATACCGGTGTTTCTTTATGCATTGTTATTGGTGGTGGCAACTTTTATCGGGGGGTGCGCAACACTAACGAGGCCATCAGCCGACCAATTGCTGATCAAGCCGGTATGTTAGCGACAATTATAAATGCTCTGTTTTTGAAAAGTACCTTAAATAAAAAAGGCATTCCTTCTGAGGTATTGTCCGGTTTGTCTGCACCTCAAGTTGCCGAAACTTATTCCTATCGAAAAGCTCAAAAACTGCTTAAAGAGAAAAATGTTGTTATTTTTGCCGGTGGTACAGGAAATCCTTATTTTACCACAGATACTGGAGCTACTTTGCGCGCTCTGGAAAATGATTGTGATGCTTTATTTAAGGCAACCCAGGTTGACGGTGTTTATGATGCCGACCCGCTAAAGAATCCAAAAGCGAAACGTTATAAAGAGATTTCTTATGATGAGGTTATCCTAAAACAATTAAAAGTTATGGATATGACTGCAATTACGATGGCAAGAGATAATAATTTGCCTATAATCGTTTTTAAGCAAGAAAACATCAATTCTCTTTTAAATGCACTAAATGGAAAAGGTAATTACACGACAATAAAGTGAGGAGCTATGACTGATTATGATGATATAAAAAAAGATACAACAACACGCATGGAGAAAACTCTGGAAACTTTGCGTGGAGATTTTGGTGGATTAAGAGCCGGTCGGGCACATGCCAGCCTTTTGGATAATATAATGGTTGAGGCCTATGGTAATTTATCACCTATCTCTCAGGTTGGTACTATAAGCGTTCCAGATGCCAGAACGTTATCTATTAGTGTCTGGGATAGAGACATTGCAAAATCAGTTGAAAAAGCGTTGCGCGAATCGGATCTCGGTTTAAATCCTGTTTCAGATGGTCAACTTATACGTATTCCTATTCCACCACTTTCAGAAGAACGCAGAAAAGAACTGGTGAAAGTTGCCGGAAAGTATGCTGAACAAAATAAAATTGCCATTCGTAACATTCGTAGGGATGCTTTGGATGAGATCAAAAAACTCAAAAAAGATAATTTAATCTCTGAGGATGATGAGAAACGTTTTAATAACGATATTCAGAAGATGACAGATGATTCAATCAAGAAAATTGATGAATTGCTTACCCAAAAAGAAAAGGACATTTTACAAGTATAAAAAAATGAATAATACTGATTGTCATCATATTGCCATTATCATGGATGGAAACAGGCGCTGGGCGCAAAAACATGGGATGCCCAAAAATTTTGGGCACAAAAAAGGAGCGGAAAATGTCGTCAAGATTACGCGAGCCATGAAAGAATCCGGCATTAAATATTTAACACTTTATGCTTTTTCTACAGAAAACTGGCAACGCAGCCCTGAAGAAGTTGATGCCTTGATGAGTTTGTTGCGTGAATATCTTGAAAAAGAATTTAAGGAAATTATGGAAAATAATGTTCGAATTATTTTCATTGGTGAAAGGAATATGCTTTCTCCCGATATTTTGGAGAAAATGCAATATATTGAAGAGCAGTCCTCACACAATACAGATTTGACCTTATGTGTTGCTTTATCTTATGGTTCAAGACAAGAAATATTGTCTGCTGCAAAAAAGGCTACTCAATTGGTTTTAGATAAAAAGATGGATATAGAAGATATTACACAAGAAAAATTCTCATCTTTGCTTTATACAGCAGATATTCCTGATCCGGATATTCTAATAAGAACCAGCGGAGAGCAACGTATCAGCAACTATTTGTTGTGGCAGCTTGCATATACAGAATTATTTTTCACAGACACTTTGTGGCCTGATTTTGGTAAAGAAGAATTGATGGATATCATTGATCATTTTAAAACTAGGGAGAGACGATATGGAAAAAGTTAAATTAACATCTTTGAAAAAGAGAGTTTTGACCTCTCTTATTATGATTCCTTTGGTTATTGGAGCTTTAAGATCCGGTCATCCCTTTGTCGATATACTTGTCTATTTTGTTGGTATTGTACTTTCTTGGGAGTGGAGTACAATGATACCAAGTAAGAGGCCTAATGTTTATGCTGTGTGCTATGCTTTTGCTTTAGGTTGCTCTTTGATTGTATTTAATCGCATTGTTCTATTTTTATTGCTAGCAGCAATAACTTGCTTTGTTTATCTGAAATCAAAAGACGAAGAGGAGCGTTTTTTAATTGTTTTAGGTGTTCCTTATATTGCCATCGGTGTTGGAGCCCTATACTGGATGTATTATCTATTTGATGCTTTTGGAAGTATTCCCGGTGAAAAAGGCAGCTTTATTATGACACTGTGGTTTATCTTAATGGTGTGGAGCGTCGATATTGGCGGATATGTTATTGGAAAATCCTTACGCGGTCCTAAACTTGCACCACACATCAGCCCCAATAAGACGTGGTCTGGTCTTATTGGTGGTGTTATACTGGCCGTGGCTGTTAGCTATATATATATGTCTGCAACTGTAGCCATGTCTTCACGCGACTTGTTGAGATTTGCTCAATTGGGTGCTTTTATTGCCTTTATAGCACAAATTGGCGACTTGGTCGAATCTGCTATAAAAAGACATTTAAAAATTAAAGACAGCAGTTCACTTATCCCCGGACACGGTGGTATATTTGATAGAATTGACGGTTTAATTTTTGCCGCACCTATTGTCTATTGTTATTTTACTTTGGTTTCATTTGAATAATTCAGAGGAAAAAATTATGGAGTGGTTAGCAAATATTATTTATTATATCATCCCCTTTCTTATTTTGTTGGGTGTTTTGGTTTTTGTTCATGAATTCGGACACTTCATTGTTGCTCGAAAGCTTGGTGTAAGTGTTAGTGCCTTTTCTATTGGTTTTGGAAAGGAGCTTTGGAGTAAGATTGACTCAAGAGGAACTGTTTGGAAAATTTCAGCTATACCTTTAGGGGGATATTGTCAGTTTTTAGGAGATGCAGACGAATCTTCATCAACCTCTGACATAGACTTAAAAAAGTATACCGAAGAGGAACAAAAACATCTTTTTGCAACACAAAAGCCCTCAAGGAAACTTGCTATTGCGCTCGCCGGACCTTTATTTAATTATCTTTTTGCTTTTATTGTTTATTTTGGACTGTTTTTCTTTATCGGAAGCTATGATATTCCGCCAATTGTTTCTGATGTTATTGATGATAGCCCTGCGCAAAAAGCCGGTATAATTGCAAATGATAAAATATTGGAAATTAACGGAAATACCATAGAAACGTGGGGAGATATCAGTAAAGAGGTCAGTGTTTCTATTACCGATGTACATTTGAAAATTCAGAGAGACAACAATATCATAGAGTTAACGCTTCCTTTAAAAGAAATGTATTATGCTTTTGATGAAACAGAAAAGCCCATAAAACGCAAAATGATTGGTATAAAGGGCGAAGCAAAAAAGTTTCATATTACAAAGGATAATTTTAATTTTATAGAATCGCTTATTAAATCTGCAAAAGAACTTTATGGCGTTACTGACTTAACTCTCCGCGGTGTTGGACAAATACTTACAGGTAAACGCTCTGGTGATGATGTCGGCGGCATCATCCGAATTGCCGAGATGTCCGGAGATATTTCTCGTTCGAGGAGTTTCTGGGATTTTCTTGCTTTTATGGCTTTATTGTCTATAAATCTGGGTTTAATAAACTTATTCCCAATCCCCCTATTAGATGGTGGACATGTAATAATTTATCTGTTAGAAATAATCACAAGACGAGAACTGAATGCAAAAGTCAAAGACTATTTGTTTAAGGTTGGTCTTGGTTTCATCTTGTTTTTAATGGTGTTTGCAACTTGGAACGATATTAAACACCTTATAACAAGATGGTTTGAATAGTTTATAAGGATTTGAACATGAATTGGAAATTAGCAAGTATTTCTTTATTGGCATTGGGTATATGTACCCAAGCCTTAGCTCAAGAAAATATTAAAAGTATCAATATTCAGGGACTCCAACGTGTTGAGAGAGAGACTGCTCTTTCTTATGCGGGAATCGATACAAGTAAGCCTGTATCTTCTGATGAGTTAAATAATGCTCTAAAGAGACTATATGACACGGGTTTGTTTAGCGATATTAATTTTGATACAAGGGGTTCTGAATTAATTATCAATGTAACAGAGAATCCGGTTATTGGGGTACGTGCCTTTGATGGTAATGATAAGATAGATGATAAGATATTAGAGGCAGAGGTTCAATCTGCTCCACGTTCCGTATTCAGCAAAGCTAAAGTCCAACAAGACGTTCAACGAATCCTTAATGTTTATAAAAGAGCCGGAAGATATGGTGTTTCTGTTGATCCAAAGATTATTAAGAAGTCAGAGAATCGTGTTGACCTGATTTTTGAAATTAAAGAAGGTCCGGAAGCAAAAATTGACAGCATTAACTTTATTGGAAATAAACACTATACCAGTAGCGATTTACAGGGAGAAATCATGAGCAAGGAAAGTCGTTGGTATAGACTATTTTCCAGTGCAGAAAATTTTGACCGTGAAAGAATGAACTATGATCAAGAGCTTTTGAGACGTTTTTATAACAGACATGGTTATGCTGATTTTGCTGTTGTTTCCGCTATTGCAGAGCTCTCTCGTGACAAGACATCTTTTGTTTTGACATTTACTGTTGATGAAGGCCGCAGATACAAGGTTAATGACATTCAAATCCAATCTTCCGTACCAGACGTTGATGTTAATCAGTGGTATAAATATGTTACTTTTGATAAAGGAGATTGGTACAACTCCGATGAGGTGGAGAAAACCGTTAATGATTTGACTGAGGAACTGTCAAAGAAGGGGTTTGTTTTTGTTGAGGTTGTTCCAAACATTAACAAGAACAGGGAAACAGGTGAATTGAGTGTTGTGTTTGATATTAACGAAAATGCCAAAGTTTTTGTTAACAGAATAAACATTACCGGAAACACAAGAACACTTGATGAGGTTATCAGAAGAGAATTCCGCGTTTCGGAAGGTAGCGTATTCAACGCTTCTAAGATTAGAGAATCGAGAAGAAACATTGAAAGATTAAATTATTTCAGTAAGGTCGATATTGATTCTGAGCGTGTTGAATATGATAAGGCTGATATCAATGTTAATGTTGAAGAAAAATCAACCGGATATTTCAATATTGGTGTGGGATATTCAACAGTTAACGGCGCATTGGTTCGTGCCGGAATCACTGAGAACAACTTCTTAGGTAAAGGCCAGCAGATTAGCTTAAATGCCGGAAAATCTCAGCGTACGACAGATTATGGCTTTAGCTTCACAGAGCCTTACTTCTTAGGTAGACGTTTGAGCGCCGGTTTTGATCTCTTCTACCAAACAGAAGATTATCAAGACGAAAGTAACTATGATATGGATACATACGGTGGCCGCGTTCGTTTTGGTTGGAACTATACTGATGATTTGAGCCAACAACTTCGCTATACATTAAAAGAAGATAAAATTAAGAATGTTAACTCTGCATCAAAATATATTCAGCGTGAACAAGGTAAGTCTGTTGACTCCGTTATCGGACAGACCTTGGTCTATGATAAGCGTGATGATATGATGAAACCACGTGAAGGTTACTACCTGTCCTTTGGAAACGATGTATCCGGTTTGGGTGGTGATGATAAGTATTTGAAATTTGATACCAAGGCTTACAAATTCTATACTTTAGCAGATTACTATACTTTCAAATTCTTCATCAATGGTGGTTATGTCACCGGATACGGTGGGGAAGATGTTAGATTATCGCAAAGATATTTCTTGGGCGGTAACACTATGCGTGGATTTGAGTCCGGTGGTATTAGTGCACGTGATAAATACACCAAAGATGCCCTCGGTGGTAACTGGATGGTCTGGGGTGGTGCTGAATTGGCATTTCCTCTTGGTCTAGATGAGCTGGGAATCAGGGGTCGCACATTTGTTGATGTTGGTACAACCGGAAAACCGGATAACATTGACGATAATGATGTGAACTATAGCTCTAGTCCTCGTGTTGCTGTCGGTTTTGGTTTTGAATGGACATCTCCGATGGGTAAAATCGACATTGACTTCGGCTTCCCTGTTGTTAAGCAAAAGTATGATGAAACAGAGGTATTTCGTTTGAACTTTGGTACAAGCTTATAATAAAGAGGATAAAAGAAATGGCTGATAAAGTTTTTTATAAACATAGCAAAGCTAAGAGCATTAAAGAAATTGCACAAATAGCTGATGCAGAAATTATAACAGCCGGTCACGAAGAAGAGCAGATAGAAAATGTCTGCTCTATCCAATCTGCCGGGGCGAATGACGTTTGTTTTTTTTATGATAAAAAAAACAAGGCTCTCGCGCAGCAGATAAAATCTAAAGCTTGTATTACAATTAAGGAGCTTGCTTCTCTTGTTCCTGAGGGAGTTGTTGTACTTATCTCAGAGAATCCGAAATTATCTTTTATAAAATTGGTATCAGCTTTTTATCAGGAGTATATGCCATCTGCAAAGATCGAATCTGATGCACATATTTCAAAAACAGCAAAGATTGGAGCTAATTGTTATATCGGGCACAATGTGCTGATTGAAGATGATGTTGTTATAGGTGATAATTGCATTATTGAAGCAAATGTTGTTATTTCTCGCGGATGCAAAATCGGTAACAATTGCCGAATTGCAAATAATGCCAGCATTGCTTATTGCTTAATGGGTAATGATTGTTATATCTACACCGGTGCACGTATCGGTCAGGATGGTTTTGGTTTTTCTGTTGTTGAGGGAAGACATAAACGTATTCCGCAAATTGGGCGCGTTATTATCGGCAATGACGTAGAAGTTGGATCTAACGCTTGTATTGACAGAGGAGCCATTGATGATACTATTATTGGTGACGGAACACGCGTTGATAATCTAGTGCAGATTGCACATAATGATAAAATCGGTAAATGTTGCATTCTCGTATCACAAACAGGCATTGCCGGTAGTTGCACGTTAGGAGATTATGTTGTATGTGGCGGTCAGGTTGGTTTGGCTGATCACTTAAATATCGGTAGCGGGGTTCAAATCGGTGCACAATCCGGTGTTATGAGAGATATTGAGCCAGGTGCCATTGTTATGGGTTCGCCAACAGTACCTTTTAAGGACTTTATGCGTCAGGTTGCGTTTTTACAAAAAAATAGTAAAAAGTAGTTAAGGAGGTTGATTATGCCAGAAGGTATCAAAGTATATCCGATTGAAGAGATTATGAAGATGTTACCACATCGTTATCCTTTCTTGCTGATTGACCGTTTAGAGGTTGAAATTCCCGGTGAAAAAGGAATGGGCATAAAAAATGTGACGATGAATGAAGAATTTTTTCAGGGGCATTTTCCTAATAATCCGATTATGCCGGGTGTTTTGCAGATTGAAGCTATGGCTCAAACGGCCGGAGCGGTGGTTGTTGCTCAAAATGAAGACTATGCCAACAACAAACGTAGTGTTTTATTTATGGGAATCGATGGCGTTAAATTTAGAAAGCAAGTAAAACCCGGAGATCAACTCCGTATGCATGTGGAAAGAATTAAAGCGCGTCGCAATATATACGTTTTCAAAGGAACTGCTATGGTTGATGACCACGTGGTATCTGAAGCTGAATTTACGGCGATGATTGTGTAATAAAATTTTGGCTAAATACCCAGCTACCGACGTTCGGTAGCTGTTTTTTTTATTGTAAATATTTTGTTTGACAAATATACAAAATAAGGATATTATTTCCAAAACTGTGTTTCTTAAAAGCTTTGTTCAGGAAAAAGAATGTATGATGTAGCAAAGATATACTATGAGTTTGGAGAAATTGAAGGCATTAAGGTAATGCTTGCGGATGGTCTTGATATTAATGCTCAAGATGCGCTTGGACGAACACTTTTGATGCTGGCTGCTGCAGAAGGACATTTTGATACTGTCAAATTTTTGGTTGAGCACGGTGCTGATGTTAATCCTCAAAAATATAAAGGAAAGCAGACATTAAGCTTTCAAGGATTTGTGGCTTTCGGAGAAGAGGTCTATGGTGAAATAGCGTCATACTATACACCATACGTTGATTTAGTACGTGATAATAACGAACGTGTAGGAGAGTATTATTCAGCTTTAGCATATGCCTGTCAGTATAGTAATTTTGAGATTGCAAAATATTTGGTTTTAAAAGGGGCTAAAATTATAAGAGAACCAGGAGTATATGGTATTACCGCTTTAGATTATTCAATTGTAAAACAAAGTGAGGAGGGCTTTGATTTTTTAAGATTCTTAAAAAATCAAGGTACTGATCTTACTAACGCAGCATATGCTTTGCATATTGCTTGTAAATTTAATGACCTTGAAACAGCAAAGATTTTGCTTGGTGCCGGTATTGATGTCAACATGCAAGATGAGTGTGGACGTACAGCGCTTTGTTTTATTTCTCGTTCTAAGGAGGGTTCTTACTATGATACAAATTCTGAACTTATTGACTTTTTTTAGAAAAAGGTGCAGATATTAATCTGCAAGATGACGCTGGAATGACTTTTTTCATGTACTTTTGTAGGGCTGAAAATCTGGAAAACATCAAGAGAATTTATAAATATGTCACCGATGTTAACCTTGAAGATAAAGCCGGAAATACGGCTCTGACTCATGCTTGCTGTTCGCAATATGATTATAGAATCGCTGATTTTTTAATTGAACAAGGTGCAAAAATTGAAACTGAAAAACGATCAGCTTTGCGTGAAGCTCTTTGTGCTTCTCATTATGCGATGTTTTCAATTTTACTTGATAAGGGTGCTAATGTCGCTTTTCATACCAAAGATTGTTCCTATGATGTTTTTGATGAGGCTTGCTTTTTTCTTGAATATGATTTTATTAATCGGATGCTCCAAAAGGGAGAAGATATTAACCGCCGGGATGAGACAGGGCAAACACATTTAATGAAATTTTGTGGTGGTTGTTGTTCTCTTAATGTGATAGTTCACTTAAAAGAAAGAGGGAAACAGCTAACTCTAGATGAATTAAAAGACTTAAACTGGGTTAATGGCTTTAATAAGATGGTAAAATATCTGATCAAAAATGGAGCCGATGTTAATGCAGTAGATGAATTTGGTTGGACAGCATTGATGCATATTTGCGCCAGAGGGTGTAAAGAAATTGCGGAGACTCTGTTAGAAAACGGGGCTAATGTTAATGTGCAAAATGCCTGTGGTGGAACTGCTTTGATGAATGCTTGTTCTAATGGAAATGATTTAGGGTTAATCAAGCTTCTGCTGGATTATGATGCTGATGTTAATTTACAAGATGAAGATGGAAATACTGCCCTTATGATTTTGATGGATCATGTCGGAAATGGTGGATCTTTTGGGCTTTCGCTAGAAGAATATGTACAAAGGGGATTTCATACAGACGAATATGAGGATGATTCTGAAGCAGAAAAAATTGAACATGAAAGAGCAGTGGAAGCCATTAAAGCCTTGCTAGCAAAGGGCGCTGATGTTACTCTTAAAAACAAAGCTGGCGAGAGTGCTTTGGATCTTATCAGGTCACAATATAAGAATTCGGCCTATTATTCGCACTGTTCGGAAATAACAGATATATTAAATGAAGCTTGGATAAAACAAAAAAAAGCACAGCTCGAAGCTCAAAAGAAAGATTATCGAAAGCAACGATCTAAAAAGAAACACTTAAAGATCACCTCACGCCGAAAACCAAAGAGTAAGTAATAATATATGGATCCGCCGATTTTGACGGCGGGTTCTTTTTTTATGGTTGAAAAAATCTGAGATAAGTTTTATGTTATCCCTAACTTTGAGGTATAAAAAATGTTTGATGCATATAATGTCAGAAAAGATTTTCCTATTTTGGAAGATTTAATTGAAGGAAAACGTAATACATATTTAGATACAGCAGCTTCAGCGCAAAAGCCTGGTGTTGTGCTTGAAGAGATTCAAAAGATTTATCGCCACGAATATGCTAATGTTCATCGCGGTAGCTATTGGCTTTCTGAAAAAGCGACTGAAAATTATGAAAACGCACGACAGGTTATCGCTCATTTTATTAAAGCAAAAAGCAAAGATGAGGTCATATTTACACGTGGTGCGACAGAAGGAATCAACTTGGTTGCTGCGACATATGGTGCTCAAAACTTAAAAAAAGGTGATGAAGTTTTGCTCTCGAGAGCGGAGCATCATGCTAATTTGGTCACATGGCAACAGTGGTGCCTTAAAACCGGTGCTACGCTAAAATATTTTGATTTAGCAGAAGATGGTAGTTTTGTGTGGGAAAATTTTCAAGAAGCCCTTACCGATAAGACGAAAATTGTAGCTGTAACGGCAATGTCTAATGTTTTGGGTACGATTTTTCCAATTAAAAAGATATGCCAAGAAGCGCATCGCATAGGGGCCAAAGTTTTGGTTGATGCTTGCCAATTTGCTGTCCATAAGGCTATTGATGTTGCGGACTTTGATTGTGATTTTTTGGCTTTTTCCGGTCATAAACTGTATGGACCGACAGGAATCGGCGTTTTGTACGGCAAAAAGGATTTGCTTAACCAAATGCAGCCATATCAATTTGGCGGAGATATGATTGAGCATGTTGCCTATGACAAAACAACTTTTACCTCATCTCCGGCTCGTTTTGAAGCGGGAACGCCGGCAATTGTTCAGGCAATTGGTCTCGGGCAGGCTATTCGCTATCTGGCACAATATAATTTTGATGAAATAGAAGCTTATGAGCAAAATCTTATCTCATATACAACAAAAAATTTGCAAGAAGTTCCCAGATTGAAAATACTTGGTTGTGCCAAAGAAAAAGGTGGCGTGTTTTCTTTTGCTATTGAAAATATTCATCCGCAGGATTTGGCTTTTGTACTTAGTAAAGAGGGTGTTTCTATTCGTACCGGCCATTTTTGCGCTCAACCTTTGGTTAATAGGCTCGGATATAATTCTTTAGCGCGCGCCTCACTTGGTATCTATACCATTAAAGAAGATATTGATATATTCATAAAAGCGCTTTATAAAGCAATAGACTTTTTTAAATAGAAGAAAAATGATGACTGATACAGCAGAACAAAAGATTATTGATGATAATGAAATGCAGTTGCTTGCTGCCATGAGTGTTGATGATGTAGCGGATTTACCTGTTTATAAGGCATATGCCGGAAAGACCTTAGAATCCGGTATCACCATCGCTAAGAATGAAGATATTATAGAAGCTACCAAGACAGTATATGACCCCGAAATCCCAATTAATATTTATGATTTGGGGCTTATTTATGATATCAATCAAAAAGATAATGGTGATGTTCATATTGATATGTCTCTGACAGCACCCGGATGTCCTGTAGCAGAAATATTACCTCAGCAAGTGGCTGATGCTGTTGGGGCAATCGATGGTGTCGGAAATGTGGAAGTTGAAGTTGTGTGGGAACCTGCGTGGACAATAGATCGTTTAAGCGATGAGGCGCGAATGATACTGGAAATGATGTAAGGGATGGCATTATGTCTGTTGAGGAATTAATTGATAACTTTCTTTTTTTAGAGAACTGGGAAGACAAGTACAGGTACTTGATAGAACTCGGCAATCAATTGCCTCATTTACCTGAAGACCAAAAGCAGGAGCAATGGAAAGTTCCGGGTTGCCAATCTCAAGTTTGGATTATTCCTCATTTTGATAATCAAAAAATTTCTTTTTCCGGAGACAGTGATGCCATTATTGTACGCGGAATTATTGCTGTTGTTTTGGAAATTTTTAAAGATAAATCTGCACAAGAAATTTTAGATATTGATGTTGAAGAAATTTTTGATAGAATGGGTTTGCGGGAGCATATAACTCAAAATCGTCGGAGCGGTATGCTTTCGATGGTTGACAAGATAAAATATTATACCGCCCAGACTTTAGGAAAGTAATATGGATATTTATGAATATCAGGCAAAAAAAATATTCAAGACCTTTGGATTGACTATACCTGACGGTTTGATTGCCTATACTCCGAATGAGGCAAAATCGGCGGCTCTTAAAATTTCTCCTTCAGGACCTTGGATTGTTAAAGCACAAATACAAGCCGGTTCAAGAGATATGGGAAGGTTCTCCGATAAAAGAGCCGGAAAAAAGGGTGGTATCCGTTTATCAAAAAATTTAAATACCGTTTATACAAATGCCAGTAAGATGTTGCAAAACATGCTTATTACAAACCAAACGGATGCCAAAGGAAGACTGGTTAGCCGTGTTTATATTGAAGAATATATAAAGACCGTAAAGCAATATTATTTCGGGTTGATTGTTGATCGTATTTCAGCTTCTGTCATGTTGTTGTTGGCACCAATGGATTTGTTATCCAGTGAGACTGTTCTTGATTTGGTCATAAAGAATCCAGAAAAAATGCTAAAACTAGATCTTGGCCTGCAAAAAGAAATTACGCCTGAACAAATCGAAATTGTTCGTAAGTTTATGCGTTACAAGGGAAATATCAAAAATCTGAAGTCTTTTTTAAATAATGTTTTGAAGATATTTTATCATTACGATGCAGTCATGCTGGAAATTAACCCGATTGGCTTAGATAAAGATAATGTTATATGGGCATTGGATGCGAATATCCTTTTTGATAAAAATGCTTTGTATCGTCATAAAGATTTACCCAGTTTTGCAAATGATGCTGAAACAGAGGGAAGAGAGACAACAGCTGCTAAACTCGGCTTTCATTATCAAGAATTGATGACGGGCATGGGTATTATCACGAATGGTAGCGGTATGGCGATTAACATTATTAATGAGGCACAAAAACATGGACTATCTACTGCTTGCTTTTTAGACCTCAAAGGAGGTGTTGATAGAGATAATATTGCGGCAAGTATCAGGCTTATTATGACAAATCCAACGGTTGACGGCATCTTTATTAATATCATTGGTGGTTTTTCACGTTGTAATCTTATCGCCGACGGAATTATTAGTATAGCAAACGATTTAGGATTAAACATTCCTCTTGTGGCAAGATTTGAAGGTACAAATAAAAATGAAGCCATTGATATTCTTCAATCTTCCGGGCTTCCTCTTAAAATTGCCAACAGTACGGCTGAGGGGCTGGATATGTTGCGAGATGCAATCGAGGAGGATTTGTAAATGTCTATTCTAATTGATAAAAATACGAAAGTTATTGTACAAGGATTAACCGGTACTCAGGCATCTTTCCATACACCGCGTGCCATTAAGTATGGAACAAATGTTGTTGCCGGTGTTGTTCCTAATAAAAAAGATGCTACCCATCTGGGCATCCCGTTATTTCAAACGGTCAAAGAAGCGAAGAAAGCGACGGGTGCAACAGCTTCTGTTATTTTTGTTCCAGCAAAATTTGCAAAATCAGCCATACTTGAGGCTATTCACGCCAACCTTGAATTGGTTGCAGTGATTACTTCAGGAATCCCTGTTAATGATATGATGGAAATCAGACATGAATTATCCAAATCTAAAACGCTACTTATCGGCCCTAATACTCCGGGTATTATTGCACCAAAAGTTGCTTATTTAGGTACTTTTCCGGATAACATTCATAAACAAGGAGATATTGGTATTATTTCGCGTTCCTCAACATTGACATATGAGGTTGTATTAGAGATGAACCGTGCTGGATTTGGGCAGTCTACTGTTATTGGTTTGGGAGATGACTTTATTGTCGGTTCTGATTTTATTGATTATATTAAGAAATTTAATGATGATGACCAGACAAAAGCAATTGTGATGGTTGGAGGAACCGGTGGTAATTACGAGATTGAAACAGCACGCATGTATTCTCGTATGTCAAAGAGAAAACCAGTTATTGCACTAATGCTTGAGGATTCTATATTGTTATCACAAGATCAAGACTTGGCCTCAGATATTATTTGTCGCGGGATAACAACGATGGAAGAGAAAAAATTGTTGATGGAAGAATCGGGTATTATCGTTGTTGATAATTTGACCTCTTTAACCGCAGAATTGTCTAAGTTATGATCCGTCAGCTGAAAAAATTAATCGATTTTATTTTACCACAAAGGTGTTTGTTGTGCGGGAAGGTGATTAGTTCTCCTGACAGCCTATGTCTTGATTGTTTTGATAAGATTTCTTTTATAACAACACCTTATTGTTCACGATGCGGCAAACCTCTCATGATGGAAGAAAAGGTACACGATTTTTATTGTGCGAGCTGCTTAAAGAAAAAAAGATCCTTTCGTCTTTGCCGATCTGCTATTTATTATGACGATTTATCAAAAAAATTACTCTTGGATTTTAAATTTGCGGATCATATTGAAAATAGAAAATTACTTTCTAAATGGCTGTACATTGCCGGCAAAGACATTTTTGATGCGGGTGTTGATTTAATTATCCCTGTTCCTTTGCACTATACACGTTTGCTTAAGCGAAAATATAATCAATCAGCCATGTTGGCAGCAGAACTATCAAAGCTTATTGATGTACCTGTTAATTATAAAGTATTAAAAAAAATCAGATACACTCTGCCGCAAGTACATTGCAACGGACAACAACGCAAAAAAAATATTAAAGACGCTTTTTCTATTACGGATAATACTCAGATTAAAGGAAAGAGAATCGTTATAATTGATGATGTTTATACCACGGGTTCCACTCTAAAGGAATGCACTGCGGTTTTAAAAAAATCCGGAGCAAAATCTGTGGACTTGCTGACCGTTGCCAGGGTTTGTTCCTAGTCACTTAGGAAACAGAAAGTAGTTTTTCATACTTTTGCAATATGTGTTCTGCCACACCAGATTTCTTATTTATTTTACTCTTATCTGAACATCTATTGGGCACAAGCATATCCATAGTGAGCTCAAAGACATCTCCACTAAAATCTTTTGTGTAATGTCTGGCACCTCTATTTGCAATTATGCTCTGTCTTATAAGCTCTGTTGGTTCTTCGTATTCTTCTTTAAACATCTTTTTCTTTCTATTTATCTATTGTAGTGGAAAGCCATTTTCCACTTGTCTTCTCATATTTAGCACTTGTATTATATAAATCAACATTTAAATTCAGATCTTTAGCTGTTAGCTTTCCCATTGCCTGTAGTAATGATAATCCAGATACGTAGTAATCATGATGAACTGTCACCTCTTCTACCTCTGAATTCAAAAGATATTGATATTGATTAAGCACGTCAAGAACAGTTCTGTTGCCAAGAGATTCTTCTTCCCTTACACCATTTAGAGCAACCTGATAAGCCTTAATTTGTGCTTTAACTGATGTTATTCGAGCTTTATTGGCATTTAAATATTCCCAAGCACTGGTAATATCTGCTTTAAGAGCATCTTCAACGTTAAGCAAATCTTCTTGAGCTTGCCATCTATAGTATTTGCTTTGGCGAATCTTAGCACGGCTAGCACCTGCATTATATATCGGCATATTGAAATTAACACCTAATTCCACTTCATCACTTGTCGGGTTCTTATCATACATGTAATTTTGTGTTTTAATGCGCCCTGCTTGAGCGTATGCATTAACAGATGGTAGTAAGTCCCCTTTATTTGTACTGACGTCATATTTTTTTGCTTTTAAATTGTATCGTGCCGCCTCGAGTATGTAACTATGCTGTCTAGCGTAATCTATTGCTTCTTGCAGACTTTTGGGAAACATTTTTTCTATGTTACTTGGGTCTGACACATTCTTTGGTTCCACACCGATAACTTGTTTATAAACAGCTCTAGAGGCCTCAAGGTTTCCTTCTGCTGATATCCTTTGAGATTGTGCAGAAGCATAACTTGCTCTAGCCTGCGATAAATCAGTCGTGGTGACCTCACCTACATCAAAACGCTCTTTTGTTTCATCTAATTCTTTTTTCAATAGCTTTTCATTGTTCTTTTGCAATTTGAGAATTGCTTCATCTTGCAGAACATCCAGATAAGCAATAGCTGCTTGAAGCAAGACATTTTGCTCTGTCGCCATTAAAGCTGCCTCAGATGCTTTGGCGTAATTTTTTGCCGATTTCACAGAGTTAAGGGTTTTAAATCCTCTAAACACAGGCTGGGATACTGTTGCTGCTAATGCGCGATTATATCCGTCTACCGGTTTTATAGGTAAATGTGAGTTTGTGTTAATCTTTGTATCAGAATAACCTCCATCCACTGATAGTGTCGGACGATATCCAGATTTTGCCAAAGCCACATTTTCGTTTACAGCCTGAGATCCTGCACGCGATGCTTTTAGTGTCGGACTATACTCATAGGCTCTCTCCATAGCTTTTTCCAATGTCTCGGCTTGTGCAGAAAAAGTTGTTAAAAGCGTTACAGATAGCATTATTGCCAAACTTTGCCTTATCATCTATTACTTATTCCTCTATCTATAAATATCTCGACTACTTTTTGATATAACATTTTCAAAAAAAATGCCAAACATTATTTTTATTTTATGAAAATATCTTATATTATTAACCAAAATTCAAGCTATTTCGCATTAATTTTGTGAATAGTAAGGTATGTTAATTTGGGAGGTTGGCTTTGAAAAAAGAAAAATTGGAACTTGGCGATGAAATGAAAAAAGCGCGTCTAAAGCTTTCTATAGAGCATTATATAAAATATTTTATCGGAAAGAGAACTTGTGAGTTAACTAAGGAAGAGGCTTTATACGCGATTTCTTTGGCCGTTCGAGAGTTTGCTATGGATGAAATGTATAACACCATGGCACGTTATAATAAAAAATCGGCCAAAAGGGTTTATTATCTATCTATTGAATATCTTATCGGTAGATCGTTAGAAAACAATCTGCACAATCTCGGTTTGTACGAGATTATCAAAGATATCAAACTGGACAACTTTCCTGATTTTTCTTTAGAAGAAATTTTTGATACAGAATATGATCCCGCTCTAGGAAATGGTGGCCTGGGACGGTTAGCTGCTTGTTATTTAGACTCAATGGCTTCTTTGGGGATGCCGGGTTTTGGATATGGCATTAATTATCAGTTTGGTTTATTTAAACAGAAGTTTGAAAATGGGTGGCAGATTGAACAAGCTGATGACTGGTCTTCTGATTTTTCTCCTTGGGAATTAGCACGTCCTGACAGACAAGTAACTATTCCTTTATTCGGTCATGTTGAAACATTTAAGGATGCCAGTGGTAAAGACACTTATGTTTGGACAAACACCCACACTTTATATGGCGTTCCTTACGATTTTCCGATTGTTGGTTATAATGGGAAAGCTGTCAATTATTTGCGCTTGTTCTCAGCAAAAAGCGATGACAATTTTGATATAGATATTTTTAACAATGGTGGGTATATTGAAGCAGTAGAAGATAAAATAAAGACCGAATCTATTTCTAAGGTTCTTTATCCTTCTGATGCTATTGAAGCTGGTAAAACATTAAGACTTTCGCAGCAATATTTCTTTATTTCGTGCGCTATACAAGACATTATGCGCCGATTTTTAGAAAAGCATAGTGATTTTAATAAACTACCAAAAGAAACGTGTATTCAACTTAATGACACTCACCCTGCTTTAGCTATTGTTGAAATGATGCGTTTGCTTTTGGATGTTTATGCTCAAGAATGGGATGATGCGTGGAATATTGTCACAAAGGTTTTTGCCTACACAAACCATACTTTATTACCTGAGGCACTTGAGACCTGGCCGGCGAAATATTTTGCTAAACTATTGCCTAGACACTTGCAAATTATCTATGAAATTAATCGTCGCTTTATGATTTTTGCGCGTGAGAAGTTCGGAAATAATGAAGAAAAGCTATCTAAAGTTTCCATTGTTTCCGGAGAGGATGATAATCAAGTTATTCGGATGGCAAATCTTTCAATTGTCGGATCTTTTTCAGTCAATGGTGTTGCCAAAATCCATTCGGAACTGATAAAAACATCACTTGTTCCGGAATTTTATGAGCTCTGGCCGGAAAAATTCACAAACATAACTAATGGTATTACTCCGCGCCGTTGGCTTTTACATGCAAACACCTATTTGGCTTCTATTATATCAGACAAGATAGGTAAGGATTGGATAGGGCATTTGGAGCTTTTAGAAAAGCTTACAGATTTTGCTGATGATCCTGATTTTGTGCATAAATTCATCAAAATTAAAAAGATTAACAAAGAAATCTTGCGGCAAGAAATTTTCAAAAGGTGTAATATCGCTGTTGCGACAAAAAGTATGTTTATTGTTCATGCCAAACGCATTCATGAATACAAGCGTCAATTAATGACAATTCTTCAGGTTATCGGAGATTATTTGGCTATTGTTCGTGATCACGCGCGGCCAATCTGTCCAAAGACTTATATCTTTGCCGGAAAAACTGCTCCCTCATATACCTTTGCAAAACTTGTTATCAAGCTTATTAACAACGTTGCGCGTGTTGTAAATAACGATCCTAGAGTTGGTGATGCCTTAAAGGTCGTATTTATCCCGGATTACAAAGTTTCCGTTGCAGAGATGTTAATTCCTGCGGCTGATGTCAGTTTACAAATTTCAACCGCCGGATTTGAAGCTTCCGGTACCGGCAACATGAAGTTCGCACTTAATGGTGCTTTGACAGTAGGAACCTATGATGGTGCAAATATTGAAATTCGTGAAGCCGTTGGAAAGGATAACTTCTTCCTATTCGGATTAAAGGAAGAAGAAATTAAGGTTATGCGGCCAATTTATAATCCTCACAAAATTTATGACGAATCTGAATATGTAAGGCGCATATTAAATGCTGTTAATTCCAATCTGTTTTGTGAAGGTGAAAACCCTATTTTATTTAAACCGATTTTTGATGAGCTGTTAAACAGAGATTACTATTTCGTTTTAGCTGATCTTGAGTCCTTTGACCAGACAATTAAGCGCACAGAAAAAGCTTATTTAGATCAAAACAAATGGGCTCAAAAAGCCATCTACAATGTTGCTAAGATTGGTTATTTCTCAAGTGATAGAGCCGTTTTGGAATATGCTAAAAAGATTTGGCATGTCCATGCTTTTGTCGGTTCTCTTGACGATTCGGAAATTCAAGAAACGAAAAAGACAGCTTAATAATATTTTTAAAGCCCTCAATTTGAATATTGAGGGCTTTATTTATGGAGGTATTCCTCTTGTTTTCGTCGTGCTAACTGTTGAGGGGACAGTTTTCTTTGGCTAGGAAAAGGTTTTCCAGTTACTAAATGTTCTCTTATGTTATCTATTGCGCGTTGATATCTTGTTACTTCCACTTGTGCCTTTTGGGCTATTTCTTTATATTCAATACCCATATCTTGAGCTATTTCCATCAGTGTTTGATTTAAATCTCTTTTAATTTCGTATTTGGCTGTTCGACTAAAATTCTCTTTAGGTAAACAATCAACTATTTTCAGGCATCCCTGGTATAATTCCATTTTTTCCCTACTATTTCTTATTCCCTTGACCCTGTCATTGTGCAAAAAATGGTTAAAGAAATCTTGTGCTCTTATCTCATAACCTAATTTGTCTTTCGCTCTTTTGCGTTGAATTGTTGCTTGTATTTCTCCATTTAGGTTTTTAAGCAATACTTCGTCTCCATATTCTGGAAGATGCTTCTTGATTTCCTCAATTATGATATCATAAATTCTTTTATTTTTCGGTGTTAAATGGTCTTTGTACTGCTGTATTTGACTATAAAACTTGCGATAAAATTCTTCCGTTTCATCTTCTTGTTTAGCATCAATCTCTGTGATTTCACCATATCGATTCAAGCTTCTACAAAAAGCTACGGCATTCTCAACATCTTGCGTTAAAGGAGGTTTTTCTTCAAAAATATTTATTTGTGGATTTTGTTGTTTGCGTGTGTGATATTTATTTTGAAAAATCTTGATTTCTCTAGTCACATCAGAACCATCACCATACGTCGATATTGCACGGTTTATAATTCTGTATAGTTCCTCGTGACTTACAACTTCCATATTGCACCTCTCTTAGAGTGTAGCAAAAAAGTAAGCTTTTGTAAAGCAAAAATAATTTAAACTGGTGTTCTTTGCCTATTTTTCTGTTTCTAGGATAATTTCTCCGGTTTTTTGGAGAACAATCTTATCCAATACCCATTTATTAATCTGTTTTAACTTCTCGCTATCAACATCAACTTTTTCTGCAACATCAATAATAAAGTCAATTTCTCTATCATCCAAACCTGTATCAGAATTGGCAAGATAACAAAGTTCTTTGACTAATTGCAGCGCCTTGCTTCTCTCGGAAATTTTTTCAACATTATTCATTACTTCGTCACGATTCATATTTTTTAATATTGAAACAATTTCCTGTTCGTTGATTCCATAAAGCTTTCCGATTTTCTTTAAGAAATCAATTTCCTCCTTGGCAACATTGCCATCTGCATAAACCATACAGCAGAAACTTTCTACAAATATTCTCTTTTCTTCAGGACTTAATGTTGTAATGTAATCATACTCACGATCCATTTTTTTTCTCCAGTTAATACTTCTTTACGGATTATATAATGATTTATTTAAAATGTGGTAAATAAAAAATTCAGCAATAAACAACAAATTCGTTCCTAACATAAAAAAAATATTGACGGAACAAAAAACATACTGTAAATAGGGGTTTACCGTTTGGAGTGTTGGCAGAGCGGTAATGCAGCGGATTGCTAATCCGTCATCCTGAATAGGGATGCACAGGTTCGAGTCCTGTACACTCCGCCATAGAATACGAAGGGCCTTTTTTGGCTCTTTTTTCTTTTAAAATCAATAATTTATACGAGTTCGAACTTAAAATTCAAAAAACACATCAAAAACCAATCGGCTCGAACCACCAAAAAGAAAAAGCTTTATTTTCTAAGCACTTGTAGGAGTTCAAATCCTCTACCCTTCCCAATACTTTTCTCAGAAATACATGTTTTAGATATTATAGTAGAATCTTGACAAAAGTTCATTTTTTTAGTATTATTTACCTGTCTGAATAAGGAAAGAATATGGAAACACGAGTTGCCGTTATAGCCATTGTGATTAAAGACCGTGAAACTGCCAGTCAGTTGAACGAGATTTTACATGAATATGCCGACTATGTTATCGGTCGTATGGGACTTCCTTATTCACCAAAGAAAGTCAGCATTATGAGTGTGGCTGTTGATGCTCCACAAGATGTTATTTCTGCCCTTTCTGGTAAGATTGGGGCATTATCTGGGATTAGTGTCAAAACGGCATACGCTGATGCTTAAATTGTAACAACTGATGGGGAAGAGTTATCTGACCCAAAAGAAAGGATATAATATGTATAACTTTAAATCGCCGAGGGCGACTGATTTTATTGATAATCAAGAAGTTTTAGATACACTTGATTACGCCGAAAAAAACAAGACAAACAAAGAACTTATTCAGCATATTTTAGATAAAGCAAAACAATTGAAAGGATTAACCCATCGTGAAGCATCTGTTCTGCTTGCCTGTGAAATCCCTGAAGCAAATGCCGAGATTTTTTGCTTGGCTGAACAAATCAAAAAGGATTTTTACGGAAACAGAATCGTTTTATTTGCTCCACTTTACTTATCCAATTATTGTGTCAATGGATGTGTTTATTGCCCCTATCATTTGAAAAACAAACACATGCCTCGTATTAAACTGACACAAGAACAAATTCGTCAGGAAGTGATTGCTTTACAGGATATGGGGCATAAACGCTTGGCGATTGAAACAGGTGAAGACCCTGTGAATAACCCTATTGAATATGTGTTGGACAGTATTAAAACCATTTATTCTATCAAGCATAAAAACGGTGCTATTCGGCGTGTCAATGTGAATATTGCTGCTACAACTGTTGAAAATTATAAGAAATTAAAGGATGCAGGTATCGGAACTTATATTTTATTTCAAGAAACCTATAATCGTGAATCCTATGAAAAACTGCATCCAACGGGTCCGAAACATGACTATGCATGGCATACCGAAGCCATGGACAGAGCCATGCAAGGTGGAATAGATGATGTCGGATTGGGTGTTTTATTTGGATTGGAATCCTATCGTTATGAATTTGCGGCACTTTTGATGCATGCTGAACATTTGGAAGCAACCTTTGGTGTTGGTCCGCATACCATTTCATTCCCTCGTATTAAAAAGGCAGATGATATAGACCCCACTGCCTTTGACAATGGAATTGATGATGATATTTTTTCAAAAATCATTGCCTGTGTCCGAGTTTCTACACCTTATACTGGCATGATTGTATCAACTCGGGAAAGTCAAACCTGTCGTGAACGGATTATTCGTTATGGTATTTCTCAAATTTCAGGGGCATCCCGTACTTCTGTGGGAGGCTATACTGAAGCAGAAAGACCTCACGATTCAGAACAATTTGATGTGTCCGACCAACGAACACTAGATGAAGTTGTGAGATGGTTATTACAATCAGGGTACATCCCCAGTTTCTGCACAGCCTGTTACCGTGCTGGACGAACTGGTGACCGTTTTATGGCTTTGTGTAAAAGCAGACAAATCTTGAATTGTTGTCATCCAAACGCTTTGATGACATTAAAAGAATTCTTGATGGACTATGCTAGCCCTGAAACCCGTGCAGTTGGGGAAAAGGTAATACAAGAACAGTTACAGGAGATTACAAACGAAAAGGTAAAGGAAATGACCATCCAGAACTTGTCAAAAATAGAGACAGGTGAAAGAGATTTCCATTTTTAGAGGTTATAACCATCATATTTCCTAAACAACTGAGAAGGTTTTCTTCTTATAATTCTTTTGACTTAATTCCTTCGGGAATAAAGTGGGACGGATCCAAAAATCAAGCTAAAAAGTGATGAAATTGGCTCTAACTTCAGACTCTACGCTCCGCCAAAATTCATAAAGCGTCGAAATCGACGCTTTTGATCCACTCACACTCTTGAAAAATTTGTCATTCTCTTGTGTGCTTCTTTCCAATTTGAGGTGAATTAGCTTTTTTTATGACATCCTTTATTTTTGTGAGACGAAAAATTATCTTTTTTAACAGTTCCCTGTTTCCTGTTGATTTTATTTCATCTATTGTCTGTGGCATTTTTTGGCGATTACAATAAGATAGGTTTAAAAGTATTTCACAAATTGTTTCATCACTGCAATCTTTTTTATATTTTTCTAAATATTTTGAGGGAATGACTGTGTGCTCTTTTTGAAGCGGGTTACAGCCTTTGTTCTTAAAACCACTAAGAAAATCGTTTAAAGCTTTTTGCACATGGTTAAAAATTTCTTTGTTATCCAGATTTTCAGGTAATTAACACGTTTTTCTGTGTAGACACCATTAGTATCTCTTAGAATTCTTCCCAACTCTCTACTAGCAAACTCTTCATCCATATTGATGCCTTGATTATTCCTCTCATCATAGGATATAACTTGGATATGCCCTTTTTCTTGTTCTTGCAGAATTGCTTTTTCTAGATCTGGGATATATTCAACACTTAATGGCTTAATGGAATGTGTGGAGCATATTTCTCCGCGCCATTGTGTTTGCACATCAAATTCATCTTTGTTTACTTGGTATATGTAAGCACTTTTATTTCTGTAGTAATTTGCTAATGCATTAGGGGACATTTCAATTATGGTACAATTACCCTTTTCATCAATAATGGGATGGATAATGTAATCGCAGTGTCCTTTTATTCCAAATACCAGAGAAATGGTTTTGTAAGGCGTGGCGTAGACATATGGTGTTGCTTTAGAATTATTTGAAAATAAGAATCCTATTATAACAACGGCTTTTATTGATAAAGAGGGTAGCATTGATAATTGGATAAAAAATGAGATTAGCCCAAGCGGTACTAAACACCTCACTTTCTTGGGAACTAATCTCAATGATATTATATATGATATTTTTCCAAATTTCAAGAAAAATGTTATTAATGGAGCTAGACGTTATTCTCGTGATACTGGCGAGGTCAAAGGTTACTATGACCCGACAACCAAAGAGATAGGATTTACCGAGAACGCTGATGTGTCCACGGCACTTCACGAGGGTATGCACGGATTTGAGGATAACCTACGTCAGAGGGCAAACAATGGCTCGGAAATAGCAAAAAAACAAATTGAGGCTATGAGAGATTATGTCGGTGCTGAGTCGACAGAATTTACGGCAGAACAAAGCGAACAAATTGCGTAGCAATCCTAATAAATTATTGCTTATATACCGAAAGAAAAAAGATTCACCCAATTAATTTGTGGCGTAAGCGGTTAAGTTTTGATGGAATATCAGATTTATCTGGACAAAATTATGTTTTTTCTTTACTTTAATTTAATCTTTTACTGATATATATAGTGATGAAAATATTTTTGTAGTAACTTCAAAATAATTATTGACAAAAACAAAAATGCATGTCATTTATTATGTCAATAATAAGAAAGGAACAAAGTATGATTAAGAAACAAATTAATAAAAGAGAGGCTTTTGCAGAAGCTGGAAGTAAACGTATCGCTCGTAGCAAGTGTTCTTTAGGAACTGTTGTCCGCGGTGGACTGGTTTTAGATAGCTATAAATTGATTGCGAGCGGAAAGTGTTCTTATCAGAAGATCGGCCCCTTAAATAACATTACTCTCTTTGCTAACCAACAAAAACAAAAAGAAGTTGCTTAATTTTTATTAAAGACTCGCACAATAGCGAGTCTTTTTTTAGCACAAAACGTGCCACTTTCGTAAAATTTTCTTGCAAATATATCCTGATTTTATATATTCACCTTGAGATTTGGTAAATTTTATAAGGAGAATAATATGCCTTTAGTTTCTATGCGTCAGATTTTGGATCACGCCGCCGAAAACAACTATGGTGTTCCGGCTTTTAATATTAATGATATGGAACAGGTTATTGCTGTTTGTGAAGCAGCAAAGGAAGTTAATGCACCGGTCATTATTCAAACATCCACAGGTGCACGTAAGTTTGCCGGCGATCCGATGATTCGTCATATGATTGCCGCGGCAATTGAAATGTTTCCAGAATTACCTATTTGTTTACACCAAGATCACGGCGCAACCGTTGATGTTTGCCAATCTGCTCTTGTTAACGGATATTCTTCCGTTATGATGGACGGATCCTTAGAAGCTGATGGAAAGACTCCATCTTCTTACGAGTATAATGTTCGTGTTACCAAAGAAGTTGTTGCTCGCGCACATGCTGTTGGTGCTTCGGTTGAGGCAGAACTTGGTGTTATCGGCTCTTTAGAGACAGGTAAAGGCGACAAAGAAGATGGTCATGGCGCAGAGGGAACTATTGATAAAAAACGTCTAGTTACAGACCCTGACGAGGCACAGCGCTTTGTTGCAGAGACAAGTATTGATGCTTTGGCTGTTGCTGTTGGCACATCTCATGGCGCCTATAAATTTACACGCAAGCCGACTGGAGATATATTAGCTATTGATGTTATTGAAAAAATTCACGCAAAATTACCTAACACACATATGGTTATGCATGGATCATCTTCTGTTCCGCAAGAATTACAGGATTTGATTAATGCTTATGGTGGGGCTATTCCACAGACATTTGGTGTTCCGGTAGAAGACATTGTACGCGGAATTAAGGCCGGTGTGCGCAAAGTTAATGTTGATACAGATTGCCGTATGGCTATTACCGGTGCTATTCGCAGATTGTTTATGGAGAATCCAAAGGAATTTGATCCACGTAAATACTTAAAACCGGCCATTGAAGAAATGAAAAAGGTTTGTACTGCTCGTTATATCGCCTTTGGTGCTGCCGGCTATGCGGATAAAATTAGGCCTATTCCTTTGTCTGTCATGGCAAAAAGGTATGCTGGTTAATTGGCTTTAGTCCTACAAAAGAGTCCGCCGATTAAACATCGGCGGATTTTTTAACTATAAAACAGCTTTCTTATGTAGAGAAAGCTGTTTTATTGGTACTTTTTTACAGATGATTTATGCAGGAGAAACCATCATGGACATCTGTTTGCCCTCTAATTTTGGCTCAGAATCTACCTTACACAGCCCTTCTAAATCTTCAAGAAACTTATTTAGGATTTCCTTTCCCATATCATTAGCACTAAGCTCACGCCCTTTATAACGCATTGTGAATTTGACTTTATCCCCTTGGGCTAAAAATTTTTTTGCTTGCTTAAGCTTAACTTCATAATCATGTGTTTCAATCATCGGACGAAGCTTTAATTCTTTAATACTTATAACTTTTTGATTTTTCTTTGCTTCGTTCTTCTTTTTCTGTTGTTCGTATTTATACTTACCATAGTCTAAAACTTTACAAACCGGCGGATTAACTTGCGGAGAAATTTCTATCAAATCCAGACCAACCTCATCAGCAATCTGCAAGGCCTCTTTTATTGAAACAATGCCTAAATTTTCTCCATTATAATTAATTAAACGAACTTCTTTTGCTTTTATATCTTGGTTTATGCGTGGTCCGTCTGCTTCGCGTACTGGCGCATTATTATTTTCTGTACCTATAGTTACCTCCAAATAAATATTAAAATTGTTTTATAATGATAATAAAGTTTATTCAACTTGCAACAAAAATCTTTAACGAATTAAATTATTTTAAATAGCTTACGGCCAAGTCTGAACAAAAAATTCTTTTACCTCTTATTCTGATAATCTTGCCTGTAAACCTATATACTCTTAAAAAGTTGCAAGTATTATAACTTTTTTATGGTAAGTTACCATCTCTTTTTATATATTAAAGTATGTTGGTGATCTTTGGGAGAATTTTATGTTCGATATTGATATAAAAAACATTACTGAAGAAGAGGCAGAATTAAAACTTGAGTTTTTAGCCAAAGAGATAGAAAAGGCAGATCTTTCTTATTATCAAGATGATGCTCCTTATCTTGATGATGCTCAGTATGATAAACTTCGACATCTTAATTCTGCTTTAGAGGCAAAATTTCCTAATCTCATTCGTGCAGATAGCCCTTCAAAAAGAATCGGCGCTAAAATTAAAAGTGAATTCAAAAAAATTGAGCTTTCTGTTCCCATGCTTTCACTTGCTGATATTTTTAATAAGGAAGATGTGCTAGATTTTGTGGCAAGCATTAAGAGATTTCTTAATATCAGCACAGATGTCATTTGTACTTCTGAGCCTAAGATGGACGGTCTATCTTTTTCAGCTTTATATGAAAACGGTGTATTTGTTAGAGGATCTACACGTGGCGATGGTCGAATCGGAGAAGATATTACTGACAATTTAAAAGAAATTAAGGGTTTTCCTTTGTTTTTGGATGGGTATACCCCAAAAAGATTCGAAGTTCGCGGAGAGGTCTTTATGTCAAAGGCTGATTTTTTAGCTCTTAATAATAAAAATGAAAAAGAAAATAAGAAAACCTTTGCTAATCCAAGAAATGCCGCCGCCGGCTCTTTACGCCAACTTGATGCTAAAATAACCGGACAACGTAATTTAAGTTTTATTGTATATACATGGGGCGAAGTTTCTGATATTTTTTGGAAAACGCAAATAGAGTTCCTTGAATATGTTCAAAAATTGGGTTTTCCGGTTAACCCATATAACAGACTTTGTCATAATGAATCCGAGCTTCTTAAAAGCTACGAATACCTGATGGAAAACAGGGCAGATTTGCCTTATGATATTGATGGTATTGTATATAAAGTTAATGATCTGGAACTGCAAAAACGCCTTGGCTTTTTAACGCGAACACCTCGATGGGCTATTGCTCATAAATTTCCAGCTGAAAAAGCCATTACTCGATTAAACAATATTCGTATCCAGGTAGGGCGTACCGGTGCGCTCACGCCTGTTGCAGATTTAGAACCGGTTAATGTTGGAGGCGTTCTTGTATCACACGCAACACTTCACAATGAAGATGAGATTAAACGTAAAGATATTCGAATTGGTGATATGGTTGTTGTTCAACGTGCCGGAGATGTTATTCCTCAAATTATTGAAGTTCTTACAGAAAAAAGAACAAGAGAGTTACCTGACTTTCATTTTCCAGATATATGCCCTGAATGTGGCGCACATGCTATAAGAGAAGAAGACGAAGCCATACGTCGCTGTACAGGGGGATTATCTTGTCCAGCACAGGCCGTCGAACACCTTAAACATTTTGTTTCTAGGGAAGCTTTTAATATTGAGGGATTAGGGGATAAGGTTATTGAGGATTTTTATAAAAAAGGTTTTATTAAAACACCATATGATATTTTTACCCTGGAGGAAAGAAATCGCCCTCAAGATTTATTTTCCGCATCAGAATCTCTTAATTTAGAAAACCAGGAAGGTTGGGGAAAGAAATCTGTTCAGAAGCTATTTGAAGCCATTAACATAAGCAAAAACATCTCTTTACAAAAATTTATTTATGCTTTGGGGATCAGACAGGTTGGCGAAGCTACAGCTTTTCTTATTGCAAAACATTATCACCGTTTTCAAGATTTTATGCAGGCCATGATCAATCAAGATACCCAATTGTTAATCAATATAGATGGCATCGGCCCTGCGATGGCTGTTGATATTGTTGAGTTTTTCAAAGAGAAACATAACATTGATGTTATCTCAAAATTGCTTTCTGTTGTTCATATTCAAGATTTTACAGATATAATCCCCTCTAATTCTAAGCTTTATGGGAAAAGTATTGTCTTTACAGGAACCCTTGTGTCTTTGACACGAAATGAAGCAAAAAGCAAAGCGCTTTCTTTGGGGGCAAAAGTTTCCGGATCTGTTTCTCAAAATACTGATTTTGTTGTCGCAGGGGAAAATGCAGGATCTAAACTTTCCAAGGCACAAGAGTTAGGCATTAATGTGATATCTGAAGAAGATTTTATTAAGTTGATGTCTTAGTCCTGCCTTTACGCTGATAGAAAACTTTGTATATGTTAATGAAAACGATATTGAAATAAACCGATAGAACAGCAATCAAATATTTTAATGTATGAATTTGATAGATTGTATCAATATCGTATGCAATTATAAATAAAGCACTCATTACTAATGCGCAAAGCACAAATGTCCAATAATTACCGCGTGTTCTTTTATATGCATCAACAATAGAGCGCGTTTTGCCGATTAATGATGCTATCCATGCCAAATAAGGACGACTGAATGTAACAGGTGAAATCAACAACATAAATACGTAAAAAAACATTTTACCTGTTAGAGATTGATTACTTGCCATAAATCCCATATATTGTTCAAAAAACTCTAAATATTGTTCCCTAAATCCCATAAATAACGGAATAAATGGTGTGATTGTAATGAGTAAATATATACTTATATTAATGAACATTATTTTGCTGATAGGAATTAATCCATTGCATATACGTATCAACGAAAAATAAGGTGCATGATTTTGAATAGTGCGAATAAAAACGCACCAGTATATATAATAAGCAACTAACCAAAGGATACTCAGCGAGTTTGTCCATCCGTTTGGAATAAGACTAAAGGTAAATAAAAAGATAAAATTGACAACAACCCATAAAAGGAAGTTTTTTTTATAACACCATACAAACCGAGCGCTTCTCTTTAATACGACCATCAAAGAAAAGTCTTTTTCTTCTATTAATTTTGTTTTAGACTTCGTCTTCTTCAAAATCACTCTCTTCTTCTGCGTTTGGATCATAATCTATGCCCAATTTAGACAATATATCCTCATTTTCATCGGTTCTTTGTGCTACAATCCAATCCGGAACATTCGGTGCGGCAGGAATAGCGGCTTGAGCTTTCATTTTCTTATCAAGGTACCAACGTGGAGAATCTGCCATTATTGGTGTTTCAATATTACCTTGCATCAACACAACTTGTTTCAGCATAGGCAAGCTCAACAAATCGTTAGTGCTAATAGCAGATACACCTTGTAATTGATAACTTACATTTTTAGAAAACGGATTAAAGTCTTTGTTTGCAATACCACCTTCGTTTCTGGAATATGATGTGGTTTGAACTGTCTTGTTACCAATCATCTTAGAAAAACGCTGGGCTGTTTGCTCATTGTTTTGGGATAAAATAACTTTACAAGCTGTCGTAGATATAACTGTTTCAAGATCATCTTTACCATATTTACCAGAAATTTGGCCTAAATCTTGTCCAATTAATAGATACGATACTTTTTGACCACGACCAACCGCCGGACCATCAATAACCGACTTTAACTTCGGCATTTGAGGGAACTCGTCAAGAACAAACAAAACCGGATACGGCCCCATTTTGCCATCTGATTTGTTTACAGAATTCGGTGGATTAGAAATCAAATAAGCACTCATTAAATCCACGAATGTTGCACTGATTGGGTTTAATGCCTGAGCATCTGTTTGGTTAACAGAAAGATACACGGAAATTGGTTTCCACTCTCCCGTAACAGGGTCTTTCATTCCTCTTAAATCTTTGAATTTAATATCTGAAAAGCTTGTTCTGGCAACAACAGCAGAGTTTTTGAATATGCCGATACCGGTCAAACCTGTTGATAAAACAGAGCCACGTTCCTTATCCGGCATGGCACTCAGTGCACTAAGCTCTGTGACGCAACGTCTTGTATATCCGTAATTGGTAGCTTCCTCCACGGCAGCATCCAACATATCACGCATAGTATCTGCCATGGCTGCCATTTGGTCTCCTTCTTCTAACCGACGTTTAACGTCCCTTGCTTGTTCTATTTGCGAACTAGTTATCCATTCAAGAATCATTGCCATACATGGTTCATGGTTAATCCACTTTTCAGGTAACAAATTCCATGTACCGATAGGAAGATAATTTTCTATTGTTAAATTATCGTTTTGCAAATCTGCAATTGCTCTGGCAGCATTTACACGCAGCCCACCAGTACTCATTTCCTCGTAGAACCTCGTTAGTTCTGCCTTGTCTTCTGCTGTTAGTGACCCCTCATAGATTTTTTGGATAAATCTCTCGTTAGCTAGAGCCCTCTCACACTTTGAAGCAATAAAGTGGATAAAACCACAGAGCGCACTACGTCCTGTTTTTGACCAGTGTGGGTCAGCATTGCCTTTCGGGTCTTCCACCAATGTATTACACATGGAATCCACGTATAGATCTCTTGCTGGCCCAGGTGCTGGTAAGGTACCAGGAGAAAGCGGATTCCAACTTGGATAATACTCACCGGTTGCAGGATTGTCTTCTTTACCCCAGTTGATAACAAAAACCGGTCCGACTTTGTTTCTTGCTCCTGTTGTTTTGTAACATAGTTCGGGCTTAGGGTCGTTAACAATAATGCTCATCCCTTCAGAGTTAAAAATCGTTGGAATAACTACACCTACAGTTTTACCTGTTCCTGGAGGCGCACAACATAGAGTTGATAGTGTCTCTTTTAATTTCAACAATTTGCCTTGAAATCTGCCAACAACCATGCAGAAGCCATCAAAGCCCAATAATTCCATTTTTTCAATATCACGAAGTGTTGCAATATGTGCCGATCCATGTACATTGGATTGAAATTTATAAGGACATTTAATTCCACCAATTATCAATATAAGTGGAAAAGAAATGATTGGAAGAATCGGTATCCACAAACTTGGTTTAAAATCACCGCTGTAATGATATAATTGTTTAAACCACCGCACATACCTATCGTATAAGAAACCAGGATCCATAAGAGATTTTCTAACAAATTTCCAGGCTATGTCTACGTTTTCCTTTGAAACGCCCTTTTGAACAAGAAAAGCCAGTGGCTGTGCAATATAAGCCAAAATGATGGTTAAAATCAATGCAATAAAGAAAGTTATCGCCATCCATTTGACAGCGTTATCGTATTCTTCCCACTCTTTTCCTCTTTCTTTTACCATTTTTCACCCCTAAAAATTTATGTCATACTGCGTATAAGTTTTTTAAGTTTTTCAAACGTACCCTTATCCACTTTATCTTCGCAATTATCTAAAGCTTTAGAAAATAGTTTAATCTCCTTAGGACTGCCTCTATTTATTCTAGTTACCTGGATATCCATTTCATTCCATATATCGAACATATCTTCTGCATTAATTATGTTTCCTGATTGTACAACGACATATGGTATTATCTTAAAGTTTAATTCAGCTATTGTTAGTTTTGTTTTCAATACATCACGAGCAATATCTATTTGGCGTACAGGAGAAATCCTGTGACTACTCTCAGAGAACCATAACGGCTCTTCATCGTTAAATTTTTCTTCATCTGCAAGCCAATCCCCTGTTTCTTTATCAATAAGACAGAGTATCAATTGCTTCTTGGATACAGCTATATAATCGATTGTGGTGTTTTTTATAACTGCAGATGGGATTATCTCATATCCCTTTTGTTTCAAGACATCAAGCACCGGCGTATGCGACTCCTTATTGGGCGACTGATCTTTTATTGGTGCTTTAGATTTTGGCTGTTTTTCTTTGAAACTATTATCTATATCTGCTTCAAGTCTCTTATTCATTTTATCTTCTTGAGCATCCACATCTACAACCAATGCTGATGGAATGCTGTCCTCATCCATGCTTTTGTCTTTTTTATCAAATTCAAAATCTAAATCAAAGTCCTCATCATCAAAATTAAATAATGCGTGATCAGATGGCATTTCCGGATTCTTCTTATTTGCCGGTGTGTATGATGACATTGCATTTGAAAGATTATTATTTACATTAGATTGCATTAATGTTGCCGATGGTAACGGGGCTTTTTTTACCGGGATTTTTTTGATTACCGGATCTTTTTTTACCGTCTTTATCTCTTCTGTTATTGATTTCTTTTTAACAACAACAGGAACCTTTTTCTTTAAGGTCAGCTTTCTATAAAGATATACCGGCCACATAAACATCTTCTTGAAGAATTTGCCCCACTTTACTGCGCATAAGCCTATCCATCCGGCCGTCCACATCGGTATGGAACAAACAATTATCAGAAAAAACGCTAATTCGGATTTGCTGATAGGAGCACCGCTATTCCATTTTTGCCCCAACAACCGCCAATGTTCTCTTAGACATATATCAAAATGCCAATTTATTAATAAGACAACCCTCAATCCGTCTATAAAGATTATGCTCCACAGACAGCCTATAAACAGGGTTTTTAATATAATTAGCAGCGGTTTCAAAATTCTCTCCGATTTTTTATTTTCTTATTATAGAATCCATTAGTTAATAAGTGATTATTTTTTTAGTTTTCCTCTATTTTTGCAGAAATTTGTTCGCGTAAATTGCGTGATACTTTATTGGAAGTATGGGCTTCTCCTTTCTCCTTTATGCGTTCTGATATAATTTCATCTATCGTTTTGCTTTTGGCTCTCAAATTTTTTATTTTTACATGCTCAACTTCCATATTTTTGGGCCGTGTGATTTTTTTGTAAGTTTTTACGATTGGGAGGAGTAAGAATTTAACGAGACCAAATTTGTATAATTTGTAGCTACTTATTAACCAAGCTATCGGTAAAATAATCAGAGCAGCTCCTAAACTATAGTCACGCGCGGTATTGAAAACTCCACCGCGCTCCCAATATTCCGCAATCAGCCTATATGACTTGCTGCTTAAAATATCAAAATGCCAAATAACAATAAATAAGCTTCTGAAAACAGCCAAGAAAGCTATCAGACAAATGATGCTGATAATCAAAAACCTTAGCATTTTTTTGATTTTTTTCATCTTATGCCCTTCTTTGTAGTCGCTGCGCTACTAATTTGAAAATGTCTGGCTTGGCCGGTGTTTCAAGTGGACGGCGTATTTTTATTTCCGGTTCCGGAAGATCTCCTATTGGCTGACCGTCCAACATGAAGTTATCTATGGAATTGTTTTTCTTGTTTTTTTCAAATATTGCTTTACAATGTTCTCCATACTCACTTACCATTGTTGCGCGTTTCTCTGGATCTGAACTGTAGGCAACTCGAATTTTCCCTATATTTTTGAGAATTTTCTCATAGTATTCCACTGAGGCCCTTTCCATCTTAGCTAGAGGAGATGCTAACTCTTTGGTTTCTCTTATTTTTTCTTTAAGAAGCGCATTTACAGGCTCATTTCTTCGGGTAATCAAGTCTAGCTCTCTTAATTTCCTGTTTAACCCTGTAATTAGTTCGCTATCACCTTCTAAAGGAGGAATTCTTGTTAACCTTTCATGTACCCTTTCTTTTAGGGCCTCATTGGTCATTTTCGTATCACTTAACCACATTTCTATATCTTTAACGGCTTTTGAAACTTCTGATGGAAGCTTAATCTTTGTGGGATTCCTTACTTCATCAGCAACAGCAACACCTATTGCTATGCTTAGTACATCCAATTTTTTATTCTGTAGCTCTTCCTCTATTGCCGGAGCTCTATTAAATCTTTTCATAATTTTTGCTTCCGGCGAATTCGCATCAGCTCTGGCTCTGGCAACGATATTCTTAAAATTTTCATAGAAAACCGGTTTTCCTTCCCACGTATCCCATTTCGGAGGAATTCCTGCTTCTTCTTTTTCTACGTTGTCTTTTAGTTCTTGATGAGCCTTAGTAAAGGTGCTTAAAAACTTTTCACTGTAATCCTGATATTTTGCATATATCTCACGGCCATAATCAGCTGGTGTTTTCTCTATTTCTTCATCTTTTGGCTCTTTTGGTTTTGGAGATTTTTCATCTCGTTCAACCAAAACCCAGCCTAAAAAACCAAGACTGAAATTCATAGTCTCATCCAAACATGACTCATAAAAAGAAACTATCTCCGCCCAAATGGCTTTCATTATATCTGTTTCTTTGTCATCTTTTTTGATTTTTTTAACTTCCGGAGAAGTTCGTCCGGGTTTTCCATCCTTAGATGGTTTTTGATCCTTTGCTTTCCCTTTTCCGGAAGGGCCATATGCATGTGATTCACCTGGACTGTCTACTACTTCATCATCTTCGTCCGGTACAGGGGTTTCTCCATTATCGCCATTATCATCATCATTACTATTTTCCTCTTCAGAATTGGTGTCTTCATTAGTAGGATCTTCTGGTGGTGTTTTTTCAGTTTCATTTAGGCTTTCTGCATCTGCATTTAATTCTCTTTGAAAATCTTCTATATCATCCATATCATCCATATTTTTTCTCCTCAATGACTGTTCGGTGTTATTTTAACACGAAAACCTTTATTTGTCTACTTTAAACATACCGAATATAGAAATTTTATACTTTAAGCTTTTTGATGAATGCGCCAATTTTTTGATTGGCCTTGATTCCGTCCTCCGGAGAAACTTTAATTAACCCGAAAAATTTAGAATGCATTTTTTCAAATTGTATGGGCGAAAACATCGCGGGATTCTTTGTTAACGCCTCAAAAGCTCCATCCGGATCTTTTTGAGCTATATGGAAGTAATTGTTTATCAATTTATCTTCATCTATCGGGAATTTCTTTTCTTTTAGTTTTTGAATAAACATTTTCTTTCTCTCTTGTAATTCCATATATTCCTCATATAGCTCCCTTTTGATTTTGCTCTTTTGAGCAAGGTCTTTCTTTTGCTCATAGCTCACCTCGCAAATCTCTATATTTATTAAAATTTCGACATACGAAATTATCGCCAATTGCATACTCGTATCGTTTAGGCTTTCGGCAAAAGATAAGTATTCCTCATCTCCGGCATCAGGAGAAAGTCTTTTCATGTTCTCCGGATCGTATTTTTTTATCATATCCCAACAATTTAGCAGATATTCTGCAATTTTTTTACCTACACTTGGTTTGTAGTTTGGAGAAAGCATACTTTCGACATAGTCTGTCTTAGGAAGTTTTAAGTTTTTATTATTTGCCATAACTTTAACCGCATCTTGAAAGTTTGCTACAGCTCTAGCCAATTCTTTTTCTTCAGATTTAAGATATCCTTCTTCTTGCTCTTCTTTGTTTGTGCTGGTTGTAAAGGAATCCAGTGTTTCTCCATTATCCTCTTGTTGATCTGTGTTTCCAATAAAACCATCTAAATCTGTTTGGGTTGCAAAACTATCTAAATTAACTCCGGTATCAAAATTTTCTGATCCATTTTCGGTTTCAAAGCTATCCAGACCTGTTTTTTCAGAGCTATTTGATTGTGGTTTGGTTTCAAAATTATCCAGGCTCAATTCATTTTCAACTACGGATGTACCTGTGCTACCAAAATCGTCTAAACTCTCTGTTTTTGGTGATTCTTCTTGTTGATGGGGTTCTTTGTTTTCTTGATTAACAAAAGAATCCAGTAATTTAGAAAATTCGTCTTCCAAATCAATATCATCGTTTTGTTTAACATCTTTTCTGGAAGATGTTTCATTATCTGGCGCTAAAAATGCATCTAAATCTTCCTCAGCCATTTGCTTTCTCCGCTTTGTTATGAGTCAAAATATGCTCTTGATTTATTATTGTCTTTGCGTTATCTTACTCTAAATTTGTGAAAATATACTTAATACAAAATCCATGTCTGATGAAAAAAATTTTCTTTATACAAAACCTGTTGATATCTCTCACACTAAACAGAGAATCGATAAGTTTATAGCTGATGAATTTTCTTGTTTTTCAAGAAATCAGATCCAAAGACTTATTGATGATGGATGTGTGTTTGTTGACGAGGAGGTCGTTACAGATAAAAATTTTAAGGTTCACGAAGGCGACGTTTATCAGATTATTTTACCTGAACCAACAGAAGGCCTTCCTGTTGCAGAAGACATTCCTTTAGATATCTTGTTTGAAGATGATGATGTTATTGTTGTTAACAAACCAGCAGGTATGACAGTACACCCCGCAGCTGGTGTGTACAACGGAACATTAGTTAATGCCTTGCTTTATCATTGCCGAGATTCTCTTTCAGGAATCGGCGGGGTTATTCGTCCGGGCATAGTTCATCGTATTGATAAAAATACGAGCGGTGTTTTGGTTGTTGCTAAAAATGATATGGCTCACCGTTTTTTATCCGAACAATTTCTAGAACACTCTATTGAACGTACCTATTATGCCATCGTGTATGGTATTTTGTCTCCTGTTAAGGGAACCATCGAGGGAAACATTGCGCGTAGTAATTTTGATAGAAAGAAAATGGCTATCGTTTCAAGTGGCGGTAAGCCGGCGGTTACTCATTATGAAACAATGGAAATCTTTCATAATTCTATCTCTCTTCTGAAATGTAATCTCGAGACAGGACGTACTCACCAAATACGTGTGCATCTTTCAAGCAAAGGACACAACCTTGTCGGTGATGATGTTTACGTGAAGGCAAAAAAAAGCCAACTTCAGCTACCTCAACCATTGAAATCAGTAATTAACGATTTTCCAAGACAAGCTCTCCATGCTTATTCTTTGGGCTTTGTGCACCCTAAGACAAAAAAATTTATGAAATTTGAGGCAGATTTTCCCGGTGATATGAAGGATCTTTTATTGTTATTAAGATCTTAAATATAAACTTTTGTCTTTAATTTATAAAACCATTGTCTAGGTTGTGGAAAAGTTTTTATACTATAATATCTCCTTTAGTCAATTTTTAGGAGAAAAAGTATGAAAGATCAACTTACTACTCTAAATGGACTAAATTTTTCACCCGAAGAAAACCTTTCTCGTTATTTGCAATCTATAAAAAAATTTCCAATTCTAACTTCTGATGAAGAATACGATATGGCTCTACAGTACCAACAAACTAAGGACAGAGTTTTGGCATATAAGCTCATAACTTCTCACCTCAGGCTTGTGGTAAAGGTTGTTTCTAAATATAAAGGGTATGGATTACCCATTAGTGAAATGATATCCGAAGGAAATATCGGTTTGATGTACGCTATTGATAAATTTGTACCAGAAAAAGGGTTTCGTTTTTCTACTTATGCTCTTTGGTGGATTAAGGCTTCTGTTCAGAAATATATTTTAAACTCTTGGTCTTTAGTTAAGTTGGGAACGACAGCAGCACAAAAAAAATTATTTTTCAATCTACGAAAAATAAAAAATAAACTTAATCTTATTGATGATAGAGAGTTGTCCCAACATATACTTTCTGATATCGCAAAATCTCTTGATGTCAGTGTTCAAGAAGTTGCTGATATGAATATGCGCTTAAAATCGCATGACGGATCTCTGAATGCCGTTATTGATGATGGCAACGATGGCTCCAGTGAATGGATGGACTTTATATCTGATAATAAACCTAATCAGGAAGAAAGTTTGGCCCATGCCGAAACTATACGATTTAGAAAAAAATTATTTAATCAAGCTCTTTATGTCTTAAATACAAGAGAAAAAGATATTTTATTTAAACGACGACTTTATGAAAAAAATATTACTTTAGATGAACTAAGCAAAACGTATAATATATCAAAGGAGCGCGTGCGACAGATAGAACTTAATTCTATAAAAAAAATCAGTAAAGCTATAGAACTTATGCAGTGAGGGTTGAATTGGTTTATTTCCTTATTATCTATTCTTTGTATTAATTGTAAGCAAAGGGTTGATAATGGCTAAAGCAAGTAAACATAAATCTTATCTGTTATATATGTTTTATTTCTGTTTTTTTTGTTTTGTTCTAGGGTGTTCTTTGTTTTATTATATGCAGAAAAGAAACTCTAAAACAAAAAATTTAATTGATACAATAACCCTTAATACCTCTCCAATTGTGGCAGAAGATGTCACAACAAAAAACAAATATATCGGTCATGTTGAAGCAATTAATCATGTCCAAATTGTTCCTTATGTTAGCGGTTATATTAAAGATGTTGTTGTTAAACCCGGAGAGATGGTTGATGAAGGGGATTTGTTGATTACTATAGACCCTAAAGAATATGAGACAAAGTTAAAAACAGAAGAAGCGCTTGTTGATAAGGCTAAGGCTGCTCTTAATTATAGTGAAAATTACTATAATCGTGTTATAAAATCTGGAAACAAAGCTTTTTCAGAAATTGAACAAGCTAATGCTAAGAGTGATTATCTACAAGCACAGGCAGCATTAAAAAGTGCAGAAGCAAACAGGGACTTTGCTAAAATTAATTATGATTATACCAAAATCAAAGCCTCTTTCTCTGGGCTGATTGGAAATTTTGACCTCAGCCCCGGTGATTATGTTTCTCCAAGCTCACCTTTTTTACTTGATCTTGTGCAAATAGATCCTGTCCGTGTTGTTTTTTCTATTTCAGATGTTGAATATTTGAATTTTAATGAAGAACCGACGTTTAAGGACAGTGTTATAAAACTTGTACTGGCAAATGGAAAAACTTTTAAATACCCAGGTAAAATAGAATATACCGATAATAAGGTAAATAAAAATACAAATTCCTTAGCTGTTTACGCTTATTTCCAAAACCATAACAAAGAACTTCTACCTAATGCCTTTGTGACTATTGAAGCCTATCATACTTTTAAAAACGCTGTTCTTATTGATAAAAATTACATAAACATGGAATCCTCCGGTTATTTTCTGAATATTGCAAGAAAAAATCATGTTCTAAACGTTCCAATTAAAATTTTAGCAGAAAAAGGAAATCAATACATCATTAAAAATACGTTCTTGTCTGGTGATATGCTTATTTTGGACGACACATCTTCTTTAAACAAAACAACAAATATCAGCTTTAATGTAAAAAGTAGAGGCAAATAATGTTTTCTAAGTTTTTTATTGACAGACCACGCTTTGCCGTAGTTATTTCGGTTATTATGGTCATTTTAGGGTTGTTGGCCATAAAGTCTCTTCCTGTTTCACAATTTCCAAACATTACTCCACCGCAAGTTAATGTTAAAACAAGTTATTTGGGTGCAAATGCAAACGTTTTAACAGAAACGGTTGCGGTTCCTATTGAAAATCAAATGAATGGTATAGAAAATATGCTCTATATGTCATCAACATCCGACGATAATGGTTCTTATGTTCTGACAGTTACCTTCAACATCGGTACTGATCCGGATATTGCCCAAGTAAAAATTCAAAATCGCTTACAACAGGTTAATAGCGAACTACCAGAAGAAGTTGTTCAAAACGGTATAGATGTTTCTAGCGAAAATGCTGATATTCTCGCTTTAATTGCCCTAAGATCTCCCAAAAACACCTATAATGACCTATATTTGAGTAATTTTGCCTATACAAATATTAAAAATCCTTTATCCCGATTATATGGCGTGGGAGATGTTCAAATTTTTGGTCCTCAATATAGCATGCGCATATGGCTGGATGCAGAAAAAATATCATCTTTGGGATTAAATAGCGAGGATATTGTCTCCGCTGTAAAATCACAAAATATTCAAGCCGCCTTAGGAAGCATCGGTTCCTCTCCAAGTAGTTCTGACACTAACCTCGTCTTACATTTAACCGCAAAGGGATTGTTAAATAGTGTCGAAGATTTTTCAAATATTATTATATCTTCCGATGATAATGGAGGCATTGTTTATCTAAAAGATGTTGCTCATATTGAGTTGGGGAGAGATTCTTATAATATAAGCTCCAAATATAATGATTCTCCGGCAGTTATTATTGCACTTAATCAAACACCAAACACAAATGCTTTACAAACAATGGATGATGTCAAACAAAAAATTTTACAACTTTCAAAATCTTTTCCAGATGATATGCAAATTGATATCGCATACGATTCAACAAATTTTGTTCGCGCATCTATAAAGGCAATTATAGATACCTTATTTATAACTTTTGGTTTAGTTATTCTTGTCACTTTTTTATTTTTGCAGAAAATAAAAACAACTCTCATTCCTTTAATTACAATACCTGTTTCTTTGATTGCAACATTTGTTGTTATATATCTTCTCGATTTTGATATTAATATTTTAACACTCTTTGCTATGATTTTAGTTATTGGTCTGGTTGTTGATGATGCCATTGTTGTGGTTGAACGCGCACAATATCTGATGGTACACGAAAATCTTGATTCTTATAACGCTTCCGTTGAGGCTATGCAGCAAATAAGCAGTGCAATTGTCGCAACAACATGCGTTTTATTGGCGATTTTTGTTCCTGTTGGTTTGATGGCTGGAATTACTGGGCGTATATATCAACAATTTGCTGTTGCTATCGCTTCTGCTGTTGTTTTTTCTGCTTTTAATGCTCTTACACTCAGCCCTGCACTGTGCTCTGTTTTTCTCAATAAAGGATCTTCTCTTCAAACGTCCTTTAAACTTTTTGTCTGGTTTAACAATGGATTGGATCTTATTAAAAAATTTTACATTAGAATCGTCGGTTTTTTTGCTAAAAATTTGCTTTATACAGTGTTTGCTTTTTTAGTTGCCATTACTATCATCGGTCTTTATTTTAAATTCACAGCCACATCATTTTTGCCAGAGGAAGATCAGGGCATCATATTTGCTAATGTTCAGCTTGATAGTACCTCAAGCATAAATCAAACAAATAATATTTTAAACAAAATAAATAGCAAAATACTCGAGTTACCTGGTGTTCAATATTTTATAAGTGTTGCCGGATATAGTTTATTAGGCGGCGGTGGTGAAAACGTTGCTTTGGGTGTTATCGGGTTAAAAGATTGGAAAGAAAGGCAGCTACCTTCATTATCAATTAATAACATCACCGAGGATCTCATACAAAATTTCTCTAATTTAAAAAATGTGCAACTTAATTTTTTTGCACCCCCTGCTATACCAGGAATCGGGCAAAGTAATGGGCTGTCTCTTGAGTTATTTGCTCAAAACACAGCTTATAGCCCTCAATATTTATATTCAGTTTTGAAACAATATCTGCAAAATCTTAATGGTCTTCATGATGTTTCTTTTGCGTTTAGCACTTTTACTTCTGATACTCCGCATGTTTATCTTGATATAAACAGAGAAAAACTGTTATCTTCTGGTGTTTCTATTGCAGATATATTTTCAACACTGCAAAATAATTTTGGTGCCACATATATTAATAATATTACCCTAAATGGTCAAATTAATCGTGTTATATTACAGGCCGATTTTGATTATAGAAAAAGCTTAGAAAATATAAAAAATTTGTATGTAAAATCAGTTTCAAATAATTTAATAAAAATTGATAGTTTTACAGATATTTCTACCCAGATTTCACCGACCATCATTTACCGGTATAATTTATATACAGCAGCCCCCATTACACTTCAAATTCCAGAAAGTGCCAGTAGTGGACAAGCCATGGATTCTGTTGAACAACTGGCAAAACAAACTTTACCACATGGGTTTGATATTGTTTGGACAGGACTGTCTTTGCAAGAGGCGGAAACCCGTGGATTGGTGGGTTTTTTAATTTCTCTTGCTGTTGTGTTTTGTTATTTGTTTTTGGTCGCACAATATGAAAGTTGGATGCTGGCTTTTTCTGTAATGTTCTCGACTGTTTTTGCTATATTAGGCGCATTTTTGGGGTTACATTTGTATAAACTTCCATTAAGTATTTACGCACAATTGGGAATTGTGCTCCTTATCGGATTAGCGGCTAAAAATGCTATTTTAATTGTTGAGTTCACAAAAAATTATAGAGAACAAGGCTTTAGCATTCTTGAATCTTCAAAAAAAGGAGCTGAAGAAAGGTTTCGCGCTGTTTTGATGACAGCAATGACTTTTATTCTGGGCGTTTTTCCAATGGTCGTAGCTTCCGGTCCCGGAGCAAATTCCCAAATTTCCATTGGGGTAACCGTGTTTTTTGGAATGATATGCGCCACCTTTGTTGGTGTTATTTTTGTTCCTGCTTTTTTTGCACTGTTCGAAACAATTAAAGAGCGTTTTTCCACTTTAAAAACACCGTATACCAAAAAAAGTAATCGTAGGCTTTATCATAGAGGTATTATTGTTTTTTTGGTTATTTTTTTAGCTTCTTGTCATGTTGGTAGTGATGAAGTTATTTTGCCAAAATTGGAAGACACAGAAATACAAAAGAACCTACTACTAAAGCAATCTGACACAAAAATAATGCCAGATTGGTACACCGTTTTTCAAGATAATGATTTAAATACACTATTACAGCACGGATTAAAAGACAATTTATCCATAAAACAGGCAAATGAACGTTTGCTACAGTCCAGATACAATCTAAATATAAATTCAGTTACTTTTTTGCCAATGTTTGATTTATCCGGCCAATATAATTACAATAAATCAAATAATGCTTCAAATATCTATGAAAACACAAATGTGTTTAAACTTGGATTTGATGCTTCTTGGGAAATAGATATATGGGGAAGAGAAAAGTATGTCCGCAACCAATATAGAGCTCTTATGGATGAGGCTGTTTATTCTCTTTCTGATTTAAAAAATTCGTTTACTGCTGAAATTATCAAGGATTACATTTTATTAAGAGAGGCTCAGCAAAAACTATTTATTGCTCAAAAAAACATCCAATTACAACAAAAAATTTTTCAAACAATTAAAGATAAAAATTTGGCGGGTATAGCGGATGATTTATCCCTTAATCAAGCAGAATATACTATTGAAACAACAAAGACATCTGTACCAATAATTTTAACTCAAATAGAAAAATATAAAAATGCAATAGCCACTCTTTTAGGAACAACGCCATCTTCTTTACCTATTAATTTAGATAATCCTCGCAAAAATATAACATCTTCAACGTTTAAATACAGCGTTAAATCTTTGCATAACCTCCCCCTTTCTGTCATTCAATCAAGGCCAGATGTTAAAATCGCAGAAGCTATGGTTCTTTCTCAAAATGCTTCATTAAATCAAGCTATCACAAATCTTTATCCATCACTTAGTCTAAGTGCTGCTTTTGGTTATCTAGCGCCAAAAGGGCAAGGTCTTTTTGACACAAAAAATCAGTTATATGGTTATACCCCCGGTATTATGACACCTATATGGCATTGGGAACAATTAACTAATAATGTGGAAATGCAAAAGCACCTGAAAGATGAGTATATTCTCAACTATAACGAAGCTTTGTTGACGGCCTTAACAGATGTAAAAAACACAATATTTTTCGTAGAACAAGCATATAAAAAAAATTACTATCAAAAAAACTCTTTTGTAAAAATGCAAAATATTATGAAACTAACCTATGAAAAATACAAAAATGGACTGGTTGATTTCACAGACGTATCTCAAGCAGAACAAAACCTACTAGCATCACAAAATCAGCTTATTGAAAGTAATTCTGAGATCTTGCAGAATATTGTCGCTTTTTATAAAGCCACGGGTGGCGGATATAACTTTTTTAATTAAATTTACGGATATGTACTATCCAGAGGAACGTCCTGATTCACACTTTGTGGTTTATAAATGAATAAATTACTTGCTTCAGGCACATTTATTGTACGATTAACGTAGCCCTTTTTCAACATACACCTTTGGTATTTTTTAGGGCTCACATCTGTATCATCTCGAACAGAATTAACCATTATTGGCATGGCACCAGGATAAGGAACAAAGCTTGCCCATATTCCATGTTCTTTATGCCACTTTACAACAGTATTGTAGCGCTGTTCTTCTGTATAAAACCAACTTCTGAAACTTGGTATAAACTTAAAAGCTTCTGCTTTTCTCATGCATTCAGAATGGTCTCTTGCAAATTTTATCCCTCCTGTATTATATCGATCCCAATGAAAAACCAGCTGCCCCTTTGGACCGCTGTGACAAGAGGCTAAAAACATTGTTATTGCGATTAAAATCTTTTTCATGGTCAAAAATCCAAATTTGCATAATTTGCCGAAGGATATATCCCTCGAATATTATCCTTTAGAATATCTTTAAAGCTCGGTCTGGATTTAATTTTGGCGTACCATAGCTTTGCATTTTTATATTCCGACCAAGGTATATCTCCCAGATAATCAATAATCGATAGGTGTGCAGCGACCGTCAAGTCCGCCAAGCTTAAAGTTTTTCCTGCCATATAATTATTTTTATCTGCTAAATAGTCTATATATTCCATATGAAATTTGAGATTATTCAGTCCTGCTTTCAAAATTTTAGAATTTGGAGCCATTTTTAACTGAAATCTCTTTATTATTTTTTCGAAAACAATATATTTGTATACTTCATTATAAAATTTCACATCAAACCACTCTACAATTCTTCTAACCTCTGCCCGCTCTTTTGGATCTTCTATAGGCAAAAGCTTGTATTGTGGATTGCTTTCCTCTAGATATTCAGTGATTGCGTAATTTCCCGAGATAACATTACCATCAAAAACAAGAACAGGTAGCTCACCAGAAGGGTTAATTTTCCTTATTTCTGGAGAAATATTCCAAGGCTCCTCTTCTTTTAAGACAAATAGCATCTTCTTCTCAGCCATTATTAATCTTATTTTGCGCGACTGAGGAGATACACTATGATGAACCAATAAAACCATTTTTACCTCTCCTATACGTTCTGGTATGCTATACTGTATTTTTTATTTTTCAAGTTTTTCTATCTCGTTGTTATTATTTACGGAATCTTCATTAATATTTTCCGTTGGTTCTTCTTCATTTATGTATGTCGGAGGGATAACACCTTTTGTACTTTCTTTATAGATTTCAATCAATTCTTCAAAAGCATCATCTCTGATCTTTTGATATTGGCTACTTCTTAAATATTTGCGCAATATTTCCATTTTCGGGTGTTTTGCCATTCTAGGTGTAACACGAATAAACATTGGAATCTTCCATATAGGATTAATACTGTATATAATATAATTTCTTACTCCTAACTTATAAGCCTCTATTATGCTTCTGTAATAACTTGCCACCAGATAATCTGCCTTACCTGTTAAAAGCTCTTCGTATGCTTCTGGGAAATCTTCAACTTCCTTCACTCCTAATACGGATAACTCTTGATTAACATTATTTGGCAATTCATCTTTTGTTACATGTATTCCCCTGTAATTTTTTAAGTCTGATTTATTTTCTACGCGAATATTGCTTTTCGAAGTAAAAATTACGTGTATATCATTATTAAAGAAAGCCGGATAAACATATTGGTTGTTTGAATACGGGACTTCTTTATAATAAACCCCAAACAAAGCCATTGCTTCGTCATTTTCGCCTCTTTCAAAACTTTGCACTGCTTGCATATAGTTTTTGGGATAATATTTAAGTGAGATTAAAATTCCATATCTCTGTGCCAGATCGTTGAAAATCTTATCATATATTGACCCTTGTTCGCTAGAGGACAAAGGAAAATCATCTTCCTTTGCGATTGCATTAATATTAAAAGAGATTCCCTTATACTCATCTTTTGTATACACTGGTTGACTAAAGCCATACATCTCTGAATTAATCATTTTTATCATACCATCGGCCAAAACATCTGCCACATTGGTAAGACTTAGTAACATTATTATTAAAAACTTCATCTGGACCTCTAAAAAACTTTCACTCTTTAAATATAGTGTTATTATGTTAAAAAATGATTTATCTATTACTTTTTTGGTGTTATCTTCAATTTGTTATATTATGTTTGGAGGAAAATTGAATAAAGATTTAAACAATATTTACGAACAATTATTTATCAAAACAGAACCAAACCATCATCTTTCTGTTTTTGTTTCTGGAACGGAGCGTATTGGTACATCATGGTGTACTTTGAGTATAGCTCATGCTTTAAATTTAAAAAAGAGAAAAGTACTTTTAGTTGATGGTAATGGTGGTTTTTCAAATATTGGTTCTTATATTTATTTGAATAATCCCTTGTATCTTGAAGAATATATTGCAGGTAAAAAAACACTTAATCAGCTTGTTACAGCTTATAAGAATAAGAATTTCAATATATTAACCGCCCTTCCTGGTAACAATTACATTTCTGAACAACCTATAGGGCGTGTTCACGTTTTTTCTAACGACTTAAAAGTATTAGCAAAAGATTATGACCACACCATTATTGATATAGGGACAGATCTTTCTAGAAACAATTTTATTTTTTGCCAAATGGCTGATAATATTAATATTGTTTGTTCAGATAAAAGTTCGGATCTTGTAAAAACATTTGAGCTTGTACAATTTATTTACAAAAGTGGGCTTTCTGCTGCTTGCAATTTAATAATTAATAGAGTAAATTCTTTCGAGGATGGGTATAAAATATACAAAGAGCTATGCAAAGCAATTGAAAGAAGTGGCATTGAAGAGCCAAAACTGTTAGGAATTGTGCGCTTTGATACCAGAATACGGGACACCGTAAAAAATAAGGAATTGCTTTTAATCCGTTACCCTGCTTCTGAAGCAGCTATTGACATCCATCACATAGCTCAGAAACTTGATTTGGAGAGCAAGAATGAAGAACGTAAATTATGATAAGCTTGGCTATTATAAAGTTTTAGATGTCTCTCCAGATTCCTCTGAAGAAGCTATAAGACATAAATATAAGGAATTGGCTAAATTTTGGCACCCTGATCATAATAATGATCCTAAAGCTCTTGATATTTTTCAAAAAATTTCAACAGCGTATGATATTTTAAAGGACCCTAAACTCCGCTTAAAGTATACTCTGCTTTCTATTATATATGGCGAATCTAATTTTCCAGATTTGAACGCCTTAAGCTTGATCAGAAACATGCACGGCCAAGAAGATTTAAACATTCGTGCTTTTCATTTGACGGAGATTACCGGAAGAGGACTCACACATAAAAAAGTAGAAAAGACATACTATTGCAGTCAGTATGAAGCTCCCGGTGTTATAAAAAGCATAGCAAAGCACAATTGGCTATATGGTTATTGGGGGATTACGGCCTTTTTTGCTAATTTAAGGGCTATTTTTAAGAACATATCAAGTATTAACAATAATAATGATAACTTGTTGTTGTTGCTTCACAATTCTTTGGTTTATGATGATGAAAATAAAAAAGAGGAGGCTATTACAACAGCATTGTTGGCTCTTCAATATGCTCCGGGTGTCGCCAAACCCTATATCAACCAATATATAAATTCCTTGCGGGATTATACCCCTCTTAGTACAAAAAAGTGGAATTTTTCAAAATTAATCCGTATCCAATTATTTTATCCTTTTTTGTTTTTATTTTTGATTTTTGTTTGTTTCTGTTTATTTTTTCTTAATAATATTAGAGCATCTCGCCAATCTGATCTATCGGTTAAACAGGTCGTTCTTTTTAATGATGGGCAAAAAACTTTTAGCGATGTTGCTGTTGCAAGAATATTTGAAATACCTGTTGATATTCATGACACAAAACGTTTATATCATGCCACAGAAGATACTAAAGCTATGTACGGCGCAGATAAAAGTTTTGATATTTTAAGAAATGTTAGAAAGGGTTTGACTGTCAGAATAACAGGCTATACTGCTAATAAAAAATGGTTTAGAGTTATGTTTGATGACGGAGAAATGGGATTTATAGAAGCTGATAAACTTGATAAAGGAATCGGCGATAATATTCCTTTATGGAGTAAAATATATAGGGAAGATTAGGGAAAAAGATGACGCTAAAATATGAAATCTTAAAAAAATACAAAAAAACAAGATTGGGAAAACTTTATACTAAACATGGTGTTATAAATACTCCTGCTTTTATGCCTGTCGGTACTTGCGGGACAGTTAAAGCTATGTTACCGGAATCCGTTGCCCAAACAGGAGCAGAAATCATATTAGGTAATACTTATCACTTAATGCTGCGTCCTGGCGCAGATTTAATCGAAAAAATGGGGGGATTACATAAATTTATGAATTGGCAAAAACCCATTTTAACTGATTCTGGTGGATTTCAGGTTATGAGTTTAAGCAGCCTCCGTAGGATAAATGAAGAAGGTGTCAGTTTTAAATCACATATTGATGGTAAATCATTTTTTTTATCACCTGAAGAATCTATATCCATTCAGCAGAAACTTGATTCAAATATTACTATGTGTCTCGATGAATGTACTCCTTTTCCAGCAACTTATGATGAAGCTAAAAAATCTATGCAACGTTCTATGAGATGGGCTCAAAGAAGTAAAGATGCTTTTCAAGATCGAGAAGGTTACGGCATATTTGGAATTCAACAAGGCAGTATATTTAAGGATTTGAGGCAGGAATCTGCTGAAAAATTATCTTCCATAAAATTTGATGGATATGCTATTGGAGGATTAGCTGTTGGCGAAGGACAAGAAAAAATGTTTGAGGTTTTGGACTATGCGCCAGATATGTTACCTGAAGATAAACCTAGATATTTGATGGGTGTTGGCAAACCTGATGATATTGTTGGTTCTGTTTTGCGCGGTGTTGATATGTTTGATTGCGTTATGCCAACGCGTTCCGGAAGAACCGCTCAAGCTTTTACAGAATATGGTCCGATCAATATAAGAAATGCTCGACACCGCGAAGACCCTCGTCCTGTTGATGCATCTTGCGATTGTCCCTTGTGTCGTTATTATACACGTGCTTATATTCATCATTTACAAAAATGTAACGAAATATTAGCCGTTATGTTGCTTAGTTGGCATAATATACGCTATTATGAACGACTAATGCAGGGTATACGCCAATCGTTAGCAGAAGGCACCTTTGATCATTTTGTTGAAGATTTTTATACCAAACAACGTTTGGGTGATATTAAGGAGATTTGATATGGTAGAAAAATCTGTTTGTGTTGATGAAAGAAAACTCCTATCAGAGTTTATTAAAGAAAACAAAAAAGATGGTATTCGTGTTTTTGTTGCGGGAGGTTCTCGCGGTGGAAACAGCCCTATTTATGTCGAAGAAACATATAATTTAGGTAAAAAAATTGTACAAATGGGTTTTAAGCTTGATTTTGGTTTATCTAATACAGGGATTATGGGAGCTGTCGCACGTGGTGTTATGGATGCGTGGAATGCAAAGCGTAATTGTGCATCTCCAGATTTTCCTATTCAGGGAATTACTACCCAGGAATATTTTAGACTTTATGATTCTGAAGATAATCTTTTGAAGCATATTAATGTCATTTTTGCTAAGACTCTGGAGGAACGCAAACAGCGATTACTTAATGCCGATTTTGTCGTATTTGCCCCGGGTGGTGTTGGAACATTAGATGAGCTTGCTTATGATTGTGTTGCCATGCAGGATGGCTTGTTACAAAAGAAGCCTTTTATTCTTTATAATATAGGCGGTTTCTTCCACCATTTATTGGAATTTTTAAAATCTATTTCAAACAAGGGGTTTTCAGATCCTGTTCCTTTTATTGTTGTTGATAATGATTTTGAACTCGAAGTAGCCTTTAATTTATTGAAAACCAAATTTGGAGTGCATAAAGACATTAGTGATGTCTACAACAGTTCACGAGAGCTCGTTTATGAATTGCCTTACTTTATTAAGCACCAACAAAATTCTCATAAGGATGTTATTGATGTAATCAGAGAAGTCAGCGCTATTAGAGGGTTTGGCTCCGATGAAGAAAAGGCGGCTCTGGAAAGTGATATGGAAACCGCTTATCTTGAAAAGGAGATAGAGCGGATGTATGACCGTTTAGCAAAAACAGGAAGAGATACTTCTGTTGTCAGTTATAAACTAGCAAGATTAAAAAGAAGGAAGGGTAAGCTGTAATAAGTATCACAAAATATTATGAGGAATATGCTTTTACACTTTTTGTTCCATAGAGATTTAATCTTCATAAAATTGACTTAAAACTATCTTTAATAAGCCAGTTAAAACAACGTTGGTTGTGGTTCTTTGTTCATTAGAGCAAGAGCTGCTGCACGGGCTTCTTCTGTTATCTTTTCCCCGGCTAACATTCGTGCTATTTCTTCTCTTTTACCAGATGCATCAAGTTTAGTTACTCTTGTCGTTGTAACCCCGTTTGTGACGGACTTTTCTACTTTATAATGCTCATCAGCACAGGCTGCAACTTGTGGCGAATGCGTTACAACAAAAACTTGCTCTGATTTTGACAGACGAGATAATCTTTCACCCACCGCCTCTGCTGTTGCGCCCCCAATTCCTGCATCTATCTCATCAAATATTAACGTTTCCTGAGTGTTTTGTTGAGCTAGGTTAACTTTTAATGCTAACATGAAGCGCGATAACTCACCACCTGATGCAATTTTGTTTAATGGGCCTAAGGGAGTATCTGGATTTGTTGAAACTTCAAATGAAACACTATCTAAGCCGGTTTCGTTCCAATTGTCTTCTGTCTTTTTCTTGATTGTTGTTTGGAAAATAGCTTTCTCCATTTTAAGCGGTGGCAATTCTTGCATTATATTTAAATCTAATTTTTGCGCGGTAATAATTCTTTTCCTGCTCAACTCTTCTGCATTTTTGATATATTTATCATATAAATTTTTGACCTTTGTTTTTAGCTCGTTAATATCATCAGCATTTGATTCTATGTCGCTCAGTAGCATCTCTAGTTCTTTTAATTTTTCCGGTAACTGTTCTATTTCCGTATGGTGCTTTTTAGCTAAATCTTTCAGTAAAAATAATCGTGTTTCTATATTGTCAATCTCATTTTGATTAAGGGAAATATCCGTAGAATAATTTTCTATTTGCTCTATGGTGTCATTCAATGTATACAAGGCGTTTTCAAGATTTTGTTCTATTTCTACATATTTATTATTTACAATCTCGTTGGCTCGTGAAATAGCATTACGCGCTTTTGCAATATTATCTGCTACAGAAAATTCCCCATTTAGATACGCATATGCACTATTTAGTCTATCTATTATTTTTTCTGCATTCATCAGCTCATTACGACGTGTTCTTAAGGTTATTTCTTCCTCTTTTTGCGGATTGGCTTTTTTTAGTTCATCCACCCAGTGACGTAAGTTTTGTTCATTTTCCTGTGCCTTTTGAAGGCTTTTTTCTTTGTGTTCCAATTCTTTTAGTGCGTTTTTATAGAAGAGATAAGCCTCTTGTGTATTTTTTATATCATTATCATATGCGCCATATGCATCCAAAATATCTCTGTGAGTTGCTGGATCAAGGAGACCTTGGTTATCATGTTGTCCGTGTATTTCTACCAAATTTTGAGTAAGCTCCTTGAGTAGTTTAAGTGTGATAATCTGATCATTAAAAAGTATTTTATTTTTGCCATCCGCGGTTATTATGCGCTTTATGATAATATCACCATCAATATCTAGCCCATATTCTTGCGCTAAATTATATATTTTATTTACACAGGAAACTTCAAAAATCCCTGTTACAGACAGTCTATCTGCCCCGCTACGTATAAGAGAGACTTCTGTGCGGTTTCCCAACAGAAGGCCCAACGAGCTAAGTAAAATAGATTTCCCTGCACCGGTTTCACCACTTAAAACAGTAAAACCCATATTAAAATCTATATCAAGACTCTCTATTAAAACAACGTTTCTGATTGATAAAGATTTTAACATTCTTGGCAATTAATCCTTTTTGATTAATTTTTTTGCACGTTTAGTCCACTTTCCATCAGGATAATTGCGACGCAAAATTTCTTCTTTTCTTTGCGCTTCCGTTGTTAGACCAAGTATTGTGTAGACCTCAACTTCCCGATACAAAGATTCTTCTATTTGCGCTGTATCTTGATATTTTTCCGTTACGGTAGAAAATCTATTTAATGCAGAAACGTACTCTTTGTTTTTTAGGTAATATCTGCCAACACTCATCTCATGGCCGGCCAAATGATCTTCTATTAAGCCTATTTTTGTTTTTGCATCCGCTGCATACTCACTATCGGGAAACATTGTAATTACTTGCATAAAAGTATCATAAGCATCTTTTGTTGAAGATTGTTCTTTTTTAGATGGGGAAATTTGGTCGTAGTAGCACACACCCTTTAGATAATAAGCATAAGCGATATCTTTATTTCCAGGATGTAACCGAATAAATCTATCTAATGATGTAATTGCATCATCATATTTTTCATCTTTATAGTATGCATAAGCGGCCATCAATTTTGATTTTGTTGCCCATTTAGAGTAGGGGTGTTCCATTTCTACCTTATCGAATCCTTCGGCTGCTTTTTGGTAGGAGGTATCTTCCAGGTAATTATATGCTTCATTATAGAGCGTTTCTGCGCTTTTATCTTCATCTAAAACATCATTGTCTTTGCTGCTGGAACACGCAGATAAAAAGATTATCCCCATTATGGATAAAATGTACATATATTTCTTCAAGACTAATTCTCCCTTATAAAATTTCATAATTATCTTTTGATGAAAACAATTTCTTTAATACTTCATTATTATGATAATGTCCACTTTTATTCGCAACAACTTTTGCTAATATATGATATCCTGATGTATATAAATCTCCGATTGCATCCATAACCTTGTGGTTAACACACTCATTCGGTAAGCGAAAACCTTCTGGATTAAGTATTTTTTCTCCATCAAGGACAACAGCATTATCCAATGATCCACCCTTAATTAATCCTATAGATTTCAGATAGTCGACCTGATATTTTTCACAAAAAGTGCGACAGGGTGCTATTTTCTCCATAAAAACATCTTTTGTTATTTTTTCATCAAAATTTTGATGTCCTACTATTTTCGATGGAAAATCTACATCAAAGCATATATGCATCTCATTTGCAGGTAGTAATGTTACTGAAGCCCCATTACTGTCCGTAAAATTTACTTCTTTCTTTACTTTCAAATATTTACGCTGTTTGTTTTGCTCTATTAGTTCTATGCTTTGCAGTGTATCAAAAAAAACTTTACCACTACCGTCAAGTATTGGTATTTCTGGGCCATTTATAGATATTTTTAGATTATCAATACCTAAAATATATAAAACGGACATTAAATGTTCTATGGTGCTCACTCTATTTTGCGCAGAAGTACCTATACATGTACAATTCTTAACATCAATAACACTGGAATATAAGGCGCGAATCGGTAAATCCCGCAGGTCACTTCTTACAAAACAAATACCATGGTCTTCCGGGGCCGACTCCAGTATAAGCTTTGCAGGAAGCCCTGAATGCAATCCGATGCCTTCTATTTCCACTTTTTTACTTATTGTATATTGTCTCATTTTCATCTCCTCAAAAAAGGTGGTCTATAAGCCGAGTTCTGTGCTCTTCATTTGCTTCACAAGAGTGAAGATTCAGAGTGGTAGTTATTCATCTAGGCAAATTGTTACCAATTTGCTCGTGCGACCTACCTCTGGGGTGGAGTGGAAACGCTCCGTAATTCAGCAGAACTGATCCCCTAATTTGGTCTTGCGTCAGATAGGGTTTACCTAGCCAATAAGCATTACTACTTTTGCGGTGAGCTCTTACCTCGCCTTTTCAACCTTACCATATAAAATATGGCGGTAATTTTCTGTGGCACTTTCCCTTGAATTTCTTCAGCCGGACGTTATCCGGTACCCTGTTTCCACGACGCTCGGACTTTCCTCATCAAGAAATTTGATGCAACTACCCGACCACCTTGAAAAAGAGCTACCATCAATTAAAAAAAAAATCAATATTTTTAGGCTTTTTAAAGTTTTTTTTAAATTTTTTTACTTTTTTTTAATTTTTTGCTTGTTTTGTTTAAATTTTGTGTTATTTTGTCTATGTATTTACGAGTAACTTTTTAAAATGGAGTTTTATCTTATGACAAAAAAGAACTTTATCTTTTTATTCTTTTTGGCTATCTCTCTTTTGTTTTTGGGGCAAAACGCTTCTGCTGAGTGTGATGGTTTTTATTTAGCCGGCCGTGGAGGTTCTGCAAAGTATAAAATTGACGACAACAGAAATGGTGTTCATGAGCATATTTCAGATTATGTTGTTGATAAGAGAAGATTAACCGTTAGTGGTGCTCTTGGTTATAGATATAGAAATTTTAGAGCTGAGTTGGAATATGTTTGGAGAAGAAAAAATTCAAACAATATTGGAAACATTACTATAGCACGTTTTAAATCACATTCTTACATGTTTGTTGTCTACTATGACTTCTTTCCTGATTTCTGGTTCACACCTTTCGTGAACGCTGGAGCTGGCTATACTCGTCACAGACTAGATTTTAACAACAAAGCAATTGATCAAAGATATTCAGCTAAGGATGATAACTTTACTTGGTCTCTTGGTGCTGGTGTTTCTGCAAAACTCACAAATCGTTTAAATCTTGATGTTGGTTATCGTTACTATGACATGGGCGATTTGTCTGAATTTAATGGAAAAACAGATGTAACCGATCATGAGGTATATGCTGGTTTCAGATACGTATTGTAAACTTGGCAATATCTTATTTATAAGCTTGCAATATCACTTTTATCGTTTTAGCTTAATCGTATAAAATGATATGGAGCAGGTGTTATGGTTAATAAATTATTTGGAACAGATGGTGTACGCGGTGTCGCAAACACTTACCCGATGACTGTTGAATTTGCTGTTGATCTAGCTCGGGTACTTAGTTCGTTAGCTTGCAATGAAAAAAGAAAAGTGGCTATAGGCAAGGATACGCGTATTTCTGGTGACATGTTGGAGTCTGCCCTAGGGGCTGGATTCACATCAGAGGGTGTGTCTGTCGATTTACTCGGTGTTGTACCGACTCCGCTTTTAACTTCTGTAACACCATCTTTAGGTATTGATATGGCTTTAATGATTACAGCATCGCATAATCCATATCAGGACAATGGCATAAAACTTATCAATAAATTTGGCGACAAATTTTCAGATGATTTTTATGCTCAAATTGAAGGGCTTTTAGACAGTAAAAAAGAAAATAACAACACCCTATCAAATAAAAGCCCTTCCCCCTTGGGGCGTATTACGCAAAACAAATCACCAATTAATGATTACATTGAAACGGTACAACGTATTGCGCCGTGTTTTGGTGCGCTAAAAGAATTGCGAATCGTTTTAGATTGTGCAAATGGTGCCTATTACAGTATTTTACCAACAGTGTTTAAAAATCTTGGAGCAGGTGTCATAACCATTAATAGTACACCTAATGGTTATAATATAAATGAAAATTGCGGCTCACAACACACAGAACAACTTTCCCAAACTGTCAAAGATTCTCATGCTCACTTTGGTATTGCCGTTGATGGTGATGGTGACAGAATAATTTTGGTTGATGATCAAGGTAAAGTTATTGATGGTGATCAGTTGCTTTGCTTTTTGGCCACCTATCTAAAAAAGCACAACAAATTAAAAAACAATGCAGTTATTAGTACTGAATGGTCTAACCTTGGCTTGGGAAAATACTTAAAAAATAATGGTTATCAATATTTTAAGAGCAAGGTTGGAGAAAGATATGTTATTGATCTGATGCGGGAGAAAGATGCTGTTCTTGGTGGCGAGTTGGTTGGACATATTGTTCTATCTGATTATGCAAAGAGCGGTGATGCACTGGTTGTTGCGATAGTTTTATCCCTAGCATATCTGGAAGATGGGCGCAAAATGAGTGAAATCTTTCCAATTTTTGAAACATATCCTTGTATTATCGAAAATATACGTTTTTCCAAAAAAGAATATATGTTGGAGAGCGTGGAATATGATGATGTTAAACTTATGTTGGAAAAAGCGCGAATCGAAATGGGAAATGACAGCAATGTTATTGCAAGAAAATCTGGCACAGAACCGGTTATTAAACTAAGAGTTGAAGGAAAAGATGAAACTTTGGTAAGAGTATGGTCTGAAAAATTAAGGCAAGCAATCATAAAGTACCAAAAGTAGAGCCACCGCTAGTAATATTGGTTCAAATTAATTTTTTGTTTATTTTAGGATAAGCAGCCCATGTTTCTTTTTACCTTGAGATAGCTTAATTTTTCCATCACATATATCTTTTTCTGTGATGATATAATTTTCATCAGTAATTGTTTTATCATTCAGCTTTAGTCCGGATTGCTTTATCAAACGACGAGCCTCTCCTTTGCTGGCAACGAATTCTAATGCAACAAAAGCCTCCAATACGTTTATTTCCTTTTGAGGTATTTCCACTGATGGTAAATTTTCACCAACAACCCCTTGTTCAAAAGTTTTTGTCGCTGTTTCAAGGGCTGCTTTTGCTTCCACTTCACCACGACAAATTTTTGTAGCCTCGAAAGCTAAAATCTTTTTTGCCTCGTTGATTTCTTTATCTTGCAAAACCTCTAAACGACGAATCTCATCAATAGGCAAATCTGTGTAAATGCGTAGACATTTACCAACCTCTGCATCACCGATATTACGAAAATATTGGAAATAATCATACGAAGACAGTTTTTCATTATTAATCCATATTGCGTTCCCTTCGGATTTTCCCATTTTTTTACCTGAGGAATCTGTAATGATAGGACTTGTAAAACCAAATAATTCCGTATCATAACGACGGCGACCTAATTCCGTGCCGGAAACAATATTGCCCCATTGATCAGCGCCGGCTATCTGTGCACGACACCCATATCTTTGTAATAGAACACAAAAATCGTATCCTTGTAAAAGCATATAATTAAATTCCAAAAAGGACATAGGTTGTTCGCGTTCTAATCTGCTTTTAACACTATCCATTGTCAACATACGATTAACAGAGTAACAAGTACCAATATCCCTTAAAAAGGCTAGATAATTAATATCCTTAAACCAATCCCAGTTATCTACCATTAAAGCATCTGTTTTATCGTTTCCAAATTTTAGAAATTTCATAAAGGATTTTTTTAAGCCTAAAATATTGTTTTCTAGCGTTTTTTCGTCCAAGAAAGGTCTAAGTTTGTCTTTTCCAGATGGATCTCCTATGCGAGCGGTTGCTCCGCCTATCAACGTCAAAGGCTTATGTCCGCACTTTTGAAACCACCGCAACATCATCAATGGTACAATGTGTCCAACATGCAGACTGTCTCCCGTCGGATCAGATCCTAAATATCCAACAGCCGGGGTTCCTTTTTTTTCACATTCTGCAAGGTATTCATCAAAGCCCTCTTCGTTTGTGCATTGATTATAAAAACCGCGCTCTAACATTATATTTAAGAATTCTGATTTGAATTGTGTCATTGCTAACTTTTTGCCTTTCTTGTTCTATACTAAATTTTAACGTATTATAGAGATATAATGGTATGCATAAATATTTAATATTGCAACCAGAAAAAGGCTTTTTGTTATATGATTATTAAAGGACTTAATTGTCTGGGCTTAATGGGAACATCTACATTTAGCGGCGTAGAGCTTGCGCTTATTAGAACAGACGGTTTGGATATTATAAAAAGAATAAAAGCTTGTGTTGTTCCGTATCCAGACAACATGAAGGAAAGAATCCGTTCTGTTTTAGGATTAAAAAGAGATGTAAATAATAACGAACAATTACTTCAAACAGTTGATATGGAAGTATCTTCTTTTTATCTTCAGCTTCTTAAAGATTTTATTAAAGATTGTGACGAACCTGTTGATGTTATTGGTTTAGAAGGGCTTACAACACTACATAATCCAAAACTTCAGTATACATACCAACTTGGTAACGGAAGATATATTTCCTCACAAATCGGAATAAAGACTGTCACCCACTTTCGTAATGCAGATATTAGTTGTGGGGGTCAAGGAACTCCTATTTCTTCCAGTTACTTTAGTGCTTTATCTACAGATGAAACAAAACCTATTGCTTATGTTAATTTTAACGGTAAGGCAAGCATCACATGGATTGGATCTTTTGGCGAATTGGTCGGCTTTGATTGTGGTCCGGGAGATAATTTCATCAATAATTGGACATCTAAACACGGACAAATAGATAATGATTACAATGGAAAGCTTGCCATTACAGGACGTGTACATGAAAGAATCGTTAACTCTTTAATGCACCATGAGTTTTTTGCAAAATTTCCTCCAAAATCTGCTTATACAGGTATTTTTTCTGACAAAGCAGAGCATTTGGAAGGTTTGTCGTTGGAAGACGGTACAGCAACAGCTTCTGCCTTTGTTGCCGAATCTATTTGTTATTCAATTTGTTTGTATCTACCTGAATTACCTAAAAAGATTGTTATATGTGGTCAACCATCAAACAATCCAACATTGATGAGATTTATCCGCCAAAGGATACCAAATATTGATGTTTTTTCTTGCCAAGATTTAGGTATTCCTTCTGATACAATTAATGCTGAAATTATTGCTTTCTTGAGCGCCAGAACAATTTACTCTTTGCCTATAACCTTTCCCACAACAACCGGTGTTACAGAACCGATGCCTGGAGGAGAAATATATGAAACGTAAAAAAGAAGATGTTTTTTTAACTTTAGATGTACAGAATGTCTCCAAGAATTTTGATTCTATCACAGCTGTTGATAATGTTTCTTTCCAAACAAATATCGGGGAAATTATAGCAATTTTGGGTCCAAACGGAGCGGGAAAGTCAACTTTGATGAATATGATTGCTGGCTATTTAAATCCAACCCAGGGCAATATTTTTGTTAACAAAAAAGATATGGAATATGAAAATCTTGAAGCTAAACGAAATATCGGATTTCTTCCTGAGGGTGCCCCTATGTATGAAGATATGAGTGTTTATTTATTTCTTAAATATTTCATAGAACTCAAATTAATACCTGAGGGATGCTTATCCAAAAATGAATTAAAGGCTCTATACATGAAAGAGCTTGAGCGTATTGTACAAATAGCAAAAATTCAAGATGTTCTGTACCAAAAAATTGAAACACTTTCAAAAGGATACACCAGAAGAGTTGGCTTTGCAGCGAGTCTTATTGGTGATCCTCCTATTTTATTATTGGACGAGCCCACTGATGGGTTGGATCCCAATCAAAAGACACATATGCGTGAACTGATTAAAAATATGAGCAGCGATAAAACCATTCTTATCTCTACTCACTTACTTGAAGAAGCAGAAACATTAGCTTCAAGAATCGTTTTGATTAATAAAGGAAAAATTATTATTTATGGAACACTCAAAGAAATTCTTGCTTTTGCGGGAAAAAAATCTCTTAAAGAAGCTTTTGCTTTTTTAACAAACGGAGGAGAATCTCATGAATAATTTAAGAACTATTATTAAATTTGAATTAATGAGGTATTTTTTATCTCCTTTGGCTTATGTTTATCTTATAAGCTTTTTATTTTTAAGCGGCTCTTGTGCTATTTATTTTGGGCATTTTTTTGTTAATGGACAGGCAGATTTATGGAGTTTGTTTAATTATCAACCTTGGATATATTTATTGTTTGTTCCCTGTATATCCATGCGTTCTTGGTCGGAGGAATTTCGGTCAAAAAGCATTATTCAGCTTCTTACTGCTCCTGTTGATTTAAGGACTTTGGTTTTAGGAAAATTCTTTGCCTCCTGGATATTCATTATCATTGCAATTTCATTAACTTTTCCTTTTTGGATTACTGCTAATTTATATGGCAATCCTGATAATATGGTTATTTTTATTGGTTATTTAAGTTGTTTTGTTTTATCCGGAGCAATGCTTGCTATTTCGCAAACAATGTCTTCTTTAACCCAAAACTCCATTATTTCTTTGGTATCGGCTGTTTTTGTTAATCTTTTGTTTTTTTGGAGCGGTTTTGAATATGTGCTTTTTTGGGCAAGTAAACTTTTTAGTCCTATTGTTGTAGATACTATTATCTCTTTTAGCTTTTTAACACATTTTTCTTCTTTTTGCCACGGACTTGTTGAGTTGCGAGATTTGGTATTCTTTGTTTCTCTTATTGTTTTCTTTAATTTATTGACCATGGCCTTTATTAATTTAAAAACAAGAGGTGTTTCTACTTTTGTGTCATCTTCTTCTAAATTTAATGTTTTTGCTCTCATTTTATTGTTTGTTGGCTTTTTGGGATTAAATGTTATCGCAAATAATGTATTTCGACAAATTAATTATGATTTTACTGAAGAAAAATATCTAAGCCTGACCAAAAATACAAAAAACATTCTCCGTCAACTTGAGAGACCTGTTATTGCTAGATTTTATTATTCTCCGATACTAGGACAGAGAAATCCTAAAGTACGTTTTTACTTTGATCAAATAAAATTGCTGTTAAAACAATACAAACTTTATAGTCATGGTAATTTTGATTACCAAATATATTACCCTCAGTTTTTAGATAAGATGGAAGATCGGGCTTTGGCAGATGGTTTGCAACCAATTCCCCTAGTTGATATTAATCAAAACGCTCTTTTTGGTATTGTTTTCTCGGATGCGCTGACAAATAAGTCAGTTATCCCATTTTTCCCAATTGAAAGAGCTCCTTTTATTGAACAGGACCTCACCACTGGTATTTATAAGTTACAACATAAAAAGAAAACGTTAGGTCTGCTTAGCTCTTTGCCGGTAATGGGTGGTGTCAGAAAAGACGAAGTATTTATTCAGCGCTGGGAAATTATTAATAAAATCAATGAATTGTATAATATCAAAGAGATAAAAAAACCAGAAGATATTGATCAGATATTTGATGTTTTTGTATTAATTCATCCACATAATCTTAGTGAAGATTATGTTCAAAGAATAAAACAACAACAAAAGATCCTTTTGCTTTTAGATGTGGCTGATGATGCTTCAAGAATTTATTCTCCTGAAAACGGTGCCTTTATTCCTTCCGATTTGCCAGATGATTTATCAAATTATTGGCACATCAAATTTTATAGCGAAGGGGTTGCTGCAGACTTTAACAATTCTATTACCGTTGATGAGACTATAAATTATAAAACGAATCCTTCTTTTACACAGGATTTGTTGCAGTTTAAAATTTCTGAAAATGGTTTGATTCAAAATCATAGGATTACATATAAGTTAAGTAACATTTTATTTTCTTCGGCTTCTACAATTTTACCAACTGATGTCTGGAGTATTTCTTTCTTTCCTTTGGTAAAAACAAGTGATGTATCTGCTCTCATGACTTCAGAATTTGCTACAAAAAGCTCTGCACCAAAAGATATTTTGGCTCAGTTTAAGCCCCAAAATAACCCTATATATATAGCTGCTGAAATCTTAAGCCATGACCCGTTGAAGCCATTTGATATTATTGCTGTTGCAGACACTGATTTTATTTATGATTCTTTTTGGAGTAAGCAACGTCGTTTTTTAGATTCTGTTTATTATGTTCCGTTCTTTGATAATGCAAATTTTGTTCTTAATGCCTTAGATTATCTATCTGAAAATGATGATTTAATTAGTTTACGCGGAAAAAGTGCAAAAAGCCGACCTTTGTATAAAATAGAGGATATGCGTAAAAAGAACATTTATCGGTATAAATTAAAGGAAAGTGATATTTTTCAGGCTATAGACGGCACCCGCCAGCGATTAATAGAAATTTCCACTAAAAAGGATTTTGAAAACAGAAAGAACTTTACCCCTGATGAAATGGCCATCATAGGAAAAATTCGCCAAGAAATTTCTGCTTTAAGACAACAACTTAGTGATTTACGCATAAAAGCAAATCAAAATTTGGAGCTTATAGAGATAAAGGTTAAATTTTTTGATATTTACTTTATTCCGCTGTTAGTTCTTTTTCTTCTCATGTTTGCTCAATTAAGTCGAAGCAAGTTTTTATCCCTTTTGAAAAACACGCTAGTTTGGAATAGCAATACATCAAAGATATTTCTTTATGTGGCATTAATTACTGCTTTGGCGATATTAACTGTTGTGTTAGACAACAAAAGCAATATATCAAAATATGAAGATGCGCCTGTTTTCAAGGATTTTTCAAATAAAATTAATAAAATAAGCAAGATTCACCTCAAAAAAGGAACAAAATCCTTGAATTTCTCCAGAATAAACGGAGTATGGTATTTGGATGATTTTGCTGCGCTTCCTGTTTATCAGGAAAGAATACGTAGTCTTCTTATGTCATTAAATAATATGACTTTTTTTGAGAAAAAATCCGATAAAACAAAAGATATGCATTATTTTGGATTTTCTTCTGATAAAAATTCACCCACACTTTCTATTTCCCTACTTGATGATCAAGATAATCCCTTAGAAGAGTTTGATGTGGGGTGGTATGATATAGATATTGGTAGAGGAGGAAGGGCGGCCTACATCCGTTTAAAAAACCAATTTCAAATATGGCTAGCGGAGGTTGATTTCTACGATTTATCTATTGAGAAAGAGGCTTGGACGTATAGCACCTTATGGAATCTTCGCTTTGGCAGATTTGCTAGCTATAATGGTGTGTATGATGAAAAAAAGATTATAAATCTTGCTAAAAATCTTCTTAATATTTATCTTGAAGATGTTGTTGATAGTATTGAAGCAACGCGTTTTGCAGAAATTAAACTTGATATTGAAAATAATAATTTCATAAACCTTGTTTTTTATAAAACAGATCAAGGAAAGTATTATGTTCAATATGATTTTGTTGCTCCTCCGAAAGGTAAACATTTGGAATTTTTTGCTCGTTTTGTTGAAAATAAATTTTTGGAAATTTCTCCTCAATCCTGGGAGTTAATAAAAGATGACTCTATCAAATCACGATAACCGGTTAAAAAAATGCGCCGCCATTCTTAGTATCTCTGTTGCTGTTTTCTTAGCTCTTATAAAAGTTTTTGCTTTTTTGAAGACAGATTCTTTGGCTGTCTTTTCTTCCTTTATTGATAGCGCTACAGATTTGTTTGCTTCTATCGTATCCTTTATCGCGGTGTATTTTTCCACCAAGCCTGCTTCTTATAATCACCGATATGGATATGGAAAAACAGAAGCCCTAAGCGCGCTTTTACAGGCTGTTTTTGTCGGTGTATCTGGCTTGTTTGTTATCTTTGACGGCATAAATCGCCTTATCCATCCTGTTATTGTTACAGAAACCGGTTTTGGCATCGGTATTATGCTGTTTAGCATTTTTGTAACGCTTGCCTTAGTTTTATTTCAAACCTATGTTGCACGAAAAACGAATTCTTTGGCAATAAAGGCCGATAGAGCACATTATACTGTTGATTTTTTAACAAATGGCGCTGTTGTTATATCTCTTGTTTTAGTAAAACTTTTTGATTTTATGTTTTTTGATATTATTGCGGCGATTTTTATCTCCATCTATCTTCTTTATAATGCTTACATGTTAGCTAGAGAGGCTGTCGATTTGATTACTGATAAGGAGTTGCCAGAAGAAATAAAGAACAATATCCGACATATTATCAAGGAGGAAAAGGATATTTTGGGTGTGCACGATTTTAGATCCCGAAATTTGGGAGATGTATATTACTTTGAAATGCATTTAGAAATAGATGGCAATATCTCCCTCTATGAAGCACATAAAATAGCAGATAATGTTGAACAAAAAATACTTAAATCCTATCCAAACAGCCAAGTCATCATCCATCAAGATCCTTTTGGTATTAAAGAGAATCGTCTTGATCATGAAATTGATGGAGTTTGTGAAATAAAAAGGGCGCCTCGATCTTAAAAAAATCATTAAATTATCTTGCTAAGCCTAATGGTGTAAAGGTAAAGCGTATTTCTTTCCATTCATCGTAGCGGGAACCGTTTTGTCTTGCTAAAACTTTAAATACATTATGAACATCTTGTGCAATATGAATAGCACGCTCTGCACTGTCTGCTATTGCCTTGAACCGATTATCCGTTAAATAGCGTTTTTTATCCTCAATATCTACTGACTGTATAACTCCCTCTTTGGTGAGTTTTACATCAACAACCACTTCCATGTTTCTGTCATCACCGCCGGTGACTGTTTTCCAGCTTTCTTGAATTTTTGATTTAACAAAGTCTATTCCTGAGACGGATAACTCACTAAAGTATGAGCCTTTGCTGTTTCCACCCTCTATGCCCATATTGCTTACTTGATCATCATAGCGAACTTGTGCCGGTGCGTCTTCTTCACCGATTTGCTTTTGTAGGTCATCTACGGAATTCATAAGACTTTCCAAAGGATTCGCTGTTTTTTGTTTAACATTCTTCGTTGTTGGCTGAGTTGTCTTCTCTGTCGGCTTTGTTTTCTTCTCTGGCTCTGGCTCTTGTTTCTTTTGTGGTTTAACCTGAGGCTTTTTCTGTGGAATCGGCGCAGGTTTCTTCTTTTCAACCGGTTTTTTATCCTCTTCTTTACGTGGCTCTTCTTTAGATTCTTCCATTTTAGGCGTGTCTTCAAGCAATGTCGGAGCCTTTATTTCCGGTTGTTCAACAACGGGTTCCGGCACAGGTTCTTCTTTTACGGGTTCAGGTTCCGGCTCCGGTTCTGGTTGCTTTGTTGCCGCGCTTTCTTCTACAGGTTTTTCTTTTCGTGTTGCCGCTTTTCTTTCCTCTCCGCGGATAGCTTTTTCCGGAAGATTTGTTACATCAGATATAACAACATCATCTAAATTTACCAATATTGGTGGTTGGTCATCAAATTCATGCTTACTACGAAAATAAGGTATATCAAAAATACATAGCAAAAAAACGGCTATGTGCAAAGCTGCTGATTGATATAGATACTTTCTTTCCATCAGTAGTCCTTCTATCTTTGTTTTTTACGCGCCTCTGTTTTTAGGCCAACCTTACTAAATCCGGCGTCTTTAAGCATTGCCATAAGACCAATAACACTACCGTAGGCTGATGCTGCATCTCCTGATATTGTGATTGTAACATCATTGTTTTCGCCTTTTATGGCCATAATCTTATCTATTATTGTATCCGGCTCTATAACGCTTTGGCCTATGTAATATTTCCCGCTTTTATCAACACTGATGTTTATGGATGTTTCCTTACCGTCTAATGTTCCCCCACCGACTTTTGGTAAATCAAGTGGAATACCGGAAGTCATCAAAGGCGCGGTAACCATAAAGACCACCAACAAAACCATCATGACATCCATTAGGTTGGTCATATTAATATTAGCATTTCGGCGGCTAGTTCTTCTTTGGCTTCTTCCGTTAACAATCATATTTATTCTCCGGCCATATCTGCGCGAATAGTTGAATCATCAATCTCACGAGATAAAATACTTGAAAATTCTGCCATAAAATTATCCAGCTTTTTGGCATAGCGTTCAATATCAGAAGTAATGATATTATAAGCAACATAAGCAGGGATTGCTGCAATCAAACCAAAAGCGGTGGTAAACAATGCCTCTGCAATACCCGGGGCAATAGATGTCAAAGAATTGCTTTGTGTTTGTGCAATAGCATTAAAGCAAGCAATAATACCCCAAACCGTACCAAACAAACCAACCAACGGTGCAACAGAACCCGTTGAGGCTAAAAATCCCAGACGGTTATCAAGTTCATCCAATTCCTTATCCATAGAAACCATCATTGCTTTTTCGATTCGTTGTTGAAGAGATACCCCTCTTAAGCCTCTGTCTGTTTTAGATTTCAAAATATTTGTGCGACGCCATTCTTTCATTGCGGCAACAAACATCGCAGACATCGGATCTTGCGGATTACCGATAGAATCAAAAAGTTTATCCAAAGAACCACCGGACCAAAAACGCTCTTCAAAAAATTTAGAAAGCTTTTTAACCCTTTTTAATGTAAAATATTTTTCAGCAATAATAGCCCAAGACCAAAAAGATGCGGCAAGTAAGCCGACCATAACAGCCTTGGTGATCAAATCTGAAGACCAAACCATACTCCACATAGAAAGCTGATTCATTGTTTCTGTTGCAACTTGTGTATCCATTTTTCCTCTCTATTTTAAATCAAAGCAAAACATTGTTACGCTAGCTTTATCACATAAATGTAAAAAATCAACTAATCAAAACAAAAAAGAATCGTTTTCAACGGGGGTTGAAAACGATTCTCTTTTTTGGATAGGCTAGAGACCTCACACCAGGCTAAAAACCCAGCATGTAAGGACGTAGCCCAGGAACACTACCACGACTAGTTGGAGCAGCAAAGCTGCTATCCCAACTATGCTTCCAAGCCTCAGACCCACCCACTTGTGCAGCCTAGTGCACAAAAAGAGGGTAACGAGGCCTATGAACGTTATAATTTTTGGATCCAGCCCATAGGAATGGATGAACTCCAAAATTTGTCCGTCGTATGGCAACTTATCGTGGTACACTCTAAGAAAGTGGGTGCAGATACCCGAAAGGATGATCGCCCACATAACTGAGTAAATGTTGTTTTTATTCATACAGAAAGATATTTAAATTGTATACAGTGCATAATTATATTTTTCTGATTATATTATACCATAAAATCGGATTTTAAGCAATTCAAATCGTATTAAGATATTAAAAATATATGGTTTTCTTCTTATTTTTCCGGTGCTTCGATGCTTTCTGACCACTTCATTCTTTTCGCACACTCTGATCCGGAAGCCCCAAATATCTTACATTTACTGATATTTATATCCGGAACGCCTGTTAAATTATAACAAATATTTCCCGAGGTTTTAATTCTATGTTCCTGTGATCCCCCGGCGTCAATTCCCTTAAAGGCAAAAGCAAATGTTCTGTGTGGGTAGACCAGGTATAAACCTATTATTCTGATGTTTTTGTTGAGATTGGATTTCATTGTTACGCTAAACGAACAGGCCACCTCACCCAACGCATTCTTAAAAATGCCAAAGCTATTTCTTGTTATCCCGATTTGCAAATCCCCATCTATTGGTATGTTTTTTTCCTGTTCTTCTTGTATGGGCTTTGTTATATTCGGATTCGTTGTTTTTATAGTACCAACAACTTGATCTAGCGAATCGTCAAAAGTCTTTACTTTTGTTATGTCTCTTTCTGTTTCAGAGTAATCGCTAAACAGCTCATTAAACAGTTCTTCGCTTTTTGCCGTCTCATCTTCCATGTAGACGGGTTTTTGTTTGTCCTTTACGTCATCCTCAAGATATTGCGCACCGCATGGGTATGCAAATCCAAAGAGAATTAAGAAGGCTAAAACTGTTTTTTCAAATGCACGCATACATTGTTCCAATTTAGTTAATATCTGTGAGGGTTTTATCTGACGTTCCTAAATTTTCTACAATTTTACCAATAATCGCATCAATATCTGCTAACTCACTGTTTTCTTTAACTTTTTCTTGTTCAACAAGCTCTGTTGCTGTCTGCTTCTTGAATTGTCCGAAGTATTCCGGATTTGATGTGTTAACAAATTGGAATAGCTTTGTGCAGTCTTGATTGCCGATATTATTCTTTGAATCCACGTTGCGAACAATATCACAAGATGATATTTTATAAGAAGCTTCCGTTAGCATGAGATAACACTTTTCACTGTTAACATGAGAACGAATCGATACTTGCTTGTCTGTACCAAAGGCGTTAACAGAAATTGCCGTTTGAAGGGGCTTTGAAACAGAATCTTCGCCGAGCAATTCTTTTTGTTTAGCTAAATCTTCCGGACTAAAGAAGGACTCCATATATCTGTCAAACTTAAAACGCTCATCAACTACATCGTTCCACAGCATATCAAGAGTAAAAGATCTGAAGTTAATGGCCGTTCTGTTATAAAATGTGACAGTAAAGTCGCAACCTGTTACGACACCGTCTTCTGAAACCGGGTTAATATCGTGAACCTTGAAAATAACAGCATCAGGACGTGTTGTCTCTTTTGTTGTCTGGGTTTCATCCGCTTTTGGCGCTTTCTCTGCTGCCTGCACCACCGAAGACATAAAAAAGGCACTTCCAATGCATAAAACAGATAAAAATTTTGCAACTTTTCTCATTTTAAACCTCATGTGTTTGTTTATATGGGGTTATGATAAATAAAGATAGTTTAATTTTTATTAATTGCCGGAGATAAAAGTAAAATAATTATTGATTATCTTCTGTTTGTTTAATTTTACTTTTTATTCTTAACAAATCAGTCCAAACCTTAGCTTTTTGAGCGGAACTTCTTAATAGATATGAAGGATGGTATGTGGCTAAGACATCTATTTTTTGATCTTCAGATAAAACGTACTGTAACCACTTCCCTCTTGTTTTTGAAATGCTGTCATTACAGTCCATAACAGATTTCAGAGCTATTCCCCCTAATAAAAGAAGAATGTCCGGTTTAATTAACTCAATTTGTTTTTTTAAGAAGGGAAGACAAACCGCTATTTCGTCATCCGTTGGAGTTCTGTTCCCCGGTGGACGCCAAGGCAGGATGTTTGTAATATAGCATTCACTTCTTTGCAACCCTATTGCTGCCAACATCTTATCTAATAGTTTACCGCATCTACCAACAAAAGGTCTGCCTTGTCTGTCTTCATCTGCTCCAGGAGCCTCGCCAATTAGCATTATTTTTGTTTTTGGGTCCCCTTCCCCAAAAACTGTCGAAGCTGCTGTTTTTTTGAGATTACAACCTTCAAAATTTTTTAGTACGGATTCTAACTCTTGTAAGGAAGAAGCTTTTGCACAAGCATCTTTAGCATTTTTTAAGATACCAGATAAGGACTGTGGTAAAGAAGATTGTACATTCTTTTTTGTAACAGCTTTAACCTGATTGGTCATATTTTCTTTGGTATCTTCTTTTAAAACACCACCTTTCTCGGCGCAGGTTTCTGTTACACCCGCCCATATATACCAATCAAGAGCTTCTTGTATGTTAATTTGTTTATCCATTACTATCCGTTTATACATGTTATACTTTTTATGGAAATATAAAGTAATTATTTACAAAAATATAATAAATTTAGTTTAAAGTTAAGTAAAAAATTATATAATACATCAATAACTGTAGGAATTTAATTGTGTTAAAAGTAAGCTATATAATGACTTTGTTGTGCGGAATCGGGGTTTTTAATTCCTGCACAGGGAACTTTATTAATTTTCAAAAGGGACTATCTCCCTCTTTATCCTTTTCGGCACCAGAATCCATTTATGGTAACTACCTGGCTGGAAGAGTTGCTCTTATCCGCCAAGATTACAGTAATGCGGCGAAGTATTATGTAAAAACACTGGAGCAAGGTGTTGAAAGCGATGATATTTTAGGAAAGACTTACATTATTTTAGCCTCCCAGGGAAATATAGATGATGCTGTCAAGTATGCAAAAAAGGCTCGAGAAAAGGGTGATACAAACAGTTTTATAGATATATTTAATACTGTATTTTTGTTTAAGCACGGTGACTATCAAACAGCACGGGAAAACTTGAACAATATTACAGAAAATACTTATAAGAATCTAATATCTCCCCTTTTTAATGCTTGGAGTTATGTTGGTGAAAACAATTATCATTCTGCTATTACTGAATTAGATAAAATATCTAAAACAACAGAAATGAGGACGGTTTTTAATTTGCATAGAGGATTGATTGCCGAATATTTTGGAAAAACGGACGAGGCTTATAGTTTTTATGAAAAAATCATTGAAGACTCCTCGTCAGATATGTCTTTTCGCGCTTTGCAAATTATATCCAATTTTTTGGTTAGACAAGGACAGAAAGATAAGGCTCTTTCAATTGTATCCAGATATTACAGTTCCAGTAGCATAAAAGAAATGCTCACAGCCCTGAATGATAAAATTAAAAACAGTAAAAAAAGCACCCCTCCCATTGTAACATCTCCGGATATTGGAGCCGGAGAGGTTTTTCTTGAGGTTGCTCTTTTATTTAAGGTTATTCCTGCAGGGTATGATTATGCTCAAATATATATGGCAATTTCGCAATATTTTAACCCAAATAACGATGTCACAAAATTAGGGATGGCTGATATTTTTGAGGAACGATTACTTTTTGATGAGGCTAATGAATATTATGATTCTATTTCTCCTGTGTCAGAAATGTATTATCCTGCTCAAATGAAAAAAGCAAACAACCTTTCCACAGAAAAAAAGTATGATGAAGCTATAAAGGTTTTAAAAAATCTCTTAAAGAAAAATCCAAATAATTTTCAAGTGTTATTTAATCTTGGTGATTTGCTAAGGATAAGCGACAATCAGCCGGATGCCATAAGATACTATAACAAAGCCATCGACTCCATTTTTTATGAAACGGAAAAACATTGGCCCGTGTTTTATGCTCTTGCTGTTTCTTATGATAGAAATAATGAATGGGATAAGGCGGAGGAGAATCTTCAAAAAGCTATGAAATTAAGTAACCGCGATCCTCAGGTTTTGAATTATTTAGGATATAGCTGGCTAAAAAATGAAACCAATGTTGATAAGGCAATTTCTTTTATTTTAGAAGCTTATGAGAAAGATCCTAATGATGGCATCATCATAGATAGTTTAGGATGGGCCTATTTCAAAACGGGAGATTATAAAAACGCTATCATTTATTTGGAAAAAGCATCAGAACTTAATCCTCAAAACGCAATCATAAGCGACCATCTTGGCGACGCCTATTGGCTGGGTGGCCGAAAAAATGAAGCAGTTTTCCTTTGGAAACAAGCTTTGTCTCAAAAAGAGGAACAAGAAGAACTAAATAAAAAGCACGTAAAAAACAAGATAAACAATGGCATAAAAAATATAAATGAGCTCACCATCAAAGATGAAAATCTTAAAAAGAATTTACATAGTTTAAATAATGTAACAGAATAGTTCATGAAATTATGTATTTAGTTTGTAGCCATTATTTCTTGTAATAATTAATTGTTTTTTTGCGTTTTTTTCTACCTTTTGCCGTAGCCTATATATATGTGTTTCTACTGTATGTGTTGTTGCTTCAGCGTGATATTTCCAAACCTTTTCAAGTAGCTCTTCTTTTGTGGCGGAATTTGGATTTATCTGGTACAAATACTTTATAATATCAACTTCTCTTTCTGTCAGTTTGATTGTTTTTTCTGTTTCAGATGAATATATTTCCTTTTTTATTGGGTAAAGGCTATATTCCCCAAAACAAAAACATTCTTTGCGACGAACTTTGGGAAACAATTTACCTTCTTTCAACGAATCTAAGAATGAAGATAATTTGAACGGTTTTTTGATAATTATATCCGCATATTCTGAAGTGGTTTGTGTTGAGGAAAACAAAACCACCAAAATATCTTGGTATTTATTTTTTATTTCTTTTATAATGTTCTCATCTTCATTAACAAGTAAATACTTTGTTTTGTTGTTGTGAAAATCTTTTTCCATTTCCACGGCAGAATCCGGTATGTGTCTCTTTATTTGCCCAAATATGTCGTTCATGAAATCAGAACCATCTGGGAAAAGATTATAGTTTATCATAAAGACAACTCCAATCCCAAAATAAATGCCGTTCCTTTGCTGTTTTTCGCTATTTCTTTATTCTCGCCTATAGATTTTAAGCGGGCCACAGTGAAGGAAAATGTGGCGTATTTATTATATTGGTAGCTATTTGACCAACTAAGGATTTTATCCTGATTTCTCGTTCTTTTTGCTTTTGAATCAAAATAAGCAATTCCTGTTGAAAAAGGACCAAAAGAATAGCTTATGCCCAAATTATACGCACGTCCTTCTCTATACGAATCGTATAAAATCTCTTTATTTAATGCATAATCACTACCGTTTATTTCTGTTTTTCTATAGGATCCACCAACGGTCCAACCTTTACGATATACGCTAATCCCCGCAGAATAATCTTCACAGTTTTTGTCATAGTCAGCAAAACCTAAAGATGTTTCTATTTCATAATTTAAAAGGTTCCATGCTCCATATGCGCCCAAGACATATCCGCCTTTATCCTTGTATGCAGCTCTTTTTGCAACAAGACCTGATTGACTGTATACTTCCGGAATGTAGCTTGCTCCTAACTTTATGCCAGCAAACTCAGGAGTAACATAATTTGCCTTTAAGGATGCTCCGTCTGTGTTTATGTATGTTGAGTTCAATGTTTTATATGCAGTTTTGTGACCTTTTTTATACCAATTTGGATTAGTTATAAAATTAACCAACTCTGTATTATTAATATGGGTACTTCCAACATTCGGTGCGCCAACAGCAAAATTATATGCTACATTCATATCCTGTCCAAAGGACATGTCTCCGTACGGGGTTTCTATTAGGGCATATATTTCTTCTCCCCATATTCCCTGATTATAATTTTCTACTTCTTTTGCCGAATCTATCATAAAATATCCAATCAAGGATGTTGTATAATCTTGATTATGTAGATAAGACAGTCTCCCAAAAACATTGAGAGATGAATTTAAATTGTTTTGTTTGTACAGTTTGTTGTATGGTTTACTATAATCCGTATATCCGTAAAAATTATTCAAAGAGGCGTCCATATCTGTTTGTATTTCTCCGCCCATAACTATATTTGGTAATAAAATCATACCTATAACTATTGTTGATACTCTCATCGTCTTTTCCTAAAAAACTTATACTTCCGTTTTAATATAAAACTATCTTTTTGTCTTCTCAAGACTTATATTGTTTATAACCTAAAAAAATATGGATAATTATAATGCTTTTTCATATATGTTTATCTATATTTGTTACATCATGCACAAGAAATGGAGTAAAATAATGCAAAAACCTGTCATGTTACTTATTTTGGACGGTTGGGGATATAGAAAAGAATTAACACCAGATAATGCCATTGAGCAAGGTAAAACACCAAATTGGCACTATTTATTAAAAAATTATCCACATTGTTTCGTTGAAACGTCTGGATATGATGTAGGTTTGCCCGACGGACAAATGGGAAATTCGGAGGTTGGGCATACAAATTTGGGAGCTGGCCGTGTTGTTATGCAGGATTTACCAAAGATAGATCTTGCAATAAAGAATGGGACGCTTGAAACGAATCCAATTTTGATTGATATGATAAAGAGGTTAAAAAAAACAAACGGGTGTTGTCATTTAATGGGCTTAATGTCTCCAGGTGGTGTTCATTCTCATCAAAATCATATTGAGGCAATGTGTCGTATATTGGGAAAAAACAACATAAGGGTTAATGTTCATGCCTTTTTGGATGGAAGAGACACCCCTCCTCAATCTGCAAAAGATTTTATTTGCTCTTTTGAAGAAAACACTAAGGATCTTAAAAACGTTCAGATTGCCACTATTTCTGGTAGATTTTATGCAATGGATAGAGACAAGCGCTGGGATAGAGTAGAAAAAGCATATAATAATATTGTTTTGGCAGATGGCTGTCGATATTCTTCTGCAGAAGAAGCAATTATAGATTCCTATAAAAACGAAATTAATGATGAGTTTGTTGTTCCTGCCGTTATTGGTAATTATCAGGGAGCGAAAGACGGAGATTGCATTCTCATGATAAACTTCAGAGCAGATCGTGCAAGAGAAATACTTTATGCTCTTGGAGATAAAACTTTTGAGGGGTTTGATAGGAAAAAAATAGTTCATTTTTCTGATTTAGTCGGAATGGTTGAATATTCTGTGGATCATAATCGTTTTATGAAGACTATTTTTGCACCAGAAATGCTCAAGAATATTTTTGGAGAGGTTGTGGCTCAGCATGGTTTAACCCAATTAAGAATTGCGGAAACAGAAAAATATGCTCACGTAACCTTTTTCTTCAATGGTGGTGAAGAAAAAGAATTTAAGGGAGAAAAGCGAATCCTTATTAACAGCCCTAAAGTTGCGACTTATGATTTAAAACCTGAAATGAGTGTTTTTGAGGTTACGGATTCTTTGGTGGAAGCTATAAAAAAACAGCAATATGATGTTATTATTTGCAATTTCGCAAATGGAGACATGGTTGGACATACAGGCATTATGGAAGCTGCATTAAAAGCTGTGGCTTGTGTAGATGAATGCTTGGGTCGGGTTATGAACGCAATAAATGAGGCGGGAGGAGTACTCCTAGTAACGGCGGACCACGGAAATGTTGAAAAAATGATTGATGACAAAACAGGAGAGCCTTATACAGCTCATACTGTTGGTAAGGTTCAAGCTGTTCTTTATAACAGCAAAGAAAAAGTTTCATATTTAAAAGACGGGCGTCTTGCCGATATTGCTCCAACACTATTGGACTTAATGAATATAGAAAAACCTGCAGAAATGACCGGGCATTCTTTAATTGTAAGATAGGATACAGATGAAAAAGATATTATTTTTTAGCATTGTTCTTATTTGTATTGGCACAAACTGTTTAAGGAGTACTTTGTGCTATGCTAAGGATGTATCTGAAAAAGATGTAAAAAAATTAGAAGCAGAAGCAAAACAAAAAACTCTCGAATCAAAAAAACTACAAGCACAAGCGATTCAACTCAATCTGGAGCTATCAAAAATAGATAAAACCGTCATTACTTTAGCTAAAAAGATTCAAGATAATGAGAAAAATTTGTCCCTTCTTGAAGAAAAATTATCTGATTTGAAAGAAAGTTTGAAAACAAAAGAAGCTGATTTTGTTAAGGAAAATAACTTTCTTGTGCAAACATTAGCTTCTTTGCAAAGTATGTCTTTAAATCCATCCGAATCTGTAATTTTGCAACCTTTATCTCCTATTGATATCATACGTAGCGCCATACTACTTAGGGAGACTATTCCTTTTCTTAACAAAAGATCTGCAAAACTAAAAGCCGATCTGGATGCTTTTTATGAACAAAAACATAAAATCGAAACAACTTTTGAAGAGGCAAAGAAACAAAAAGTTATTTTAGAAAAACAACAAAATGAAATGCGTCAACTTATGACAAAGAAAACCTCTCTACGAAAAGAAGTTGAAACAAAAGGCGCAGAAACACAGAAAATTGCTGAAAATTTGGCATCAAAGGCTAAGAACTTGCGTGATTTGCTTGATGAAATTGAAAGACAAAAAGAGATTGCCAGAAAAAAGAGAGAAGAAGCAGAAAGACAAGAAGCTTTGAGGAGACAGCAGGCTCAGGCACAAGCACAAGCGCAATCTCAAAAGCAACAATCTAATGCAGCACATACCGTAAATTCACAAACACACGTTTCGATAAAAAAACAAATGAGTGGCGGTAATTTTGCACAGGCAAAGGGACGCTTACAAAAGCCGGTAAGTGGTGTTAAAGTAACAGAATACGGGCAACTTATATCTAAAGGTGTAACCTCAAAGGGAATTGTATATAGGACCCGTTCGCAAGCTCAAGTTACAGCTCTTTTTGATGGAACCGTTATTTTTTCTGGTCCATTTAAAGGATATGGTAATATTATTATTGTAGAACATGGTGGTGGTTATTTGTCTTTATTAGCCGGATTAGGTAATATTGATTGTGATGTTGGGCAAAAATTACTTGCGGGAGAGCCCGTTGGAACAATGCCTAAAGGAGATAATTCAAAACTTTATGTGGAAATAAGAAAAGACAGACACCCCATAAATCCAACACCTTGGATAGCTGGTTAAATTTATTTGATAGGAATTAAGATGAAAAGTAGATTATTGTTTGTTGTTTTATTCAGCTGCTTGTTTTTAAGCACCATGAATGCTCACGCGGCCAAAAAGGTTGAAGAAGAGGCTAACACTTACGAGCTTTTAAATCTCTTTGGTGAGGTAATGGAAAGAACTAAAATGTCCTATGTTGAAGAAGTTACTGATAAAAAACTCATAGAATCAGCTATTAACGGCATGTTATCGTCTTTAGATCCTCATTCTGGTTATTTGGATGCGGAAAGTTTTAATTATATGAGCGAACAAACAAAAGGCAAATTTGGCGGTTTGGGAATCGAAGTTACAATGGAAAACGGGTTAGTTAAAGTTGTTTCTCCAATAGATGACACCCCTGCGGCTAAGGCAGGCATTAAAGCGGGAGACTATATTACAAATATAGATGATGAAACTGTTTTGGGTCTAACCTTGAATGAAGCTGTTAGCAAGCTTAGAGGTAAAATTGGAACAAAAGTTAAGCTGTCTATTCGGCGTGTTAACTCAAAGCCTATTGAGTTAACTATCAGACGACAAGAAATCAAAATTCAGTCTGTCAAAAGTGAAATAAAAGATGATTCTATTTGTTATATCAGAATTTCATCTTTTACCGAAGATATTGATAAAGCAATAACAGATGCCGTCAACAAAGCAAAAAAACAATTGAATAATAAACTGCTGGGTATTGTTATTGACGTTAGAAATAACCCCGGGGGACTTTTAGATCAAGCTGTATCTGTTTCTGATTTATTTTTAGAGCAGGGCGAGATTGTTTCAACCCGTTCTCGTAACGAGGCTGATACTGTTAAATTTATGGCAAATGAGGGGGATATTGCTAAGGATTTGCCTATTGTTGTTATGATTAACGAGGGCTCTGCTTCCGCTTCTGAGATTTTGGCGGGAGCTTTGCAAGATCATCATCGCGCCATTGTTTTGGGAGAAAAATCCTTTGGTAAAGGTTCTGTTCAGACCGTTATTCCTTTGAGAGATTATGGCGCCATGCGTATAACTACTGCGCGTTATTACACCCCATCCGGACGATCTATTCAAGCTAAAGGTATTGAACCAGATATAGAGGTCAAACCAGCAAAAGTAGAAGAGTTGGAATCTTATGCCTTAAACATAAGTGAGGCGGAATTGAATAATGCTCTAAAAAATGATAGCACTGAAGAAAAGTCAGAAAAGAAAAAAACAAAAAACCAAGAAGATCTTGCAGATTACCAGCTTATACGCGCTTTGGATCTAGTTAAAGCGTTGGCTCTTTATTCTAAATTGGATCGTTAGAAATTCCTATGACAAAAAAATTTAGACCTTGTGCGGGAGCCGTTGTATTTGATAAGGAGGGAAAAGTTCTTCTTGGAAGTCGAATTGATTCTGAAAATGATGCTTGGCAGTTTCCCCAGGGCGGCATTGAAAAAGGAGAAAAACCGGAGCAGGCTGCTCAACGAGAGCTTTTTGAAGAAACAAATATAAGGTCTGTTCATTTTGTTTGTATTGATAAAAAACCCTCAAGGTACGAATTTCCTTCTTCAGTAAAGGTTAAGTTACGGCAGCGTGGTATTTTTAATGATGGACAGGATATTTATTTTGCTTTGTTCTATTTTTTTGGATCTTTAGATGAAATAAATATCAACAAACTCTTTCCAGAGTTTAAGACTTATTGTTGGTGTTCTTTTGATTTCGCTGTTAGCAATGTTGTCGATTTTAAAAAGGACATCTATAAGGCCTTAGCTGAACGCTTTTGTCCCATAATTGAACAATATCTTAATTCTCTGTCTTGATATTTGAAACTTTTTAACATAGATTTATAGTTAGGTGTTGTTTAGGAATAAGATGAAAAAATGAATAATTTACCAGAAATAAGAGATATCTACGTACCTGATAGTGTGTCTTTTTTGCCTCTAGCTTATGGGTGGTGGATTGTTCTAGCGATTATAATTTTTTCTTTTTTGTTTTTTAAGCTTTTTTTATGGATAACAAGAACAAGCAAGAAATACTATGCTTTAAGTCAATTAAAAAAAATCAACACAAGTTTTCCTGTTGTGGCAGCTGTTCAGATGTCTGATCTTTTGAGAAGAATATGTAATTTAAAATTTAAGTCTGCGAGCTCTTTATATGGAAAAGAATGGATAGATTTTCTTAACAACCATTCAACTAAAAAAATATCTGGCGATGTCGCTAATTTATTGATTTATGCTCCTTTTATGAATCAAAATAACGCTTCTTATGATGAAAAAACGGTGGTTGAACTCAAAACATTTTGCCATCATTGGATAGGAGCGAATCTATGAATCGATTTTTATATCCAGAGATGTTTTTGTTACTTTTTTTACCTTGGTGTATTTTTTTTCTGCTACCCAAAGTTTCAGGACCGCTTGGTGGAGCGCTAAAGGTTCCTTTTTTAGATGATATCAAACAGATAAAAGCGCGGATAGGATCTTTGCATTTTCCTTTTATTGAAAAGACTTTGTCTTTTTCTTTCAAACTCTTATATGTTTACACAATTTGGACTTTGTTGGTATTTGCTGCTGCTCGTCCTCAATATGTAGGCGAACCACACCATATAAGAAAACAAAGTCGTGATATAATGCTTGTTGTTGATATTTCGAACTCCATGTTGCAGCCAGACTTTTCCACACAAACTCGACGATTGGATAGAATGACAGCTGTTAAGGCTGTGATTTCTGCTTTTATCGAAAAAAGAACGGAAGACCGATTTGGTTTGATATTATTTGGCACACAGGCTTATTTGCAATCACCTTTAACTTTTGACAGACAAACTGTTAAGGAAATTTTATTAAACACAGATGCCGGTATGGCGGGAGGATCTACATCTATTGGCGATGCTCTTGGTTTGGCTTTAAAAAATCTAAAGGACAACAACAAAAACAATAAACTTATTATTTTATTGACAGACGGAGAAAATAACGATGGCTTTCTCAGTATGGCTCAAGCAATTTCTCTTGCCGAAAAAGAAAACATAAAAATTTATACCGTTGGTGTCGGAGGACAAGCAAATTTTATAGAATCTTTGTTCCATCTACGCGATGCAGAACTTGATGAGACCAGTTTAAAGGAATTGGCAAAACGTACTCAGGGCAATTATTTCAGGGCCAGTGATTTGAACGACCTATCTCAAATTTATCAACAAATAGATACCCTCGAACCGCAAGTAGAAAAGCAGAATATTGTCCAAGAAACAAAGGAGCTTTTTTATATTCCTTTATTGCTGGCTTTATTTCTCTTGAGTTTATTAATTTTTAAACCGGGGAGATCTTTGCATGATTGAATTTTTTCAAAACTTTCACTTTTTGCGTCCCTGGGTGCTTTTATTTTTGTTTTTGCCCTTTGTTTTTTATATGAAAAAAATTTATTTCCATAATAGCATTTCTAGTTGGGAAAATGTTTGCGATAAAAACCTATTAGAACTACTGTTATCCAAAACAAAAAAGTATAAGAAATTATCTTTAACAAAGTACATCTATATTGGTTTGATTTCAACAATCATTGCCGCGGCTGGTCCTTGTTGGAAAAAAATAGAAATACCGGCTTTTGTTATTGAAAATCCATCAATGTTTGTTATTTCTTTAGCTCCAAATATGAATCTAGAAGACATAACGCCTTCAAGGTTAGAGCGTGCAAAATATATGATTTCTGATATATCAAAAGCTGCACCTGAAGGACAATTTGGATTAGAAGTATATTCTCAAGAGCCTTATATTATAACTCCGTTTACCGATGATATAAGTATTATAAAAAATTTATTACCACAAATTGTTCCGGATATTGTTCCTGACCAAGGAGATCGTTTAGATAGAGCCGTTGCTTTAGCAATAGAAAAATTTAAATCTGCCGGTAATGGCCATGGTAACATTATAATGTTTGCGTCAGATATTGGCCAGCGTCTTGATTTAGCTATAGAACAAGCTGAAAAAGCGGCACGTATGAAATATACCCTAAATGTTGTAGACACTTCATTTTCCGGTAACGAGAAGCTAGAAATGCTCGCTCAAAAAGGCAACGGTGTTTATATAAGCGTGAAAGAAACAAATTTACAGAAGCTTCTAAGTAAGATAGTTGCTTCTGATAAAGATAAACTCAATATCAGCAAAAATTTACAGTCACAGTTTTTGGATTATGGCTATTATCTCGTTTTTATTTCTCTCTTGTGTTTATTACCTTTCTTTCGTAGAGGAATTTTTATATTTTTCTTTTTTTGTTTCTTTTCTTTCAATGCTAATGCTAGTTTCTTCCTTAATGATAACCAGGAAGGTTTAAGATTTCTGAAAAATCAGCAATATGATCTTGCTTTAAAAAAATTTAAGGATCCTTTCTGGAAAAGTATTGTTTTTTACAAACAAAACAAAAATGAAGAAGCCCTAAAAGAACTATCACACCCAAAAGATGATTTATCGTTCTATAATAAAGGTGTTATTTTGACACGTTTATGTAAATACAAAGAAGCAATAGAAGCTTTTGAGGCTGCTTATAAATTAAACCCGAAGAATGAAGATGCTCTGTATAATAAGCAAGTGTTGGATAAGTTATTTGACGATGCTAAAAAAGACCCCTCATTGTTAGAATGCCAAAACGATCAACAGGATCAGCAAAACCAGCAAAATCAAAATAAAGATCAAAACGACAATTCTTCTCAGGATAAAAATAATTCTAATTCCGAATCAAACTCTTCTTCTAATTCAAATTCAGAACAAGATCAGTCTACGAATCCTCAAGAACAAGAAAATCAAGAACAAAATCAGTCTACGGATCCCCAAGAGCAAGAAAATCAAAAAAACTCTTCTGAACAAAAACAAAACAATAATGACAAATCTTCGCAAGATGTAAAATCCCAGGAAACAGATTCAAATAATAAACAAGAAAACAATTCTGACAATCAGCAAAAAAATTCTTCTTCTGACAATAAAGAATCTTCGCCCCAGGATAAAACAGGTGATTCTGATGAACAAGCAAGTTCTCAACAGAAAACGAGTCAAGCAAAAGATTCTTCGGATGAAACAGAAGAGGAAGCAGTTGGTACGAGCATAAAAAATAAAGAGGATGCACCGCAAGGTGACGAGGAAGTTTTAGCTAAACAACGTCAATATCGTGAAATTCCAGAAAATGTTGGTGGACTTTTAAGAGAGTTTATAAAAAAAGAATATTCGAAAGATAGGTATCATGATGAAAATAAATAGGATTTTATTTTGTTTTTGTTTTATTTTTATGGCGACAGTTTCTTTTGCCGCAGAAATAAATATTTCTCTAGACAAGAAGAATGTCACAGAAGGCGATACTTTGTTTTTGACTATTGAATATAGTGGTGACAGTAGCGATTCTCCTGATCTTTCTTCTCTACAAAAAAATTTTAAGATTGTTTCTAACTCTTCCTCTTCACAGTTTACTTTTGTAAATGGAGCTTCTTCACATCTAAAAAAATGGGTCATAGGACTACAACCTCTCAAATCCGGAAAACTTGTAATTTCTCCTATAAAATTGGGTAATTTAATTTCTAATGCAGTTAGTGTTGAAGTTAATGAAATAACGGATGTTGCTTATGCACCGGATGCAAGAGAAAACTCTAACTCCCCATATTTTTTTATAGATCAAAAATTTAGTAATAAAAACCCTTATATTCAACAGCAAATGTTTGTTTTTGTTAACATTTATGCTGGTGTAGGACTACAGAAAGCCTCTTTGTCTGTCGATGAACAAATGTCTCAAGATTGGGTTGTTTTGCCTGTTTCTGATAAACCTCAAATTAAACAGGAGGTCATCAATGGCCGACAAACAAATATTGCAACCTATGTTTTCGCTGCTTTTCCTCAAAAAAGCGGAAAAATCAAGGCTCCGCAGTTTGTTTTTGATGGTTATTATGTTAAAGATTCAGACTTTGCTTTTTCTAATTTTAATGATGAAATCGCGATGTTTGGTATAGATTTTCATAATATTTTTGGGCAAAAAGTTCCTATTAAAATGAAAACAAAATCTGTTGATATAGAAGTTAAGCCTATTCCTGAAGGTTTTTCTGCATCAAATTGGCTTCCCTTGCAGGATTTGGATTTATCAGCAAATTGGTCTGTACAAAAAGGTTTTAGAGTTGGAGAAGCTTTTAGCAGAACTATTAATATAGAGGCAAAAGGCATAACAGAAAGCATGTTACCACAAATCGTTTTTCCTGATATTGATGGCATAAAACAATACCCCGAAAAACCCAAGACATCTGAAAAAATTGTTCGCGGTCAATTTGTTACCTCTGCAGAAATAAATAACGTCTATATACCAACAAAATCTGGAAATCTGGTTGTTCCCGAAATAAAAGTGAAGTGGTTTAATCTGAAAACAAACAGGGCGGAGACAGCTACCATTCCCGCTGATACCATTCCGGTTATGCAAAACTTAGGAAATACCAACCCTTCATACCAGAAGGAAGAAAACAAAGATCCGAACGAACAGCTCAACACTTCAGAAAAGATGTTGGAAAAAAATAATACTGAAAAAGAAAAATTGTTTAGTTCCTATGCTTTTTATTTGTTGATTCTTCTGTTTATTGTGCTTTTGGTTGTTTTTGTTCTTTTAAGAAAAAAGCAACCAGAGCGTGTTACTGATATCGTAAAGGCTTTAAAAGATCATGATTATCAAAAAGCGAAAGAACACCTTCTGTTGTGGGCACAAAAGAAATATCCTTTAAAAAAAATAAACAATTTTAATGATATTGCTACTTTGTTCCAAGATGAGGAATTTACAGAAAGTTTATCCGCTTTTAATAAATTTCTTTATTCTGATAAATGTGAAAACTTTGATGTGCCTAAATTTATTGTAAATTTAAAAAAAGTTGATAGGTTGAAAGCATCAAAAGAGAAAAATAGCGATGTTTTACCAAATCTTTACGATTAAAAATACATTCTAATAATTGGTTATTATCTTAATGGAGTGTTTATGCTTTGGCTTAAAAGAATATTTTGCGGTTTTATCGGTTTGTTTTTAATTTTGTGGGGCGTTTTGACAATAAATAACGTTTCCGTTTTTTGGCAGTTTTTTGGCTTTATTATTCTTGCTGGTGGTATAGCCTTGATATATATTGCAGTTAAACAAACATTGCCTTCTTATAGCTTCTGGATTACACTTGTGGCTATCGGTTTGGCTTATGCTTTGCTGGTTGATCAAAAAAATACTGGTTTATCTCAGTCAGAAGCCGACAGAAAAGCATTTTCCGTTTCAGAAGAACTCGGTAATCAAAAAACAGCCCAAAGAATCTCCAAAAAGAAAAAGAAGAATACCGGTGTTAACTTATCTGCCTATCCCAGGATAAGTGGTAGTGTAACCGTTATTCATGCTCATGTTTTCTATATCGGCGGTCGTTATGTTCGTTTGTTTGGTGTTGATGCACCAGATAACGATCAGCTTTGTTCGGATTCTATAGGACGATCTTATAATTGTGGAGAATATGCCGCATCATGGGTTCGCAATTGGATAGATAAAAACCCTATTGATTGTTACATTCTAAAGGTTGAACCCAAAGGCAAAGATTCTGCCATTTGTGTTTGGGGAAAATATGATATTGGTGCAGGTTTAGTGGGAGCTGGTTGGGCTCTTGCTAAAACAACAGAAACAAACATTTACAAACCTTATGAAATTAAGGCGCAAAATGATTCTTCCGGTTTGTGGGAGGGTGATTTTTATTCTCCAGAAGACTGGCGCAATATTAAACGTAAACAAAATGACTTTACAATAAAAAGTAATTCTGGTGGATTTTTTAAATTTGGCTCTTGGTTTAAATGATGATATATAAAAAAAACATAGACTGCCTCTCAGAAGAAGAAACGCGATTTTTGGCTGAAAAATTTGCAAAAATAGCTCGAAAAGGTGATGTTTTTACTTTATATGGAACTTTAGGCGTTGGCAAGAGCACTTTTTCCAGATATTTTATCCAGTATTTAACGGGAGCACCGGATGTTCCCAGCCCAACATTTACCCTTGTACAAACATATGATGCAGATTTATTTGAAATCTATCATTATGATATGTATCGGCTAAAAAAACCTGATGATGCGTTTGAGCTTGATATTGAAGAAGCTTTTTATAATGGGGTTTGTTTAATTGAATGGCCTGAAAAAATAACTCAACTTATGCCAAAAGACATCTGGAAAATCACGATTATAACAAAAGGAGATGCGCGCTCTTTTGATATTGAGGTATATTCCGATGAAAAACGCAAAAGGCTTGGGGGGATTTTTGGTGAATAATATTCATGCAACACTAGTTAGTTTTAAAAATACCGGAATTTTATTTATTGGAAAATCCGGATCAGGAAAGTCTGATGTGGCATTACGTATGATTATGGAGCATGGCGCTGTTTTAGTGGCTGATGACAGAGTAAATTTGGAGTGTATAGATGGAAATCTTTACGGATCTTCTCCTGAAAACATTTCCGGAAAAATGGAGGTTCGCAACCTTGGACTGTTGTCTTTTGACTCAAAGAAAAAAGAAAAAATTTCTTTATGTGTTGAACTATGCACAGACAGAACCCTTTTAGAACGTCTTCCTAAAAAAGAATATACCAAGTTTTTAGGTGTTTCTGTTGAAAAAATTAGATTGTACCCTTTTGATTGTTCTACAATTTGCAAAATTATTTTAAAAATAACTAGCATAATAAGATAGTTGTGTTAATTATAATGTATATGTATAACAGAGGCCTTATAAAATGACACATTTATTGGAAAGATTTTTGAGAGCTTTGGGCAAACCTTTAGTAGGGTTCCTTTTTTCTTTGGGAGATTTGATCTCTTTTGTTATTAAATCTATTTACCACTGTTTTGTTCCTCCTTTTTATTTTAAGTTATTTTTCAAACAGTTACTTGATATAGGTTTTTATTCTTTGCCTGTTGTTGGTTTAACAACCTTGTTTGCCGGTATGGTTATTGCTTTACAAACGTATTCCGGTTTTACAGGGTTTAAGGCGGAAAGCGTTATTGCTTCTGTGGTTTTAATTTCTGTAACACGAGAATTAGCGCCTGTTTTATCTGCGCTTATGGTTGCTGGCAGAATTGGAGCTGCAATGGCAGCGGAAATTGGTACTATGCGTGTTACTGAACAGATAGATGCTTTAGTAACCTTATCAACGAACCCTTTTAAATACTTGGTTTCTCCTCGGTTGTGGGCTGGTTTTATTGTTTTACCCATTTTGGTTTTTGTTGGAGACATTATCGGAATTTTTGGTGGTTATATTGTTGGTGTTTATAAGCTCGGTTTTAATCCTGCAAACTATATCACAGCAACATTTGAAGATTTACAGATTATTGGTATCGTTTCCGGGTTAGTAAAAGCTGCTGTTTTTGGTTTTATCATCTCCTTAATGGGCTGCTATCATGGATATAAATCCAAAGGAGGGGCACAAGGTGTTGGTAGCGCAACAACAAATGCTGTTGTTTCTTCGTCTATTTTGATTTTAATATTTAACTATCTTATCACTGAAATGTTCTTTTCAAGATAAAGGAATAAAAAATGAGCAAAGACATTAAAATTAAAATAAGAAACTTACATAAGAGTTTTGGTAAAAAACAGGTTTTATGCGGTGTAGATTTGGATTTGCACAAAGGAGAATCTCTTGTTGTTATTGGTGGTTCTGGGACTGGAAAATCTGTCTTGATTAAATGTATACAAGGATTACTTGTTCCAGATTCTGGTTCTATAAAGATTGATGATATTGAGGTGGCAAACAATAATCCTGATATTATTGAAAAAATGCATAGCAAAATGGGTATGCTGTTTCAGGGTGGTGCATTATTTGATAGTTTGACAGTTTGGGAAAATGTTGCTTTTGACCTAATACAAAATAGAAAAATTAGCAAAAAAGAAGCTAAAATTGTTGCTATAAAAGTTTTACGTCAGGTGGGCTTGGGTGCTGAAATTGCCGATTTATATCCTTCCGAACTATCTGGAGGAATGCAGAAAAGGGTAGGATTAGCGCGCGCTGTTATTACAAGACCAGAGATAATATTTTTTGATGAACCCACAACGGGACTTGATCCTATAATGGCTGATGTTATTAATGATCTAATTGTTGAATCTGCAAAAGATTTGGGTGCAACAACCTTAACAATTACTCACGATATGACTTCTGCTCGAAAAATAGCTGATAAAATAGCTATGCTGTATCAAGGTAAAATCATTTGGTATGGCACAGTTAAAGAGTTGGATAAGACAGATAATCCTTATGTTTATCAATTCATTCATGGCTCATCTAAAGGGCCTATTTCTGTGGAGAAGTAATCATGCCTAAAAAAACAACAATAGAATATGTTTGTCAGACTTGTGGTGCTGTTTACCCCAAGTGGCAAGGAAAATGTGATGCTTGTGGCGAATGGAATACTGTTGTTGAGGAAAAAAGTGTATCAGATGGATTTTCTAACCTTTCAAGCAAAAAGAAAGGTTCTCAGATCGATTTTGTATCTTTAAATGGGGAGAATCAAACCTATAAACGCTTGGTTACAAATCTTTCAGAAATTAATCGCGTTTCTGGAGGAGGATTAGTTCCGGGCTCTGTTATTCTTGTCGGAGGGGATCCCGGTATTGGTAAATCAACTCTTTTACTGCAAATTTGTGCAGGAATGGCTAATAAACTTCAGAACGGAAGTTGTTTTTATATTTCCGGAGAAGAAGCTATTGATCAGGTTAGAATAAGGGCTCAGCGCTTGGGGCTGGCTGATGCTCCTGTACGTTTAGCCAGCACGACAAACATTAAAGATATTATTGCCACCTTAGAAAAAGAAAGACCCTCTTTGGTTATTATTGATTCAATTCAAACAATGTATCTTGATGATGTTGAATCAACGCCTGGTAGCGTAGCACAAGTTCGCGCCACAGCATATGAATTGATAAAACTAGCGAAAAAGAAGGGGTTTGTTTTGTTTTTAGTTGGCCATGTCACAAAACAAGGCGCTATTGCCGGTCCTCGTGTTTTAGAACATATGGTTGATACGGTTCTTTATTTTGAGGGAGACAGGGGACATCACTTTAGGATTCTTCGTGCTGTCAAAAATCGTTATGGCGCTACAGATGAAATTGGTGTTTTTGAAATGCAAGACACAGGTTTGGTAGAAGTTGAAAATCCATCTGCTCTGTTTTTGGCAGAGAGACAGGGATGTATTTCTGGATCTTGTGTTTTTGCTGGAATAGAGGGATCTCGTCCACTTTTGGTTGAAATACAGGCTCTGGTTGGCAATAGTGGTTATGGCGGTGCCAAAAGGGCTGTTGTCGGATGGGATTCAAATCGTTTGGCTATGGTCTTGGCCGTGTTGGAAGCACGTTGTGGTATGAATTTTAGCACACATGATGTTTATTTAAATATTGCAGGCGGATTAAAGATATCTGAACCTGCTGCAGATTTGGCCGTTGCTATGGCGGTTATATCATCCATGACAAACAAACCTCTTCCTGCAGATATGGTTGTTTTTGGAGAAATTGGTTTATCTGGAGAAATACGAGCCGTTAGTCAGCCAGGATTGCGTTTAAAAGAAGCTCAAAAACTAGGTTTCACAAATGCAATTATTCCTTGTTCTTTTAGTAAAGATAAAAAAACAAAATTAATTTCTGATATGACTTATCATGAAATTGGTAATGTTCAACGTTTGATTTCCAGATTTAGTTAGGGAGATTTTTGATGGAGCCTTTAAACAATATAGATGTTGTTATTTTAATCGGTTTTGCCGTTTCTATGTTTGTTGCGTTTATTCGTGGTTTTGTTAGGGAGACTCTTTCCATTTTAGGAATGGCTATTTTTGTTATCTTAGTTGTTTACCTTTCTCCTGTTTTTTTACCCTTTGTCAGCAAATATATTGCTAGTAAAATTTTGGCACAAATAGTTATCTTTTTGATTATTATGGCGATTTTTTATGCCGTTTGGATTATAAGTACCGATATACTGATATCTAAGATACGGACAAGCACGTTAAGTTTTATGGATCGCTTATTTGGTTTGATTTTTGGCTTATTGCGTGCTTTGATTATTTTGGGTTTTGTTTTTTTGATTATCAAGATTATTCTTCCTGAAGAACTTAAAAGTGATGCTCTAAAAAAATCTATGTTCTTTAGCGTTGCACAAGCAACCTCTGATGTTATTGAAAAAGCTCTTCCAGATAAATTTATTGAGGACACAATGAAATCATTCCAAGAATTAAACAAAGTTGAAAAGAAACAAGAGGAAAAGCAAGAATCAGATAAAGAGGAAAAAGAGGAACAAAAGAAGGGACTTCCATCAAAAGTTGACCAAGATCAAATGAATAAAATGTTTGAGCAACTGGTAAAACCGGAAATAAAATCTGATACAAAAAATTCCGGTAAAAAGGATGAATCTAAAAGTTATGACAACAAAGAAACAAAGAACCTTGATAGGTTGGTTGATATTACGTCGAATTAATTCTTTATTTGTTTAGTTTTCAGCTGCCCACAAGCTGCTAATATATCTTGTCCTCGCGCAACACGGATTGGTGCTGCAAATCCAGCACTTTCAAGTTCTTGAGAAAATATTTCCACTTGCCTTTTTTCGCTTGGAGCAAAGTCACAACCGGGCCAAGGATTAAATGGTATTAGGTTAAACAAAGCTCTTATTTTGTGTTTTTTCATCACTTTTATTAGTTCTCGTGCATTGTCTAAGCTATCATTTATATCTTTTAACATTAGATATTCGAAGGTTATATATCTGCTGTGATCTCCTTTTTGATATTCTGCACAAGCATCTAGTATTTCTTCTATTTTAAATTTTTTATTTATTGGCATAATTTTTGAGCGGATCTCGTTATTTGGTGCATGTAAAGAAACAGCTAATCGAACACCTGTTCTGCTTAAGGCTTCGACTATTCGCGGAGCAATACCCGATGTTGACATTGTTATACGCCGGCGAGAAATTGAAATGCCCTCATTATCTGTTAAAATATTAAGTGCTTTTATAACATTGTCTAGATTGTTTAGCGGTTCACCCATGCCCATTACAACAATGTTTGATAAAAACCTTGTTTCGTTTGTCGGACTCGGCCATTCTTTGTATGTATCACGTGCGATCATAAATTGTCCAACGATTTCACCCGCGGTCAAGTTTCTTGTAAAATTTTGACTTCCTGTGTGGCAAAAACGACACCCCATTGCACAACCAACTTGCGTTGAAATACAAACGGCGCCCCTGTCTTTTTCTGGAATATATACTGTTTCTATACGTTCCCCATCTTTGAGTTCTAGTAACCATTTATGAGTTTTGTCTTTAGAAATTTGTTCCGTTATAATTTTTGGGCGAGTGATACTGTATCTTTCCATTAAGCTTTGTCGTAAAGACAATGATAGATTACTCATTTGGTTAAAATCCGTTACCCCTTGAAAATATAACCACTGCCACAGCTGTTTTGCTCGAAAAGGTTTTTCTCCAATTTTTGTTATCTCAGCCGCTATCTCTTCTTTGCTTAGATTTGTTAGTTCTATCTTTTCCATTTCTTTTTTTATTTGCATTTACCACTTATTGCACGGTAAGCGCCTGTAAAGCCGGACAAAGAATATGTGTCTTTGGTTTTTGTTCCACGAGAAGATGTTCCTTCAACAAACATTTTTTCTCCTCGTTTCATTGCTTCCACAAGTTTTTTATCTGTTGTACTGTCTGGTGCCCACGCATTATCACCATTTGTAAAAAGATTATTGAAGGTATTTGTTCCTATTTTCACGGTAACATTCGATCCTTGTTTATATGTATAGCCAGCAACAAAATTGACTACATTATAGCTTTTATCTGCAGGTCTGTGTGTTATGACAGCATATATATCTCCTCTGGCTTTGTAGTTGCCTTCATCTTTTTTTGGCGTTGAGGCCATATAACAAACCAGGTTTTTACCTTCTTTATAAGAGTAAGCAGTCCAATCTTTATATTCACCTATTTCGGTGGGAACGGTATTAGCCCAAGAGTTTTGAGCCATAATTGTTGCTAAAAACAAGATTACATACTTTTTCATGATATTTATCCCATAAATTTATTCTTTGTTATATCATAATTAATACATTTATAATAAAACATTAATATCAAAAATTAACCACAAAAAAATGAGGCTATAATGTTTCACCCTAATTACATTGACCCTAAGAAACTTGCTAGTGATAGTAATATATTAGAATTATTTAACCTAGTTGAAAAACATGGTGGTATTCTTCGGTTTGTTGGCGGCTTTGTCAGAGACACAGTGGCCGGATATAAGCACAGAGATATTGATTTGGTAACGGATATGTCACCTTCAGAATTTTCAGAAATGTGTGATGAAGAGGGAATAAAATGTGTTCCTATTGGTATTCAATTTTTTACTTTGGGTGTTTTTATAAACAATAACTTCTTCAAAGTTACATGTTTAAGTACAGAATATGATAATTCTCAAGAAGAGTGGAAAAAAGATGCCGCAAAAAGAGACCTCACAATTAATGCTGTTTATGCTGACGAAAAAGGTAATGTTTTTGATTATTACAATGGTGTCGAAGACCTTAAAAACGGTATTATAAAGTTTATTGAAAAACCTTTCAAGGCAATTGAAAATGATCCTATTAGGATTATGCGATTTTTTAGATTTTGTGCCATGTTTGGTAAAAAAATCGATCGAAAGTCGTTAAAGTGTTGTATAGAGAACAAAACTCTCTTGCAAAAAGTTTCACCGGAAAAAATAAAAGAGGAGTTATTTAAAATCTTTGTAGCCCCTTATGCTGCGCGCGCCCTTGAGCTTATCTTTAAATACGGTGTATTGGACTTTATGATCGCAGCACCTAAGGACACTCAAAACTTACAAAAGCTTGATTATCTCGTTGATGCTTTAAAACTTGAAAAAAACATTATAAGAAGAATTTTCATTTTGTTTGAGCCTACACCAAAACGTGCAGACAGGTTATCTAAAATATTTCGTTTTACACGAGAACAAAAAGATTATTTAAGTAAATTATGTAGCGCAAGAGTTTATTTAAAAGACTTTAAAGACACTGTATCGATGAATAAAATTGTTTATTTGTACGGTAAAGATATTTGCCGGGATTTATATTTGTATCTGAATTTGGATAATCCTGATATAGAAAAAATAAAAAGAGTGTTAGATCTTTTGTTTGCAACAGAAATTTCTGAATTTCCTATTACGGGCAAGGACTTGTTAAATCTTGGTATAAAGAAAGAACACATAGGACTACACATGGAAATATTAAAGAGAGAATGGCTTGAAAGTGGTTGCATTTTATCTAAAAAAGAACTCTTGCAAAAAATTTCGAAAGATTTTAAATACGACCTTTAAAAATACTTTTTACTGAAAAAACAAAGCATTATTGTTTTGTTTGTTTTTTTAAATACAGCGTTATGTATTTTTATTTTTTTGTCCCTATACCCTCAAGAAAACAAAAAACTTCTAAAATCTAAAAAAATCACCGTTATTTTGATTTTATAAAAAACAGTTTATTTTCTCTCTAAAAGCTCTAGAACTTTATTTAATTCTGTTGGGTTTTTATATTGGATGGTTATTTTACCTTTATCATTTACAGAAGGGCTAATTTTAACCTTCAAACCAATACTTTTTATTAAACTCTTTTCTATTTCTTTAAGATATGGATCCTTTTTAGTAATCCGACAAGGTTGACTTAAATTGTTTTTTATTTTATTGACTAGATCCTCTGTTTGACGAACGTTTAAATTTTTTAAAATAATTTTTTCAGCAACCTCTTCTGCATTTTCTAAACCAACTAAACACCGAGCATGTCCCGCACTTAATTTATTACTTTTTAGCAGCTCTTTTATCTTTTCCGGCAAGGTAAGCAATCTGAGAGTGTTTGTTATATAACTCCTTGATTTTCCTACAATTTGTGATAAAGCATCATGTGTGTGTGAAAACTCGTTTATTAATCTGCTAAAACCTTCAGCTTCTTCTATTATAGATAGGTTTTCTCTTAGCAGGTTTTCTACTAAAGCGACCTCTAAAGCTTCTTGGTTATCCATCTCTTTTTCTATAACCGGAACCTCTTCAAAACCGGCTATTTTAGCCGCACGCCAACGTCGTTCTCCAGCTATTATTTCATATTTTTCTCCAGATCTCCGAACCAATAGAGGTTGTAATATACCTTTTTCCTTGATTGATTTAACTAGAGCATTGATGGCTTCTTGATCAAAATCTTTCCTTGGTTGATAAGGGCTTGGAAAAAGATTTTCGGTTTTTACGGTTTTAATCCCCTCTTGTGTTAACTCTTCAGTATTTATAGTATCTAGGTTAAAACTTAAGTCATCATCACCTAACAAGGCTTCCAAACCTCTACCTAATCCATGTTTTTTATTTTGTGACATTTTACAACTCCTTTTCTCTTTTTAAGACTTCACGCGCAAGATTCAAATACGCTTTTGCTCCTACGCTTTTAAAATCATAGATTAAAACGGGCTTACCGTGTGAAGGCGCCTCGGAAATACGAACACTCCTCGGTATAACCGTTTTATATACTCTTTGACCAAAATATTTACGCACATCACTTTCAACCATGCGACAAAGATTGTTTCTTTTATCAAACATCGTTAAAACAATTCCTTGTAAGTTTAATTTAGGATTAAAATTCTTTTTTAATGTATTTATATTTTTTATCAGATCAGTTAGACCCTCTAGAGCCAAAAATTCACTTTGAAGAGGAACAATAACAGAATCTGACGCAACAAGGGCATTTATCGTTATGAGATTTAATGATGGCGGACAATCAATCAAGATGTAATCGTATTTTTCATTTATAGATATTAATGCTTTTTTCAAAACATATTCGCGTCTATTTATATTAATTAATTCTATTTCTGCAGCAGCTAAACCTGGTGCAGAAGGTAAAATATCAAAGTTTTTTATTTCTGTTTTAATAATTGCGTCTTCTGTTTTACAATTATTAATAAGCACATCATATGTGGAAAACAAACACTTGTTTTTATTAATTCCTAAAGATGTTGTTGCGTTTCCCTGAGGGTCCATATCCAAAATCAAAACACGTCTACCTATAGCAGCAATAGCTGTTGCGATATTTATAGCTGTTGTTGTTTTACCAACGCCCCCTTTTCTGTTTGCTATAGATATTATTTTTGACATGTTTTTTTTCTCCGCAAGCTTTCCACACACAAAATTCTTCCCTCTTTAGAGGTTATACTTTCAATTGCTTGATATTTAAAAAACCATCTTCTTTGGGCTTCTTCAACTTCTTTGTTCCATTTTTCCCCTTTAAGAAAAATCAATCTTGTTTTATCTGAACAAAACGGAAGGGCATAATTTAATAATTTATCCAGTCTCCCTAAGGCTCTTGATGTAATCACGTCTGCTTTTGGTAAAGTAACATTTTCTATTCTTTCCTGGATAACATCAACATTTAAATCCATTTTTTTATTTATATAATCTAAAAAAGAGGCTTTTTTTCCAATACTTTCTATTAATTTTATTTTTATATTTGGGTAAGCGTTTTTACACGCTATTGCAAGAACAATTCCCGGAAAACCAGCACCTGAACCAAAATCGTATAAAAATCTATCTTCTTCTTTTAACAAATTGATTATTTGCAGAGAATCAACAATGTGTCTGTTCCAAATATCTATTGCTGAGGTTTTACTAATCAGGTTGAACTTATTGTTGTATTCCAAAACCTGATTTTGAAATACTTTAAGATTACTTATTGTTTCACGTGAAACATTGTGTATATTTAGCAACTCTTTCATGGTAAATATATTATTTAATGATTTTATTTTTTGTAATAAAAAATAAAGTTATAAACATTTTAACTATTGTTCTTTTTCATATAAGATAATATTGCTATGATTGCGGCTGGGGTTATTCCAGATATACGAGATGCTTCTCCTATTGTTAGTGGTCTAATTTTATTTAATTTAAAAACTATCTCTCTAGAAAGACCCCCTATTTTTCTGTAGTCAATGTCTTTTTTAATTTTAATATGCTCATCTTTCTTAAAAAGCTCTATATCCATTTGTTGACGCTTTATATAACCGGAATATCTTGCCTCTGTTGTAATTTGATAAAAAATGTCGTCTGGTATATTAGAAAGTTCTGGGCAAATAAGAAGCAAGGTTTCACGTGGAACATTGTTGTATGAAAGAAGATCAAATAGTGATTTTTTTTCACCGTCTTTTTTTATTGGTAGATTGTACTTATCTATCATATTATTGTTAAAAATAATATTCTTAACCATCTTTGAGTATTTTTCTTTTTGTTCTTTTTTGTTTTTAAATACACTGTATCTCTCTTCAGATACACAACCTATTTCATACCCCTTTTCCGTCAATCTAAAATCGGCATTATCAGCGCGAAGAGATAATCTGTATTCAGATCGAGAAGTGAACATTCTATATGGCTCATCTACCCCTTTTGTTATGAGATCATCAATCATAACACCTATATATCCTTCGCTTCTATCTATATAAAAACCCTTTCTATTCATAGTAAATAGTGATGCATTTATACCTGCTATTAAACCTTGCGCTGCTGCTTCTTCATATCCTGTTGTTCCATTTATTTGACCCGCTAAAAACAATCCTTTTAATTTTTTAACAGAAAGAAAGTGGTCTAATTCCAGAGGATCAACATAATCATATTCTATAGCGTATGCATAACAAAGTATTTTAACGTTTTCTAACCCTTTTATTGTGTGAATAAAAGATTCTTGAACATCTGCTGGTAATGATGTTGATATACCATTAGGATAGACAACATTTGTTTTATACCCTTCTGGTTCCAAAAATATCTGGTGTGTTGTTTTGTCTGCAAATTTTACTAGTTTATCTTCAATACTTGGGCAATACCTGGGTCCCACCCCTTTTATCAATCCAGAAAATAATGCACATTTTGAAAAGTTATCTCTTATTATTTTGTGTGTTGTTTCATTTGTATGAGTTATATAACATTTAATCTGTTTTTGCGTTATTTCTTTCGTTAAAAACGAGAAAGGCACAGGTTTATCATCACCACTTTGCTCTTCAAGAATACTCCAATTAATTGTGTCTCCATTTAAGCGAGCGGGTGTACCTGTTTTTAATCGTCCTATTTTTAGTCCTGCATCTTTTAGGTATTTTGATAATCCTTTACAGCTAACATCTTTTATCCTGCCACCTTCTGTTGTTTTGTGACCCACAAACATTTTACCATTAAGAAATGTTCCTGTTGTTAAAACAACAGCTTTAGCTGTATATTTTTTATCTTCTTTTGTTATAACACCTTTAATAATATTATCTTCTATAATCAAACCCTCAACAGCCGCCTCTTTTATTGTTAAATTTTCTATATTTTTTAAAGCTTTAAGCATATATTTTTTATACAAATCCCTATCTGCTTGTGCACGAGGCCCTTGAACGGCTGGACCTTTTGATGCGTTTAGCATTCTAAATTGTATACCCGCTTTGTCAATGACTCTTGCCATTAATCCATCAAGAGCATCAACCTCTCTAACAAGGTGTCCTTTACCAAGACCCCCTATTGCTGGATTACATGACATTTCGCCTATTGTTTTTATGTTGTGTGTTATTAAAATTGTTTTAACTCCCATACGAGCAGCGGCAGCAGCTGCCTCACAACCCGCATGTCCACCTCCAACAACAATAACATCAAATTTTTCCATTTTATCCTTCTTTTTATTTTATATGCGCTAAACTGAATGAATATTAGCTATGTTCGATTATTTTTCAACAATAATTTTGAGAGGAATATATTTTTTTATTATCTTTATTGACAAATAAAACTTTTGGTTTATTAATTATAATATAACAACTATATTAAGAGGTTTATATAATGAAAGAAGAAAATAAATTGTCTTTAAGTAAATATTTGTTGCTTTTTAATGTTTTAAATGACGATAATTTAAAAAAAATATATAATAAATATGATGAATTAGTCCTAAAAAAACGTTTTAATACAATAAAAGAATTATCTACAACCGAAAACATTTTAACTATCGAGGAAAATAATTTAAAATATAAAGATATTAATAAAATAATTGATGATTTTATTAAAAAATCTAGAAACAAAAACTTTCTGGAAAAAAGGAACATTTATGAAATTATCAAAATATCTAAGCTTTCTAAATTAAAAATAAATAGAGCTATTAGTGAAAATAAGTTATTAAAAATTGAGAATATTATAAGATCTATATATATAAGAACAAATTATATAAGTTTTGATTTTCTAATTCTAAAAATTATAGATAATCTGGCAACAAAGTTAAACAATCCTATAATTCGAAATAAATATAAAGCCTTAAAAAAAGACATATTTAGAAAACTTATAACCTTTAATGAATATAATCTGGAAGTAAGAGAAAAACAAACATCTTATTTGTGCTGGATTGATCGCACACTTACCGCTGCCTTAAATTACGAAATAACTGTTTCCGATTTTATAACACTAAACAATAAAATTATTAAACTAGTACCTAATCACCTAGATACAGACTGGAAAGTGGTTAATGTTGTCGGATATTTATCATTTCAACCTAATTTTAGCACTTGCACGTCATTAAGGAAGTTTAAAAGAGATCTATTAAAATCTATAAAAAACAAATACAATGCTCAATATTTTACAAAAGAAAATGTTGAAGATTTAATGGTTACAACATTATCAAAACAATTTCCCCAGAAAGAGGATTTTTATTACTTATTTGATGCCATTGATTTATTGTTCCAAAAATCTGAGGAAGAAAAGATCTTTTGCCTTAATTTATGTAATTATATTCTTTACATAAACAACAAACAAAACGTATTTTGTTATCGATTTATAAGAGAATCTTTTTTGAATATGATTAGTAAAATTATTAAATTTGAAAATTCTTCCGTTATTATTGAAGAAGAGTTACGTTTTATTTTACGTTTATTTAATAATACTTCTTTTTTCTATTTAAATAAAAAAGATCTTTTTCATGATATAGTTTATTTGCTTTCAAAGTTAAATATAAATAAGGGTGATATATCTAGGTGTAAATTTTATAAATATTGCGATATGTTAGATTATATTCTATCAAATAATTATGATTTATTTTACCCTGGTTTAATTAGGAATATATCTTCTTCACAAGATGATGTTGTAAAAATACAAAAAAGATTCCAACTTTGCGGAAAAATGCTGTTTGATTTATTTTCCAATACAAAAACTACTGAATATATTATCCAAAACTTCTGATACTTTTACTTCTCCGGTAATTATACCAATACTTCTACATGCTAATCTTATATCTTCTGCTGCAAGCTCTATTTCTTTATTTAAAGAAAACTTATTGAGGCTTTCTAAACATTCTTTTAGGGCTTCTTTGTATCTTTCTCTAGTAATTAAATAATTTGATGAAGATAAAAAATTTTTCTCTATTTTTTCCTTTATTTTGGAAACAACAGCGTCTATTCCTTCATTATATTTGGCTGATATTAAAATATGTTTGTTTTTACTTATTTCTGCCTTTCTCTTACTAGAAATTTTATCCACTTTGTTTGCCACGTATATAATGTCTTTTATATTTTTTGGTAAAACATCGTTATTAAAATATCCTAAAGAAGCATCATAAATAGCAATTACAGCATCGGCATTCTTTATTTTTTCTAATGCAGCTTTTACACCTATTTTTTCAATAGTATTTTTGGTTTTTCTTATACCTGCAGTATCTGTTATAACAACAGGATAACCTCCTATATCCATATTAACATCTACGGCATCTCTTGTTGTCCCTGCAATATTAGACACTATCATTGTTTTTTTATTTGTTAATGCGTTTATTAAACTAGATTTACCGGCATTGGTTGCACCAGCGACAACAATTTGAAAACCTTCTTTTAATTGTTTACAAACGTTGTTATTATTTATATGCTCCTTTATTTCTTTCTTTACTTTAAATACAGTGTTTAAAATATTATTAGAAATACTGTCTGATACATCTTCTTCCGGAAAATCAATATAAGCTTCAATATAAGATAAAACTTTTATAAGATCCTTTCTCCATGAATTATATAAACTTCTTAAATTTCCTTCCATTTGACGTATTGCATATTTTTGCTGTTCTGATGTTTCTGCATCTATTAAATCTGCCAATCCTTCAGCTTCTGTTAAATCCATTTTGTTATTATAAAATGCACGTTTAGAAAATTCTCCGGGTTCAGCTATTCTTACATTTTCAAAAGAACTTAACACTTTAAATACACTGTTTAAAACCGCTTTAGAACCATGACATTGTATTTCTAAAACATCTTCTCCTGTAAAAGATTGAGGATTTTTAAAATATATAATCAAACATTTATCTATTGTTTCACGTGTAACATTATCTTTTAAATCTACAAAATAAACATATCTTGCTTTTATATTCCTTATATCAATATCTGTTATTTGTTTTATAATTTGCTTTACCTGTGAACCAGATACACGAATAACAGCCACACCAGATCGTCCATAAGCCGTTGATAAAGCATATATTGTTTTATTATCCATATTTTACCTCTTAACATTTATCTATCAAAAGTGTTTTAAATAGTCAAACACTAATATAATAAATAAATTTTAACTGTTATATATTAGAAATATATAGGAAGAAACAACAAGGATATAAAAAATGAAGAAAAAATTGGTTATTTGGGATTTTGATGGTGTTATTGCCGACAGTGAAAAAATATGGTTAAAAAATCGCCAAGAAAGTATTAATAAAAAATTCAACTTAGATTGGGATTTTCAAACTGTAAATAAATATCTTGGTGGTATGAATGATAAAACAAAAAAAGAGGTTTTAGATTCTTTAGGATATGTAACAGATGATGCTTTTTGGGATGATCAATTAGAGATTGATAAAAAGGTTATTTGTCGCGACGGATTAGACATTACTCCCGGTGTTGAAAACATTATTAAAAGTTTAAAAATTAAACAATGTATAGCTACCAGTGGGGCAAAAGAAAAGACAATTATTAAACTTGAACTTATAGGTTTTTGGAAAAAATATTTTAATGAAAACAATGTTTTTACAGCTGATTTGGTTCAAAAAGGTAAACCTGAGCCTGATTTGTTTCTTATAGCAGCACAAAAAATGGGAGAGAAAAAAGAGGATTGTATTATCGTGGAAGATTCTATTGTTGGTATGCTTGCAGCACAAAAAGCAGGGATTGATTTATTAGCTTTTTTAGGCAGCGATATGTATAAAAATAACGATTATATCAACAGAGTAAAAGAAATTGGAGTTAAAAATATTTGTTTTGATATGAAAGAAATTGAAAAAATATTGTTGTCTCTTAACTGTTTTAAATAATTAAATTAAAATATTTTATTGACTTTCATTTTATGTATTTATACTCTTTTATTAATCATTAATTATTAATTTTGTATCCTTATGTTTACACAATTATTACCAAACGTCAGAGAAATATTTTGTATCTCTACCATTTCTGGCCGCAGTTCATTGTTCCTTTTGTTTTCAATTGTTCTTGCGGTGATTATAGCTCCTTTCTTGGAGTATAATTTGTTCCTACTAATCCTTGCTTTTTTTAGTTCTTTTATTGTTGCTATCAGTTTGTTTGGAACTGCAACGGTAAATATTGAACAAATTCGAACGTGTTTAGGTTGGGGATTTATTAATTATACAATGTTTATGATTATATCTCCTTATCTTGTTTTTCAATATGAAAAAGGAACCTGTTATGCTTTTGTAGGTGTAGCTTTCTTTATTTCTGCGCTTTTAATAAGATATTCTTCTTTAATATCTTATTACTTTAAGCTAACACGTAATAAAGAAGGTTTTTCTTGTACTACAGGTAATCTTACTTGTCTTAACGGTATTAGTTTTTATGTTGTTTTTATTCTCTTTTTTATGATTATATTATTGATAATTTAGATCAAATAAAAAACTTTGATAAAAAAGAGGATTGTTATTATGAATAACAATCCTCTTTTGATTATTAATTATTAAATATTAACTATTCATCGTATCAAAAAAGTCTTGATTGTCTTTTGTATTACGAAGTTTTTCAAGTAAGAATTCCATACCATCTGTTAAACCCATTTGCATTAGTACACGACGAAGAACCCACATTTTAGTTAAAGTATTCTTATCAACTAAAAGTTCTTCTTTACGTGTGCCAGAACGAGTTATATCTATTGTCGGAAACAGACGTTTATCAGTTAATTTTCTATCTAATATGATTTCTGAATTACCTGTACCTTTAAATTCCTCAAAAATAACTTCATCCATTCTGGAACCAGTATCAATTAAAGCTGTTGCTATAATTGTTAAAGAACCACCTTCTTCGACATTACGTGCAGCACCTAATAATCTTTTTGGACGCTGAAGAGCATTTGCATCTACACCACCGGTTAAAACTTTACCTGATGAAGGAACAACAGTATTATATGCACGACCTAAACGAGTGATAGAATCAAGTAAAATTACAACATCTTTTTTAGTCTCAACTAAGCGTTTAGCTTTTTCTATAACCATTTCAGCAACTTGAACATGACGTGTCGCTGGTTCATCAAATGTTGAAGATATTACTTCACCTTTAACAGAACGTGTCATATCTGTTACTTCTTCTGGTCTTTCATCTATAAGTAAAACTATTAGAAAAACTTCCGGATGATTTGTTGCTATTGCATGTGCTATATTTTGTAACATAACAGTCTTACCGGTACGAGGCGGTGCAACAATTAAACCTCTTTGACCTTTTCCTTGAGGTGAAATTAAATCTATTACACGAGTAGTATAATCTTTTTCACCACAAATAATATCAAAATTTAATTTCTTTGTAGGATAAAGAGGAGTTAAATTATCAAAATTAACACGTAATTTAGATTTTTCAGGATCATCATAATTAATAGTATTAATTTTTGTTAAAGCAAAATATCTTTCATTTTCTTTTGGTGCACGAATTTCACCTTCTACTGTATCACCGGTTCTTAAACCATATTTCTTTACTTGTTGAGGAGAAACATATATATCATCGGCTGATGCTAAATAATTTGACTGAGCTGATCTTAAGAAACCAAAACCGTCTTGCATAACTTCAATAACACCATCACCGTGTATTACATTATCATCTTCAGCAACTTTTTTCATAATTGCGAAGATTAAATCCTGTACACGCATAGAAGAGGCATCTTCAACACCTAATTCTTCCGCCTGATCTAATAACTCTTGAGGAGATTTGTCTTTTAATTCTTTTAAATGCATGGGAAACCTATTTGTGAAATTTATAAATATAATTAGGTTATATATTATTTTTTTGAGATGTCAATTTATTTCCTAACTTTAATTTGTACACATGATTTTTTCTTTAAAAATATATATTATTTTTTTATTGTTATTTGTTTAAGAATGTTAATATTGTTTATAAAAAAATAGTTAATGTAGATATAAACAGATTTGAATGTGTTGTTGAAAAAGTTGTGTAGTAGTATAAAAAACTTTTTCTAATCAATATATTAGGTAAAGATGATTGGTGTTAATAAAATATAATTATCCCCATAATTTACATAAGTGGATATTATTTTATACTATGTGTGTAAATATTAGTTTATTTTTTTATATATGAGGATTAATTTTTTATATAGTTTTGTTTTAATATAATTATACACAAACTAGTTTCAAGTTGTGTATAATAAAAAAAGAGGAAGATATGATTTTTACAGCTATAACAGGTTCTATAGGGTGTGGTAAAACAACATTATCAGATATTTTAAGAAAACAAGGTTATCTTGTTTATGATATAGATAAATGGGTGAAATATTTGTATTATAATAAAGATTTTTTAGAAATTATAAAAGAATATTTTCCTCAAGTTTTTGCAGAGAATATTTTTAATAAAAGAAAATTAAGAACACTTGTTTTTAATGATGTTAAAAAACTTAAAATTTTAGAAGGTCTTATACATCCCTTTTTAGAAAAAAAACTTCGTAAAATTATTCGTAAGAATAAGGATGAAGGGTTTGTTTTTGTAGATGTTGCCTTACTTTTTGAGATGAAATGGGATAAATATTTTGATTTTATTTTATTAGCTGATGTTGATGAGGAAACACAAAAAAATAGAGTAATGGAAAGGGATAATATAACAGAGGAAGAATTTTATAAAATTAATAAATTACAAATGTCTATGAATGAAAAAAGAGAAAAAGTTGATTTTATAATAAATACAGGTGTAGAAAAGGTTAAATTAAAAAAATATGTTTTTGATTTTTTAGAAAGTTTGAAAGGTTATGAATAATATAAGAGAAATTGTTTTTGATACTGAAACGACAGGTTTTGATCCAGAAACAGGGGATAGATTAGTTGAAATAGGTGCTGTGGAATTGATTAATCATGTACCAACTGGGAAAACTTATCATCAGTACATTAATCCTGATAGAGATGTTCCAGAGGAGGTTGTTAAGGTTCATGGTTTAACAACGGAATATCTAAAAAAATTTCCAATTTTTGAAAATATAGCACAAGAATGGGTGGATTTTATAGGTGAAGATGGTATACTAGTTGCTCATAATGCTGCTTTTGATATGAAATTTATTAATTATGAACTTCAAAAATTAGGATATAAAGAATATAAATGGGACAGAGTTGTTGATACACTAGAAATTGCTAAGAATAAGTTTCCAGGGCAAAGAAATAATCTTGATGCTCTTTGTAAGCGCTTTAATATAGATAATTCTGCACGTACTTTTCATGGTGCGCTTCTTGATGCTCAGCTTTTAGCAGAAGTTTATTTAGAATTATTAGGTGGTGCAGAGCCAACAATGAATTTAAATACTGTTATACAAAATGATAAATATTCTGTCATTGAATTTAAGAAGACTTTTCATGAACCACGAATTTTTGCTTTAACAGATGAAGAAAAAGAGGCACATCATTCTTTTTTAAAAAACAAGATCAAATCTGCATTATGGATTGCAGATGAAGTGAAAGGGAGTGAATAGTGTTTTATATTGATAATATAAAAAATAAAAAGATTGTACGTTCTGACTTTATTAAAGAAATAGATTGTTTTTTTACCACAAGGGAATTTTGTTTGTATTCTAAAGAAGAAGATATGTCAGTAAATCAAAGAATACTAATTGATTATTTAGGAAAAATTCCGGCGTGTAATAAACCAGTACATGGTATTCATATTGCAAAAGTTATTGAAGATAAAAAAGTTTATGAAAATACAGATGGTTTGTTGATTGAAAATCAAGGTGCCGCTTTTATGAATTTTGGTGATTGTGTTCCACTTATTTTTTATTGTAATAAAATAGCTATGATATCTCATGCCGGATGGGATGGTACAGTACAAAAAATGGCAAAAGTTTCAGTTAAAAGATTGATAGATGATTATAGTTTTAATCCGAAAGATATTAAAGTTATTATAGGTCCAGCAATTTGTAAAAACTGTTATAATGTTGGAGAAGATGTCTATCAGAAACTTTATGAAACAATTATAAATCCACAAGGTTTATTTGAAAAAAGTAATGATAAATTTTTTGTAGATTTAAAAGGCATTAATAAACAACAACTTATAGAAAGTGGTGTTGAGCAAATAGATGTTTGTCCATATTGTACAGCGTGTGGAGAAAAGTTGTTTTTCTCATACAGATATGAAAACCATACAGGTTATAGACATAGTGCAGTAGTGAGTATGTAATTTTTATTAGAACAGGTAATAAACACCTAAAGATAATTCCATTAGATCTTTTACATAATCATCATCTGATAATTTAACATAGTGTACCATACCACGAAAAGCTATAAGATCTTCTAAAGTATATTGTAAACCAAGACCTATACGAATACCTGCTGAATCAAAATCTTTGTTTGAGCTGTATTGATTATCATAATAATAACCACCCTGTAGACGTGTATAATGTTCAGAATATTTACGGCGCATTTCAAAGTCATATTGCCCAATACCTACTGAAGCTAATAATTCAAGTTGTTGGTTTAATGGTAAATATCCAATAAAATCAATACCATAAGCACTTAATAGAGAGGTACCTTCTGTTTCTTTCTGGCCACCAACATATTGAGTGGCTTCCTCATCACTTGTACGATGACCATAGCTGTCAACAGGTACATCAAAGTTAGCGGTATTCTTCTTACTTTCACTGAAAGTTTGTTTGTAAAATCCTTCTACTCCGAAATGTTTATAAAATCTGAGACCAAGAATACCAGATGCACCAAAGGTTGTATCTCTGAAATAAAGCCTATCATTATTCTTAAAATAACCATCTTTAGAACTATAATTACTTTTTAAGCTGTCAAATTCAATACCTATATAAGGTCTGATACTTCTTGTCTTATGATAAGAATCCTGATAGTAATCAGGTTGTTTTATAGTAGAATTTTGATTATTTAATTGATAGGTATTATTGTTATAATACGATGCGTTAGCAATATTTATTGTAAAAACAAAAAAAATGCTTAAAAATAATATGGTATTTTTCATTTCAAATTTCCTTTTTTTAAGAGCTAAAAAAGAATATAACATTTCAAGCGTATACTATAATAAAAAGTTTAATATAAAGTAAACACTATAAGGAACAAATATCTTCTTGAATTTAAAGTAAGAAAAACAAATTTTTGCTTGAATATTCTATTTTATTGTTATAAATTTACCGCAGAATTTTTGTTCTGTTATAACAAGACGTTTGTTTTGTTGTGTTTGTTTTAACTTATTTTAAGCTAGTAGGAGCTGATAAACCATGAATAAATGGGTATATACGTTTGGTGATGGCAAAGCTGAAGGCGATGCCTCTATGAGAAATCTACTTGGCGGTAAAGGTGCTAACTTGGCAGAGATGAACAAAGTTGGATTACCTGTTCCTCCAGGATTTACAGTAACAACAGAAGTTTGTACATATTACTACAATAATAATAAGACCTATCCTGCAGATTTGAAAGATCAAGTTCGTGCTGCTCTTTCTTATGTTGAAGGCATTATGGGTAAAAAGTTTGCAGATGAAAATAACCCATTATTAGTATCTGTTCGTTCTGGCGCAAGAGTTTCTATGCCAGGTATGATGGATACTGTTTTGAACCTTGGTTTAAATGATGTTACAGTCAAGGCTTTAGCTAAAGCTTCAGGAAGCGAAAGATTTGCTTATGATGCCTATCGTCGTTTTTTACAAATGTTTTCAGATGTTGTTTTAGGTGCAGATCTAGAATTATATGAAGAAGCCTTGGAAAATATGAAGAAATCTAAGGGCTATAAGTCAGATACAGATTTAACGGCTGATGACCTTAAAGAATTAGTAAAGCAATACAAAGAAATTGGTCAGAAAATAGGTAAAGTTGTTCCTCAAGATCCCTGGGATCAGTTGTGGGCAGGTATTGGAGCCGTTTTTGGTTCTTGGATGGTGGAGCGCGCGATTACATACCGTAAATTAAATAATATTCCTGGTGACTGGGGTACAGCCGTTAATGTACAAACAATGGTGTTTGGTAATGCCGGTGATGATTGTGCAACAGGTGTTTGCTTTTCTCGTGATCCTGCGACAGGTGAAAACGTTTATTATGGTGAATATCTTGTCAATGCACAAGGTGAAGACGTTGTTGCTGGTATTCGTACACCTCAACCAATGGGTTCACAAGGTAAAGGCAATTCTTTGGAAGAAAATTGGCCTCATTTGTATAAGGAGCTTGTTGACGTCCGTAATAAACTCGAAGCTCACTACAAGGATATGCAAGATATGGAATTTACTATTGAACATGGTAAGCTTTGGATGTTGCAATGTCGTAACGGTAAGAGAACAGCAGCTGCAGCTGTTCGTATGGCTGTTGAAATGTATGAAGAAGGTATGTTAACAAAAGAAGAAGCCATTATGCGTGTTGGTGCTGATCAACTAGATCAGTTATTACACCCAATGCTTGATCCAAAAGCAAAGAAGAACGTTATTGCTACAGGTCTTCCTGCTTCTCCAGGTGCCGCTGTTGGCCGTGCGGTGTTCTGCGCTGAAGATGCTGAAGAATGGGCAGGTAGAGGCGAGAAAGTTATTCTTATTCGTAATGAAACAAGTCCAGAAGATATTGGCGGTATGCATGCCTCTCAAGGTGTTATAACGGCACGAGGAGGTATGACATCTCACGCTGCTGTTGTGGCTCGTGGTATGGGTACACCGTGTGTTTCTGGTTCTACCGACATTGTTATTGATTATAAAGCAAAGACAATGTCTACAAAATCCGGTGTCGTTATTAAAGAAGGTGATTGGGTATCTTTAGATGGCGGTAAAGGTCAAATTATCGAGGGTAAGATCCCAACAGTTCAAGTTGAAATGACAGGTAATTTCGGTAAATTAATGACATGGGTTGATGAAATTAAAACCATGAAAGTTCGCGCAAATGCTGAAACCCCAAAAGATGCGAAACAAGCTCGTGATTTTGGTGCGGAAGGTATTGGTTTGGCTCGTACAGAACATATGTTCTTTGATGCTAATCGTATTGCTGATATGCGTGCAATGATTTTATCTGATAACGAAGAAGGTCGTCGTAAAGCGTTGGCCCGTTTATTGCCATATCAAAAACAGGACTTTATTGACCTGTTTACAATTATGGATGGTTTGCCAGTAACTGTTCGTTTACTTGATCCGCCGTTGCATGAATTTTTACCGCATACAGATGCAGAAATGAAAGAATTGGCGGATAAGATGGGTATGACTTTGGCTCATGTTAAGAATCGTGCTGAAAAGCTACACGAGTTAAACCCAATGTTAGGACATCGTGGTTGTCGTTTAGCTGTTACTTATCCAGAAATTTGTGAAATGCAAACACGTGCCATTTTAGAGGCAGCTTTAGAGTGTCAAGCAAAAGGAATTAAGGTTATTCCAGAGATAGAAGTTCCTTTGATTGGTTCAAAGAAAGAGTTAGATATTTGCAAAAATATTATTGACACGACGGCAGAAAAAGTATTTGCAGAACAAGGTAAGAAAATCAAGTATCTTGTTGGTACAATGATTGAACTACCGAGAGCTGCTTTACAGGCCGAGAATATTGCGCAAACAGCAGGCTTCTTTGGTTTTGGTACAAACGATTTGACACAAACAACTTTAGGTATGAGTCGTGATGATACAGGAGCAATTCTGGATTGTTATAGAGCAAAAGGTGTTTATGTTGCAGATCCGTTTGCATCAATAGATGTTGAAGGTGTTGGCAAGTTGGTTGAACGTGCTTGTGTATGCGGCCGTAAAGCTAATCCAGATATTCACCTGGGTGTTTGTGGCGAACATGGTGGAGATCCTGCATCTATTGACTTTTTCAATCATTGCGGATTAGATTATGTGTCTTGTTCTCCTTTCCGTGTACCTGTAGCTCGTTTGGCTGCTGCTCAAGCTGCTGTTAAGCAAAAAGGACAGCCAAAAGCTATTGATGCTGCAAAAGAAGGGTGTTGCTGTAAGAAAGCTTGTTAATCTCTTATAGAGTGACACAAAAAAAGATAAAAGCGCCGGGCGAAGTCCGGTGCTTTTTTGTATATATCTTTTATTTTTCTTGAAATTTTTAATATCGTTATTTACCATCATTTAGGTATATATTGATGGAGGAAATAATGGATATAAAGTCTTTTAAAGATGTTGCTTTTCTTAAAAAGTCAGCAAAAGATGTTGTAAAAGTTTTGGTATCTGAAGTTGATAAGTTAAAGGATGTTACGAAAGATGGTTTTGTAAAAGCTTTTGATAAATATTTTTTAGGGTATTTGAAATCAGATTATATTAAATTTGATGGTACTGTTTCCCGTCGTCAATACTGGATGTACGTTTTATTTGCGGTATTGATTGCTTCGATTTTTGGTATTTTTTCTTTTACCCTTTTTAAAATATATTGTTGGGCAACACTTATTCCTTTTATTGGAATTTCTGTTCGTCGGCTTCGTGAGCTTAATTTACCAATATATTTGATTGCTTTGTTGATTTTGCCAATTATTGGACTACTTGTTTTGTGGTTTGTACTGTCTTTACCGGTAGAGAAAAAACAAAAAGCATAGTTAGTATATTAAAAGAAAAAGAATTGTTAGCGTGGCCAGAACGATAGATGGGCCAAAAGCATCGGTACGTTTTTTTGTGATGAAGTAAGAAAAAGCGAAGAAAAGGCAAGATAGTAATATAACAAAGGGTATATTGGATAAACCAAGCCATGCCCCGATTGCTGCTAGAATTTTTATATCACCACCACCTAAGTTTTCGGGGTGCTTTTTTATTAGCATCAAAGAAGCAATAACAGGAATAAGATATCCAAATATTGCACCTAAGGCGCTGTTTTCTGTTGCTTCTGCAATAGTGTTTCCTAGTAATGCCCCAGAGAATACGGCGTAAGCAAAACCGCTTAAAAGAAGAGGGGATGTTAGTAAATCCGGAAGAAATTGTATGCGTTTATCTATTTCCATTAACATTAGCAATATTATTACAAAAAAAGAAATCCATAGTTTTTCTTGAAAAGGAATAGCTAAAGAGATTAAGAAAAAGATAGCACCAGACGTAATTCCCCAGCCCAAAGATCGCATGAGATAGTTTTTATAAAGCTGTTCATATTTGCGGTTGGCAAAGCGCTTTCTTTTAGAAACAACTTTAGTCGGTGTAAATATGCGATATAGAGCATAAGAAAGAGTAGGTGTTTGTTGCATAATTTTTGCAAAACGTCTAGCTAAATAGGGAATAAAAAGACCCAGAATAAAACCAATTATTGCAGATAACATTCTTCCTCCAAAAGTTCTCTTTTGGTTTATTCTATATTTCAAAAGTAAATATTGTTTAAATAAACGGCAAAAATTATATTAATCCCATTTTTTGGGCAGTAATGACAGCCTGTGTTCGATTATTTACTTTCAACGAGCGTAACAATGCATTTATGTGTAGTTTCACAGTTGCCTCTGATACGCCCATATCATAGGCTATTTGTTTGTTTGATTTTCCCTGAGCAATTAGGTCTAACACTTGAGACTGTCTGTTTGTTAGGCTCTTTTTTAAGATGTTGTCTGTATTATGGTTCGTATAGGTTGTTATGTTATTTAACAGAACAGGGGGGATATATGTTCCTCCGTCTAAAATAAGTTTTAGTGCCCCACCTAATATGTTGCTGTCTAGTTTTTTGGGAATATATCCCTTTACATCTGAAGAAAGAACTCTTTTTATATTTCTTGTATCCTCAGATGAAGAAATAACAACAATTTTTAAGTTTGGAGCGAGGGTTTTTAACTTGTTAATGAACTCTGTAGAATCCGTTTCTGCAAGATCTATGTCAAAAATTAGAAAATCAATGTCTTTTTCTTTTGATAATATTTTTTGCATTTCAAATAAGTTTGAGGATTGTATTACAGATATGTTATCGTTTATTTGTTTTAAGCGCAGAGAGAGTCCATCTCTGAATAAAGATTGTTCGTCCGTTATTAAAACTTTCATTTATATCTCCCTTATTAACAAGACATTATTAAATGTAGTTGCAATATAAGTACGGAATAACAGTTTTAAAGGCGGTAATTTTAGTTTTTTGATTCTTTGGGCGGCAAAATAAGCAATTCAACACCAGCCTCTTTTAACATTTGTTCAGAATAAGATACACGATCTCTCCATGTGTTTTGAGGAGTGTTTTTATCTATGGCTAAAGGATTTGTGACAACGAGCTTTATTCCAGATTGGATAATAGCTCTGGTACAATCTGTGCATGGGAAGTGTGTTGCATAAAGGACACAACCCTTTACTTGAGTGCCACACAAACAAGCATTATAGACAGCATTTCTTTCAGCGTGTTCAAAAAAATCATATTTTGTAGGTCTTTCAAAACGCTCCATGACATCATCATCTACGCCGCGGACAAAGCCATTGTATCCTGTTGCTCTTATTTCTTTATCTGGTCCGACAATAACGGCACCAGTTTTTGTTGAGGTGTCTTTGGACCAGGTTGCGATAAGTTTCGCTAAATCCATAAAGCGATAATGCCATTTCATAGTGAACATAACAAACCTCCAGAACTGCTGTTTTTCGTAGTTTATTACCTTTTTTTATAAAAGACAAGAATTTTGTCTTTTGGTATGTTTGTTGTGAAACAAGAGATGAAGATGATTTTGTTTATGCTAACAGATGTGTCTTGACTTTAGGTTAACTAACTGTATATTAAGCATAGCTTAAATTTAAATAAGGAGTGTAAAATGAGTACAATTGTTGATATTTTTGCCAGAGAAATTTTGGATTCTAGAGGTAACCCCACGGTTGAGGCAGATGTTTTGTTGCAATCAGGCGCTTTTGGTCGTGCGGCTGTTCCATCAGGAGCTTCAACCGGTGTGCACGAAGCAGTGGAGTTGCGAGATGGGGATAAAAATCGTTACATGGGTAAAGGGGTTGAGAAGGCTGTCAACAATGTAAATGATGCCATTAGCGATGCATTAATAGGTTTTGATGCTGAAAGTCAGATAGATATTGACACAACAATGATTGATTTGGATGGTACAGAAAACAAAGGGAAACTCGGTGCTAATGCAATTTTAGCCGTATCAATGGCCGTAGCAAAAGCTCAGGCAGATGAATTAGGTATGCCATTGTATCGTTACCTTGGTGGAACAATGGCTCGCACATTACCTGTTCCAATGATGAACATTTTAAATGGTGGTAAGCATGCAGACAATCCGATAGATATTCAAGAGTTTATGATTATGCCTGTTTCTGCCGGTTCTATCAAGGAAGCTGTTCGCATGGGTGCTGAAATTTTCCATACACTAAAGAAGAATTTAAAGGCTGCTGGTCATAACACCAATGTTGGTGACGAGGGTGGTTTTGCTCCAAACTTACAGTCCGCAGAAGAAGCTCTCACGTTTATTGTTAAATCAATTAAAGATGCAGGTTTTGTTCCTGGCGAGGATGTTGTTTTAGCAATTGATGCAGCATCTTCGGAATTTTATGAAAACGGTAAATATGAAATGAAAGGCGAAGGTAAGTCTTATACATCAGCACAAATGGTTGATTTTTATAAAGATTTGTGTGATAAATTCCCAATCTTTTCTATTGAAGATGGTATGGCTGAAGATGATTGGGAAGGCTGGAAGGCTCTCACAGATAAAATCGGTGATAGAGTTCAATTAGTTGGAGATGACTTATTTGTTACGAATCCAAAGCGATTAGCTATGGGAATCGAAAAAGGTGTAGCTAACTCTATTTTGGTTAAAGTTAATCAAATTGGTACATTAACCGAAACAATGAAAGCTGTTGACTTGGCTCAACGTCATAAATATACAGCTGTTCTTTCTCACCGTTCTGGAGAAACAGAGGATACAACAATTGCGGATATTGCTGTTGCTACAAACTGTGGTCAGATTAAAACAGGTTCTATGTCTCGTACAGATAGAATGGCTAAATATAATCAGCTAATTCGTATTGAAGAAGAGTTGGGTGATTCAGCTATTTATGCCGGTAAATCTATTTTGAAGAAATAAAAAACATGAGAAGTTTTATATATTTCTTGCTATTCCTAGCAGTGATTGCTTGCGGCGTGTCTGCTTATTTGTATAAGGTAAAAAATCTATCTGTTGAAGAGCAGATAGAGTACATAAAAACAATGTTTGATGGTAGTGCAAGCGGTCAAGTTGCGTCAAATACGGCTAATTCGGCTTCAAAATTAGGTCGAGTTCTTAAAAAGAATTTTGATAATGCTCAAGATGTTTATCAAAATGGCGCGGAAGCAAAGTACGAATAGCTATCAGAATAGGATTGTTGAAAAGGATATTGTGGCAAACAATATCCTTTTTTGTAGGGGATGTTTATTTTTTGGCGGGTTTTGTTTGTGAATACAAATAAAAATGTTGAGATATTTTAACTTTGTGATATCTTTGAAAAATCTTGAGGATAGGATAAAAAAATGAAGGACCCTAAATTTATACATCTGAGAGTTCATACAGCTTACTCATTAGCTGAAGGGGCTATTATGTTGCCAACTCTTATTCATAAATTGCACGATATGGGGGTGCCGGCAGTTGCAGTAACAGATTCTGCGAATATGTTTGGAGGTAAGGCTTTCTCTAAGTATGCAGCAGATGAGGGAATTAAACCTATTATGGGATGCCAATTTCTGCTTAGAAATGCAGATTCTGATGATATCATGAAATCCAAAGGAAAAGAGTTGGATCCAGATAAAATTATTTTATTGGTTATGAATGAAACCGGATACAAGAATATAATGAAACTAATGAAGCGGTTTTATCTAGATAACACGGAAAAAGGTTGGACTCCTCAACTTACTTTGCAAAACCTGAAAGATTTTAATGACGGTCTAATCGCTTTGACAGCAGGTGTTGATGGTACAATTGGACGTTTGTTTTTAGATAATCGCAAAAAAGAAGCAGAAGACTTTACGATTCAGTTGAAAGAAATATTTCAAGATAGACTTTATATGGAAATATCGCGGATCGGTTTAGAAAAGGAACAGAAAACCGAAGATTTTTTCGTGGAACTTGCTTATAAACATAATATTCCTTTAGTGGCAACGAACGAAGTGTTTTTTTTGGATGAGAGTATGTATGAAGCCCATGATGCTTTAGTGTGTATTTCAGAGGGTGAATATGTTGCTAATGAAAATCGTCGGAGATTTTCTGTAAATAATAGATTACGCGCAGAAGAAGAAATGGTGGAGCTTTTTTCTGATTTGCCAGAGGCTGTAAATAATACTGTGCGGATTGCAAAATTATGTAATTATCTTTCAGAGAAAAAAGATCCGTTATTACCTGTTTTTGAATGTCCTGATGGTAAAACGCAAGATGAGTTTATTACTGAAGAATCCTATAAAGGTTTAGATGAAAGAATGCGTAAAGCTGTTTATTTTGAGGGTATGACGGCGGCGCAAAAAGTGGAATTAGATGAAAAATACTACGCACGTTTGGACTATGAGCTTAGTGTTATTAAAAAAATGGGTTTTTCAGGCTATTTTCTTATCGTTTCTGATTTTATAAAATGGTCTAAACAAAACGGGGTTCCTGTTGGTCCTGGTCGAGGTTCTGGTGCGGGATCTATAGTTGCTTGGTCTTTGAATATTACGGAATTGGATCCTTTGAAATTAGATTTGCTTTTTGAAAGATTTCTTAATCCTGAACGTGTAAATATGCCAGATTTTGATGTCGATTTTTGCCAAGAGAACAGGTATAAAACCATTGAATATGTTCAGAAGAAATACGGGTTTGATCATGTGGCTCAGATTATTACATATGGTAAACTGCAATCTAAAGCTGTCATTCGTGATGTGGCTCGTGTTTTACAAATGCCATATTCTCAGGCCGATAAAATTTCTAAAATGATTCCTGCAGGTGCACAGGGTAAGAATCCAACATTACCAGAGGCTTTAGAACTTGTGCCTGAGCTTGAGGAAATGCGGCAAAAAGATCCACAAGTTAATAAACTTTTTGAGATAGCGATAAAACTTGAAGGTTTATATCGTAATTCCGGTATGCATGCGGCAGGTGTTGTTATTGGTGATAGACCTCTAGAAGAATTGGTTCCTCTATACAAAGATCCCAGGGCGGATATGCCGGTGACAATGTATGATATGAAATATGTTGAAGAAACCGGTTTGATAAAGTTTGATTTTCTGGGGTTGAAAACACTAACGGTTATTCAAAGAGCTTTGGACTGGATAAAGAAATCACAAGGTGTTGTTTTAGACATGGAAACAGTACCTCTTGATGATGTTGATACTTATAAAATGTTACAAGAAGGAAAAACAACAGCTGTTTTTCAATTTGAATCATCTGGAATGAAAGATGTTCACAAGCAAATAAAACCGGATAGATTTGAGGATTTGATAGCTATTGTTTCTTTATATCGTCCCGGGCCAATGGATAATATACCAACATTTATTAAGCGTAAGCATGGGGAAGAGGAAATTACGTACCTGCACCCTAAACTGGAACCTATTTTGAAAGAAACATACGGTATTATGGTATATCAAGAGCAGGTTATGATGATTGCTCGTGAACTTGGCGGGTATACTATGGGTGGCGCCGATAAATTACGTAAGGTTATGGGTAAAAAAATGCGCGACGAGATACCAAAACAGCGTAAAATGTTTACAGAGGGTGCTGTTAAAAATGGCATAGAGGAAGATGTAGCCAAAAGCATTTTTGACCAAATGGAAAAATTTGCTTCCTATGGTTTTAATAAATCTCATGCTGCGGCGTACTCTCTTGTTTCGTATCATACAGCATATCTTAAAGCCCATTTTCCAGTGGAATTCATGTGTGCGGTTATGGATTTGGATATTACTAATACGGATAAATTGGCGGGATTTAAGTCAGAATGTAAAATTCTTGGTATTGAAATATTAAAACCAGATATTAATGAGTCGATAGCGCGTTTTAGCGTTCAAGAAGGGAAACTCCGCTATGCTTTGGGCGCAATAAAAGGGGTTGGAGAAGCCAACATGAATGCTATTGTTGAAGCACGAGAAAAGGGTGGCAAATTTAAGGATATTTCTGATTTTATTAACAGGGTTGATGCTAAACAATTAAATCGTAAGCAGCTAGAGCAGCTTATTAAAGCAGGAGCTTTTGATTGTTTAGAAAAGAAAAGAGGAAAGTTGTTTGCTAATATTGATTTAATCTTGAAAAACATTTCTTCTGTAACAGAGATGAAAACAAGCGCTCAAAGTTCCTTGTTTGGTGTTGAGGAATATTCCTCAAAGGTAAAACTATCAGAGGCACCAGATTGGCCAGAACTTGAAAAGTTAAGATTAGAGGCTGACGCTATAGGGTTTTATTTGTCAGCACATCCGCTGGATGTTTATGCAGAAAGCATGAAAAAATTAGGGGTTAAGAGTTGTCAAAGTATCCTTTCTAATATCAGGGCAGGAGACAGCATCAAGGCTAATGTTGCAGGGTGTGTTGAGAGTTTTCAGAAGAGGATAGGAAAAAGCGGTAATAAATATGCATTTTTGAAACTTTCTGATACGACAGATAATTTTGAAGGGTTGCTTTTTTCTGAAGCTTTGACCAAATATGAAGAAACAATAAATTCCGGATGTCCATTATTAGCTAAAGTAACAATTAATAAGCAATCAGAAGATGAAAATCCAAGGATAATGATAAATAGCGTACAAACACTCGATGAGGCAATAGCAGAGCAAGCAAAAGGTTTGATTATTTCTATTGCGGATATTTCGGCCGTTTCTGAAGTAAGAAAATTAGTTTATGCCGATAAAAAAGGGGTAAACAAAATTTACATAGAGCCAGTGATAAACGAATGGGATGTGCTTATAGAAGTTGAGGGTGGATATGCTTTTGCTGATAAGATGATGTTGACAAAGTTAAAGAATATTCCCGGTGTTTCTGCGGTTAGAGAAATATAGTGTGCAGAGGAGGTTAAAATGAAAAAAACGGAAGAAAAAACTATTTCTTTGATTGAAGGATTGTTTTATCCTTTGGTTGTTTTGAATAAGAATCTGAAGAGCTTTCTTTTATTGAGCTTGTTTGTTTCTTTTATCGTGTCGCTGACAACGGTTTTGGTTGGAAGAAGTTTTTTCTGTGGTTTAGATATTAAAGATATTTACTGCACACAAAATTTTTTGACAGTTCTTATTTCAGGAGGAGTGGCTTTTTTAGGAATTGCTTTCTTTTATAATCGTTGGCAAATAATAATATCTGAAAATAAAACATTTAGAGAGGTAATTAAAGAAAGGCGTTTTAAGAAAGACCTTAAAACACTATGTGTTGTTTTTATCTATATTTTAACCTGGGCTGTTTTAGGTTTCTGTGTGTTTTTGTTAGCGAGACGTAAACCGGTAGAAGACTGGAAAATGGAGTTGCTGTTTTTCTTTTGTGTTTCTTTAGTGATTATGGCCGCTATTTTTCTTTTACTTAATTTTGTTGTTTTTCAGCATTTTTTGAGCGGTGGTTCTTTTTTTGCTATTCATAAAACTTTCTGGGCAATTTTTGATGGTATTTATAAGCCGATAGTGTGGTTTTTGTCGTATCTTTTGGTTTTCGCCTATCTTCTTCATATTTCTCTTGCTTTTTTTGAAACAGATAAGGTTTTACCGGTATGGTTTAGCGCCTTTGCAAATGAGTTTCTCTTATATTTTAATTTTTGTTTTTTGACATCGGTTATTGCATCATCATTATTTTACCAAGAAAAGGTTTTGTTTTCAGAAGAAGAATAACTTTTTTATTTCTTCATTTGGGATAAGAGAGATTATTTCATCAAGATGGGCTTGAACAAGAATGTTTTTTGCGGTGTCTTGATCAATTCCCCGAGAGGTTAGATAAAATAGTTGTTCTTTATTGATTTCGCCACAAGTTGCTCCGTGTGAACACTTGACATCGTCTGCGTATATTTCTAATTCTGGCTTACAATTTAAGTTTGCGTTATTGTCCAAGTACAAGGCTTTGTGTAATTGGTTTCCAGATGTTTTAACAGCGTCTTTTTGAATAAGTATTTTTCCTTGAAAATTGGCTGTCGAGTTTGTTTCTAGAACCGCTTTTGCGTATTGATTGGAATAAGTGTTAGCTACCCAATGATTAACGTTTGTTGTAATATCAGTTATGCAATTTGTTTTTGCCTTGTATGCATCAAAGACTTTTGCTTCAGAAAATTGTTGTTCCAGATTGATTAATGTTTCTTGGCGGCTTATTTTTGCTCCATAAGACAAATAAAACTGCCTGTATTTACTGTTGTCTTGCTGTTTTGTGGCAGTCAAAGAAACGTGAAAGTTGCTAGAGTTTTCTTTTTGTATTTTATAATGCGTTAGTTCTGAATTTTGTTTTAGATAGATTTCGTTTACAATATTCGTTAAATGAGTATTATTATCGCCCGATGAAAAGCTTTCAATGAATTCTAGACTAGCATTTCTTTTTAAAACAATCAAATTATGAATGTTCGTTTGTTGATTAAGACAACCCGTCTGATTGTATTTTATGATGATTGGTTTTGGTGTCTTGATGTCTTTATCGACAATGATACAAACGCCTTGTTCCAAATACATGCCGTTTAAAGCAGCAAAAGGGTGCTTATTTAGGTCGAAAGAATTAAAAAAGTATTGTTTATATTCTTCTTCATATAGGGCTAGGGGTAGAGGTGTTATGGTTACCCCTTTTGGTGTATTATACTCTTCAATATGAAGACGTCCATGACAGAAGTGAATTTCTATAAAATATTCAGACGAACCATTGTGATGACAACAATCTTTGTCACAGATATCTTCTTTTTCGTTTATTTGAAAAGAGTGATTGATTATTTCTGAAACATCGGTGTATTTCCATGATTCTGTTTTTTTTGTAGGGAATCCTGTTGAAAATAAAGCCTTCTTTGCTTTTTCTCTTAAGGCATAAACAGAAGGCTTGTCATCTAAAAATAGAGATACTTCTTTTATTAAAGGACTATCCATTTGTCAGGCCTCTTTGAGAAATTGTGTGTAACCGTTTTTTTCTACTTCAAGAGCCAGTGTCTTGTCTCCTGTTTTTAGAATGTGTCCATCTGCAAATATATGGACAACGTCTGGGACGATTTGTGATAGAAGTCTTTGATAGTGCGTTATTAAAAGAAAAGAGGTTTTGCTATCTCTTAGGCTGTTTACACCATCAGAAACCATTTTTAGAGCATCAACATCAAGTCCAGAATCGATTTCATCTAAGATACAAAAACAAGGTTTTAGCATTGACATTTGTAATGTTTCAAATCGTTTTTTTTCACCCCCGGAAAAACCAACGTTTACAAATCGTTTAAGCATTTCCTGGGAAATATTGAGTCTCTTAGCTTCTATTTGAAGAAGTTTCATAAAACTTATAGTATCAAGATCCGGTTCGTTATTAGCTTTGCGGATAGAGTTTAGCGATTGTTTTAAAAAATTTGACACAACAACACCTGGAATTTCTACAGGAGTTTGCATTGATAAAAACAAACCAAGCTGCGCTCTTTGTTCAGTGTTTAAACATAAAAGATCTTTACCCTTAAACATTATTGATCCCGAGGTTACCTTATAACCGTTTTTTCCGCTTAAAACATAAGAAAGAGATGATTTTCCGGCGCCGTTTGGTCCCATTATGGCGTGTACCTCTCCTTTGTTTATGGTTAAGTTTAAATCTTTGATGATCTCTTTATCACCAACAGCGGCATATAGGTTTTTTATTTCTAATAAAGGCTCTGACATTTAATCTATGCAACCTTTCCGTGGCAGTGTTTATATTTTTTACCGCTTCCGCAGGGACAGGGACTGTTACGAGGAATGTTTCTCCAGTTGTTTTGTAGACCATCTTCGGTTTGTGAAACGGTTCTATTTTCTGGCGCAACAGGTTCCGAACTATTAAAACCTTCATGGAACGCGGTCATTTTTTGATTTTTTTGGCGCGCTTCTTGTTCTTTAATATCTTGCTCACTCCCCTGTTTTATTGACATGTGGCAAATGAGGGTTGTTATTTTTTCTTTTAATAAATCAAGCATATCGGAAAACATATTAAAAGCCTCTCTTTTATATTCATTCAGAGGATCTTTCTGTCCGTAGGCTCTCAGTACAATGGTATGCCGCATCATGTCTAATGTCGCTATGTGTTCTTTCCATAGTTGATCAAGAGTTTGCAACAGGAAGCTTTTTTCTACAAGATGAACGAAAGCTTCAGAAATATTTGCATTTTTTTCTACAAGACGATCATCAACCTCTTTTAATATTTTTTCAGTGAGATCTTGACTATCAATTTGGGGTATGTTTTTCCATTCTTCTAATGGTAAAACCATACCGGTAATGTTGAAGATGTCTTGTTTTAACTGATCAATGTTCCATTCTTCAGCGGGGGTTTCGTTTGGTGCAGAACTATAAACAATTGCTGATAAATAATCATGGCGCATGTCTTTAATTGTTTCTGATAGATCATCTGTGGACATTATTTCTTTGCGTTGTTCATAGATGACCTTACGTTGTTCATTCATAACATCGTCGTACTTCAGCAAGCTCTTTCTTATATCAAAGTTTCTCTCTTCCACTTTTTGTTGCGCTTTTTCAAGAGCTTTGCTTATGAATGGGTGAACAAGAGCCTCTCCTTCAGGAAGACCTAGTCTTTTTAAGACTTCAGACATTCTTTCTGAACCGAAAATACGCATTAAGTCATCTTCCAGAGATAGAAAGAACTTTGAATGACCGGGGTCTCCTTGACGACCGGAACGGCCACGCAATTGATTATCAATACGGCGACTTTCATGTCTTTCTGTACCTAAGATATATAAACCGCCGGCCTTTAGAACTTTTTCCTTGTTTTCAGCAATTTCTTTGCTAATTTGTGCTTTTAGATCGCTGATTTCTTCTGGTGTTTCTTTACCGGTTAGCTTTTTCTTTAAGGTTGCCTCCGGATTTCCACCAAGTTGAATATCTGTACCACGTCCGGCCATGTTTGTTGCTATGGTAACAGCACCGAATCGACCAGCTTCTGCAACAATATCGGCTTCTCTTTCATCTTGTTTAGCATTTAAGACTTCAAATTTTATATTTGTTTCTTGTTTTAGCAGTGTAGCAACAACTTCTGATTTTTCAACAGATGTTGTTCCAACCAAGACGGGTTGACCTTTTGCATTACATTCTTTGATGGTATCAATGATTGCGCGATACTTTTCTTTTTCTGTGCGATAGATGCAATCATGTTCGTCAATACGGCAAATCGGCTTGTTTGTTGGGATTTCAACACAAGTGAGGTTATAAATATCATTAAACTCCGCCTCTTCTGTCATGGCTGTACCGGTCATACCAGCAAGTTTTGGGTATAAACGGAAGTAGTTTTGGAATGTAATTGAGGCAAGGGTTTGATTTTCTGACTGGATTTTAACACCTTCTTTAGCCTCCAATGCTTGATGTAGGCCATCACTATATCTTCTACCTTCCATAACACGGCCGGTAAATTCATCAATAATCATGACGGTGTCATTACGAACAAGGTAGTCTACATCCCTAGTAAACATAACGTTGGCTCTGAGGGCTTGGTTTACATGGTTGACCAGTTGAACGTTTTTAATATCGTATAAACCGCCCTCTGTAATTAATCCTGCTTTTTTAAGAAGTTTTTCAACGTGTTCCATACCTACTTCGGTTAAGGTAACATTTTTTGCTTTTTCGTCCTTTTCATAATCAGAGGCGGTAATATCTTTGATGATGTTATTTACAAGAATGTATTTTTCAGAAGAATCTTCTGCTGCACCGGAAATAATCAAAGGTGTTCTTGCCTCATCAATCAAAATAGAATCGACCTCATCGACAATAGCGTAGTTAAAATCCCGCTGAACCCTTTCTTCTAGGGAAAAACGCATATTATCACGAAGGTAGTCAAAGCCTAATTCGTTGTTTGTGCCATAGGTAATGTCAGCATTATAAGCAATTTTTCTTTGTTCATCGTCTTTTTCATGAATAATATAGTCGACAGTTAATCCTAAAAAGCGATAAACTTGTCCCATCCATTCTGCGTCACGTTTTGCTAAATAATCGTTCACGGTTACGATATGAACACCTTTTTGCTCAAGGGCGTTTAAGTAAGCAGCAAGGGTTGCAACCAGAGTTTTACCTTCACCGGTTTTCATCTCGGAAATCATACCTTTATGAAGTACAATACCGCCGATTAGCTGAACATCATAGTGTCTTTGACCTAATGTTCTTTTGGCTGCCTCTCTAACTACAGCAAAAGCTTCGGGCAAAATATCATCTAAGGTTTCACCCTCTTTTAGCCGAGAGCGGAATTCTATGGTTTTATTTTTTAGTTCTTCATCAGAAAGCGCACTGATTGTTTCTTCTAAAGCATTAATTTGTTCAACAATTTTATATTGTTTTTTAACAAAACGGTCATTTGCTGAACCAAAAAGTTTACGAGCAATATTTACAAACATTTTTCTACCTTAATTTTATATATATCTTTTAGCTACATTTAGTGTTTATATCGAATAAAGTCAATACTATCAACAGAAGTTATACAGTAAATAAAAAATACTTGGAATATTTTAGAAATAAGTATATATGACTCTTTAGAGAAGAATAAAACTTTTTTGGAGGTATTGATGAAAAAGAGAATCTTAGGTTTTACAGTTACGATGGTGGCTGTTGTTATTGTAGCGGTTGCTTCTTATATATCGTTTAAGGTATATAATGCTAATGCAGGGAGCGATAAGGGTGTTGCCGCTAAGATAAACGGTGAAGTGATCTATGTTAATGATTTGAAGCAAAGCTATGCTGATCACCCACAAATAAAAGACAGAGTTCCATTTGAGGAATTTTATGCCAAGACATTGGATGTTTTTGTAAATAGTAAGCTGGTATATCAAGCAGCTCAATCAGCTAATATCGAATCCACACCGGAGTATCAAAGACAATTAGTAACAGCTAAAGAAGACTTAGCTCGTAAATTGTATCTTGAAAAGATGGTTGATGAAAAAGTAAATGATGCAGCGATTAAAAAGCTTTATGATGAGTATACATCAAAGTTTGAAAGCCAAAAAGAAGTTAGAGCAAAACATATCTTGGTAGATACCGAAGATAAAGCAAAAGAAGTAATCAGCAAGCTCAATAGCGGTGGTGATTTTGTTAAACTTGCTCAAGAATATTCTAAAGATCAAGCTGTTGATTTGGGGTATTTCACCAAAGATATGATGGTTCCGGAATTTTCTGATGTTGCATTTGGGCTGAAAAAAGGTGAATATACAAAGAATCCAGTTAAAACAGAATTCGGATACCATGTTATTTTGGTGGAAGATGCAAGAGCATCTAAACCGCTTGAGCTAAAAGAAATTGAGCCTCAGTTGAAAAATATGGTTACACAGCAAGTTGTTGCGGATGTTTTTGAAGATCTTCGCAAGAACGCAAAGGTTGAGAGATATACTTTGGAAGGAAAGCTTATTCCAGAAGAAAAGTAAATAAGAGGCCTTTTAAGAAGTTTAAAGCAGGAATCCAGAACAAGGTTCCTGCTTTTTTAATGTGTTTTTAATTTATTAAAACTATCTTTTATTTGATAAAGGGATATTGAAGGGTTTTTTTATGCATAAAGTAAATCGTGAATTTTTAGCGCTAAAAGAAGATTTTAAGAAATATTACGATAAGGAATTAAGGGGGAAGTTTGAAGAATTAGAACCCATAAGACAAAAATATTTGAAGAGTTTTTTTAGACGGATTCTTTTCTTTGTGATTGTGGTCGCAAGTTATATTTATGTTTGTATGAACGGTTTTGTTTCAGAAGAAACATATAGTAGTGAAGGTTTAATAAATTTTTATATTTTTTATTTTTTGATTGAAAGTGCAATCTGTTATGATCCCGTTGATAATTTTGCATCTGAAACAAAATTTGCGGTGATGGATAAGATATTGCGTTTTTTTGGGAATTTTAAATATTCTCAAAGATGTGATTTTATTGGAAAGAAAGATATTGAAGATTCAGATTTGTTTGGCAGTGTTGATGAACAGGTGAAAGATGATGGTTTTAGTGGGGAGTATAGGGGTTCAAAAATAAGAATTTCAGAACAAAAAGTAATAGAAGGAACAGGAAAGGACGCGCATACAATATTCAGAGGTGTGTTAATTGCATTGCGGTTGAATAAAGAAGCCCAAAGTAACGTTGTTGTTTATGGGAAAAGTTTAAGAGATTTTTTAAGATATAAATGGTATGCTTTGCTTGTTTTCGGTTGTTCTTTTGCTTTTCTTGCGAGGGTTGGTTGGGATGTTTATAAAGATAATATGCCTTTAATAGTATGGTTGATGTGTTATGCAATTCCTTTTGGAATAATACTTGTTTTTATTTCTTATTGCGAATTTAAAAATTGTTATAGAATGGAACAACGAGTTTGTTTGGAAGATGTTGTTTTTTCTAAGAGGTGGAAAGTATATGCAGATAATCAGATTGAAGCAAGGTATGTGCTAACGCCGGCTTTGATGGAAAGAATGTTAGAGGTTAAAAAACTATTTCACGGGAATCGATTGGATTTTAGTTTTTGGGATAATAATTTATTGATAGCGGTTCATACAGGTAAGAATATGTTTGAAACAACATCTTTGTTCAAATCAGCTCTTGATTATAATCGGGTATGGAGAGTCATTCGTCAGATGTATAGTATATTTTCTGTAATTGATGTGTTGAAAAGTCGTAATAGAAAAACAAGCGAATCGTAAACAAACAAAAAGTCGCCCTGTGGAGAGCGACTTTTGTGTTTCTAAATCAAGAGCGAATCGATATAAAGGAAAAGAGAGCCCAAAAGGCTCTCTTTCTTATAGAGACGGTTTGGATTCTGTGTTGCGACTTATTACAATATCCAACAGCTTTTTGTTAGCATCTTCAATGGAAATATTGTCATAAACAGCAACTTCGCTTGCCAAACGTTCTAGAGCATGTTCATAAATCTGGCGTTCGCTATAGGACTGTTCTGCTAAGTTTTCGCTACGATGTAAATCGCGGATAACCTCTGCAACAGCTACAGGATTGCCAGAGTTGATTTTGTTTTCATATTCTTGCGCACGTCTTGACCACATGATTTTTTTGACTCTCGGTTTACCTTTTAGTGTGGTGAGAGCCTCTTTCATGGTCGTTTCATCCGCAATTTTGCGCAAACCGACCTTATCCAGCTTTGCCATCGGAACACGCAGAGTCATCTTATCTTTATCAAAGTTAACTACTAAGAGTTCCAATTCATTGCCGGCAATCGTTTGTTTTGCGATGTTTGTTACCTTACCAACTCCGTGTGTCGGATAGACGACATATTCTCCGGAATTGAACGTAACAACAGGGCTCTTCTTCATATGGATTACCTCCTGATGTGTATAATGTTATTTAGAAAACGGCTTTACTATAGCACATTTTTTGAAACAAATCTACACCAAAATTTAAAAAAATTAAAAATTTTTAGTATTTGGGAAAAGATTTGTCTGTCTCAATGCTTCACCAACCACCATAACTGCAGAAACAGCAACATTTATTGACCGTGCGTTTTTGTTCATGGGTATGAGCAGCCTCGAATCCGCAATGTTGTGTACTGCTTCGGGGACGCCTGCACTTTCTCTACCCATTAAGATGATATCTGTCGGGTTAAATTTAAATGTGGTATAAGGTTGTGTGGCGTGGGTGGTTAATAAGATAATTCGACCATATTCCTCAGGATGTTTTTCTCTATAATCTAAAAAACTTTGCCAGGAATCGTGTCGACGGTACGATACAAGGTTAAGATAATCCATTCCTGCACGCTTCATGGCCTTTTCGTTGAATATAAAGCCACAGGGTTCGATGATATCAATAGGTAAATCCAAGCACGCACCTAAACGCATCAGCGTCCCAGTGTTTTGAGGAATATCCGGTTGAAAGAGGGCTAATCTCATCTTAGTTTTCTGTTTTTGCTTGTTGTTCTTTTTTTGCTCTATAAACGGCCAAGAAGTCAACAGGAGTTAGCATCAGCGGTGGTAATCCGGCATCAGCAAGGTTTGATGAAATGACTTGCCGAGCATAAGGGAAAATCATTCTTGGGATTTCAACAAACAAAACAGGTTCTTTTTGTTCCTCCGGCAATTTTACGGTACAGGCAGCAGCGTAAGCCAATTCAAAAATAAAGAGCGACTCCTCTTTTGTATCAGCATTAATGCGAAGATTGAGCGTAACTTCATATTGGTCGTCATTGAGTTTTGTTGTATCTATATTCATATCTACGCTGATTTGAGGTGGCGTTGACAGTTTTGCAAATACTTGCGGTGCATGCGGTACCTCAAGGGACATATCTTTAATATATTGCATATTAATGCTTAATTCATTTGGAGTAGAATTCTCTGTCATCGTTATTTATCCTTTCAAAAAAGCGTTATTTTACGTATAATATAGAGTTTTATTTTTATACGTCAAATATAATAGTTGATAATAAAGATATTTGAGATATATTTATTAAAAATGATAGAGGTGAAAAATGTCAGAGTATTTAGATATCATATTTTTATTGGTGTTGGTGATTTTTATCTTTAGCCGACTAAGGAATATATTGGGTACCGGAAGTGAGGATACAAAAGTTATCATGATTTCAAAAGATCAACTTGAAAAAATGTATAAAGAATTAAAACAGGATGTTGCCCAAACAAGTAGCGAATCGGTAGATTTGAAAAACTTATCGCCGCTGGATAGAGATTTATCAAAAATTCCTAATTTTAATAAAAATCTTTTTATAAAGGGGGCACAGAAGGCCTTTGAGCTGATTTTATCATCTTTTAGCAAAGGTGATGCAAAAACACTTTCTGCTCTGGTTAACAAAGAGCTTTTGAAAAAATTTGAAAGCGTTATAAAAGAGCGCAAGGAGCAAGGTGTTGTAGCAGAAACAGACTTAATCGGTTTTGTTGAGACGGAAGTCGAATCGGTTAAATTTGTCGGCGCGGACAAAGTTAAGTTGGTTGTTAATTTTGTCAGCGAACAGGTTAACCTTCTTAAGAATGCGGAAGGTGAAGTTATCGAAGGGGATGAAAACTATGTTCAAAAGATTTCTGATACGTGGACTTTTGAAAAAAGTCTTAATCCTCAGGTGAATAATTGGTTATTGTGTTCAACAAAAAAATGTTAAAACGTGGACTTATATATATTTTAGTGTTGTTTCTTATTTCTTGTCAAGGTAAGGAACAGCAGGGTGTTTATGTGCCTACCGGCAGCTTTTCTTTGCAAAAGACATCTTTTTCTTCTCTTAACGGTTGGGAAGATGATGATTTTTATTTGTTTGATAAAGCCATAAAGAGTGTTTGTGGTGCTATTATAAAGAATCCGCGTCAAACATTAAGAAGTGACCATATGGAATATTCGATAGACTTGTATAAAGGTCATTGCAAAAAGATAGCCTCAATCAACTCCAAGACAGAGCTAAAAAACTATATTAAAAATAATTTTGATCCATATGCTGTTACTGTTGGGGGAAATACCAGCGGTAAATTTACTTCGTACTATGAGGCAAATATTCGTGCAAGCTATGAAAAAGGTGGTAAATACCAATATCCGATATATGGTCGGCCGAAGGATTTGGTAGAAGTTAACCTCAAAGATTTTGATCCCAGTTTACCGAATCAACGCTTGATTGGGCGCGTTAAGGGTGGAAAGTTGGTTAAGTACTATACACGTCAGGAAATAGATTCCGGCAGGTTAGATGCGCCGGTTATTCTATGGGGTGATGATGAAGTAGATATCTTTATTATGCAGATTCAGGGTGCGGCGGTGGCCACTTTGCCGAATGGAGAGGAAGTGCGTGTCGGATATGCTGAAAATAATGGTCATAAGTTTAGAGGAATCGGTTCTATTCTTTTAGAGAAGAAGCTTATTAAACCAAGCGAAGCTTCGATGCCCAAGATCCGTGAATGGCTTAAGAAAAACGGTGAATCGGCAAAAAATAGTATGCAGTTGAATAATCGTTATATTTTTCATCAAATTGTCAAAGCAGAAGGGCCGGTTGGTGCAATGGGGCTTCCTTTGTATGCGGGGCGGGCGATGGCTGTTGATCGGTCATACATTCCGTTGGGTTCAATTTTATGGTTAGAAACAAAAGCACCAAGCGGAGCGGCCTTAAATCGAGTTGTTATGGCAGAGGATGTCGGAAGCGCAATTCAAGGCGGGATCCGCGGTGATTATTTCTGGGGACATGGTGAGCAAGCTTTGGCTGAGGCCGGTAGAATGAATGCACAAGGTCGGTATTATATCCTTTTACCTAAAGGAACAGAGGTAAAGACTTATGGCAGATGATGAAGTTTGGTTCTCTGTTGTAAACGGGGTTAAAAGACTTAAGACGAATCGCCATGTAGATGAGATTAAACCCAAAGAAACAAAGATTCGCAAAGATAAGGAAGTAACAGTAACTTTTGATGTGCTTAAAACGAATCGGTGTGTTCAAAAGGATGATTTTTCACAAATGGACGGGCATCTGGCCAAACGGTTTAAGAAAGAAGAGTTCAAGGTAGAGGCAACACTTGATTTGCACGGGCTGACGGAGAAGGTTGCGTTTGATACGGTTTGTGATTTTATTAAAAATGCATATCATCAAAAAAAGCGTTGCGTTTTGATTATTACAGGAAAAGGGTTAAAACAAGAAGATTTTTTCAGTGCGCACGGGGTGTTGCGTAAAGCTGTACCCGGGTGGTTATCAAATTCAGAAATAAGTCCGTTGATTTTGGCATATAAAAACCCGTCAGAAGCGCTGGGCGGTTGCGGTGCGCTTTATATTTTACTCAGGAAAGCTGCTTGAGTTTATCATCGAGTCTATTTGTATATTTCCGGAGTCCATTTGACAGAATTTACAAAAAAAGTATTGAAAATAAAAAATAAACGTGGTATATTAAAGGGACAA
>JBGUWS010000018.1:0-171680 GCA_045221335.1 Alphaproteobacteria bacterium | reverse complement strand
GGGTGTCTTTTTTATTTTGTAGAATGGTCAGGGGGATTTGAACTCGTAAAGAGAGTTCGACTACAAGCGAAAGCCAGACGGAAGTATCGCGGTCAGCTTGTAAAGCTGATGAGCGCAGAGGCGGCGAAGCTAATCTCGTTGGGATCATCAATTGCAAGCGATGGGTGGGAAATCTGCCGCTTTTTTGTTGAAATAGTGAAGATAATTTTTATAAACATATTAAAAATATAAAAAAATATTTTATTCAACCATTGATTTTATTATATGATAATTCCTATATAAAAATTGGACGTGGACTTGAACTTAAATAATTTGTTTTAATTTTTTATTTAGGAGAAAGGAAATGCCTAGAAATGGTAAAAATTTTATAGATAAATATAGAGAATTAGGGTATATGCAGGATATTGATCATTCTTTTTCAACCGGAAATAGATTCATGGATAAGCAGATTGTTAAGACTACAGCAAAACTTGTAAATAAGGGGATTAATTATTTGGTAAAAGATCCTAAGGTAAAATTAGCGGTAAAAGCTGGTAGTAAAGTTGCGGAAAAATCATATCCTTACATCGAAGATGTTGGAGCATGGACTGCCAGAGTTTATACAGCATATGAAGAAACACATAAAAAGAAATAGTTATTGCTTTTTGGTGTTTTTGGGGTTATTCATAACTTGATTTAGAAAGGAGGTAATAATGAATACCAAATGTAATCAAATTTTGATATTGGTGGGAGGGTATTTTATTATCTCCTCTGCATTAGAAGTAATTAATAATGGGTTTCACCATATAGTTGCAGTTGTTTTTCCTTTGTTTTTATTGATTGTCGGTATAAGTAGCATCTTTATAGAATTTGGTTGGGTAGTGGATTTTAGAAAAGAATATCCTAGTATCTCATTACTTTTGAAAATATTAGGTCTTTATGCCATAATTTTCTTTTTATTTAATATTTTAAATGAGATAGGAATATTTTCTAATTTTTATCAGGTTTATGGTGATTTTGCTAATGGTTTAGTGGATTTTGTATTTCTTTTAATCTTTATTTTTGCTTTAATATTTATCTTTATAAATAAATTTAAAAGTGTTTTAAAAGACAAAAAATAATTTATTTCTCATAATTTCTTTTGCCATATATTTTAGCAAACTATTGTGAAACTTTAGAAATTGGCGTTTCAAAAACCAATCCTGTTTCTATGCATATATATAAAAAACATGGTTTTATTGTTACGAAAGAGGAGGATTGTGATGTTTCGGGGATATACAGTCCTCATTATATCATGGTTAGAGAGTATAAAAATTAGCTTGTAGCTTGCGAGGTAAGCATCACCAATTACAAGCGGCAGACATAAAATCTGTCGCTTTTTTATATATTGCTTGATTTATTTACTTAAAATGCTATAATGATAGAAAGAGGAGAGAGTATAATGCAAAAAGATTTACAGAATAAATTAAGCCAAAGTAAAAAGGATAATTTTCTGGTTGTTGTTGATTTTGCCGGTACATTGTTTGCATTGGGGCCAGATAAAGACAATATAAAAGATCCGTTTATTCCCGATGATGCAGAAATTGTATTAGGAGCCAAAGAACTTGATCCTATTGGTTGTCAACATAAGAAAATGAAACCATTTCAAAAGGGTGTTAAATATGGGTGGACTGTTATTCCCTCTGTTGCACAGTTGCTATATGATATACAAGGGGTAAATGTTATTGCCAGTAGTGTCGCCGGTGATAAAAGACAAGCTTTACTGCAAAAAACAGCCTGTCGTGATAATCATGTTCACATTAATCACATTACGACTAAAGATGCCGAAGCAATTGTCAGTAGAAGTTATTGTCCGTCAACTATTGTAGTGTTGGGGGATTCTTCAAGTGATGTTATGCTTGCTGAAAAAATAGCAGAGTTGTCTCCTCATGCTAAAGTGGTGTGCGGTTTTACGCCATCAGGTATGGAGCAGCACAAAACCGTGCAAGATACGTTGAACAAACATCATCCTAATATAGAGTTTATCAGTGGGGAGAATTGGAGCGTTGTTATTCGCAAACTAAGAAAGCGCCTGCCGATAAGAAGCAGAGACCTTCGCCGGTTTAAGGAAATTAGGCAAAAAGGGGGAAAGATCAAAACGCGAGATCTTTGTCGGCTTGTACAAAACAAAAGACAGCACTAGATTTTACGGACAATTCCTGTTTCGCCATCAACTTCTAGCATATCACCATCATGAAATGATAGAGTGGCATTTTTTGTACCGGTAATACATGGCTTTTTCAATTCACGTGCTAAGATAGCAGCATGGCACAAAACACCACCTTCGTTAGTTACAAATGCCACTGCTTTTTCTAGAGCAATAATTACCGAAGGCCAAGTCATCGGGCAAATAATCACATCACCGCGACAAACTTTTTTGACTTCGCTGATGTCTTTTAATATTCGCGCCGGACCGCGTACTGTTCCAGGGTAAGCCGTTGTTCCTTTGACTTGACAGGCAGAAATATTTGTTTTTTTATCTGGTAATACAAATTGTTCCAAAGCTTTTTTGATATCTTTTGGAGTATCAACAACTTTGCGTTCGTCATCATAGCGATACCATAACCATTTATCGTCTTCTCTAGGTTTGAATTTGCTTCTTCCGTGGTACCACTCAATAATTTCTTTAGGTGTCATATTGCGAAAATCAAAACCTTTGTAGCCATATGGTTGACCAATCTTGTCAAATATCTGCATGAATTTTTCACTGAGCCAGTGATACATGTCTAATATGTGTGTGCGCAAAAAATTAGCCTCTTTAACAAAAGCAACAAATTCTTTTTCGAAGGTGTTAAAATGGTACTGCTTAAAGATATTTTGCACCAGTTTCTTATCATTTGCTATATTTTTGGTGAAGAAATCTTTGTGGGTTTGCAGGTTTTCTTTTATACGATGAATAACATTATCTTTTGTCATAAAATTTCCGTGCATTGCACGCACCGTAATGCCGGAAAACTCCTGCAAGTGCTTATCAATAAGCTGATTGATTTTTTTATCTGTTTGCCAATTTTTAGTTTTACGAGCGGTTTCAAGTAAGGCTTGTATTGATTGGTTTTCTTGTTCAATGCGTGTTAAGTCTTCAGTTGCCGATAAAATCAGCACTGTTTCGGTAATATTCGGTATTTTTTTCTTTAAGATTAAATTTAATAAATCTCCTGATACAATATCTGATAAATCCATCAGCATGTCAACGAAGACCATTTCGGAAAGCATACGATTACATATATTGTTTAACATGTTTTCCAGTTTAGTCGGAGAGGGGACGTCTTGAGTTGAGTGAGCAAAAGTTTTTTGATAAAAACGAAAGTTACGCCGGCAAAGTCTTCCTATCTTAAAAAATACTGAAAAGTCTCGTTGTTTATATGCCCAGAAATATGCATCACGGCTTTCTAATGTAAACTTATGTGAATAGCATAAATGCTGTTCCGCGTAAGCTGCTACATCCAAATCTGCAACATAGGGATATTTAAAATATCTTTCTATCAGTTTTGTTTGCCCCATCAGGCCTTCAAATCCATCTTGAGTAAATAGCGGGATGCTGGGGCGTTCCCAAACTTTCGGTACACGATAATCTTTAGATGTATTGTTGAATGTTGTTATGGGTCTTGCCTGTAAAATGTATATTTTTTGATTTTTAACGGCAAATTCTACATCTACAGGGAAGTTATAAAATTTCTCAATTTTTGTAATAACGTCACAGAGTTTTAAAACCATTTTTTGGGAAAGTTTAGCTTTATTTTGTTTGTTATGTGGAATGTCACACCAAATGAGATTTCCTTTCTTTTGGTATAAACCTTGTAGTTGAGTTTCATGTGTTTGGTTTAAGATGCGTCCGGTTTTATGTATCAAATATTGGTCAGGAGTAACTTTTCCTGAAACAATAGTTTCTCCCAAACCATAAACGGCATTAATCAGTATTTCGTTGATATTTTGAGTGAGTGGATTAACCGAAAAAGCAACACCGGCTGTGTCGGCAAAGACCATCTGTTGTATTGCAACAGCTATTGATGTTTTATCAAGAATATCTCCGCCATATGCCAAAGCCCGCTCCGAAAAAAGCGATGCCCAACAAAGCTTAATTTTTTCTAATAAATTGTCTTTATTAACATTTAAGAAAGTATCCAATTGTCCGGCCCATGCTTTACTGGCGGAATCTTCACAAGTGGCTGAAGAACGAACAGATACAAAAGGACAGCGTAGTCGCATAAAATGATGCATTATATTGTGAGCATCTGCTTTATTTATCGGTGCGGATACAATCAGTTCTTTTAATTGTTTTGATTTGGTAAAATAATCATTTTTTCCAGAAATAATTTTTTTGATTTTATTTTTTAACTGATTTTCTTGAATAAATTTATCAAAAGTGTCTGACAGAATTACAAATCCGTCCGGTATAGAAAAGTGTTTAATCATACGCCCTAAAGAATAAGCTTTTCCTCCGGCGAGGTGTTGGTCTTTTTTTGTAATTTGCTTGAATGTTTTTAACATATTCCCTCCTCTCTGTAGTATAGGGCAATTTTTTGTAAAATCAATTAAAATATCATGGCTAGCAATGTTTTAATCAATTATGTTTTGTTATTGGCCATATAAATTAATTCTTTATTTTGAGGCTAAATTTCATTGTTTTTTTATTAATTTTATGGTAATATAGGTGCGTGGAAGTTTTTTGGGAGCGAGCTCTAAAATGCCTAGGGATATTACGCATGTTATTTTAGCTGATGAAGCTGCAAAGACTGTCAAAAGTATGGAAATCTCTAGAAATTTTGATGCTTTTCACATGGGATGCGTGGCTGAAGATGCTTTTCTTTATTCTTTGTCGCCTCATTTATCATCCAGATTGCATGGTGGCGTGGGAGATGATACAAGGGCGGTCGTTTTGGAGATGATGGATCAGCTAAAAAAAGAAAGGAATCCATGTGATGTCGCTGAAAAGAAAGCTTTTATTTATGGGTATTTATGTCATATGGCTGCGGATATAACGTTTCATCCGTTAGTTTATAGTATTTCCGGATCTCATTTAAAAGGAGATAGTGCGCTTTCTAAGGCTTGTCATCGCTATGCGGAAACATGGTTGGATTTGCATCTTATGAGCGATAAAAAATTATCCTTTAAGAATTTTAGGCCATTTCGCAAAATTATTACCAGCAGAGCCATGCGTATTCGACTTGATGATTTCTTTACCGATTGCTATCAAGCAGCATTAAAAGCAAAAAAACACACTTGGGGAGATAATTTTAATTTGCAAACTCAGTTTCATGTCGGTATGACACGGCAGTTCTTTGTTGATAAAATAACACGAAATCAAACTGTTGCTAAAATATTGCGTAAATTGGACAAGGTTCTAAATAGTAGGTTAAAATTATTTACTTCAGGGTTTTATATTTTTGGTAGAGATATTCCGGAGCGTTTGATTGCCGGTTCATATGTACATCCTGTAACTGGTGAAAGAGTTAAAAAATCACTTAAAGAATTAGAAGAAGAAGCTGTCATGCGCTCTGTTCAATTTATCAGAGCTGCAGATTGTTATATTAGAACAGGTGATCGAGAGGCTTTTTTGAAAAAAGTTCCAAATATCAATTTAGATACCGGCATGGAAAATACTAAGTACTCAGATATTAGTAAAAAAGTAGCTCCAGTGGCTTTTAGATTAATGATTGGGCGCCATAAAGGTAGGCCTTAGTTATAGTGTGTGCAGGCAGTAGTTCTTATAGAATTTGTTTTGAGAAATTTTGCAAACAACAAGATAATATTTATTCGTTGACAAGGGTGGTTTTGTTGACTATAAATGTACGTAGATAAGGAGGATATAGCATGGTTTCTGAAATTAAATTTTGTTTACCGGTTGGAAAATGGTGGTTTTTAAGTCCATATGCCGAATTTCCGATACAAGTGGATGTTGATGGAGGTCTTTATACTTTTCCGACAGTTGAGCATTATTATCAGGCAATGAAATATTATGCTTCTGATGAGCGTTTTCATACAATTTTGAACTTAAAAGATCCTGATGAGGCTCGACTTATTACTAAAAAACCCGAATACAAGGTAAATCGCAGATTGGATTTTGATAAAAATAAGTTTGATATTATGGAAAAAGGGTTGCGCGCAAAATTTACTCAAAACAAGGATGCTGCCGAGATGTTAAAAGCAACAGGAGATTCTCGTTTAATAAAATCTTGTGCAGTTTGTTATAAATGTGGATTTGGAGAAGGTAGCGGTCAAAATCATATCGGAAAAACTCTTATGAAAATTCGTGAGGAGTTGCTCGCTTCATAGATGGCAAGTGGCGTGTTATTGGTATGAACGGAAGGTATGAAAACTGCCGTTTTTTAGACTTATTGGTGAAATTTTGCTGACATTATGTCTAAAATATGCTAAAAGATAAGCAATTTGCTATCATTATCTTACCTATGTTTTATGTTTCATTACAATGTTTATGAAGGATTCTGATTTACAAAATTATTTACGCGCTGCTGAGGTCATCAACAAGGCGTATGATGTTGAATCAACGTATGACAAAAACAAAAAATATGATTTTGTGGTTGTCTATGATGATGACATTACAGCCGTACTAAAATCCATGGCGATTTTTCGCCAGGTAAAGGCTGTTAACCCCAATGCTTGGCTTGTTGTAGTCGGAGGAGAAGGATTGTTGAACGTGGCTTTCAAGGTCATGAGATTTTCCTTGAAAGTTCGCGGGATCAAAAGGATTTGCGGGCGCGAAACCTCTTCTCTCCTGGTAAAGGAGACAGAAGCAGCTCGTCTGAAAAGAGTAGCAATGGCGCTTGGCGTGCCGGAGTATACTATTGTAGTCAGCGATAAGGGTCGCAATACGACTGAAAATCTGCAAGCTATTTCTCATATGGCTCAAGGTTGCAAAACCTTGGTAGTCTCAACTCAGAGGCTGGCCATGGTGTTCCGCCAGAGTGCAGATTTTCAATGTAACCAGGAGCCCGAAAAGCATGGTTGTTGGCCATTGGATTACGACATGTACGTGATCCATCAGTCGGTAGAAGAGACATTGAGATGGTACAATTTCCAAATCGCAGGTAAAGGCAGAGTGGCTTTACATTTGTATGCATCTTTGGTTCGTCGTTTCGAGGTGTATGACCGCAAGTTCCTCACCAAACCGTTTGAGCCTGACGAGGAGCTGAAAGCCGCAGATAAGCTGCTGAGGGATCGTTTCCTCATCAAGCAGCGTGTAGGCGGCCTGCGCAAGGTTCGTGCTCTCTTGCAGTACGCTCCTATCATCTGGGACATCTTCTGGCATGCTGAGGAATATGTAAAAGATGAACAGGATGCCATTCTTGCTGCAGAACGTTTCTGACTGACAACCTAACGAAATCAAGCCCCTATCCTGCGTGATAGGGGTTTGGTTTTTTAAACAGATTAGCGCAGATTATTAAATACCTTCCTTCTTGTAAGAGCGTGCAAGTAGTTCTTTCATCGCATCTTTAAGTGCTAAATATTTGTTAATTATAAGAAATATGTGTTGTCTTTTGTTCTTAATTCTTTTTATACTCAATGTGGGCACGGAGGTGGAGCTAAAAGTATGGACGATTTATTAATACATGGTACGGGAAGTATGGGACGGCTTTTGTTTTCTGAAATTTTGGAATACAAAAGTTTTAATGTTAAGGCCTTTGTTTGTGACGATAAGTATTATAAAAATGACGACTTTATGGGAGTGCCGGTATATAAAGTCTCCGAGGTTGAAAAATTTTTTCCGGCAAGCAGTATTCCAGTTATTTCTACAGGTTCGTATTCTTCTTTGCGCGAGAGATATAATTCATATTTGCAGATGAAAAGCAAAGGATATCGTTTTATTAATTTTATTAGTAAAAATGCTATAGTAGCAAAGGATTTGATTATTGGAGAAAATAATTTAATCTTTTCAGGAGTTTATCTGGATTATTTTGGAAAATTAGGTAATTGTAATATTATCCGTCCACAGACTTATGTCGGGCATAATTTTGATATAGGTAACGGGGTGTACATTGCTCCAAATTGTAGCATTGCCGGATTTTGCACAATAGAGGATTTGTCCTTTATCGGGATAGGTTCGACAATACTTGAGAGACTGACAATAAAAAGGGAAACTTTGGTTGGTGCAGCATCTTTGGTTACAAAGAGTACGGAACCCTATACCCAATATATAGATTCACCGGCAAAAAAAGTTAAAACGCATGAACAGACGGGAGTTTTGTTATGATGGATGAAGTTATTATAAATTTTACCCCCACAGGTATTGTTCCAACAAAAGATCAAACGCCGTATGTTCCGATAAGGGTTAATGAAATTGTTGATGATGTATTAGCTGCTTGTGAATTGGGAATTACAACTTTGCATTTACATGCTAGAAATGATGATGGTTCTCCGGCGTATGCAGCAGAAAGATATGGGGAGATTATTGAAAAAGTACGCCAATATCAAAAAGAATTGGTTATATGTGTGTCATTAACAGGCAGAAACGTAACGGAGTTTGAGAAGAGAACAAGCCCCCTTCATTTGACAGGCAACTTGAAGCCGGATATGGGGAGCTTGACTTTGAGTTCTCTGAATTTTAATAAGCAGGCAAGCATAAATTCTCCGCAGACTATCATGGATATGGCATCCTTGATGCAAAAGCTGTCTATAAAACCGGAATTAGAGGCCTTTGATGTGGGTATGATTAATTATGCTAAATATCTTATCAAAAAAGGATATATTAGACCGCCGTATTTTTTTAATCTGATACTTGGAAATATTGCCTGTGCGCAAGCTGATTTATTACATGCAGGTATGATGATTAATGATTTGCCGGAAAATTCGTTTTTTGCTCTTGGAGGAATAGGATTAAATCAATTAAAAATGAATTCTATTGCTGTTTCAATAGGTGCGGGTGTAAGGGTTGGTATTGAAGATAATATTTGGTTTGATAGTGCCAAGGAAAAACTTGCAACAAATATGGAATTGTTGAAGCGGATAAAGACGATAATTGAAGCTAACGGAAAAACAACTATGAGTTCTAGAGATTTTAGAAAGTTGCTTAATTTGAGAGAAGGAAATGGGGATTATGGTGAAAACCCGGCATAAAATTCCTTATAACAAAGCTGTTATTTTGGGTACAGAGATAGATAATATAAGAGATCTAATAGATAATGGGTGTTCTCTTGATGGAACTGGTTATTATTCCCAAAAATGCCAAGAGTTGTTGGAAAAGAAGTATAATATCAATAAGGTTTTGCTTACAAATTCTGGTACAGCGGCTCTTGAGATGGGAGTTTTGTTGGCAGATATAAAACCCGGCGATGAGGTAATTATGCCGTCATACACCTTTGTTTCTACTGCTAATGCGGTTGTTTTACGAGGAGGGGTGCCTGTTTTTATAGATATAAATGCTTCTGATCTTAATATGGATTGTAGACGGATAAAAAAGGCAATAACGACAAAAACAAAAGCTATAATTCCTGTGCATTATGGTGGCAGTTTTTGTTGCATGGAGCTCATTGAAGATATCGCTAAAGAATATAACCTTTTTGTTATGGAAGATGCAGCACAGGGAATTAATTCGTTTTATAAAAACAAAGCTTCTGGGACATTTGGAAACGTGGGAGCTGTTAGCTTTCATTATACAAAAAATATTCAAGCTGGTGAGTGTGGTGCAATTTATATCAATGATGAAACACTTTCTGACAGAGCAGATATAATTTTAGAAAAAGGTACTAATCGGAAGCTATATAAGAGAGGTCGTGTTTCTAAGTATACATGGGTTGATGTGGGTTCTTCTTATTGTCCCAGTGAGATAACGGCTGCATTTTTATATTCACAATTGGAGAATATTGATTATATTACACAAAAAAGGGTAGCTATTTGGAAAAAGTATCAGGAATTATTTGGTGTTTATGAATCTCACGGACTTTTAAGAACACCGCATATATTGCCCGATATTCAGATAAATGGGCATATATATTTTATAATTATGAATACACAAAGGGAGCGCGATCATTTTTTAAGATATCTTAATGAAAATGATATCAGCGCTCAGACGCACTTTGTTCCGCTACACAGTTCTGAATATGGGGTGCTTCATACTAAAGTGTCTGGATCTATGGATACTACAGATATGGTTTATGCTTGTAGCTTAAGGATGCCCCTTTATGATATGGATAAGAGTGAAATTGATTATGTTTTTGATATTGTAACCGAATATTTTAAGAAAAATTACAATGTTTGAGTTAGTTAAAGGATTAGAACGAAAGATATTTCGTAAAAAGCTTATATCATGTAAGTTTGTTCACATTATGGTTAATGATAAATTTTCGCGTCCTTTTATTGAGTTTATAAATGAAAATTTTAGTAAAAAAGATCAATGTTTTATCTTTTTTAGGCATAAAGTGGAAAAATTTGATCTCCCGATAGAATATGAAAATGTGGTTGTTGTCAAAAATCAAAAGAGGTTAGAATTTGATTTGGAAAAGATAGAAAAAATCTTTATTCATTCTTTGCCATCATCTTTTGTTCGTTTTTTGTATAATAGGAAATCTTTATTAAAGTATTGCTATTGGATTGTTTGGGGATACGATATTTATTGCGATGAAAATGAGCGTAGTCAATATGTTAAAAATAATGTAAAAGCGGTTATAACTAATTTTGATAAAATAACATATCAAAAGAAATATAATATGTATAAGCCTATTTATGAATTTCCTTTTTATCCGAGCGTTATCAAGAAGGAATATCTTGATGCTTTGGAGAAGACAAATGGACCTCTTGTTATTCAGATAAATAATTCGGCGGATCCAAGCACGTTGGAGATTCTTGAGACGCTTTCTAAATTTGAGGATAAAGATTTAAGGGTTGTTACAATTTTGTCTTATGGAGAAACGCAGTACAATGAAGAGATTATAAAAAAAGGACAGGATTTATTTAAGAATAAGTTTTTGGGAATAACAGATTATCTTAGTGTTCAAAACTACGCGGAACATATTAAGAATGTTGATATATTGATCTTAAATCAAAAGAGGCAGCAAGGGGTTGGGAACATTCGTTGTAGCTTTTATGTTGGAAATAAAGTCTTTATAAGGGGAGAGATTACGACATATCAAGGATTTAAGAACAAAGGTTTTAAAGTTTTTGATACGAATGAAATACAAAATATGGATTTTGAAGAGTTTATTTTGTTTGATGATAGAGACAGGAAAAATAATAAAAAACTGGTTGAGGGTTATTTTGATAATTCAGATGTTATAGCCTCGTGGCAGTATTTTTTCAGTGATAAGACAGATTAGCACAGATTATTAAATACCTTCCTTCTTATAAGAGCGAGCAAGTAGTTCTTTCATCGCATCTTTAAGTGATATGTCATTGGATAAAATACGGTTAACCATTTCACAAATCGGCATTTCTATATTTAGGTCTTTAGCGCGTTTAACAACGGCTTTAGCTGTGGAAATACCTTCAACTGTGCGTGTGTTTTCTCTTAAGGGTTTTTCAGCAGAACCACATTTGCCTATTTCTTTTCCAAAACTGAAGTTTCTGGATTGGGCACAGCTTGCCGTCATAACCAGGTCTCCTAATCCGCACATTCCCATAATTGTTTGTAAATCTCCGCCCAAAGCTTTTGATAAACGAGCTATTTCTGATAAGCCACGTGTGATTAACGCAGCACGTGCGCCATCACCAAAGGAAGCTCCTTCAACAATTCCAGACGCTATTGCAATAACATTTTTGACACTGCCCCCAATTTGCGGAGATATAATATCTGTGGTCATATAGGGACGGAAATAAGGTGTGCCTAATGTTTGAATTAAGTTTTGGGCGATTTCTTTGTCTTTACAACCGATTGTCACGGAAACGAATTTTCTTTGGGCTATGTCAACGGCAAATCCGGGGCCAGATAGAACGGCAATGGTTGTTTGCGGAATTTCTTCTGCGGCAATTTCGGAGAGCATTTTACCGGTATTTTGTTCAATACCTTTGGCGCAAAATACAATAATGGTATTTTTTTTGATGTATGGTTTGATGAAACGTAAAACTTCTCTGGTTGATTGGGCAGAGGTTGCCAGAAGAATTGTTTCAGCAAAATCAAAAACTTCCGATAAATTTGAGGTGGCCCGAATTTCCTCAGGTAAGGTGACGAGGGGTAGGTACAAGTTATTTGTATTTGTATTATTAATGGAATCAATAACTTCCTTCTTACGATCCCAACATAAAACCTTATTACCTGCGCGAGTGGCAGTTAAAGCTAAAGCTGTTCCAAAGACACCTGTTCCAATAATTCCAATTTTATTCATGGATAATCTCCCCTTATCTTTATGCAAGAATTTTACTGGTTATTTGATGAAATACAAGTATTATCAATAAAAAATAAATGATTTTGTGCTAAATAACGGATAAAGTTATAAAAAAGGAGCTAAAATGTTGCGGATAATCGGGATTATGACAGGCAATTCGATGGATGCTATTGATTTGGTGTTAACAGAGTTTGATGGAGATGATATGCGCGATGTTTGTGCGTATAGTAAACCCTATTCCAAAAGCTTACAGGCTAAGATGGAAGAACTAAGAGGAAGGGTTTTTAACAAATCAAAAACGGAAATAATGAGGTTGCCAGAGTTTAGGATTATCCATGATATGTATGTTCGTGGTGTTGCGGAAAGTGTGGAGGAGATGTGCACTCTAAATAATATAAGCAAGGCAGATATTGATGCGATAGGGTTTCATGGAAAGACGTTGGATCATAATCCGCCATCAAGGGCGGAAAGAAATAAAACCAGACCTTATACGTTACAAATAGGTTCGGGGCAAATGTTGGCTGATTTAACAGGTATTCCTGTGGTATATGATTTTCGATCTGATTTGTTGATGGCTGGATTTGAAGGGGCACCTTTAGTTTTGCCGCATAACGCTCATATTGCTCGTACTGAAGGAGATGGTTGTTACTATAATGGAGGAAATACTTCCAATTTTGCAGTGGTTTCTCATGGTAAGGCTATTATTGGGGCAGATGCCGGACCTTTTAATGAATACATTGATAATTATGTGCGATTGCTGACAAAAGAAAGTTTTGATCGAGATGGGGTGTTTGGTCAAAAAGGAAAGCTCAATAAAACTTTACTACAAAAGTTATTTGATTATGGACGAGATTATTATGAGATGAATTTGCCCAAGTCAGGTGACCCGGCATATTATCATAAGGATGAGGTTTTCAAATATGTGCAAGCTCAGGGCGTAAAATTTGAAGACGCTGTTTATACGTTTGAATATTTTGCTTCTTATGTTGCGGTGCAGGCTTTAACATTATTACCAGACGATATTGTTTTGCCGCGGGATATAATTTTATTTGGTGGAGGGTGGAAAAACCCTGTTGTGCGAAAGAGCTTTGAAGATATAATTCAAGGTAAAGGGATTATTTTATCAGAGCATCAAAAATCTTTTGAAAAATTACGGATGCGTTTTTTAAGAAAGCCTGTTATTCGTTATTCAACTTTCGGGGAATATATGGAAGCAAGGCTTTTTGCTGATATGGCTCGATATAAACTGGAATGTAAAGTTTGGGAGATTCCTGAACTTGTTGAATCAGGGCAAAAAGTTATTTGCGGTATTGTTGCCAAGCCAGGCTCAAACAAAAAATATAATGATTGCATTAATAGGGCGGCAAAAGGTTGGCAAAAATAAAATTATTGCAAAAGAAAATTCTTTATGCTAAGTAAGTGACTACCTTTTTAATTATTGGTATATACCTATGCATATATAAAGCGTTCTTTGAAATTTGGGCGTGCTTTCAGTGCAAGAAAAGCGATTATGGAGATACGTCAGATTTGTGATTTAACGGGTTTTGTTCTAATCTTAAAAAAGTTAATTTATGAAATCGGTATAAGCGAGAGCACAACAGTATTGCTAAAATGAGCACGCTGGTTAAAAGAAGGAGGTCTTTTTGTTATGGGTGGCAAAAAGATCTCCTCTTTTTTTGTATTTAAATGAGAGGGGAAGGATAAGGGTTTTCTTGACAAGAAGAAATCTTTTGCCTAAACTTTGCTAAGTTTTGATTGAAGGGGTTTATTATGCAAGATGTTATTTTAACCGGAGATAGACCAACAGGTAAGCTCCATCTAGGACATTATGTCGGTTCGTTAAAGCGCCGTGTTCAGATGCAAAATAGTGGTAAATATGATAAGATTTATATTATGATTGCTGATGCACAGGCCTTAACAGATAATGCAGATGATATTAATAAAGTACGTACCAATATTTCAAATGTAGCATTGGATTATCTTTCTGTTGGTCTGGATCCATCTAAAATGACCATATTTATTCAATCGCAGATTCCAGAGCTTTGTGAACTCTCATTTTATTATATGAACTTGGTAACGGTATCTCGTTTACAGCGTAATCCTACGGTTAAAAGTGAAATTCAGTTGAGAGGATTTAAGCAAAGTATTCCAACAGGATTTTTCTGTTATCCAATTAGCCAAGCCGCTGATATAACAGCATTTAAGGCAAATCTTGTTCCCGTCGGAGAAGACCAATTGCCCATGATTGAGCAAACAAGAGAAATTGTTCGATCTTTTAATACACTTTATAAAGAAGTATTGGTTGAGCCGAAAGCTGTTTTGCCCGATAATGCTTCATGTTCTCGTCTTCCCGGGCTTGATGGTGCTGCTAAAATGAGTAAATCTTTAGGAAATTGTATCTATCTGGCAGATACAGCTAACGAGGTTAAGAAAAAAGTGCAGAGCATGTTTACAGATCCAACACATTTGAGGGTTGAAGATCCCGGGCATACGGAAAACAATGCTGTATTTACGTACCTTGATGCTTTTTGTAAGGATGAGCATTTTCAGGCATTTTTGCCAGCATATACAAATCTTGATGAGTTAAAGGCACATTATCGTCGTGGCGGTTTGGGAGATGGTACGGTTAAGAAGTTTTTGACCGAGATTCTGCAAGCGGAACTCTCACCTATTCGTGAGAGGCGTGAAGAATATGCTAAGGATTTGGGTGAAGTATTTCATATGCTTAAAGTTGGTAGTGAGAAAGCGAAAGAAGTTGCTGCACAAACACTTGATGAGGTTAAAACAGCAATGGGAATTAATTACTTTAAGGGAAACTCTTTGAAGTAAATTTGAAAGATACTTTAAATCTTGCGGCGACTTATCAAACAGCGATGAGTCGCCGTGATTTATTTTAGCGGTGTTTAAGGTCAGTTTTGTGATTCTACTTCCATAACAAAACCACCAACCTGTGCGTTGGAATCTGGCTGAGTAGAGTTGTTTTTATTTGGGATTGGATGCATCCCTCGATGAAGATTTCTTGCATTAATATGAGTCGGGGTGCTGTAGTAATATATGTATGATGGATCATAGTTTTGACAGTTTCCAACCATAATGCCGGCTATAAAAGATAAGATTAGTAAGACAAATAACATAAATATTTTTTTGCAATGGCAACATTCGCAGCAGTTGTTTTCGTTTTCTCTTGTATCCATAGTTTTTGTATCCTTTCCTTGATATTAGTATTAAAGAATGCCTCTTTTTTAAGGTGTTTTTTATATAGTTTTCATTTTTAATTTTTCCAGTAGATGAAGATTTTATTTGAAAAAATAAAACAAGGGATTAGACTTAGGGTGAGAGGATTATATGTCACGATTGTTAGATTTTATATTGGAGCTGTTTAAATGGCCGGTTGCTTTATTGGCGATAGTGTCTTTGCCTGCTTTGATGCAAGCCATACATTATTTTTCGTTTAATAATATGCATTTTTTGGCTTTTTTGATAGGTTGTGGAATATATCTTTTGTTAAAGATTGTTGCTTCGGCGCGCTCCAGTGCCTCCATGCAGATATTGGCTCATGAATTTACACATGCTTTTTTTGCCATTTTAACTTTTCACAGGGTGGTTCATCTTCATTTAAATCCTGATGAATCCGGCGGGGCAATGGGTTTTAAAGGAAAAGGTAATTGGTTGATTGTTATGGGGCCATATTTTTTCCCGCTTTTTCTTTTTTTTATGATATTGGGGATTACGTTTTATTCTGATAGATTGTTTGGTGGATACTGGATTAATGCTATTTTAGGTTATTTTTTTGCTTATCACGTGGAGAGTATTGCCGTTCAGGTACATGGTGAACAGCCTGATTTTAAAGAAGTTGGTTTTCCTTTTTGTTGGATGTTTCTACCTACTGCCAATGTATTTGTTTGTTCAATTATTTTGGCTTTTAATAATGGTGGATGGATAAATGTAAAGCGTTATTTGAAGATAATAAGTTATATTAATCTTCAGAATTTGGATGTTCTTTTATCATACTTTACCAAGTAATGGTTCCTCCATTTTTGTCTGAAGTGAGCTTAACTTCTATTCCTAAGGGAACAAGGTATCTTGATGGAATATGACCGTAAGCAAAATCCGTTATGACGGGTATGTTCAAATCTTTAATAAAATCATTGATACAATCTTCAATGGTTCCATCTTCAGGGTCAACAATAGGGCAATTCTTAAAGGTTCCCAGGATAATGCCTTTTAATTTTTTGAAGTTTTTTTGTTGTTTTAGTTGGTTAAGCATAAGATCTATTTTATAAGTTTTTTCTCCCACATCTTCTAAAATAAGTATTTTATCCGTTAAATCAGGGAAGTATGAAGTTCCACACAGGTATAATAATACACTAAGGCAACCACCAACAATTTGTCCTTTTGCCTTACCTTTTATAAGAGTTTTTCCTGATGTAATTTTATGGTTGTTTTCAAATAGAGCATTTTGAAGAGATTTCTTTATCAAGGAATCTACCTTTTTATCAGATAAATCATATAAAGGGAGAAAGCCTGTAAAAGATGGGACTGATGCTTTAGTTATTAGGGCATTTTGTAGCGCTGTAGAATCACTTAACCCGATAATCGGTTTAGGATTTTTCTTAATTGTGGCATAATTCAGATAGGACAACATTCTTGTTGCTCCGGCACCACCACGTAAGCAAAACAAGGCTTTAATGCTTTTATCCGCAAATAATTTGTTTATTGTGTTTGCGCGCTCTTCATCTGTGCCGGCCATGTATCGATAACAACTATTTAAATTGTCAGCAAGAACGGGAACAAGATTAAGTGTTTTGAAAAACTTAAGTGTGGAATCGATTTTTTTATCTTTTAATCCCACTGATGGTGCTATTACAGCAATTTTATCTCCTTTTTTAAGGTAACTCATTTTATCTCCTTTAGTAATTCGTATCCCATTTCTGTTATGGAATTGTCGCGTGCCCCCATTAGAACAATTCTATCTTCAGGTTTTGCTATCTTTAAGATATGTTGTTTCAATTCATTACGATTGTTAAAATATAAGGCATTAGCGTTATGTCTTTTAGCGTAGTTTATTAAATCCAGAGAGGATATATCGCGGTTGACTGTGCCTCCGGCAAAGAAAATTTCCGGCATGAGTAGGATGTCATCAGGTGAGAGATATGTTAAGAAAGAATCTATAATTTCTTTTCCCATCATGCGCATAGGAGCAAAACCATGAGGTTGGAACATAACAATTAAACGTCCATTGTAGCTTTTAAGTGCAGACATGGATGCTGCTACTTTGTCTGGATTGTGGGCAAAATCGTCTATGACGGTAATATCATTAGAAGAACCTAAGACTTCCAGTCTGCGCTTTGTTCCGAGGAAACTCTCTAAAATGAGACAAGATTGTTCAGGTTCAATATCTAACAAAGAACAACAGGCAACAGCACATAGAGCGTTTGAAACATTAAAGCTCCCTATAAGATTGAGCTTATATTCTTTGCCCTTAAATGTATATAGTGTTCCGTTAGGGATTGGTTTTATATTTTCAGCAAAAAAATCTGCTTTACTATCTTTGATGCTAAAGCAGAGAACTTTTGAATGGGCGCTTGCGAGGATGCTACTGTTTGGGCAATCTTTGTTAATGACAATACCAAATTTTGCTTTTGTGGCAAAGTCTTTAAATAAATCTTGAAGTTCTTCAATGGATTTATGGTCAAGAGTTATATTATTAATGACGGAAATATAAGGTGTATATTTTGAAATTGAACCATCACTCTCATCTGCCTCTACAACACAATATTCTCCTTGATTTAGGATGACATTAGGAATTCCTTTTTGTTGTTCATAATTTTTGAGTAACGCACCGTTGATTAGCAAGGGATTCTTTTTTGATTTATCCAAAATATAACCTATCATTGCGCTAACCGTTGATTTTCCGCTTGTTCCTCCAACGGCAACGTTGTATTTATAGGAGGCAAAAATACTCGCTAAAAGATCCGACCGATGTTTTATGGTTACACCCAAGGTATGTGCTTGTTTTATGTCCGGTACACTATCCTCAACTGCCGTAGAAGCATATAGGGTTGTGAAATCTTTATCTAGCATAGACCCATCTTGGGGAAAAATTTTTATACCAACATCTATTAGGGCTTGTTTGTTTTTTTGATCTTTGCCTTGGTCAAAGCTACGGTCAGAACCATAAACGTCATAGCCTTTGAATTTTAAAACCTGTGCTAAGGCGCTCATCCCACTGCCGTTTATCGCGCAAAATCCTACCTTTGTCATTTTAAGTTCCTTTTTGTAGTTGGTCTTTCTCTTTTTGTAGTATAAAAAGGTTAAATTTTTTATAAAAAAAAGCTTGAACAGTGTTTTAATTTTATTTAGAATAACCTAAATTATTTGATCAGAAGGGTTATTAAAATGGTAAAGACAAAACAAGAAATTAGAAAAGATTTAATTGAAAAAGCCCGAAAATTGTTGGAAACAAAAGGCTCTGATTTTTTGACGGCCAGGAAATTAGCGGATTATTCAGGATATTCGGTGGGGACAATCTATAATCAATTTAAGAGTATGGATAATCTGATTTTACTGGAGAATTGTCAAACTTTGGATGAGTTGTATGAGGAACTAGAAAAAACAGATTTTTGTTCAGATGCTTATAAAAATCTTAATTTGCTCTTAGAAAGGTTTGTTGATTTTGTTTTAAATAAAAAGATTTTATGGTTTACATTATATAATTTTCATTTTGCAAATACGGTCGACAAATATGAGATTTTTTATTTAAGAAGGATTGTTGGGATATTAAAATTATTGGAAGATAATATTCATAAGTTGTTTACAAGAATTTCGGAAAAAGAACGCAAGATTTCTACAGAGGTTCTATTTGTTACACTTTTTACTTTGAGTTCCTTGCTAACTACACCAAAAGAGTTTATTCGTTTAGAAAAGAAGTACGTTGTTTATGTACTCTTTAATACGTATCTTGCCGGTGTGTCTTTTTTAGAAAAAGGATAGGTTATTTTTCCAGTAAGGTTACAATCTTTTTAGTGATTTCTTTGGCATCTCCTAGTAGCATAAGTGTTTTATCTTCGTAAAAAAGTGGATTATCTATGCCGGAATATCCTGGGTTGAGTGTACGTTTAACAAAAATGATTCTTTTTGCATCAGCTACTTCTAAAATTGGCATACGGTATATTGAGCTATCTTTTTTTGTTTTGGTTAAGGGGTTTACAATGTCGTTTGCTCCAATAACATAAACAACGTCGGCGGTTTGAAATTCTTGATTAATATCGTTTAGCTCAAAAATAATGTTTTCAGGTGCGTTGGCTTCTGCCAAAAGGACATTTATATGTCCTGGCATACGTCCTGCTACAGGGTGAATTGCAAATTTTACATCAACATTGTATTTTTTGATAAGGATTTTAGCCATATTTGTTATTTCGTTTTGGGCGTTAGATACAGCCATACCAAATCCGGGAACAATGATCACTTTGTTTGCGTTTTCCATTAAAAAGGCGGCATCTTGCGGTGATCCGATATTGTAATGTTGTGCGAGTTGTTCTTGTTTAGATTCATTGTTTATCGGAGAGAATAAAACCTTTAGAATAGGCCTATTCATGGTTTTCGTCATTATATAGGATAAAATTGTTCCACTTGAACCGACTAAAGTTCCAACAATAATCATTAGTATATTGTTTAAGCTAAATCCAACTAATACGGTACTCCATCCGGAAAATGAGTTTAATAAGGATATGACGATAGACATATCAGATCCTCCAATTGGTAAAATTAGAAAAAAAACATATAAGCTTATGATAACAGCGAAACCAGATATATACTTTTCTGTTTCAAAATAGGCATAAATGCCGCTGATTACAGAAATAAAAAATAGAATATAGCCGGCGATTTTTAGGGTTTTTGTATCGAAAGGAAGGGTGCTCTTTGACAATTTTATTAAGGCTGCAACTGAACCGCTGAATGTCATAAATCCAATACTCATGATAAGTAATACCAAAATAGTAGGGTGCTTTGGCGCGCTTGCTTCTGTTATTCCGATAATGCCGGCAGATAGACCGCCTAATCCATTTAACAGAGCGACCATTTGTGGTAGATTTTGCATTTTTATTTTTTGAGCGGTTGTTATGCCAATGGTTGCTCCCAATAATAGGAATATAAGTGCGGGAATAAGGTATTTGCTTTCAATTTGAGCAAAATTTAGAATGATTGTTATTCCCATGGCGATGATTGCTAAATAATTGCCTCTGTAGGCGCGTTTAGGTGTTGATAGCGCATTAATTGAAAGAATAAACAATCCATAGATTATGGGATATAGTAGGTTATTTATCATCTTTATCCTTTGGTTTGAACATTGCTAACATGCGAGAGGATATGTAAAATCCTCCAAAAATATTTACTGAAGCGAAGAATATGGCGCTATACAGAAGGTATGGTTCTATATTATCGGTGATTTCGCTGAAGGCTTTGCATGCTCCAATAATTACAATACCTGAAATGGCGTTTGTTACACTCATTAGAGAGGAGTGTAAAGAAGGGGTTACATGCCAGATCGCAAAATATCCTATAAAGCAAGAGAGAATAAAAATATTTAGTAAAGTCATAGTGTTGCTCCTTTTTTGGGTTGAGGATAGATCATAGAATGAAGGTGTGTTTTGTTAAGGGTAGCAAAATCTGTTGTTTTACCTATAAGAGTGATTAAATTTAGCATATTATTTGCCCAAAGTTCAGATGCTGTGATTGGTTTTTCTCTTTCAAAGTGGGGATTGCGATAAAATCGGAAGGGAAGAGTGTTTTTGTCACTAATTTCCACATTGTAAGGCGTTGTATCGATAACAACGGTGTTTGGAGATATATTTTGTAGTTGTGTTTTTTTTATGATTATATTTTTTTTGTTATGAGAGGGGGCTGATGTTATAATGATATTTTGTTGTGCCAGTAGTAGTTGGGTATCTTCTAAAGAGTGATTTATTACAAACTTTGCACCGACGGATTTTGCTAAATCTTCGTTTTTTTCATTTATATCAGCGATCGTGACACGACATCCTGCTCTTTTAAGAGTTAATGCCGCTTGCAATCCTGTAATTCCTGCACCTATAACTAAGGCGTTTAATGCTTTGGTTGTAGTGGCAGCAGTCATCATTTGTGGTGCAACGTAAGGAGAGAGATACAAGGCGCAAATAGCAGCAGTATACCCCCGAACCGTGTCTTGAGAACTTAAAATGTCAATGTTTTGAGCCGTGGCTGTGCGGAGTACTTTTTCCAGACGGATGATCCTGTTGTTATTGTATAGGTTACTTAAATCAAAATTTCTAAAATCCGCTATAAGCAGTTGCTTGTTGGTTAGTGTTTGCAACAACGTATTAGTCGGAGGTTCTATTTGCAAGATAGTCTGACATTTTTTATAGATTTCTTGCTGTGATTTGATTATTTTTGCACCAGATAGGATATATTCCTTATCGTGGTAACTGAGTTCTGTTCCAAAATTTTTTTCTAATAGGATGGAGTGCCCCATCTCGGTTAATTTTTTTGTAACAGATGGAGTTAAAGCTATGCGTGTTTCTTTTAAATTTTGTTCTTTGATTGAGCCGATTATCATAAAAAAACCTTATATTAATATTTTGTGGTGTATGGTACAAAGATATGTATGATTGAAGGAAAAAAAATCAATGTCGGAATATCTAAAAATTTTTATTTCCTTTTTTAAGGTGGGGCTGTTTACATTTGGCGGCGGGGCTGCGATGGTGCCTTTCTTTAGAAGGGAGTTGATAGAGAAGCACCAATATATTACGGAAGATGATTTGATGAATTATTATGCGCTTGGACAATGCACTCCGGGAATTGTTGCTGTCAATGTGGCTACTTTTACAGGATATAAAATCAAAGGTATTTTTGGGGCATGTTTATCTACTTTTGCTATCATTCTGCCATCGCTTATCATCATAATGTTAATAGCGGGAGCTTTACAGATGATATCCGGAAACGCCATCGTTTCTCATGTATTTGCAGGTATTCGAATAGGTGTTGTTGCGCTTGTCTTTAATGAAGTTGTTAAATTATTTAAAAGAAATGTTATTACAGCCTATCAAAGGTATATCTTCATAGGAACTACAATTATTTTATTTGGTTTTCATATTTCGCCAATTATAGCCGTTTTATTGGCGGCGGCGGTAGGGGTTATTCGTTTTATGAAAGAAAAAAGAAAATGATTTTGGGGATTTTATTTTATGAGTTTTTTAAAATCGGTTTGTTTGCCATAGGTGGTGGGCTTGTGACGATACCTTTTTTATTTGAGTTAACCAGAAAATATGATTGGTTTACGGCTCAGGAGTTGACAGATATGATTGCTGTTTCTCAATCAACTCCGGGACCTGTGGGAGTTAATATGGCCACCTATGCCGGATTTAAAACGGCTGGTTATAGTGGGGGATGCCTTGCTACTTTTGGATTAGTGCTTCCTTCACTGATTATAGTTATTATTGTGGCGCGGATTTTAAGTGGTTATGCTAAGAATCCGTTAGTTCTTGATATTATGTCATCCGTGCGTCCAGCGACAGTTGCTTTGATTTTGGTGGCTAGTGTTAATCTATTTAGATTGAGTGTTGTAAATTATTTCTCTTTATTTATTTGCGGGTTATTTTTCGGACTAATTTATTTTTATAAGAAAAGCCCGATATTTTATATTGTTTTGTCGGCTGTTGTCGGCGTGGTTTTGAAATTATGATTTTTGTTATAAATGCTTGCTATTTAAAATTTTTTTGTTATAAAAAAATAAATTTTTGATATCAGGTAGTTGCCTTTAACATTGTTTAGAGGCTTTTTTTGAGGATAAAACAGGAATGAGTATTAGAAATATTGCCATCATCGCCCACGTTGATCATGGCAAAACGACATTGGTTGATGGTTTATTGCGTCAAAGCGGTACATTCAGAGATAACCAAAAGGTTGCGGAATGTGTGATGGATAGTAATGATTTGGAGCGTGAGCGCGGTATTACCATCCTTTCTAAGTGCACATCTGTTTCATGGCACGGCACGAACATTAATATTGTTGATACACCGGGACACGCTGATTTTGGGGGCGAGGTTGAGCGCATACTCTCTATGGTTGATGGCGTGGTTTTGTTAGTTGATTCTTCTGAAGGACCTATGCCGCAGACTAAATTTGTTTTAGGTAAAGCCTTGAAAATAGGTCTAAAGCCAATTGTGGTGATTAATAAAGCAGATAAGGCAGATGCCAGACCGGATGAAGTCTTAAATGAGATATTCGATTTGTTTGTCAGCCTTGATGCCAATGATGAACAACTTGATTTTCCTGTTTTATATGCTTCCGGGCGCAATGGATGGGCTGTTAAAGAATTAACAGATGAAAAAAAGGATTTAACACCGCTATTTGAGTTAATTTTATCTTATGTTCCGGAACCGGAATGTGATTTAGATAAGCCTTTTTCTATGTTGGCCACAACTTTGGAGGCGGACAAATTTGTTGGTCGTATTTTAACCGGTAAGATTCATAGCGGTACATTAAAAGTTAATGATGCCGTTAAGGTTATTAACAAAGATGGCGAAGTGGAACGTACGCGTATCACTAAAATAATGGCATATAAAGGTTTAGACAGAGTGGCTTTGCCAGAAGCGCATGCCGGAGATATTGTTGCGGTTGCTGGTGTGACCAAAGGAACAGTGGCAGATACTATTTGTGCTTTTGATGTTGAAGATTATATTGTTGCGCAACCGATTGATCCTCCAACTCTTGCGATGACTTTTTGCGTTAATGATTCGCCTTTGGCCGGTCGAGAAGGGGATAAAGTGACTTCTCGTATGATTTGGGATAGGTTGCAGAGGGAAGCAGAATGTAATATTGCGCTTAAAATCTCACGAACAGACTCAACAGATGCTTTTGAAGTAGCCGGTCGCGGGGAATTACAACTTGGCGTTTTGATAGAAACAATGCGTCGTGAGGGTTTTGAGCTTTCTATTTCTCGTCCTCGTGTTTTGCTTAAAAAGGATGAGGCAGGTAATCTTTTAGAGCCGGTTGAGGAAGTTGTCATAGATGTAGATGATGAGTTTTCCGGTACAGTAGTAGAAAAATTAAGTCAGCGCAGAGCAGAGCTTTTGGAGATGATTCCTTCGCAAATCGGTAATAAAACACGTTTGATTTTTCATGCGCCATCAAGAGGGTTAATCGGATATCATTCAGAATTTTTGACAGATACACGCGGAACCGGTGTGATGAATCGTATTTTCTTTGATTACGAACCGTATAAAGGGGAGATTGAAAACCACCGTAACGGTGTGCTGATTTCTAGTGAAGATGGTGTGGCTATTGCTTATTCTCTTTGGAAATTGCAAGACCGTGGTCCTATGTTTATTGAACACAATAGCCCTGTTTATGTGGGAATGATTATTGGAGAACATACAAAATCTAATGATTTGGAAGTTAATCCCACAAAATCAAAGCAATTAACGAATATTCGTGCCGCCGGTAAGGATGAAGCTATAGACCTTATTCCACCGCGTAAGCTTTCGCTTGAACAGGCTCTTTCTTATATTCAGCAGGATGAACTTTTGGAAGTTACACCAAAATCTTTACGTTTGCGTAAAAAGATATTGGATCCGCTGGTTAGAAAGCGTTCAAGAAATAATGTTGAAGCACAAAATTAACGAGAATTTATCATAAAACAGTCTTTTCTTAACACTATTGACAAAGGGTGTTTTTTGTTTATAATGGTGCAAAACGTGTATATTTCTTATATTATGAACTAATTTTTTTATCGTATGAATGAGTTGTTACAGATTATGAGGTTGCGTAAGCATTTCTATTTAAGTCATGCTCGCGCAGACGTATCCACAGAAGGTCTTAACGAGGATTCATCTTGGTTGGATATTCTTTTTAGGCTCCAGTTGTCTAATCTTGAGAGTCCTGGAATGTCAAGACGAGCAAATGCTTTTGTACAGACGGAGATGGACCCCTCGGATGCCCACATGGTGCAGTGTAAGTTACCGTATCACATTGTGCCGCGTATGCTGTTAAGTGACATCACTGATGCAGATCTTGGTGATCACTTTGAGCTAACAATGACGAATGGCGATATGATCTGTTTTGATCGGTATCCGAAGCTGAGCGAGATCGATGAAGAGGACTGCTACTATAATTTTCCCATTGTGGTGGCAACTATCAAAACAAGCAAGATTGCGGAGCACAAAGACTTTGACTTTCGCTTTGAAGACTATGTTGAGTGTGGGCTCAGGCATTTGATTGTTCGGTATGAACCTCCGGTCTAACCTTCTTATTAAAAACTATCTCCCCCGTGGTAGCATGCCACGGGGGAGTGGTTTTATGGGGTGTTTTATTTTTTGTTTGCTTTAAAAACCTGCCCTATGTGTATATATAATTTTGAAAGGAGGTATAATATGTTTATGAAAAAGGAAATCAAAGAAGCCAAAGAGCGCCGCCGAATCAAAGATATATTAAAAAGTATTTGGAATTTTTGGACCAGTCCTGAGGGAGCGTTTATTCTGGCTGTTTCTGCTATGGCTTTGGGATATTATCAATTTTATATCAGTCGTCCGATTTTGAGGTATGATACCAGTACAACCAAACTTATTTCTTCTTCTAATTCAAATAATTATACCGTGGATATTATGGGTAAAAAGTATCAGGATTTATATTTAACCAAGGTTTATCTTTATAATCAGGGTGAACAAGCTCTTTCGGGCTCTGATGTTTCTCGTATCGGTCATGATCCTATACGAATTCAAATACCAGCCGAAGCTAAGATGCAGCATTTTAATCTTGATACGGATGAAACCACAGCTTCTATTACAGCAGATATAGTTCCTTATGGAAAAGATTTGGTGCTTAATTTTGATTTTCTTAATCCGGGATATCAATATGTTGTTAATCTTTTGCACGAAGAGGCGAACAATGGTATTATTGTAACCGGAAGTGCTTTGAATGTTAATCAAATTACCAGAGCTATCAGCGGTAGAGAATTGAAAGATTGTCTTATTTGGGGATTGGGATCGCTTTATGTGGCATTGATTATTTACTATATTCTGCGAAAGTGGCGGAGGCATTAAAGTTATTTTAATTAATATTTTGTAGACTACTCCCGATTTGAATTTTTTTGATAAGGGGGAATCGTTATGAAAAAATCTTTAATTTGCAGTTTAGTTGCTTTTTCTTTATTAACGGCATGTGCTACAGATCCTTATACAGGTGAAAGTAAGGTTGCTAAAACTGCATGGGGAACAGGTATTGGTGCTGCTGCAGGAGCCGGAATCGGAGCTCTTGTCGGTGGTAAAAATAGAACAAAAGGTGCTTTAATCGGTGCTGCTGCAGGTGCTGCTGTTGGCGCCGGTACTGGTGCTTATATGGATGTTCAGGCAAAGAAACTTCGTCAAGAGCTTTTGAATACAGGCGTTCAGGTGCAGGAAGCAGACGGACAGATCTATTTAATTATGCCTGGTAACATAACTTTTGATAGCAATGAAGCCGCCATCAAACCTGGTTTTGAACCGGTATTAAATTCTATTGCGAAAGTAATCAAAGAATATAACAAGACTTTGGTTCAGGTTAATGGTTACACCGACAGCACAGGTTCTGCCGCTACCAATAACGCATTATCTATTATGCGTGCCAATGCAATCTCTAATTACTTAAGAACACAAGGCGTAGACGCAAACCGCTTAATTGCAAACGGTTATGGTTCATCTAATCCGATTGCTTCCAATTCAACAGCAGCCGGACGTGAGCAGAATCGCCGTGTTGAAATTGTATTGATTAATAAGCAATAGTTTCTTATTTTTAGGTTAAAGAGGGTCGGGTAGTTTTATCCGGCTCTTTTTTGTGTGTAAAAGGTAATAATTATTATATAAGAAATGGTATTTTAAGTTATGTTATTATCAGGAGATGCTATGACAACAAAGCAAAGGTTATTCGATAATTTTTATCTCAAAATCCTTTTAATAGGGTGGGGGATAGGTTGTGTTATTTATTCCTTTATGGCATTTCAATTTTGGTGGGGTAATCATGATTGGTCTTTTCTAAAAAATGGAATAACCCTTAATGATGGTTTTTTTGAAGCTCGGTATTCTCAACATCTCCCTAATGTTTTGTTTTTTGAAGGTCAAGTTTTACCACTGTTTGGGAGTGTTTTGAGCATCTTCTTTTTGGTGATGCTTTTATTGTTGATTGCACGCTATTTAGATATTCCTAAAAAAAGTATTTATTACTTGTCTTTTATTGGCTTGTTGTTTTCTTTGCCTCATACGGCAATTTTGTTCTATTTTGTTTTTTATACATTTCCGCTTGTTTTATGGGGGTGTTTTGGGGTTCTATTATTGTTTTTATCAGAAAATTCATATAAATGGTGGAAATTTATTCTTGGAAGTTGTGGCTTCTTTTTACTGCTGGGCAGTTATCCTCCGAATTTAGGGTTGATTTTGACGCTTTTTGTAGGCAAGCGTGTTCTGAATTATGCTCATTATAAGGAAAATTTTAAGGGAATTATTAATAAAGCTTGTTTTTTTCTGGGGCAATTATGTGTGGCGTACATTGGTTATAAATGTATGTATGTATATTTGGAGAAGATAGGGTATCTGAACTCTATGATGTATAATTTGGCGGTGCGGAATATCAGAGATATTTTACAACAGGTTTTTGTTGAGATTGCTTTTCCTTTTATCAGGTTTTCAGAGATTTTTAGCGCTTATGGTCTTATGTATGTTGTTTTTTTCTATGCACTGTGTGGTTTTGCTATTGGTTATATATTGTTTACGGTTCGAAATAAGGTTGTTGCCGTGCTTTTGATTATAGGGTTGCTACTTACATCGCGAATTGCCTTTTTATTATCAAATTCGGCATATCTTGCAGCTTTTCGCATTAGTTGGTGGGGACAAACCGGACTGATTGCCGTGTTTTTGGCTTTATTGATGCGTCAGGATAAAATGTGGGTTAAGAATCTCTCTTTTATGATTATGGCTTGTTTTATTTTTTCTTTTATTATGAAGGATTATGAAATTCAAAAGGTGCAATTTTTGGCATTTAAATCAGAAAGATTGTTTCAAAAAAGAGTAGAAGAGAGATTGTTTTCATATTCTGATTTTGATTTAAACGACGATTATATAACGCTGAGTTTAGGATATCCTAGCTTTCATCAGAATTTTTGTTATAAAAACTGCCCAGGGTTTAATAATGAAGTTTTAGACGCTACGATTTTGCCGGCAGAATTTGGAGCGGTGATCTTTTGGGATGAGGTTAGAAATCCTTTAGTTGCTAAGTATGGTGTATGGGAAAATCAGTTATGGTTTGTTCGTGATCCGTTGCTTAAAAATCGTGAGTTAGGAGATATTAATATAGATGTTGATGATATGAGGTACTGGATGTATCTTAAGGCTAAAACTTATCCAAATACGGATGGTATCTATATAGGTAATAAGTTTATTGTTTTTAATTTTGATGATTTGTTTTTTAATCGATATCGTGAAACAATAGCCAGAAATATTTTGAATTTTAACTAATAAGAGCCATGACAGCGAGTGTTCATGGCTCTTATTTTAATTTTAATGATAGTTTATTTGTTAAAAGCGATTTTTACAGTATCTTTAGCTATCATGTATTCTTCATCTGTTGGGATGACAAAAACGCGTACCTTCGAATCTGGTGTTGATATTTCTGTTATAGCTCCGCGTATTTTATTTTTTTCTTCATCCAGGGTAATTCCCAAGTAAGAAAGACGGTCTAAAACAAGCTTTCTTGCTAAAGAGCCGTTTTCTCCAACACCGGCAGTGAAGACGATAGAATCGACACCGCCCAAGACAGCAATATACGCTCCGATGAAACGAATGATGCTATATACATAAGCGTTCATGGCATCGGTTGCTTTTTGTTCTATACCGTAACGAACTTCTACATCTCGGTTATCAGAATATCCGCAGAGCCCATACATGCCGCTTTTTTTATTTAAAATCTCATTGACCTCATCAGGTGTTTTATTTTGAGATTTGCAAATATATAAAGGAATGTATGGATCGATATCTCCACACCGTGTTCCCATTACTAAACCGGCCAGAGGGGTGAAGCCCATTGATGTATCCAGGCAGATGCCATTATCAATAGCTGAAATGGAAGCACCATTTCCTAAGTGACAAGTAATGATTTTACCCTTCTTACCAATAAGTTCAGCTGCTTTTTCTGAAACGTAAGCATGGGACATGCCATGGAAACCATATCGGCGAATTTTATGCTTTGTGTATTGCTCTAAAGGTAAAGCGTATAGAAATGCTTCTTTGGGCATTGTTTGATGAAAGGCTGTATCAAAAACAGCAACTTGCGGAATATTAGGTAAAAGATTTTCTACAGCCTTAATACCTAAGATGTTTGCATGGTTGTGCAATGGTGCAAGCTCTACCAAGCTTTCAATTTGATTGATAACAGCATCGTTGATTAGAGTTGATTTTTGGAAAGAGTCTCCTCCTTGTACAATTCTGTGACCAACAGCATCAATTTCGTTCATTGATGTCAGCGCACCGTTTAAGAGTTCACTTATAACCTCGTTTATGGCTTCATTATGTGAAGGTAAAGCAATTTCACGTCTACGTTTGTTTCCATTTGGGAATTTTATTTCAACATAAGAGCCGCTGATACCAATACGATCAGCTAATCCTTTTGCAATAACATTATATGAATCTCCGTCAACACTAAAAAGTTGGTATTTTAAGGAGGATGAACCAGAATTTAATACAAGAATTTTCTTCATAATATATTTCCTTATAATTTTATTTAACCGCTTGGATGGCCGTAATGGCAATCATCCCAATAATATCTTCTACAAGAGCTCCACGAGAAAGATCGTTTACAGGGGCGTTTAGACCTTGCATAATGGGGCCGTATGCTTCTGCACCATAAAATCGTTGTAGTAGTTTGTAGCTGATGTTACCTACTTCCAAGAAGGGAAAAATAAGTACATTTGCATGTCCAGCAACTTTGGAATCCGGTGCTTTCTTTTTGGCAACGACAGCGTCTAGTGCTGCATCAGCTTGTAATTCACCATCAATCATTACTTTGTCTTTAAGGGGGCTTGCTTCTAACATTTTTTGAGCTATGATTGTTGCTTCTCTAACTTTATCTACTGTTTCGCCATGGCCGGATCCTTTTGTAGAATATGAAAGCATAGCAACTTTTGGTTCTATGCCGAATTGGATTGCTGTTTCAGCTGAAGCTAAAGCCATATCTGCCATTTCTTGCTCAGTTGGGTTAATGATGATTGCCGGATCTGAAAAGATATATGGTTTATCTTTTATAACCATAATTGCGGCAGATGAAACGCTACGACCTTTATGTGCGGATTTGATAATTTGTAAAGCCGGACGTACGGTGTCTGCAGTGGAGTGATTTGCACCGGAAACCATACCGTCTGCGTCTCCTGATTTCATCATCAATGTTCCATGAAAAGTATAATTTTTTGCCAATTGTCTTGCTTCTTCGATGGTCATGCCTTTTTCTTTACGTAATTCATATAATAGATTTGCATATTCCTCTAATTTTGGGGACTTTTCAGGAACTAAGATTTCTATGCCATTCATATTCCAGTTGTTTTTAGCATAATAAGCTTTAATATCTTCAGGATTTCCGAAAATTATGAGCTTAGCGGCTTTGCGCTCAGCGACATAGTGTGCCGCTTCGAGAATACGCTCGTCTTCACCTTCAGGCAAAACAATGGTTTTAACTTGCTTGGATGCACGATCCAATAAGCTATCTAGATATTTTGTCATCTTCATGTTACATTTCCTTGTATGTGGTGGTAAATTTTATTCAAGTTAATATCATAACCTTATTAAAAGGCAATAAAAAAGTTTGATTTTTTTGCTAATAACGTGTATGAAGATGATATTAGAGAAAAAAGGGAGTGTTGTGGGGTGAAAAATTTTTTTCTAAAGATTGTTTTTTTTGTGTTTCTTTATTGCACACCTGCGTGGAGTTTGCCAAGTTTTGAGGCAGATGTCAGCGTTGATATTACGGATAAAACAGTTGTTGATGCTAAGAAGAAGGCAATGTCTAAGGCAATGAGAGATGGTCTAAAAGAGGTTGTTTTGGGGATAAGTACCGACGAAAGTGTTGTTGAAATTAATAAATTAAAGGACAATCAATTAGAGCATTTTATCAGTGGTATCATGGTTTTGATGGAAAAGACTTCTGATGTTCGGTATATTGCCGATTTGCGTGTTAGTGTTAATGGAGATATCTTAAAAGCCTATCTGGAAGAGAATAATTTACCGATAGTTATCGGAGAAGAAAAGGAAGTTTTAGTTATTCCCTTATTTGAGGACAAGCAAGGAAAGCTGGATGTTTGGGGGGATGATAATATCTGGAGGCAAGCATTTTTAAATTATCATAATTTGCATAGGGGAAATAATAATTTTCAACTAATTGATAAGAATTTGGGTAATATAAATATGGTTAAAGCTGATCGTGTTTATAATATGACAGATGGTGAATGCGCAGCATTATTGGATTTTAATCGGGTTGATGCTCTCTGTGTTTTCAAATATTCTTTAAAAGAGGAAAAAGTCTTTGTAAAAAATTGTTCCACTCATGAAGTAAATGAAGCTTTGTTGAATGGGAAATCTCCCAGAGAAGTGATTGATGTTGCTTTGGATTTATTTAAGGGCGTAAAAACCATCAATTCAGGTCGGACATCAGTGGCGGCTTTTGGGCAAATTGAGGCAATTTATCACTATAATAGGCTGGTTGATTGGATGTCTTTGAAGCAGATTTTGGAAAAAAATCGGGTGGTGCAGGATATTAAAATTATTTCTATGGCTAATGGCAAGGTGCATTTTAATTTTCAATATGGAGGAGTTATTGAAAAATTACAGGGAACTTTGAGTGCTAATGGGTATAAAATGCGTAACGAGGGAGAATATTATGTCATCTATTAAAACAGCTCAGTCATTAAGTAATAAAAAGATATATGTCAGTCCGTATGCATGGGTGTTTATTTTTTTGATTTTTTTCGGATTGTTGTATATGCTTCGTTCCGTTTTAATGCCTTTTGTTGCCGGTATTTTATTAGCATATTTGTTAGATCCCATGGTGGAGAAACTGCAAAAATGGAAAATTTCTCGTACATGGGCGACATTGCTTGTTTGCTTTTTGGCTATATTAATTTTGGTGCCGGCTTTAGCTTTTTTGATTGAAATGATAGAAAATCAAGCGTTTTTGTTGGTTAAGGCTACACCAAAATATTTATCCTTAATTATGGAAAAGGTTAAACCTCTTTTAGCCAGTCTTGCTGAGCGATTTCCTGATTTGCAAAGCAGTCAATTAGAACAGATGGTTAAAGGAAACATCGGAAATGGTTTGAAGTTTGTCAGCAAAATTCTTTCTTCTTTGTTGTCTAACAGTTTTGCCTTAATAAACTTGATTTCACTCATTTTGATTATGCCAGTTGTTACTTTTTATATGTTACGTGATTGGGGGACGTTTGTAAAAAAAATAGAAGAGTTGTTGCCTAAAAAATCTAAAAAGGGAATTATGGAAATATTAAAGGAAATTAATGTTATCATTTCCGGATTTATTCGTGGGCAAATTAGTGTTTGTCTGATCTTAGGTGCTTTTTATTCTATTGGTCTAAAAGTGGTAGGATTGGACCTGGGGCTTTTGGTTGGTTTTATTGCGGGAATTATTTCTTTTATTCCGTATGTCGGATCTATTACCGGCTTTATCTTGGGTGTTATTCTTGCTTTTGCGCAATACGGTGATGTGGCGCACGTGTTATACGTCGTTGGAGTGTTTATGTGCGGGCAATTTTTGGAGGGAAATTTTCTTACTCCTAAGTTAGTTGGTGAAAGTGTGGGGTTGCATCCGGTTTGGGTGATGTTTGCTTTGCTTGCCGGCGGTGTTTTATTAGGCTTTTTGGGTTTAATGCTCGCTGTGCCATTGGCTGCAATTATAGGTGTCTTAGTGCGTCATGGTATTCGCCGGTACAAATTGAGCTCACTTTATTTGGATTAAAAATACCGTATATTACGGCTAAGTTATAGCGTTTTTGGTATTATAAGAGTATCTTGGAATCAGAGGTTTTTGACCATCCTGACGAATCGTACGCCCTTTTCTTCGAAGAGGTCTCCTTCTTGTTTGAAACCAAGTTTTTCATAAAATCCGACAACAGAAAGCATTGCGTGCATGATGATACGCTCATAGCCAATTTCTTTTGCCACCGACTCGGCATATTCAATGAGCTTTTTACCAACTCCTTCGCCTTGGTGAATGACATCAACAGCTACTTGCATTACTCTGATTTCTTCATTGTTAATTGGGGCTAAGATTAAACCACCGATGAGTTCTCCGGTGCTGTTTTCTATGCAACCTATGTGTAAAAAATTTGCCTCTTCTTCGCGATAAGAATCGAGAAATTTTAATCCTAAAGGTTGTAAAAGAATTTTATAACGCAAATCTAAAAGTTCTTTATAGCGTCCTGAGCCAAATTCTATATCTATAAATTTAATCATAACAGCCTCCATACTTTATGCAAAATAATTCTAATGTGTATATTAAATCATATTTTTAATACTAATGCAATAGTAAAATATAAAATCTGTTGCGTTCAAATAAAATATGCTTTATGACTTAAGCTAAGTTAATGTAAAAGGAAAAATTTATGCAAGATTTGAGCAAAATTAGAAACTTTGCAATTATAGCTCATATTGACCACGGCAAGTCTACTATTGCAGATAGGATTATTGAATATTGCGGTGGGTTAGATCGAAGAGAAATGACAGAGCAAGTACTTGATTCAATGGATATTGAACGTGAGCGCGGTATTACAATTAAAGCTCAAACAGTTCGTTTGAAGTATAAAGCAAAAGATGGAGAAGAATATCTGTTGAATTTAATTGATACGCCGGGACATGTGGATTTTTCTTATGAAGTTTCTCGTTCTTTGGCGGCCTGTGAAGGTTCTGTTTTAGTTGTAGATGCAACACAGGGGGTAGAAGCCCAGACATTGGCTAATGTTTATTTGGCAATAGATAATAACCATGAGATAGTTCCGGCGCTAAATAAAGTTGATTTGCCATCTGCAGATGTAGAAAAAGTTAAGAGTCAAATTGAAGAGGTTATAGGAATTGATGTCAGCGGAGCAGTGGAAACATCTGGAAAGACAGGACAGGGGATTGAGTGTTTACTAGAATCGATAGTCCACCAATTGCCGGCTCCCACGGGAGATGTTGATGCGCCATTAAAGGCTCTTTTGATAGATAGTTGGTATGATTCATACCTTGGTGTTGTTATTCTTGTTCGCGTTAAAGATGGAATTTTAAGAAAAAAGCAGGTTATCCGGATGATGAGTAATAATGCTACATATTCAATTGATAAAATAGGTGTCTTTACTCCTAAGATGCAGGATGTTGATGAACTCTCAGCAGGAGAGGTTGGTTTTATAACTGCCAGTATAAAGAGTGTTAGCGATTGTCATATTGGTGACACAATTACCGATAACAAGAGGTCCTGTGATAAGGCTTTGCCCGGTTTTAAACCTTCGATTCCTGTTGTGTTTTGTTCTATTTTTCCGGCTGATAGCAGCCAATATGAGTCTTTGAAGGACGCTTTGGCAAAGCTGAAACTCAATGATGCCAGTATTGACTATCAAAATGAAAATTCTGCTGCATTGGGTTTGGGTTTTCGTTGCGGCTTTTTAGGGCTTTTGCATATGGAAATTATTCAAGAAAGAATAGGACGCGAGTTTGACTTGGATATTATTACGACAGCACCATCAGTGGCATATAAAATTAATTTAAGTAATGGTACCCAGATTATGCTTCATAATCCTGCAGATATGCCAGATTTGTCAACAGTTTCTTCTATTGAGGAGCCGATGGTCCGGGCGACTATTTTGGTGCCAGATACATATCTTGGTTCTGTGTTAAAGCTTTGTACAGAAAGACGCGGGGTGCAAAAAGAATTAACTTATGTTGGTTCTCGAGCTATGGTTGTTTATCAGATACCACTAAATGAAATTGTTTTTGATTTTTATGATAGATTAAAGTCTATTACCAGCGGATATGCCAGTTTTGATTATGAATTAACAGATTATGAAGTATCTGACTTGGTTAAGGTGCAAATATTAATTAATGAAGAGCCTGTTGATGCTTTGGCTTTTTTGTGTCACAGGAGTGAAGCAGAATCACGGGGAAGGCAAATTTGTGAACGCTTAAAAAATCTGATACCAAGGCATTTGTTTAAGATTCCGATACAGGCCGCCATCGGTGGGCGAGTCGTGGCGCGTGAAACTATATCTCCAATGCGTAAAGATGTGACTGCGAAGTGCTATGGCGGTGATGTGACACGTAAACGTAAGTTATTGGATAAGCAAAAGAAAGGCAAACAACGTATGCGTCAGTTTGGCAAGGTTGATGTTCCTCAGTCTGCTTTTATTGAAGCACTTCGAATCGGTGATGATTAGTTATCTTACATTGAAGTATCCTATATTGCTGGCTTTCTGTAAAACAGCTTCTTGACCCTGGTTATCAGGAAGATGACCGCTGTCATATAAGGAACGCAGTTCCATCATGTAGTGCCCATAAAGTTGCTTAAATGAAGGTAAATTATAGTCAGGATAAGGCATTTCATCAAGCATTTCAGATACAGATTTTTGCTTAAATTGTTCTAAGGGTAAGAGCTGCTCTATGGTTATTTCTTCTCCGTATGTCTGCATCTCAGGAAAATCTTCATCTAAAGTATATTGTTTTAGTTTTTCTCTGATAGCAGGAGATATGATTGGTCGATCAGGTCTATATATCGGACGTGGTCTGGGTCTAAAATCAGGTCCTTTTTTGGGGTGCCTGTCGTTGTGGTATTGTTTTTTCTTATCAACAGGTTGTGGCGTAATGTTTATAGGTCTTTTTTCGTAGGGTAGTGATATTTTTGGGTCTTTTGGGGAGATAATATTAGGTTTGCTTTTTTGGGGTGTGCTATTTTGAGACTGTTCTTTGTTATAACGTGGCTTCATTTCGTTGATTTGAGTTATCGATGAATTGTCTTGAAAGGCATCATTTGGCAGAAAAAAAACATACTGTTGCGTTTTTTGTTCCGCATGTAGTGGTTTATATATAAAAAAGCTGGACAAAGTCAGACATATAATATAAATATATTTCATGGGGTATCTCCGCAATCGTGCGTGTGTTTAGGTTTAGTGTATATGAAAAAAGTTTTTTTTGCATTAATTTTTAATTTCTTTTTTGTTCATTCCTCTTATGGAATTGAGAATCTTCAAAAGTATCAAGAAGATTGCCTTAAATATATTGATCGTCCGGTTGTGGAATTAGTGTCTTCTTATGGAAAGTTGCGATATAATTTTGATAAAGATGAAGCTTATTTAAAAAGAGAGACGGAGCTCAAATTTGAGGCCCAAAATGAGGAGTTTTCCAGTGACTTTTCCCCTATTGGATTGACGAAGGTTAGAGATTCTTTTGATTTTGATTTTACGGCAGAAACAATTAAGCTAAATCACGGGTATTTGTGTGTCTATCCTTCTAAGATTAGAATGCGTCTAGAATACTTGATGCCAACAATTTATATATTGAAGGACCTTAAAGAAGGAACTTGCTTATATGATTTAGCGTTAAGGCATGAGAAGACACATATGCAAATTTATATCGAGGCCTTAGATTATTTTTTACCCATCTTAAAAGAGTATGCTGAAAGTTTGTTTGATAAAATAGGGGTTATGGTGATTTCTGCACATGAACCGGAAGGAATAGCTGCTCAAATGCTTCATGAAACATATTTAAAAAAGATTCAAAAGAAAGTTAATGATTGGCAGGCAGAAGTTGAACTAGAGCAATTAAAACTGGATTCTCCACAAAATTATATCCTGGAAAATACATTATGTCTTGAAGTTGAAAAAGAGAGAGCAGAGTTAGGACAATAGCTTATGCAACAACGAGTGTTTAACAACCATAATCCCTTTTAAGTCCGATGATACATTCATCAATTCCTTTATAGGCCGAATCGATAAATTTCATACCTTTTGCTGAGTTGTTGCCATAGTATATGCGGACAGTTGTCATGCCTACTTGTTTAGCAAAATCCAAGTTAGAGTAGCTATCATCCACAAAAATGCAGTTTTGGGGTAGTTCTCCGATATTTTCACACAGTTTTTTATATACAGCAGAGCTTTCATTTTTTTTGTAAGTGTTAAAATCTTCTACAGAATAGAATTTATCTTTAAAAAATTCGTATAATCCAATATGCTTGAGTATTTTCTCGCAAATATCACGAGATGAGGTGGAAAAGACATATTGTGGACATTTGATGCTTGATAACTCTTTTAACAGGTTTGGATAGGGTTTGATCATTTGAATCAGATCACTTTTATAGTTGTGGTAGGATATGTACAGTGCTTTATGTGGAATTTTATATTCACGGGCAAATATTTCCAGTCCGTCACGATATACAGCATAAGATTCTTTTACTTTTTCGGTGGCGGAAGTAAAATCCAACGGGATATTAAACTCTTCAATTGCAGCGGTTGCTGTTGCTTGGTCTAATTTATGTTTATATTCATCAGTTTCAAAATATAGTGTATTGTCTAAATCCCAGATGATGGTTTTGAGCAAATTTCTTCTCCATAAAATTTAATCCGCGGAGCATTATAAAAAGGATTCATTTGAAGGTCAATAATTAATTATTTATTTATAAATTTTTATGCTTTTTTAAAAAAAAATTAAAAGTTGTTAGTAACCCGAATTTAAATTTTGGTGCCCCTTTATAGACCTTTTAAAAAAAAAAAATCATTTTAATATTAATACGATATCATAATTTGCTAAAAAAAATGGGGGGCAATCTTGTCAAAATGAGAGTTTTTTTTTAAGGTAAGCGTAATCGATAAAAAAAGTATTTTTTACTATATATTGTATATCTTTACTGTTTTTTAACACAATATATAGTATTACACGCTTTAAGACGATAATATAAAATTTGATAAAAAATAGAGAGAAGGGAATATTAAAAATGGCAAATAACGAGTTGCACATGTCTGGGGCTAAAAAATATAAGATGCCGTTTAAAAGTATAACAAAAAGAGATGGGACTCTGGCTGATTTTGACGGGGAAAGGATTTACAATGCTATTTTAAGGGCCGGGGAGAATACTTCAGAATTTGGTAGTGATGACGCTTGGTTGTTAGCTGCTCAAGTTATGAAGATTTTATCGCATAAGTTTGATGAATCTTTGCCGTCAGTTGAAGATATTCAGGATGTTGTTGAGCAGGTTTTAATTTCCGAGAATTATTTTAAGACAGCTAAAGCATATATATTGTACCGTGATAAAAGAAACAGAATGCGCGGTGATGGTAAAACAGTTGTTGATGTTGAAAGCTCTGTTAATGAATATCTTGAGAATTTGGATTGGCGTATTAAAGAAAATGCCAATCAGGGCTATTCTAATGGAGGATTGATTCTTAATGTCGCTGGTAAGGTAACGGCAAACTATTGGCTTTCACATGTTTATCCGGCAGAAGTCGGAGAAGCTCATCGTAATGGTGATATCCATATTCATGATTTGAGTATGTTGGCAGCATATTGTGCAGGTTGGTCATTAAAGAATCTATTGCGTGAAGGTTTTAATGGTGTTCCGGGAAAAGTTGAAGCAGGTGCTCCGAAGCATTTGAGTTCTGCTGTCGGGCAAATGGTTAACTTTATGGGGACTCTGCAAAATGAGTGGGCCGGTGCGCAAGCTTTTTCTTCTGTTGATACTTATTTGGCACCGTATGTACGCATAGACCATTTGACGTATGATAAAGTTGAGCAGTGCATGCAAGAACTCATCTATAATTTGAATGTTCCTTCTCGTTGGGGTTCGCAGACTCCATTTACAAACTTTACGTTTGACTGGGTTTGTCCAGAAGATTTACGTGATCAAAAGCCGATTATTGCCGGTGTCGAGCAGGATTTCACTTATGGTGATTTAGGCGAAGAGATGGCTATGATTAACAAGGCCTATATCAATGTTATGATGGGTGGAGATGTAAAGGGACGTCCGTTTACTTTTCCAATTCCAACGTACAATATGACATGGGATTTTCCGTGGGAAGATGAAAATACGGAACTTTTATTTGAGATGACAGCAAAATACGGATTGCCTTATTTTCAGAACTTCCTCAATTCTTCATTAAAACCGGGACAAATTCGTTCTATGTGTTGTCGGTTACAATTGGATTTAAGAGAACTTTTAGCACGTGGTAACGGGTTATTTGGTTCAGCAGAGCAAACAGGTTCAGTCGGTGTCGTTACCATTAATTGTGCGAGACTCGGATATGTATATAAAGGTAATGAGGCAGGGCTATTTGCCAGAGTTGATGAGTTGATGAATATTGCCAGAACATCTCTGGAGATTAAGAGAAAAGTTATTCAGAGACTGATTGATAACGGTTTATTCCCGTTTACAAAGAGATATCTGGGAACATTACGCAATCACTTTTCTACCATCGGTGTTAATGGTATGAATGAAATGATTAGAAATTTCACCAATGATGAGCACAATATTGCAGATGCTTGGGGACAGGCTTTTGCAGAGAAGTTTTTAGATTTTATTCGTGATCGTTTGGTAAAATTTCAAGAAGAAACAGGTCATATGTATAATCTGGAGGCAACTCCGGCGGAAGGTGCGACAACACGTTTTGCCAGAGAAGATAAAAAGCGTTATATGGGCATTATACAGGCGGGGACTCCTGATGCACCGTTTTATACAAATTCTTCTCAATTGCCGGTGGGATACACAGATGATCCGTTCGAGGCTTTAGATTTGCAGGCTAAACTGCAAACAAAATATACAGGTGGTACGGTGCTTCACCTCTTTATGAATCAACGTATTTCATCTGCAAAAGTTTGTCGTGATTTTGTGAAGAAGGTATTGGCTAATTACCGTCTACCATATATCACGATTACGCCGACATTTTCCGTATGTCCAAAGCACGGATACATTGCCGGTGAGCATGAATTCTGCCCAATCTGCGATAAAGAGAAAAAGGCAGAGAAGTTAAAAAATCTTGCAAAAATGCAAGAAGTGGTGTAATATATATAAGTATGAAAGGGAGACAAATGAGCAATATCATTAATATTGACGATGTTAAATTGGATGATTCCGAAAGACAGCGTTGTGAGATTTATACTCGTGTGATGGGTTATCTTCGTCCGACGACAGAATTTAATGTTGGCAAGAAGGGAGAATTTAATGCCAGAGTGTGTTTCTGTGAAGATAAGGCTGTTTCCGGTTGTGAAGCGCGCGAGTGTGTCTGCAAGTCTGATACAGTAATGTCTATGGCAGCTGAGTAGGGTTTAGCGTAAAAAATTTGTGTTTAAATCATAAGAAATAGTCATGAGCTCTATTCGAATCGGCGGTATTGAAAAATTCAGTATCGTCGATTTTCCTAATAGGATGGCAGCTGTTGTTTTTATGCAGGGGTGTCCGTGGCGTTGTCCGTACTGTCATAATAAGAATTTACAAGATGTTAATGCAGAGACAAACATTGCTTGGTACAAGTTTATTGATTTTTTAAAACAGCGAAAAGGAATACTGGATGCGGTGGTTTTTTCCGGTGGAGAGCCCTTGGTACAAAAGGATCTTCCAGAGGCTATTAAAGAAGTGCGTGATCTGGGCTATCAGGTCGGACTCCATACCGGCGGATATTTTCCTTCGTTTTTTAAGGAAATATTACCCAAAGTCGATTGGGTTGGTTTTGATGTTAAAGCCCCTTTTGTTGAAGAAAAATACAAGGAGATCACCGGTGGATTGGCTGATGTTCAAAAAGTCAAAGAAAGTTTGAGACTTTTGTGTTGTTCTAAAAAAGCTTTTGAATGTCGGACAACTTGCGACCCACGGTTTTTATCCATACAAGATATATATGATATTGCTCATTCGTTAAAAAGTATGGGGGTTAAGGAATATTATTTGCAAAAATATCGCCCTGTACCAGATGATAAAAAAACTACAGAGAGTGAATGTTCGGCACTTGTGGAAAATGATGATTTGATAACTTATCTTCGTCAAAGTTTTGAGATTTTTGATGTAAGAAAGTAAATAATAGATATTTATAAGGTAAATCTGAACTTTTTACACTCTTTTTTGGGAGTTTGTTAGTGCTTTTGTTGATCCGGTTTTTTTAAGAGAAATTTTGGGCCTTTTTCTGTTGATAACGTTGCTCTTTTTGGGATTTTTTGTTTGCTAAAAAATATGGCTATGCTATATTCCTATAAGACATAGAATTAAAGGACAAAAAGAGGTTATCATGGCAGAATTTACAGAAGAAGAAATTATTAAAGGTGAAGAGAGCTATAATGCTGATTCGATAAAGGTTTTGAAGGGTTTGGATGCTGTTCGCAAAAGACCTGGAATGTATATCGGTGATACGGATGACGGATCAGGACTTCACCATATGATTTATGAAGTCTTAGATAATGCTATTGATGAGGCTTTAGCCGGTTATTGTGATAAAACGGAAGTTATTCTTAATCCGGATGGTTCGGCAACTATTCGTGATAATGGACGTGGTATGCCGGTTGATATGCATGAAGAAGGGGTCTCTGCTGCAGAAGTTATCATGACAGAGTTGCACTCCGGTGGTAAATTTGATAATAATTCTTATAAGGTCTCCGGTGGTTTGCATGGTGTGGGTGTGTCTGTGGTTAATGCACTTTCCACATGGTTGACACTTAAGATCTGGCGAAATGATCAACAGTATGAAGCTCGTTTTGAAAATGGTAATGTGGTTGAACATATTCATGTTACCGGTTCAACACCCGGTAAACATGGTACTGAGGTTTCTTTCTTGCCGTCTCCGGAGACATTTACGCAAACAGAATTTAACTATGAAGTGCTTGAGCGGGCTATTCGTGAAAAGGCTTTTTTAAATTCAGGTGTTTATCTTAAACTTATTGATAATCGTGGAAACGAACCTCAGGAGATAGTGTTCCATTATGAGGGTGGTTTGAATGCATTTGTTACCCATTTAAATAAGTCGAAGGCGCCGTTGCATGAAAATATTATTAATTTTTCGGGCATGGATAATCATATAGAAGTTGATGTGGCTATGCAATGGACGGAAGCTTATAACGAAAGTATGCTATGTTTTACAAACAATATTCCGCAAAAAGATGGTGGCACGCACTTGGCGGGTTTCAGGGGAGCACTTACTCGTACCGTTAATAACTATATTCAAGAAAATGGTCTCTTAAAGAAGGACAAGACGGTTATTACCGGTGATGATATGCGTGAAGGTTTGACTTGTGTTTTATCTGTTAAGGTGCCGGATCCGAAGTTTTCTTCGCAAACAAAGGATAAACTTGTTTCCTCTGAAGTGCGTCCGGTTGTTGAAGGTGTTATTGGCGATAAACTTAAGGAATGGTTAGATGAGCATCCGGCGGAGGCTAAAATTATTGTTGGAAAAATTGTTGAAGCAGCAACAGCTCGTGAAGCTGCGCGTAAGGCTCGTGAGTTGACACGTCGTAAAGGGGTTTTAGATATTTCCAGTCTTCCCGGTAAGCTGGCAGATTGTCAGGAAAAAGATCCGGCACTTTCAGAAGTGTTTATTGTGGAGGGAGATTCAGCCGGTGGTTCTGCGAAACAAGGGCGTGATAGAAAGAATCAGGCCATTATGCCTCTAAGAGGTAAGATATTAAACGTTGAACGTGCACGTTTTGATAAAATGCTTAATTCGGCTGAAATCGGTACAATTATTACCGCACTTGGTACCGGAATCGGACGAGATGACTTTAATGCAGATAAATGCCGCTATCATAAAATTGTCATTATGACGGATGCGGATGTTGATGGTGCACATATTCGTACATTGTTGTTAACTTTCTTCTATCGTCAAATGCCGGAACTTATAGAACGCGGTTATGTTTATATTGCCCAACCACCGCTTTATAAAGCTAAACGTGGGAATTCTATTATCTATCTTAAGGATGATAGAGAAATGGAGGATTACCTTATTAATGGCGGTTGTGAAGATGCTTATTTGGAGATGGCAAACGGTGAACGTATTATGGGGCAGGATTTGGTTAGCTATGTTGAAAGTACGAAAAAAGCCCGTAATCTTGTGTCGTTGCTAAGTGTAAAAGCTCCTGAACATATTGTGGAACAAATGGCTATATGCGGTTTGTTTGATAAAGAGATTCTGGCTAATAAGGAGAGTTTACAACCTGAGCTTTCTAAGTTGGCAATGCGTTTGGATAATTTAGAGGCGGAATATGACCGTGGCTGGAAGGCAGAAATTCTTGATAATGGCAATATTTCATTCAATCGTACATTGCGTGGTGTTAAAGAGGAACATATTATCGGAGCTTCTGTTTTAGAGAGTGGTGAAGCAAGGTTGCTCAATGGTATGAAAGATTTCTTGGCTGAAAACTTTATGTCTACTTTGAAACTTGTTTCTAAAGGCGGTGTTGAAACGATTGTTTCCGGTCCGGTTACTTTGGTTGACGCTGTTATGGCTGCTGGAAAGAAAGGTATTACTCTTCAGCGGTATAAAGGATTAGGTGAAATGAATCCGGAACAACTGTGGGAAACAACACTTGATCCTGAGGCTCGTTCACTCTTGCAGGTTAAGATAGATCAAATGGAAGAGGCTGACGAAGTATTCTCTACGCTGATGGGAGATGTTGTCGAGCCAAGAAAAGACTTTATCCAGGCAAATGCCTTGAATGTTGTTAATTTGGATATTTAAGATTAGTCTGTACTTTTTAAAAGGGGGAGCATTTTTGTGTTCCCCCTGTTTTGTTTTTAGAGTTGTATTAGTAAATTGAATATTTAACAGCAAATCCGGCCAAAACAATAACTAGCAATGTGCTAATTATGGCTAACGTCTTGCTCTTATTATATTCTTTATAGGTGTTCCACATACCAATAACACATATAAAGCAATAAACCAATAGAGCCAAAAACGAGGCAATATAAAATGCTAGAAAAGCAAGAGCTGTTGGGTTCATGCTAATTAAAGATAGGTTATTGATCAGAACTCGAAAGAAATTAGGATCATAATTTACGGTTTGCTTTAACAAAATCATTAAAACTCTGCACAGACCACTGATGACAAAAAGCCCTAAAACGGAAAACTTCCAAAAGGCCTCAGATAAAGAGCATTGTCCATAGATAAATCGTCCAAACATGTTTTTTCTCCTAAAAGTTCTAGAAATAGCTTATAATATTTTTATATTTCTTCAAGCCTAATTTTTTATGAATTGATGCAATATAGTCATGTAATTCATTCCATGTTGTGTTTTTTTCAATATATTGGCGGGCTTTTTGAGGTGATTTGCTTAATTGAACATCAATTATTTTTGTAAGCATTTCATATGCAGCTGGGGTAACCTTTTTGAAATCTATGTGCATTAACTTATTTTCATCAAAGAAAATAGCTTTGTGGCGCAACATGGTGTTAAACTCAATTAAATCGGCTATTCTATGCGTTTGGGTTGGAAATACCGGTCTGGCACGCGAAAGCAAGCGCAATGTCAGCCAAGTAGTATAAATTTCTTTTAATTGCTCTTCGGTAATGATACCACGCTTAACATACTCCGGCATGAAAGAAATGGAGATACTGTCTGCTTTGTTTTCTTCTATAATAGATTTGCATATTCCAAGAGAGCTCTGATATTCGTTTGATGGACCTAAAGAATGGCCATTTTCGTGACCAATAACAAAAATGTGGTCGGCCTCTTTATTATAATATTTATGAAAATCCGGATGAAGAAAAGCTTTGAGCATCTTTTGGGTTCTCTTTAGATCACGAGCCAAACGAACTTGACGATGGTAAACGTTTCTTCTGCCTCCACCCATCTTAACAGCCAATTTGTCATTATTTGGTAGATTTTGCGCGACGGTTAATCCTCCGCGACAGAGGGCATAGTCCCCGGTTAGGCTGACAAGATCTACATCAACCATTGTTTGTTTAATCTCTTTTTTATTAGAACTGATGCCCTGTTTATATTTATCAGCAAAAGGCATCAAGTTGCTTAGTGTGGGCATTGTTTTTTTGAATTTGAGTAATAATTCTGTTCCTTTTTTGTTGGGAATGCCAACGCGGACACCCAACATATCTTTGGCAATAACTTCTATATGATGTTTTTTTACTAATTCAGCTAGTTTTTCGTTTTCCAACACGGTTGGAGTGAGCTCATCATCATAATTTTCTCGGCTTAGTGTAAATTCCAGAGGTGTATCTTGCATCATTGCCCAGTGTTTATCAGCAAGCATATCCATATCCGGGTTGTTTTGAATAAGGGCTTGGGCTTGCCATTGCAAATACTCTCTAAATAGATCATTTGTGCAGTAGTGTGCAGCCACTTCTAGCTCATTTGCCATTTCATCAAATTCTTTTTTAAAATATTGTGTGTAGTCAATGGCTTTTAGTTCTTTATTATCACGGACAACCATGGTTCGGGCAGATAATATCTGCTGTATTTCTTTTATTTTGTTTTCTTTGAACATTGTCAGTAAAATTTTGTGGAATTCTTTTACCTTCAGGTCTGCCGGATAAAAGTTTTTGCCTAGGGGCGTTTTCAGGCCTTTAAAAATAGTAATTGGTCTTCTATTAACACCATTTAACCCGGATACACCGTTTAATGAGTTGAATAGTTTTAGGGCAAGAGCCGCATGTTCATCTCCGGAAGAGGCAGCTTTGGTCAGAGCTTCTTTTTGTGCGATATTTAGCGCATTGTCTTGCTGAAGTGCAACATTATTTAAAATTTTTGCAGCTGCAACCAGATGTTTAAGAGCTTTTTTATCATTTTCATGTAGAGCATTATACTCTGGAGATGTATTTGATAGCAATTCAATATCGCTCATCTCTTGAGTTACCATCTTTTTTAATTTTTCTGGTGTATAGTTCAGTTCATAGCCGTTATATTTTTTCATCTATATTGACCTCCACTGTCTTAAATTTGTAAAGTTTCATATCAGTCGTTGTATATTCTGGGTTTATTCCTGCTTTTTCTTTGAGTTTAACTAAATCTTTTTTAAGATTATCTAAAGATGGTATTTCTTTCGGGAAAATAAAGGCCTCTTTATTTTGGTAGCAGAAATGAAGCCCTTCATTTTGCTCTAATTTTTGTTTTTTTAAGGTTGGGATTTTCTCGTCTGAGGTTAAAAGTACTAATCTTTTAACGGATTGATTCTTTGGTATTTCTTTTTTGATGTCGATAATATTTTTTTGCAAAGAGATGTTGTCTTGCGTTCTACAGAATGTGTCATTTTCTGTTGTCATGCAAATACGTATGTTCTTTAGAAATGCATTTTGAGCGGCGAATATCGGTGGTGTATCGTTTTTAATGAAATCTATTAGGCTTTTTTTGTTATCTTTTGTAAAATTATTTAGGGCCCGCCATTCCTTTTCTAAAATGTTTTTGGGAGGGATTGGTAGTGGAAATGTGGTGTCAATTAGGCTTTTCACTTCATGTGTATTTTCAAGCGGTGTTGCTTGTTTGTAATTAAAAGTTGAAGGGAATAAATGTTCATTTTCAATTAAATCAGTTATTTCGTTGATATCATAGGTTATGATAGTATCAAAATTTTCATTTGAAATTTTTAGGTCTGGAGAAAATATTTGTGCAGCTTGTTTTATTTCAGAGAAAAGAGGTATTTTTGGGGAGATTTTTAGCGTTTGAATTTTGTCTTTTAATTCGGCAAAAATAGAGATTGCTGTAATTAGATTTTCTCGGGACGTTTCTTTCGGTATGAGAATTGCCTTTATAGGGCTTTTTTTGGAGGCGAATAAAATGGATGGTTGAGCATTGAAATACCAATCATTTGTTTTTTTTGATGTTTTATAAGTTGTTAATTTTTGGGGTGTGTGGTGTAAAGCATAAAAGAAATGTGAAAAATTAGCCAATAGAATAAAGATGCTTAGTAAAATTAAAAAAAGCATTTTTATTTTACGACGTTTTTCTTTTTTTTTATCAATGTATAACAACATATCTTATTCTATTTCCTTATTTTACAATTTATCATATTTTCTTTTGATAGTTTGATTATAGCTTTTTCTAATTCTGTGATAATTGGTTCTTCAATTTCTTCAACAAGCTTCTTTTTTTGTAGAACTATTTTGTAATATTGAGCGCCATTTTCACATTGTTCCCAGTAGGTAACATTACCATCTTGGTATTGATTGGCTTGAAGATTGGCTTCCAATTTATCAAGAACAGAAACAATTTTTGCTTCTCGGCTCTTCTTTTGTTCATAATCTTGGTAAAGTTGATAAATTTTTTTATCAACTGGTGTTGGTAGCATGGCTTTCAGTTCTTTAATGGCTTTGGCTTCCTTTAGTTTCTTTTCCTTTTTTAAATTTGGGTTGGTTAGCTGGTTGGCGACCGTATAATCTCCAGTTTTTCCTTCAACAATATCGTGAACAAGTGCCATTTCTAGCATTTTAGTATAATCTATCGGTTTTTGTAAATAAGGTGCAATGAGCATTACTAAAAAGGAGAGCTTAAAAATATGCATTGCATCGTCTTCCGTGGTTCCTTCGAAGAGAAGCAGATCCCTTTTTACGATACAAACTTCCTCTAATACTCGCATAAAGTTAATTATTTTATCAATTTTTTTCATAAAATTCCTTGTTTATGTTTGCTAGGAAGTCTTTTTTAGCTTTTTTGTGCTTTTTTCAGGATTTCTTCCCTTGCTCTGCGGGCTTTTTCGGAGAGATCTTCTTTTTGTAGTTGCTGGGGCTTTTGGTCTTTTTTTTTTAATGTGGCCGTGTATGCGTAAACGATTTCATCTTCCGCATTTTCGTCCTCATTGTATTTCATTTCACATACATAGATTTGAGAAAGTGGTTTTATTTTTTCAATAGAAACGCTTTGCAATCCATCTATCAAGATACTGTCAGAGGGTGATCGCATTAATTCCAGAGTTTTTTCCTGTTCGTTTAGATAATAAAAAGGCTTTTCTGGTGGTTGCCCATCGGCAAACAGCAACACCATTATTTCACCTTTGTCGTTTTCTATTAATTCATAAACATCTTTTGGGTTTATTGGATTTTGTATCATGTCTTTATCCTATAAATCTTTTCTTTTGCTTATTTTACGCTATAGTTGTTAAAAATCAGTTACAAAATTTGGTTTGAGGTGTTATTTTTTGGTTGCAATATAAAAAATGTATGATATAAAGACTCCCAAATTTGACTTATAGAAGATAGAAAAGAGGTGATTTAAGTGGTTCAAGTTATTGTTATTGGCAATGATGTTGCGCAGTCTTTGAAGATTTTGAAGAAGAAGATGCAACGCGAGGGTATTTTCCGTGAAATGAAGCTTCGCCGTTGTCATGAGAAGAATTCTGAAAAGAAGACTCGTCGTAAGGCTGAGGCTATCAGAAGATCTAGAAAGCAGTTGCGTAAACGCTTAGATACAGAAGGCTTCTAGTTTTTTATAAGTGGTCTTATAGTAAAGGAATTTCTGATAAAAAAGAAATTCCTTTTACTTTTGCTTAAAAATTTATTATGTTGTTGTGTGAAGAGGTTGATCTGGAGGGAAATATGTATCTTGAGGAAGCAAAAAATATTTTAAATCAGGAATATAGAGAAAAATATGCTCTTGCACATACGGATTATCAAAAGAAATTTATGGATGAGAAAATTAAGCATTCCTATCAAGTTTTGGGGGCAGGGAACTTTTTACTAAAGCACGAGGCTTGTTTTGCTGAGTGTTCCCCTGAAAAGAAAGATTATTATCGAGCGATTGTTTTATTACATGATATTCGTCGCTTTTATGAGATATTGGAAAAAGAAAAAGGGCATTTTATCAATCATGGTGTTTATGGAGGTGCATTTTTAGCTCAAACAAAGTTGTTTAATCATAAAGATGCTGTTTTGTCCGTTCGCCATCATGGTCATCTTATAGAGCGGTTATATGAGGATGCTGAATATAAGAGCCTTGATTTAGAAGAAAGAAAGCGTGTTGAAAAGGTTGCTTTCTTGGTTCGTGATGCAGATAAGCTTGCCAATCTTTATCTGTTGGCTCATGATTTTGAAAAAGTGCGGAAGGTATTTTTTGTGTCACGTTATTGCTCTCACCCTTTTCGTAAGACGGTTTCCGATAAGGTTTTGGAGGATTTTATGGCGCATCGTTCCGTTGATAGAGGAAATGCGGATACTTTTTCAGGTTTTGCATTGGTATTTTTGGGGTGGTTATATGATTTGAGGTACAAAAGTTCTTTTGTCTTTCTAAAGAGACTTCATATCATTGAGCAGTTAATATCCCATTTTTCCAAATATTGGCGTAAAAGGGATATTGATATTTTTAAGAGAGAGATAATAAAGTTTGTTCAGAAACAGTAGTTTAAAAAAACACCCACATTTTGTGGGTGTTTTATTTACGAAACTTTTTCCACTTGATTGAATTCCAATTCAACCGGTGTGTAACGACCGAAGATTGAAACGGAAACTTTTAAGCGAGACTTTTCATTGTCAACTTCATCAACAACACCAACAAAAGAGGCAAAAGGTCCATCATTAACCCGCACTTGTTCGCCAACCTCATAGTAAATCTGTGTGGATGGGCGCTCAATACCTTGCTCAATCTGATCCATAATGCGTTTTACTTCGCGTTCGCTAATTGCTTGCGGTTTATTGCGGCTGCCAAGAAAACCACTGACACGCGGCGTGTCTTTTACGATATGCCATGTATCATCACTCATTTCCATTTTAACTAGGATATAGCCTGGAAAGAACTTATGTTCGGCGTTAACTTTTGTTCCTTTGCGAACCTCTACAACTTGTTCTGTTGGAACCAAAACTTCCAGTATTCTGTCTTCCATCTTCTTTAATATAGCCTGTTCACGAATAGACTCGGCTACTTTTTTTTCTGAACCGGAATAAACATTAACAACATACCAACGAGCAGTCATGAAAAACTCCTAATATCTAAATATGGCACGAACAATGGCGCCGAATACTAAGTCTACACAGAAAAAGAAAGCAGCAGCTATAGCTACAATTATCATTACACGGATCGTGGCATTTATTACTTCCTTTTTTGAAGGCCAAGTAACTTTTTTTACTTCTTGTTTGACTTGTCTAAAAAATTGTATCGGACTTGTTTTTCCCATAGCTATACCATTTCATAAAGGTTGATTAATACAGACAATTAATGCTTAATTGTCATTAAACATTATGGATTATATAAAGGTTTTTCTTTTTCAATGTCAAGAATTTATTTATTATTTTGAGATTTTTTATAAGACTAGACGATCAATTTTTTAAGAATATTATCCTCTTTGATAAGTTTTGATGCTTTTTTGAAACTATCCTTTTCAGAAAGGATGGTATAATAGTTGTCTTTTATTTGTGGAGCTAAGCGCAAAGCTTCCAAAAACTCTTTTTTATCAAACGGATTTTTTTCTATACATTTAAAGAAACCAATTTTAGTTAGAATATCGCGCAACCCATCTGTGCTGGGATTATTTTGCAACATGGCACATAGATAACTTGCTAATCCTACCTGTAATCCATGTATTTTTGGAGCTGCAGATATTTTATCTAAGGCATGTGATATGAGGTGCTCAGAACCGCTTGCCGGACGTGATGTGCCGGCAATTTCCATAGCTATTCCACTATAAAGTAGGGAATTTACCAAGCTTCTTTGAAATTGCGAGGATTTGATATCCTGGCTATGGCGAATATAGAGTAAGTCCAAAGAATTGTATGAAAGCATTGCAGCAAAATCATTGTATTTTTCTTGGCCTTTTAATGATGCTTGTTTCCAATCCCATAAAGCGCTTACTTTAGAGAACATATCGCCGACGCCGGAATAAAGGAAAATTTCCGGACTGTTGTTTATGACATCTAAGTCTATTACAATACCGTACGGAATAGCTGATTTGACAGTTTTACGTTTTCCTTCAACGGTTAGAGAAGATGTTGGAGAACAAAAACCATCATTTGAAGTAGAGCTGGGAACACTAATATAGGGTAAGCGCAATAAATATGCGACATATTTTGCGAAATCCAGTGCTTTTCCACCACCTAATCCGATGATTGCATTAACATCAGATGGGAGGTTAAATGCGGTGGTTGTTATATCTTCCAGGGCAATTGAGTTGACAACAGCATCTTTTAGGATCTCTATGTTATATTCTTTTATACCGGCATAAAAATCTTTTCCCAATATTTGCGGCATCCCTTCACCCCAAAAAACGGCGATTTTTAGCATATCTTTATCAAATAGGTAGCGTCCGATTTTACGGATTTTGCCATTGCCGATTTTTAATAAGTAAGGGATATTGATTTGACGATTTATTGTTAATGGATATTTCATGGTGTATTTTCCTTTATGAATTGACAGACGTCGTTAAAAGTATTTAAGAGTTGTGCGTTAATGTTGTGATTTTGACATTCCTTAAAGAGGGTCTTGCGGGCAAAAACTTTATCAGCAAGTTTTGCCGGTTCAATATCAGGTTTACCATCACCGCAATATATAACCTTATAGCCTTGTTTTTTTACATCTTGTACCAGTTTTGCCTTAGATATTCCTAAATTTTCATCATAATATTGTTTATTTGGTGTCATGCTGAGACCCGTCTTTTTAGAATATGTTCCGGTATTGGTTATGAGGTTAATTTTATAGGCTGAAATTTCTTTTTTTAAGAGGATGTTGATGTAATAGTCGCATCCGGCACTACATATATAAATTGGGATGTTTTTTTCTACACACAAGTCCGCCAAATCAAAAAAGCTTTTATCAATTTTTATAGTGCGGATGAATTCTTTCAGGTCCTTTTGTGGTTCTCTTAATTTTTGGAACATTTCATTTAATGCATCAAAATGCTTTTTTTTGCCGACAAGATATTGTTGCCAGGGAGAGAGGGCGTCTTTATTAAAATAGCGGTTGGTTATGTAGTAAAAAAAGTCATTATCACTTATTGTTCCATCGAAGTCTGAAATAAGTGCAAATTTGGGTTTTAGCATTATTTTTCCTTTGAATGACCGTTATTCATGCAGATATTTTAGAAAAAAAATACCAAAAAAAGATTAATAAGATATCAAAGATAGTTACAAAATGGAGCAGTATTGATAACATCATTAATGACATTTAGTTAAATATTAAGAAATGTAGCCTATAATACAGGGGTTTTGTAGGATTGAGCATGAGTCGTTGTTTAAGATATCCGCATATTGAAGCGTATTTGGTTGGCTTAAAAAAGAAAATAGGCCTGGATCGTCAATTGCCTGAGATTGATACACTGATTTTAGGCAGCTCACATGGGCAGTATTCTTATATTCCGCAAAAAAATGAGTATAATCTTTGTTTGCCCAGTCAAGATTTGTATTACGCATATTCTTTGTATAAGAAATACTGCAAAAAAGCTAAAAATCTCAAGACAGTGGTACTTTTTTATTCTGTTTTTTCTCCGGGTTATGAAGTTCTTAAAACAAAAGAAGATTTTCGCTCTTTTCATTACAATTTAATCTTTGGGATTAAACCACATCCGCGGCGGTATTGGGATATTTTATCGGAAAAATATGGAAGTTACCTTCCTTATATGACGCAAAGAGCAGAAAAATTGAGAGTTTCCAAATCTTATCATGGTGAAAATCCTGATATTAAGGGAAAAAATGTCAATAGAATAGGTCAGACAGATCCCAATGTACGTGCGCAGGGTGCGTTGAAGCATAATCAGAGAAATTGCTTGCAGAATAAATATATGGAAAAAATGATACTTTTAGCAAAAAAGTGTCATCATAACTTTGTACTAGTGTTATCTCCGGCACACCAGGAGTACAAGAATGTATTGCCGGCTGAAAAAGAGTTATTTTCCGGCGTTTTTCGTTTAGTGGCAGAATATCCGTCAGATATGATGTTTTTAGATTTTTATAAACGTAACGATTTTGAGGATACTGATTGGTGGGATTATGACCATCTAAATCCTCTCGGGGCTGAGAAGTTTACAAGATTATACCATGATTATTTGTACAGGCTTTTCAGATATTCAAATAATTGTTTAAAACCTTTGTGAGGAATGATATTTTTTGCTCTCATATCATCTTCGGTCATTTCAGCTAATTCTTGGTAGGGGATATATTTAACTTCTACAACTTCTTTGTCATTGAAAACAAAATCTTTAATCGGGATATCTAATTTTACCAAAAACTCTGTTTGCAGATGTTGATTGGTATAAGATTTATTTTTGTTTATTAGAATAAGTTGGTCAGCTGTTATTTTTACACCAAGCTCTTCATACATTTCACGAATTCCGCCTTCAATGACGGTTTCGCCTGTTCTAACGTGTCCTGCAGCGGAAATATCCCACATGTTAGGAAGTGTTTTCTTGTAAGGGCTACGTCTTTGTAGTAGCAGCTCTCCTTTGGGGTTTACTATCCAGATATGTGCAGTACAGTGCCACTTGTGTTGTTTTTCGGCTTCGTTCTTTTCCAAAACCTCGCCCGTTGGGTGCCAATTTTCATCATAAATATCTATTAACTCAGCCATTTTAATACCTCAAGACCAAATTTGGTTCAAACTGGGTTGGATTTTATCATATGGTATGTTAAATAAGCAATAAGATTTTTATATAAATTAGTATGAGGGTTCTTTATTTTTGTATTAAATATATATTAAAATATCTGTGATAGAACTGGGCGTATCTTAAGATTAATGTTTAAAAAGAAAGATTATGTGATACGTGTAGTAGGGATAAATAGGGAGAATATTATGCAAAAAGATAGTAGATTAGTAATATTAGCAAAAAATATTTTACGTCATTCAGTTAAATTGAAAAAAGGCGAAACTATTTATTTGGAAAGTTTTTCTGAAAGTACGAGAGATTTATTGAGCGAATTGATTAAGGAAGCGATAAAACTCGGGGCTGTGCCTTTTTATTTTTATAATGATATGAATTTTGTACGTAGTACGATCGAGGGTGCGAGCGAGGAGCAGATTCAAAAGTTTGCGGATTTGCATAGAGGTTTGATGGAAAAAGCAGATTGTTATGTTGCCGTGCGTGGATATGATGATTTGTTTGCTTTTTCTGATATAGCTGGTAAGTATAAAGAAAGATATAGCAAAATCTTTCAAAATCAAGTACACATGATGACAAGATTACCTAAGACGCGGTGGTGTGTTTTAAGGTATCCTAATGCGACTATGGCGGCAATGTCTCGGATGTCTGTTAAAGAATTTGAGGATTTCTATTTTAATGCTTGCTTGCTGGATTATAGCAAAATGGGTAAAGCAATGAAACCTCTTAAAAAATTAATGGATAAAACTTCTGATGTGCATATTAAAGGGCCTGATACGGATTTGCGTTTTTCTCTTAAAGGGCAAAAATCAATTATTTGCGATGGGCAGATGAATATTCCGGATGGAGAGGTTTATTCGGCACCGGTTAAAAATTCTATTAATGGATATGTTCAGTTTAATACTGATACGATGTATAATGGTGTGTTTTTTTCTAATATCAGATTAGAATTTAAGGATGGTAAAATTGTTAAAGGAACATCTGTTGCAAATAATGATAAATTCCAAAAGATGCTAGATATTGATCCCGGTAGCCGATATATGGGTGAGTTTGCACTAGGTGTTAATCCATATGTGACACATCCTATTTTAGAGATTTTGTTTGATGAAAAAATCAGCGGATCTTTTCATATGGCTATTGGTAATTCCTATGAGGATGAGACAAATAATGGCAATGTTTCTTCAATTCACTGGGATTTAATAAAAATTCAAACACCAGAGCAGGGTGGCGGAGAGATTTGGTTTGATGGTAAACTTGTGCGTAAAAATGGATTGTTTGTTTTGCCAGAGTTAGAAGGGTTAAATCCTAAAAACTTGAAATAATTTTGGTGTTACTAAAATTTGACTTTGCGACTTTGGATAAAAGGCTTGATAGATAAAGAGCTTTATTAAATATATATTAAAGTATTTATGATAAAACAGAGTGCGTGTTGGAGTTAGTGTTCATAGAAGGAGGATCTTATGACTTTTAAGGAAAGATATCGGCGGATGGTACAACGTATTGACGAACGTAGGTCTTATGTGTCACAAGAACATGTTGTGTCTGAAGAAAAGCGCAGAAAGAAAGAAAAGATAGATAGGATGGATGCGAAAAATGTTAAAGTAACTGTTAGAGAGATAATAAATAAAAAGAATAAAAGCAAATATCTTGTATCTGATTTACAGTATCAAAATCATACAGAAAATTCTTATGTTATTGGAGAGTGGGGACGTGATAAAAAGTGTGAAATATTAGATCATAACGTTAGAGAAATTGCTGTTACTGAGGGAGATAAGCAAATAATATTAGGGTTTAAGAAATCAAATGGCACTTTTCAGGAAATATATTCCGGTAAAGTTGAAGAAAGTGGCGATTGTCACAGATATTTTGCGTTTTTTAATGGTGATTATATCCTTCTTCCTGATAGTTTAGATTTTACGGATACTAATGCTGTAAGGTATGCATTTCGTCATGATATGGAAATTGCTCATTTTTTAGATAAATTTGTTATTGTGACAGATGAGGAAAGAAAAGCATATAAAAAATATGCTAAAGCTCGCGATGCTGCACAAAAAGGTCATAAAAATGAAGAAGAAAGCCCTCAAAATGTAGTAATAAATTCTGATGTATATTATGTTGGCCATGGGGTTTGGTCTAGCCTTTCTCCGCTTAAACCCGATCCCCAGCAGCCTCTGATGAAAGGTAAATCTCAACGGGAGTAAATATATTTATATTGTTAATTTAAGAACCGCCTTAATTAGGCGGTTACTTATTATGTGGTTAGATGTTTTTGAAATATTCTCTTAGTTTTGAAATTACACTGATGACTTGAGCCATGTTTTCTTTGTCATTTCTTAATAATTCTGCTTTTGCCATCAATTCGGCAAGAACAGCATATTTATCTTTTATTTCTACTAAACCATGTAATGGAATAATTATAAAATGAATATGCCCGGTTGGTTTTTCGTAAAACATATATGCCACTTTATCGCAATTAAATATTCTTTTGATTGCCTTTTTGCAATGAGTAATTAGAACTTGCAATTCTTTTAGTTCATTTTTAGTTAAATCTGTGTAAGTGGAAACATGGCGTGTCGGTGATAAAATAATCATTCCAGGGTAAGCAATCTCAAAATCTTGAGCTAAATTCCATAATTTAGATTGATGGATCTGCCCTTCCTTGAAATGTATATTCTCAGCTACAGTACAACCAATGCAAGGGGTATCAATTTCTTTGTTGAAAGCAGTTATATACTTCATTTAGGATGTTCCTATTTAAAAAATTCCAAATCAACTTCGTTGATAACAGGCCATAATTCTCCAGGGCGCTCGCGTTTAACACCGAGAAAAATCTTGGTTTCGGCATTAATCTCAAAAATGCGACATAAATCAGGATAAAAACTGCGAACGAATTTGTAATTTTCGGGTTTTAGCATCCAACTCTCTCCTTCATTGATATTTTCCCCCTGATAAATAACCAGTCGATTATTTAAAAAATAACCTCGTGGGCAGCTTTCAATTATTTTATGGACTTGTTCTTCCGAAAAACCGCAATTTCTCAAAAGTTCACTATGAGCAAAAGGCTTTCCGACTTGACTGAAAATTATTCCAATTTCGGGAATAATTACAAAAGGGCGACGTTGTTCGTGATAATTGATTATCGCTTCGTTCATTTTTTCTCCGTAGTTTTTCAGATTAGCAAAAAAAATAACAGATTAACTATACATTAGCAAAGTTTACTTTTCAAGGCTTTTTGTGGCCTTAAAATAATATCCCTCCTATAGATAAAACGATAATAGGCGTTGATTATTTATTATAGCAAAAAACGCCCCATAAAGGGACGTTTTTTATGGCAGGGGCAGTAAGATTCGAACTCACGACACTCGGTTTTGGAGACCGATGCTCTACCAACTGAGCTATACCCCTATCAAACTGAAACGCTTATAAAACATTTCCTTTTACAAATCAAGAACTTTTTTCATAATCCGCACACTTATTGCTTTTCAGCGGTTTTTGCCTTTAAAAAATCCTCATCTAAAGGAAGAATTTTTGACTTTTGTAAATGTCTGAATTTCTAACGATTAGACACCTGTAAAATCTTTTCCCTTTTTTATCCCTAAAGCCTTTCGGACATACCTATTTACAATGTTTTTGTTGGGGTTAAATCAAACCTCGTTAGCCTCAAAAGCCTCATTAGGTTTTGGCTTTTTTTGCCCCACACCCTTAGTATGGCGGTTATTTTTTATACTTACCACACTTATTTTCTTAATTTTCAATAGGTTGGGGATAGTTATTGGCTATTTGACTATTTTTAGAGCTTGTATTTTTAGATTCTAAAATAAGTCTATAAAATCTTCAGCCTTTGGTTGAGGAAAACTTCCATAATTCCCTTTCATATATGTTTCTATAAAAGATTTATTTTTTCTTTTCTCATCAAATTTTCTTAGCGAATATAGAGAAGAACTATAAGAATCTTTTTTATCCGTAAACCATATTTGATCGCGAGATAATGCATCCCCATCCATAAGATAAAAAGCATATGAAGTAAAAATAAGTTGAGCACTGTTTTTGTTAATTTCAGGATTATTAAACATTTCGACAATATATCGAACTAATGATGGATGTAAAGATGCATCCAGTTCATCGACAAAAAGCACATTTCCTTTCTTTAAGGTATCAATAATAGGAGCCGCAAAAGCTATAAATACCTTTGTTCCTTCTGATTCGTCTTCTAAATGGCGTTCTCTAATTTTTCCTTGTTCTGTTTTATGACTAACAGCTATATCTAAAACTTCAGCTTTTCCCGCTATTACATTTTCTAAAAGTCGTTGCGCAAATTTATTACTATTTTTATCTTTATTGTTCTTGATATCTTCCATAATATCTTCAGCTGATAATTTTTTAACAGAGATATTTTCTATTCCTAAATCGGCATTTTTTATATATTTTAATACTAATTGCCTATCTTCTCCTTGTAGCATATCAAGAGATCGACCTTTAGATGAACTGTTTCTCGTAATTTGAATTTTGTTAATGATATAACTATAAACATTAGTCATATGTTCATCTGTACTATGCCTATTATTAATAATTTCTGATAGGAATAATCTATTTGGTGCAAGTTCATTAATCCACGATTGTGGAATATTTTTGGCTTTCATCTCGCTACCTTTTTCCCTATAAAATATTCCGTTTTCTCTTGCTGATCCGCCCTCTGAAATATCGGTATAAGTTAAAAATTCTTTTAATACTTCTGTTGGGGTATATTCAAATCCATATTTATAGCAGTAGCAGCCAAATATAAACGAAATTTCAAAAGACGTTGGTTTATTTTGATTTTCATCATTAAATAAATATCTATCCCCTTCTATTAGATCATTGATTTCTGATTTGAAACTTGTTTTAAGTAAATATTTAAAAAGGTGTAAAGCCATGATAATATTGGATTTTCCTGATGCATTTGGTCCGAAAATACCTGATGTTTTATAAAGTTGAGGAATTTTCTTTAAATTGGTTTCAATAACGTGAAAATTAATGCCATTTAGCGATGAAGGCTTCATAGAGAAAATAGCATCATTTTTGAAGCTTCTAAAATTATTAAATTTAAAATCAATTAACATATCATGACCTTTTTTGTTAAAAACAAACAAAGAATATATTAAAAATATTAATATTTGATAAAAATAGGGCTACAATGATTAACTTTATAGCCCTATTTTTATTTTAAGCGGATTTTATGCCGCCGGAATTTGAGAATTGAACGGAGGCAAATACTTAAAATATAACTCCCGCTCAGCAATATTACGCTCAAATTGATTATTTATTACGCAGTAATGAAATAAATTTCCTGGATTGTTTGCTAAAAAACGTTTTAGGTCTGTATTTGGTTCATTACTTGATAAATGCTCTACAAAGCGACGTTTTAAATCGTTAGCTTGTCCGATATATTTTACGTTACAAAAACTATCTGTTATAACATATACACCAGGTAGAGATGTTACATTTTCCTTATTTATATAGGTATAAGGGACCTTTTTATTAATATTTATCATTTTATTAATTCCTTAAAATTTCAATGCCAGCAATTAGGCATTGACATATTTATATTAAGGAGCTATATTAAAATCCTACGAGAGTTTAACAAAGCTCCCAACTCTGTAAGCCATCCTGCCAGATGGCTTTTTTTGTGTATTATTCAAATACAATGTGCATATTAAACAAGAAAAAGCACGAAGTCAAGAGATATTTTTGCTAAAAATCAATATTTAGATATTTTTGTGATTATTTTTTTCATAAATATCATTTAAAATTTGTTTTTTTTTATGCAAAGACAATTTCTGTGTTTTTTATTAATAATTATCTTTTCAGCTCTAGAAGTGCCTCAATTTGTTTTTGAATAACTCTTAATGTGTGGCTATCTTGGTTTTTAATCAGTTTTAATATGGCTTGCACATTCTCCGGCAGTTCCTCAATCGGTGGTTGCTCGTTGTCACTAAACAAAGAATCCACCGGAACATTCAAAGCTTCAGCCAAAGATAACAAAGTTGTTATTTTCGGATCGCTTAAACCTCGTTCTATATTGGAAATTGTGTTAATCATCTTGCCGGAAACTTCCGCAAATTCTTCTTGGTTCATTCCTTGTTGTTTGCGGAGTGTGGCAATTCGTCTACCTAAAGTTTTTAAAATTATATTTGATTCGGTCATATTCAGCCTTTCAGATCACCGGTTATTTTCACATTTTAATGTGTTAAATACCATAATGGTCGGCTGTGTTTTTTCTCGTGATTTTGATTGACACCGAATTTAATACACATTACACTGTGTTTATGTTTTGCGATTATTCATAGTGGAGTGTATAAAAATGAATCAGCCGAATATTTTTGATTATGCCACAAGTGAATTATCGCAAGATGCTTTTCTTTGTTATATGTTGGCATTTGGAAAGGAAAAATATAAAAAGGATTTTCCTAATGAATACGTCATGGCACATATGTTTCTGGAAAAGTGTGAAATTGATAAAAATGAAGAAATTTTATCAATCCAGCGTCAAGTAGATAATATAGATGTCTTAGTAGTAACGCAAAACTATATTCTTATTATTGAAGATAAGACATATACTAATGAACACGATGACCAAATCATTCGCTATGTTCGGAATATGCGTTCTCATGAAGAAAAGATTAATTCCGATAAGAAAATCAAAGTGTGTTATTTCAAAACTGGAAATTATGTATATGGATATAAATCCTCCGATTGTTCTATTCTTCCGCAAAACGATTGCTGTTCACTCAAACGCCAAGATATGTTGGATATTTTAAAGGATAAATGTTTCGGCAACATAATTTTTGAAAGTTTTTATCAACGGCTCAACTCTGTAGAGGAACGTGTAAAAGCCTGTGATGACACTGATATTATGACTTGGAATAGCGAAAAATGGTTTGATTATCTTTATAATACATTGCAGGGGCATAATTTTAATATAGGTTGGGTACCTAATGCGAGCGGTGGTTTTTATGGCTGTTGGTTTGATTGGCGTGATGTGCTTAGCGGTGAAGATTACAAACAAATAGAAGTTTCTTTTGCCGACGGGAAAACATCACAAGTTAAATTGTGCTATAAGTTCTCCAGTAAAAGCAAAGAAATAACGCTTAATAGTAAATCTTTATTAAAAGATTTACAGAGCAAGGTTGCGAAAGGTTTTAAATCAGCTAATCGCATGGGAAAAACAACAACGTATGCTTATAAAATCGCTGAAAACAAAAGTGATGTAGAAAAATTTATAGGATGAGGAATAGATAATAAAATGAATAAAATACATAAATATTTTTTATTTGCATTTGGTTTTTCTTTTGTGGGGTATATTATTTGCAAATACTCTTTTTTACCAATTTGCAAATTCATTGCAAGCTTTTTTGATTTTGATTATGCGGTAGTTGCTTTGGGCATCTATCTGATAATTTTTGTTATTATTGGGTATGTGTTGAAAATGGTGAAAACAGATATAACAACGGAAACTTATTACAAAAATAATTTTACACCGGCAAAAGCCATTATATTAGCAACTATATTAATATTTTTTCACATTAATTTAATAAAAGACACCACAAGAATGGACAAAGAGGGGAAAATTTTAAACTTATACAGCACAATATTTGCTGAAAAATCTGAGAATAACAATATTAAGGAGGTAAAAAATGAGACAAATATTAAAGCCACAAAAAATAATGATTTTAGTTCTGATTCTGATACTGACGGGATGCGCTACAGAGATTAAATCCTTACCAGAAATCGTTTCTACAAATGATTTTTGCAAAATATATGAGCCAATGTTACCTAGCCGAAAAGATACAAAGGAAACAGCTGAGCATGTTTTCAAATATTATAAAATCTGGAAAGAAAAATGTCATAACAGCAACTAGAGGGTTTGTCTAATGAAATCATATTTATTGTTATTAGTATTTGCATGGCTGATAGTGAAATGTTGGGGATTTTTCATATTTTTTAGTATATGTGTTATTATTTTTTATTTCAGATGCTTTTCGCATTTGATAATGGTAAAAAAAACAAGGAATCATATTTGTGAACTTATGCTTAAATATGACGATGAAGAAATTGTTTCTCGTATTTTAAATCAAAGTTTTTGGATTGGACAAACTGCTTCACAATTACTAGATTCTTTGGGCAATCCAGCTGATATTAGCGAATGGCGTAGTACTAAAGAATTTGGTGAAACATGGAAATATATTCAAACCGGTAAAAATCGTTATGCCTTAAAAATATATCTTGTCAATGATCAGGTTAGTGGATGGGATAAAAAATGAGAAATATTAATCGCTTAAAGGAAGAAAAATTTTCATTCGGAATTAATGATATTATAAAAGATGCTACTATAGCATTTGTAGTTTGCTTGATATTATATTTATTTACCCAGCAATCCTTTATATTTGTTTTATTTATACCATTTTCTATCGTAGCAATAATTGGTGATTTAGTGAGAAAATATACAAGACCGAACGCTATTTCTACTAGAGGAAAAGCTTGGAAAGTATTGAATAATAAAATTTATTGGAGTATAGGACCTCAGATTGAAGCAATAATTTTATCTATTTTCTTTTTTTATATTTTTGTTCAAATGATAGGGGCAATTTCTTCACCTGAAAATCAAAAAAATGTAATATCCAATGTAAGCGAATCCGTTAGTTACAGGGATTAAATGATATATTTCCGACTATATTTGTGACGTGTCGTTAAAACAATGGTGCGTTTTTTTTATTTCATGAAAGGTAAAAAAACAATGGCGCAAATATATGCTACAAATGATATATATTTTTCTCCGAAGGTTGTTAAAGTATTTTTGGTTAGCGATAAATACGAAGCTGATTTATGGTTTTACAAAACAAGAGATATTTATGAGGCTGATTGCAAAGATGAAATTTGGTATTTTTTCGATAGTGAATATGGTGCAACAGCTATTATTTGTTGGGTTGATGATAAATATGAGGCTGATATTTGGGTTTATCAGGTTCGGGATAAATACGAGGCTCGGTGGAACAAAGGCAATAAATTTCTAGGGCGGCTAAGTTAACAAATCAAAAGGGCGAATCTTAAGGCTCGCCCTTTCATTTTTATAGTTTCTTTTTCTTGTTTCTAATAATTTTCCGCCAAAGTATAAACTTCTGGATTAACATAATAGGTTGTGCGCCGTTTGCCTTTGGTATTGCTATTACGGGAAGTTTCAGATTGTAGCCAATTTAGCTCTATAAGCCGTTTAGCTCCTTTTTCTGCAGTTTCCCTAATCCGCAAATATTTTACGTTTCCGTTGTTATAGATATCTCGTAAAATAAAATTTTCCGGCTTGTTTTCAATTATCCAACGCGCTAAAGCTCTCGCCTCAATATTTTCTTCAGGACTATAATACATATTATAAACCCTTTCACACATAGGCAATAAATAACTGTCATAAAGATTTATTGCTGCTTGGATAGCTTCCGCGCTGATTTCTGTCGGCTCTGCAGATTCCGAACTACTCCACCACAAAAGCTCTAGAAGTAAGGCGAGCCTAAGAACATAGCCTTGCCCTTTACCAAGAAAATATTTTATATTACTTTCTTCTTTTTGGGTTTTGGTTAAATGCCTAATATACCAAGCATTGAAAACTTCATTTGCCTCTACGCTTAATGACAAACATTTTTTCTGTTCTTCTGCAAAATCGGCATACGGATTTAATAATGTATCCAATTTCTGTAAGGCTTTTAGTGCCGTGTCCGGCAAAGCAGTATTTTGCGGGATAGCAGGCGGTATAGGCGCTGGATAAACCCAAAGAAAGCGCGCGAGGAAGCCGTCGCCGCGGTCATCAAAAAGCGTGTCTACGAGCCTTTGAGGCTGTATAGTGCCAAAGACCGACACCAACAGATTTTTAATTTCTAAGCGGTCATCATCATATTTAACGCGGTCGCATACGAATTTATGTCCGTTAAATGCCTCAAGCCAAAATCCACGTTCGGAACTGCCGCTGTTGTAGCGATTCATACCACAAATCCAAGCCGATAGCTCGTCACGGAAAAGGATTGCTCCTTTTATATTACGCTCCATATCTTTGGTGATTGCCTCTTGGGTGGTATCACCATATACAAAGCGATATGTTTGCGGTTTTACCGGAATAATAGCTTCGCTAGGGAAATGAGGTGCAAAGTCAGGATTTTCCTTAACTTTATCTTCCCATTCTTTTTTCTTCTGCTTGGAAACTTCTTTATCTCGTTTCCATTCATTTAATTTGGCAAAATACGGCTTTTTACGTTCTTCCTCTATTTGGTTCAGAATGCGCCGTATTGGTGTTGTTGCCGGTGTTTTACCGGAGCTCGGCTCGCCGACCGTTCCAATCCACAAACAGCATGGTTCAACCCATTCTGCCCAAGGTGAAACAAAACGGGATAAGCCGACAATACCTGCCGCACCTGCTAACAGTGCAAATGCGACATAGTCAACAGGTGCATTTGTGTTTTCGGCAGTCTGAATTATCCAAGGTTCTAAGCCCTTAAATATGCGTGTATTCAGCTTTGGAGCTGGTAACAAGTCCTTTACTTTAAGGACGTCCATGTCCGGTTCGTCGGCTATGGAATTGTTGTTACACTTGCCCGAAAAACGCATAGCATTGTTAACCGTTCTTTCGCTTTCTGCTCTAGATAAACCTGAGGCAATACCGGCATCAATAACATCGTTTTTAATATTTTCCATATCAAGAAATTGTTTATTAGCGCTGTTACAAATTTTAATTGCGTTGCCTAGAAGTGTCGTGTTCCGCATGCCCTCTGAGGATGTTGCAATTTCTTCCAATAAATCTTCAAAATTAGATTCTGCCGGATTGGTAATTAAATTAACCAACCATTGCGGCGCGTTTGGGAAATCTTGACTAAAGTCAAAATTAACCCAAGTATATTTATTGCCGTTTGGGTGAATAGAGGGCGGAGCAATAACATAGCCCCCATTGCCGCGTATATCAATATGCGGTGCAATTTTGCTTGTACTACATTTAATATCTACATTTTCCGGCATTTTGAAATACAAATGCTTTCCTTTGCCGGTATTAACTGTTGGCGCATTAAGTTTGCCATAAGTATTCTCAAGCGCTGCTAACGATTGCGCTCCGTTTTCTCCGTCAACATCAACAACAAATATATTGTTGATAGTACCGGTCGGAATGCCTATATTGCAGTTTGGAAATTGTTTGTTCCATTCCTGCAATACGACTTTATCTGTGCTTGCATCTTTCCAACCGTGGTTAGTTAGCGGTTTTTTATCTTGTTTTTTTACCGGAATAACTTTAATATCATGGTTAGAATAAAATGTGGCGCTATCTAAAAAGTTTGAGGTTTCGGTGATATTGCACACATTTTTATTATCGAGATTTGATGAGCCAACATCATTTCTCGGAGGGAGTGGAGAGGCTTGCGCCTCTCTCTCCATTTTTTCTATCAAAATGTTTTTAAGTTTCATTTCGTTTCTCCTGTTCTGTAATAATTAATGGTTCTTCTTTCTTGCTGTTTACGTCGTTCTTGTTCCTCTTTTTGTCGCGTTTTTTCTTGTTCTGCTAACATTAATGGGTGTCTACAAAACATATCTTCTATGAAATCCACGACATTTTGAGTTGGATAACAAGCAAGTTGACGTAATCCAATATTAATTTTCCCAAGTATTCCTCTTCCTTCTTCATCCCAATTTCTCAGTGTGTTACGATTAAAAAAAGGAAAAATCTGTAAAAGTCTTGTTCGGCTAATTAAAGGACCTTCGGCAAGAATTTTTTCTTTATAAAACTCAAAAATTTCTTTTGGAAAAGGTTGCGCTGAAGATTTGTTTTTTGACATTTTTTGTCTCCTTATGGTTACGGAGAACCACCATGGCTCTCTTACCGAGACAACGTGCGAAGACCTCATTTCACCTTTTTCGGATGCAAAAATATTTTTGAGTGCCGGAACTTAAAGAAGTTCCGAAATAATAAACAAAATAATATGTTAAACTGTCTGCACTGCTCCTAATTAAGCTTAGAAACAGCCTCGCGTAGCGTTTCATCAGCTAAATGCGAATAGCGTTCAGTCATTGAAATATCTGAATGTCCTAATAGTTCTTTGACTTCATAGAGTGAAACGCGTTTTTGCACTAATCTGCTTGCAAAAGTGTGCCGTAGGGAGTGAAACACTACTTTCTGTCTGCGGTCAGTAATTCCGTTATTTAACCCCAATGCCCGCACTGCTCGTTCAAAAGTGCGTGAAACGTGTTCTATTTTGTTTCCGTTTCTACCTTGGAATACAAATTCGTTGCCCTCAAACTGTTTTAATTTTGACAGTTCTTCAAATACGCGGTTTGTCATATAGGCATAGCGATTCCTACCGTTTTTGGTGTCACGCAAAAACAGCATTTGCTTTTCTAGGCTCACATCTGCCCAAGTCAGCTTGAAAATTTCTCCGGCTCTTAGTCCGCAATCGGCGGAAATAAGTGCCATTAAATATACCGAATAGCTGTGTTTCTTAATTTCAGCCAATAAATTGTTTAATTCTTCTTCTGAGAGAAAGCGCATACGGCGATTATCATCTTTTTTCAGCTCATCAAATCTTGCTGCCGGATTTTCTCCTGAAAATAATTCATTCCTTATAGCAAAATTGAGAACTTGCCGCGTTAATGCAACAGCATAATGTTTTGTGCGATTGGATAAATGCTTTTTATCCATAGCCTGCAACACCCTAATGAGGCTAATGCGGCTAATGAGGTTTAACTTAACACCACCCAAAAAAGGTTTAAGCCACTTTTTATATAAATGGACTTCGCGGTCATAAGTTGATTTTTTATCTTTATTTTGGATATGCGGCTGATAATATTCTTCAAAAAGTTCCGAAAACGTGATATTTGCCGCCTCATTAGCAATTCTTTCTTGTTCGCGTTGGTTTGCTTTGTCGCGTAAAGAAATCGCCTTAAAATCCTTTATATCGTTTTTTAATTCTTTTAATATTTCATAGGCTTTCTCTGCTGTAAAACCATCTGATTTATAGCCTATGCCCTCTTCATATTGTTTACCATTTCTGGTATAGCGGATAGAAAAGTAAATATCTTTTCTACCATTTCTTATGCGATTTGCTGTTCGCACTCCAGGAAAACTTTTGACCATTTTGAAAACTCCGTTTCGTTTTTTATTACCTAAAGTATACCGAAACGGCTTAGAAAATCGAGAACGCCTAGGTACGACTAGGTACGCTAGGCAAAAAAAATTTTTTGCTTAACTACTTTGAAAATTCAATAAAAAATGTGGAAATTTAAATACTTGGAAAATTCTATTTTGGGTTTTGGAGACCGATGCTCTACCAACTGAGCTATACCCCTAATATGCTGCTTTTGCATTGATACACGTTCTTGTTCAATAAATCAAGCCCTTTTTTTATTCATAAACTTAATTTTTGCGCATTTCTGCAATGCTGTTCCACATTTTTTCCAGATTATAAAATTCGCGGACTTCCGGGCAGAAAATGTGTACAATGACATCAAAAGCATCAATTAATATCCAATTTGCCTTTTCTTCTCCCTCTGATGATGAGGTGTAGCCATGCTTTTTAAGCTCGGCTTTAACTTTATCTGCTAAAGATGCTACGTGACGGTTTGATGTTCCGCTGGCAATGACCATATAGTTGGCAATTGATGTCTTTCCTTTTAAATCTATTGTTACGATGTCTTCTGCTTTGTTGTCATCCAGCGTTTTTTGAATTAGATTTAATAGCTTTTCATCTGATTGGATTTTCATTTCTTACTCCATAAATTAGTCTAGCGGCGACCATGTTTTTTTGACAGGCTCTTCGTCTGGTGTTTCTTCTTTTGTTTCAGTCTTTTTTCTTTGTGGAACAAAATGAGAAATTTCTCTTAAGCAGTCAATAGTGTTTTTTCCAGAAATTGCAGAGATGGCATATACCGGGGATTTTGTTATTTTCTTTAGAGCTTTAAGTTTCTTTTCAATTTCTTCTTCTGTTAGGGAATCGATTTTGTTTAGGGCGACAATTTCAGGTTTTTTAGATAAGTTCTTTTGATATAATTCCAGTTCATTGCGGATAGTTTTATAGTTTTTGGCAGTGTTTTCATCTGTACCATCTATGATGTGTAAAAATACGGAACAGCGTTCAACATGCTTTAAGAACCTATCACCTAACCCGACACCATCATGGGCCCCTTCGATCAGTCCCGGAATATCGGCCAAGACAAGCTCTTTACTATCTACCCAAGCCACACCTAAATTAGGGTGCAAGGTTGTAAAAGGGTAATCAGCAATTTTGGGACGTGCCTTAGTGACTGCTGTTAAAAACGTTGATTTTCCGGCATTTGGCAGGCCGATTAAGCCGATGTCAGCTATGATTTTTAGGCGTAACCATACCCACATTTCAACCCCGGGCCAACCGGGTTCGGCATAGCGCGGTGCCTGGTTGGTTGAAGTCTTGAAGTGAATATTACCGCGTCCGCCATCGCCACCTTTGGCAATCATAAATTTCTGTCCCGGTTCAACCATATCAACAATGACTGTTTCACCATCGTTGGCAACAATCTCTGTGCCAACAGGTACTTTAATAATCAAATCTTCGCCTTTGGCACCGGCCATCTCTGAACCCATGCCATGTTGGCCGTTTTGTGCTTTGAAGTGTTGTTGGTAGCGGAAATCAATCAGCGTATTTAGGTTTTCGACTGCTTCAAACCAAACGCTACCGCCTTTGCCGCCGTCTCCACCGTTTGGACCGCCGAACTCAATATATTTTTCACGACGAAAGGCGACGCAACCACGTCCCCCATCACCAGATTTTAAATATATTTTAGCTTGATCTAAGAATTTCATGTTCGGCTTCCGGCTTAAATGCTTTTTGGAAAAAGAAAGGGGATGTTTGGCATCCCCTCTTTGCTATTTATGAGAGTCTTATTATTTTTCTGAAACAACAGAGACATATGTTCTGTCGTTAGCTTTTGTTCTGAACTCAACTCTACCTTCTGAGGTAGCAAAAATAGTGTGGTCTCTTCCCATGCCAACATTGTTACCCGGGTGGAACTTTGTTCCACGTTGACGGATAATGATGTTTCCGGGAATGACAGCTTCACCACCGAATTTTTTAACACCTAAACGACGTCCGATAGAATCGCGTCCGTTAGATGAGCTACCGCCTGATTTCTTATGTGCCATCTTTTTAAACTCCTATTTCTTACACAAATCCGTGATTTTAACGATTGTGATGTTTTGTCTGTGCCCGTTTTTACGACGGTAATTTTGTCTTCTTTTCTTCTTGAAGACAACAATTTTAGCATCTTTTGCCTGTTTAACAATGGTACCTTTTACGCTAGCGCCGTCAACAAACGGTGTACCGACAGTTTCATCCATTGCTAAAACTTCGTTAAAGATAACTTCACTTCCGGCGGCACCTTCAATCTTTTCAATCTTGATAACATCGTTAGATGCTACCTTATATTGCTTTCCGCCTGTTTTAATTACTGCATACATTTTAATTCACCTGTTTTCGATTTTAAACACAACTGTTTTGTGCAATATACATAAGTTTTTTCAGGAGTCAATAGGAAACTTAGATAAATTTCAAATTAATTTAAATTTTCCTGTTCTTTTAGACGGCGAAATAGTCTTGGATGCATGAATCTTCCTTTCCATAAACCTTTCTTATTTTTCTTGGCAAATTCTTGTTCTTTTCGGTACGGTGTTTCCATGTAAATAACAGCGTTTCCTGATTTTATCATCTCAGCATTTAAATCAACATGATTGGCATAACATGTGCATAGATAGCGTTCATATTGGTCTTTTTTGTGTACTTTGCATGTTATTGGTTGATTGTTTATCATATTTTTCAGGAAAAGAGCCGAATCCTTTCCGCAGGGGTACTTGTTATGATGCTCATCTTTGCAATATTGTATATATTCCGGAGCATCAATGCCAATTAATCTGATGCGTTTGTCACCTATCTCTAAGCTATCTCCATCAATTATTTTGATGGGAGTAAGCGACGAAGAAGTAATTTCTTTTGCGCTGCAAGTTGAAAAAATGCCTAATACGAGAACGGCGAGTAATAAGAATAAGTTATGATATGATGTGTATATTTTTGACAATTTTCTTCCCATTCTTTTACTTTCAATGTAGTCTTCTTTGTAAAGTATATACTCAATTTTAATTAAAGGTTAGTTAGCGTGTATAAAAAAATATTTTGTGGCTTGTTTTTTGTATCAAGTTTGTTAGGAAGTGTTTCGTGTTCACGTCATACTTCATGGTGGAATAGTGGGGAATATGAATATATTCCGTTGTCTGATGCTGAGGCAGATGGAACAGCACAGGTTCCTTTGGTTGAAGATAATGTCTTTACAGATGATCCTAAAACCAGTGCAACAGTTTTTAATAAGAGAGTGCCAACGTTAAATTCTCTTACCATTTGTCGTAATAAGCAATGTGCTCCGGCAGAGCTTTCTAATTCTAAAGAGTATATTTATAATTCTTTGACGCTCTTGATAGATAATAATCTTGATGCAACAGCATTGTTGTGTGAGGCTAATCCTCAGGCACATGCCTGTGTTAATCCTTATTTGACTGTTCCGGCCAAAGTAGGTGTAACGCCGGCTTATGTGTTCTTTGATGGGGTTAAAATTGTAGATGCATCCTTAAATAAAGGGAAATCAGCGCTAAATTTGGTTTTGGGATATAATTTAAGCTATAATGGTCAAACGCCCACAGTATGTAAGCCGGACACGGCCATGCTGTATGTTAAGAACAATAACGATATTGTCCTAAACGGGAATGGGTTTAAGTGCGAAATGACCAGTTTGGGAACAACAACCATTCGTGTTATGTTTGCCATAGATTATATTGATTTGGATTATGGTTATATCGGCGGTTATTATTCTATCGGTTTATCCGGTCCGGCAAATGGCGGTGGTTCAGGCTACGGAATGATACGGTTGCCTAAGGATGCATATCCGCTTAAGCCTGGGTTGAGTAAGTCGAAAAAGTCATCAAAGGCCTCTAATGGTTCTCGTTCTGGTGAACAAGCTAATGGTCAAAATAAGCCGGCGTCAACATCTAACAACCTTCTTCCGGTAGTTAGAAATAATGAAGGTAATATTGGTGATATGCCGGCATATAACTTTAATTCGGGTAGTGTTCCAAGTTATGGTGTTCCTATGCAAACCATGCAACCGGCTGCCTTTATCCCGGTTAGTGGAGGTGTTATGCCGCCCCAACCAAGTAATTACGTTCCTTATAGAGGACCGGCTGTTGCAAGTGAGCCAGAGGCCGAATATGAGGGTTCTTACGTAAGATAGTATTAGTTTGAGATGTAATTAAGAGCTTCAAATCCAGATTTGAAGCTTTTATGTGGAAGTTTCTTTAGATGGTATGGTATAATATGGATAAAAAGTTTGTAATTTCATTAGTTGGTGCTCCTGCTTCAGGTAAGGGCTACATTGCATCCTGTATAGAGCGGGAACTGGTTAACAAATATGGTTTTAAGGGGAAGGAAATTTCAGATGTTTCTATGGGTGAGCTCATTCGTAGAGAAAGTAAAGCTAATACCGTACTAGGACAAAAACTATCTTCATCCATGAAAAAAGGCGGTTTAGCTCCGGATGATCTGGTCAATCAGATATTGATTGATGAGCTACATAAGCTTCAGGCAAAGGTTTTGATATTGGATGGATATCCCCGTACAGTCGCGCAGGTTAAAAAATTTGATCAGTTGATGGAAGGGTTGTCCAGTGCTGTTATTTTTAGGGATACTCCCAAAGAGTTGATTTTAGCCCGTGTTAAGAATCGTCGTATATGTTCAGTTTGTGGTAAAGGGCAAGATGTTCACAATGGAAAATGTGTCTATTGTGGGGGAGAGTTGGTTAAAAGAAAAGATGATGAAGTTTTGCCCGAAAGATTGAATGAATACGAAAAGATGACAAAGCCTGCTGTTTTGGAGTTAAAAAATGAAGGAAAAAATTTCTTTTATTATGACGGATTAACAGAAGGCGAAGACATCGCACAGCATTTTTTACAGTCCAATTCTGATTTGCTCAAATAGTATTTTTGTTATTTATATTGCTTGGTTGTTGTAGCTGTTTCTCAAGTTACAATGAGTGATGGCTATAGCAAGAGCATCTGACGAGTCATTGTTTTTGGGAAGACAGCCCGGTAATAAGATTTTAACCATGGTTTCTACTTGCTTTTTATCAGCTTTGCCAACACCTGTGAGAGCCTTTTTTATTTTGTTAGGCTCATATTCAAATAATGGAATGTTGTAGATTGAAGGGATTAAAAATACGACTCCGCGCGCCATACTTAACTTTAATGATGTTTCCGGATTAGAGTTTAAGAATGTTATTTCTATAGAGGCCTCATCAGGTTTATAAAGCTCAATGATTTTCTTTAATTCGGTATATATTTTATGCAATCTTTCAGATAGTTTTTCTTTGGTAGATGTTGCAATAAAACCGTCTGCCACGTAGGACAAACGGTTTCCATTGACATCTACTATGCCCCAACCTGTTGAAGAAATACTTGGGTCAAGGCCTAATATTCGCATTTATTCACCTTCAGAGAGCTCGGCCATAATGTTTTCTGCTATATCTGCATTATGGTAAACATGTTGTACGTCTTCATCTTCTTCTAAAGCATCAATGAAGTCTAAGAATTTCTTTGCTGTTTCCAGATCTGTAATTTCTGTCTTTACCATCGGCTTCCAATCCAAGCGAGAGGCAGAAGGTGTTCCAAACTTCTTTTCAAGGGCTTCAGTTACTGCAGATAAATCTTCTGGCAATGTTTCAATAGCGTGAATATCATCTTCTGATACAACCTCGTTAGCTCCGGCTTCTAATGCTTCCTCAAACATTGTATCTGCATCAGCAACGGATAATGGATATTCAATGTAGCCAATACGCTCAAAGTTGAAAGAAACAGACCCCGTTTCACCCATTGAACCGCCTCTTTTTCCAAAAATAGCACGGACATTGCTTGCTGTGCGGTTTTTATTATCCGTTAAAGCTTCTACAATAACTGCTACTTTATTTGGGGAGAAACCTTCATAACGCATGGTGGTAAAATCTGCCCCGCCGGCTACTTGGGTTGCCTTAGCTATAGCGCGTTCAATGTTGTCTTTTGGCATACTTTCCGCACGAGCAGCCTGAATGGCTAATCTTAAACGGGGATTTTTATCCGGTTCCGGTAATCCGCTTTTGGCGGCAACGGTAATTTCACGAGCAAGTTTTGCAAAAACTCTTGCTTTTTTAGCATCTTGGGCACCTTTGCGGTACATGATGTTCTTAAATTGGGAGTGTCCTGACATTTAGCATCTCCATATTAAAGTTAGTTTTTCTTTTCTATAAAACAGAGACAAAAATAGCGCAAGCTTTTTTTTAGTTTCCTGTTTAATAATCTGTTTCTTCAGCCAGTTTTGTATCATCTAAGAGAAAAGAAGGGGGTTGCTTACCAAATATTTTGAAACGTCTTGCTAAATCTAAAGCCTTTTTATCTTGGTGATTAACACGACGTTGATATTTGCTGCGACGTTCTTTTTTAACAGGCGAGCCATCTTTAAGCGGTAAACTTGGTTCATTTTGGTTAATTTCTGCTTCGCTTTCTTTGTTTTTATCGATCTTAATTTCTGCAGGGGTTTTTAATATTTTATCCAGAATACCTTGTGTTTCTTTGGAGCGGCGCGTTGTGAAAACGATATTTTGCTTATCAATAGGCAGTTGTTCTAAGATTTTTTCTAAATTAGAAAGTTGGCGTTTTTTCTTGATGAGATTGATATCATCTACAACTAAAATATTGATGTTTGAAATATCAATGCTGTTTTCGGCAATATTTTCCAATAACAGGGATGGAGAGGCAATGATGACATTGGCTTCAGTGCTCGAATTTTCAGCGTTTTCTTGGTTGTTGATTTCATGATATTTATTAAAGATGGCAAACTTATCCGAAATTTTGACAGACTCTTTAGAATCAGCAGCAATTATCAAGATAGTTTGACCGGCTTTTTGAGAAATAATATCAATTAAAGGAAAGATGTAAGCACAAGTTTTACCGCAGGCGGCTGGTGCGATGGTGAAGATATCTTTTCCTTCTAAAATCGAAGGAATAACGTCTTTTTGAACGGTTGTCGGTTCCTCATAACCTAAGTCTTTAATAGCCTGAATTGTTTTTTCATTAAGTCCTAAATCTGTAAAACTCATAATTTCTTTCCTGTTTATATGTTTAGTTTATGGTGATAGTATAACTTTCTTTAATAGAGTCAAGAGGTATATCAAAATTGGGTATGTCTTTTTTTTGTTTGCAGATTTAAATGTTTTATGCTATACGTGGCTCGTCAGCGGAATGGAATCTGTATGTTAGGCCTAGTAGGGTGTTATTGGAGGACTGCAAAATGAAAAAATTGTTATTGATTTTATGTTTAATCTTTAGTCTTTCTTGCTGTGGAGATCAGTCAGATGCTCCAAAAAATGCGGAAAAGCCAACTGTTAAGATTGGCGTTATTTATCCGATGTCCGGAGAATATGCTCATTTTGGCGAAGCGATGAAGGAAGGTATTAAATTATTTGAAAGCGATGAGAAAACAAAAAAATCAGCTTACCAATACAAGTTTTTCATTGAAGATAATGCTTTTAGTGCTTCTAGAAGTGCTGTTGTGGCCAAAAAGCTCATAGATATGGATAAGGTTGATGTTATCGTGACACTCAGCTCTGATGTTGGTTCCGTTGTATCTCCAATTACTCAAGAAAATAAAGTTATTCATTTATCTATGGCGACGGAATTAAACGTGGCTAAAGGCGAATATAATTTTACCATCAGTACACCGCCTAATAAAAATACCGGAAAAATGATTGATGAATTGAAAAAAATGAATCTTAATCGTGTAGCTTTTGTTATCCAAAATACGACGATGATGCAATCTGTTGCTGACTATATTCGTCGAGCTGCACATGATAATGACATCAATATCATATCAGACAATGCCATTAACAGTGGCGAAAGAGATTTCAAAATTTTGATTTATAAAATATTGGCAGACAAGCCAGATGCTATGATTGTTCAGTTACAGCCACCGGAGTTACAGATTTTTGTAAAACAATTGCGTGAGGTTAATAAAGATATTTTAATTACTTCAGTTGAGTCTTTTGGCTATCCTGAAGATAAAACATTGTTTGAGGGAACGTGGTTTTCCGGTGCTGTTGTTCCAACAAAACAATACATAAACAGATATAAAGAAGCTTATGGTTCCGATACGACAGATTATTCTGAATTGTTTTATGCCGCTATGGAGATTATACGTGAGGCTTATACCTCAGATGATAAACCAACAGTCATAAACAATATTATCAACCTTAAGATGAAAAGTTTTTCAATCGGGGATATTGAGTTTAATCAGGATGGTGTTTTGCAGGCAGATGCCTATCTTTACACCATTAAGAACGGTCAAATCGAAGTGATAAACAATGAAGAGTAAGAACTAAAACATCTGTTGTTGATTTGGAATATTAAAAAATGGAAGAAACATTATTTTCATCGCGTGTCAAGCGCCCATTGGCAGATAGGTTGCGACCTAAAAAGTTAGAGGAAGTTGTCGGACAAGAGCAAGTTTTAGGAGAAGATTCGCCTCTTGGTCGGATGCTTCATACCGGTCGTATTTCTTCCTTTATTTTATGGGGACCTCCCGGCTGTGGTAAAACAACGATTGCACGATTGATTGCAGAGTATACAAATCTTTATTTTGAGCAAATTTCGGCTGTGTTTTCCGGTGTGGCGGATTTGAAACGTGTTTTTCAATATGCAGAAGAAAGACGTGCTACACAAGGTAAGGGAACACTGTTATTTGTCGATGAAATTCACCGTTTTAATAAATCTCAACAGGATGGTTTTTTGCCTTATGTTGAGAATGGTACGGTTATTCTTGTCGGTGCGACAACGGAAAATCCGTCTTTTGAGCTTAATGCAGCTTTGCTTTCCAGGTGTCAAGTTTTTGTGCTTAATCGCTTAACTGCAGAAAATTTTGAAGAACTCTTAGAAAGAGCTGAACGCGAGGAAGGAAGAAAGTTACCGGTTGATGAAGAGGCTCGAGAATTAATGAAAACGGTGGCTGACGGAGATGGACGGTATATCTTAAATATTGCGGAGAGCGTTTGGGCCTATGCTAAAGAAGGAGAGATTTTTGATAAAGATAAGTTGATGAAGATTATCCGCTCACGTGCGCCGGTGTACGATAAAGGGCGAGACGGACATTATAATCTTATTTCGGCGGTGCATAAATCTTTGCGCGGATCTGATGTGGATGCGGCACTTTATTGGGCCGGACGAATGCTTGTTTCGGGTGAGGATCCAAGATATTTGTTGCGCAGACTTATCAGATTTTCTATTGAAGATGTATCTCTTGCTGATCCGAACGCTGTTGTGCAGGCTGTTTCTTGTGCGGATACTTATGAGAGGTTAGGAAGTCCTGAGGGGGATTTGGCAATCATGCAGTTGGTTGCTTATTTGGCCACAGCACCAAAATCAGCAGCGGTGTACAAAGCAATGCACAAAGTTTTTGATGCGGCAAAAGAGACCGGTTCTTTAATGCCACCAAAACATATTTTGAATGCACCGACGAAATTGATGAAGAACTTAGGTTATAGCGATGGTTATATTTATGATCAAGACTTAGAAGACGGTTTTTCAGGGCAGGATTATTTTCCGGAAGAAATGGGTCGTCGTCGGTTTTATTGTCCCGTAGATAGAGGGTTTGAGCGAGAAATAAAGAAGCGAATCGATTATTTTGATAAGTTGAGAGCAGAAAAGCAACGCGAACGTAAAATCAAAAATATTGACAATAAGCAATAAATTGGATATTATGCCTCCATTAAACAATTTTTAATATATTATGATTCCTGGAAGTCTTGAAGCTCTTCTGTTGGATTTGATACAGCGCACAGAGGAGGATATTGATGTGATTGAGGTGCATGTCGAGTTTCTTCTGTTTATGGCTCAGCATGGTGTTTCGGCTCAAAGTGTTACTTTGATTATTTTGAAACGTGAAGAGCTTAAAATCTTTGAAAAAAAGAAAATCGGAGAGGCTCCTATTATTGATGTTAAGGCCTTGATTGCTGAAGAAAGAGCAGCTAAAAAGGCAGCATGGTACAATCCTAAAACAGTCGGACGTCCCTGTGTCAGGCCGAAGGGTGTACGAAGGCACTAATTGAACACGAGGTTTACCGGTAAGGTAAACCTCGTGTTCGGTTATTGGGGCATATTAGTTTAAATACATCTTGTCAAATTGCTTTTTTTGAGATATTCCTGAGAAAAATTAAATGATAGAGGAAAATAATGGCCGGTGTTGAGATAATTAGAGTAAAATCAGAAGACGATGGAATGCGCCTTAATCGGTGGTTTTTGAAATATTATCCGGGGTTGAGTTTGGGGCGTTTGCAAAAGCTTTTACGAACCAAGCAGATAAAAGTTGACGGCGCACGTGCAGAAACTAACCATAGGTTGGCAGAAGGGCAGGAGATTAGGGTTCCTCCGCTTGATAATGAAAAATGTGAAGCAAAGCATGAGAATTTATCTGATGATGATCAAAAATATATCATGAATATGGTTATCTATAAAGATGATGATATTATCATTTTAAACAAACCATCCGGTTTAGCTGTGCAGGGAGGGACAAACACAAAGCGTCATGTAGATGGACTTTTGGGGGCTTTGAAATTCGGATTGGAGGAAAAGCCGAAACTTGTGCACCGAATCGATAAAGACACTAGTGGTATTTTGGTGTTGGCACGTCATCGCAAAATGGCAGATAGTCTGACGAAGGCATTTAGAGATCATACGTTACAAAAAACATATTTAGCACTGACATATGGTGTCCCATCAAAACAAAAAGGGGAAATCAACGCTCCGTTAGAAAAAAAAGATGGGCGTGTTCAGGTTTTAGACATGGGAAAACCTGCGATAACGCAATATGCCGTCATTGATGCGGTGGGGAATAAGTTTGCTTTGGTTGAGGCTTCTCCTTTGACAGGGAGAACGCATCAAATTCGTGCACACCTTGAATATATAGGAACACCTATTTGCGGTGACGATAAATATTTTGGAAAAGAAAGATGTAAAAATGATTTGTTAGTACAAAAATTACACTTGCATGCTTATAAAATTGATTTATCTTCTGTATATAAAAAGAAAATGGTTGTTAAGGCAAAATTGCCGGATTATTTTAAAGAAAGCATAAAAACATTGGGGTTGAATTTTAAGGAGTAATTACCGATGAAAAAGTTTTTGAAAGTTGTTTTATTGATATTGGTTTGCTTAGTCTTATTTATCAGTATCGGTGGATACATTTTTTTAAAACAAATCGATTTGAATAAATATAAAGGCTGGATTGAAGAAAAAGTCGCAGCAGAGACCGGACGAGAACTTGTTATCGGTAATATTCAGATAAAGCCGTCACTCAGTCCTACCGTGGAATTGCAGGATGTATCTTTTGCTAATGCTTCATGGGCAGAAGATAAGAATATGGCATCTGTCGGTGCTATTGATGTGGGTGTGGCTATTTTACCATTGTTGCATAAAAGCTATGTTATTAGCAAATTTGTGGTAAAAAATGCAGTGATTAATTTACAGCAAAGAGCTGATGGTACAGCGAATTGGACTTTTGATAAGGTAGAAAAAACCGCTCCGAAGGCAAAGAAAACGTCTTCTAACTTTAGACTGATTAAAAATGCATATGCTGAAGGAACGGCAGAAGTTAAAGATAACGCTGTTGAAGATCTCCTTAATAAATTAACCATTAAACGGGTAATGTTGGAAGATGTTAAAATTAATTATATTGACAAGACATCAAAAACGCAAAGTTATGATATTAAGAAGTTTGCTTTAGATGAAAATAAGGACGGAAATATTGACTTTGATGTTGATGTTAATGATGGTTTGTATCAAGGAAAAGGAACAGTTGGATATTTTAAGCTTCTTTCGAGTAAATCCGGTTATCCGGTAAAAGCAGATGTTAACATTATGGGTGTTAATGTTGTTGCGGATGCTATGTTATTTGATGCTTTGAATAATTTGAGTTTTGATGGTAATGTCAAGGCTAAGGGTTTCTTAGGGCAAGATAGTACCTATAATGAGTCTGCTGATGTTGCAGTTAAGGGCGATTTACATAAAATCGGTGTTGCCTTTAATAGTGTTAAAGTTGCGGGGAATGTTGTTGTTGGTAAGGCAGATGTTGATCTAGATACCAAGGTTCCAACCGTAACTGCAGATTTTAATTCAGAAGTTATTGATATTGCCTCATTTGCTAAAAAACAATCAACAGCTTGGAATGTATCTTTGATAAAAAAGGCTGAGGCAACAGCAATGGTTCCTGCTCAAGCTATTCCGTATGATGTATTGTCAAAGGTTAATGCCGATATAGATGTTCATATTGGTAAGATTCTTAATAAAAAAGCTATGATTGCAGAAAATCTGGCTATGAATGCTAAAATTAATGATAATAAGGCAATAGTTAAAATCACTGATGGCATATTTGCAAAGGGTAATGCCAAAGCTAACATGGTTTTAAATGGCGCTAACAAGTCCTTAAGTCTTAATATGGATGTTGTTAAAGTTAATTTGTTGGATTTGATGAAGTCTTTAGATATGAAATCCAATAACTTTTATTTTATTGATGGCGGTATTACAGATTTATATGTTAAACTATCAGGAAAGGGAAATACTTATGCCTCTGTTGTTGATAGTTTAGATGGACAGGTTGCTCTCATTGTTGATAAATCTTCTGTGCATTTGGGTAATGTTGCTGTGATGGCAGACCTTCTTTACCAGTTATTTAGTACACTTAAATTGACTGAGGGAAATGATGATTTAGCTATGAAATGTGCGGTTGTTCGTGCTGATTTAAAAGATGGCCTAGTAACATTTCCTGATGGTATAGTTGTTAATGCCGATAAGTTTACGGTTGTTGGTCATGGTAAGGTTAATTTGAAAGATGATAAGATTAGTATCGGTATTAAGCCTTTTGGTGGTAAATTAACGGATACAAATATAGCAAAAGCGTTATCTTCTTTGTTTAGAGTAACAGGTACTCTACAGAAGCCGAGCTATGGTATTGACACGGCTAATGTTGTTAAGAATGTTGTTGGCGCAACAATGACAGGTCCTGTTTATTTAGGTGCGCAAATGGTTATGGAAAGCGATAATTCTCCGTGTTATACCGCTTTAAAGGATACAGGTTATGAATCGCGCTTTCCTAAATCTGATAATATTGCAAAAGCAACAAGTGATGATGTCGGAAAAGCCATAGATGGTGGTGTTGATGCCGTGAAGGATACAGCTAAAGGTCTGTTTAATATACTTTCCGGAAAGATTGAAAAGAAAGATGAAAGCAAATAATACGCTGACGATCATTACTGAGGCCTTAAAGTCTCAGAAAGGAGAGTTTGTTGAAAAACTGGTGTCTTTTGTTGTAACAGATACTATTCTGTATCAGCCGTACGAACCACAGGTCTGTTCGAAAATTAAGGCGGTTAATGATTTGCTGGGGACTCATTTTGTTTTGGCAGAAGGGATCGGCGTTCCGGTAGAAAATTTGCGGCAACAAGAGCGTTTGAGAGCTTATTTAGAGCAAAAAACAATTCAGCAAAATGTCTTTATTTATTTGGCGGCAATGGAACTAAGATCGGTTTTGTTAGGGGTCTTGTGGCAAGAGGGGCTTATTGATGCAAATGAAGCTTTTGCTTGTGCTTTTTGTGAGGAATTAAAGGAACAGAGCACATGGGGTAAAACAGAGGAAATTGTCTTCAGACATCGGGAAATTAAGGATAAATTATCTGATTTAGAAAGGTGGAAGAGTGAAAGAAGTTTATCTGAAAATTGAAGGACGTGTTCAAGGCATAGGTTATAGGCGTTGGGCTGTAAATAAGGCTTTGGATATAGGCGGTATTTCCGGTTGGGTTCGCAATGAAGATGATGGTAGTGTAGAAATATTAATGAGGGGAGAAGAAGATCTGATTAATAAGATGATTGCGGCTTGTTATGATGGTCCTTTATTTGCTCGTGTTGATAGAATTTCGTTCTTACCAGGTGTTAAAAATTATTTTTTGCCTCCCGTCAAAGAAGGGACTTTCGTGCGGATATAGATCTAGCCCATTGGATAATTGTTTTATGGATAAAAAAGTATATTTATCTCTTGTTTAACTGTTTTAAGGAGAGAAATATGCGTGTGGAAAAAACAATAGATAATGCTCAGAGTTGTTTATGTTTGAAATGTCCTTCATATACAACGAGTTGTAAACTTAAAAACAAGATGAGAAGCAATAAAGATGTTTTGGAAAGACAAAATGAAGCTCATTGGGAGTTAATGTTTTGCGCCTTTGAAAAAAGCAATTGTATTCATGAGAATCGTGGGTGCATATGTTCTACATGTTCTATACACAAGAAATATGCGCTTAATAATGAGGATTATTGTTTACATACAGGCGGTGTCTTTTAAGCTTAATGATCTATTACGGAGTTTACAATGTCACAGTTGGTCAAAACGCGAATGGACAGTGTCGAATATCGCTTTTTGAATTTGTATCGTATTGTTAAAGAGAGAGAGCCGTATTTGGCAGATGAGGCAAAAATTATACAGTACGGTGCGATTTTGCGTTATTTTATGAAATTTTTGCAGCCTAAAGAAAAACAGCACGAAAAGGTTATGGCTGTTTTATATCAGGTAGATTTGAAGCTTGGTGATATTTATTATGAAGAAGCTTTGCAGGGGCAAGACAGCGGTAAATATTTTTTGGCAGCGGCTTATTATAATCAAGCACTAAATCATGCTCGATATCTTGATGAAAGAAGACATGTTTTGTTCCTTCTAAAGGACGTTTATTATTATCTAGAAGATGAGCAAGCATTGGTCAAAGTGGAGGAGGCATGGGCAGAAAATCAAGATAAGGAGGATAAGTTTTCGGCTTATGTGTTCTTAGCTCAAAATGCGTCAAAACCGGATGTGAAAGCATTTTTTTTGGAAAAAGCATTGGTAGAGGTTGCGGATCAAAAAGAGAGCTTTTATATTAAGTACCAAGATACTCTTGACCTTTGTAGTCAATTAGTGGCAATTTATGAATTATTAGGAAAAAAAGACAAAGTTGCGCGGATAAAAGCGTTGAGGGAAGATACTTTAAATTTAATGAACTAGGAGATATTTATGGCACTATATACGACTGATTTGCTGATTTTGGGTTCGGGACCGGCCGGTTATACAGCAGGAATTTATGCCGCGCGAGCAGGTGTTCGTGTGATGATTGTTTCAGGTAATCAAGAAGGCGGTCAGTTAACCATGACTTCAGCGATTGAGAACTTTCCCGGTTTTGAGGAAATTAGTGGTTTTGAGTTAATGGGTAAGATGAAAAATCAAGCCTTAAAACTTGGTGTACAGTTTATGAACGACCATATCGTTGAGGTTGATTTTGCACATCGTCCCTTTGTTTGCAGTTCGGAAAACGGACATTCTTATAAAGCAAAAGCAGTTATTGTGGCGACGGGGTCTTCTGCCAAATGGCTTAATATAAAATCGGAGAAAAAATACCTGGGATACGGTGTTTCTGCATGTGCTACCTGTGATGGTTTCTTTTATCGGAATCGTACGGTTGTTGTTGTTGGTGGCGGTAATTCTGCTGCGGCAGAGGCACTTTATTTAGCAACATTGGCAGAGAAAGTTATTCTCGTTCATCGTCGGCATCAATTAAGAGCAGATAAGATTTTGCAAGATAGGATTTTACAGAATCGTAAAATTACGGTGGAGTGGGACAGTGTTGTGGAGGAGATTTTGGGTGAGGAAGAACCTAAAAAAGTGACGGGAGTACGTATTCGTAATGTTGAGACAGATACAGTTCGTCATATTGCTACAGATGGTGTTTTTATTGCTGTTGGGCACCAACCAAACACAGATATTTTTAAGGGTAATTTGGTATTGGATGGAAAAGGTTATATTGTAACACACGAAAATTGTTCAGCAACGGATGTAGAAGGTGTTTTTGCAGCCGGCGATGTGAAAGATCCTAAATACAAGCAAGCAGTTATATCTGCGGGCAGTGGGGCTATTGCAGCGATGGATGCTGTGGAATATCTTGATTCTGTTGCATGATTTAAGTAAAAATTTGAGTGCCTAATTATCAATAGAAAGCCACCATTGCGGTGGCTTTTGATTAGACGTTAAATAAGAAGTTCATTAAATCGCCATCTTGGACGACGTAGTCTTTGCCTTCGGAACGCATCTTTCCTGCTTCTTTACATCCTTGTTCACCATGGTATTTGATGTAATCATCGTAGGATATTGTTTCAGCACGAATAAATCCTCTTTCAAAATCAGAGTGAATAATGCCCGCGCATTGTGGTGCTTTTGATCCTTTTATAAAAGTCCAGGCGCGGACTTCTTTTGGTCCGGCAGTAAAATAAGTTTCCAAACCTAAAAGGGCATAACCAGCCTTGATTATCTTGGTTAATCCTGTCTCTTCTAAGCCAAGCGCTGAAAGAAATTCTTGTTTTTCTTCCTCATTATCTAGTTGAGCAACTTCTGCTTCAATAGCGGCAGAAATAATAACAGCTTTGGCGTTTTCTTTTTCAGCTTTTTCAAATACTTTTTTGGAGAATTCGTTGCCCGTTGCAGCACTTTCTTCATCAACATTACAAACATATAAGACCGGTTTAGAGGTCAAAAGTTGCATCATTTCATATTGTTTGTAGGCATCTTTATCATCTTTTGAGGGGGCTGCCGTGCGTGCGGGTTTTCCTTCTCTTAATGCCATGATAATCGGTTCCATGACGCGAGCACGAACTGCCGCTTCTTTATCTCCTCCGGTTTGTGCTTTCTTTTTAGTTTGTTCAAAGCGCTTTTCTAGAGATTCTAAATCAGCAATCATTAATTCAGTTTCTACAATTTCGGCATCGCGAATCGGATCAACAGATCCTTCGACATGGGTGATGTTGCTATCTTCAAAACAGCGTAAAACGTGTATAATGGCATCTGTTTCACGGATATTTGCTAAAAATTGATTGCCTAAACCTTCCCCTTTTGATGCACCTTTGACAAGGCCGGCAATGTCTACAAATTCTAATTGTGTTGGGACGATGTTTTTGGGGTGAACAATATCTGCGAGTGCTTGCAAGCGTTTGTCTGGTACAGCGACTCGTCCTGTGTTAGGTTCAATTGTGCAAAATGGAAAATTTGCAGCTTGGGCGGCAATTGTTTGAGTTAAAGCATTAAATAATGTGGATTTACCAACGTTTGGAAGACCGACAATACCACAATTAAATCCCATTTTCAGCTCCTTGTTTTGATTTTTCGTATGTGGCGGTTATAGGCGATATTTTTTTTAATTGCAATAAAAAAACGGCAAGGCCAGAGGTCTTGCCGTTTTTTTGTGGTTGATTGCCCATTAGTTATGACAAATGAATGTTCATGGGCTTTTCGCAGAGCTTCTTGTAGGTGTCAGGGTATCGCAGTTGTAATAGTTTTTGTCCTCGCAAAGATAGGGTAATACCTTCGTTAAGAATGGCTTCTATCAGGTTTGATTTGGTGAGGACTGTGAACCTGTCTACAAGATCGTAGGGTAAGAACACCTCTACTGCAGAGATGTCAATTCCTTTGGGTAAGCCTCTTTTTTTCTCTTCCTTAATGAGCGCGGCGTAGATTTTTACGAATGCGGACAAAAGGTCTTGATCCAGGCTTATCGTTTCCAAGGCTCGCCAAGATTTTGCAAATTCTGGGATGTTTTTCACAAAATTGTTATCTTGCCATGCGGGCTTCTTGGTGCTTAACAGCACAGAGTTTAAGTACGCGTCTCTTTCTTGTGCGTCTCTTTCTTGTGCAGCTATCAACTGGGCGACGATTGTTTCTAAAGTTTCGTTCTCCATTTTGACATATATATTTAATAATCGCTAAAAGTTTGGCTCACTCTATACAATGTTAAAAAAAATTGCAACAAAATATTTAAAATTTTTTATTCTATCAAGGTTATTTGGCGTTATACATGCCGACAACATTGGAATAGTACGTAATATCGTTATCAATTAAGTCGCCAATTGTTGAAGCAATAAAATCAAATTTTTCTTTTAAAACGGTAATTTCTGCTTTTGAAAAATGGGATAAAACAAAATTAATTGTATCCGTATTATGTTCTTTAGGGGAGCCAACACCTATTCTGATGCGGTTATATTCTTGTCCGATGTGGGAATCTATGTTTTTTAGACCATTGTGGCCGCCCGCTGAGCCTCCTATTTTTGCTTTTATTTTACCTAAAGCTAAGTCTTTATCATCATGAATGACAATGATGTTCTGCGGTGGAATTTTATAAAAGGAAGCTACTTTTGCGACACAATTTCCGGATAAATTCATAAAAGTTTGAGGTTTTAATAATAAAACTTTTTTGGCATTGATTATTCCTTCTGCCAAGAGCCCTTCAAATTTATTTTTAAAAGGACCAAAACTATAGCGGCTGTGTATTTCATCAGCCGCCATAAAACCGACATTGTGGCGGGTTTTAGAATATTCCTCTCCGGGATTTCCAAGACCTACCACCAAATGCATTGCAAAACCTCTTATTTTGTACGCATAAAGTCAACGTGAATCGGCATATCCGTAACAGGATGGAATTGAACATCTTTGCAGATAACCTTTTCATTCTTTTTTCCTAAAGAAATGACAATGGTAGATTTATAAAAATCTGCTAAGTTCAATGCCTTTTCAAGTTCAACAGGATGAAGGCTGATGTTTACGGCATCTTTCTTGCCCCCATAGATAACAGCAGGGATACGGCCTTCTCTTCTACATGCACGAGCTGCCCCCTTACCTGCTTTTTCACGCAAAACTGCATTAAATGTAATATCTGACATTTTTATATTCCTTTTATTTCAGTTAACATGCTAAATAACCTCCAGGGGTGTTATTTAGTGACGCTATTTATAGATTGATTTATTTTAAAAATCAAGAGTTTTTTGGGCTATATATCTCCTGTTTTTTTCTGGTATTCCATGTATAGCCGTTTATCACGTAAAAAGCGCATCACTCCAAGAGGGATACTTAAGGTATACAGAACAGTTAAAACACCAAAAGTAAGCCAGGTTTGGGTGAATAAAAAGTGCGCAATAATGGCAACAACAACCAATAAAGGAATAATCATTGAGGACTTTATTTTGGTCTTTTTTAATGATATTGTCGGGATATGGCTGGTTTCTAAATAGAAAACAATACACATCCAGATGCTGCAAAACAAATGCGTTCTTAAAAACGGCTTTGTTTCTGCTAAATCAAAACCTAGTAAAATAGGCATCATGACCATTGCAGCAGCGGCAGGGGCCGGAACACCAGTAAAATAGTGCGACCAATATGGTGGAATTGTTTGATTTTCAAGCATGGTATTAAATCTGGCCAAGCGTAAAGCCATGCCCATGGCATAAAGCAAACAAAAAAACCATCCTATTTTGGGCAAATCAGATAAACACCATTGGTACATTAGTATCGCCGGGGCAACACCAAAACTGATAAAATCACTTAAAGAATCAAGTTCTGCTCCAAATTTACTGGAAGCTTTGAGCATACGTGCTACGCGACCATCCAGACCATCAAAAAATGCGGCCAAAAAGATGAAAAGCACTGCTTTGCTCCAACTTTCGCCAATGGCATAGCGGATTGATGTCATGCCGGAACATAGTGCCAACATGGTAACGATATTTGGTACAAGCTTACGAAAAGGCATTTCCGCCAGCTTGTTAGGGGAAATTGGTAATTTCCTTTCTATTTTTTTCATGTTTTTCCTTTCTTAAATTTTTGCATATATCGAAACGCTATTTCTGTCATATATACTGTTTTTAAGCTTTCAGATGTGCGTTGCACCTTCTGAATGCGAGAATTTTACCTTGAAATAAAAAAAATACAAGTTTTATGTTGCAATTATATTTTTTTGTTTGTATAAAGTCGTTATTGTTCGATTTGCGCTTGTGGCGGAACTGGTAGACGCTGCAGACTTAAAATCTGTTGGGAGCAATCCCGTGCCGGTTCGATTCCGGCCTAGCGCACCAATTAAAAAAGGCACCTTTTAGGTGCCTTTTTTATTGATAAGTGAGATAAGTCATGGTTGTTGAGATGATTTTTGTGAAAAATACTTGACAAAATTTCGGGGGGGGGGTAAACTGGAAGGGCAATTGATAATTCAAGCAAACGGAGGTCGGAATGGCTGTTTTTACACTTACAGAGACTTATAGGGTGCTGGGTTCTCAGAAAGATGGGGAATCTCAACAAGTTTTTTTGAAAGCTATGTATGGTAGAAACGAGATATCAATTCAAGGTATTCCAGGTGATATTGATTTTACAGGCGATGTGCAAGTGCACACTTATCACTTAAGTGGGATAAGTGATGAGGAAAAAGATGAAGCTAATCCGGATGAGATAGACATATACACAAAGACTAGTGAAGGTAAAACGGAAGAAGTGGTTTTGTGTAGAAAAGATGATGGGGGTTATAGACACAGATCTGAATTTGAAGAAAAAATGACAAAAGAAAAGAGTGTCGGTTCAGTTATAGCTATGGCTGTGAAGATGTGCAAAGATTCTCGTTAATCAGAATTTTTATTTTTTGCTTGAATATTACAAGATTTGGTAGCTAAATCCTTAAAACAGCGTTTTTTATCACGTGTCGGAATTTGTTATTGACAGTGTGACTTAATCTCCTATATTGGAGACAAAGAAAGGGTCTTGTAGGAGGTAGGATGAAGCTAAAGATAGTTTTTGCTAACGTTATTCAGGGGATGATTCATTGCGGGTATAATGAGAAGAAAGAAAATATATTCGAAGGATTTTGCCCTGAAAAGTACGTCGAATATTTTAAAAAGGAAAATCCCGATATTTTGTGTATGGCAGAATGCTTAATAGATGATTCTGAGGGCGAAAGTGGTTTTGTTAGGGATATTTGCAAGGAATGTAAATATCCATATTACAATAATTTAGTTGGTGAAAAGGCGTTTTTTGTAAAGAATAAGTTTTACGGTTTATCTATTTGTTCAAAGTTTCCGTTTGTGAACTATGAAGTGCTTAAGTTGGCTAATCCTCAGATAGAAGCAATTCGTCCAAATGGTGATCATTGGAAAATGCATGATAAATATATTCAGAAAGCAAGCTTAAGGGTTTCAGAAAATAAAGTGATTCATGTAACAAATACGCATATGTTTCCTTTTCAGCATTTTAATAAACATTTTTGGGATGAGGAATTTGCTTCATATCGTTGCCAATGGGCAGAGATGTTGACCCCAAAAGTTGGTTCATCTTTGATTATGGGAGATTTTAATACTGTTGGTATTTCCATTAAACAGGCATTTCCTGAGTTGAAAATAGGGGATAATTTACAATCTTTGGTAACATATGATGGAAAGAAATACCAACCTAAATATCCTTATGATACGCAAATAGAATATATTTTAGCTACTAATGATTTTGAATTGCTATCAGCAAAGGAAGAAATGCTTTATTCTGATCATCCGTTTTTAATTGCTGAAATCAAAATCAAATAGGTTATTCATTGACTTTGCTGAATAACCTATTTGATGTAGAGGGTGCATTGATGTATTTAATATTTTACGTTTTGCCTTGAAATTAGACCTTTATTAGTGGAATTTGAAGGCTATATCGTTTGTTTCGTTATTGCAGGCGCTGACGATATCAGAGAAGCTAATGTTATCTTCTCCACAGAAGATGGTCGTGTCGCTCTTGCACTCGTATGATGTTATGTCTTCTGCTGTATTAATGCCTACAGAAAGGATGCCCTCATCATTTTCCCAGCTTTGAGAAACTATAGTGGAGCAGGCTTTGTTTGGCAAGCCTCTAAAGGCGAGGACGAAAGCCGCACTGTCGTTTTCTGTATTTTTATCAGCAAGATAAACATCTACATAGTCCTTGAATGCATGCCTTACGGTTGTCATCTCTGCTGTACGAGTTGGCGATGCCTCAATAGGAGCTAGTCTTTTTTCTTCATCTGAAATTTTTCCAAGTTCTTTTCCAAGTTCTGAGATTTTTTTGGCAGAGCTGACCTCGCTGATTTTGGTTTCCGTGATAGCGCTTTTAGCCTCTAGTCGTGCTTTTTGAGCGGAAGTATCAACTTTTCTCAATTCTTGGGATGCTTGTTTAGCAGAAGTGTCAACTTTTCTCAACTCTCGAGGTTCCCTTTGAAGAACACCACCTCCTAGGGTGACTGTCTCTTGGCTAATCATTTCGGAAGGGAAAACGTTTAATGCGATAAGGGTGTTTAAATCTTCCACACCACGATAGTTTCTCCGTCCTAAAAATGCGTTTCTAATGTTAAACGAGACCTGTGTTAACTGGTCAGTCGTTTTATTTACCTTATGCTTTGTCATTGCAGTAGAGTAACTGGAAATGGCTCCGGTTGAAAGAATACCTACGATGGCTAATACACCAAGCATTTCTATCATGGAACGTCCATTTTCTGATGAATTGTATCTCATTTGACCCTCCTTGTGATAAGTTTTCCCTCTTTGTTATTGTTATTATCTGAGCATACCATAAAATTGACAAAATTTCAATATTACTTTAGTCATAAAAAGTTATATAACTTTTGGTAAGCATTTGAATATATTAACATTTTTTGTTAAACAAAAACCTTTAAAAAAGTTGTCTCTGACACTTGTGTTTTGTTAGTATAAATAATTTAATAAAACAGAGATTATAGGCTATAATTATACTTTTAATTCATATTCATAGAAGATTTCTATTGGTTTAAATCCAAGTTTTTTATATATAATTAAACCTAAGTCAGAGGCTGATAATATGAAATTATGGCGGTTGTGGCTTATTTCATAATTTAGCGTTTGTTTGGTTAATTCTGCTCCAAAACCCTGCTTTCTATATTCCTTGAGGATGCCAACCCAATAAACAGCGGAGTATCCACCTCCTCTTATGACTTGAGATACACCAATGGGCTTGGAACCCTTGTAGAAAATGAAGTAAGTGGCATATTTTTTTCCAATATCGGTCTTGAATGACTCATAAATAAAATCAGCATCATAATTGTTATAAACTTGTGAGGCAATTTGCCCCCATAAAATCAGGTCTTCTTTAGATTTAACGGTTTTATAAGACAGTTTTTTATTTGTTTGAAAAACTTCTTTTCTTTCCAGATTGTAAACAATTGTTTTTTCAGAAAATTTCAGATTATTCGGATATTTTTTATCCAGCTCTTTTAATGGTGTTGTTAAGACTGTTTTGTAATTTTGTGTTTCTTCCAATATTTCTTTTAGAACTTTTTTATTTATTTTTTCTGCATATGTTGGGTTAAAACCACCTTTTGCTGTTGGAAAAGTCCATTTAGAATACATAATATCATTCTTGATATAGCAGACATTTTTGCGTTGTATTTTAACATCATATATATTTTTCATGAATTTTAGCATAGGATTCTCCTTATTTCGTTGTACAAGTGTATTCCTTTTTGCTTAGGAGGTAATAAATGAAGCCTGCAATTATATATCCGTCCAGGGCAGGGATGGTTGTTAGACTGGTGATTCCCAAACCATATGCTCCTTCTGGGGTTGTTATAATCGCTGCTAAAATGCCTAGGAACCAGGAGATTATTGCCTTTGAATTAATATAAGTGTACGTTTTTTGTGTTTTATGGATTAAAAATTCAATCGAATATATTGAAGCAATAGGCGGAATAATGGCACTTAAAAACATTAAAAATGCGATAAAATGATCGGTTATGTTTATTGCGCTACTGATATAGCCTAAGGCAGCAATTAATAAGACAAAGATGCTTTTAGAGATGTTTTTAAAAGTGGCGGCCAAGCTGAGTGCTCCGGAATATAAGTTATTATCATTAGAACTCCAGGAAGCTAAGATAATCAGCAATAATGCCCAAAAAGGATAACCAAAATTTTGGATGATATCAACAATGTTTGCTTGTTTGTAGTATAGAATCGGTATCATAATCGGGAGTGCGAATAAAATAACTGCCATAAAAGATGTTACTCCTGCAATAAGACCATCTTTAACGGATTTGGTATATCTGGTTAAATCCGGAAAGATTGCAACACCAACCATCATCCCTCCGATAAGCATTGATACGGCCGATCCGAAGGAAATGGAGTTATTACCCTGTATTGTTAGGATATTCATAAAAGAGGTTTCTTTTAGAGGAATGAGTGAAAATCCATATAAAAATATTAGTAAAAATGGGACGACAATTAAGCTGAATGCATGTAATCCTTTGAATCCATAAATTGCGGTCAATATCATTAATAGAGTCCCTATGACTAGCCAGGTCTGGTAGTTCAGGGCAGCTATGTTATTTGCGGCTTGTGCAAAAAAGGATAATGTTACACCAAACCATCCGGCTAATGTGATTGCAAATAATAGATTGATGATTTTGGCACCATAACAGCCGAAAACCTTTGTGATGATCATATAGGAGGATAGGTTTGTTTTTGAGCCGACAACCCCTGTTATCATACCAAAAAGAGATAATATGACGGAAGATAAAAGAATGGCTAAAAATGCAAGTTTATATCCTAAAGAGAGCGCAATATTTGCTACCAAGAGAAAGGCCGGTATGGTAATGGCTACACCGATATAAACTAGAGCAATGTGTTGCCAGCTTAGAGTTTTTTCGTGGGGTACTGCACTCCGTTCAAAATCGTTCATTTTATGGTCTCCTTTATAAGTTCCACCATGATATTTTATGGTGAAATACTTAAAAAATGCTGAACTTCAAATGTGATGCATGGAGTTGTTGTTTTGATATTTCAAGGGGGCAGATGTTGATATAACTAAAGTATTTGACACTTTGGTTTGGTCGTTTTATAGTTAGGATGTTTTAATTTTTTAAGAGAGGGAAAATGAAAAAAGTTTTATTTTGTATGGCAACTTTACTTATGCTAGCCGGTTGTGATACCGTTTCTCAATATTCTACAGCTGATTCTAACGCATCTATTAAGACAAAGATGCGCGCCTGCTTGGTTAGTGAAGCAAATGCTAAATTTCAATCAGGAACGCTGTTTGCAAAGGGTATTTCAGCAACATCGGATGAGTTAGTAACAATCTGTACTAAAAAGTTGGCATTGCAATCTGCCGGTATAAGTGAAGAATCTCAGTCAACGGCTGCAACCATTATTCAAAACTTAAGGAATTTTGGTACAGCTCAGTAAAACTAGCAGTTTTTTTGAGATTTGTATGTATAAAAATCTGCCCTCTATGGGCAGATTTTGTTTTGAATTATAGTGTTTCGTAATTGGTTTTTTACTGTTTTTTCTTCTTTTTAGAAGTATTAATTTCTTCATGACCTTGTAGGTTATACAAGAATTGGTTTTCAATCTTTAAGTATTGTTCTAACAGCCATCTTGAACGGAATACAAAAAATATTGTTAACATTAATAATATGAAAGTGAGTTTAGTGTTTTCGCTTAAAAATTTGTGTACTACCGTTACGATAAAGAATGAAGAAACCAAAATTCTGAAACTTGTCAGGATAATCAAAGGTAGGCGATTTGCTTTTTTGGCCATCCAAAGTTTGTAGTAGATTCTTGAAACCTGAGTCTTTCTGGCAAAGAAGTTGCGGAATTTATTTGTTTTTTCGTCTGCGGTAGTGTTTTTTGAAATGTTGTTTGGATATTGAGCATTATTATCAGTTGCTGATTTTTCTATTTCTTCATCTGTCTGTTGCTGTGGGAACAACCAGCGGAATTTGTTTTTTATAAATTCTGTAGTAATGATATTCCAACCGATTAGCGCCTTTAAGAATGGGGACATAACCAGCAAGGTTAGACAAGTCATGAGAATATTTGCTGGAATGCGATAAGGAATAATTTCACGGATATATGGGCGAACGAGTAGTGCTAAAACAATGATGCTGTATAAAATGACAGAGAATAGGGTTAATCTTAAGAGATAGTTCTTAAACAAAGCACTCCATAAGCGCTCTTCATGGTGTGTTACAGTAGCAGATGTGGCGTATTTGTCGATGTATTCCAACCATGTTTGTGGAAGATGTTTATTTAAGTATTTGTAGACGTGATCAGCTGATTTCATCATCATTGGAGTAATGAAAGTAGTAATAACCGAAACAGACACGATGATTGGATAGACCTTTCCGGATAAAACACCTAATTTCATACCCAAAGTTGCGATAATAAAGGCAAATTCACCAACTTGTGCTAAAGAAAAAGCACCGCTTACTGCTGTTTTTAATGTTTGACCGGAGGCGACAAATCCAAGTGTGGAAAAAGTTGTAATGCCACAGATAACAATTAAAGTGATGGCAAATATCGGCTTAGCGTAGGTGATAATCATTGAGGGGTCTACTAACATTCCCACGGAAACGAAGAATATGGCTCCAAAAAAATCTTTAAGCGGTCTCAGATTTTTTTCAATGCGGTCAATTAACTCTGTTTCAGATAAAATTGAGCCCATCAAAAAGGCACCTAGTGCTGATGAAAAGCCAAAATGTGTGGCGAGTAAAACCATACCAAAACAAAGACTGATTGTTATTAATAATAGCATTTCGTCAGTAATAAGTTTTTGGATTTTGTTGAGGAATGTTGGTACCAAAAATATGCCGGTAATAAAGCAGAGTACTAGAAAGAAAATTAATTTTAGTGTACTAAAACTCAATTCTGTACCATTTATAGTTTGTCTCATTGCAATAGTCGGCAATAGTACCAGCATCAAAATTCCCATTAAATCTTCCACAATTAGTACGCCAAAGACAAGATCAGTAAATTTCTGCTTTTTAATATTTAAGTCATTGAAGGCTTTGATAATGATGGTGGTAGAGGACATTGATACCATAGAGCCTAGGAAAAAGCTGTCTATAGTCGACCAACCAAGTAATAAACCTGTGTTATAGCCCAAAAACAACATAAAAAGAATGTTAGCATTGGCGGTTATCATGGCGGCTTTACCAACATTTAGCATTTTTTTGAAACTAAATTCCAAGCCTAAGCCGAATAACAGAAAGATGATGCCGATATCTGCCCAAAGGGTTAAATCTCCTTTATTGCTAACGGTTGGTAACAAACCGAAATATGGGCCAGCAAAAATTCCCGCTAAAACATAGCCTAATACCAGGGGTTGTTTGAGTTTTTTGCATAAAAGGGTAGTAATACCAGCGTATATAGTGATTAATGTCAAGTCAACGATAAGCGAATTGATTGAATGCATGGCAAATTTCCGCAAATAATGATATTTAACCTAAACTCTCGAAGATTCTAGTTGATATAAGGTTTAAGTTTGGTTAAAGATGGTGAAAAATAATCATTTTTCTAGTATAAACTCGTTGTTTTGTTTGTGCTTGAAATATGATGTATCGCCATTATCCCAATGTACTTTTAGGCGGTTTTGCGGCAAAAATTCGAATTTGCCACAATTACGATATTTATTATTAAAACTACAGATTCTTCCGTTTTTTTGATCAATGAAAACATCTTGCCATTCTGATGTTTTTAAGTTGATATAAGCATATCCTGCCGGTGGGTTGAAGAAATCAGAAGCTAGAGCAAAGGGAAATTCTTTTATTTTTAGGCCATTATATTTTGCTTGGTAACGAAAATATATGGTAAAAAGACGTTCGGATAGGTAAGCAAAGGCTAGACGTTGTTCGGTGTCGCGTGCATTGACTTCATCTTTTATTTCATCATATAGGGGTAGTATAATGCTAAATAGCCATTCTGCGTATGCGTTTAAGGTTTCTCTTTTGGTAATAAACAGATTTGAAGGATAAAAACCTTCATCACTATTTAAGTTTTCAATAGCAAAATCGTACATTTCCGGGTATTTTTGTTTGAGAATTACTAAGGCTCTATCCAAATCTGCGATGTTATGATCCTGTTTATAATGTTCGTAGGTTTTTACTTTAATTGGTTCGGCGGTAAGAATATCATATGGGGTTAACCACGGTAAAATAAACTTCTTTTCAAGAGATAAATCATAAAGAAATTGTTTGGAGAAACCTTCAAGATGTTTAATGCCCAGATGTAAAAAGCGCATAGAGGGAAATTTTACCATTGGATAATGGGTGTTTGGATTAAGGCTTAAAAGGCGACGATATTGAAACATGCCGATATATGGAGAGGAAGTATTCTTCCATATCCAGTAAAGAGCGGTAATTTCAGAAAAAGAACGATTGAGCTCTGAGATGTTTGTTCCGGTGTTGTCACCAATCATATTACGATTAAGCCAGTTAATTTCGTCTGGGGTAAATGTTCCTTTGCGCGAAGGAGTGTTGACAATTTTTCGACCGGCTTGTATTGGCTCTAGGATGTCTGTTTTTATTAAAGGAGCTGGTTTGTAATAAACAACGAAAATTTTTAAATCGGTTTTATAAATAAAAAAGGTATAAAAGATGGCATACAAAAAGAAAACAGCAAAAAGAATCAGGATAGAAAATAAAAATTTGCTGTTTTTTATAGTGTACATTCTGCCTCTCAATATCGCATGGGAAATGAGCAAGCTTTTGTTAGGCGATGATGTTCGGATTTATCAGATTTTCTAACTTTTGAATCTTATTTTTTACGCTCGTATTTTGCTGATTTAACCGTTGAGCTTGGTAGAAGTCAATCATTCGTTTGTTTTTAACCAGTTTATTGATGTCCGATTTAACCCTTCTTTGTTCAAGTTTTAACTCACACAGCTGTACCTGAAGTTTATTAAAAGAATTTGTGTTAATAGCCATCGTTTTATTGCTCCGAAAAAAATCATACCCTATGAAACATCGTTTCATATTGTTCGCGCACAGTATACTGCATTTTAAAGAAAAAAGCAAGCTTTTTTGGTTAAAAAGAATAAAAAATTAGTGAAAAAATTAAAATTGTGCTAGTAATATATAATTTATAAGTTATTTATGCAACATAGAACGTAATAAATGGAGATAAGGACTAATAATATGGCAGGGATTAAAAAAATCGGTATTTTAACCAGTGGAGGAGATTGTGCTGGATTAAATGCGGTTATTGCATCTGTAGTAAGTTCAGCAGAAAGGTTCGGTTGGCAAGTTTATGGTATTCATAATGGAACAGATGGTTTAACAGAAGAACCTTTGTCGTATGAGATATTAACATCTAGGAATTTTTCGGATACACCATGGCCGCGTATAGCTGGTTCTTATCTTGGCTCTTTGAATAAAGGAGTTAAACTAGAATCGCAAAAAGCTATTTCTGAACGATTTGGTAGGGGTGTTGCGGCACTCGGGCTTGATGCTGTGATTGTTGTTGGCGGTGATGGTAGTATGAATATCGTTAGTAGCTATTGCCATAATGCCGGTGTGAAAATGATTGGTATTCCGAAGACGATTGATAATGATACGCCTTTAACACAATATTCTGTGGGATTCAATTCTGCTTGTCAGGTTTGTGTTGATGGAATCGATGCTTTATGGAAGACAGCACGTTCGCACCAGCGTGCCTTGATATTAGAAGTCATGGGGAGAGATGCGGGACATTTGGCTATGTATTCTGCTGTTGCCGGTTTTGCAGATGTTTGTTTGGTTCCGGAAATCCCATATAGCATTGATGGAATTATCAAAAAGCTTGAAGAAGTAAAAGCTTCCGGACGTGATTATGCTGTAATCGTCGTTTCCGAGGGTGTTCGTACGGAAACTGGTGAGAAGGTTTCTAATGCAAAGAATCTTATCGGAGAAAAGATTAATGGTGGTATTGGTGAATATTTAAGTGTTGCTTTGAATTCCAAATATTCTGAATTTCAGACACGGGTAACGAAGCTTGGGCATGTTCAACGTGCGGGTGATCCTACGGCTTTTGATAGAGCTTTGGCGGCTGCCTTTGGAGCCAGAGCAGTAGAACTGTTAAAAGAGGGCCATACGGATGTTATGGTTGCACTTGATGGGGATAGAATCAAAACTTTTCCTTTAGAAGAAGTTGTTTTATTTGGTACAACAATGCTTTCTCTTGATAGTGTTTACGTCAGAGCAGCTATAGAGATGGGAATGTATATTGGAGATATCAAAAATTAGTTTGGTTTGTTGATGTGTTTTTATACAATAAAGGCCGTCCAGATTGGGCGGCCTTTTATATTATATCATGTCATCAGTTAGGCATCTTCGCCTGTTTCCTGATTAACACGTTTTGCGGAGAGACGAATCTTGCCACGGTTATCTGCACCTAGACATTTAACCCAGATTTGATCTCCCTCTTTGTAAAAATCGCAAACAGAAGCTATACGTTCATTCTTTATTTCTGAGATATGAACTAAACCTTCTGTTGAACCAAGGAAACGAACAAAGGCACCAAAATCCATAATTTTGGTAATTGTTCCATGATAATTCTTTCCTTCTTCAGGAACAGCAACAATACCATTTATGATTTCAAGTGCTGCATCTGCATCCTTTTTATCAATTGCGGCGATATTAACCGCCCCATCATCATCAATATCAATCTTGGTGTTGGTCTTTTCGATGATTTCACGGATAACCTTACCGCCAGTGCCGATAACTTCACGGATTTTATCTACCGGTATTTTTATTGAAATAATACGCGGTGCTCGAGGTGAAATTTCCGGACGCGGCGCAGCTAATGCTTTTGCCATTTCACCTAGGATATGAATGCGTCCTTCATGTGCTTGTGTTAGCGCATTTTTCATAATTTCTTTTGTGATGGAAGTGATTTTGATGTCCATCTGCAAAGCTGTTACACCATCTTGTGTTCCAGCAACTTTGAAATCCATATCGCCCAGATGGTCTTCATCACCTAAAATATCAGTCAAAATAGCAACACGTCCATCGTCTTCTTTAATCAGGCCCATTGCAATACCTGCAACAGGTTTTCTTAAGGGAACACCGGCATCCATTAATGATAAGACGGAACCGCATACTGTTGCCATTGAAGATGAACCGTTTGATTCCATAATATCTGATACGACACGTACCGTATATGGAAACTCAGCCTTGTCTTTAGGCATCATTGGGTGGATGGCGCGCCATGCTAATTTACCATGACCAATTTCACGACGTCCCGGAGATCCCAAACGTCCACATTCACCAGTGGAGAATGGAGGGAAGTTGTAGTTTAGCATAAATTCTTGGCGAGATTCGTCCATTAATCCATCAATAATTTGTGCATCATCAGCTGTACCCAATGTGGTAACAACAAAAGCTTGTGTCTCCCCGCGGGTAAACAAGGCGGAACCGTGTGTTGTTGGTAATAAACCAACTTCACATGTAATCGGGCGAACTGTTTTAGTATCGCGTCCATCAATACGTTTTCCGGTTGTTAACACTTTTTCACGCATAACTGAATGCATCAACTTTTCAATGGCATCTAATGCATAGCGAACTTCAATTTCATTTTCAGGATCAATAGTGGCGTTAATTTCTTCTGCTAATTGTCCCAAAAGTGTTGAACGTGTTTGCTTATCAATTTCATTGAAGGCTTGTTCATATTTGGTACGAAAATCCTTTTCGATACGAGCGTAAAGAGCATCAAATTCCGGTGGAAAATCAGGTGTTTCCCAGGGTTCTTTGCCAGCTTCTGTTTTAAGTTCATTAATTAAATCAATTACTTTTTGGAAATTATCAAATCCGAACATAACGGCGTTTAACATGGTATCTTCCGGAAGCTCAGAAGCTTCTGATTCTACCATCAATACGCCTTCTTTTGTACCGGCGACTGTTAAATCTAACTTGGAATTTTTCAACTCTTCAATTGTCGGATTCAAAACGTACTGTCCGTCAATATAACCAACTTTTGCAGCACCAATCGGCCCTAAAAACGGAATTCCGGAAACAGCCAAAGCAGCAGAAGCTGCAACTAAAGACAGTATATCGGAATCAGTCTTTTTGTCGTGAGCTACAGTTGTGCAGACAATTTGTACTTCATTTTTGAAAGCATCAGGAAAAAGAGGACGAATCGGGCGGTCAATCAACCGAGAAACCAAAACCTCGTGTTCAGAGGGTTTACCTTCACGTTTCATGAATCCACCAGGTATTTTACCCGTTGCATAATATTTTTCCTGATAGTTGACAGTTAAAGGGAAAAAATCTTGATCTGCTTTTGCTTCTTTAGCAGCAACAACGGTTGCAATAACGACAGTGTCTCCATAACTTGCATAAACCGCTCCTGTTGCTTGTTTTGCAATTTTACCTGTTTCTAAAACTAATTTACGGCCGCCCCATTCCATTTCTTTGCGGCATACGTTCCAATTGACCATATTTTTTACCTTTCCTTACAATTACCTCACCTGACAAACCGTTGCCAGGATTTTATAAATAGCGGAGCCCCATTGCTCCGCTATTTAGTTCAAACATTATTTACGTAAATCTAATTTCTTAATCAATGTTTGATATCTTTCCTCACTCTTTGACTTTAAGTGGTCAAGCAAGTGACGACGGCGTGCAACCATCTTCATAAGACCTAATCTTGAGTGCAAGTCTTTTTTGTGAGTATTAAAGTGCTCTATTAATGAATTGATTCTGTATGTCCAGATTGCAATCTGAACTTCAGGAGAACCTGTGTCACCAGGTTTTGTGCCATATTGAGAAATAATCTCTTGTTTTTTTTCATTTGTAATCGACATCGTATTTTCCTTTTTTATATAGTTAAAGATTAAATACCCGAATCGGGTGCAAGGAGTTTTCTTTACGTTCCGCGAGGGCAACGAGTCTACCTTTCAGACAGGCAGCAACAGGATTTGAAAGGGAATAAAATCTTTCAGATTCAATATGTTGTCCGTTTCTGAACTTAAGAGCTTCATCTTGAGTTAAAGCAATAACCGTGATGTCGCACAGAAATGTTTCAACCGGCAAGATTGGAAAAACTCCGCCGTTCTTATATAACATATTTTTTAAATTATCCAGTAAAATCGTATCAGATAGATTAAAAAAACCATTTTTTGTTCGACGAAGTGAGGATAAATGACCGTATGTAGTTAGTTTTTCCGCAATATCACAACCAAGAGTACGGATATATGTTCCTGATGAACAGGTTACACTAAAAGCTGCCTCTTTTTGGGCAATATCATATTTTAACAAGGACAGTTCTCTGATTTCTACTTCTCTTTTAGGTAATTCAAAGGTTTTTCCTTGACGGGCTAGTGTGTACGCACGTTGTCCATTGACATGTATAGCTGAATATTTGGGAGGTGTTTGCACAATTTTTCCCATAAAACAGGGAATAATGTTTTGTATTTCGTCTGCGCTGGGGATTTTATCAGAAGTATTGCAAATTTCTCCTTCAGTGTCATCAGTTGTCGTCTTTTCTCCAAACTTTAAGGTAAATTCGTAGGATTTTTCTTTTTTTTCCATGTAGGGAATAAGTTTCGTTGCTTCACCAAAAGCTAAGGGTAAAACTCCTGTTGCAAAAGGGTCAAGCGTGCCAATGTGTCCAGCTTTTTTGGCATGGAGAAGGTATTGTATCTTCCTTAAAACTTGGTTGGAACTCATGCCTTTGGGTTTATCCAATATGATCCAACCATTTATATTTTGATTATAGTGTGAACTCATATAAACAAATCCAATTGCTGGTTTTTACTTAAATTTTTTATTGCTTCGCGAACGATAGGTATTGATACGGCTCGTCCATATATCCATGATATTTCATCAATTTCATCTATTAAACGAGCCACGTAATCAAAAGATCGTTCTGTGTTTTTTAAGATGTAATTCAGAATCTCTTGAGATATGATAATTTGGCGATCATTAAAAAGTTTTGCTATTAACGCTGTTAACATTTCGTCATCTGGTTGTGATATTGTTGCGGTCGGTATGGTGCTTAAGCGTGAATGCAAATCAGGTAATTTAAGAGCCAATTTTGATAGTGGCAAAGTTGATGTAAGTAGCATGAAATGTTCTGGGGTATTAAAGGCATTATAAAGGTGGAAAATAGCCTCCTCATTTATGTTAGAATCAATATCCTCTAATACCAAGTATTTATAATTATTGATTATTTTATTAACATTTTTCATGTTTATGTTTTGAGCTTTAAGCGAGGGAACTTCTACTGGTTGTTGCAGACTTTTCTGTATTTCTGTCATCCAGATTTTGGTTAAGTGAGTTTTACCACAGCTTTCGGGTCCGACCAGACATAAGGCAAAGTGTTGCCAATGTGGCCATATTTTGATCGTTTTGTAGGCTATTTCATTGCAAGTTGTCACTAAAAAATCTTCTTCGCCTAAGTATGCTTTTGAGGCAAATTTTATTGAATATTGCTTAGTTCTTGTATTATAAACAGTTTCCATCAGCTTCGCATAACCTCATACACTTTTTGGGTTAAATCACTTAGACTAAATGGTTTAGGGATAAATGACAGGTTATCAATATCCGTAAATTCACCTTTTAATATATCTTCAGAATACCCTGAGGCTAAAATTATTTTAATGTCCGGTATGTTTTCTAAGACCTGTTTAGATAATTCTATGCCATTCTGTCCTGGCATAACCATATCCGTGATTAAAAGTTGGAAATTCTTATCGTTATTGATTATTTCCAGGGCATTTTCAGCAGAATCTGCGCCAACGACATCGTATCCCTTTTTGCGCAGAGCACGTAGGGCAAATGTTCGAACAGAATTTTCATCATCGACGAATAAAATTCTGGTGTTTTCAATATTTTCAGGGGTCTTTGCTAAATTTTCGGAAGCAGATAAGCTTAATCCCAAAATCATTTTATCTTCATTTTTTTGTGGAGAAGTCAATTTATCCGGTGTCAAAATTGCATGACCTCTTTTGTCATTTAGTGTATGGCGCATAGTTGTTTCTTCTTTTTTTTCAGAGAGGGTCTCCGCAGGATATGCCGGGAGATAAATTGAAAAAGTTGTACCGACATTGATGGTACTTTTAACTTTGATAAAACCTTCCATTTGGCGAACAATACCATATACGGTGGCCAATCCAAGTCCGGTTCCGGATCCGACAACATTTTGTTTGGTTGAAAAGAATGGTTCAAAAATACGGTTCATGTTTTCCAAAGGAATGCCACAGCCGGTATCTGTTATATCCATGCGAATAAAAGGACCGCTTTCTATGGTTTCTGCACCAAAATGGTATGGCTCTAATAGAGTTTCTTTTTGTGTGGAAATAAGTAGGGTGCCTTTTCTATTCATAGCATCTTTTGCATTAACACAAAGATTTAAGACCACTTGTAGGAATTGAACGCTGTCTACTTTTATGTAATCTAAATTTTCGCCATGTCTGAATTTTAATTCTATTTGTTCCCCAACAGTTCTTTTTAACAGAGGGGTGAAGGTTATCAGAATATCTGTAATGTTATTTAATTTAGGTTGTAATGGTTGTTTGCGAGAAAATTGAAGTAATTGTTTTACCAATTCTGCCGCACAAATAGCATTTTGTTTGATTTGTAAAATATCAGCGTAGGACGAATCCCCTAAATTATGTCGTTGTTGTAATAAATCGCAATATCCGATCATTGCCGTCAGGAGGTTGTTAAAGTCATGAGCAATTCCGCCGGCCAGTTGTCCCATTGCTTGCATCTTTTGTGCTTGAGCAAATTGTGTTTCAAGATTTTTTTGTTCTGTTGTATCTAAACAGAAGAGAACAATGCCTTTAATATTTTCTTTTAGGGGGATTGTTGAAGAGAACAGCGGGCATATATATAGTCTTAAAATCTTGTTTTTGTTTTTATTTTTCATGTTTAGATCAAAATATGCCGGTTGCAGTTTTTCGTCTTCTGCAACAAATGTTGCTAATTGTTTTTTGATTTTTGCAATACTTTCTTCATCAAGATAGTTTGTAAGGTAATTATTTAGCAATTGTGAGGCAGAGGGAACACCTAAGATATCTAAAAAGCGCTGATTAGTACGTTTTATGACCAAATCCAAATCAAGCAACATCATTCCAAACGGAGATAAGTCAAAAATGCTGTTTACTTCCGATATAGCTTTTTCATGATCTTTTTTTAGAGTTGTGTTTGTTGGGATATTGCTGATAACAGTGCCTCTGGTTTGAATCTCTGATCCTTCTTTGAAATTATCAACTTTTACAAGGTATTCTTTAATTTCGTTAGAAGATGTTTTTACATAAGTTGAATATTGAGTATAGGCATTGTTAAGTCTTTGTTCTCCTGATGTTGTTTTAGGTAAAAATACATTTATATTTTTGCCTAAAAGTTCTTCTTCTGATTTATTTAACATCAAACTAAGAGTTTTATTAACGTATTCAATTTTGCCTTTTGGATTAAGTAGATATAGTCCAACCGGCATAAAGTTTAAGAAGTTGTAAAAAGCGCGTCGTTCTTCCTGGAAGATGGTATCCATGGTTTTTTCAGAGGTAATATTTTCCAGGCTCCATAACAGAAAGATGTTGTATTTTCTATCAAAATCTGAGTATTTTTCTAACTCTTTGTTTTTTTGTTTGAGAGTAATAGGGCGTAATGTGATCTTATGCCATTCCGTTCCGGAAAAAACCGTTGTATTATCAAATTTTAGAGCTATTTCAATGCTGTCATTTTTTAAGTGTTCGGCTGAAATTTCCAGTTGTTTAAGCTTTTGGAGATTATTTTCATCTTTTAGGGCGTATTGCTTTAGGAAGTTCAATACGGTTTCTTTTTTTATAAATTCTTTGGCTAATTCGTTTTGTAAAATAACTTTTCCATCTGAAGAAGTTATTATATAACATATTTTTCTGCTCTTTAGAATTTCATTTGCTAAACCGCCGTACAAAATGGCTGTCTCTCCGGATTGTAATATGCTGATAGTGATGAAAATACTTAAAGTGATGGTTATAAATATGGATAAAATAATTAAACGCAGATATTCCGGAAAGGCAAACAAAAGACCGATACTTATGATTGCCAGAGTTAGCATGAAAACGAGGAACATCAGGCGGTGTTCTAAAATTTTGTCTGGGCGAATATCTTGATCTTTACTAAACATATTAAACTCTTCGTTAGTTAGGTTACAATGTCCGGTTTGTCTTTTCCGGTATAAGCGGGAATATCAGCAATCTGTCTTGAGATTTGGCCTAAGTCTTCTAACATTAAATCCGGATCTTCCAACAAATCCTTTTTTACATAACGCTCCAGATATACTCTTAATGTTGCACCATTTGTTCCTGTACCGGATAATCTGTATACAATTCTGGAATTGTCAGTAAAAAGGATTATCAGACCATTTTTGGTTGAAGTGTGTTCCACCGGGTCTTTATAAATAAAGGGATAGGCTTGTGACACTTTATAGTTGCCAAATGTTTCTCCTATAAGAGTGGGCAATTTTTGCTCTAAGTTAGCCATTAATTTATCTGCTACATCTTGCGGAATACCATCATAATCATTTCTGAGATAGTAATTTCTGCCATACTTTTGCCAGTGAGCTAGAACAATCTCTTTTATGGATTTGTGTGTTTTTGCAATAATACTGAGCCAGAATAGGGTCGCCCATATTCCATCTTTTTCACGGATGTGTGATGCTCCTGTGCCAAAACTTTCTTCCCCGCAGAAAGTCACCCGATTAGAATCCATTAAGTTGATGAAGTATTTCCATCCTGTCGGGACTTCGTAATAGCCAATTTTGAGGTGTTCTGCCACATATTTAACGGCTTGTGATGTTGCGGCAGATTTAGCTACGCCATATATTCCTTTTTTATAGGCCGGAATGATTTTATAATTATCCGTTAAAACGGCTAGGCAATCACTCGGATTTACAAAAAAGTGCGAGCCTAATATCATATTGCGATCACCATCGCCGTCATTTGCGGCGGCAAAGTCTGGAGCATTATCAGAGTACATTAAATCTACCAAATGTTTGGCGTAGATTAAATTCGGATCGGGGTGGAGCCCACCAAAATCTTCTAAAGGAGTTGCATGTATTACCGAACCCTTTGGGGCATTTAATATTTCTTCAAAGATTTTTGTAGCATAAGGTCCTGTTACACCGTTCATGGCGTCGAACACAAAACGAAATTTGGAAGATAATAATTTTTTTATACTGTCAAAATCAAAAATACTTTTCATCATGTCTATGTAATCAACATAAGGATCAATGATTTCGATTTCTGTTTTTTCGCATTTAAGAGTTTGTAATTTTGATAAATCAAAATCCGGACAATTTGCAATTTTATATTCTGATATTTTTAGTGTTTGTTCATATATAGCAGCAGACTCGTGAGGTTGACACTGTCCTCCGGAAGATGTGGCATATTTAATGCCAAAATCTCCATTGATACCCCCGGGATTATGTGAAGCGGAAAGAACGAATCCGCCATCAAGTTTGTTTTTTAATATGATGTGTGAGCCGGCAGGTGTTGAAACTAAGCCGTTTTGACCGACAAATAGCTTTTTAACCCCATTGGCAGCAGCGATTTTTATGATTTTTTGGATAACAATGTTGTTAAAATACCTACCATCTCCCCCGACAAGGAAAGATTTCTTATTAAGATCAGGGATGGTATTAAATATCGATTGCAAAAAATTTTCTATATAATTTTGTTGCATTGATACACTTGTTTTTTTTCTTAAACCCGCTGTCCCCATTTTTTGGTCTGTGTAAGGGGAGGTCTTTATGTTTTCTATCATAACGAATCCTTAAAAACGTATTTTATGGCAAAGCATAGAATAAAAACTAAAGCTTGTAAAGATTATTTATTAGCAGAAAACAAATTCTGCAAGTTTTATAATCTCTCTTTTGGCACAAATATCTTCATAAGTGAGTTGTTTTTCAAACAAAGGCAGGAATTTATCCTGTGCAGAAATTCCATGGATATTATTTTGGTATGGATTTCTGTTATTTAGCGGTGGTGCCAGCCTGAAACCATGAGTTCTGGCAAAACTTTCTAATTGAGGTGTCGGGGTGTCCGAAAGTTTTTTTTGGGTATTATATTCACACACCACCCAATCCAGGCTTTGGTTGTGTGTGGCGGCGATTTTTTTCTTTAGCTCCCACATATTATTTAGTATTGTTTGATCTTTTTGAAAATTTTGGATGGATTTTTTATCTTGGTTGATGAGTGTGATGTATGTTGATGCAGAAATTAGAATTTCCAGTGCAGAGGGAATATAAGGAATAATTATTGCGTTGTATTTATTTGCCTCAGCATAAAAGTCTTTTTCTTCAAGAATTGTCGGGGATAGTAATTGTGGTAGTGTTTTTAAGCGATTTGATATTGTCTGATGGAGAGATGATGAGTTAGGGATTATTATGGCTGTTTTTTGTGCATTATAAAGCAATGTCAGAGCCAGCTCAAAGCAGAGCATATCCCTTAGTGCTTCTGTTTTGCCATCTATAAGAATAATATGAGCTTTAGTTTTAAACATACTTGTTAACGATGATATTTTTTGGATGTTGTTTGATTATACGCTGTCTTTGTTTTGTTGCTCTTTAAGGAGCTGTTAATAGCGTTTTTGAGGGTTCCTGTGTTAACACGAGAGTTATTTTTCATATATTTTAATGAGATTTCCATCATTTTTGAGATATCTTCATCACGCTCTTTGACACGCTTATGTCCCATTGTAACAGCGATAACACGATATTTTCCTTGTCGCGCAGACGTTAAGATATTAAATCCTGAAGCTGCCGTATAACCTGTTTTCATGCCGTCAGTTCCCAGCGAATCGTTGAGGAGGTAATTATGTGTCTTATAGGTCATGCCATTATATTGAAATTCTTTTAAGGAGAACATATGATAATATTGCGGGAAGTGATGATAGATGGCGGCACCGAGAATCGCTAAATCTTTTGCAGTTGTTTTTTGTTCTGTATTTGGTAAACCGGAAGCATTTTTAAATGTTGTGTGGTGCATACCCAGGCGATGTGCTGTTTTTGTCATTAATGTTGCAAAAGCAGTTTCATTCGTGCTTAAGGCTTCAGCCAAGACAGTTGCACAGTCATTGGCAGATTTTACAATCAGTGCTTGAATAAGTGTTTTTACATCTATATATGAACCGGCAGGCATTCCGAGTTTTGAAGGAGAACGTGATGCTGCTGTTTGGGATACTTTTAATTTGTCCGTAAATTTAAGTTTACCATTCTCCAGGGCATTAAAAGCAATATATAGAGTCATTAATTTTGTTAAAGATGCCGGATATCTTAGTTCATTGGCATTATTTGCATACAAAACATTACCACTTTTGGCATCAATAACGATAGATGATGTTCCAGTGGCATGTGCTGATGAAACAGCAATTCCTAAACACAGTATAGCACAGCATATAGCTTTTATGGCCTTCATTTGTTTTTATCCTTTCGCGAACATTATAATATTATATTACATTTTAAAAAGAAAATAAATTATTAATTTTGGTTATTAATAGAAAAAATTTTATTTGATTCTTAAAAATTTTTATTTGATAGTTAATGATGATAGGAAAATATTTGAGAGGTAGAAAGATGACTAAGAAAATCATGCTATTATTTAGCTTCTGTGTTTTAGCATTCGGCTTGACAGGGTGTTTTTTTGTTGGTGAGGAAGATTATATGTATTCTTCTTATTCGCCATATTCTCCTTATCCGACCGGCAGTTATGAATGGGCTATGGACTATTATCATCGTCCACCGGCTTATTATCATCATTATCATGCGGGAAGTCATGTTCATAAGAAGCCTGATCATCATAAACATGATCATTATAAACCTAATCACGATCCCAAGCATGATCCTAAACACGACAAGCCTAAACAAGATAAGCCTAAGCATGATAAGCCCCAAAATCCCCCGAAGCATCATGATACACCTAAAGATGCTCCAAAACATCATGACACACCAAAGCATAATGTAAATCCAAAGACACCTGCGCATGATTTTTCAAATCATAGCGCACATCAGTCCCATCAGATGAAAGTTGAAAAACCTAAGGCTGAATTTAAGGGACCCAGAACGCATCTAGGGCGTAGATAATTTTGGAATATTCTTTTAGGGGAAGTTTTTAATGGGGCGGACGATGAGGCTCGAACTCACGACAACCGGTACCACAAACCGGGGCTCTACCAACTGAGCTACGTCCGCCACAGCTGAACCTATCTTTTACAGATAATTATTTATAAAGTCAAGCTAAAAACGAAAAATGATTATTTTAGGTGGAGAGAGTTTTTCTTTATCTGATGTTTGGTGTGCAGATATGAGAGTGATTGATAATTTGTCTTGACACGCATATGGGGATATGCTTATTTTGAAGTAACTGAGGTAAGACAAATTTGTAGTGACTTTAATGGTGAAGAATTTTTACAAGAATAGTGTTTTCAGGCTACTTTGTTATATATTTTTTGTAGTCGCTTTTGTCTTAGAGATATGTTTTCTGCTACAAAATAAGGGTGTGGGAATTTTTCGTGAAAATGCCCTGATTGAGAATATTCAAATCTTTTTATTGCTTATTGGTGCTATTTCCTTTGGGTGGCAAGCAAAAAAACATGCGGAATTACGTCCTATATTGTTGTTATTAGGTTCCGGCTGTTTATTAGCCATTTGTCGTGAGCTGGATGATTTGTTTGGTAAGGTTTTGCCTTTTATTCATTGGAAATTTGGCTTTTTGTTTTCTGTTGTGGCCATTATTTATGTTTACTTTCATCGTAAGATGACGTGGTATACGTTTTTTTCTCTTATTCGTTTTCCGATGTTGGTGGTACTGGGTGTGCTGGTGGCTATTTTGTTGCCGTTGGCGGAATTGGTGGAAAAAGGTTGGTTTACCCCTTTATTTAATACAGGGATGAATGTTGAAATAGTTTATGAAGAAATTATAGAAGTTGTTTGTTATTTGCTTATTTTCATTTCTTCTCTGGAGATTCATTTTAATAAAGCAAAAATTTTAGATAAGCTTTATGAAAAATTCGGCAAAAATATTGAGCTTAAAGTTTTATCTGAAAAGAAAGATAAGATTGTGTATGATATTTATACTAAGTCCGAGGCATTTATTTTGATTATTATTCCTCACATTACAGCGACTCGGTTTTATAAGTATATGTCTTCTCAGGGATTGCAACAGCAGTTATTTTTAGATGGTGCAGATGCGGCAGAGGTTGTTGATGCTTATATCGACGGGGATAATTTGGTTTCTGTTCACCGGAAATTTTTGGGCTCAAGTGACTTTGTTTCAGAGGAAGAAATGCTTGAGGTTTCAGGACGGGTATATGGTAAAATGCACCGTATTACGATGAAACCACGGTATAAAAAGAGTTTTTTGTTGCTCAAATATCCGAATATATGGGTGCGTGCGTATATGTTTGTGCGTTATATTTTAAACAGGCGTATTTCGCAGTATCTTAAGTATTTTCGCCTTAAAGATTTGCCGTGGGGGATATGCCACCGGGATAATAATGGTAAAAATGTGTTGCATGATGGAAACGGGCATATGGTGTTGATTGATTTTGATAAACATCGGTATATGCCTTTGGTCGAAGGGTTGATATATTTTTATCATAGGCATTTGAAGACCAAAGGGTTATTCCATGTCTTTTTAGATGCCTATCAAAAAGAGAGACCGCTAACAGACGCTGAAAAAGAATATCTTAAGAAAAAAATTCCTCTTCAGAGCGTGTGAAATAAGTATCTAACAACAACCGTCTAACGTTCCTTTGATCTTGGGAGATTCGAATAGGTAACATACTGTTTACCATTGTTATCAGTTATTATTGAAGGTTCACTTGATGTGTAATTAATGTATTCTTTTCCTTCTTTGTCTTTGATAGTTCTCTCGTGTACGGTTTCTTGAGTATCAGTTGCAAGTTGAGATGTTTGTCTGTCGAGCTTTTTATCAGAAACGGTGCGTTGGTTTCGTAGTTCATCTTTGGTGTTGCTTTCGGATTGTTCTTTGATCTTTGCGAATTCATCGATGATTTCCCAACTTCTTTTTATACAATCATAGCAATTATTGCTTACTTCATCGGCTTTTTTCATGGCCTCTCTGGCTTCTTTTATTAACTTTTTTGCTTTTTTGGATTTAGGATCGATTTCTTTACCATTTTCATCGATAATGTAGGGATCTGAAGGTGGGTCGTAACTAAAAGCAACGTAACAACCATCATCTCTTAAGAAACTTTCAGATCCTTTTTTAAAAGTTACTTGTCCAATACCTTCAATGCCGATGATACTGTCTTCACCTATGCGGCTGAAGGTGTTTCCGTCTTTGTCTCTTACTTCTGCAGGTTTACCATCTTCTCCAAAATAGACATCATTGCCATTTTCATCCACTGTATGGAATGGTTTTCCATCTTTATCATTATCTATGCGCCATTCTTGTGGTCCATCACCGGTAATGGTATGTTTGTTATCGGAATTTTCTGTTGCTGTTGTCATGGCTCTCCTCCCTATAAATATATTACTAATATGTGATCCCTATTATGGACTGTACACCCTATAATTTTATCATGATTTTGCATGGTTGTCAATGTGATTTAATTTAAATGAAAACAGAGGGTTAACCATGTTTAGGTGTTTGAGAGCATATAAAAACCCCACCTGAAAGTGGGGTTTAAGCGTTTCTATCTAAAATTGACTACCGCTGATTGCCTTTAGAGGAAGGTTTTCTTGTTTTTTCTTTCTTTTCTTGCTGTTTTTGTCGGTGAGCAGCTCTTTTTTGCTCTAGTTGAGCTTTTTTCAGAAATGTTGCTATTTTTTTATCTTTAATCCAGCTAAAAGGAGTTTCTCCTCTTTCATCTTTAGTATTGATGTCAGCGCCATTTTCAACCAGATATTGGACAACTTCAAGATTACCTGCAGCACAAGCAAATTTTAAGATTGTTTCATTAGCACAGTTTTTTGCATTAATATCAAGCTTTTTTTCTTCGACAAGATATTTGATAAGTTCAAGATTTCTTCCCCAAGCAGCACAATGCAAAAGAGTGCCTCCATCGCTACTTTTGCGAAAAGGATCAACACCTTTTTCTTCAATGAAATATTTGGCGATTTCAAGATCTCCTCTCTGAAAAGCAAGTATTAAAGCTTCATCTTTATCCTGACCCACGTCATAGATATTAGCACCATGGTCAACCAGGTATTTTATTGTATCAAGGTCTTGATATATGCAAGCATACATTAAAGGAGTCCTTTCAAGCATGCCTTTTGTATTAATATTAACTTTCGGGTCATCTACCAATTCTTTTATGAGTTCCGGACAATCTTCGCGAGAATAGCAAAGTACCAATAAACTCAGTCCTTTTATTATTTTTTCGTTGTGTTTATTGCATAGATTGTTAATGATTTCTCTTACTTCTTCAGGGCCTTTTGCCTTGTGAAATTCACGTTCAAGTTTGGTTTCAAGTTTTCCTAAATCGATTTTTACGTCAGTCATCATTTTCTCCTCAGTAGATGCGTTGTGCACGATGGTACCATAGTTTTGAACTTTTGTCAACCCTTGAGTCTATTTTTTTTTGCTGCAAAATCAATGTGTTATGTTTGTTGTTAAAAAAATTACCATGCCGGATAGGTAGAAACAGTTGGTTCAATATTTGGGGTTAGGGCGGTGTTAATGTCTTTTATCGGTATGGATTGGATATCCAGCAAACGATTGCCGTCTTGATAGATTGTGTTTTCGATTTTATCTTGATAGTCAAGCGGATTTTGGCTCATTTCTTTTGGGTTTGTGGTTGATAATTGAGAAATGATAGGCTGGGGTGCATTTTCTTGTTGTGTTTTTAGTGATGCTGCGTTGATTGGTGGTGCCGGCTCGATAATGTGCGGGGCATCTTGTGTTGGGGCAATATAGCCAAAGGGATTGGGGCTAAATTCCGGTTGCTCAACAGTGATTTCATCGCGGCCACCGTCAGGGGTTGCTGCAGAGCCGATAATTTCTGTCGGTTGATTAGGTTCAGCTGATAAAATAAGAGTAGAGAACACGAGAATGGGTATGATTGAGGGCATAATTTCTCCTTTTTTCAGATTTGGTACATAAGTAGTTTTTCTTTTGCAAATTTAAAGATGGCGGTTTTTTGTCTATTTGATTCAAGTTGAATCGTGGCAAGGGTTTTAAAAAGATAAAAAATTGATATTTTTTGATTTTTTGTGTATTTTTTGCTTGCAATTATAATTTTTAAATGTTACAAACGCACACGCAACAAATGTTAAGGAAACATTAATTTCTTAGGGAAACATGCGTTTTGCTAGGGAATATTGGTTTTCTTGCGCAGTAAATATAACCCATAATGCGGACGAGTTGTTGCGAAAGTCTGCACTAATTTTTTTAAATGGCAAATTCCATTTTGGGATGTTTTGCCATTTAGTTATAGGAAAAGTGTTAAAATGATGGATACACAAAATATTAGAATCCGCCTCAAGGCTTTTGACCATCGCTTGTTGGATTTATCCACAAAAGAGATTGTTCATACAGCTAAGAGAACCGGAGCAAGTGTTAGAGGACCAATTCCTCTTCCAACTAAAATTGAGAAGTTTACGGTTAACCGTTCTCCTCACGTGGATAAGAAATCTCGTGAACAGTTCGAAATCCGTACTCATAAGAGGCTTCTCGACATTGTAGATCCTACACCACAAACCGTTGATGCCTTGATGAAATTAGACTTGGCCGCCGGTGTGAATGTAGAAATTAAGTTATAATTTTAATGTTGGTTTTTGAAAGATAAAATCAACCTATTGAAAAGGAAAATAATAATGCGTACTGGTCTTATCGCAAAAAAACTTGGGATGACTAGAATCTTTGAAGCTGATGGTACTCATGTACCGGTAACGGTTTTGGCTGTTGAAGGCTTGAAAGTTGTTAATGTCAGAACAAATGAAAAAGACGGATATAGCGCTGTTCAATTAGGAACAGGTGCTGTTAAGGTTAAGAATGTTTCTAAGCCGATGAAAGGATACTTCACCAAGGCTAATGTTGAGCCAAAGAAGAAGTTAGGCGAGTTCAGAGTTAGTGATGATTGCTTGCTTAATGTTGGTGATGAGTTGTCTGCGGAACATTTTGTTGCCGGTCAATATGTCGATGTTTGCGCAACATCTGTCGGTAAAGGTTTTGCCGGTGTTATGAAGCGTCATAACTTCGCTGGTTTGGAGGCAACGCACGGTGTGTCTATTTCTCACCGTTCACATGGTTCTACCGGACAAAGACAAGATCCGGGTAGGGTATTTAAAGGTAAGAAAATGGCCGGACATATGGGTGATGAACGCGTTACCGTTCAAAACTTAAAGGTTGTGGCTGTTGATGGCAACCGCGGTTTAATTATGGTTAAAGGTGGTGTTCCCGGTGCTGAAAACACATGGGTTCGCGTTACCGATGCTATTAAAAAAACAGCGGAAGTTAAATTACCGATGCCTGCCGGTTTGAAAAAGGTTGATGAACCTGTTGCAGTTAAAGCTGAAGAAGAAAAAGCAGCTGATAATGCAAAAGAGTAAGGATTTTTGAAAATGAAACAGGACATCTTAAATTTGAATAATGAAAATGTTGGCAGTATTGAACTGAAAGATGCTATTTTTGGTGTTGAAGTTCGCGCCGATGTTTTACATCGTGTTGTTAATTGGCAGCTTGCCATGCGCCAATGCGGTAACCACCAAACAAAAGGACGTTCCGATGTTGCTTTGACACCGGCAAAACCGTTTAAGCAAAAAGGTAGCGGTAATGCTCGTCAAGGTAGCCGTAAGGGTACTCAATTTAGAAAAGGTGGTATAGTTTTTGGACCGGTTGTTAGAGATCATTCTCATGACCTGACGAAGAAGTTCAGAAAATTAGGTCTGAAAACAGCTCTTTCGGCAAAAGCCAAAGAGGGTAACCTTATTGTAATAGATCAAGCAAAGTTGACAGCACCGAAGACAAAAGATTTGCGTGCCAAATTGGAAACTTTGGGTTGGACAAACTGCTTATTTATTGATGGTAAGGAAGTCGATATTAATTTTGCATTAGCCAGCCGTAATATTGTTGGTGTTGATGTATTGCCGACAATCGGTGCTAATGTATACGATATTTTGAGAAAAGAGAAGTTGGTATTAACTAAAGATGCCGTTGCATGCTTGGAGGAAAGATTACAATGAAGAAATCACAGAAAACAAACAATGTAACTGCAGCAATGTATGATACATTACTTCGTCCGGTAATTACCGAGAAATCTATGTCATCTTCTGAATCTGGCAAAGTTGTCTTTATGGTACCGATGTCAGCTACAAAAGATGAAATTAAAGCAGCTGTTGAAGCTATCTTTAATGTCAAGGTAAATAAGGTAAATACCATTAAACAAGCCGGTAAGGTAAAACGTTTTAAAGGATATGAAGGAACTCGTTCCGATTATAAGAAAGCCGTTGTTACGCTTGCCGAAGGTCAAAATATTGATGTAACAGCAGGAATTTAGTCATGGCTTTGAAAACATTTAAGCCCGCTACTCCAGGTCTTCGTCAACTGATTATTGTTGACAGAAGTGAGCTTTATAAGGGCAATCCTGAGAAAAGTCTAACCGTTGGTTTGACTAAGACGGGTGGGCGTGATAATTTTGGACACGTTACAAGTCGCAGAATCGGTGGCGGACACAAACGCAAATACCGTGTAATCGACTTTAAACGTAATAAATTTGATTGTGAAGCAACTGTGGAAAGAATCGAATATGATCCTAACCGTACATCTTTTATTGCTTTAATTAACTATGAAGATGGTGAGAAGGCTTATATTTTAGCTCCACAAAGATTGAAAGCCGGCGATAAAGTTATCTCTGCTGAAAAGGCAGATATTAAGCCGGGTAATGCTATGCCATTGAAGAGTATGCCGGTTGGTACGATTGTACACAATGTTGAGCTTAAAGTTGGCAAAGGCGGACAGCTTGTTCGTTCTGCCGGTTGTTATGCTCAAGTTGTCGGTAAAGATGCAGGCTATGCTCAATTGAAACTTTCTTCCGGCGAACTTCGTATCGTTCGTGAAGAATGTTTAGCAACGGTTGGTGCCGTTTCTAACCCAGATAATCAAAATATTTCTTTGGGTAAGGCCGGTCGTTCACGTTGGTTGGGTATTCGCCCAATAACTCGCGGTGTTGCAATGAACCCTGTTGATCACCCGCATGGTGGTGGTGAAGGACGCACTTCTGGTGGTCGTCATCCAGTGACACCTTGGGGTAAACCAACTAAGGGCGCAAAAACTCGTTCTAACAAGAAGACAGATCGCTTTATTATGAGATCTCGTCATGAAAACAAAAAGAAATAAGGAGGTAAACAAATGACTCGTTCTGTATGGAAAGGACCTTTTGTTGATGGTTATCTTCTTAAGAAAGCAGAAGCTGCAAGAGCATCTACTCGTAATGAAGTGATTAAAATTTGGTCTCGTCGTTCTACAATGTTGCCACAATTTGTCGGTTTGACATTTGGCGTACACAATGGTCACAAATTTATTCCGGTACTTGTTACTGAGGATATGGTTGGCCATAAGTTTGGCGAATTTGCTCCAACACGTACCTTCTATGGTCACGCTGCAGATAAAAAAGTTAAGAGAGGTTAATTATGAGTAAGGCTAAAGATACAAGAAGACTTTCTGATAACCAAGCAATGGCTCAGAATAATTCTATTCGTTCAAGCGCTCGTAAGCTTAATCTCGTTGCCCAGACTATCAGGGGTTTAACCGCTGAGAAGGCTGTTGCTGAACTTAGCTTTTCTAAGAAGAGAATTGCAAAAGTTGCTTTGGAAGTATTGAAATCTGCTATTGCCAATGCTGAAAACAACCATAAGCTTAACATTGATAAGCTTGTTGTTCAAGAAGCATATACTGGCAATGGTATTGTTATGAAACGTATGCACGCGCGTGGTCGTGGTAGAGGTGCAAGGGTTCTGAAACCTTTCTCTAAGTTGACCATCGTTGTTGCAGAGCGTGGGGAGTAAAATAAATGGGACAGAAAGTTAATCCGATCAGTCTTCGTTTAGGTGTTAACCGCACATGGGATTCTCGTTGGTATGCCGATGAGAAGTTCACCGATTACCTCCACGAAGATTTGAAAATTAGAAAATTTTTGAAAAAGAAATTGGCTCAAGCCGGTATTAGTAAGATCGTTATTGAACGTCCTGCTAAGAAAGCTCGGGTTACTATTCATTCAGCCAGACCAGGTGTTGTTATTGGCAAGAAGGGTCAAGACATTGAGTTGTTAAGAAAAGACATTCAAAAGTTGACTGATTCTGAAGTTCAATTAAACATCTTGGAAGTTAGAAAGCCTGAATTGGATGCTAAACTCGTTGCTGAATCTGTTGCACAACAATTGGAAAGACGTGTTGCTTTCCGTCGTGCAATGAAACGTGTTATGCAATCTGCACTTCGTTTAGGTGCCGAAGGTATTAAGGTTTGTTGTTCCGGTCGTTTAGGTGGAGCAGAAATTGCCAGAACTGAGTATTATCGTGAAGGCAGAGTACCTTTGCACACTCTTCGTGCCGATATCGATTACGCTACTGCTACAGCTCATACAACATATGGTGCTTGTGGCGTTAAGGTTTGGATTTATAAGGGCGAAATTATGGCTCATGATCCAATGGCGCAAGATAAGAAATTGGCTGAACAAAAGTAAGAATGAGGTTTTAAGATGTTAAGTCCAAAACGTGTAAAGTTCCGCAAACAGCATAAAGGCCGTATTCACGGTCTCGCAAAGGGCGGTTCTCTTTTAAGTTTCGGTTCATACGGATTGAAGGCTCTTTCGCCGGAGCGCGTTACCGCACGCCAGATTGAGGCTGCTCGTCGCGCTATTACTCGTGAAATGAAAAGAGCTGGAAGACTATGGATTAGAATTTTCCCAGATGTTCCTGTGTCAGATAAGCCTGCTGAGGTTCGTATGGGTAAAGGTAAAGGTGCTCCTGAATTTTGGGTGGCAAGAGTTAAACCTGGACGCATTATGTTTGAAATTGCTGATGTTGATGAAGAATTGGCACGCAGAGCATTTGCGTTAGGTGCTGCAAAATTGCCCGTAAAGAGCAAGTTTGTGAAACGCTTGAATTCTGATCAAGGAGAAGCATAATGGTAAAAATTAAAGATTTGAGAGCTATGAGTGTAGATGAATTGGAAACAAGACTTGTAGAATGCAAGAAAGAACAACTTAGCTTGCGTATTCAACAAGCTACAGGTCAATTGCAAAATACATCTGCAATTTCCAAAGTTCGCAAGGAAGTAGCTCAAATCAATACGCTTTTAACAGAGCGTAAGAAGAATAGTTAGGAGAAAAAGAAATGCCTAAAAGAATTCTTCAAGGTGTTGTTGTAAGTGCAAAGCAGGATAAGACCGTCGTTGTCAGCGTTGAGCGTCAGGTTATGCATCCTGTTTACAAGAAAATCGTCAAGAGAAGTAAGAAATTTGCTGCTCATGATGAGAATAATCAGTTCAAGGAAGGGGATATTGTTTCGATTGTAGAGTCTAAGCCTTATTCCAAAACAAAAACTTGGACTGTAATCAGTAACAATGAAAATGCCTAGATTGAAAAGGAATGAAAAATGATACAGATGCAAACCAACCTAGATGTTGCAGATAATTCTGGAGCGCGTCAGGTGCAGTGCATTAAAGTTCTTGGCGGTTCCAAGAGAATGCATGCTTCCGTCGGTGACATTATTATCGTTTCCGTTAAGGATGCAATGCCTAAAGGACGTGTAAAGAAAGGCGATGTACAACGCGCCGTTATCGTTCGAACATCTAGTGATATCAGACGCAAAGACGGTAGTGTCATTCGTTTTGACAGTAATGCTGCTGTTTTGGTTAACAAAGATGGAGAACCTATTGGTACTCGTATTTTTGGCCCTGTAACCAGAGAGTTGCGTGCGAAAAAGTTTATGAAGATAATTTCTTTAGCACCGGAGGTTTTGTAATGAGTAAGATGAAAATCAAAAAAGGTGATAAAGTTATTGTCATCGCAGGTGATGATAAAGGAAAAACCGGTGAAGTTTTGAAGGCTATGCCGAAAGAAGGCAAAGTTGTTGTTCAAGGTGTTAACCTTGTTAAAAGACATACAAAGCCAAGTCAAACATCTGCCGGTGGTATCATCACAAAAGAAGCTGCTATTCAAGTTTCTAATGTAGCTATTGTTACAGCTGATGGTAAAGCTTCTAAAGTTGGATTTAAAGTTGTTGACGGTTTGAAAAAGCGTGTTGCTCGGAAGACCGGTGAAGTAATCGATAATTAGGAGATAATTTGATGACAAATTTTGAAACATTATACAATGATGTCATTAAGAAGGCTCTTGTGGAAAAGTTCGGTTACAAGAACCCGCATGAGATTCCGAAGTTGACGAAAATTGTCTTGAATATGGGTGTTGGTGATGCCATTACAGACAAGAAAAAGTTGAATAACGCGGTTGAAGAGATGGCTATGATTGCAGGACAAAGACCTGTTATTACATCTGCCAGAAAATCCATTGCAACTTTTAAGTTAAGAGAAGGTATGCCAATTGGCTGCAAAGTTACTCTTCGTTCTAGTAAAATGTATGAGTTCTTAGAGCGTTTGGTTAATATGGCTCTTCCTCGAATCAGAGACTTTCACGGTATTTCCGGAAAGAATTTTGATGGAAAAGGAAATTTTGCTTTTGGCATTAAAGAGCAGATTATTTTCCCTGAAATTAACTATGAAAAAGTTGAACAGGTTAGAGGTATGGATATTGTTATTTGTACAACAGCCAAGACTGATGAAGAAGCAAAGTTTCTTCTAACTTCTTTCAACTTACCATGTAAGAAATAAGCGGAGATTTTACAATGTCAAAAACAAGTTCAGTATACAGAAACTTGAAAAGAGTGAAGATGGTTGCCAAATACGCAAATGTTCGCTCCAAGTTAAAAGCCATTGTCGACGATAAGAATGCTCCTGAAGAAGAGAGATTTCAGGCTACTTTAAAGTTGGCAGCGTTACCGCGTAATTCTTCAAAGGTTAGAATTAGAAACCGTTGTAAGATTACAGGGCGTTCTCGTAGTTATAATAGAAAATTCGGTGTCAGCCGTGTTGAGTTAAGAGACATGGCAAGCTTCGGCGAGATACCGGGTTTGGTAAAATCAAGCTGGTAAGGAGATGATATTATGTCTATGACTGATCCTTTGGGCGATATGCTCACACGCATTAGAAACGCACAAAGAGCGAAGAAAAGTGATGTTGTATCACCGGCCTCTCGCTTGCGTGAAAATGTTTTGGAAGTTCTGAAAAGAGAAGGCTACATTGCCGGATTTGAAAAGGTTAATGTACGTGCTGGTGTAAATGAACTTCATATTAAATTAAAATATTTTGAAGGTACAAGTGTTATCACTGAAATTTATCGCGTTTCCACTCCGGGACGTCGTGTATATTCAAGTGTTAAAGATCTGCCGAGAGTATATAATGGTTTAGGTATTTCCGTTGTTTCTACACCAAAAGGTGTGATGAGCGATAACGAAGCCAGAAAAGCCAATGTCGGTGGAGAGATCTTGTGTCAGGTATTCTAGGAGATAGCGGATGTCAAGAGTAGGTAAATATCCGGTTGTTATCCCGGAAGGCGTTACAGCATCCATTAATGGGAATGTTGTTAATGTTAAAGGAAAACTAGGTGAGTTGAGCTTTGCTTTCGATGATTCTCATGTAAGTGTTGAACTCAAAGATGGCAAGATTGTTGTTACACCACATTCAGAGAGCCGTACGGCAAGAACTTTATGGGGTACAACACGCGCACAGATTAATTCTTTGGTAAAGGGCGTAAGTTCCGGATACAGTAAAAGCATTGAATTAATTGGTGTTGGTTATAAAGCTCGTATGGAAGGCCGAAATGTTGTTATGAGTTTGGGCTTCTCCCATGATGTACCGTTTGAAACACCAAAAGGCATTACCATTACTTGCGAAAATCAGACTGTTTTGAAAGTTAGCGGTGTTGATAAGCAATTGGTAGGTCAAGTTGCGGCAGAAATTCGTAAATACAGAAAGCCGGAACCTTATAAAGGTAAAGGTATTCGTATTGATAACGAGTATGTACGTCGTAAAGAAGGTAAGAAAAAATAGGATGTAAAGCAATGAAAACACCAAAAGAATTATATGAAAAACGCAAGGCTCGTGTTCGCACAGCTTTGAGGGCCGCTGCTAATGGAAAGATGAGGTTATCTGTATTTCGCAGTGGTAAGCATATTTACGCTCAAGTAATTGACGATGCAAAAGGTGCAACGATTGCTTCTGCTTCTACTTTAGATAAAGAAGTAAGAGCCAATATAAAGAAGTCTTCAAATGTTGAAGCAGCTCAGTATGTTGGTAAAGTTGTTGCTGAGCGTGCCGTTAAAAATGGTGTTAGCGAAGTTGTGTTTGACCGCGGTGGTTATGTTTATCATGGCCGCGTAAAGGCTTTGGCAGATTCTGCTCGCGAAGCCGGATTGAAATTTTAGGAGGTTACTATGGCACAATCTTTAGAACGCCACAATAATAAGGCAGAGAAAAAAGAAGAGTTAGTTGAGAAACTCGTTTTTGTAAATCGTGTTGCTAAAACCGTTAAAGGTGGACGTACAATGTCTTTTGCAGCATTAGTTGTTGTCGGTGACCAAAAAGGTCGTATCGGATTTGGTTCAGGTAAGGCTGCAGAGGTTCCTGAAGCGATCGTAAAAGCAACTAATGAGGCTAAGAAGAATATGGTTCGTATTCCATTACGTGAAGGCAGAACCCTTCACCACGATATAGCCGGTCGCTTTGGTGCAGGTAAGGTTGTTTTGAGAACAGCTCCTGCCGGTACCGGTGTTATTGCCGGTGGTCCAATGCGTGCGGTATTTGAAGTACTCGGTGTACAAGACGTTGTTGCTAAGTCTTTAGGTTCTAACAACCCTTATAATATGATTAAGGCCACGATGGCCGCTCTTCGTTCGATTAACAGCCCTCGTATGGTTGCTGCTAAGCGTGGGAAGAAAGTCGGTGATATTGTAAGTCGTCGTGAGAATACTTCGAATATTAAACTTGACAAAGAGGAGGCTTAATCATGGCTAGTAAGAAAACTGTTAAGGTTACTCAGGTCAAGAGTTCCATAGGTCACGGAAAAGAGCAAATTGCGACTTTGAAGGGCTTAGGTTTAAATAAAATTGGTCGTACTTCTGTTTTGGTGGATACACCAGCTGTCAGGGGTATGATTAACAAGGTTGCTCACCTCGTTAAAGTTGAAGAATAATTGTTTAGGTGGGAGCAAGGCTTAATGCTTTGCTCCAACTTAGATCTTTAAGATTGTTCAGAACAAATAATTTTTGATTTTAATAGAGATAAGTGTAAAGGTGAAGAAAATGAAACTTAATGAATTAAGAGATAACGAAGGCGCTACAAAAAATCGTATCCGTGTTGGTCGCGGTATCGGTAGCGGAAAAGGTAAGACTTGCGGTCGCGGTCAAAAGGGTCAGAAATCTCGTTCCGGTGTTTCTATTCACGGTTTTGAAGGCGGTCAAATGCCTATTTATCGTCGTTTGCCGAAACATGGATTTAAAAATCCTTTTGTGAAGACTTTTGCAGTGGTTAACTTGGATACTATTCAAAAAGCGATTGATGCAGGTAAATTAAATGCGAATGATATCACCAAGGAGAGTTTACTTAAGTCAAAGTTGATTTCTAAGGAACTTGACGGTATTCGTTTACTTGCTCGCGGGGCTATTACATCAGCTGTTAATATTACAGTTGATTCTGCTTCTAAGAGCGCTATTGCCGCGGTTGAAAAGGCTGGCGGTAAAGTTATCGTTAATGGATAAATTGATTTTTAGTTTGCTTAGTATATAAGTTTATACTTTTATCAAGTTATGAGAACCACCTAGAAATAGGTGGTTTTTCTTGATGTATGTTTTTGATTTTATTTTGCTCTGTAAATGAAATATTAAGTATTGTGTGCTACTCTTACTATAGGTGTTTCTTATTAATGTGGACCAAAAATGATGCGGTATGCTGTGAGATTTTTAATTTTTTTCTGTTTGATGTTTCGAGTTTCTCAAGCGGCTGCAATTCCTTTTGCTGATTATGTTTATCAAAATGTTAGGCGTGGAAATATTTCAGCCGTTGAGAATTATTTAAGAAAAGGGTATAGTATTGATGCTGTTAATGCAAGGGGTTTGACAGCATTATGTCAAGCTGTGGCTAATGATGATAATGTGACTTATCGGCGACTTAAGAGACTTGGGGCATCACCTCAGAAAGATTGTATGAAACGTTTTGGTACGGGCAATGATGGTGTTCGTTATAATGAGCAATATACTGGCGGCTCAAATTCTGTGGCATATCAAAAAAGTGATCATACGGCTTTATATGTTGCTGGTGGCTTGCTTGCGGCCGGAGGAGTTGCAGCGTTAGCTTTATCAGGTGGAAGCGGTGGTGGTAAACATAAGCACAGCGAGACACCGAAAGAATGTCCGACGGGGCAAGAATTGGTTAATGGTGAGTGTCGTCCGATAGAATGTCCAGAAGGTGAGCATTTGGTTGGTAATGATTGCCTGCCGATAGAATGTCCAGAAGGTGAGCATTTGGTTGGTAATGATTGCGTTCCAGATGTTAAATGTCCGGAAAATACAAAGTTGGTCGGTGATAAATGTGTTGCCGATGATATTGATATTGATGAAACAAGTGACCTTCCATTGTATGGTATTGCTTCAGATAATGAAAGTGTTTATAATTTATATTCTTCTCCGAGTTATCCGGATGATGAGTCTACAATATCTCTTAAAAATAAAGGCAAAGGAGATGTCTATGGGATATATGGTTTGCGCGGAGAAGTGTTTAACTCTTATGTGATTGGTAAAGATGATGATGGTAATGATAATGAAAAACCGGTCGGTGTCGGCACAATTAATATAAGAGATGAGGGTAGTGGCACGGTTTATGGTATGTATTCTCATATTTCTGATATTACCCAGTATAAAGAGGCAATTAATGCTTCGGGACATAATAGTGGTGAAGCTCATGGTGATATTACAATTATACATACCGGTGGTGGTGACACGTATGGTTTAGCCGGTGATGTACGTGCATATAATGCGTATGCAGGATTTAATGGTCGTGCGTATGGCAATATTGATATTGAGGGTGATGGTGATATTTACGGAATATACGGATATGTTGCTGCCGTTAATGCGGTGTCTCCATTTAATGGTACTTATGCTAAAGGAGATATTGTTATTAAAGAAAAAGGCGATGGTGACGTTCATGGTATGATGATTAATAAGGATGATATTCCAGGAGCTGGTTCCGGTGATGGTGATACAGCCAGTTGGTTTGCTTTTAATGCATATTCCGGTAATGGTGAAGTTGTAGGAAAGATTGATATTCATAATGAAGGTAATGGCAATGTCTATGGTATGTATGGGGGACAGCAGTTGTATAATGCCATGTCTTATGGCGGGGTAGATGCAGAGGGAAATCCAAAAAGTCACGCTGTAGGAGAAATTGATATCACTAATTTGGGTGATGGCGACGTTTATGGTATGTATATGCCGGAGGCTGATACAAAAGGTATTATTGCCAATATTAATAGCAATAATTCAGAATCTACCATTCGTATTAACAATGAAGGTTCTGGTGTTTCGACCGGTATGCGAGGGGGTGCCGGAACATCCATTATAAATTCGGGAGATATTTACATAACACATACCGGAGCAGGTAAAGCTATCGGTATTTATGGTGAAAAGAATTCCCAAATAAGTAATAGTGGTCGGGTGGAAATTTCTGGATGTAGTGATAGTTCATGTAGCGGTGGTATTAATTCTTCGGCTACGGCCTATGGTATATACGCTAAAAGCGGTGCGGAGGTTGTTAATAGCGGTGTTATTGAGGTTAATGGTTTTGAAAATGGTGCCGGTATTTATTTAGAAAATGGGGCTTCGCTTGAAAATAGCGGTGTTGTAGCATTTAATGGAAATACAGATAGCATTATTGCCAATGGCAATGGGGTTGATGTTTATGGCACGGGAGTATCTGGCGGGCAAGTTGACTTTGATCACTTAGGTGGCGGTGAAGTTGTATTGGCTGATGGTGGTCAATTTTTTGCCCAAAGTCTTGCAGGCAATATGGGAGTTTCCAAAAATGTAGTTATGGATAGCTTTCAAGATGAATATAAGTTAAAAGGAGCTTTGCAAGCTGATGATATTGATGATTTGAATTTGATTTCAAAGTCTGCTTTGTTTGATGCTCGATCAGTACAGAGCGAAGATAGTGGTTTTGATGTTGTATTAGAGAGGAAAAAGTTTGATTCTGTTGTTGAAGATAAGAGCATTGCACAGTTTTTAGAGAATAATTATGAATTGGAAAATAATGGTGGTTTATATAATGCGATAAAATCTCTTGATAGCAACAAGAGCATAAAAGCCATGTCTGATGATATTACGGGAAATGATGTTTTGCCTGGGTTTAGGCTCGAAAACGCGCTTGTTTATAATCATTTGAGTCGTCAATTCAATGACGATTTGTTTAACCGTCCTTATGAAAATTTTGTTGGCGGGTACAAGTATATGGATGTTTCAAGAGATGCACATGGGTCATTAGTGGGTAGTGACGGTACAGCGCATGCGGCTTATGGAATGCTTAAGTCTCAAACAGATAGCGGTATGACATATGGCATTGGTGCGAGTGTTGCTCAACTGAAGAGCGATTATGATGATCATTCAAGTCGGAAGAGTAATATTTTTGGTGTGTGGTTGCCGGTGGGGTACGATTTTCATAATGGAACAAAATGGTATTCAAAGCTTTATGCCGGGTATGAAGATGGTTCGTATGACAGACAGAGCGCTTTAGGTAAATATTCATCAGATTTGACGTCTTATCAATACGGATTGGGCAACGAAATCAGGCATAATGTTGCTTTGGGTAAGGGATTTGTCTTTACACCATCAGCTGAGTTAAATTTGCTTGGAATTTATCAAGATAGCATTGATGAAGGAAAGCAGGCAAATGCGTTACAAACAGATAAAATTAACAGCCTATCATTAGAAGGCGGTTTAGGGGCTTATCTTTCTAAGCAGTTTCAGTTTAATGAAAATAATAAGTTAGGGATTCAAATCGGCGGCATCTATTATGTAGAATTTTTGGATCCGGATGAAAAGACGAGAGTTAGGATGAACGGTATGGACGGTCATTATCGGTTATCTCATTCAAGTGATGATGACAGAACGGTTTTCTCTGCAAGGGTTAATTATACCTATAAAAATATTTTGTTATATGGTATGGTGGAGCAAGAAACCAATAATAACAAAGCATTTAGTATTGATGCCGGATTACAATATAATTTTAATTGAGATTGTTTACGTTTTGCTTTTTTTTAGAAAAAGCTTGTATCTTTTCTTCTATAGTATATTTATAGATTAGTCTGTAGGTATAGGAGATCGGTTATGAATAAGGTTATTCTTTATATACAAAGAGGGAAAGGCAATGGTTTATTGCTGTTGCTTTTGACGGCTGTTATTTTGGTCGTTTGGGTGTTTTTTCCGTTCAGACAGAATTTTAAGCGGGATTATGCGCAACTGCAACCACAATTATTGCGTGCAGCAGATGATCTGTTACCGGTGACTGTGCAGGGAGGAAAAATTGTTAACCCGATTGATGTTTATAAAGAGTTTGATTTCAATTTCGGTCAAAATGCGGATGCGGCAAATGTTTTTTCAATTGTTTTTGATACACGTGACGGGGAGTCTCAAGTAACATCTGATAAAGTATGGTTTTTTATTACGCGGGATATGTTATACCTTCCGTTAGTAAAGAAGAAAATCATTTTTCAGGACGGAGTGTTTGATAAAACAAAGTTTGCACAATTGCTCCAATCTTTTAACAGTGCTTTCCCGTTGATCTTTTTTATTATAGTTGTGGCTTTTTCCGGTTTTTTATTTTGTATTTTATTGTTGCAATGTTTGGCACTTGCTTGGTGTACTAAAGGGCTGTTAAAAGTTTTGAAAAAGACAGTTGAGGTAGATTTTTCTGTTTTGATGCGGTTGAGTACAATTGTTTTGGTGGTGGCAGAAATACTGATGTTTAATGTAAATTTTGGTATTTTTCCGAGGCTTATTATTGAGCTACTGTGTGTTTGGTTGTTTATCACCAAGTATGAAAAAGAATTGGTTTAAGTAAAACAATAAATCCCACCTGATAGTGGGATTTATTTTAGTTGATAGAAGCAATTATCTATGGTGTCTTTTTTGAGGGATACTTTTTTGTTGGGTTTTCTTTTTGTAAGCTTGTTTGTTAGCTTCTATGCGATGTCTTTTTTTGTTTTGTTCTATTTTTTTCTTTTTTATAGCATCTTCAAAAACCTGTCTTGTTATACGACATTGTGGAGTATTATCAATATGATCAGAAGCGGTGCGACCATCTTTATCTTTAATATTAATTTTGGCATTATGTTCTAAAAGTATTTTAACAATTTCAGGATTGTTACTCTCACATGCCCACATCAAAGCAGTCATACCTTTTTTATTTTGGGCATTGATCTTGGCACCACGTTCAAGCAAAAGTTTAACCGCTTCTACGTTAGCGTGCCTACAAGCCACTATTAGAGGTGTATCTCCGTCTTTTTCTTTGGTGTTAATATTAGCACCATTATCAAGTAAGAGTTCAATAAGTTTGGTATCATTCCGATAACAAGCATGTGTTAAAGCACTTTCGCCAGTTTTACTTTTAGCATTAACATTTGCGCCATGTTTTATCAAAAGTTTAGCCTCTTCAAGACGATGACTGAATGCAGAAGAGAGTATTAAAGCTGTTTCACCTTTGATATTTCGGGCATCAACTTTAGCACCGCATTCAATGAGGGCTTCAATGGCATCAGGGTGGCCGTAGGAGATGCAAACTTTCATTAAAGGTGTTCGTTCACCTCTTTCTAAGAAATTAACATCAGCACCGTCTTTAACTAGACGTTTGATATATCCAGGGTCAGTTGTTTTAAAAAGTTGATCTGTGTTGTATTTTTTCAGTTCCTTAGCAGTTTCATGGTATCCATACATGATCTTTTCCTCTAATGTTTATCAAAGATTTTGCGAAATGCTATCATGTTTTTCTGTATTTGTCAATATGTTTGTCTAAAATGTTTGAGCGGCTGTTTTTTTTATAATGTGGTAAAAATATCTTTTTACTTGAATATATTAAGTCCTATCCTTAAAATTTGGCGTATATAGAAAATGCAGAGGGTGTACTGATGAGATTTTTATCTTTAGGTTTGTTGTGTTGTTTTGTTTTGGCATCACATGTCGTATATGCTGATTATACTTATAAAGAAGATGACACACGGCGTGTTAACGGGGTGTTGTATGATATCAACGGAGATCCTGTGACCGGTATTTATGAGGAATTTCATGATAATGATGTGAAAAAAAGCGAGATGCCTTATGTTGATGGTCTTTTGGATGGTATGGGCTCGGTGTATAATGAGAATGGCAACAAAATTGCCGATATGCCTTTTGTAAACGGAAAGTTGCAAGGAATGGCGCTGTTTTATTATGATAATGGCAATATGAAAGAAAAAATTCCTTATCATAATGGCAAAATACATGGCGTGCAAAGAACGTATTTTCCTAACAATATTGTTAAATCTCGTGTGAGTTATGAAGGTGGAATACGTAATGGAGAAGCTAAGGAATATTATGAAAACGGTAAGCTAAGAGAGCTTTCGAACTATGTTGATGGCAGAAAACAAGGTCTTGCACGTATTTATTTTAGAGATGGTAGCATTGCAGAAGAGTTTTATTATAATGATGATGAGATTGTTGGTGAGCGCAAAGTTTATTATCGTAGCGGTCGTCTAAAATCAAGTGTGATGTATGCTTATGGTCAAAAAAACGGACCTATGCAAACGTATACCGAAGATGGCGATTTGGAAGCTGTTATTCCTTATGTGAACGATATTGTTGAGGGCGAAGGTTCTTTTTATAGAGAAAATGGTGCCGTTAAGATGACCGTTAATTATAAAAACAATGTACGAGAAGGTTTAGCTCAGGCTTTTTATCCGGATGGACGGCTTCAACTTTCGGCAATGTATTTAAATGATATGAAAACGGGTACAGAGACGGAGTATTATGAAAACGGCATTGTCAAACAGGAAATGCCATATGTAAAAGATAAACTGCAGGGAATTGCTAAATTTTATAGCCCAGAGGGAATGCTCATTCAAGAAATTGAGTATAATGACGGACGTCAAGAAGGTATTCAGCGCGATTATAGCACAGAGGGTTCCCTTGTTTCTGAAAGTGCATACGGAGAGGAAACGCTCAATGGAGAGTATAAAGAATATTATAAAGATGGTAAAATCAGATCGAAGGCCAATTATGAAAATGGTCAACTAAAGGGGGTATCTTCAGTATATGATGAAAATGGAAATCTGTCGTATGAAATACCTTATGTTGATAATCTTAAAGACGGTACGGTAAAGCGTTATTATCCGGATGGTGCATTAATGGGTGAAGTCAACTATGAAAAAGGGGTTAAACATGGTATGCTTGATGCCTATAATGAAGATGGCACTTTGATGGCAAAAGTTTTGTATGACGAAGATAAGGCTGTTAAAGGATACAGCATGGATCATGGTAAAAATCCCGTACGGATGAACAAGGACGATTTAAAGTTGCTTAATGAGGCTTACTAAGCCTAATGCATTTTTATTAAAGGAGAAAGAAATTGAAAAAAATATATTGTTTGTTAATTGCTTTTTTGATGGTGTTTAGTGTAGAAACAAGAGCCGCAGAGATTAGTGCTGAAAGCTTAGGCCTCACGGCAGAGCAAAATCAGAAACTCTCTGAGTTAAAAGAAAATTTGAGGGCAGAAATTCAGCCGATATGGGAAGAAATTGAAAGTTCTCAAAAAAAGATAACAGAGATAGAAAAGAAGTATTTTGAGCAATTTTGGGATATGCTGACGGATGAACAGAAGCAAACTTTTGCTAAGCTTAATCAGTAAACAAATTGTTTGATAATCATAATAAAGCCCCACTGTTTGGTGGGGCTTTATTGGTTTTAAATCAAGTTGTTATTTCACTTCTTCAAAATCAGCATCAACGACGTTGTCATCCTTTTTAGGCTCAGCTTCGGGCTCCGGAGCTCCTTGTTCTGCTCCCGGGGTTGCGGTCTGTTGAGCTTTATACATGGCTTCGCCGAGTTTTAAGGACGCTTGCATTAAAGCATCTGATTTTGTTTTAATGGCTTCTGCATCCTCACCTTCAATAACTGATTTCAAATCAGTAATTGCAGCTTCAATGTTTTCTTTATCAACAGAAGAAATCTTATCAGAGTTTTCTTTTAAGGTCTTCTCTGTGGTATGGATCAAACCTTCAGCCTGGTTTTTGGCCTCTACCAATTCTTTCTTCTTTTTATCTGCTTCAGCATTGGCTTCGGCATCTTTAACCATCTTTTCGATATCGGCATCAGACAAACCACCGGAAGCTTGAATACGAATGGCTTGCTCTTTGTTGGTTGCCTTATCTTTTGCCGAAACATTTACAATACCGTTGGCATCAATATCAAAGGTAACTTCAATCTGAGGCATACCGCGTGGTGCAGGTGGAATACCGACCAGATCAAATTGACCAAGCAATTTGTTGTGTGCGGCAATCTCGCGTTCACCTTGGAAAACACGGATGGTAACAGCTGTCTGTCCATCTTCTGCTGTTGAGAATACCTGAGATTTACGTGTCGGAATGGTCGTGTTTCTATCAATCAAACGTGTGAACACACCACCCAAAGTTTCAATACCCAAAGACAATGGTGTTACATCAAGCAATAAAACGTCTTTGACTTCGCCCATCAAAACACCGCCTTGAATTGCAGCACCAACGGCCACAACTTCGTCCGGGTTAACACCTTTGTGCGGTTCCTTACCAAAAATCTCTTTAACTTTTTCTTGGACTTTCGGCATACGTGTCATACCGCCAACAAGGATAACCTCGCTAATGTCTGATGGATTAATGCCGGCATCTGCCATTGCTTTTTTGCAAGGTTCAACCGTGCGCTCAATCAGGTCTTCAACAATAGATTCTAACTTTGCACGTGTTAACTTAATGTTTAAGTGCTTTGGAATAGGAGAACCTGTGCTCATATCTGCAGTAATAAACGGTAAGTTAATCTCTGTTTGTGTAGCAGAAGACAGTTCGATCTTAGCCTTTTCAGCAGCTTCTTTTAAGCGCTGTAAGGCAAGTCTATCGGCCTTAAGATCAATGTTATTTTCTTTTTTGAATTCTTCAGCTAAGTAATTAACCAGACGTTGGTCAAAGTCCTCACCACCCAAGAATGTATCACCATTTGTGGATTTAACTTCAAAAACGCCATCACCGATTTCCAAGATGGAAATATCAAATGTACCACCACCAAGGTCATAAACAGCTATTGTTCCGGATGCTTTTTTATCCATACCATAGGCCAAGGCAGCTGCAGTCGGCTCATTGATAATACGCAATACATCAAGACCTGCAATCTTACCGGCATCTTTTGTTGCTTGACGTTGACTGTCATTAAAGTAAGCCGGTACGGTGATAACGGCCTTTTCTATTTTTTCACCCAAGTAACTTTCAGCAAATTCTCTTATTTTTTGTAAAACGATTGCTGAAATCTGTGATGGAGCATATTTTGTCCCTTTAACTTCTACCCATGCATCACCATTGTCTCCGGGGACAATTTTAAACGGAACAAGGTTTTTATCCTTTTCAACTTCCGGAGAATCATAACGACGACCAATTAAACGCTTAATCGCGAATAATGTGTTTTCAGGGTTGGTAACGGCCTGACGTTTTGCCGGGTAGCCAACCAAACGATCTGTATCCGTGAAGGCGACCATTGAAGGGGTTGTTCTTGCACCTTCGGAGTTTTCCAAAACTTTCGGTTCTCCACCTTCCATAATGGCAAAGCAAGAATTTGTGGTACCCAGGTCAATACCTAATACTTTATTGCTCATATCAAAATTCCTTTTTCATACGTTAAAAAAACACTTCTGTAGGGTTATATAGGGAGCAGTTTTTCGTTAAGCAATAGGGAAAATAAAAAAAATTTAAAAAAATTTAATTTTTGTGTTGACAAAATTTCCGAAATATGATATTCATGCGGACAGAAAAATCTTATTTTGTTTATGTAACTTGTTTAATTTTTATTAATTTAATTTCATTTATGGAAGCGAGTATTTTGCAGATTGGACTGTGGGTACTGATCGTGCTCATCGTCATTGGTGGTTTTCTTTTTGTGCGCTGGATTCTCAAGATGCGCCGCGTGGTTAAGCCATCCGAGGTGCACATTGTCATGCGGAAGGATGCAACACATGTTTACGGAGACGAAGCAACCGTGAACCCGACTATCGAGGTGCCCGTCAATGTGCCCGTCAAGGAGCCCGGCACGGAGGCTGTCAAGGATCCCGGCAATGAGCTCGACGCGGAGCCCGGTACGGAGGCCGTCAAGGAGCCCGTTACGGAGGTAGTCACGAAGAAAGTCAAGGTGGAGACCAAAGAGTATGCCGGTAATGTTTATTACGAGGTCCCGACGTGGGTTCCCCGTTTTGGTGTTGCCGTCAGATCGCTTAGGGCTGTCGTTTTTTCGGTAGAACTGACAGACTATTACGCATACGACAAGAACAAGGTGCCGTTCTTGGTCGATGTTGTTGCGTACTTTAGGATTTCAGATTTCCGCAAAGCGGCATCGCGTATTGAAGATGAAAAAGTTCTTCAAGCTCAACTTGAAAACATCGTCAAAGGTGCGGTGCGCACCGTTTTGGGACAAGATGAACTCGAAAATATCATGGTTAAACGTACCACCTATGGTGATCAATTCACAACACAGGTGAGACAAAACCTCGAGGAATGGGGACTTGTTCCGGTGAAATCGATTGAGCTCATGGATGTGCGCGACAAAGCTGGTGAACACGTTGTTGACAACATCATGCAGAAGCACAAATCTGCAATTGAGAAGGACGCCCGAATTAAGGTTGCCCAGAACAATCAGGCCGCTCAGGAAGCCGAGATCGCTGCTAATCAGGCAGTAGATCTCAGAGAGCAGGAGAAGCTCCAGGTGGTTGGAGAGCGCACGGCTAATCAGAAGAAAGCCGTCGGTATCGCTGAACAGAAAGCTCAGCAAGAGATCCAGGAGCAGACTCGTGTAACCACTGAGAAGCAAATGAGCGTACTGCGTACGCAAACCCTGCAGAAGGCGGATATCGACAAGCAAGAGGGGATCATCAGGGCCGAGGCCGACCAGAAGAAGAAGGACATCGATGCCGAGACGGATATTATCGTGGCCAATAAGACCAAAACAGCACAAACCATCGCTGCACAACAGCGCGCGGAAGTGGCCGAAAAGGACAAACAAGCCACGGCATACAAAGCCGAAGGTGATCTCATCCAGAAGCAGAAGGGTGCTGAGGGTACCCTCGCCCAGGCAAAGGCCGATGCTCAGTCTACTGAGATGAAAGGTAAGGCCAAAGGTGTCGAGATTAGGGAAACCCAGGGCGCTGAGGCCGACACATTGGCCAAGAAGAACGAGGCCGCTGTTAGTGGTCAGATTCTGCTGGCCCAGAAGATCGGCGAGAATGCTGGATATCAGAACTATCTGATCGAGATTCGCAGAGTCGAGGCCACCGAGACCGTTGGCGTCGAGAACGCCAAGGCCATGGGTACTGCGTTGTCCAATGCCGGCATCAAGATTGTTGCCACTCCCGGTGCCGGTGAAAGTGGCAATAATGGCGGAGGTATGTTCGGCTCGATTATGAGCCTGTTTGGCCCTCAGACCGCTCAGAATCTGAATGGCGCTCTGGAGACCCTTGCGGGCACCGAGTGGGGACAGAAGCTCCTTGGGAAGTTCCTTCCCCTTGAGGAGAATGCTCCGGCTCCCGCTACTCCCGCTCCCACCGCTCAGACTCCTACCGAGAAGGGCGGCGGCAGAAAGAACAGGTAACGCAATCTAACTGCACCAATCAATGAAGGAGAGGGAAGACATCAGTCTTCCCTCTCTTTTGGTTTTAAAATATGGGGTTTCCGTGTGTGTTAAAGTAACTCATCAGCCCCCTCTGACAAAGTTTTTTGTATATCGGACGATTGAGTTTGAGTTCTTCTATGATGTATTTTGGGTTGCAGATAGGATTAATGTTTGCTGTTTTTGTTATACCGTTTTTAATGGTTTTAACAACAGAACTGGGCATTTCTGATTTGCCGATGCAGGAAGAAAGATATACAAAGCATTTGTCATTATCTTTAAGTGATTGAATGGCTAATTTTCTGGCGTAAAGATTGAGGGTTAAATCTGCTTTGCTCGGATCTTTGGTCCAGGGAGAACCACCGCCGATAGGACAAGCTGTAGAATAGAAATCACAGGCCAGTTTGCGCCCGGTCATGCCGCAATCAGCAACAGTGGAGTGACAGGTGTAAATCCCGGTACCGTTAACAATAAGATTTTTGGGCTCTTGTCCTAGGGTTTTGATGATAAATGCTGATAGGTCTTCCTTTTTTAGCATTGGTATGGCGGCAATAGCCGTTTTGATATTATTATCTTCATCCAAAGTGATTTGGGTTTTGATATCCAGGCCTAAATTTTTTGATTCTAAAGCTTTTTGGTATAAGGCGTTATTTAATTTTTTTGCAAGATAAAGCTCTTGATTAAGTAATCCTTCCTTTTTTTCAGCATAGCCAACAAAAACACCTTGATCTCCCCAACCGTTTGCATCTACTCCTTGACCGATTTCTCTTGATTGGGCGCTGATGAGGTTTGTTATTTTTATATTTGTAATATCAATGGCGTTTTCTTGCCATATCTTATGATAATCTTCATCATATCCTATTTGGCGCAGTGCTTTTTTTACAATTGCTTTAAGGTGGTTGAGCTTAACATTACCGGTAACTTCTCCGCCTAAAATAACATTGTTGTTCTTGACCATAACCTCTACAGCGTAGCGAACGTGAATATCTTGTTTGAGACATTCATCTAATATTGCACAAGATATGTAATCAGCAATTTTATCCGGATGACCTAAAGATACATATTCAGCTGTCTTGTCCATCAGAGTTCTCCATATTTTAGGCATGTTTTTTATGAATTAATTTGTTTTTTTGTTCTTCCGGGACGACTATTCCGCACGAAACCACGTATTTTAGGGCATCTTCCACGCTCATTTTTAATTTGATAATATCAGAAGCCGGAACAAGAATTAAAAAGCCGGATGTCGGGTTTGGTGTGGTGGGAATAAAAATGCTGAGCATCTTTGTTTTGGGTAATTTATGGGTTAATTCTCCGTGTATTTCTCCGGCTAAGAAGCCGATAATCCAGATTCCTTTGCGTGGATATTCTAATAAAACAGCTTCTTTAAAAGACTGTGATTTTGGAGATAAGACCGTTTCAAAAAGTTGTTTTAACAGAGAGTATAAGCTTGATATCAAAGGGATTTTTGATACGATAAAATCGCCAAGTCTTACAAAAAATCTACCAATAAATCCGGTTGTGAACATTCCGATAAAAATGAGGACGCCTATTAAGATAATGACACCTAATCCGGGAATGTAGGGGAGAAATTCTCGGGATATCATCCGCGGGGGAATGATGGATCTACTCAATTTATCTGTCCACATGAACAGTTTGTAGGCCATATAAAAAGTTATGGAAACAGGTGTTGTTACCAAAATACCCGTAAAAAGGTAAGTTTTTAATTTTGAAATAACATAGCCAAAGAAATTGGGTCTCTTTTTGGCCTCAATTGTTTTGCGAAGTTTTTTGATTTTCGACTTTTTCATGCTGACCTCTTAATATCAATGATGTTAAATTGTACGGTGTTGGCGTTATTCCACCGATTGAAACGTAAATTGCCGACAACGTCGTAGCAATCATGTTCTTTGGCTAAAATTTGATTACCTAGTTCTGTGTCTACAGCCTTAAATGCAATCGCCGGAAGATTTTTGCCGGATAGTGTGCTTAGTTCACACTTTATGTGTCCGGATCCAATGATGTATGTCTTTTTGAAATAAACGTTGCGGATAAGTATAAGCGGTTCTGGGTTGCCCGTTCCAAAGGGTTTTAGCTGTTCTATTTCTGAACATAAATTATTGTCTGCGGCCAGGATGTTTATACTCAAATCTATATTTAACAGGGGATAGGGTGTTGTGTTGTTTAAACTTTTGGCAACGTAATTTCCGGCAAATTCACGAAAGAGAGGAATTTGCTCTTCGGTTAAGGAAAAGCCCGCTGCCATGGTATGTCCTCCGCCTTTGGTTATGACACCGCTTTCTTTAGCTGCAATGATGAGTGCACCCAAATCTACTCCGGGTATTGAGCGTGCGGAGCCTTTGACCTCATCTTCTTCTATGCTCATTACAAATGACGGAACATTGTATCTTTCTTTTAGTTTGCCGGCTACAATTCCTATAACTCCCTGGTGCCATCCTTTGCTGGCGACAAAGGCCATGGGCCAAGCTTGCGGAGATCCTTCCAGCATTTCTATAGATTGCTGTAAGACGTAGCATTCTATATCTTTGCGTTCTTGATTATAGGTGTTCATTTCTTCAGCAAGATGTTCTGCTTCAAGAGTATTATCTGTACATAAAAGCCGGTTGCCAATGGCGGCTTTTCCGACGCGCCCGCATGCATTTATGCGTGGGCCTAAGACAAATCCTAAATGGTAAGTATCCGGTTTTTCGTTTATCTTTGCTGTGTTTATAAGTGTTTTTAATCCGAGATTTTTTCCGGCACTCATTATTTTTAAGCCTTGTGTTACAAAGGCTCTGTTTAATCCTAACAATGGAACAACGTCACAGACAGTTCCTAACGCAACCAAATCCAGCCATTGCATCAGGTTTGGTTCAGGTAAGGAATCGGTATAAAAGTTTTTTTGTCTTAGAATACGGTTAACAGCAACAATAGTCATAAAAACAACGCCCACGGCAGCCATATATCCCAAGTCCGGTCGTTCATCAGGTTGATCAAGACGTTTGGGATTGACTACAGCGTATACTTTAGGCAGATTTGCTTCAGCCTCATGATGGTCTAAAATAATGATATCAAAATTTGTTGCTTGTTTTTCTAAGATTTCAAAAGCAGAAGTGCCACAATCTACGGTGATAACCAAATCTGCACCAAAATCTGAAAATTCTTGGAAAGCTATGTCGCTGGGACCGTATCCTTCATCTCTTTCCGGGATGTGTACGGCAGTTTCAATGCCAAGATATTTCAAAAATAGGCGTAAAACAGATGTTGATGTGGCTCCGTCTACATCATAGTCTCCAATGATGCCGATTTTTTTATGTTCCACGATCGATTTTGCAATACGAACAGCAGCTTTATCCATATCTTTTAGGATATTCGGATCCGGCATTAATGTTGAAAGTTTCGGATTTAAAAAGTAGGAAATGTTTTCTTCCGAAAGGTTTCGTTGTAATAATAGTTTAGCCATATTAAGTGAAATATTTTTATTTAAATGCAAGTATTCAGCTTGCTTATCATCAAACTGGGCGATATTCCAGATATTTCCGTTAGCGGAGAAATCTTTTTTTGATGTTTTTGTTGTCATTAATATCCTACCTTATAACTCCCGAATTATATGATGCGTGGAATTGCTTGGCAAGGTTTTTTTCATATTTGAGGATAAAACCTAAAAGTTTCTCCCTAGCCAACTTTGGGCATATCCGGCTCCTTCGGGTGATAATGTTAATATGATAAAATTATCAATAGAATAAACGGAGTTTTGATCCGGCCATGGGGCGATGTTCTGTCTGATGTAATTAATAATTTCTGGTTTATTATCAAATATTTTAGGGGGGATAAATCTCCAAAAGACATCATAACTATTTTTTCCGGTGAATGGAAAAGGATAGTAAAAATTGTAAGCTTTTGAAGGTAGATGCCAAGGTATATATGGAGCGGATAAAGTATATGAATCTACTAACATGGCTTTATTTGCCATATAATATTTTTGACGAAAATTTGTGATACCGCCTTGAATGAGGGTATATTTTTGAATTTGAGGAGAAAAGTTTTTTAGATTTTCTATGCGATTGATGATTCTTTCTGATAAGTTATTTTCAGCGTTAAATCCAAGGCGCCAAACTTTGGCAGCGTTTGCAGTGGTATTGAAGCAATATATGCAGGAAAAAAATAATATTGCAATAGTCAGGTTTTGGATACAACGTTGTGAAGAACGTATCAGAATTGTTGCAGCGAACATGTATAGATAGGGTAAATAGAAAAATTCTATGCGGGGTTCGTGCAAAACATAATTTGTATTTTGGGCGAGAAATAGGGTTATAACTGTAGAAAATAAAAGCCCCAAAACAGCCACGATAAAAAAGAAGATGTACGATATTTTTTTGGGAAGGTTGAGATATAATTTGATAAATGCTAATAATACTAAACATAACATGGTGTATTTATAAAAATACTCAATAAAAGATGTTGTAACTACAAATTGGCGAAATGAAGCGGTTAAGCACTGAATGATCTTTGAAATCAGATTGTCGGATGATAATATGACGGTGTTGTAAGTATTAATCTGTAACTGTGCTTTTTTTAAGAAGTATTGGAAAATAATCAGTAAAATAATGGATGTGATGATAACGTACGCATGGTAGGCATATTTTCGTATTAGATGTTTGGGGTTTATTTTTTTTAAGCATAAGTCGTTTAGAATCAAAGTGAATAGTATTACACTGATAAGGTTAATAACAGGTGGATATCCGCCTAGAGCTAACGTGAAGAGGATTATTGTGGCAGATGCAGATAAAAGAGAGTGTTTTTGTTTTTCAAGAATATAGAATCCAAAGATGATAAAAAGTGGCCAAGTTAAACAACTTAATGTTAGGAACGCAAAATAAAGCCACGATATGGTGTATGGAGAAGCAACAAGATTAAAGGCAAGAAACAGGTATAAAATTTGTTTTGGTGGAATTTGCCAGAGGTTAAGCAATAATATACTGGATAAACATAGGAAGGCTAAACCGGTTGATAAAGAAAGTATTGGGAGAACATTGCCTTCAAATAAAGCTGTCGGAATGATGAACTGAGAAAATCTTCCTTCAAAAACACCACTCCATAATGGTGTTCCTGTTTTTATCCATTCCCAATCATGATTTCCCCATAAAAAATAGCAGAGGAAAGGAGCGTAACACAATAAAATTATGATGTATAATTGAAACCAGATTTTTGTATTTATAGATGTTGATTTTACATTATTCATATGTTAGTCCAGCTGCTTGTCAATAATGTATGTTGGACGATTTTTAACTTCTATGAAAATACTGGCAATATATTCGCCGATTATTCCCATAAATAATATGGTTATACCGCTGAAAAATGTGATTGCGGACATTAGTGACGCCCATCCTGAGATAGTGGATCCGCTGAAGTAGCCGATTACTGTCCATAGCATTAAAATAAAGCTTAAAATAGATATCATTATTCCAGATATTGTAATGAAGTGGAGTGGAACGGCTGAAAAACTGGAAATTCCCTTAAGAGCAAAAATAACCATTTTTTTTAAGGGGTATTTAGTTACACCGGCTTGTCTCTTTTTGCGGTCGTAATAAACGTTACAAGATTTATAGCCAATAAGCGGTACAATAGCTCTTAAAAAGAGATTTCTTTCTTTAAATTGCGACATGGCTTCCACAGCACGTCGGCTTAAGAGTCTAAAATCAGCATGGTTTGATACTAATTCTACGCCCATGAGCTTCATTAGTTTATAAAATAGAAGAGCAGAATTCTTTTTGAAAAAGCCATCAGTGTTTCGCCGTTTTCTGACACCGTAAACGATTTCAAATCCTGCGTAATATTTTTCTATCATTTGGGTAATAACCGCGGGATCATCCTGCAGATCAGCATCAATGGTAATATAAATATCAGCAGAGGTGTTGTATAATCCGGCAAGCAATGCTTCTTGATGTCCAAAATTACGAGATAAGCAAATACCTTTAATAAAGGGGCTAATTTTGTGCGCTTGGCTGATAATATCCCATGTGGCATCTTCTGAACCGTCATTGACAAATACCAGTTTACTTTCTTCTGCTATCAGATTTTTCTTTACTAGTTCTTGGCGTAATTTTGTTAACGTTGCTATTGTTTCTGTCAGAATTTCTTCTTCATTAAAGCAAGGGACAATAATGGCTAATTCTGCATTCTTTTTCATCAAATTTTCCTCTTTTTACTTTTACTGAATTTATTTATATCTGAAAAGCGTAATTTTTTTATTAATATTTGTTATTTTATCTTAGAGCTCTTGGATTTTTTTCTTAAAATTATCTAACTCGTTTTGGTTATATATTACGAATATGATATCTTTGGTGATATATACAGCATTTTGATGTGGCCATGGGTGGGCTTCCTTTTTTAAAAATCTTGAAACCTCCGGTGTTATGTCGCCAGGCATAATAATAGGAGTCTGTTTTATGAAAGAAAAAGGAGAGTAGTATTCTATCAAAGATGCTCCTTGCCAAATGGCTAGGTAGGGCAAAGATAGCAGGAAAGGTTCTTCCATATCATATTTTTGTTTGTAGTAGGATGGACGTAATGAAATGTCTCCAATTTGAAGAAAGCGATATTTTTGCTTAGAGTTAAATTGAGGATGATTTTCAATTCGTTCATTTACTTGTTCTAAGATTTGAAATTCTGCATCAAATCCTTGTTTCCATATTTTTTGGGCATGAAAATCATTGAGGGTGCTTAAAAAGATAGTTATGATTGCATAAATAATGCCTACTGTTTTTAATACAGGTGTTTTTTGAGAAATTAGCAGTGTAAAAACAAGAATGTAAATGAAGGCTAAGCCGTAAAAATCTATTCTGGTAACGTATTGTGTCGGGGCGGTGGCAATTAGAGTTGTCAGTGTTGTGCTTAGGACGGTTACACAAATAAGCCCTAAGATGATGAAAAAAGATTTGATATTTTTTGCAGTCATTAGTGTTAATAGAAAGGCTATTGTTGTTAATGTTGCGAGGAATAATTTATATGGTTTACTCATAAAGGGCAGAGATATGAAAAATTGGTTTATGCTTATTTTTAGGGTTTGAAATAATTTGTATGGAAAATCAGAAGTTGAGGTTGTTTGCAGGTTATAAACATTATCTGGATTAATGATTCTTAAGGTCATTTTGAAAAGTAGAGCAGCAATAAAAATATTTAGTATGGTGTATTTATGGATATTGAATAGTGTTTTTAAGTCTTTATTTTCAAAAACATATGAAAGGAGCAATTTTGCACTTAGACACACAAAAAACGTATTTATAATTGGGGGGTACCCTCCTAAAGGTAAATAAAAACAAAGAATAGCTGATGTTGATAGAAGCCATTTATGGTTATTTTTGTGTATTAATTCGGATAGAAAAAGTCCTAAGATAGCTAATAAAACCCATAAGAAACAACTGATTGTTAGGAAGGTAAAATAGAGCCAGGAAAGTGTGTAGGGTTCTGTGGCAAAAAGTGTTATAAACAGAGCATAAATGTGAGTTGACTTTTCAATATTCCAGTATTTTGCCAGTAGCCATAATCCCAAGGCTAAAAATAGGAATCCTAAAAGGTTATTGAGAATGGGTAAAATTTGTCCGTTCGTTAATAGCCAGTGAGGAATAAACTGCGTGAATCTACCTTCAAAAAGTCCAGAGGAAAGATGTGTTTGTGTTTTAATGAATTCTACATCGTGGTTTCCCCACATGAAGTTTAGGCTATGGTATAAGAAAGCAAAGTTGATAAATATATAACTGATAATCAGAGCCTTTATATCTGTCTTTGATGGTAATAGATTTAGATGTTGCAAGAGCTTTTTCATGGTTGAATTTTCCTTGTTTGATTAAATTGTTGTATGAGCATTTTTCTACCTTGTGGTGTTAGAGCAATGATAATGAATTTTTTGCCGATATAAAGAGCGTTTTGATGCGGCCATGTTGTAATCTTATGGGAGAAGAAATCAGTCATATCTGGGGTGAAATCCGTTAAAGAAATGGGAGATGTCGATCCCACAAATGTTATTGGTTCGTAGAAATTATAATATTCGTCAGCTATCCAGCTTCTTGTGTAGGGTACATTTAGAGTGTAGTAACCATACTTTTCTAATAGTGTCGGTTGGTAGTATTTGGGTCGATGTGGTAATTCTCCGGCTTGTATGAGAGTATAGATATGTTTTGGACTATAAGAACTTTGTTCCTGGATGCGGGTGTTAATTCTTTGTTGAAGTTTGTTTTCGGCGACAAATCCAAATAAATGAACTTTGCTAAAGTTATAGTTTGTAAGTATACTTTGCCAGAGTAGCAATAATAGTAGTAAAAATGATATGTTTGATATTAATTTACTCTTGCTTTCACGTAGTACTGAAAAACAAAACATCACTAAACAGGGTATGGCAAAAAAGTCTGTTCTGAGCATAAAGGCAATCGGATCATATTTTTCAAAGTAGTTGTCGGGAGATTGTTGTGACAATAAAGCAGAGGTTTTTATGGCAAGCAGGAGTGCCAAAATTAGGATAAAACAGTTTATTTTTAGAGCTATATTTTTTTTGAGTGTTAGTTCGTGGCAAATAAAGAGTATTAAGATAAAGGAAATTGTTAATTTAAGGTGTAAGTTAAAAAAGGGTAGAGGTTGCAGAAAACTCATCAAGGAAATCTTAATGGTCGGGAGTAATTTTTTTATTATTTGTAAGGGCGAAGACGGTTGGTTATTGTATAAATCTACCATTAATTCGTTGGCAGATAACCATTTGTAAATCATGCACAGACTTAAAAACGCGATACATAAGGCGATGAGATATGGTAAGCAAATGGTAATGAAATGTTTGGAAAAAATGGATAGGTCTTTTTGTTTTAATAAATATAGGCAAAAAGCAGTCACAAACAAATTAACACTTGCCGGATAGCCACCAATTGCCAATAACAGTAGAGCAGAGCTTAACAGGATACAGTAGATGCGATGGGAGTTGTTTATAGTTGCTTGTTTTGCTAATAGTAGAGATATTGTAATAATTAGTGGCCAGATTAGTTGACTTAAAACGATAAATTGAAAATAAATAATTTCTATTATGTAGGGGAGAGTGGCGGATGTTATCAATAATAAAATTGTTGAGGGTGTGTATGAGAATTTAAAATAGCGATTGTACAACAAAACGAGAGCCAGAGCATATGCTGCAAATCCCAGCAAGAGATTTAAGATAGGCAGAATTTGTCCTTCCAACAGAATGCGGAGAAACAGAAATTGGCTGAATCTTCCCTCAACCAAACCACCAGTTAATTTGTTAGTATAAAATATGGGATTCCAATCATGGTTTCCCCAAATAAAATGAAATAGTAAGGGGAGAAAGCATAGACACAAAGACAAGAATATAAAGAACCATTGTTTTGTTTCTTTATTACTAAGAGAAAATTGTCGTAGTTTCTTTATCATATTTCTTTTTTAGTGTTAATCTCTTGACATTTTAGGGGTTAAAATTCTAATATATCGTAAACTTTGAGGAGTTTTTTAATGCATTATTTTTTGATTTTATTGATTTTTTTTAGTCAGTTATTTATACCAGCATATGCAGTAGAGCTTAAAGTTGAAGATAAAGTTTCTTATCAGGTTAAGGTTGCCAGTAGTCGATATGATAAACAAAAAGGACTAATGTTTGTTAAGCAAATGCCATTAAATCAAGGGATGCTTTTTGACTTTAGAAAGGATGAAAATGTGGCTATGTGGATGAAAAATACCTATATTCCGCTTGATATGATTTTTATTGATTGTAATCGTATGGTAAGTGATATTTATCAGAATGCTGAGCCTTTTTCACTAAAAAAAATTACAAGTGAGTTGAATTTCTGTTATGTTTTGGAAATTAATGGTGGAGAGGTAGCAAAACATCACATAACCATTGGAGATAGTGTTTCTTTTTCACAATAAAGTGGATATATTGAAAAATAAAAATTTATTTATATGTTTTCGATGTTTTAACAAAGGAGGGATATATGAAGAAATTTTTATTTTTATTGGCGCTAATGGTCGCTATTGGTTTTAATGCCCAAGCTAAGCATGAAGGTAAGCATTGTATGGGGGGTGGTTTTGTTGATACATCTGTTCCAGTGATGAGTGTGGCTGATGTTTTAAAACATAAGGAAAATTCGTATGTTATGATGCAAGGGTATATTACAAGACAGTTGGGTAATGATCAATATAACTTTACGGATGGCAAGGATAATATTGTTTTGGAAATAGATGATAAAAATTGGAAAGGACAGACTGTTTCACAAAAAGATATGGTTAATATAGGGGGAGAAATAGAAAAAGAAGATGGAAAGACGATTGTTGATGTTAAATCGTTAAATCTGGTTAAATAAATTATAACAATTTAAATGGGGATATGTTATTGATTGTAATATGATGATTAACAACATATTCCCCAGAGAACTATATTTATTTAAAAAATAGATAATTCTTATATGATTGATGTTGTTGTAAATTAGTCTTTATGACGGAAAGTGATGCGTCCTTTGGTTAAATCATACGGGGTCATTTCTATGTCAACCTTATCTCCGACCATGATACGAATGCGAAATTTACGCATCTTTCCAGCGGTGTGAGCCAATATCTCTACACCATTCTCCAAACGTACACGAAACATTGCGTTTGGTAGTTTTTCAATAACATCACCAGTAAATTCCAATAGTTCTTCTTTGCTCATTGTGTGTCCTTAATCTGTTTTTTTTGGTATATATACCGTAGAATATTATTTTACAAGAATTTTTTGTTTTTTTATTGTGGAAAAGAAATTTTAAAACATGTACCTAACTTTTCCGTGCTTTCTACGGTTATTCTGGCATTAAATCGTGTTACAAGGTCTTTTACAATTGCAAGACCTAAGCCGGTACCTTTCTTATCAGGGTTAGCAGAGGCAGAGTAAAACGGTTCAAAAATGTGTTTGAGAGCCTCAGGGGAAATACCACAACCTGTATCTTGGATTTGTATGATAATTTCATCATCTTGTTTTTTTGCCGTCACGCTCAGTGATCCACCTTCTAACATGGCATTAATCGCATTTTGAATAAGATTTAGGATAATCATTCTGAAATCTGTTTCATTGCCATATATAGGGTTGATATTGTCTGAGTAATCTTTTGATACAACAATTCCTTTACTTTTAATTTCATAGTCAAATAGTTCAAGAATATCTTCTATACTGGTAATAATGTCTATTTCACCGGTAGAATTGTCGTTGTTACGTGCTAATTTAAGTAGTCTTTCAGGAACTTTAATGCACTCTGTGATTTGCGTGGCAATCATTTCAAGATATTTTTTTTCTTCAGAATTTTTCTGGTTTTGATAGTATTTTTGTAGCAGTCCGCTCAAAATTAAATTGATTGCTCCCAAGTTGTTTTTCATCTCATGAGCTAATGATGTAGCTAAAAAGCCAAGGGAAGAAATTTTTTGTTGATGGGAGTAGTGGATGTTTTCGCTTAAGTCTCGTAGAGATTCCAGAATAGCTATTTTTCCGTTTAGGTTTATGCGTGCGGAGTTTATGGAAAAAGGACGATCATTAATGCTGTGAATAAGGCGAATACTTGTTTGTTTGTTTTTTGTCAGCATATCCAGAGGACAAATGTATTGGCTCGAACTACATGGGCAGTTCGATTTTTTGTTATAGGTTTTATAGCATTTTGTAGCATTATGTAGATATTTTTTGTTTATATGGTCAGCGTAAGCTTTGTTTGATAGGATGACATTATAGTCATTATCAATAATTCGGATAGCATCAGGTAATGAATCGATTAAATTTTGTAAAAATAATTCTTTTTGTTTGATTTCATTTATATTATTTTCTATGCTGTCTAACATAAAGTTTACGGTTGACATTAAAACATCAAATTCGTCTGTAATTTTGCCTTTTTTTTGTTTAATTCGCTGAGAAAAATCACCATTTGCCACAGCTACGGAGAGCATTGTCAGTTTATCCAGCGGCGTGATAACCCATTGACGTAACAAAAACCACAGTATAACTAGTGATATTAATGTTAAAACAGCACCCAAACTAATTATTTTCAAGCTTTCGCTCAAGGATGCGTATTTTTCATCATAGTTTTGGGCTAATTCTTCATTAAGACGGCGTTCTTGTGATAATTCTTCTTTTTTCTGACTTAAGTGATCTATAGTTTTGATTGCATCGTTGGGGTTGAGCTGATCAAGCTTGCTTCTTAATTTGATGTTTTCATTTAATAGTTCGATCACGTATTGATTTCGACTAATAATGTTACTATGTTCCGCGCGGATCTTTTTGCCAACAACTCCGTCAAATATAACTACAAAGATGCAGGCACTAAGTAGCAGAAAAGCAATAATGGTAAAAAAGAACTTTTTATTTAAACTAAAATACATCACATTTGTCCTATAGATTCTAAGTTATTAAGTTGCAGATAAGGGTTAAATTCTTTTTCTTCTTCAAGGGAACTTGGGGCTAATAATCCCTGTTCTCTTTTGAGCATTTTTTGTAAATAGTTTTTTGCTCTCGGGTTATGCAAAAAATCTTCAGTTAAAGCTGAACGCGTGTACTCGTGCCCGGGAAAAATTAAAGTATCATTCGGGAGAGACTTTATTTTCTGTAGAGTCAAAAACATTTCTTCCGGTGTTCCTTCAAACAGACCACCAACGCATAAATTAAAAAGCACATCTCCGGTAAAGAGCATTTTTTCTTTTTTTAAGTGATATAATACGTGTCCTTTTGTGTGCCCGGGAGCTGAAATAACATCAAATTTTAAGTCTCTTATTTTAATCGGATTATCTTCTGTTGCAGGAATATCCGCTTCTGGAACTAAGTCAAATTCTTTTTTGGGGGCGATAATTGTGAGGTTGTATTTTTGTTTGAGAGTATGATTGGCTCCATTGTGGTCAAAATGGTGGTGTGTTACCAATATGTGGGTGGGAATAAGCTTTTGTTTTTCTATTGCTGAGATAAGGGGTTGAGATTCGGCCGCATCAATGATTATGACATGATTGTCATTTGCAGACTTTATGAGATAGGCATAATTTGCCATATTTTTTTCGTTGCAAAAAACAGGAATGATTTCAATTGTCATTTTTTATCCTCTTTAGTTTTCCTTGATCAATGTCTAATAAATCATAAAAGGTTGTTGTGTAGTTTAGGATGCCGGCAAAGTTTGGCAGATTTGAGGCCTGCGATAGTGAGTAAGCGATGCTTTCTCCTAAGATGATTTTGTTATGGGCATAATTTTCTGCTCGTGCAACCCAAACGGTGCTGTATTTTATATCTGAATTAAATGTCAATGCAAAACTACGCATACTATCAATTAAACTTGTAAATATTTTAAAACGATAGCCATCATTTTTATCAACCTCCGGTTCTAAGCCTTCATCTGTGTACCAGACTCTTTCTTTATATAAAGAATTTGCTTTGCTAGTTACACGGGAGAATCCCCAGTTGCTTTCTATTGCAGCATAAGTGATAAAGATTGATGGTGGAATGATGTTGATGCGTAATTGTAAATTGTTTAATTGGGTTTCTATTCTGGATTTGCCTTTTAGACGTGTGAAGTAATCATATTTTGAGGCTAAATTTTCTAACTTTTCTATTTCATCAGGTGTTAGCATTTTGTTGTTTTCAAAATTTCTGGATAGACGCAGCAAAGAATTGCGTTCATTTAATATTTCTTCATTTATTTTCAGAGCCAGTGGGGCTAAAATGCGAATAAAGAGTTCATTACGATATTTTTGGGATTGAACAGATGTGTAGTCACTGGGGAATTTTTTGAAGAATATTGCGGGGTAGGCATTATCATTTAGACCGCGGAATCTGCGGTAATGATGTTTTATAAATAAATCTTCCGTTTCTTTAACGGTGGCATCATTAACATAAATGTTGCCGTTAAATTCGTGCAAATCAATTTTTGCCAGAGCAATTTTTGGCGTATGGAGGTTAAAAAGCAATAAGAGAAGTAATAATCTTTTTATCATATGAGTTTTACCTCTCTAATTTCTTGAAGATAATGACACAATTTTTTTTGAACATGGTCTTTTAAGGTTCTTTGTGCGTAGGGACAATTTTGACATTTTCCTAAAAAACGGACCGAAACTACATTGTTGTCCAATTCAGCAAATTGTACATCTCCGCCATCATGTTGCAGAAATGGAGCAATAATGGTTTGCAATATTAATGTTATTTTTTCTCTGGTATGGTCGGATGTTGCCAGAAGCGTTTTTTTGTTAGTTTCAAAGTAATCTTCTATTTCGGATAAGGCTAGAAGCCATAATCTATTTAAATTTTCTGGTGAAAGTGTTTTTAGGTATAAAAAATCAGATGTTAATAATGCCTTGTTTAGATCTTTATTTTTACAAATATCTTCTAAAATTGGTATGGGGCTATTGTTATTACCATAAAAGGTTCCAATAATGGGTAAAGGAGTGGTGAAAAACGCCAGCAGTTGTGTATCATCCAGTTTTTTTTGTTCAACTTTCATTGGGCTGCCTCCTGTTGAGTCAGCGTAATTGTATAGTATATTTCAGATAATTTGTTTTGAACTTGACTAAGGTAATATGCTTGATAAAGCAAGTGATTTGCTGTGAAGGTATCTTGAATATCAGCATTTTTAATAAGAGTAGGGTTGATGGCGATGGCTTGAGTTAGCAGTTTTAATATCGTTGTCATATTTTCATATTGGTCTGTTTTTAATATCTCTGATTTGTAGTCTTTGGTTATTGCATTTAAGAGGTAATGCAAGACATATATCGTGCCACTTGTTTTATAAAAAATATCATCGGCCCTCAAGTCTATAAAGTCCGAGCTGTGTTCTTGAATATGGTTAGTTAGTTTGTTTATGTCATTGTTTATTAAATTTTTTGTAGCTTTCAAGATATAAAGTAATTCATCTTTTGAAAGCAATAATGGGTCGTTTTGGTCTTCAACGGCTTTTTTCATAAAAGCCAAAGCTTTTCGGTATTGTTTTACTGACCCGGGGGCAAATTTTTCATTTTGTGTTTGTGAAAAGAGCCAAATATTTGGTGGGTAACCCAATAATTTTCCAGCCTCAATCAGATTTTTATTTTTATAGAGGTGTGCCAAATGATCAACGAAATATTTGATGGTCTCTTTTGCTCCTAGTTGAAAGTTTGATAAGTTGTCCGAGACGGCAGCGGGAAAAATCAACGGCAATCCAGGCGCCCATGTATTGTCATCGATTTGTGTTTTTAATGTGTATATTAAGGAATCTATAGTGTATTGTTCTGAAAGCGAAGTTGTTTTTGTTTCTACATTTAGTTTATTATCTATTTTGGCACCGATAAGCATTCCTAATCCATAGTAAATGCATAAGAATACAAATATAATTAATGCCAGAACTTTCCAGCGTGTTGTTGCTAAAGTGATGAGATCCTTACGATGAGTATTGGAAGAAGAATTATAGGTTAGTGATTTCCATGTTTTTTTTAATTTGTTTATAGAGTAAGTATAGATGTATACGCAACGTCCAAGTATATGCTTTATTCCGATTTTTAATTTAGATAGAATGCGGCCTGTCATACTTTTTTTCTCCGTAACATCACTTGTCTGATAATAGCTATTATATCAATGACATCTCTTATCTTAGCGGCTATTAAAAAAGTTGCAAGCCCTATTATTCCGATGACGGATAACTTAATTAACAAATATCCAATGTGTTTTGCCGGTAAAAGCCAATCTAAACTGATTTGAGTTAAACTGACGCATATTCCTGTGATTATTGTGCAAATTGCAATATCTATTATTTTCTTTTTTAGATTTTGAGACATCATCCAATAATTACGTTTTTTTAATCCATGAATGTATTGATAGAGCGATACGAAAGCTGCGATAGATGTTGCAGTTGCAATACCAACATGGCCGAAGGGTTTCATTAATATAATATTGAGAGAAAAGTTTGCAAGGAAGACAACAGCGCTATATTTTACAGGTGTTGTTGTGTCACCTCGAGCAAAGAAATTGGGCATTAATGCTTTAACCATAACATAACAAGGCAAACCTATAGCATACGCTTTTAATGCCCATGCGGTTTTTATGGTGTCTGCAGAGGTAAATTTACCATGTTCGAATAGTAATTCAACTAGCGAATCGGCCAAACAAATGAAAATAACTGCGGCAGGTAGTGACATAATTAGCCCATATATAACAGCCTTATCTTGGGTGTCAGCGGCATCTTCTTTGTTACCGGCTTTTAGTTTTTTAGAAAGCAGAGGTAATAATGCTACGCTGATTGCAGCACCGATTACACCTAATGGTAGTTGTTGCAAACGGTTAGCATAGTACAACCAAGAAACAGCACCGCTTGAAACCATAGAAACTAATATCATATCAACAACCATATTAATTTGATAGATACCAGCACCGACAACACCCGGAGCTATGCGTCTAAAGAGAGTTTTTACTTCTTTATCATGGATTAGTTGATTGATGTTTAGGTCTGGTTTGATACGAATATCTTCTTTATTGAGAAAGTATTTTAGCCACAATACCTCCAAAATTCCGGAGATTGTTATTCCCCAAGATAGTCCGTATACCGGCATTTTTAAGAATACAACAGAAAATAATCCGGCAAAAATTATGCCCAGATTTAGGATGATAGGAGTTGCCGCCGGTGCGGCAAAGCGATCAAAAGAGTTTAGAATTCCCGCTTGGAATGATACAATTGAGATAAAGAGCAAAAAAGGAAAAGTTATGCGGCATAAATCAATGGTCAGGGCAACTTTTTCGGGGTTACTTGAAAACCCAGGGGCTAAAATTTTAACAATAGTCGGCATAAATATTTCGAACAAAATAATAAAGATGATTAGGATAAATGTCAAAAATGATACGGCTTTTGCTGCGAATCGGATTGATTCTTCTTTTCCACCGGAAACCAATTTAGAGGAGAACAGCGGAACAAAGGCGGATGTAAAGGCTCCCTCTGCGAAAAGACTTCTAAACAGGTTTGGTAATTTGAAAGATACGAGGAAGGCATCGGATATGTTTCCAGCTCCCAAAAAATTAGCAATTAACATATCGCGGATAAATCCGGTGATACGACTTATCATTGTAAAACCGCTGAAAGTAGCAATGGATTTGATAAAAGACATAGTTTGTTTCCTAATAAAAAATTTCTTGGAATGGATTGTAATATGAAATCTGTTAATAAAGGGCAAATAATTTGCAGATTATGATGAAAAAGATAAATACTAAAACAGATATTGAAATTAGGTGGAAAAGTGAGAAATTTTAGTTCTTATATTACAAAGAAGATGATTGTTACGACGCTGTTTGGTTTTTCAAGCGGTTTGCCGTTGATGCTTGTTTTTGGCACACTCAGTTTATGGCTTAAAGACTATAATATTGCCTATAGTGCTATTGGGGCCTTTTCTTTGGTGCGTTTGCCCTATTCTTTTAAATGGTTGTGGGCACCGGCGGTGGAAAATGTTCGTTTGCCATTTATCGGAGGGCTTGGTAAAAGGCGAAGTTGGGCGCTTTTTTCACAAATTTGCTTACTTTTGAGCCTGGTTTGGTTATCAAATTTAGATCCGACGCGAGATATTTTATATATGGCATGCGCAACCGTATGTGTAAGTTTTTTTTCTGCAACGCAAGATATTGTTTTGGATGCGTTTCGTGTAGAATTGTTTGAGGGAAATACAGAACAAGAAGTCAAAGGTGCTACGATGTATGTTTTGGGGTATCGGATAGGAATTGTTGTTTCCGGAGCCGGTGCTATCGGTATGGCTTCTTATCTTTCTTGGAATGCTGTGTATTTAATAAATGCATTGTTAATAGGTTTGGGAATGTTGGCTGTGTATCTTGCTTCAGAACCGGAAATAACGGTTAAGATTAGTCATGCTAAGCATTCTTCGGTTTTAAGGTATGCATTAGTGGAACCTTTTTTGCAGTTTATAAAGCGTCCATATTGGTTGATTGCACTTTTAATCGTTTTTGCCTATCGTTTAAGTGATGCTTATTTTGGGCCAATGGCTTATCCTTTTTATGATGATGTCGGCTTTTCTAAGACAGAGATTGCATATATTACTAAGATTTATGGTATGGCTGCAACGATTATCGGTGGTATTATCGGGGGGATATTGTTGGCGCGAATCGGCATGATGAAGGGGTTGTTGGTACTGGCATTTGTTCAAGGTTGTACAACAGCACTATATATTCCCTTGTATTATGTGGGGCATAATAATTGGTTTTTGATATTTGTGATATCTCTTGAAAATCTGTCTTCCGGAATGGCGACAACGGCTATTATTGCATTTATGTCTGTTTTGTGTGATAAAGGACATACAGCAACGCAATATGCACTTTTGTCCTCGTTAACAGGTGTTGCACGTGATGTTTTTGCGGCAACGTCCGGGTATGTGTTAGAATTAACATCGTGGCCTGTTTTCTTCTTTATCAGTGCGTTGATGACATTACCAGGTGCTTTCTTGTGTCTTTATTTGTATAAAAAGAAGCCGGCATATCTATTAAAAACTTGAGTTTTCATAAAAAGTATTATATAATGCGGTTCAGTTTTAAGAATAAAAGGTTTTCACATGGATAATTCAGACGAAAAAGAATATAATGACGGTGAGGTTAATTTTTCATTTCGACCGGTGACAGAAGGTTTTGAGGAAGATGAAGAGATTTTGTCAGAGGATGTTGTTCCTGCACAGCCTAAGGTGAAAAAGACGTCTGAGCGTCTGGAAAAATTGCGCGAGTATTATGCTCAGTTGGGTCAAGTTCGCGAAGATATGGAAACCGAATTGAAGAACATATTATCCGGTTCTGCAGTAGAAGGCGAGATAGAAAATAAATTATATGAGTTTAGCCACTCATGGCGTGCGGTTGCCGGAGAAATTAATAAATTGGATAATCTTAGTGGTCGGCGCAGAGAGTTGGATGATGAAGAGTTTCATGCCGGTCAAAATCTTTCCGGTCAAGATTTTTCCGGTCAGAATTTGTCTCGAAAAGACTTTTCTGCTGCAAATTTACAAGATGCTAATTTTAAGGATGCTATTTTAGTTGGAGCAGATTTTACCGGTGCGGACTTATCGGGTGCTGATTTATCCGGTACGGATTTAACGGATTCAATTTTTGCCGGTGCTAAATTAAAAGGTACTAACTTTACCGGTGCCAACATGGAAGGCGTTATTTTACGTGACGCTGATATCGAAGATGCCATCTTAATAGATATCCATATGGATGAGTTGGCACTTGAAGAATTGCAGGCTCTTGTAGAATATTTGGCGATATACTATCCGCATAAGCTTAATTTAAGGAGGATTAATCTTTCCTTGTTGGATCTTTCGCGCGTGGATTTAAGGCAAGTTGATTTGCGTGGAGTGGACTTTACCGGAATTGATTTTACCGGGGTTAATATTATGGAGCTTGATTTAAGTGAATGTATTATTACCCCCGAACAGATTGCACAAGCTTTAGGACGCGTTCCGTCAGCAGAGGAATTAAAGAAGATTTTAGCTCCGAAGAAAAAGAAAAAGGCAAAACGTTTCTACATAGATTTTTCAGAACTTTTGAGTGATGGTCATTTTCTCGGATGGATGGATTTAACCAAAAAAAGTATCAGTACAGATCAGCTTGTAGGTGCTTTTTTAAAAATTAAAAATGTTTTGGCTAAAAAACCTGAAGAAAAAGATGAGATTATTTTTGAAAAGGCACAAGCTTTTCATGCGGAGAGGCTTGAGGCTGAGCGTAAAGCCTATAATGAAGAGCAAAAAAAGAATATTGAAGAGCGGAAGCAACGCGTGTTAGGTGAACAAGAGCGTGTTTCAAAGGAAGAAAGGTATTCTCCCATACAAGTTAATGTGGGAAGAGGAGACCGAAACTAGGTTGTTTGTTAAAACAAAAAAAATGCTTGCCAAAATAAAAAAATGCATATACAACACGGGGCTATGGACAGATGACCGAGAGGCCGAAGGTGCACGATTGGAAATCGTGTGTACCCCCAAAGGGTACCGTGGGTTCGAATCCCACTCTGTCCGCCATTGATGATAAGCCCGCTTGATAGCGGGTTTTATTGTTAGTGATAGAATAAAAAAAACAGGGATAAGTATTTAAAATATTCAATTTGAGCGGATAACTCTATTGACAAGAACAGTAAAGCATAATACCTTTTTGTAGAGTTTTTAATAAAATATTAAGAAAATAAAAAGACCGGTACTGTATATACTGAGGCATTAAAAATTCAGGAAAACAGGGTTGGTTTGATAATGAGAATCGTAGAAGGGAGAACGCGATGTCGGCATCGGATGACGGACTTTTTAGAGCAGAAACAGCCGAAGGTGTAAGATATTTTCTTGGAAAAGGGGCTAATGTCAATGCTCAGGATGGCTTTATGCGTACACCTTTAATTGTAGCTTGTTTATGTGAAAATATAGAGGTTGTTAATGAGTTGCTCGAAGCTGATGCCGATGTTAACCTTAAAGATAAAAATAAAAGAACCGCTTTGATGATTGCCTGTTATTATGGTTTATCTGATATAGTAGAAGCATTGCTTAAAAAGGATGATATTAAGGTTGATGAGCAGGATGCAAATGGCAAAACGGCCTTGATTAAGGCTTGCAGGGGAAATCGTTTTGAGATTGTTCGTTTGTTGCTTGATAAAGGGGCGGATGTTGATATTAAGGATAATGAAGGGCATACAGCTTCATATGGTATTAAAGATAAAGAGATGAAAAAAATGTTGTTGGAGGCCAGAAGAAACCAAGTATTGGCCAAGCTAAGAGCAAATGAAGGTTCTTTAGGGAAGACGATTAATCCGTCACTTCGTGATCCCAAAAAACGAGATTAATATTTGGTATTTACTGTAAAAAAAGCCTGCTAATAGCGGGTTTTATTGTTAATGAGAGAAAAAATAGTAAATTTTTGGAAAATTGACAAAATTGTTCTTTACAATTTTCAAATAATGTGATATCTTTGGCGACATAAAGAGCTATTATAGCTTATTTTTATTCCAATAATTATTTTAATCTAAACATCTACTGAAGTTATGAGAAATCTTGCTTTGATTGCTGTCTTTTTTTTGACAGCTGTTTTTAACGTATGTGCTGCCGAGAAGGGCTCTAGCGAGGAGTTGCAGGAATACGCCCTCAACGGCTTTCCGTTTTGGCTGGTTGATGAGTACAGGCACATCGACGTCAGTACCATTGACAAGCAGGTTCTCATCATGTTGATTGAGAACACGTACCAGGCTCACTGGTACCGAGAAGGGGGCGACTTTGACAGTTCTGAAAAAAACCTGATCCTTACTGGATTCCAACAGATGGAAGTTATGGACCGGGGGGATGATGCAAAGGAGATAATGGTCGCTCTGGCCAAAAACAACTCTTTGTTTTCTGTCGCCACTATCCGTCGTCTGTGCGGGCTACCATACTATGAATGGCATGGTCTGGAGAGGATTTTTGTTGGCAAACCCGGGGATTTCAAAGCTCTCTTGGAGAGTAGCGAAAACAAATTGTCCTATGCGGACGAAGTTTTAGCTGCATATCTACACCCGGATGAATTGCGGTGTCACATACCTTGTTTTATTACAAGGAATCAAGACGGAACTATCATTGGTATGCATTGGTACGATGGTTCCTGTCCGGTAACAGAGGTGACAACGCAGACACAAAAGGTTCTCTTCCAAATTCTTACGGGAGAGTCGATTGAAAGTCATGACTGGGATCGGTATCTCGGGAGAGACTGAAGGACTAGACGAATAACCAGAGAGGGGGCTTCCAAAAGGGAGCTCCCTCTCTGGTTTTAAATATGATGGTTGATAGTTTAATAGTTTAGCTTGATTTTTGTTTTATTTTAGTTAGACTAGCGGTAGTTTTTAATTAGGAGAATGTCAATGTTAAGTAGAAAAGTTTATTTTGTTTTAGGTGTTATCGTTCTTTTGTTGCTTTGGTTCTTTTGTTGTTGCGGCAACTGCAAATCCATGAAAGCAGCTGTTGTTGATGTACAGAGAATTGTTAATCAGGCACGTCCGGTAGCATCTTTGCGTCAGGAAATGCAAACACAAATGGCTTCCTTGCAAGAGTGGGTTGCCAGCACAACAGAGGTTATCAATAAAGAAACCTCTAAAGAGAAGAAAGAAGAGTTGACAAAGCAGTATCAAGAAGAGCTGACAAAGAAGCAACAAGTTATTCAAAAGAACTATGCTGAAAAATTGCAGAAGATTGATGCTGATTTGACAGCTTTAATTGAGAAAATTGCTAAGAAGGAAGGCTATGGTATTACCTTTGTTAAAGGGTCTGTAGCTGCCGGTGGTGTTGACATTACTGATAAGGTTTTAGCTGCACTTCCAAAATAATTTAAGCTGTATTTATAAGCACTACTGGTTATGATTGCCAGTAGTGCTTTTTTATATGTGTTAGGTTTTGGAACGGGTATATATTTCGGTTAGAGTTTCGGGCTCCGGACGTTCAAAAGAGAAATTTTGCTTCCATCCGGGCGGGCAATTAGTAATACCGTCTCCTTTATAATTTAAGATATCAATAATGCGAATAATTTCTGTGGGGTTACGCCATATTTTTCCATCGTTTAGACTAGTGTGCCGGACTATTTTGTTTTCATCGATGATGACGGTTGCTCTATGAGCTGTCCTTTTTGGGCTTAGTACATTATATGTTGTAGAAATTTTCTGGTTATTGTCGGCAATCAGCGGAAAGCTGATGTCTGATATTCCGTCTTTATGAGGTGGCAGTTCTTTCCATGTTAGGTGTGTCTCAATAGAATCTGTTGAAATGGCCAGTATTTTTGTTTTTCTACGATTAAAAGCATTAAGTTCCTTGTTGAGCATGAGTAATTCAGAAGGACATGTAAAGGTGAAATCTTCCGGATAAAAAAATAAGATACTGATGTAGCCTTGGGTGTATTTATAAAAATTAAATTTTTCAATAAGTATATTATTGCTCAAAAGGGCCGGTGCTGTGAAATCGGGAGCTTGTCTTCCTATGAGTGTTTCTGATATGTGCTTTTGAGCGGTATTTTTGGTTTTATGGTGCATTGTGTTATCAAAATTGTGGCTCATATTATTGGGGTAATCGCAACCACAGTTATCGTCATCAGAGCAATCGCACTTGTTGGCATAATCATATCCATAGACCCTGGTATCTGTTGTTTTTTCCATTTAATCCTCCTTACAAAAAAAAGCCAGAAAATTTCTGGCTTTGATATAAGATTAAATGTTGTATTTTTTTAGATATACGAAATTTCTAGTATTTCGAATGTCTTTTTGCCACCAGGGGCCATATATTCTACTTCATCTCCTACTTCTTTACCGATTAAGGCTTTTGCTAAAGGAGAAGATAATGAGATTTTGTTTTCTTTGATATCGGCTTCATAGTCACCAACAATTTGGTAACTATTCTCTTTGTCTGTGTCAACATCAACTACGGCTACAGTGGCGCCAAAACGAATGATGTCACCCTTGACTTCTGTAGGATCAATAACCTGTGCACGACTGACAACAGCTTCCAACTCTTGGATGCGTCCTTCAATAAAACTCTGTTTTTCTTTTGCAGCAGAGTATTCGGCATTTTCTGATAAATCGCCATGAGAGCGTGCTTCAGCAATAGCAGCGATGACATTTGGTCTTTCAATGCCTTTTAAGTTTTTTAATTCCTGTTCCAACCGTAAAAAGCCTTTTTGGGTTAGCGGAAATTTTTCCATTTTTTTTCTCCTAAAAATATTGTCTCCCGTATTTTTTTAATACAGGTTCCAGTTGTTAAAAAGCTCGAAAAAATTTGACTGCAACCCGAGGGTACAGCCAGTCAAAAGTTCTTATTTAAATGTATTATAAGCTAATTTTTTTAAGAAATCAAGTAAAAAAATTTTTTAAAGAGTATTGTTTGGAATACGTTTTTTTTAATTTCGTTAAATCATAAAGATAATTTGCGCTGTTAATTAGTTAAACTTTATGCTATACAATGACGAGTAGTGTGGTAAACTGACGCTGTTCTTGTTATATAGGAGAAATTTTATGAAAAAAAGTTTAGTTTTAGGCGCCGTTATGGGGCTTGCAGTTTTGGTTTCAACACCTGCTCATGCTATTGATTCTACCGGCGGATGCGGTTTGGGTTCTATGGCTTGGCGTGGTCAATCCGGAATTATTCCGCAAGTTTTGGCTGTAACAACCAATAACTCTTTTGGTACAAATACTTTTGGTATAACATTTGGTACTTCCGGTTGTGATCCGAACGGTCGCGTTACCGGTGGTACAGGCAGAATGGTTCTTGCTGTTATCGAAAACAACATGGAACAATTTGCTATGGATGCTTCTGCCGGTCGCGGTGAAACAATTGATACTATTGCAGGTATTTTAAATGTTGATAGTGATAAATTAGGCGCAGCAGCTCAGCAAAATTTTGCTTATCTGTTTACAGATGAAAATGCTGAACCTGTTGACTTAGCTTTAAAGATGATGGAATTAGCTAACGCTTAATTCTTCTGATTTAGGGGTGTGGATGTTCCACACCCTTTTTGTATGGTTTTATGATATGCGAAAGTTGGGGCTTGTTTATTTTTTGTTGCTAATGCCTTTTGTGGCAAGAGCTGATGAAGGAGCTTTTGCACCGCAATGGCTTAAACTTTTGCATTATCAAAAAAGCGGTTCGGGTTATGTTTCTGTTGTTGAAAAGGGGAATTTCTTTTTAAGTGAAAAAGGTCTGACATCGCCAGAGGAAGAATATGCGGCAAGCATTACGGTTTTTAATCAAAAAGATGATTTGAAAAAATGTACATATCCCGCTCGTTTTATTTATCTGCAACGGATTGGAAAAGTTACCGGTTCCTTAGATGAGTGTGAGGAATATCAAAAGTTTTTAAGTGATGTGCAGCCTAAAGCTGTTACGATGCTTTTTACCGATGCTTATATGAATAATCCTTCTTCGATGTTTGGGCATACACTTTTTCGTATTGATACCAAGCGCAAAGGAACACAACTTTTAGCACACGGGGCAAATTTTGGCGCTGATACCGGTGATGAAACGGGGGCTATGTATGCTCTAAAAGGATTATGGGGCGGATATTATGGTAACTTTGGTGTGCATCCTTATTATGATGTCATAAACCTTTATAACAATATTGAAAATAGAGATATTTGGGAATATCAGCTTAACCTGTCTGATGATGAATTGGAGATGTTTGTTGCCCATCTATGGGAGATGCAGGATGCTAAAATTCGTTATTATTTTGCCTCTAAAAATTGTTCATATGTGTTGTTATTGATGTTAGAGGCCATAAGGCCAGAGTTGGATATTGCCTCACAATTTAAGTATTATACGGTTCCGCTTACCACCATAAAGGTCGTTAATAGAATTCCCGGTTTTGTAAAAAATGTTAATTACCGCCCAAGTCGGCAATCTAAATTAAAATATCGTGCAAAGCAGATGAATAGCCAGCAAAAGAAGGTGTTTAAAAATATTATTAAGAAAGATATTGTTGATTTATCATCTTTGGATGATGAGGAAAAAGCAGATGTTTTGGAGACGGCCTATCAATATGTGCAGTACCAATATGTTGAAAAAAAGTTGGAGTTGAAAGACTATCGCAAGAAAAGTTTTAAGCTTTTACAAGAGCGCAGTAAAATTGCTAATCAACACCAATATTTTGACGAATTAAAAGAAGGGGCTGATCCGGTTGGGGCTCATGAGGCAAAACAAATAGGTGTTTTGTTTGGTGCACGTCGCGGAAAAGCTTTTCAGGAGATTGATTTTAAGCCGGTTTATAGCTCTTTAACAGAAGATAGTTACGGGCTGTTAAAAGGGGCGGAAATTAATATGCTTTCGGCACGATTGCGTCATTATGATCAAAAAAATAAGTATGTTTTGCAAAATCTGGATATTATGCAGATTAAATCTCTTTTTGGATGTGACATGATGTTCTCACCAATGTCCTTTGAAATTAATATGGCAATTAAGCGGATTTTTGATTCTAAAACAGAAGAAGATCATACGGCGGCTGTTCTTTCTTTTGGCGGTGGTCAGAGTTATGCTTTAACGGAAAACCTGTTGGTTTATGGTATGGGGGAACCGGTGGTTGCTTATGGCGGTGGTATTCATCGTCAAGCGTATGTTGGATTAATCTTTAAAGGTGGCTTTTATTATAACTATGGCAAATGGCGATTAAATGCAGAAGCAAGACAAGGGGTTGCTACTAATTATCTAGGAAATGGGCAAACCTATGTTGTGGAAGGAGCGTATGGCTTAACACGCAACCTGATGGCTTATGTTTCGTATCAGAAATTTAATGGTAAATGGCATGATGATGAAGAAATTATGGCAGGGGTAAAGTTTAATTTTTAGTCTACAAATATCAGTAAGAAAGAGTTACAGTATAAGTTCCCTCATAATCTCCTTGGTTGGCATCTGCAGGGATGGTTAGTTTGGCGCCTACAAGCAAGGTGGATGTCGTTTGAGCTATTTGAGTATTAGTATTGAGTGATACTTGGGATCCATTCAGCATTAATGTAAAATCGCTCAAGGATAGAGAGCCGGAACCTCCGCTTTGGTTAGTGAGTGTTCCGGATGTTACGTTAAGGCTAATTTGTTGGGGATCTGCTTCTTCTTTATTGATATAAAAGCGCCCAGCAGAACAGGAGCTATTGTCGTTTATCATTGTTGGTACAGAGCTTGTGCAAGTGCCGTTTGGGGAGACTGTGACGGCATGTGCCTGGCCGGAAAGAAGGGTACCAAAGTTAAGCAGTTGGCTATTGTCAGCGGTGATTTGCAAGGGTTGTGGTCTTAAAGTAACAGATATATCAATTGAAGGTGTACAGGAACCTGTCATAATCCACAGAGCTGTCAGGCTACATTGGGCGGTAGTTGTTCCAGTAAATGTTCCGGAACCACAATTGGCTGGGACAGTTATTGTACCTCCAATATTGAAATCTTTATAACTTCTGCTTCGAATTTGCTGAGAAGTGTAATCACTGTTTATGTTTGTAACATTAATTTGACAATTAGAAGCGGCAGATGAGCAGTTGCTTGTGCATTGCAGTGTGGCAGAGGGTGTAACATTAACAGTACCATCGTAGTTACCCAATCTTCCAGATGTATATCTTAATATGGCGTTAGTTTGTCCGGATGGATTGGCGATGTTATTAGATGCGCTGTAAGAACCATTTGTCTGAACTGTAATTCCTGCCTGGGTATTTGGATTGCCAACGAGTATTGTTCCGAAGTTTAAGCTTTGCGTTATATCGACGGTGTCTCCATATGAACCGCAGGATATACCATATACCGGTGTGACATCGCATAGTACGACAGCTATAAGAAAAAGAACTCTATATAAAATTGACATTTTCATCATGTAATCTTTGTTTAGAACTTTTTATCTATAATTGCCCTATTTTAGGTTAGGTATTCAGGCTTAGTCAATAATATAATAGTTTGTGAACAGAATTCTTTAATGGAATGTGAAAGATGATTGTTTTTTTAAACAACAAATGTTTTCTGTTATGGTTATCAGAAAACATTTGTTATAAAGTGCAAATTTTTGTGACGACAGTTAAAATAATGACACCCACACCAATTATCAGCCAAACAGTCTTTTCTTGTTTGTTTTTATCGATCTTATTTAGTACAAAAGCCATAAACAGCGTTAGTGATATAACAAAAAAGAAAAGGATTGTCACGGGGAATTCTGGTGTTTTGGCCAACGGTGTCCTTAAATCTTTAATGCCAGTTATGTGAAAAAGGATTAAGAACAATAAAAGGCCGGTGCTAATGGGATTTTTTCTAAAAAGGAACAATAATAAGCTTTTCATATAATAGTTGTTTAAGTGGTTACACAATAGTTGTTTATTGGGGAGAGCATAAAAAATTATTTTGAGCAAGTCAATGTTTTTTCGTGTTGTTTTAGTATTGCAATTTAAAATTCATCATGGTACAAAAATTTAAGAGGCGGTTTATTGTGGGAGCAAACCGCCTCTTAATTTCTTGATTGAACTTATTTCTGTTCATCAGGATCTTTTAATATATAGCCTCTGCCCCATACAGTTTCAATATAGTTTTTGCCACCGGAAGCTTTTTCCAATTTTTTACGTAATTTGCAGATAAATACGTCAATGATTTTCAATTCCGGTTCATCTATACCACCATATAAGTGATTTAGAAATTGTTCTTTGTTAAGGGTTGAACCTTTACGGAGTGATAACAATTCCATAATGCCATATTCTTTTCCGGTTAGATGCAAATCTTTGCCTGCAACGCTAACTGTTTGAGTATCCAAGTTAACCTCAACCAATCCGGTTTGGATGATGGAATTTGAGTGTCCTTTTGAGCGACGAACAATAGCTTGGATTCTTGCTAATAATTCTTCTTTATTGAAAGGTTTGGTCAAATAGTCATCAGCGCCATATCCTAAGCCTTTCACCTTTTTATCCGGTTCATATAAACCGGAAAGAATGAGGACAGGGGTGGCAATTTTGGCACTGCGCAAGCTTTTTAGTACTTCATAACCATTCATTCCAGGCAAATTCAAATCCAAAATGATAATATCGTAATCATAAAGTTTACCGCAATCTAAGCCATCTTCACCATCATCTGTTGTGTCAACTACCATGCCTTCTTTTTTTAATATTGTTTCAACACTTTGAGAAACGGCATAGTCATCTTCAATTAATAAAACTCTCATTTTTTTCCTCTCCATTTTGTTTATTGTTATTTTCATAATAATACATAAATTTTATTTGTGAATCCCTGTTGTGCGGGTTGTTAATAATTATTAACAAAATTAAAATATTTTTTTAAATTAAGTATTTAACATATACAATATAGACAATAGAAAAAATTTTTTTAGGAGGAAAAGATGTTAGAATTACTAAAATTGCCTTTTGATGAAAAAGCGCTGGAGCCTTATGTATCTTACAAGACTGTGCAGGTACATTATGGCAAACATCACCGTGGTTATGTAGATAAGGTTAATGAGTTGATTATCGGTAGTCAATTTCAAGAAATGGAACTTGAAGATATTATAAGGAAAACATTCAATGAACCGCAGAATCTGGTGCTTTATAATAATGCTGGTCAGGTTTATAGTCATAATATCTATTGGCAATCTTTTGGTTTTTGGAACCGCCTTGACGAGGAAACAAAGACTAAAATTATGTTAAAGTTTGGTGATAGAGAAGCTTTAAAAGGAAAATTTATTGATGAGGCAATGAGGGTGTTTGGTAGCGGATGGGTTTGGCTTATACAAAATGTGGAAGGTGATTATGAGATTATAAGTACAAAAAATGGCGATACACCTTTACCTATGGGGGGTATTCCTTTATGCAATATTGATGTTTGGGAACATGCCTATTATCTTGATTATCAAAATATGCGTGCCAAATATGTGGAGGAATTTGTGTCCGGTGTCTTGGGCATTTAAAATTACTTGAAAAACAAAATTTTATGTCTTATAACAACACTGTTCTGTTTGTTATAGGAGTCTTATAATGAAGAAGTACATTGTTTTGTTTGGTATTTTGCTTCTTGTTGGTTGTTCCAGTAAAGAAGTAACATATCCTTACGGGTTGACCGAACAAGAGTGGAATTCATTATCTATTCGCGATCAGACGAGGTTGCGTCGCGACTTTTATTTTTATGAAAAGGGCTCCACAAATTATGTTAATCCGCGTTTAGAAGTTGAGGGTAAGCCGGAAACACGTAGTATCTATATGGATTAGTTTCATTAAATTAGTTGAAATGGTTTTTTTTTAAAAAACGGCTATATTTCTGCTTAAATTATCTATTTATTAATAAAATACAGGTTAGAATCTGCCATAAGACAATTGTTTTATGGTGGTATTTTGTATGCGTCGAGCTGAGAGATATATTTCTGCTGTTGTGTTAGCTGCTTTTTTGGTGGCTAATGATGCTCGGGCTTACTATGTTTTTGGCCAACTCTCTCCAGAAAATTTTAATAAGATGTACGCTCTTGCCAGCCACGGCGAGGTTGCTTCTTTACGAGAGGCTATCGGTCGAGGATTGTATATTGATTCACTTAATTCAGAGGGTGATACGGGGTTATGTGTTGCAGTAAAACGCGGAAATCGTGTGGCATATAATTCTTTTAGGATGTCAGGAGCAAACCCTCATCATGCCTGTACCTATCGTATGTACGATGAATACCGTAGATTTTTGGCTTCTAATCAGGTTGCATCAACACGTAAGGTGGTTGGCGATGCAGCCTCTTTGTATTATGAAGAGGAAGGGCGTAGCTGGTGGCCGTGGATTTTGGGTGGAGCTCTTGTCGGCGGTGGTATTTGGGCTTTAAGCAAAAAGAGTGGTGGTAGCAGTAAACACCACAGTGGTAGTGGCAACAGTGGTTCTGGTAGTGGTGATGATCCAGTGTTACCAGAAACTTTGGGTTATGGTCTGGCTCATTATTTGGATAATTATACGAAATTAGTAAAGAATAATGTTGAAAATTCAAATATTATTGATGGTCGTAATCCTAATGCAGAAAAAGTAGTAGATTCCATTAAGTTTCTGCCTAATATGCTTGATAATTATAAGTATCTTAAGACGTATGTAAAAGTTGTCGATGGCGGTTCTTTTCATAATCTTTCCGGTGGCAATATCCAATTAGGTGATGCCTCTGTCGGTTTAGCGTCGCATGGTGATGGTTCCACAATAATGAATGACGGCAGCATTGATATAGAAGGGCGCAATGGAGCTATCGGCATGGTTGCCAGCAATGGTTCACAGGCAATTAATGGTGCAGATACCGGTGTTAGTGGCGATCAATCCAGTGATGGTAGTATTCGTTTTATCTTTAAGGGAAGTCAGGAAGGTGATGCGGCAATCGGTATGTATGCGGATACGCGAGCTTCAATTATAAACTATGGTAAGATTTATGGTATTGCTTCACAGGCAGAGGCTTCCAATGGCGATAATTCATCTTCTTCTGGTTCGGATGTAGGCGATCTTGTTGATGACCTTGCCGGAGAAGATTTAACACAGCCTCAAGCGGCAAATTCCGGTACTATGATAGGTATGTCTTTGTTTGATTTTTATACAGGAACGGATTTTAGTAATAGTACAATTACGGCTAAGAATTATGGTAATATCATATTGCAGGCTGGTAATAACAATGCATCAGATGTTTCTATTAGTCTAATTGGTATGGGCAGTTATTTAGATGATAAGTTTTTGAATGGTAAGAATAACCCGGCTTTTGCTGAGAATATGTTATTACAAAACTATGGAAATATTAATCTATCGTACCAAAAGGTGTATAATTTATCTTCAGATGCTTTAAAACTCGGTACAGGCGGTCTTATCGGTATGCGTGCAGATGCCTCGACCGGAGCACTTAATCAGGGTAATATTAACATTGATATGCAAGCTACGAATATTTCAAGTGGCAGTGATGTTGCTGCCGGTATGCTTTCCGTACATGGTGCTGGATTGGTTAACGGAACGGCAGGAATGGCTTATGATGGAGAAGGTTCAGATACAGGCGGTACGATCAGAGTTATCAATGAAGCTACATCCGGTGGTGTCTTTTATGGTATGTTGGCAGCCAAAGGTAGTGGTTCTCAGACCAGCCTCTATAAGTGGCAGAAGCCTTATTTGCGTAATTATGGGTTGATAGATATGCAATCCAGTAATTCTTATGCTATGGCTTCTTTTGCCGGTGGAGAGATGATTAATGACGGTGTTATTAACTTGGGTGTTGAAAATGGTCAGTCCTATTACACTAATAATAAGGGTATGTATGCCGCAGGTGAAGATATCACAGAAGAGGTCTCTCTGATTAATAACGGGATTATTAATGTCTATGCAGAACAGTCAGCGGCTATATATAATGTTTTTTCGGGTTCTGTAACACAAACAAATACAGGATATATTTACGTTTCTAATAAAGCTACAAATTCTAAGGTTTTTGGTGGCAATTATTCAACAGCCAGGAATATCGGCAGTATTTTATATAAGGTTGGAAATAGTCATACTTTTGCGGCCCCAGAAGGAAGTATAGATGATGTAGGCTTTAATGTGGAGGTAGATCCTGCTGTTTCTGTGGTGACGGCGTCTGGGGAAGGTTCATCTACAAAGCAGTATGCTGTTAATGATGAAACAGGAATAATGACGATTGGCGGCTCAAGAGATAAAGATGTTGATTATGGTGGTACTTTTGGTACGGTAGGTATGCAAGTTTCCAAGCAAGGATCAGCGGATAATAAAGGTGTTATATCTTTGGAAAAATTTGATCAAGATATTAGCCAGTTTAATGTTGGGATGTGGCTTGATTCTACAGCGACAGCCGAGGCTTATATTAACAATTATGGTAATATTGTTGTTAATGCCGGCAATTCCATAGGCATGAGAAATGATTCAGTAGCCTCGGCAACCAATTTTAGTACGATAGATGTTTTAGGTCGGTATGGTTACGGTATGAGTGTTACCGCTACCGGGGGAAATATATTTAATGGCAGATATTTGGGGGATGCTACCGAAAATAAGACAATTAATGTTGTCGGTAGTGGTTCTGTTGGTATGTACGTTAAAGGAAAAGGTAACGTTTATAATTACGGCTTGATTAATCTTTTGGGTGATAACACAACGGCTTTTCAATTGGATGGAGAGGGAAGTAAAATTCTTGTTGACGGTGATATAGAACATCTTAGCGGGTTAAATGGGGTTACGTATTTTTGGATGGTTAATGGTGCTTCAAGGGAATTTGATTATCCGGATGGAATCACAATAGAAGGCTATACATTAGGTAAAGCAACTCAGGGTGGAAAGGCATATTTTTCAAGGGCATCTACGGCTTATGTTTCCGATAGTAACTCGCATTTATTTGTAGCAAAGGATAGTGGTTCTGCAGTTTATAATTATGGTAAAATTGAGGTTTCAAATGGAGCTAGAGCCATATTGGCAGAAGCCGGTGCATCAGCTTATAATGATTTAAGGGATGCAAAAATTACTATAAAAGATGATGATAGTATAGGTATATTTGGTGATGGTGAAGGTACAACTGTTGGCTCTACACCAGGCTCTAATATTTATGTTGAGGCAGGAAAAGGAATTTATGCTCAGAATTTAGCTAAAATTGAAAGCGGTGGAAATATTTCTGTTACTGATGGTGTTGGTTTATATTTGACAGATGGTGGTAGTGAGAAATATACGCAAGGAACGAATACCGGAACAATTGATGCAACAGGTATTGATTCTACGGGTGTTAAAGTTATTAATGGCGCGCAATTTAGTAATAAAGGCATTATTTCTGCTACTGAAGGAGCGCAAGGTATTTATACAAATCATGTTGTAACCAATGAAAATGGTGGAAAGATATTCGTCAGTGATGAAAGTGTTGGTATTTATAATGTCGGTAATTATAAAAATGTTACCAATTCAGGCGATATTTCTGTTTCTGGGGCATCTGCGTACGGTATTTACGGTGGTGGTGTTAATCAGGGAGAAATTGAAGTTGAAGATGGAACTGGAATTAAGGGTCGTGCCGGTAATTCTGGAAGGATTGTTGTTATTTCCGGTATAGGTGTTGATGGTTCGACAGATAACAGCGGGACAATTGAAGTCAGAAATGGTACAGGTGTTAATGGTACGTTAGAAAATACCGGTACAATTTCTGTTACCGGTGTTGGCCTTGGTGCTTATGGTAGCGGATCTAATTCGGGTGTGATATCAATAAGCGGTGGTACTGGTGTTAGATCGTTCGGTGCGTTTGTTAATTCCGGAGAAATTAGTGGTAGAGGCACTGGTGTTGAGGTTATGAGTGGTTCTTTTACCAATCAGGGAAATATATCTATTGCTAATGGAACGGGTATAGAGGTTGATGGTGGTAGTACGGCTCATAATGCAGGATATATAGATATTAGCGACGGCAATGGCTTTTATGTTAAGAGTTCCGGTTTAGGTTCAAATTCCGGTGTTATTAATGTTGCTAACACAGGGTATGGTGCTTATGTAGAGAGTGGCGGTGCCTTTAGTAATATAGGAACGATTAATTATAGTAGTAGTAAAGGCGGTCATTGTTCTAATATTTCTGTCGGTGGTGAATGTGTAGATTCGGATGCAGAAGAGGGCCCAACAGGAATATCTTCAGTTATTCAGGTTGAAGATGGTGGTAAGTTTATTAATAACGGTAATGTCAATCTGGATGATATTGATGTTGATTTTAATGAAGGGGGAGAATATGTGCTTGCCGATGGTGGTACGTATAGAGCATCTAGTTTTAAGGGAAATGTAACCGCTGGTTCGGATATTGTTATGGACGGTTTTAAGGATGTTTATACTGAACAGAATGCTTTTGAAGGCAAAAATGAAGGTTTAAGTATTAAATCAGATTCATATATGTTTGATGCCCGACTTGAAGATGGTGAGGGCGCAACAGATGTCTATATGGATCGTAAAGATTTCAAGGATATAGTGAATAAAGAAGATTTAGCAGCATTTTTGGAGGATAATTATCATCAACATGGTAATGAAAAGATGTATAGGGCACTGAAATCTGCTTCTAATGAGGTTGAATTTGATGCTCAGACGGAAAGTGAATCCGGGCAGAGATTTTATGCGAATTTACCTAAAGAAAATATGGTTGTTTTACGTCAACTTAGCGGGCAAACTCAGAAACGCGCATTGGAAGATGGTGTTGAAGGTGTTGGCGTTGGTGCTGATTATTACAGGACAGGAAAAGATGGTGTTGATCGTTTAAGCGGGTATGATGATAACGTATACAGTGTTTATGCTAATGCCGGAGGCAAGCTTAATCGTTATTGGAGCGTTGGTGGCAGTTTAATGGCTGCGTATGATGATTCTCAGTATAGTGATATTCATTCAAAGAGGGATAATAAGATATTTATGGCCTTATTACCGATTATGTATCACAACAATCAGTTTAAGTGGGTTATGACACCGGAATTTGGTGTAGGTTATGGATCTTATGTAAGAAAAACGCTTAATAACAAGTACGAAGCAGATACTTTTGATATTTACTATGGTGTCTATAATGCCGCTGAGTATAGTATAGATATGAAGGTTGCTGAATTGGTCACGGAAGCAGAGCTTAATTTGCAAGCTATTGATTCAGATAAAGTTAAAGAAAAAGGCGGTTTCTATCTTAATAATCACAATACCACTTCTTTAGAGGCCGGTATAGGACTAAAATTAAGAAAACGTATTCAATTGGCTAAAGAACGGGAATTGATTTTGGCTTTGGGTAGTAAATATTATCATGAGTTTTTGGATCCATATGAAGATTTGACAATTGGTTCGGGAGCTACATCTAAAACTTATCGTCTTAAGGGGTATAGTGAAAATAAAAATCGCTTAAAAACAACAGCTGAGGCGACATATAAAGATGGTCCTTTGGCTATATCCGCAGAGATTTCTCATAATGCGGAAAAAGAGAGTAATGTTGAAGGCGATATTGGTTTAAGATATCATTTTTAAGTTTACTGTTTTTGTTAGCTGAATTTTTTTTCTTGCTATGTTTGAAAAAATGTGGTACAATCTGCCTAAATTTGAAATATTTCTTCAATTAGTGTTAGTGTTAGTATTATTATCCAAGTATTCCTTAAAGCATTTCGTATCGTATATGAAAAAATTTAAGTGCATTTTTTTAAATCTCGTGGTCGCCGCCGTTTCCTCTGCTATTGCGGTGCCCCTCTGGGTTTTTGAGTTCTGGTTTTTGGCCATCCCTGTTGTGCTACTGGGTCTTGGTATATCAGCGCACATAGGAAAGTCGTACCCAGTAAAAACAAGAAAAGAGCAAAAAGAATTGAATGCGGCGGAAATGTCGTTTGTGTTCGGATTTCTCTTTTTTGTTCTCATATGGTTGAATCTGCTCATTGAAGTATCGACGAAATCATTATCATTGGCCACTTTTTAAAATTGTTCTAAAAAGCAAAACCGCCGACCCACAAGGTCGGCGGTTCTGTTGTTTTTTGGGGCTATATTAGAAGCCCATGCCTGCAGGCATGCCTCCGGCTGCAGCACCGGCGCCTTCACCACAATGACAATGTTTTTCAGGAATATCTGTTACCATTGCTTCTGTGGTAATTAGCAGACTAGCAACAGAAGCAGCATCTTGAAGGGCTGTACGAACAACTTTGGTTGGGTCAACAATGCCGGCTTTAATCATGTCAGTATATTCGCCAACGGCGGCATTATAACCATAGTTGCAATCAGAGCTTTCCAAAAGTTTACCGGCAACAACAGCGCCATCTACACCGGCATTTTCTGCAATTTGGCGTAAAGGAGCTTGTAGAGCACGGCGAATAATATCAACACCAACATGTTGATCTTGGTTGGCAGGTTTTACTTTTTCCAGAGCTTTTGTTGCATACAAGAGGGCTACACCACCACCGGCAACAACACCTTCTTTGACAGCGGCTCGTGTTGCGTTTAGTGCATCATCAATGCGGTCTTTCTTTTCTTTTACTTCAACCTCAGAAGATCCGCCAACTTTAAGCACAGCAACACCACCGGAAAGTTTACCTAAACGTTCTTGTAATTTTTCACGGTCATAATCTGATGTTGTCTTTTCAATTTCTTTTTTGATTTGTGTTTTACGTGCTTCAATTGCAGCTTTATCACCGTTGCCATCAATAATGGTTGTATCATCTTTAGTAATAACAACGCGTTTGGCCGTGCCTAGCATATCGACTGTTGTATTTTCAAGTTTCATACCCAGTTCTTCAGATATAACTTGACCGCCTGTTAAGATAGCCAAATCTTGCAAGATGGCTTTTCTTCTGTCTCCAAAACCCGGAGCTTTAACAGCGCAAACTTTTAAACCGCTTCTGATACGATTTACAACCAGGGTTGCTAGGGCTTCTCCATCGATATCCTCTGCAACAATCAAAAGTGCGCGGCCAGATTGTAATACAGCTTCTAATATAGGTAAAATGGCTTGTAAATTAGAAACTTTTTGGTCATACAGCAAAATGTATGGTGCTTCATATTCTGCAGTCATCTTATCTGCATCAGTTACAAAATATGGAGAGAGATATCCTCTGTCAAACTGCATTCCTTCTACAACATCAAGCTCTGTTTCCAGACCTTTAGCATCTTCAACAGTGATTACACCATCATTGCCGACTTTTTCCATTGCACGGGCCAGATATTCTCCCACACTTGTATCACCATTGGCAGAAATTGTTCCAACCTGAGCGATTTCTTCAGAAGTTTTTATGGCCTTGGAACGGGATTTTACATCTTCAACAACAGCATTAACAGCCATATCAATACCACGTTTTAGATCCATCGGATTCATTCCGGCAGCGACAGCTTTACAACCTTCTTTTATGATAGCTTCGGCTAAAACTGTTGCGGTTGTGGTACCATCACCGGCTTTATCTGCCGTTTTTTGTGCAACTTCCTTAACAAGTTGAGCACCCATATTTTCAAATTTATCGGCTAAGACAACTTCTTTAGCAACAGATACCCCATCTTTGGTGATTTTTGGAGCACCATAGGATTTATCGAGCATAACATTACGCCCTTTCGGTCCTAAGGTAACTTTTACTGTCTTTGCTAAAATTTCGACGCCGTTGAGCATTTTTGCACGTGCATCTGTTCCGAACTTTATATCTTTTCCAGCCATAACAAAACTCCCTTTCTTTATTATCTTTCAACAATTGCTAAAATATCGCCTTCTTTAATAATCAGGTGTGGCTCACCATTAACTTTTATTTCAGTGCCGGACCATTTACTAAATAAGATATGATCTCCAACTTTTACACTCATCGGTAAGGTTTTACCTTCTTGAGTTCTTGGTCCTTCACCAGCTGCAATAACAATACCTTCGCTGGGTTTTTCCTTTGCCGTATCCGGTAAAATAATGCCGCCGGCAGTTTTATTTTCTTCTTCAACACGTTTAATCAAAACGTTTTCGCGCAATGGTTTAACTTGCATATCACATTACTCCTTGGTTTAAGCTTTTTTTCAAACTAATACTTTAGTTAGTGTTTGGATTTTTAAAAATCAAGCATATAAAAATTATTTTTTAATATTTTTTAATATGTGATCAAAAAGTTTAGCAATTTTGTCGTTAGTAAAATTTTCAAGAGTGATTTTTTGTGCAGATAAAGCCTTTGCGCGGCGTTCTTCGGGATGATTTAGGAAATAATCTAATTTTTCTTGAAAATCATTAAAACTCTTATACATAACAATGCTATCACCATAGATTTTTTCGATTTCCGGTAAGTAATCTGTCAGCACAAAACCTCCACTGGCTGTGACGTCATAAATTCGATTGGAAATAAAGCCATAATACTTCATATCTTTGCGATGATCATTTAGGACTATGTCTGCATTTCCATAGTATTTATACAGTTCATCATTATCGATATATTTGCCTTTTAGGTTTTGCGGTGGAATAAGTCGTTCCCAAAATTTACCAAATACGCTTAAATCTGCTTTAGCATTTAGGGCATAATCAACAGATTGACGGATGTCTTTGGTGTGGTTTGATCCGACAAACAGGACAGGGTAGGCTTTATCTTTTTCTTTTAGTGAAGGCTTGAAACGTTTGGGATTTGTAAATTGTGGCACATAGTAAGCTTTGATATTGGAGGGAGTAATAAATTCATCAATTAATTTTTGTGAAGCACAAGCAATAGCATCAACTTCATGCAAAATCTCTGTATGCAATCCCTCAATATAATATAAATAGAGAATGCGTTTACGTTTATCTTTCTTGATGGCTGGTAGCTTTTCGTAATTATAATATCCCTTAAAATAGATAATGTTCCCGGCATTTTTTAACCTTAGATCATCATAATCTTCACGATATCTGTATTGAACCGTATAACCTATATTTTCTAATCCTTGTTTTAAGTCTGAGGCTAAAAAGAAATCGCCATCCTTTTTGTAGAAATAAGGTGATGAGGCTCGTGATGATGAGGGCAAAACAAGGATGATTTTATTATAATCCAAACGTATGGCAAAGAAGTAATAAAAACCTGCCAATATCAAAACAATAAAAGTTGCTATCAGTAAAATCTTTTTCATATCAAAATATTAGACGTACAAAAAAATCCTGCAAGTTAAAAACACCTTTTACCAAACAAAAAAAGCCTCTCGCGAGGAGAGGCTAGAATGATTAGAAGTTGTACTTAATACCAACGTCAATCAGCTGCGGCTTATTGCGTTTAAGCAGCATGTGATTGTACTTGGCGTATAAGGATAGACGCTTGTATTCGTAGTCAACAGCGGCTTCTAAGAGAGCGCGGTCGTGGTCATAAATATTAGCGTAATCG
>JBGUWS010000017.1:0-154001 GCA_045221335.1 Alphaproteobacteria bacterium | reverse complement strand
TTTTTGTTTAAAATCAAGGGAATTTTGATAGGCTTTTTTGATTTAAAAACAGCAACCCCGGGAAGTACGAGACTTTCCCGGGGAAGCGTTGGTTGAAGTGTGTGGGGCACTACTTTAATGTGCTCTGCCTCATGTAGTTCAAATTGCGAACTTCGCAACCGTGAACACTTGCGACAAGCTCTGTACGCCTGTCTCGGTAGTTTACCCACTCCCGTTCACTGAAGTTAATGTCTTTTTCCTTCAGTGTTTCCTTTCCGATGTTGTAGGAAGGATGGTAGCCGATATAACGTCCATTCTCCTTAAGAACGTATACGTACACGTCTTTAGAGTTCTTGGCTGCCATAAGAATAGCTACCGGGTTTTTTACCTCCTCGATAACACCTTCGTGATTGGCAATCACCCATGTTGTGGTGTCTGAGTGAGAGTTGTATACCACATGCACACTTCCCTCTGTGTACACGTAATCTTCAGGCGTTTCGAGTTCCACATCGGTCGAGTACAGGTAATAGTATTTGTTACTGTTACCGTACTCTCCTTTATAAAACCCCTTCGAGTAGGGGCTGAAGTCACTGAACGAGCCTAATTGTTTGCCATCTTTCAGGCGGTAGACGGAGATGTATCCATTGGGGTGTTTGCCCCAGATGAATCTTTTGTCATGTTCGATCGTTCCCTTCTCGAACATGGGGGGCAAAACCACCGTGCCGTCCGTCTTTTCGACGCCGACAAGAATCTGGTCCTTCTGAATGCCGCGGTATCCCACATCTTCGGTGGCCTTACCCTCGAAAGACTGATACCCGGGCTCCAGCGGGGTCTCATGGCGATCAACACTGCAAGATGTGCTTGTGCACACAACCATGATGGCAATTGCCATCAAAAACAAAAGCTTCTTCATAATTGTAAATTTAAATTGTAACGTTAGACATAAAACTAATAAATTGGTCACTTTATAGCACATTTTTTATTAAAAATCAAGAATATTTTTAAACAAAATTATTCGACATAAAAAAAACACCCCTCGAAGCTCAGTTGCTTGGGGGGTGTTAAAATTAAGTCAATGTACGAAGGGATCAATGTTTTTTTTAATTGAATCTTCAAAAAATGAAGGGATCATGTTTCCATCCATCTTCCGGTAGGCGAAAAAAATAGAAGATGCGATGGAAATTAACACGGGCGACTTACCTTACAATAAAAACTTTTTCATGACTTCATGATTGTTAAAAGGTAAAACATTTAAGTTAGTAAAACTGTGCGTCAAGTTTGATGTTAGATTGCAGCGCAACCCACACATGACACCATGACGAGAGCCATCACTGCGATGACCAAAATGATCTTCTTCATGTCTCTAATGATAAAAAAATGATACAAGCGAATAAAAATTGCATAAAGCGGTGTTTATATATCATGTATTTTACTGGAAATCAAGAAATTTTTTTTGATCTTTTTCTTAAACTGCGGCAATCTGTTCGGTTAAGGCAAGAGCTGATGTTGTTTTAACCGGATTTTCTTTCATAGCAGTTTCATACTGCAGACGGTTATTATAGACCTTTTCTAACATAGAAAGCAGTATATTTTGATTAGCAATATCTTCGTCTTTGATGATTTCGGCATAGCCTTTGTTTTTAAAACTTTGGGCATTAAGAGATTGCTCTCCGCGAGAAGAAGTGTTTGGTAACGGTACCAAAATCATCGGTTTATTTAAGCTTGCTAATTCAAATATGGCATTAGAGCCGGCACGCGAAACAACGACATCCGATAAGGCCATTAGGTGCTTTAGCTCCTTATCAACAAATTCAAATTGGGCATAGCCCGGAGCTTTAAGATTTGGATTAAAACCATTCTTGCCCGATATATGAATAACCTGATAACGTTCTAATAAGGCATTAAAATTCTGCGCCACGGCATTATTTAAGCTTTGAGCCCCTAAACTACCGCCGATAAACATTATGGTCGGCTTATCTGCAGATAAATTACAGAAATTTGCCCCCTCTTCTTTGGAGCCGTTGAATAAACGATCAGATAGAACGGGGCCGACACATTGTACCTTTTGTTTTTGCTTGATACTGTTTACGGTTTCGGGAAAAGTGGTAAAGAATGTGCTGACAAAGGGCAAACTCATTTTATTGGCTAAACCCGGAGTAAAATCCGATTCGTGCATGAATATTTTTTTACGGTTAAGAAATCCCCCGACAACAACCGGAAAGGAAACAAATCCCCCTTTGGAGAAGATAACGTCCGGATTGATTTTTCTTATTAAATATGTGGCCTTAATGCAGCCTAAAGGGATTTTTATCATATCTATAAAGTTTTGAAAAGAAAAGTAGCGACGAAGCTTACCAGTCATGACACTATGATATGAAACTGTTGGGAATTTTTTGATTAAGTCTTTTTCCATCCCTGAGTGCGAGCCGATATAATCCACTTGCCAACCTTTTTCTAAAAAATACGGAATAAGAGCCATGTTTAGGGTAACGTGTCCGGCAGAACCGCCTCCGGTGAAGACTATTTTGGGCATATCTACTCTCCTGATGTTTTAGTGTCCTTGTTGAAGTCTTCTAATAGTAAATCATCATCATTTAACTTGAGGTTAATAACCTTTGCACTTTTGGCGCCTAAAAGCTTCATTTTTTCGGCTTGAGAAAGAGCCCCTCCTCTTCCCGAAAGTTTGGTCATGGCATTACTGTAGGCGGTGTTTGCCTGGTTGATGCCTTTTTCTAGGGTTTTCATATCCTCGATAAATGCGGCTAACTTGTCATATATTTTGCCGCCTAATTCAGCAATTTTTTCAACATTTTGATTTTGATTATCAATGCGCCATAGATTTTCTATGGTTCTTAGGGTTGGCAATAATGATAACGGGGTAGCCAAAATGACATTCTTTTTATAAGCATAGTCATAGAGATATCTGTCACAATCTAGGGCGGCAATATAAGCACTCTCTACCGGAATAAACATAATGACATAGTTTAGGGTACGGCCTTTAAGAAGCTTTTGATACTCCTTAAAAGAAAGCTCGTCAATATGGGCTTTAAGTGCGGCAACGTTCTTTTGTAAGGCCTTTTTTCTGATGTCTTCATCTTCGGTATTAACAGCATCAAGATAATCTGTTAAAGAAACTTTGGAATCGATGATGATGTCCCGGTTTTCAGGTAAATGAACAATAACATCGGGGCGATATAATTTCTTTTCTTCACCTACAAAAGATTCCTGGGTTTCATAATCCTGCCCTTTTCTTAACCCCGAAATTTCTAAAATACGGCTAAGCTGGCATTCTCCCCAATTACCTTGCATTTTTTTGCCGCCTTTTAAGGCTTCGGTCAAATTTTGGGCATCTTTGCTTAAGGTAACATTTAAGGTTGCCAGATTGTTTAATTGAGCATCAAGACTTGATTTATTTTTAATGCTTTCCTCTCTTGCCGCTGTTACCTCGGTTTTAAAGGCCTTCAACTGATCGGCAAAGGGGTTTATGATAGCCGATAGTGTATCTTTTTGAGCCAGAGAAAATGTTTCATGTTGAGATTTGATGATTTCGGTTGAGATGTCCTTAAATTTAAGGGTAAGATCTTCTTTGATCTTTTCTAAATAGGCAATTTTTTCTGTTAACCCCTCTTCTCTTACCACACTTGCCGCCTTAAAAGCAGAATACTCCCTTTCTAAACCAGAGGCGTCAGCTTGTAAGGCTTGCATTTGTTCTTCATTTTTTAAGAGTGCTTCAGTGGCATCTTCGAATCGCTGTTTTAAGACACTTTCATTAATAATAAGGCTGGTACATTTTTCTTCTATCTTATGATATTCTTGGGTTTTATTTTTTAGCTTAATATGCGTACGCAAGAGAAAAAAGAGCTCTAACGCGCATAATAACGATAAGATAGAGACAAGATATAAGGTATTTTGATTAAAAAATATGATAAGTTTATCCATTTGCTTTTCCCTTATGTGCTATTTTTTGTTTACTTTATATATATTTTTTTTGTTTGGCAATGAAGAAGCTTTGTTTTCCATTTATATTTTTGAAAATAAACGGAAAACTTGTTAACCTGACTACTTTGTTTAAGGCAAAATATACCTATTTAAGATTTTATTTAAAAAAAAATATACCAATAAACTAGAAAAGTGTTGCATTTTAAATATTAACAGTTTATTGTTTAATTATATTTTAATCAATACACACTATTTAGTTGTGTTTTTTATATGGAGACGTCAATGCGTAAGCGTACAAATGAATGCGGCGTAAGAAATTCATTCGGATACTATGATACTCGCGCCAGAGAAATTGTTTTGAAACACCCTTGCTTAAAAAAAGCGGATATTGATGATGCATATCTTTGGGTAGAAGAAGCGGATAATTTGAAAAAACTTTCTATTGGTATCGGTGCTAGCGAAAATTTAGTTATTGATGATAATGGTGATAATTTTTATGGTACTGCCCGGGGTGTTATTCGTCAGGGAATTTTGAGGACACAGAGTATTGATAATGAAATATTGAAAAATATTTTGATTAGATTAAAGAATAAACCGATGCTGAGAAACGTGGCTTTGAAATGCTATATGTTTTCTGATGATCCGGAACTGTTCGATGTCTTATTGCAGACACTAAAGATGCTGAAGAATTTGGTTTATTTTGATTTAAGCGGTTGTTATTTTTCTGATGAACAGTTGCTGGATTTGGCTGATATTATAGCTAACAGCCATATTGCTCATTTGGTATGGCCGGAACCACGCATGTCTGACCTGGTGATGACAAAGGTTGCTGAAAAATTTAATGAGAATCGCTCTCTTGTTGTTTTGCATGGTGTTCCGTTAGACTTCCAAAAAATTGCTCAAGCTAATAGAACATGGTTATTCAGCTATGGTAGAAGGCCAACCCTTATTGGCGAAAAGGAAGCGGCTGTTATTAAAGAATATGCTGATTCTTTAAGATTAGGTATTGCCTACGAGAAACAACGGTTGTTTGATTTAGAGAAAGCAATTGAGGCTGTATTAGCATAGAAAAAACTTGATTAAGAAACACCCCTTTTACTGGGGTGTTTTTTTATGTTATTTTGCCTGCCGAAAATAGGTTAATATCTGATGGCGGATATCTTTATCTTGGCGCCAAGCTTGATTGCACTGAATATCACTGCCAGATGCAATTGCTGCAGCGGAACCGCAAGAAAGTTGATTTAGTTTTTGTAGGCATTTTTGATTAAGACCCTCAATAATAAGGTTTGGAACATCTGCTTGGATTAGCGGTAATTCTGAACAACAATCTGCTTTCGGATTTTTATTGCAAACATTTTCTTCCTTAGGCTGGCAACATCTTACATCTTTGGGATTATAGTGATTATATACACCGGAAATAATGGTATCATTTGCCATTTTTAAGTTATATAAAATCTGCTTTGCATCTTTATCCCAGGTGATTGATTGACCATTGGCTTTATCATCAACAAATATTGTTTTGGTAATGGTATGTTTTGTTTCAAAAATAGCAACACCTTCTTTTTTATTTTCTTTGTATGGTACTTCAGAAACAAATTCACCTGTATGATCATAGGTTTTGACGACACCGTCTAATTTACCTTTTTTATATTCGCGTTCAGACTTTATCTCCCCGTTACTATGGAAAATCTGCATCGTTCCATCAACGTAACCGTCTTTTACTGGATAAATGCTATCAACGTTTCCTAAATAATATTTCTGAATTTCTCCTGTAATAGGTTTTTTGTCATTATCTGTGCAGAAAATCAGGTCACCTTTTTTACCACAATTTGCATCTCGAGACAAATCATAAATCTTGGGCATAATGATTTCTTCTTGATCATTTTCATCTATATCTTCAGCTGTTAATTCAGGTTCTCGGGTATCAATTGCTAAGGCTGATCCAGCAATCAAACCGCCAATAAGAAACAACTTAATCAGTGTTTTTTTCTTCAGCATTTATCCCTCTTTCCGTTGATAATATTCTAGAATTAATTGTTTAAGCAAGTATTAAATAAGTAACCTAAAAATTAAAAAAAAGACGGAATATCTTATCCCGTCTTTAATCAGTTGTTACTCCTCATTAGCATGAGGTATTTCTGCTTCTTTAGTTAATGAGGTAATAGCTTCGTTTAATGGCATTATTTCTTGTTTTTCAGAACCTAAACGACGAATAGTAACCGTTTTATCAGCTTCTTCTTTTGCCCCGACAACCATAATCACTGGAATTTTTTCAACTGAATGTTCACGGACTTTATAACTGATTTTTTCATTACGTAAATCCGTTTTAGCTGTCAATCCTGACTGACGTAAAGATTTTGCAACAAATTCAGCATAATCATTAAACTGTGATGTCACCGGAGCAACAATAATTTGTTGTGGTGACAACCATAGCGGTAAATGACCGGCATGGTGCTCAATTAAAATACCTAAGAAACGCTCAATAGATCCGAACAAAGCACGGTGCAACATAACCGGTTGATGTTTTTCGCCATCTTCACCGATATAAGAAATATCAAAACGTTGAGGTAAATTCATGTCTACCTGGATTGTACCGCATTGCCATTCGCGCCCGATAGCATCACGTAAGATAAATTCCAGTTTCGGACCATAAAAAGCACCCTCACCTTCATTTATTTCGTAAGCATAACCATGTTTATCCAAAGCCTGCGCCAATGATTTTTCACACAAATCCCAAATTTCATCAGAGCCGATGCGCTTTTCCGGACGGGTCGATAAATAAATTTTAATCTTATCAAAACCAAAATCTTTATATATATCGAAAATTAGCTTCATTGTAGAGATGCATTCTTCTTCCATTTGCTCCGGAGTGCAGAAAATGTGGGCATCATCTTGGGTGAATTCGCGCACACGCATCAGTCCCATTAAAGCTCCTGAAGCTTCATAACGATTAACTTTACCGAATTCTGCCATTCTTAATGGTAAATCACGATAACTCTTAATCCCTTGCTTATAGACAAGCAAGCCACCGGGACAATTCATTGGTTTGATGCAAAACCATTTTTTATCCTCGGTCTGACCGGAATAATTATGTGCACCATACTTTTCCCAGTGACCGGATGTTTCCCATAAAACTCTGTCCATCACACGCGGTGTGGAGATTTCTACATAACCGTTTTGCTCTTGACGACGACGCATATACTCAATTAATTTACGGTAGACTTTATAACCTTTGTCATGCCAGAAAACAGCACCCGGAGCGTATTCAGGCTCAAAATGAAATAAATCCATCTCTTTGCCGAGCTTACGATGATCTCTCTTTGCTGCCTCTTCTATGCGGGTTAAATAATCTTTTAAGTCTTTTTTATCTGCCCATGCTGTAGCATAAATACGCTGCAACATTTCGTTATTTGAATCACCACGCCAGTATGCACCGGCAACTTTCATTAATTTGAAGGCATCACCGATGTGTGCTGTAGAGGGAACGTGCGGACCTCGGCACAAATCAACATAAGATCCTTGGCGGTAAAGCGAAATTTCAGCATCTTCTGGTAAATCTTTGATGATTTCAACCTTATAATGTTCACCTAAATCCTCAAACAAAGCAATTGCTTTGGCACGACTGACTACCTCGCGTACGACCTTTTCATCACGTTTAACGATTTCATGCATCTTTTCTTCTATTTTAGCGAAATCTTCAGTTGTAAAAGGTTGTTTACGTGAAAAGTCATAATAAAAACCATCTTCAATAAACGGACCGATAGTAACCTGTACATCAGGCCATAATTCTTTTACTGCTTCAGACATAACGTGTGAACAAGAGTGGCGCAGTATTTCTAGACCAGCTTTATCTCTTGGTGTAATAATTTTTATTTTTGATGATGTTGTTATTGGGGTTGTCAAATCCTTTAATGTGCCGTTTATTTCAACAGCAATGGCAGCTTTTGCCAGATTATGACTTATATTTTCAGCCAGTTCCAGCCCCGTTATTGGGGATTCGAACTCTTTTAGACTGCCATCAGGCAGTTCGATCTTGATCATATTGTACCCCTTAAAATTAAGTTAGTTATCATCTTTGTCTATCAATTGCTGATAAACGTCTAGCGTTTTATCACACATTATTTGTTTTGTAAAGTTTTCTTTTATAAAATTTATGGCAGCTTGGGACATCTTTTTACGCTCATTTTCAGGTAAATCTAATCCCCAAGCAATTTTTTGAGCCAAATCATCTGCATCACCGGATTTAAAGTGGCGACCGGTTATGTTATCCTTTATGTTATCTAACGATCCGCCGATATCAGAGGCAATAACAATTTTACCCATTGCCTCCCCTTCTGCAGCAATACGCCCGAAAGCTTCCGGCTCTAAAGAGGCTGAAACAACAATATCGCAAGCCTTCATCAGCGCTGGAACATCATCGGTATGACGAATAAAAGTATAACAGTCATTCATGCCATATTGTTTGATCTTTTCAATCAGTTCCTGGGTATACTTTGTGCGGCCCTGGTCATCCCCGGTTAAAATACAGTGAAAATCTTGGCGTTCTTTGAGTTTTGCTAAGGCTTCAATCAGTAACTCCTGCCCTTTCCAACGGGTCAACCTACCGATAAGAAGTATAAGCTTTTTATCTGTCGGAAGATCATATTGTTCAATAATATTTTGCAAGCGTTCTGCTGTGATGTTTTGAGGAGAAAACTTATCTGTATCAACACAACGGTGAATGAATACCAACTTTTCTGTCGGAGTGTGATAATTTTGCACAACATGGTTTTTGATATGCGAAGAAATGACAATAACTTTTTCACCCATCGCCATGATTTTATTATATATTTTTTTAATGTTATGCGGTCCTAAACCATAAGTTCCATGAAAGGTAGTAATAAAATGAGCACCTGCTTTTTTGGCAGCCCAATAGGCACTCCATGCCGGCGCACGCGAACGTGCGTGAACGATATTGATATGTTTTTCTTTAATGATTTTAGCTAACTTTTGAGCATTACGCCACATAGTCAAAGGATTTTTACTCTTAAGCGGTAAAGTAAAATGATCAACACCCAGACGATCTAACTGATATTCCATGCGACCGCCTGAAGAAGCTACATAATTTTCTATACCTTTGTCTGATAATGCTTCCGCAATTTGAATAGTTCCTAATTCCACACCACCTTGACCAAGTTCAGGTAAAACTTGTAAAATAATGGGCTTTTTTACTTTATCTTTACTCATTTTTGCTATATATCCTCTTATTAAATATCATCAGTGAGGCATCAATGTCAGAATTTTTACATACTTTTCAATGCGGCCACACCACGAAGTGTGAATATATTAGGCCTGATAACTCAAAAACACAAAGATTTACACTGGTTTATGCACATGGATTTTGCTCTGATCCTTATGGGCGAAAACCTGAGGAAATAAAAAAATGGTGCATTGCCCATCAACAAGGTTTCTTTCGCTTTGAATTTGCCGGACACGGTGTTGATAAAGCACGTTTTGAAGAAATATCTTTAAATGTCTGTAAAAACCAAATGTTTGAAGTGATAAAGGATATAGTGGATGGGCCAGTGGTTGTTGTCGGTTCGTCTTTTGGCGGATGGTTAGCTTTACTTTCTTGTATTACTTTTAAGGATAAGGTTTTGGGCATGGTTGGTCTGGCGGCGGCACCTGATTTCTTAAAGACCTATTTTGAGAACTGCTTTAATGAAAAACATAGGTCCATCATGAACAAGTATGGCAAAATTGAGTTTCAGGTTGATGATTTCAAATATGTTATCACAAAAGATATGCTGGAATCTGGACATGGTAATTTGTTGTTGGATAAAGAGACAATTCCTTTTTCGGGCAAAGTGCGACTCATTCAGGGAATGAAAGATGCTTCGCTTGATTGGCGAACGGCTTACGTTATTGCACAAAAGCTTGAAAGTACGGATGTTGAGATTCATCTTATAAAAAATGCTAACCATCATTTAGGACACGATGAAGATATTCAAGCTATTATCCGTGCCTTAGATGATTTTTTGGTTGAATAAACATAATCAAGGTGTTGAAATGTCATATGATTTAATGTTTCAAAAAGCTATTGAGTTACAGAATGCCGGCGCACTAAATCAAGCTGAGGACATTTATCTTAAAATATTACAGGTGATGCCGGAAAATTCCGATGTCTGGAATCTTTTGGGCCTGATTGCGCAAAGTAAAGGACATTTACCTCGTGCGGTTGATTGCTTTTTGTCGGCCATCAAATATGCACCTGTTCCTTTTTTTGCCCATTATTTCAATTTAGGTTTAGCTTATAAATCTTTAGGAAAAAATAAGGAAGCTAAAGAAGCCTTAAATCAAGCTGTATTATTAAAAACAGATTTTAAGGAAGGTTTTAATGCTCTGGGTGTTTTATTGGCAGAAAATGGTGATAGAGAGGCCGGAATAAAAAATTTTTGCCGCGCGTTAGAAATTGACAATCAATACGATGAGGCGCGAGCTTATTTGTGTTTTTATACTAACGATTATGAGACTTTGCAAAACTTAGCTGACAATGATATTAACAATTTCTACGCACAATTTTTGGCAGCCCAGTTGCCTATTGAAACAAATCATAGAGAAAAATATATTAAAAGAGCTATTGAAATAGCTCCGGAACGCACAGATGCATTACTTTTGGCTGCTGATATTGCTAAAGAGCAAAATAATGTTGATAAAGCGTTAACTTTCTATCTTAAAGTACTGAATCTTGATGATAAAAATTTGCAAGCTATTTTGGAGACTGCCGATATTTATCTTACTAAAAACAAGCTTGATAAAGCAAAAGAATATTATCTTAAAAGTTTTGATATCAATCGGGATATAGCCGGTGCACATGTAAATTATGGAATCGCTTTGTATAAGAGTAAATGTTTAACGGAAGCTTTAGAAGAATATCGAATTGCGGCCACATTAAACCCTGAAAGTCCCGAAATCAGCTATAATTTGGCTTTGATTTTAAAAGAATTAGGAGATTTTGATGAGGCATTAGGACTAATGTTTAATGCTCATATCAAGGATCCTAAGAATGAGGTTTATGTTATTAATATATTTGAGACATTAAGTGATTTATTTAAAGAAAACCCGGAGATAGCACTTAAAATTGCTGAAAACTGGCAAAAACAAGAACCAGATAATATTTTTTCAAAACACCTATTGAGCTCTTTTAGCGGAAGTAACGAAAAAACAAATCTTAAGTATGTTGAAAAATTGTTTGACAATTTTGCTTTAAGCTATGATGAAACAATGACAAAACTACAACCCCGTATTATTGAAACTTTCCAACGCAGAGTTCCTGTCATTGAGGGAAAAATTTTAGATTTAGGTTGTGCAACGGGATTTAGTGCAGAAAAGTTAAAAAATAAGAATAACGCTTTTTACGGTGTAGATATATCCGCTCAGATGATTGAGGTAGCACAAAAAAAGGAGATTTACCAGGAGCTTTATTGTAGTGATATTATTTCATTTTTAGAAAAACATTCGCTTAAAGAATATGATTGGGTTATTGCATTTGATGTACTTTGTTACTTTGGTGACTTAAAACCGGTATTAGAGCATTTTAAGAAGGTAAAAGTTTGTTTTTCTGTTGAATTTGATGATGAAGATAGGAATCAAGATTATTATCTGGCACCGAATGGTCGCTATAAGCATAAAAAATCGTATATTTTGGATTTATTAAAAAGGCTTCATTTTAATGACTTTGAAGTCGATGATTTAGTTTTGAGAAAAGAAGCTAATGTTGATGTTTCTGGCGGATTAGTTTGGTTAAATTGCCTCTAAAAAATATAGACTCGAGTAATAAAACAATTCTGTGAACAAATGCAAAAATTTATTGTATGAATGATTGAAGGGTTTTAGGTTTTAAATGGTTTGTTAAGGTTTATTATATATTTGTGTCGGATTTGATTATTGCTTTTTTTTAATTTGATCACATATTTCGCGGATATTTATGCTTTGTGTCTTTTGTTAGCATAAATAACGTGAGAGCGTTTTTATGATGTATGAATGTGCTTTTTAGGCCAAAGAAGCATAGTTCACCAATAAATGACAATCACGAATTGCCCGATGTCTTATAGTTATTATTAGAAATAAATTCTCCGGAGAAATTGCGCAATTTAAGATAGAGCGCTTTATGGTTATGTGTTCCCTGCCGTAGCTGTAAAGCGCAATTTTTTTTGTTTTATTTTAGTATGTTATTTTATCATGTTAATTTTTTAGCTTATTTTTTTATATAATATTTTACTGTAATAAGTTACATTTTTTGATTTTACTTTATTTTAACAAATATTTGATAGCTTTATCGTAGTTGAATTTTTTAGGAGTTTTCGAATGTCTATTTTGCTCTGGATTTTGCTTTTTATATTGGTTTTATTTTACGGCCTATATGTTTCACTTATTAAGAAGAAAAATAATGTTGCCGAAGCCGCTTCGGGAATTGATGTGCAGTTAAAAAAACGCTATGATTTAATTCCTAATATGCTTAAAGCTGCAGCTAAATTTATGGAACATGAAAAGGAGCTTTTTAAAGCGGTAACAACCTTGAGAGAAAAGGCTATGAATGCCACAAATTATAACGATAAATTTAAGGCTGAAGGTGAACTTTCGACCGCATTGCGTACTTTTAATATCAGGGCTGAAAGTTATCCGCAACTTAAATCTGATGCTACTATGGTTAATGCCCAGCAATCTATGGCTGAAACAGAAGAACACATTGCTGCAGCAAGACGTTTTTACAATGCAGCAGTTAAAGATTATAAAAATGCCATTCAGATTTTTCCTTCATCTTTGGTTGCTCTTATTATCGGACTTAAAGACGAATATCCGTTTTTTGAAGCAGAAGAAGGGGCTAAAGAATCCGTTGATGTAAACGATTATTTTAAGTAATCTCTATAACAGCCTACGGGCTGTTTTTTTTTGATGCTATAGTTTGATTGGGAATTTTATTTATTGTTCATGATGTGGAATTGATTTGATGGTTGATGTTAATACTGTGAAAGATTTTGAGGAATTTAGAAAGAAAAAGAATAACCTTCTGTTTTTTGTTGTTGCATGTCAGGGGGGTGCGCTTTTGATTTTAATGATTGCGCTGCATCGGATATTATCTCTTGAAAACGAATCTTTGCAAAATCAATATACTTTGTATTGTGTGTGCGGCTATATAATCTTTGCTTGGTGTATGTTACCTTTAATATTGAAGATGATGGCATACAGTATGTTTTACCAAGTTATTTCTTGCACACAAAAGCATAAAGATTTGGCTCAAAAAAGGACTGCTCTTATTAAAGACATTATTGAAAAAAACAATCTTGATGAAGCAAAAATAACTGAATTTCTCGATTTAGATGAACAGAATACCCAACAACCAGTACTCAGATCTAAAGACTTTGAAATTGAAGAAGTTATTAAATTATGGATTAATGATAATATTAATCATCTTAAGATGAAAGAAAAGCTAGCCTTAAAATCCATTCAAAATGAATGTGATACGAATTTAACTTTATATGTGGAATCAGCATTGGATTTTTGCAAGAGATATGATAAAAATATTAAAGCTAAAAGATTTGAATCTCTTATTCCACCCATGTTGTTTGATGAAGCAGACATTACCTTTTTTAATAAAGCAAGAGAGACATACCATCGATAAAACAAGGAGAATATTATGTCACGTGCGGAAGATATATTTGAAAAATTGATTTATTTTGGGGAAGATGCTATTGATGAATTTCTACAGAACAGACAAACTGAAGAGCTGTTCTTGGACTTTAAGCAAGCGGCCTCTGATGGTAAGTCCATGCGTACGCTTCACCCTAACGATCGGCGTAATCTTGGTAAGGCAATTTCTGCCTTTGGTAATTCGGAAGGCGGTGTTTTAGTTTGGGGTGTTGAGTGCTCCAGAGATTTAGAGATTGGTGATGTTGCTAAGGCTAAAGTTAAGGTTAGTAATGTACACCGTTTTTTAAGTTGGCTTGAAAATGCGATTTCCGGTTGTACTATTCCCTCACACAATAAGGTTAGAAATCATATTATCAGTGCTGATAAAGACGGGAACGGTTATTTGGCCACATATATTCCGAAATCAGATATTGCGCCGTTGATGACCACAACAGGCAGCCAAATTTATATTCGTTCCGGTTCTAATAACGTACCGGCACCATATGCCGTGGTTGCGGGAATGTTTGGTAAGCGGCCGCAACCAAATATTGATCTGGTTATTAATGATAAAAGCTTAGATGTTATTAATGAAGGTGATGATGATATCTTTGCTTCACAAACCAAAAAAAAGCGAAAAGAAAAAAGAGTGCGCGTTGTGTTTTCATTATCAGCTGAAAATAACTCAAATGCAATTGCTAAAGAGGTTTATCTTTCTTGTAACACACAATGCGTTGGAGGAGATGAAAACAAAGTTACTTTCTATTATGATAATCAATTAGAAAATTTAGCGGGCGAACATAATTCAATTAATTTGATTACCCCTTTAGGGATGCGTGTACCACCGAGATCTTTACTCTCTTGTGCTAAAGCTGAGATACTATTAAGTGAGAATATTACACAGGATTTGTTGATGGATGGCGTTGTCGGTGCTGATGGGGCTATTCCTAAGAGTTTTCGTTTTTATGTTGCTAAAAATGATTTACGGTCTTTTGTTGCGCAGGCTCTACGTAAAAATGCCGACCTACATATTTTGACCAATGAATTTTTCTCATGTTATTTGAGAACAGAATAGAGGTTGATATGAAAAGAGTGGAAATTTTTACTGATGGTGCTTGTTCGGGTAATCCCGGAGCCGGCGGTTGGGGTGTGATACTACGTTATAATACGGTAGAAAAAGAACTTTCCGGCGGAGAAGAGAATACAACCAATAATCGCATGGAATTGACGGCTGTTATTGCCGCTTTAGAAGCCTTAAAAGAACCTTGCAATATTACGCTTTATACTGATAGTCGTTATGTCATGAACGGAATCGAAGAGTGGATTGAACAGTGGAAAGTAAACGGTTGGCGGACAGCTAATAAAAAATCAGCCGTTAAAAATATTGAACTATGGCAAAGGCTCGATGAACTGCGGACTAAACATGAAATCCGCTTTGTATGGGTAAAAGGTCATGCCGGACACAAAGAAAATGAAAGATGTGATGAATTGGCACGACTTGAAGCTAAAAAGTATGTCACTAAAGCTTAATTTAAGCCTTCATCTGCGTTCCTTTTGGTATTTTCTTTGTTGTTTAAGTAAGTTACATATTCATCTTTAGTCAAACAGTTCTTTTCTAATTTTATTATTTCTTCATATTCTCTGGAATAATATGATATACTCTTCTTTAACTCATCACCCTCTTTGTCTTTGTCATAAGTCATTATTCTATAACTGACATATTCCGGCATGCTGACACAATTATTTTCGTCTTCATCCATTTTTAAGAAATCTTCTTCTTTTGGTGTGAGGAGTGCTTTTTCAACGTATTCCGACTTATTCTTGTCCTCATCTGTTTTTAAAAAAGCTTTCTCCTCTGGTGCATCTGGTATATTTTCAGATACATTTTTCGCTCTATCAGCCATACCTTTGAATAACTCATCTATATTTGAAGTTTGGAAGGCAATATATTCTTCTTTTCTCAGGCATTCGTTTTGTAATTTTTCGATTTCTTTATATTCCTTGGAATAATCCTCTGCTGTTCCTTTTGACCCATCATCTTCTTCATTATTAGCGTCAATCATCAATTTGTAGTTTACATATTCTTCTTGATTGACACATTTATTTTTATCTTTATCCATTTGATAAAAATCTTCATCCGCAGCATAGGTCATCATACTTTCTACCCAGTTTTGCATAATTTTATCAATATCCATATTTTCGAATTCATCCAATGCATTTTTTGCTTCTCTTATTTTCTCTTTAAATTGTTGCTTCGCTTCTTCTAATTGTTGCTTTTTTTCCTCCGGTGTCGGCATATCCGCATCATTAATTACACCATCGTGATTTTTATCCAGGTCATTAAATGCTGCTTTTATAGAATAATCACATAATTTTTCTGCCAGTTCATCTATCTCTTTGCCGGTTAATTCATTATTTAAATCCTTATCACATTGCTTGAACGCATTTAATATGTATTCACTAAACTCTTTTTCATTTAATCCGTTTATCAGCATTTTAGGCGAATTATTTATTTCTGCCGTTATCATGTTGATTTCATTTTGAGAAACTTTTTTATCGCTGTTTACATCAAGCATGGAAACAAGCTCTTCGGTCTGTTGACTTAGGTCCTCGCGTTCTTTAAATTTCTTTGAAAACTCATCAAAAGTCATCTCAATAGAATCTTCGGCATAAGATTGCAAACAGGTTAGACATAACCCTATTACAAGCACTGAGAGAATTTTTTTCATATCATCCTCATTTGCTTTCTTTGAGCATCTGGGCTGCTTTTTGGTAGTCAAACTTACCGGTACCCATAACCGGTGGGGTCGGTGTGTAAATAACTTTTTTAGGAACCCAAAGATCACTGAAACCTTCTTTACGGAAGAAAGCTTGAATATCAGAGGCTTTTGCATCCTCTCTATCAGTTATTAATACCAGCTGTTCGCCTTTCATCTCGTCAGGTATGGTTACTACACCCTGCAGGGCACCGGTATACAATTTTTCTATAGCTGTTTCTACGGCTGTTAGAGAGATCATTTCACCGGCGATTTTTGCAAAACGCTTAGCACGACCTAAGATGGTAACAAAGCCCTCTTCATCAACATTAACAATATCACCGGTATCATACCAGTTTTCATGTGGTGGTTGCAACTTACCGGGCTTATCAGCTTTAATGTAACCTTGCATAATGTTATCGCCCTTTACAAACAATCTACCGCCGTCATCAACACCTTCTACTTTTTCTAAGCGGTAATCAATTCCCGGTAACAATCTGCCCACTGTACCTTTTTTAATATACATCGGGGTATTCAAACACAATACCGGAGATGTTTCTGTTGCACCATAACCTTCCATAATGCGAACACCAAACTTTTCCATCCAGAGATTAGCTGTTGTGGCCTTTAATTTTTCGCCACCGACAACAGCATATTTTAAGTTAAAGAAGTCATACGGGTTACCCATACGTCCATAACCATAGAAGAAGGTATCCGTACCGCATATAATGGTTGAATTGGTATCGTATACCAACTCCGGTACGATACGATAGTGCAATGGTGACGGGTAATAGAATGTCTTAATACCCGATAAGTTGGTCAATAAAACACCCACAGATAAGCCAAAAGAATGGAACATCGGCAAGGCATTAAAGAGAATATCCGCACGATTGAAGGCCAAAACACTGGTCAATTGATAACGGTTTGCCTGTAAATTTTTGTGTGATAGTAAAACGGCCTTCGGCATACCTTCCGAACCTGAGGTAAACAGAACAACAGCTGTTTCATCTGCAGGTGTTACCGGTACGCGGTTTCTTAAGTGACGCATAAAGCCATGTAATTTGCATTTGAGCGATATGGTTTTAGCAAAGTCTTCCAGATAAACAACTTTAATGCCATCCTTTATCAAGGCCTCCTCAATATGCTCAAAGTGTCCCTGCTCTATGAATTTATGTGCTGTAACAACAGTTTTGAGCTGAATAGTATGTACGGAAGACATCAATTGCTGCAAACCTAAAGAATAGTTAATCATGACCGGTACTTTATCTGCAGAAATCAATCCCCAAAAACTGACGACATCAACTAATGTATTTGGTAACAACAAACCGATGTATTTTTCTTCAGGGAAAGCTCCTTCATAAGCCAGACCTAAAACATAACTTTTCTTAACTAACGTATTGTAAGTTAACGCTTGTCTTGAAACATCTTCAACAATTTTATGATTCCAACCATTATCCTCTGCAGCCTTAATCAAAGAAACAAACACGTTTTCATCAAGATTTGATGTCTTGTACATCATATCTGTCATGATATCATATAGTTGCATTGAAATCGCGTGACGATGTTCCCTACCCTTAAGATCGTTTTCTCCGTTAATACTGCGTGGCGGTAATACCTGCATGGTGATTTTGGGGAAGAAACGAGTTTTCAAGGTCTTATTTAAGTACGAGAACTTACTATATTGCGCACCGTTTATTCTGATCGGCACGATAACGGCATCTGCTTTCTCGGCAATAACACCGGCTCCTTCATAAACTTTCATCAAACCGCCAGTAGTGGTAATACGTCCCTCCGGGAAAATCATAACCTTGTGGTTTTTCTTCATCTGCTCGATCATTTGACGCAAAGATATCGGCGATGACGGATCAATCGGATAGAATTTAACTAAAATACCGCATAATTTGATGTACCATTTATTATACCATTCCGTATTAAGAGCAAAGACAACTTTCTCCGGCATGAAAGCAGCTATCAATATACCATCTAATAAAGAGGTATGGTTAGCAATTAATAAACAACGGCGACCGGCATTTTTGAAATTTTCAAGACCGGTTATCTTTACGCGGAATAAAACACTTAAAATTGCTTGTAATATGGAACGCAACAAAGCATCAGGTAATAATAAAGAGGTATAAAAGAAAGCAAACAAACAAGCAATGGATGCAAAGAAGAACAGCTTTGATACGTCATAGCCCAATTTAAATACGATAATAGCTGAAACGGCGGCAACGACCATACCTAAGGCATTCATGATATTATTACCGGCAATAATGGAGGCTGTATGGCTCTTAGGAGCATGGCTTTGCATTAACGCATTAAGCGGTACGATATATGTTCCGCCAAAGAAGGCTAATAAGAACAGACTGAAGCTTATTCCCCAAGCGCTCTTTCTGGTCATAAATTCAAGAAAGGATGCTGTTTCTGTCGGTGCGGCATAATTTTCGGTTAAAAGATATAATAAATATAAGCCAATGCCCATACCTAAAACACTGATCGGAACGTAAGTGGCATGTATCAGGCCACGCAATAATTTACCGCAAAAGATGGATCCCGCGGCCACACCAACCGAGAAAATAATTAAGAAGAATGTGATAACCCCCTCTGATACATTTAAGATTTTACCCGATAACGGATATATTTGTACGGCAACCAACGCCCCAATTGTCCAGAACCAGCTTGTTCCTAAGATACTGGTGAAAATGACAGGGTTTTTATGAATGAGAACTAAAATCGATTTTGTGGCTTTAATGAGATTATGCGATATTTCCAATGTCGGTCGTGGTGCCGGCGCTGAAGGAATATTTTTAGAGGCCAGTAATCCCAATATTGCACACACAATCAGTACGCCGATGACCAGGCTTATCGGCAATAATGTTCCCATAATTAAACCAAATAAAATGGCCATATACGTTGAGGCTTCAACATAAGCGTTGGCCTCTACCAACTCTTTATTATCCAATAATTGCGGTAACAAGGCATACTTTATCGGGCCAAAAAAGGCAGATTGTGTCCCCATTAATGCTAATAGAACAACCAATAGGGTTAAACTGCCGGTTAAATAAACGACAGCTACCCCACACATTAATGCTAATTCTGTTGCTTTTAAGGTACGGGCAATTTTATCCCGATCATATTTATCAGCAACCTCTCCGGCTGTGGCAGAAAAAATAAAAAACGGGAGAATGAACAAACCGGCAATTATGTTTGATAAGACGTCCGCTTGCGCCGTTAAGCGGATAGTTACCATCGTTAACAAGGCATTTTTAAAAAGATTATCATTAAAGGCACCTAAAAATTGTGTTATAAGTAGCGGTAAAAAACGCTTTGATGTCAACAGGCGACCATTATCTTCAAACATAGTTCACTCCATCGTTTGTTTACAAGATTTTGCTACAGTAATCTTTTTTTATCTAAACAGCAAGAAAGTAAAATAAAAAATCCACAGGTTAAACGGTTTTAGACGTTATTTCTGGCTAAATGAGACCTTGCGGGATGTTAGTATGCTTGATGAAACCAATGTAATTTTCTTATATTTTACCGGTAGATAAAAAAGGCTTGACCAACTGGTTACTTTGTGATAGCATATCGCTATAATTCGTATTTTTATAAACTAACTAAGATTTATGTTTAATTATGACTGAAAAAAAAGATTTTGATGATGCTGTAAGAGCTTTTATAGCATCTGTTTATTCCATTTTGGCTAGCTGCTCGAAAGGTTGCATAGTACGTTCGGCTACCTATTGTCTTGCAAAAAGAGGTTATTTTCCTTCGGATGAACAAATCAGCAAGTGGCTTAGTAATCCAAGTAGAAATTTGCTTACTATTCTGGAGGAGGTATCGTCGTACAGAGATTTTAAGCCATTTTCGTCATCACCGAAGGAAAGTGACGAAGGTTATATCCGACGCTTGTACAATATCTATGCAGATGAGGAATCCTCTTATAACGATGCGGCAATGAACATTATGACGGCCTACAACACCGCCACCGAAGCATCATCCCAAGCAGGTGTTCCCCTCATTCGAGATGAAGTACATCTGCGCGATCTGGAGTATATCAGAGATAATCTTGCTCCTGATGACTTTTTTAAGGCCTTATTGGGGGCAAATTAATGGTTCCGTTTTTTTCACAAAGACAAAGGGGCGTCACCGTCAGGTGACGCCCCTTTGTTTACAGATTTGTGAAGATTTTAAGACGAGGAAGCTTTAGAAACGTTGTCCAAAATGAAAGACAGGATATGGATATTTGTGTCATCACTCCCCTGTTGTTGGTATTGTCCACAGTTTTTCGAATTGTGTACCACCTTTGTGATCTCATAGTGATATTTAAACATGTCACGGCACTTGGTGATCTTGAATTGAACATTATCACCGACATTCAGAGTGTCAGATACACAATTATCTGAGAAACAAATATCTCCATCAACATCTCTTTTGTCTTTCAGATGAACACTAAAATTTACCAAGCCGTCATACTTCTCCCTTTTGGGATTTGTGAGGACAACATTTGTCAGCTCAAAGCGAATAAAACCACTCTTGACATTGTAAGCGATGTTGTCAATCGTCGCAGTGATGTAGAATGTTGGATTTTCCATAAAAATATAGATTTTATTTACGTAATTATTTGATTTGATGGAGTGAGTATAAGTCGGCCAAACAGAAAAGTCAATATTTTTCCGTGGGTTCAAATCCCCAGTTTTTATTTACAACAAAAAAAGGCGCCTATAAGGCACCCCTTTTTGTTGGTAGCGAGAGAGGGATTGACCTTCGTTCCTCGGCCGCACGGGCGCTCATCAGCTTAAAGCTGACCGCGATACTACCGTCTCGCTTTCGCTTGTAGTCGAACCCACCCCGTGGGTTCAAATCCCCGGTTTTTATTTACAACAAAAAAAAGGCGCCTATAAGGCACCCCTTTTTGTTGGTAGCGAGAGAGGGATTCGAACCCACGACACAAGGATTATGATTCCTCTGCTCTACCGACTGAGCTATCCCGCCATTTAACGATGAGATGTTATTTACATAGATTTTTTTTTAATGTCAATATGAAAAATAAAAAAAGTGTGCAAAATTTAATATTTTATCTTATATTCATTCAAACATTTGGCCATGTCTAATGGGGTTTTGATGTTATCAATGCAGGTTATCGGTTCTTTGGGCGGTTCCTCATTGATGCATGGCGTTTTGGCGCAACTGCCTAATAACAGCACTGTTAGAAATATCAGCATTCCAGTCAAAAAATGTTTTATCTTCTTTGGCTCTTTTTTCCAATTCCAGATTTTGTTCTTCCAATTGAATTTTTTCATCATATACCCTCCTTAATTTGTTTAATAATGTTGTATTGTTTTGCTGATATATTTCATTTTGTTTTTGGCTCTTTATGGCTTTTTCGCGATAATAACCAATTGTTAGTATCATTATCGCTAATAAACAAATCATCAATATTACTTGTTTCATGTCTTTACTTTCCAAAAATGGGGAGAGGAAGAAACCTCTTTATTGAGATTTCTTCTTCTTGATTAATTCGAAAAAACGAAGGGGATTTTTTTCTGCCGATTTTAATAAGGCATCCATTATCATGTATAGTCTGACACCAAACAGGCCGCAAACACCGGAAAGTCCATATTTGACCGGTGTCGGAATATCAATGTATTCCGCCATTAAGCCTGAAAGCATACTGACTATAAAAGTAATCACCGTATCTCGTAATGTCTGTCGCAGCGAAATAAAAGGTTTGATAATAATGGTTATCAAACCTAAAAATAAACCCCACAAGCTGTAACTGGTGATAATTTCCTTCAGTTTTTCCATACTTTCTGCCTCCTAGTGTATAACAATGCTCGGAATGGTGAAATTTTCTTGTGGTGCTGATTTGAGATAAAGATACACTCCTCCGTTATAACTTTGAGCTATCGGGGCAATGTTGCCTGACATGGCTTCTGTTAACCCGAGATTGACCGTGGGAATTTGATTTGAGGTAACATTTGCTAAACTGATGCTCAACCGATATGGATAAGAAGCATAGGTATTATCTGAAGTTGCATTTGCGGCTAATGCCGTTACGTTGGTAAACTTGTTTGGTTTGGCATTGTTTATAGCCGTGTTTACCTCTGATTTTGTGTAATAATTACTTAAATCTATCGGAAATTGGCTCTCGAGCGTGCTTATTTCATTAAGCAAGGTCGGTATTGATGCAATGGCTTCCTGATATTGGCGAACATTGTCTAGCATCTGGTATATTTCACTTGTCGGCCAAGTTGAACCGTTTGGCAAACTTAAACATAACTCTAAACGATCGCGTATCTGTTGCAAGGCCATAACTATCTTATCTAAGGCATATTCAAAATCCGATGCCGGGAAATTTTCCCCTTCTAAGAAGGTAATTAATTGGGTTAATTCCACATTGCGAACAATTGTTACCCTGGTGCCGGATTGAGGGGCTGTCGATAACACCACCTCCCCGCCATTATGCCCTTGGTTATTGGTTAAGGTGTAATCGGTTCCTAATACTAACGGAGTAAGACTATCATTAATATAAACCGACACCTGATTATCAAAAAAGTAAAACGGAACGTTAAATGTTGTGGTGTTGCCATCTGCAACATAGGCCGCTTTACCTGTTTGTGATTGAATTGTCATTTTTTTCTCCTAAAATAAAAAAAAGCCGCAAAATATTGCGACTTTTGGTTAAAAAAAAAGAACGGCTCTAAGCCATTCTGGGTATTTTTATAAATCACTCTGACACAGATGTCAATAGTTTTGAATACACAAGCAAAAAAATAATCTGCTACGTTTAACCTTAATATGAATTTAAACTTTTTTTTAAGGGATTGCTGATACATTGTAGCTAAATTTTTATAACCTTGCTAGAGTAAACCGATGAATACAAGAAAATATGTTGCTTTTTTGGCTTTGTTATGCTTTGGCCTTGCATCTTTTTGTGCCATGGCGAAGGAAGATAGTATCTATGATGTTGTTAATCGTGAAGATACGGATGCTTTTTCGGATATGGTTGTTTTAGGATATGATATTGATGATATTGATCGCGACGGCTACACGCCTTTGATGATTGCCGCATCTTTAGGTAAAGCCAACTTTGCGCGTTTTTTAATTTATAATGATGCTAATGTTAATAAAAGAAGCCATACGGGACAGACAGCGCTTCATCGGGCGGCTCAAGGAGGATATGATGAGCTGGTTAATATGTTGATTGATGCGGGAGCATACGTAAACATCCCTGATTTTGCCGGAAATACACCTTTGATGTATGCGGTTATGTCTAACCATCTTTTTACGGTGGAAAGATTAATTGCTGCCGGAGCAAATCTAGGTTATCGCAATGCTAATGGAGAGACAGCTCTGAGAATTGCAGAGAAAAAGAGATTTTTTAAGATTGTTAACTTTCTTCGCAGCAAAGGGGCAAGATAATTTTTATTCTTTTCTGATTTGTTAAAAAAAAACTTTTGATTTGGGTTGCGCGTGGCTTTTTTTTTCCCTATATTATGAGTAATGTTTTTTAATATTGCTTTTGAGGAGCTTTTATAATGGCTGAAAAAATTGAATTTAAAACCGAAGTTAATAAACTTTTGGATATTGTGATTAACTCCCTTTATTCAGAAAAATATATCTTTTTAAGAGAACTGATTTCCAATGCATCCGATGCCCTAGATAAATTGCGCTATTGGTCTCTGACAAATACGGATTTAAAGAAATCTCAGGCTCCTTACCGTATTGTTATCACACCTAATAAGGATCTTAATACGCTTGTTATTTCTGATAACGGTATCGGTATGAACAGAGAAGATTTGATTGAACATATCGGAACTATTGCTAAGTCAGGAACGGCAGAGTTCTTAAAAAATGCGCAGGATAATGCTTCTGCTATAGATCTGATTGGACAGTTTGGTGTCGGTTTTTATTCGGCCTTTATGGTTGCTTCTAGAGTTGAGATAACAACTAAACGCGCGGATAGTGATCAGGCTTATCTATGGTCTTCTGACGGCTTAAATGGTTTTGAGATATCTGAAACAACAAAAGAGACAAATGGTACAGATATCAAGTTATTCCTAAAAGACGATGCGAAAGATTTTACTGATACGGTATATTTAAGAAATATCATCCATACTTATTCCGAGCACATTGATTATCCGATTGTGTTGAATTTGGGGGATGCCGGAGAGGAAACCATCAATACCGGTTTTGCGCTTTGGAGCCGTAATAAGACCGATATTACCGAAAAGCAATATCAGGAATTCTATCGGCATGTCAGTAAAAATTTTGATGATCCGTGGATGACCTTGCACTTTAAGGCAGAAGGTAGCTTAGAATATACCGGATTGCTGTTCATTCCGACAAAGGCCCCTTATGACTTATTTCAACCGGACAGATTAACGGGTATTAAGCTTTATGTTAATAAGGTCTTTATTTCAGATAAAGTTGAAGGCTTGATGCCGATGTATTTACGCTTTGTTAAAGGTGTGATAGATAGTGCTGATTTGCCACTTAATATCTCGCGCGAGATGTTGCAGCAAAATGCCTTGATCGCTAAAATCAGACAAGGTGTTGTTTCCAGATTATTTAAGGAACTTAAGAAAAAAGCAGAAAATCAGGAAGATTATGAAATCTTTTGGAATGCTTTCGGAATTGCTTTTAAGGAAGGTATTTACGAAGATTTTGCCAATCGTGAAGAAGTGGCCAGCTTATCACGTTTTTACACTACAAAGTCTGATAATAAGCTCACCTCTCTTGATCAATATGTTGAGCGTATGAATAAAGATCAGAAATCTATTTATTACATTACCGGAGATGATGCTAAAACGCTTTATTGTAACCCGCAATTGGAAGCTTTTAAGAAAAAAGATATTGAGGTATTGTTATTAACTGATCCTATTGATGAATTTTGGACACAAACCCTGCTCTCTTATAAGGGACATGAATTAAAGCATATTGCTCAGGCGGATATGGATTTATCTTTTGAACGCCAAGAACCCAAGGCTGACGAAAAAGGCTTGAAGGCATTGCTGAAAAATATGGGTGAATGGTTTAAGGAAGAAGCCGGCAAGGTTGAAGTAACCGAAAAACTGACAAACAGTCCGGCGACATTGACTGTTGAGGCCGGACAGATGAGCATTCACTTAGAGCGCTTGATGCGTAATCATCAGCAAAAAACAAATTTTGACAGTACAAGAATCTTACAAATTAATCCTTATCATCCTTTGATTATTAAGTTGGCTCAACTGGTTGTCGATAAAAATAATCTTGATGAGGTGAAAGATGCTTCTTTATTGATTTTGGAGCAGGCAAAAATTGCCGAAGGAGAAGCTGTTTCTAATCCGAGTTTGTTTAATGAAAAGCTAAGCGAGTTTATTTTGCGGTCTTTAGATAAGCAGAAACCGGCAGCTTAATTTAATCATTGACGGATAGATAATTTTGTGATATTCTCGGAGGGTATAAACACCCTCCTTTTTTAATTGGATGCTGATTTGAAACTGAGTAACTTAAAATACGGCCTTTTGATAACTGCCTCAACCTTCTTTGGGGGCAGTTCTTTTGAGATGTTTGCTCAAACACCTCAAGGGCATGTTGTTCAGATGAATGATAAAAAACAGTATAAACAGCATTTCTTTAGTAATGTTACCCCGGAGCAAGAAACGCTTAAAGTTACTTTCATGGTGGATTCGATTGAAAATATAACAGCAAATGGGGATTTGCTGACAGATATTAATGTCATTGAGCTTTTAGCTTATTTGGATCCTGATGGAGAAGAATATCAAAATTATCTGGCTAACAGGCACGTTGTGGCGCACGAGATGTGGCATCGCATCTGTATGATGAAGGGTGTTATGGAAAATCCCGTTTCGGCTACTCAACTTCGTACAGAATTAGATAATTTTGAAATTACAGCCAGCATTGTTTCTGTTTTGACCTTCAGAGATGATTACATTAAAGCCACACCTCAAGAGCGCGAAGTTTTAGAGAAAATTAATGATCCCAAAATCCGTATGTATGTCCAAGCAATTAGGCATGGTGTTATCAATCCGTTATCCGATGATAAAAAAGATTTTGATTTTGAGATGAAGTTTATTGCTTCAACCGTTTCACAATTTTGGAATAACAATATGTCTGAAAGTTATGCTCCAAAACATAATGAAATTACGGAGCAATCCGGAAGAAAAGAGTTTGAAGCCCCCGTCTATCAGAAGAATTTCATAAAAGATATTAAAACGATGAATGTCATCGGCGGGATAGATTTTTCTCAATATTATGACTACACAGATATTCACTATCGTAAGGAATTTGCTAAAGGTAATAGAGTTGAAACAAAGGTTTTGGATCGTTCTTTATCTACTCCTGATTATGAAACATGGGTTAATAAAAAGAGCCGATTAAAGCGTTATTCAAGACAAGTTATTGAGGTGCCTAATTTTACGGGTAATAAACTGGCCGAAGAAAGGCAAAAACGTCCTAAGCAAAGTCGTGTACAACCTTATGAAATATTGCCTAAAGCCAGTGGATATAAAGTTATTCCAAATGTGCAAACCATTATTTATGCTGCTGCAGAATTAAAAAGCAATAAAGCTACGTTAAAGTTTTATCCGACAGGATCAATGGATAAAATAACACCGACTGAGGATAAAGATGTTGCCAATATTGTTAGCTATAATTTTGACGGCAGTATGGAAAAGGGGAAACTTGTCAGAGGCAAAAAGGACGGAACATTTATCTACTATGATAAAAACAAACATGAAATAGCCAGATGCGTATTTAAGAATGGACGCGCCGTTGATGGAAAGATGGTTGTTGTTATTAACGATAACTACATTTTCTATCATTACAAACAAGGGAAATCAACAGAGGTCAATGTTAAAAACGCGAATAATACAACCGTTGCCAGTTGTCGCTTTGATAAAGGGAAACCCTCTGATGGCTTACTTGCACGCACTGATGTATGCTGTGATCTTAAATTTGATGTTTATCAAAAAGGGCGCGTTATTGCTGAATTGGAATTGGATAAATCGGCTCAAGTTTCCGAAAAAATGGAACATCATGGCGATGTACTTAAAATTGAGAGATTTTATCCTACAGGTGAACCTCTTTATCAGGCAGTTCTTGGTAAAAAAGATGTTAATGAAGAGCTTTATACCCCAAGTGGGCGAAAAGCAGCTGTATCGTGGCAAACCAATCAACGAAAGAAGATAAAGATTAAAACTGAAAACCTGCAAAATATTGTAATCCGAGCCCCTATGCCCTCTCAAGCTAAACAGCGTATCTTACGCTCGATGTACCGTCCAAGTGTGGCAAACCAATCTTTACCTTTAAGAAGAGAAGTACCTCAAGAGAATTTAGCTTTCAAAGCAGGAACTTCGGTTATTGATAAAGCTCCGCGTCTTAAAACAAATCAGATTACTCCAACTTTATCGCAAACGCCTGCCAGAGTTGTTCCCTCTCAAGCACCTGTTCGTCAAGAGACAAAACCGATTGCTATAAGAAGGCCTTTAAAGAAAAAAGCTTTGCCGATTAATCAAGAACAGATCTCTTTTGCTCCTAAAGAAGAAACAACCCTGTCCCCTGTTCTGACTGCTTCAGCTAAAGAGACGAATGTTGCAACCAAATCTGGTATTCAGATGGTTCCTGGTACAAGGAAAAATGAGATAGCCAAGCCTTCTGTTCGAGGCGTAGATAAAAAAAGGACCTCCATTCGAACTGTGGACGGAGTAAAAACTTCCGCTCCTGCTGTGGCAAAAGGTATTTCTCCTGATATAAGACCTGCTGATGATGTTGCAAAAATGCCTTTAAGAAATCCTCCTATAAAAGATGTTTCTAAAAAGACAACCTCTACTGTGATGACTGCTCTTAAACGACCTTTTGTGAGATTTAAGAATAAAATCTATCGCTCTTTAATGTCAACAAAAGAAGATGTTGTCACAACTCCCGTTTTGGCAGCAGCAGAAAATGCCACCCCAAAAAGAAACAATATTTCTCGTTTAGCAAGCACTACCTCTCTTAATCGTCAGGTAAAACCTTTAATGACAGATAAGGTTGCTGTAAGTCCTGTCCTTGAAGATAAAAAGCCAAAAAAGACCATTCGTCGCGATAAAAAATTTGCTCATCTTAAGATGTCCGGCAGAAAAAAAGTATCCTCTTTGCTTTCGCTTCGGCTTAGAAACAGAAATTCAGGCAAAGTATAATATAGCATTTTCTTCCGCCTTCTTTTTCATTTAATTCAATATGTTAATCATATTTAGGGAAAAATGTGCAAAAATCTTAAAAAAAAGACTTGCCAAGTTAAAAAAACTTATATATAAAGCTTATTCGTGACGGCCAGATAGCTCAGTTGGTAGAGCAGAGGACTGAAAATCCTCGTGTCGGGGGTTCGATCCCCTCTCTGGCCACCACTTTAAACACCCTTGTTAGGGTGTTTTTTTTATTTCGGGGATCTGTCGAGGAGGCTCGACACCCATCACTATAAGTACTTTTTTTATTTTAATTTTAATATATTTTAATAAATAGACCTCATAATATGTATGAATGTTTATAACATTTTTTAGTGAGGATGGAATATGGATTTGACCGAAAGAAAGCCGCTTGTTTTTACTGCACAATCAAAAAAGAATTTTTTTATGAGAATGCTTGTTTGCAAATATGTTTTTGAACATGGAGGCATTCCGCTTAATCCTTTTAATGTGTATGGATATTTTTTGTATGAGCTGGTTGACAGGGATTTAGTACGTAATGGAAACAATAATATAATTACTCGTTGTGATGAAGTGTGGTTTTTTGGAGAGATTGCTGACGGTTGCGTTTTTGAAATCGAATACGCTATGAAGTTACATAAAAAAATCGCTTTTTATAAAATGGGCTCCACGTACCAATCTATAGAAAAATGTGACGTTGATGAATTAGTTTTTGAAGATGGAATTACAACAGATATCCAAAAGTTGAAGCAAGAAATTAAAGAATATCTGCATAAATCTGAAGATTAATTTCGTATGGTTATAAAGGGGAAAATTATGCAGGACTTAGGTAAAGAAAAAAAGCAAAAGACTTTTTTTGAGAAAGAAAAATATCAGAAATATGATGAAATATATAAGAAAGATGTTTTACCTATACTTGAAGCTTATGAACCTTTGAGAATTCATATTTTACGTAAATTTCGTATATTATCATTTATAATGTCGGTAGTGAGTTATTCCCTTTTCATTTTATGTATTGTATTTATATTATGCTGTTTTCTTGCAATTGATACAGCTATCATTTTTTTTGAAGTAGCTGCGGTGGTGTATTTGTTAGCTTTATGTTGTTTAATCTTCTTTTTTTCTCCTGCAATAAAAATAAAAGATGAAAGTAGAAAGTATACCAATATGGTGAAAAGGAAGTGTTTACAAAATTTATTAAAAGTTTTTGGGAATGTAAAATGGATTGGACATGATGTCGGTAAAGAAAATCTTAACAATGTATTATTAACAGATGAGCAACTCAAAAAAAGCGGTTTATTTGTCAACTATAACACACGTTATACTGATGATGAATTTGAGGGAACATATAGAGGTGTGCCATTTAAGATATCTGAAACAGAACTATGGTATGCATCCAGTAAAAGTGCTTTTCCTGCATTCAAAGGAATTATTTTATCTTTTAAGTTTAATAAAAAAATTAAAAATAGAACTATTGTTGCTACTAAAGGTGATTTTACGAAGAAAAATCAGATTTTGGCAACAGTGATTATTTTCTTACAACCTTGTCTTTTCTACCTGATCAAACACGATTTTTCTCGTGGGTGGTTAATTTTCTGTCTGGTACTTCTTGCTTTTATTCTTTGGATAAGTATACTCGCTGCCAAATCTGAAGAATCTTTGGATGAGGTGTTATTAGAAGACCCGCGATTTGGCAAAAAATTTAATGTTTATTCTTCAGATCAGGTGGAAGCGCGTTATTTGGTTACGCCTGCTTTTATGGAACGCTTTTATAACTTAAAAACCGCCTTTGGGGCTAAAAATGCTAAATGTTCATTTGTTGGTGATACGTTGACTATTGCCATAAAAACAAGTAAGAATTTATTTGAAATATGCAGTATAGATAAGTCTTTATATGATCCATCTTCTATTAATGAGTTTTATCATGAGATCGACTCTATATACCAAATGATAGACTATTTCAAGTTGGATCATAAAATCGGGTGATAGTTGGTTTAGGGATTTATCCTATTTTTTCTTTTTTGCCTTATGAGTGGCAAACCAAGCTATTATGGTCGGCAGAACATACTTTTTGAAAATATTAATAATCTGCTGTTGTTTTCTGGTTCCTAAATCACACCATGCTTTCCAGCAACGTTTGATGAAACTCTGCTTTTTGACAACAACTTGGCTATTGCTCCCTTTATTTCCTGTTTCGGGTAAAGCTTCTTCTGGTAACTCCCAAGGTTTTACCCTGCAGGCGTAAGGCTTTAACATTTCTATAATCCCATCATCGGGCAGATATGCTCCGTGTAAACGCTTTAATGTGCCATCGGAGGCTAAAAACAGACAGTCTCCGCGGCCGATTAATGTTTCTGCTCCCGGTGTGTCTAAAATTGTTTGTGAATCAACACGGGATGCGACCTTATAGGCCAATCTTGTGGGGAAATTTGCTTTTAGCACACCTGTTACCACATCCACTGACGGACGCTGTGTAGCTAATAGCAGATGAATTCCGGCGGCACGTGCTTTTTGTGCTAAGCGCATAACGTCTTTTTCAACCGACTTGTCTGTTGACATCAAATCCGAAAACTCATCAATGACGCAGACAATGTATGGTAAATGACCGTCTCCCCTCTCATTATATTCAGCTAAATTTTTGACCATATTATCGGAAAACAATTCATAACGTTTATCCATCTCTTTAGCCAGCATTGATAATACGGCAACGGCATCTCTGCTTTCCGTTATAACCGGACCCATCATATATTTTTGATTATTATAGATGCTGAATTCTATCTTTTTAGGATCAATTAATACAAACTTGACATCAGCCGGTTTTTTAGCGGCAATAAGAGAGAGCATAAATGTGTTTAACCCGACCGATTTACCGGAACCGGTGGTACCACCGATTAACATATGCGGCATTTTGGCTAAATCTGCAAAAACAGGCGTTCCCTTAATGTCTGCCCCCATACAGATAGGCAAAGTATATTTTTCTGCTGCCTTTTCAAATTCCGGAGAATTTATAATCTTATTAAAGTCAACCGTTTCAAATGTTTCAGCCGGTATTTCAAATAATAGGGCATTACCAACTTCTGCCGGTTCAACCCGCAAAGATGACACGCCCAATTCACGACGAATATCTTCAAGTGATGAGGTTATATTTTTCAATTTTGTTCCCGGGGCCGGCTCAAATTCTATGATATTAAGCAACGGACCTCTGGTTTCGCCGGTGATTTCTCCTGAAATAGCATAATTCTTTAAAACATCCTCTAGATTTGACATGACAGTTCCTTTTAGCTATGTAAATTTTTTCATTCGCGATTATATAATTAAATGGTTTATAAATGCAATATATTCTTATACTTTAATGCTTTTTTCTGTGTATTATTATGGGAAAAGCATGAGAAAATGCTTGTATTTTTTATAATTTGCGTTAAACTTAGGTGAAAGATTTAATTTTTAATGAGAGGATAACTATGTCTAATCCATTGGATACAAAAATTATAAGCCGGCTTGCCGAAATCTTAGATAAAACAAATTTAACCGAACTAGAATACGAAGATGAAAGCTGCCGAATCTCTCTTGCAAGAAATCCTGTCAGCGGTAACGCTGTAAGCGGTTGCACGCCTGTTGTGGCACATCCTACCGCTTTGGCTCTAAATACGGTAAAAAACGATGTTGAAAAAGCACCGACGGCTACTCCTGAAACTCAACAAACAGACTACACCAACAGCCCTGATGCCGTTAAGTCCCCAATGGTCGGTGTAGTTTATCTTTCTGCAGATCCTAAAACAGCTAATTACGTTAAGCCCGGAGATGTTGTAACTGAAGGTGATACTGTTTGTTTGGTTGAGGCTATGAAGACTTTTAATCCGGTAAAAGCACACAAGAGCGGTAAAGTTGTTAAAATTTTGGTTGAATCAGGCGACCCTGTCGAATATGGCGAGCCCTTGGTTGTGATTGAGTAAACTCTTTAGGAGCATTTAATGTTTGAAAAAGTTTTAATTGCTAACCGTGGTGAAGTTGCTCTAAGAATTCACAGAGCCTGTCGTGAGATGGGGATTCGTACTGTTGCCGTTCACTCTGAAGCAGACGCAAATGCCATGCATGTACGTTTGGCTGATGAGGCGGTTTGTATTGGCCCTGCCCGGTCTTCTGATTCTTATTTGAACAAACAAGCGATTATTTCGGCAGCTTTGATTACCGGCGCTGATGCTATTCATCCGGGATTTGGTTTCTTGTCTGAAAATGCTGATTTTGCCGAGATGGTGGAATTGCACGGCATTACTTTTATCGGGCCGACTGCTGAGCAGATGCGTCTTTTGGGTGATAAGATTACCGCAAGAAAAGCCGCTATTGATGCCGGTTTGCCTATTACTCCTGGATCAACAGCCCTTGAAAGCGTTGAAGATGCTAAGGAATGGGCTAATAAGATCGGATATCCGGTAATTATTAAGGCCAAAGATGGTGGTGGTGGCAAAGGCATGAAGGTGGCCTTTTCTGATGAGGAAATTGAAGAGGCTTTTAGTATGGCTAAGGCTGAAGCTAAGGCGGCTTTTCCTTCTGATGTAGTTTATATGGAAAAGTATCTTCAGCGCCCACGACACATTGAAATACAAATATTGGCCGATAAGTTCGGTAATGTTATTCATTTAGGTGAACGTGATTGCTCTATTCAGCGTAATCATCAGAAAGTTATTGAGGAATGCCCCTCGCCTGCGCTTAATCAGTGCCAAAGAAAGGAAATCGGCGAGATTGTTTGTAATGCTATTAAAAAGATAGGTTACCAAAATGCCGGAACACTTGAGTTTATGTATGAGGATGGCAAATTTTATTTCTTGGAGATGAATACACGTTTGCAGGTAGAACACCCGATTACCGAGGCTGTTTCCGGGATTGATATTGTTAAAGAACAGATACGTATTGCTTCTGGTGCGGCGCTTGGATATACGCAAGATGATATTCAATTCAGAGGGCATGCTATAGAGTGCCGTATAAATGCAGAAGATCCGGAAACTTTTGCCCCTTGTCCGGGGAAAATTACGGAATGGCACGCTCCCGGTGGATTGGGCATTCGTGTTGATTCTGAAATTTATTCCGGATATAGCATTCCTCCATACTATGATAGCATGATTGCTAAACTTATTGTTCATGCTAAAACACGTAATGCAGCGTTGATGCGCTTAAGGCGTGCCTTAGAGGAATTCATCATTATGGGAGTTAAGACAACTATTCCTTTGCATCAGGATATTATCTCCCAAAATGAATTTATTGATGGACAGTATAACATCCATTGGTTAACGGAATACATGAATAAACGGAACAAATAGGTTGATTATGCATAATAAATTGTTGGTAATTAAGGTTTATCGAGATGCTTTAAGATCGGTGTCAACGCATTTAAAGGCTTATATCTTCTTGTGTGTCTTTTATTTCTTAGGTTCATTGTTGCCGGCATTTATCGGAACAACTCTTTTTAAGATCATTTCAATCCCTTATTACTACTTACTTATTTATTTTGCTACCGGTCTTTATTATAAGCAGAGTATCGTTTGGGATAAATCTGTATTTTATGCGTCCTTTATCCGTTTTTGTATGGTTGTTGTTTTATTTATTGCCTCTTGTCAGGTATCGACTTCTGCCATTAATCTCGTTTTGAATATGATTAAGCAAACCTTTATCGGCGGACGTGCTATTGTTACATGGGTAACATATAATAAAACTTTAGAATACTTATATCTTTTGATTTTATTTGTTGCCTTTTTTATTATTCCATCATTTGCCTTTGTTTCAGAAATCACGGGGAAAAGTCGTTCTATTTTGGCAACTTATGCTAAAACTAAGGGTAACTTTTTAATGATCACATTGGTTGCTTTGCTCGCTTATTTGTTATTGATTGCTTTAACGGTATTACTATACTTTGTTAAAGTTATTAATGTCTATTTTGCGGCAGTTCCCTATGCAATGTTTCTGGCATTTGTTTCTATTGTATATTTTAATGTATATGATTTCTTTTATAATACTCCCAACAACAGAAAGACCTTTAAGGTTGATACCAATGATAAAAAAGATCCTTCTGATGGTCATGGATTAGTCATCGAAATTGCCGAAAACAGGATCAAAGGAGAAAAGCATGCTCGTCAAGGATAAAGATATTTTAGCTGATAAAACGACTAATGTTAATGTCAAGATAAAGAAGCCGCATATTCAAAAGGAAAATATGCGTTCTGCTTGGGGTGATGCTTTTGATTATTATATTCGCGGTATTACTGAAAAATATTTGCAATTTCACGGACGCGCAACCCGACTGGAATTTTGGGGATTTATGGTTGTTTCAGGGCTTGTGTTTTTTCCTTTATACCTTTTAAGTGACTATGTTGAAATGCCGCTTCTTTGCTATTGTTATCTTTTAGCAACATTAATTCCGACTGTTGCCGTTGCGGCACGGCGTTTGCATGATATTAATAAGAATGCCTTTTGGTATCTTATTTCCGGTGTTATTTTAGCGCTGACGGGCTTTATTCCTCATGTTGGTTATTGGGCTATTATTCCGGTGCTTGCATGGTGTGTGTATTTAGTAAAGCTGTTTTTTGTAAAGTCTGATATGGTAGATAATGCTTATGGATCGGCAAATGAAGAAGATGAGATATATGGTGATGATAACCTTGCTATATTAAAGAAGTTTCGTTTTATTGCTTTATTGTGGCTTGTTTTCTGGTGCGGGTTAACTTATACTAAATTTGATGATTGGCAAAGACAAGAATCATACATTGTTGCAAGAGATAATGCTATGGAGGCTATTGAAACAGGAGGGCGTCAGGCCGGATTAACTCCTGCACAAATCAAAGAAGCTCAAAATCTGATGGCTCAGGTATTTAAGGATTCCTCTGGACAAACCATCAATATTGAAAAAACAGTTCAAGATATCCTTGCTAAGACTAAATCAAAGAAATAACAATCTTTTGGGCGGAATTTTATTTTTTATGCCATAGACGCCCTTCTTTCTTTGGGGTGTAGAATACACCGCGTTTAATATCTATGTAGCCGCTCTTATCTAATTTAATGGCTTTTTTATTATATATGACTTTATGAGCACTGAAGTTAATTTTACCCTGACATGTACATTCTTGTTTGTTGCACTCAATCTGAGATGATGTATCTTCAGCACCGTTTGTCCACATTGCGGTTAAAAATTTATTTTTGTGCCATTTGGTTTTAACTAATTTATTTTCATTATTGCGACAAGCAAATGTTTCTCCCTTGGCATCAAAGACAAAGTCTGCACGCGGATAGAAGAGAAAGTTCATTAACCCTAATATAATAGCAATCAGTCCTAAATAGCGCCATCTTTGCTGCCATATACATAGCCATAACAAACCAATGGTTATCAAAAACAAACCGGTATTCGGGAATAACTCTATATCTTGGGCCATATCTGCCCCTTTTAGAGTTGCTACCCATGAAGCTATGTTATTGACTACACTTACACCAGAAGAGAGTATCTTTAGACTATATGGAGCCAGTCCTATCGGAATGGATATTAAGAAAAACAGTATTGCCGGCATAACCCAAAAAGCAACAATCGGTCCGGCAAGAATATTAGCCAGTGTTGTATATACCGAAATTTGGTGGAAATAATAAAGACTAAATGGTAATGTGATTAGGCTTGCTACCAAATCCGTTAATACTATACCTAATAAATAAACTTTAAGTTTAGCATACATTGTTTGGGTGGCGTACCATTGTCTTATGCTTAAGGCATAAGCTTCATAAAAGGCAACTATGCCCAAGACTGCAGCAAAAGACATCAGAAATCCCGGAGAGATGACAGCGGACGGATCTATAGTAACAACAATAAATAAGGCAAATGCCCATAGTCTTAAAGAAATTGCACGACGATTTAATAATATGGCACACAAGACCAATGATGTCATGATAAAAGCACGAATGCACGATATACTTTGTCCGGATATTAGGAAATAGCCCAGGGTTAATATTAACGAGATAACTGCTGCCAGTTTGCGTAAATCATACCTTCCTTGCCCTAAAGGTGAAAATAACAATCTGATGAGAAAAAATGCCACTAAGGCAATCATTCCCATATGCATCCCGGAAATGGCCAACAGGTGCGCCAGACCGGAAAGGCGATAATTTGCGACCAACTGATTTGGTATATCTGTCCTCTGACCTATGGTTAGGGCTTTGATGACACCCTTTGTGGTGGGTGTTGCATATTGTTCAACTAAATTATTAATTTTAGATTTTATTTCATTGATTTTATTATTTAAATAATGTTCATCCATAACACAATCTGCCTGAAAGACAGGACTGATTACGTAACCGCTGGCACTGATATTTTGATAAAAGTCTGCACGTTCTTTATCATAATTACTTAAAGGATTTTTTGGATACTCTGAAGGAAATTTTGCTATCATCTCGACACATGTACCTACTTTTAGCCAATCCGGATTTTGTCTTAAGGTAATTTTATACTTTCCTTTAAGTTGGTGTTCGTCATCATCGGCATGACTTATTATTAATCTTTTATATCCTTTATAATTTTCATCTATTTTATCAATTTTTCCATATAAATAACTGATTTCGTTTATATTATTTTCTATTTTTGTCTTTTGATAGAGGGCATCGGCCTTAGCAATACAAATTCCTAATATCAATATTGTTACATAAGTTAAGAATTGAAATAATCCGCTCTTGTTTCTTGTAAGGTAGAGTAATATTAACACTAATTCCAGCAAGCCTAATACTGCCCAGACCGATATTTCTATCGGCATTGTTAAATAAATGGCAGCCCCCAGGGCGTAGCATACAGCATACCAGATTATCAGGCTTTCTCTTTCCCCTTCATAATTTGAACTTAAATAAAGTTTAAGACGTAAAAATTGTTTTCTTAACCACCAAACCACTGTTTATGCCTTTTTTACAGATTTAATGATAATTTCTGCCGCCTTGTGACTGGGCGAAACCTTACCAAAACCTAATGCTGCTCTTAGTTCCTTGAAGCTTCCTACTTCTGTTTGATATAATGCACTGTTTTTATCTAATAAATCATGCGTGACGGCGGCAATTTTTGGGAATTGGCAATCTTCTTGCAACATCTCAGGTATAATGGCTTTATCAAGCAAGATATTTGTTAAGTTTACGTATTTTATCTTAGTTATATGATGAAGCAACCAAGCCGTTAACCTCGGTACTTTATAGGCTATTAAATGCGGTACATCCATTATGGCTAATTCTAAAGCCACGGTTCCGGAGGCTGCTATTGCTGCGCTGGCGGCTTTAATTGCGGCATATCTTTCTTGTTGTGTATTAATAACAATTATATCCGAATGATTTTCTGAGATCATTCTTTTTACTCTATCCTCTACGGTTTTAACTGTCGGCAGTACAAATACCAGATCCTGATAATGTTTTTTTAGTATATCAACGGTTTGTAGAAATACCGGCAAGAGGTTAGCCACTTCATTATGCCTGGAACCGGGTAAGAGCAAGACCACCCTTTTATCTTGGGGAATTTGATATTTTTCTAAAAAAGACGTAGCCTCGGCATTGACCATTGAACTCTCAATCACCGGATGTCCGACAAAATCTGCCCTTAGGTGATAAGGTGTAAAATAAGCCGGTTCGTTTGGAAACAACGTCAATAAATGATCAATATATTTATACATTGTCTTTGCCCTGCCCTTTTTCCAAGCCCAAACTTGCGGAGCAACATAATGCATTTGTAAAACTTTTATTTTTTGCTTACGGATAGCTTTATGAACACGGGCGGAAAAGCTCCAACTATCAATAGTTATAACAACATCAGGCTTTTTGAGTTTGATATCATTTACGGTTTCTTTGATATGGCGCAAAACTTTCGGAATGCTCGGAATAACCTCTATTAACCCCATAATAGCTAGGTCAGTGATATTAAACAGAGAGGTTATTCCCTCTTTTTCCATATTATCGCCACCAACACCGGCAAAGCTTATATCAGGATTTTTGTCCCTTAATGCGCGCATTAAGCGGGCACCTAACATATCTCCAGAGGGTTCGCCTGCTATCAGATAGACTAACATTTTTCGTACTCCGAAGGAATGATACCTTTGATAAACAAATTGTATTTATTGGCTAATTTTATCACTTCCGGTTCATTGACAATCAGTGTGTTGCCAGCATGTATCGCTATTCCTTTAAAGCCGCTGTTATGCGCATTTTCCACTGTTTGGAGGCCGATTGTCGGTAAATCTATACGCAAATCTTGTTGGGGCTTTCTTAATTTAACCAATACAGGAGCCTTACCTTTACGGACATAATCCTTACAGCGTAATATAAGTTTATCCGTGCCTTCTATACCTTCCATTCCTAAAACCAATCCCTGTTGCACAACGACAGACTGACCAACATCAAGCTTTCCTATGGTTGTAGCTACTTCAACACCACGTCTGATATCTTCTTCATCTTCTTTGTCCGGTTTTTTCTTGGTGAGAATCCCCTCTTTAGCTAATAATTCAGGAACAACCTCTTGAATGCCAACAACTTTCATCCCTTCGTTTTCTATTTCCTTGACCACGGCGCGCAATATACCATCATCACCTAAGGCTCTTGCTCCAATTTTTGCAAAAAATGCCGTAGTACGCATATCCGGCACCAACTCTGTTAGTGTCGGGCGTTTGATGGTACCGATTAAGACAACGTCTTTGACGCCCTCTTCCTTAAAACGCTTAAAACCTGTTCCGGCCTGCCCTATTCTTATCCATTCATGCGGAATTTCAGGAGTAAAATACTCCTCTTTAGCATTGGTGCGAATAGCTAGTACGAAATACGGATGATTGTGTGTACGACACCATTCTATCAATTGAGCGGGAAGTTCTCCCCCACCGGCAATTATGCCCAGCTTACGTTCTGAAATATTTGGTGTTTCATAAAGGGGGTGAATATTTTTATCTTGCATCAGTTTTCTCTTACGGACATTTACCTTAGCTTGAGATTAGCATGCAAAATATTTTATGCAAAAGATTAAAAAATATTATTGACAATTATTTTTTTGTTGTTTATATATCCTCTGTTGTTTGTTATCGCGGGATAGAGCAGCCCGGTAGCTCGTCAGGCTCATAACCTGAAGGTCGTTGGTTCAAATCCTTCTCCCGCAACCAGTAAAAAGCCACCCCTTGCGGGTGGTTTTTTTGTTGGTTATAAAGATGGGCTTGAAACAACGAAGAAGTTGGTTCAGTGCGCGGCGCACCTCCATAACTTGAGATGATGAAACAAGTTCAGCATGACGAAAGCAATCTATGCACGCCTGTGCGGCGGAGCATGAGCTCCGTCAAAATTTCTCCCGCATCAATTTACAACTTGCCCTTTTCTTTCTTTTCAATATTTTCTTCTGTGATTGGAAGTTAATATTTATCATTTATTTGTCTGTGTTCTAATCATAGCAATACTTAATGATAAAATGACTGCACTAATATCAAAAATACCTAGATACCACAGTTGTTGTTTTAATTGAATAGCTAGTAACCCGAAATAATAAAAACTTATTGTCAATCCTAAAATAACAATCCAAGTTAAATATGGTATCCAGCCTATCGAAGATAGATAATATGATGTTTTAGGATAATTAGCCATTATCTTTGCTAAAAAAAGAGGTTTTTTATTAAAACATAACATGATGATGCAAATAATAAACGCAACAAACAAAATATCCGTTATGATATCTAATCCTATAATAGTGAAAGGAGCATCAACAACTCCATAAACTCCTCCTAATACTAAGGCTTCTTTTGACAACAATTTCATAAGTTTTGTTCCTTTCTACTAAATTTTTTTGTATTGTAATAATAATTTATTTATTTTTTCTTACCACAGCTTTCTTTGTAGGCGTTGATACCATGTGCTATGTGTGCACCTATTTGTGGCGGTATATTAATACCTTTTACTGCTTTACCAATATAAGGTATTTTAGTTAATACAAAATCACCCGCAACATTACCTGTTGAAATTGGTTTACCTACCGCTGCATCATGACGTATTTTCATAAAATTTGTTGCCACTCCAAGAGGAGAACAATCAAACTACTTCAAGAACTTCAAATATTTTTGTTTCCAATCCGGTCTGGAGCCATCCGAACGCTTAGCGTTCATCACGCCATACGAATAATTCGGATCCTTTAATACTTCCACTTGTTTTATCTCTTTGGTTTTGATATTCCAGACACATGCTTGATGTACATATGACCTTAAATCAAAAATACGTGACCATGATTTTTTGATTTCCGCAACGGGAATACGTGGATTTATTGCTTGATGACGCACAAAATTTTTCAAATCCTCTGGCGCGACATCCAACTGTTGCATACGTGTTAAAAAATGCGTGTATTCCTTTTTATCTTTTGGAACAATGTGACCGCTTAAAATAAACGCATATGCCATATAATCTGATAATAAGACCTCATGGTCCGGCTTTTCAAAAGTGATTTTTACTGTATCTTGAATGATGTGGTTGGTATTTTTTCTTCTTTTAGGACCGATAGAGGCGCCGCATTTTGCCCAGGCCCAAAGCGGATATCGTTCATTGTTTTGAGGTGATATCCCCCTTTCCTTCATTTCACTGATCATCCAATCATAAGGTATGCCGTATTTTTGCAAATCTATATTGCTGGTGTCTGCTATTAATATGCCATTTTTTTGAAGAACATTAAAAGCCTCTGTTGTCTGGAATGTTATGAGCTTCATAATTATCCTGTTTCCTTTTTGGTTACTTGTTAATCAAGTCTTTGATGACTTCGCCAGCCATGATAAAGCCAACGACCGGCGGCACAAACGGCGTTGATCCCGGAGTGGCACGACGAGATGTCTGCTCATCATCTAAGCCTTCAGGCTTGAGCGGTTTTTCTTTTGAATAAACGACTTTCAGGTGTTTGATACCGCGTTCTTTTAGCTCTTTACGCATAACTTTAGCCAACGGACAAACTGTGGTCTGATATATATCAGCTACCTCAAATGCTGTGGGGTCAATTTTATTGCCTGCCCCCATGGCAGATATGATAGGCACTTTTGCCTGATGAGATGCCATTACAAGCCCTATTTTTCCGGCGACAGTATCAATAGCATCAACAACATAATCATACTGACTAAAATCAAACGAGCTTTCTTCTTGGGGTAAAAAAAACGTTTTATAAACACGTACCTGACAGTTGGGATTTATTTCTTTTATTCGCTTTTCTGCAACGTCTACCTTATATTGACCGAGTGTTTGATGGGTGGCATATAACTGGCGATTAAGATTAGTAATGGTATAAGTATCATTATCTATCAAGTCAAGCGCACCGATACCGGAACGAGCGAGTGCTTCGACAACGCAAGAACCGACGCCCCCAATACCGAAAACTGCTACTCTTTTTTGAGCTAATTTTCGGGTGGAATCAAGTCCTAAAATAATCTCTGTTCTTTTAAATTGATCTTGCATTGTTCACCTTAGTTATTTTCTAGCGTATTCTTTTATTGATTGCAAGAAAAAAACGGCCGGAATAAATCCGACCGTTTTTTAAGTTAGTCCTTTGTGGATTCTATTCTCATACGGTAGAATGACCGCCATACGAAATATAAACCTAATACAAAGAATGCTACACCCAATGATAAAGAAATGCAACGCGGTGCACTTTCTGCCATTTCTACAGCAAGTAAACCGAATAACGTTGTAAACTTAATAATCGGGTTAAGCGCAACAGATGATGTATCTTTATAAGGATCACCCACTGTATCGCCAACAACGGCGGCAGCGTGTAAATCTGATCCTTTTTCGTGCAAGTCAACCTCTACGACCTTTTTGGCATTATCCCATGCGCCACCGGCATTTGCCATATATAACGCTTGGTACAAACCAAAGACGGCAATTGAGATCAAATAACTTGCAAACAAGTTTGCATCAAAGCACGCAAAAGCTATCGTAAATGAGAAGATAACGATAAAGATATTGAACATACCTTTTTGTGCATATATGGTGCAGATACGAACAACATTTTTAGAATCTTCAATTGAAGCTGCGGTTTTGCCGTCCAACTTAATGTGCTTTTTGATGTAGTTAACAGCACGATAAGCACCGGTTGATACAGCCTGCATTGAAGCACCGGAGAACCAGTAAATCACGGCACCACCGAGCATCAAACCGAACAGAACATTCGGATCCAGTAAGTTCAAGTGTAAGTGCAACAATAAGATAATCGAGAAAATCATTGTTGTCGCACCGATAACCGCTGTACCTATAAGTACAGGTTTTGCTGTTGCTTTGAAAGTATTACCGGCAGAATCATTTTCTTCCAATAATTGCTTTCCTGTTTCAAAGTCCGGCTTAAATCCATAATCATCTTCAATCTCTTTCTTGATGCCTTTGATTTGCTCAATCTGAGAAAGCTCAAATACGGATTGTGCGTTATCTGTTACAGGACCATAGCTGTCAACAGCGATTGTTACCGGCCCCATGCCAAGCATACCAAATGCAACCAAACCGAAAGCAAATACTGTCGGATAAACCATAAAGGCATCCAAACCTTCTTTTGAAGTGAAGTAGGCTATGGTCATCAAACCAACCATTACCAAACCTTTCCAGAAACCGGAGAAGTTACCGGCAATGATACCGGAAATGATGTTTAATGAAGCGCCTGCTTCACGGCTGGCATTCACAATTTCTTGAACATGCTGTGATTTTGATGAAGTAAATATCTTTGTGAATTCCGGTATAATCGCCGCGGCAAATGTTCCGCAACTGATGATAACAGATAATTTCCACCACAAATTCGGGCTCATATCACCAATCATGATGTATGATACACCGAAAGTCATCAAAATGGAAATGATTGAAGAAATCCATACCAGAGAGGTTAATGGTGTTTCAAAGTTGAATGATTTGGCCTTGCCGAAAATAGCTTTGCAGCCCATGTTATTGATGAAATATGCAACAAGAGAGGTTACAATCATCAAAACACGCATGGTAAAGATCCAAACGATCAAACGTGCTTGAATATCAACGCCATTGCTCATCATAAATAAATCACCGTTAGAGGCATACTGCATACCAGCTGCCAAAACAATGAAGGATATTAAAGCAACACCGGTCACACCATATGTTTCAAAACCATCGGCTGTCGGGCCAACAGAATCGCCGGCATTATCACCGGTACAGTCTGCAATCACGCCTGGATTTCTGGCATCATCTTCATCAATACGGAAAATGATTTTCATTAAGTCGGCACCAATATCAGCAATCTTGGTAAAAATACCGCCGCAAATACGAAGTGCGGAAGCACCTAAAGATTCACCTATAGCAAAACCAATGAAACATGCACCTGCACTGGCTCTATCTACATATAAAAGAATGATGATCATCATAATCAATTCAACGCAGATGAGCAAAACACCTATTGACATACCAGAACGCAATGGCAAATTTTGCACATTGTACGGATTGGCTTTTAAGGATAGGAATGCTGTACGTGAGTTTGCATATGTGTTAATTCTCATACCGAACCATGCGACCAAATATGATCCCAAAATACCGAGTACGGACCAACCTAATACGGTTAGAACCTTACTTAGCGGTGTATTATTCAAATAAAAGAAATAATAAAAAATGCAGACTGCAATGAAAGCTTCTAATACAAGCAATAATTTTGCTTGTTGTTTCATATAGGTTTTGCAGGTTTCATAAATCAAATTAGAAATTTTCAACATTGATTCATGAGCCGGCATTTTTTTGATCTTTACAAATTCATAAAGACCGAAAATTAAGCCTAAAACGCAAATAATCAAACCATAGCTTAAAATCTTTGCGCCGTCGGTTGCAAATCCCCAGATATTGTAATCAACGTCTAACATTGGAACGTTCAAATCAATCTCTGAAGCAAACGCGCCTTGAAGGCTCGCAATCATGATCAGTAAAGCAGCTAAAGCTGTCTTACTAATTTTTTTGAATGCTAACATGTTGTTTTCCTTATATATTGTTAAGACAAAAAACATTACACTCAGATCTGTATCTGAATGGTAATGATCATACTATAGTTTATTTTTCTAAAGATTACACTAATAAGAATAAATACCCACAGCTTTTATTGATGATTTTGATCAATATTTTGAGCTGCTTTTAATCTTTTTTCTAATTCGTGCAAGCGACTATCTATAAATTTACATAAATTCATCGGACGTTTACGTACACGAATTCCAAGAATATACGTTTTAACATAACCATCTTTTTCTACGCGGCGATATAAAAAATTGCCGGTCGTTCTTTTAGGAAGCTTGGGAAATGGCTTTAGGGAAGATATTTCTTTTAACTTATTATTCAAACTGAAAAGATCTTCCTGAAGCTCGTGATTTTCTTTTGATAAATCCGATATTTCTTGCTTTAAGGTGTTAATGGTAGCTCGCAAAGGAATTCCTTGCCAATTACGCGGATCTTTATTAAACGGCTTATTTCCTTTTTCTATAATGCTTATCAACCATTTCTCATATTTCTTTTGTTGATCAAAATCAAAATCCGGTTGCATCGGATTTTCACGCAACATGGCAAGATATTTATCCGGATCATTATCCAACTCTTTAACGCGTTCTATTACGGCATCAAAATCATTATCATAATCATTGCAATTAATAAATGCCTTAGGATTAAAATCCCTTGTAACTAAAGGGTTACCCCAATAAATCGGGATGGAAAAGCTTTCTAAAGGCTGAAAAAGTTTTTCTGTTGTGTAGCCATTGGAAGAAGAATTTTCAAAAGCAATGGTAAATTTATATTTTTTCAAAAATTCTATTTTGCTTTTTATCCAATCACCATTACGAGGTTCTAAATCTTCGGCTGTCATATTATTTAACACTTTTCCCGGGCAGTCCACATGTTTATAAACCATCAATTTTTTGCAAAACTCCTGCCTTAATATTGCCCCTTCACCGGAAGTTGCATTAGAATAAATAAAGTTACAAAAACGACGATTAAGAAGATTATCCGTACATTGAGTTCTATCATTAATAGAAGGAGAAGGAAATTTGTATATTCGTCTGAAATATCTATCATGAAAATCTATATAATCAAAACCTGAAGCATAATCACATTCATTAAAATTAGGGATAATATTTTCTCCGGTAAAAAAGATCTTAACACAGTCTTTATAACTTAAATGTTCAGCAGAAAAACAAGAATAAAATAAAAAATCAGGTTTATCTGAAATTTCTATGTTATATTTTTTTTGTAAGGTTTTTGTAAACATATTGTCACTGTAATTAAATTTTGAATAGAAACCACAAAACTTAATTTTTATCGTCTTTTTATCTACCATTTATTTGCTCCTGTTTTATGTTTCATTTCCTGATAAAAGTCAAACATGGTATCCGATGCGTTGTAATTTAAGGCATAATCTTTTATTTTTTTCAAAAAGTCTCTATAGTGATCTTTGGAAATGATCTTGAAAATTTTCTCTGCATTTTTGATATATGTATCTGTCACGCTTCCCTTATATTTCATAAGATCTTCAGACTGGCGTAGTTGAGTATATGTTGTTTGGCAGGTATCCAAGAACTCCATACACTTATTCGTTTCTTTATATTTGGTCAGTATTTTTATCAAATCATTTGCACACCTGATTTGGCATTCATAGGAATATTTTTTATAGAAATTAAGGCAATTCCTGATATAAGGCGTTTGATATTGTGGTACTAAGGTTTTATCAAAACTTTTGACATAATCAATGACCAATTCACTAATATTAATATAATCTCCGAGATGAACATCCCAATTTTGGGTAATTGATGCCGAATGAATGCGTCTATATAACAAAACTTCTTGCAAGATGGAACATCTTTTAGCATTTAAGATTGCTTTGGTAAAAAATAGATTATCCTCAAAACAAAGATGCTCCGGAAATGTTATGTTGTGTTCTGTAATAAAGTCATGGCGATAAAAGGTCAGATGTGTGGTCACGGCCATGCGATGAACAAAATCTTTGCAATCTTTATAATCAAAAACTTCTTTATCCCAATTTTCGGGCAGATAGGTAAAGGAATAGTATGGTGAAGGTAAAAATTCCCCGGTTCCATTTTGAAAATTTTGCCCTTTAAAAGAAAGCATATCTAAAGATAATTCTTCTGCTCTTTGGTAAAGCTTCTCATAAGCATTAAGATCAAGATAATCATCAGAATCAAGAAAATGAATGTATTTTCCTTTGGCTATTTTTAAGGCATTATTTCGAGCGATACTCACACCTTGATTTTCTTGATCAATCACGGTAATACGGGAATCTTTCTTGGCATATTCTTGAAGGATTTTTAGGGAATTATCCGTTGATCCGTCATTGGTGCAAATTACTTCGATTTCTTTTAAGGTTTGATTAAGCGCACTATCCAAACACTCTCTAAGGTAACTTTCGGTATTATAGACAGGTATTATGACCGAAATTTTTGGGCTCGGAGAAGTGTTTTCTTTTTTTACCATAGATAGTCCCTCCAGATCATTTTGCTTTAATGTTGTCTACTCGTTCGATAATCTCTGTACGGCATGAACGAAGCCTGTCTTCAATATTGATTATTTTTTCTGTTATTTCCTCTTTATTCTTGGTGCTATTTTCTGCCATGCGTTCCGGAAGATGTGTCATATAATCCAATATTTCCGCTATGCCTTCTGCTTGGGTGTTTTGCAACATTTCAGCTAAAACACTTTGCGCACCCAGAACTTCTGCTGTTTTGTTATTAAGAGATTTAATCATATAAAGACTGTTAGATTTTATTAAGTCAATCTCCTTTTCTAACGTACTTATTCTGGCAAGCAGATCTTTTTTATTTTTAGAACCTGTTTTAACAACAGTGGCAAATTTATCTTCCCATTTTTTAGATAGAGTTGCCAAGCGTTTATCAATAAACTCATAGATATTGGCCGGCTTTTTCTTTACTCTGATACCGCAGATATAAGTTTTGGTATAACTATCTGTCTTGACTTTATGATAAAGAAAATGCTTGAATCCTGAAGTCTTTTTTGTAGATTTCGGATTGTTATTATTTAATGATAGGTGCGAGCAGATCTCATTCCATGTTTTTGTGTTACCTTTCCAAGCATCATCGTTTGATTTACCATCACCTTTTTCATTTATATCAAAAGTTTTGATATTATAAACTGTTATGTCTTCACCGGCTTTGTATTGTCGTATTTCGCGCTCACTATCACTATGTTCAACATGTAATAATGTCCATTTTTTGTTAGGATACATTGTTTTTAATTTCTTCAAGAAATCAATAAAATCAGTAATTGTATTCCTCTTGTTAGCTTGAATTTTTCCCGGAACAGCAAAGTCCGCAATTGGCTTATGACGATTATTACATACAAAACAAATGTGATTTGACGTTTTTAGAATATTACGTAATCTTCTTGTACGTCTGGCAAATGTTTCTTTAAATTCTGGCATATATTCTTCAACTGTTCTATCAGCAGGGAATATATGTTTTGATCTGAATTTATTTTTTATATCATAAATGCATCTTTCTTTTTTGGTTGACTTTATTTTATCTTCAAAGCCTTCTTCAAACCACAAATTTATGCCACTTTTAATGGTATCTAAAATAAGATCTAAAGAAAAACCGGCTAAATAATCAAAAGGTAAAGAAACATTACGTAAATTATGTTCTTTTAATTGATGCGATACTCGACATCTTTCTCCAATTGGAATAAAGTAATCAGCTTTTATATTTGGTAAACTCCTTAAAACTTTTACAGTATATCCTTGAAGTCTCCCTTTTTCTTTTTTCAGGAAGTGGTTAGAAATAAGATAATAAGGAAAAAGAAAATATGAATAAATCTTATCTTTTAAACTATCTTTTTTTACAATTAAATAAAATGGTTCAAATTTTTCTGGAGCACTGTTTATCAATTCTGCTAAATCTTTATCTTTGCACCATTCTATTACTTTCTTGGCAAATTTAACTTTTGTATCATCATTACATCTACCGAAATATGAACAGATTCGTCTGACAGCAAAAGTATAATAATATTTCTTTACATCTCCCCAACAATGTTTGTTTTTTAAGAACTCTTCAGCACCATTGATATAATTAAAAATATCTAAAAATTTATCTGTATTCTCACTCTTGCCTGTAATTTGTCCCTCTCTGTTGTAACGATAATATATATATCCCTGATCAACTAAACAAACTTTTTTGGCTAACGCAAAACACTTAATGTGCGTAAGTGTATCTTCAAAGTAAGAATTTTCAAAAAAACTAATACCGTTTCTGATTAAAAAATCTTTTTTATATAATTTTCTCCATGCTTCAACTTGTTCAAACATAAGTTTTGGATTAGCTTTATAATTATAAACTTCTTTCTTTTGACGAACAGCATCAAAAACGGCATTGGGCAATAAATTTATTTCTTTTGTAATATTATCATATCTATAGGCTAAATACTGGCATAATTCAGCTTGCGTTTGTTCTATCTTATTATACAAATTCTCAAGAGCCTCGAGCGCAATAAAATCATCTGAATCTAAAAAGAAAACATATGGGGCGTTAGCCAAACTGCTACCTACATTTCGTGAAGCCCCTAATCCTTTATTTTTTTGACTGACAATGGTAATTCTGGAATCACTTGCAGCATATTGTTCTAAAATTTGCAAAGAATTATCAGGTGAGCCGTCATTGATACAAATAATTTCAATATCTTTTAACGTTTGATTAACGACACTGTCTAAACATTCACGCAAATAATCTTCAACATTATATACGGGGATAACAACACTGACTTTAGGCTCAAAATTTATACTATTTTGAATATAGATATCTTTTATTGACAAATCACGTTTATTTTTATAATCAACAATGTGCTTCAATTCTCTATACTGCGGAATATTATCAAAGAAACTGATAGGATAGTTTTTGAATTCAAACTGCTCATATAATTTGGCAATATAAGGAAGTAATTCTATCTTTTCTACATTAGATTTTTTTCGGTAATAATAAATAACAAATTCTAAAGCATAATTTAAAAAGCTGCGCTTTACATATTTGAAATTATCTAGTTTAGAAATATTCTGATATGTTTCTTTAAGAGACTTATACATACAAGAAACATCTTTAGATGCATGACAGATAGAATTTTCTCTGTATCTATAATAGATATACTTTTCAGTGGTGTAAGAAATTTTATATGCGGCAACAATAGTTGTCATTACAAAAGAAGTATCATTATGATGATCTATTGAGGAAAAACGTAAATTATGCCTATTGACAATAGAATGAGCAATTAATTTATTCCACGGAAATCCATATATTGCTTGAAAAACAGATAAAGCAGCATCTTTTTCAGAACATGAAAAAATATTTCTTTTAAGATGTTTCTCTTTTATAAAAATTCCTTCTTGCAATTCTCCATTAACATTTTTTAAAGCATTACAAATAACCACTTCTGCATTATCATTTTGGGCTTTCTTATGCATTCTCTCTAACATATGGACATTAAAGACATCATCTGAATCAAGGAAGCTTAGGTATTCGCCTTTTGCTTGGGATAGGCCGGCATTGCGGGCGACACCGGCATGAAGATTTTGTTGTGCAAGAATAGTGATGCGATTGTCTCTTGCTGCATATTCTTTAAGGATTTTTAATGAGCTATCTGTTGAACCATCATCAACGCATATGATTTCTATTTCTTTTAAGGTTTGATTGACAACGCTATCCAAACATTCACGCAAGTATTCTTCTACATTATAAACAGGGATAATTACGGAAACTTTTGGGGTATAATTAATTTGATTTTGAATAATGATTTCGGCAGTGGTATCCGGATCACCTTCGGCATTTTTAACCGTGATGGTGGTAGATTTCATCCCCCTCGACAACGAGTTGTCGATCCCCCTGTCAAAGGGGGATTGAGTTTGTTTTTTCTTTAAATTCTCGGCTTTTGCCAATTTAGATGCTTTTTTTGCTTGTTTATTAACCTGTTTTTTCATAATCAACTTCCTCTTTTATTTTGAACTCTTTAATGCTTCAATTTCTAATTTCAGGCGGTCATATTCTTCTTTGACGCGGATTGGGTAGGTCAACACGTAACAAAATTTATTCCATAAACTGGTTTTTATAGCTGTTTTTAAGACTTGACCTTTAACCGCCGGCTTATAGCTCCTGCCCTCTTTAGCGCCATGAATAAGATAATGTACAAGTGGGTTCAATCCCGCTTTGGCAACGTCTTTATAGCGTTTGAGGTAGTCTTTGGTATTAAAATAAGGACTGGGATTGCGCCCCTCTTTATAGCCGTATTTGACATAGTGTTTGGCTGCCCCGATCTTTCTCTTCTTAACATCGGGATTTTGCGCCAAATACCACTTTTTATCAAATAATGAGGATGCTTCCACCAAAGCAATTTGGCGCTTTTCATTATACTTCCCTTTGCTTATTAAATGTATTAAACGTGCTAATTTTAATCCAATGTTTTTCATCTTGTTTTCCTTAATCGACCCTGTTTTCAGATTGTTTTGTTTGATTTGCATTATATAATCTCTATACTTTGCTCTTATGTACTCCAGTGCTTGTTTTCGATCTTCTGTGGTTGTAATGCGGGACTTAGCATCTGCATCATCATATTCAAGAACAACTTTTTTTATAAACCTCGGTTTATAAAAGCGAGTTAAACGCAAAATAAGTTCATAATCAATCAGGCGCGACAGCTTTTCATCAAAGCCGCCGTACTTTTCAGTACAACCTTTATAATGAACAAATGTTCCCATGTCAATATATGGTTTTGTAAAAATTTCTTTTTCATCCCAATCGTGACCGATAACCTCATTTCGGTAGATGCGGTGCATTTGAGCATAGAAAATCTTGGTCCTCGGATGGAATTTTATCGCTTGTTTATAGGTCTTAAGAAAATCTTTGACGATGGTATTATCTGTATCTAGATAACCAATCCATTTACCCTTAGCCTTGGCCAAGCCGATATTACGCGCTACGGCGGCGCCTTTATGCTCAGCTGTTTGATAGACGATTTTATTGGATGCGATCTCTTTAGCGTAACTCTTATTAATAAGATCTTTGGTATCATCCGTTGAGCCATCATCAACAATTATCAGTTCAAAATCCTGATAGCTTTGGGCTAACAGCGAATCTATCGCATTTTTTATGCAAAACGCACGATTATATGTCGGCATGATGATGCTAAAAAATGGTCTAGGCAACTTTTTTCTCCTGACCTGAGATTGCAACAGAGACAATTTTTTCTTTAACTAAATTGATGGAATACGTGTCATTCCAATCAGTTTCACTAAACCGATAAGCTCCGCCAAGAGCACTGCTCACGCGAGGATTGTTTGTAACATAATTAAGTTCTTTTAACGAACCATTTGCATTTCTTTCAACCATAAACTGATAGTCAATTAAATAAAGCTTGTCATTCTTATAAATAAGATTTGCCGGCTGTATATCCCTATGCACAAAATTATGTTTTTCTATATTGGTTTTTATATCATCAAGTTCGGATAAAATATTTTTTTTCTCTTCTTCTGTTATACCTAGATTGATGAGCTCTTCTAAATTGGTACCGTTTATCATCTCCATAACAACAAAAACGGGATCTAGGTTACAGAGATATAATATCGGCGTGTGAGAAGGCATGAGTTGATGCATTTTTTGTTGCATCTTAGCCTCATTTTGGGCAATTTCTTCGATGCCGCCATATTTGATGAACACGGACTTATTTTGGTATTTTCCTTTTAAAAACACACAATTAAGACCGGATTTAATATCTAAATTAAGCATTTCTAAATCCGATAATCCGTATTGACAGAGTTTGTGAATGATTTTTTTAGCATAAAGTTTCTCTTTTTGATTTTTGATAAAAATTGCAAGCGGGTGATTGTTATGCAATACAGGAAGTTTATAAAAGTGATATCCGGCATTAATGACTTCTGTTGCAAACAGACGTTCTAGCGCATGTGCTAAAGTGAATATACTCCTCTGGCTATCATGAAAATCTTCTAACCTTAAATTCAAATTTTTTATAGTTGAAAGCAAATGAGAACGGATACCAAAGCAACTACCAATTAAAAATTCATAATCATTGGGTATCATCAGCCCATATCGTGCGGCATATTTTTTTACTGCATCAATTCTTTTGGGATCGTCCTTAACAACTAGGTTACCAGCCCCTATCAATCCAAAGTGATTTTTTTGCAATAATATGTTAATTCCTTTATGGACATTAAACACGCCCAAACAGCCACTGTATAATTGTTTAAACCAACTTTTTTTCTTAAACAATTTGTTGTAGGCTACTCTTCCTTTTTGACCGGCAATACTCTTGGAATGGATATGATAGATTATATCATAATTTTGTAACTTGATATCTTTTAATATAGCTATAAAAGGACCGATATCAAACCCTTTATTGGCACAAGGAATAACCTTAGCATCTGATTTAAACTGCTTTATTAAAGAAATAAAATCTGTGTCTACAACATCTTCTGGATATGTTACTACAAGATCATACGGATAACAAGATAAATTCTTCAAATATTCTTTGATCTCACACCATGCATTGATATAAAACAAATGTAGGTGAACAAATATTTTCGCTTTTTGATGAGATAGAATATCTTTCTGGTAAAAAAATTGTCCTAACTTCCTTAAACAATGATAAAAAATTCCGTACGAGCAGAATAATTTTTCTTGTGCTTTGCGCCTGTAACGACCTTCATTTTTGCCACTGATTTCATAATGGAGCAAAGGATTCATTCTTATTGCTTTCACATCCGGATTTTCCTCTAAATAACCTTTGGTGGAAAAATATGGTGAAGGATCCTTTTTTTCTTTCCAACCTTTGATTAAATAATGCTCGGCAGGAGATATCTTTTTAAAATCAACACCTTGGTTTTGCTTGATATAATATTTTTCATCAAAATAGCTTGATTGTGTTATAAGCAGGATATGCCTTTTTTTGTTATATGTTTCTTTATCAATCAAATGAAAAAGCCTGATAAATTTTAACAATCTTAAATTCATTAGCGCCCCTCTTTTGCGTAAAGCGGTAGTTTGCAGATTTTTATAATGCATTTACCATTATTGGTTACCTTCTTCTGATAAAGAAAGCGCTTAAGCGCCACCCAGATAAAACTCAGCGTATAATCTCCATGCGCTATGGGATAAATATCTTTTCCAAGTACGCCGAAAACCCTTTCTAAAACATGGGCTAATGTCCCTTCTTTAATATTACCATCCGTTAATGCAAAATCTGATAATGTGTAATTTAGAAGCGGTGATAGGCACTTGGCTCTTGTTAAAAAGGTTGATCCTGCAATAAAAGAAAGTTCGCTTACCTTGGAAAGCCCCATTTTTGACAGTTCTTCGTTAATCTGCGGTAAAAGCTTATCATAATCTTTATGAGCCTTGGTGATACAATATCTGGAACCTAACATGTTTACTTTGTTATTTGTATCTAAAATCTGAAAATTCTGTTCAATTTCCTCCGGCGTTGCTAACATGCTTTGCCAAAGAATCTTTCCCCAAAGGGCATTATCCATCCGATGACCGTTAAGCCAGGTGTGATTTTTGCTCTTTTTGCCTTTGGTATGCAGTTTTAAGATATACTCATAATCGGCTAAATTGATATGGTGTAAAAAATCTATAAAAGGACCGATGTCATAACCACGATTTTCTACCACCCAGATTTTTGCTTGAGGATTGAAAGCCTTTAGTTGTGTGATAACATTTTGATCATCATTAACGATTGTTACAAACAAATCATGCTCTATTTTAGTTAAATTTCGCAGATATTTTAGTATCTGCGGTAATTGTTCGGTGTAGTATAAATGAAGATGAACCGCCAGTTTTTTCATCTTATTTTCTCCATCCAAACAGCAAATTTAGCGACCTCAACAATGGTTTATTTACGGGTAACGGTGTTTGATTAACCAGCGATGAAATATTTAGTTGCCCGTTACATAAGGCATTTAAGCATCTTTTGGTAAAATATGTACCGCAAATTTTGGTGAAAGCTCTCTGATCTAAGAAATTGCGTTGGTAATTTATGTCCGATATTTTTTCTAAAGTATGACAAATAACTTCTAAAGTATGTCTGTCTTTTATCTTTTGCCGACCGTACGTGGTATAGTTATCAAATATATCAACCTCTTCTTGCGTTAGCTCGATATTATTGTAGGCAAACCACAGCTTGTGAAACATGGCTCGTTCTTTTCTGATCAGTTTCTTTTTAGTTTTACTTGTCATATCCTGATGAAAGCGGTATCTATACAGCATATCTGGAAGATTGGCAAGCTTGCTGTATTTGCTGAATTCATAGCACAATTGTCGATCATTTAAGGAAATAAAGTTTTCATTATAGCGAATCTTGTGCTCCTCAATAAGAGAGCGGCGAAACATCATGGTCGGATGATGTACGGAGGATTTAAACAGCAACAACGCACAGATATCTTCATGTTTTTCCGGATTTTTGATAACCTTAAAACGATTAATTTCTCCAAATTTCTTGTAAGCCGAACCCAAAATACCGACTTCAGGATGTGCTTCCATGTATTTGTATTGGGTGGCTAAACGATTTTTTTGAGCGATATCATCATGGTTCATCACAGCAATATATTTGCCTTCTGCCATATCCAATAAACGATTATAACTCTGTGGAATACCCAAATTGGCCGAATTTTCTTTATACTTAATCCGGCAATCACTGTAGCCCGCAATGATGCGACGCAGATTTTGATCTTGAGGGCTGTCATTTAGGATGATAAATTCAAAATCCTTAAATGTTTGCGTCAACACACTTTCAATTGCTTCGCGTAGATATGCTTCTTTTGTGTTGTATACGGGCATTATAACGGATATTTCTGACATACCAAGTTACCTCTTTAAAACCCGCTTAAATACATCTATCATCCTTTATTGACCTCTTTATCAAAGAATGTTTCTTAAATTCTGCCTTTATCCTGTAGTTATACTCTTCTTAAACTTATAAAGTCAAGCCATAATTTAATGTAAAGCTATTTTGTACCCACAATATATTGATTATCGTCAAAATCAGTTATTTTTTCTTACTTAAGGCTTGCTAAATAAAATCGTCTGCCTTAATATATGCCAAGATAATTAATTTTTGGAAAGGACTTTTGACATGGGTGGAACTAAAACAGCGTTGTTGATGACCGGTTTGATGCTGATTTTTATGTATATTGGTGATTTGATTGCCGGTGCGGAAGGAATGAAAAATGCTTTTTGGATAGCAGCAGCCATGAACTTTTATTATTACTTTTTCAGTGATAAGCTGGTCTTGAAGCATTACAAGGCCAAGGCTGTTAATGAAAAAACAGAACCGGAATTATATGAAATTGTAGCAAGACTGGCTAAAAATGCAGAACTCCCCATGCCTAAAGTGTATATTATTGATGAGGAAGTGCCCAACGCCTTTGCAACAGGAAGAAATCCTAAGCATGCAGCAGTTGCAGCAACAAGCGGGCTATTAAAATTGATGAGTGCCGAAGAAATTGAAGGTGTTCTTGCCCATGAAATGAGCCATGTTAAACATCGGGATATTCTTATCAGCACTATTGCTTCTGTTTTTGCCGGGGCAATTACAATGCTTGCAAGAATCGGGCAAGGAGCTAATAATCGCAAACGCGCCGGACTTTATCTTATCAGCGCTATTTTGACACCAATTGCGGCAAGCATCATTCAGATGACAATCTCGAGAACCAGAGAATATGCTGCAGATGAAGGAGCTGCGAAATTGACAGGTCATCCGGAATGGCTTATGAATGCATTAAGCAAACTTGATGGTTATGCTAAAAGCTACCAGATGAAAAGAGCTTCTATACAAACGGCTCATATGTTTATTGTTAATCCTTTCAGCAGTTTGCCAAAGACCTTGAGTAATCTGTTTTCGACACACCCTACCACTGAGGATCGTTTAGCCAGATTGGAACAAATCAGACAACAGATTGGCGGCTAAAAATTAATTATTTAACAGATAAAGTTAACCCCTGTTCTTCCTTTTGGGAAGACAGGGGCTTGTTTTAAGGTTTACGTTTAAAAAATTATGAGTAAAAGTAAAAAAAATTTTTAAGCTCAAGTCTTAGTAACGGTCCTTACTATATTTTCATAAAAATTGTCTTCCCGATCTATATCTTAGTAATGATAAACTTCGGATGCTTGTAAGGTAAAAAAAATAAAATGTCAACACTATTTTTTTAATTTTTTTGAACTCACTAAAAGATAATATTTTGTAATATTTTTTTCATTTAAATGTTTTTATTTACCTCCTATGATTTTATCAGATTGGGAGGACGAGATGATATTTTGCGATATGGATGGTGTTTTGGTTGATTTTGACGGTGCTTTTGAAAAAAAGCACGGCGTTTTGCCTTATAAAATCCCCAGAGAGGAATTATGGGAAATTGTCATTAATACCCATAATTATTGGGTTAATCTTCCCAAGATGCGTGATGCGGATAAACTGATCGGCTATCTTAAAAATTTCGATTTTCGAATTTTGACCGGATTACCCGTCTATGGTTACAGTAAAGCTCAAAAAGAGAAAACACAGTGGCTTAAGGAACAATATGGTATTGTTAATGGAGTTATCTGCTGTTTATCCAAAGATAAGCAAAAGTTCGGTCGTCCGGGAGATATTCTTATTGACGATAGAGAAAATAACATCCTCAAATGGATTGAAATGGGAGGGGTTGGTATTTTACATACCTCTGCTGATAAAACTATTCAACAACTTAAAAAAATGGGGTATGACAAATGATTAAAGATGCAGCAACACAGACATTATACCAAATTGATGATATATTAAACTTCTTAGAAAATGTTAAATGTACAGAGAATATTGTCTTTACACCTAAAGAAGTTCAAGATATATTAGCTAAAGAAGAATGTACAGCTCAAGCAAATTATAAAGAGGCCATACAAAGATTTAAGGAAACAAATGCACAAAATAAACCGTCTGAATTTAGGCGGTTTATTGTTTATTGGGGGTATCCCGGTGCAGGTAAATCCGTAATGATGCAAAAGCTCATTGATCGTTTTGCCAAAGAGGAAAGTTGTCTTCCTTTTAACGTTATTGATAAAGATAATCATAGGGATATTTTTCCTAACCTGTTTAATCACCTTAAAGATGGCCACATTGATGAATGTGAAAGATTTGCCGGAGTCACAATTGATTATGTTCGAACAATTCTTGATTTATCTCTTCAAAGCGGCAGATGTTCAGTACTTTCTATCGGCTCCATGGGGGCTGGTATAGAATTTGAAGATAATGCTAAAAAAGCTCTTCAATATGGTTACAGACCTGTGGCTGTGTATATGGCTGTTCCTCAAGAAATATCTTATTTGAGTACTATTTATCGCAGTGCTAAGCTTTATGATGAAATTATTTTTAATCATCGGCAATTGTATCCACGACTGGTTTCAAGTAAATATTTCAACGGCGTGGTTAGTATGTTGCCTCAGATGATTGGAAAAATTGATAATTTTCAAAAAGCTCATGCTGAAGATGTTGACCTGGTGGTTTTAAACAGAAGTAACACTTTACTCTACGACTCTCGTATTGCCAATAAGGAAAACGTTTATGATGTTATTCAAAAAGAGGAACACCGAGCATTGTCTTTAGCAGAATTCGTAACACTAAATATGCAACTTTATAAAATATATCATAATATGCAATACCGTTATGAAAACAGCATTTATCCGCCTTATAAGAGTGAAATTGAAGCAACCAAAACCGCTCTTCATAATTTATCATTGTTTATCAGAGAATATGATGACAAGTCTTTAGGCTCCGTTAATGGAGATCTTTCGTGTGATTTGGTAAACAAAAAGGCATCCGGACTGGAGCTATAACTGATACGTTGAGTAAGAACTATTCATCTCTTAATTGGAGTGACTGTCCTTCTTTGATTGCCGTTAAGATTTTATCTGCCACTGATTTTAGCGCGGCGATATATGTCAACTCGTCATCGGCTTGTTTTTTCCAGGCCAGAGATGTGGTCAGATTTTTATAAGGAGTTATTATCCGATAAAGTGAAGCAAGCGAGGTTTTGCCACGATAATTCACACCGATGTTTTTAAGTGGTATTGCCCGATAGCTCATCACCGGAAAATCATCCTTTTCTTTTATTTTAGCGATCAGTTTTTCTATCTTTGCAGAGGCTTTTGATTGATTGTCGGTGATATAGAAAAAGCCCTTAAAAATTCCTTTATGTGATTGCCAATAAGCTCGAGACAGCTCAAGCAAATTAACTGTATCGCTAAACTCCGGATGATAAGCTGATGGATTGTGTTGTAAAATAAACCGATTTGCTGATAAATGAAACAAGGACTCTATTTCTACATCACCTAAATCTGCAGCCTGAAACACAGAGGTCATAAAGGAAATATCACTCATATCTCCAAAACAAAACTGGACATCGTACTTCTTAAACTGTTTAGCTGATATCGGCAGAACCGTTGTTGTCTTTATCTTGCGATTATTTAAGACATCAGGAGAAAACATATCTTCGGTATCCCCGACTGCTAAAACTTTATAGCCCTTGCCTACCAGGTGTAATAATAAATGCTGACCGACTTTACCGGTTGCACCTGTTACGACACACACTTTTGTTTTTGACATATCATTCTCCTTGGTATCTTTTGGCATCATTGTGACATACTTTAATTGATTTAGCAACTATAATCTTGTTTTGGTCACAAGGGGTGCGGCTATTATTTTGGTGGTAGGTTTTAGAATTTTTTTTACTAAATCCAATGTTTTTTTTGATAATTTTTGATTTTTTTATACTTTTTTAATTATTAAAAGATAGAAAGTCGTTGAAAGGTTAATCAAATGGCAAAAATATTTTACATTAGTGTACTGGTTTTCGGGCTGTGCGGTTGTCACGTTGCGCAGTTAACAACGCTATATAATGATCAAACATCAATTGAGGAGGATGGTTTAAGGCTTGATGCAAACCATCGACCGATTACGGGGGTTTATCAAAAATATACCAAAAAGATGCGTCTGCTTGAAGAAATACATTATGTAGACGGTAAAATTGACGGCATTTATAAGGCCTATAATAACAAAGGAGTGCCTATCCTTGTTGCACAATATAAAAAAGGAAGATTAGAAGGCAAAAGTATCAGTTATTATGACAAAGGACAAGAAAAAGACGTGCAAAATTATTTACATGGAAAATTAGACGGCGGACAAACTTCTTATTATAAGAGCGGAATGTTGATGCAAAAAGGCAGTTACATCCATGGAAAGAAAAACGGCGTGTTTGAGGAATATTATCCTCATGGTGGTGTTAAGAGCTCCATTACTTACAGAAATGATAAACCAAATGGTCCGGCCCGTATTTATGATAAGGATAATCACCTTATCAGCTATACCGAATACGTAAAAGGTTTGCGCGATGGTCCTTCTTACTCTTATTATCCTAATGATAAACCAAAGGTTTTGGCTTATCGTAAAAAAGATAAACTTCATGGTAAAGTCAAAGAGTTTGATAAGGAAGGTAGATTGTCACGTTTAGCAACATATAAAAATGGTGTTGAAATTGAAAGTGTAAAATTTTAATTTTTTGTTGCCTGTTTTTTTATGTTAGGTATATTTACCCTGTGAAAGTAATTTTTTAGTGTAAGTTTCATGATTGATAAGGCTGAAAAAATTGATGTTTCTTTTGTGATGACGGTTTATAATAAAGCCTATTATTTGCCGGCAGTACTGGAGGCACTTCTTTATCAAACGGGGATTAAAAACCCTGAATTCATTTTTATTGATGATAAATCTAAGGATAATTCGGTTGAAATTATCAGAAAGAAAACTAAAAACATTAAAAATGTAACAATCGTTGCCAAAGATAAAAATGAAGGAATTTCCATTACTATCAATCAAGGAATCCGGTTAGCACGTGGAGAATGGGTCAGAATGCTTGATTCTGATGATATTTTGCCACTAAACTCAACCATTAATATGATAAGATTAGCTAAAAAGCATAAAGCGGATATGGTTTATGGGACTTTTAAGAAGACAGGCCTTGAGCCGATGGCTATTTGTCATGAAAAGATGCCTAAAGATTTTGATTTTATTTACCATGAGGATGCTTTAAGAACCGTACTTAAAGGACGTTTTACACGTATGGGACAATTAATACGACGCAAGGTTTTGCAAGAGGCTGATGGTGCTGATGAACGCGTATTTATCCAAGATGAAACTATTCCGTTGCGCGCTTCTCGTTTAGCAAAAGGAATTATTAAAATTTATGCCGAAGTGGTTTTGGTGCCTAAAGAAACAAACAATTTAAGTAAAAATACCGTTCAGCTTGATCATGATCGATTTTTTGCAAATTATAATTTTTTGTTGGATTATGGTCATCTGTTAGAGAAAGATATCGTATCACAGCTTTATACTAAAGCCTTATCTGCCAATTGGAAGTATGTTAAAAAGAACATGAAGCATCCCTATTTGACGATTGATTTTCTACGCTATATCGGAGCTAAATTTCTTAATCTGAAACCTGATTTTTTATATCTTGCAAAGATTGCTCAGCGCTTTAAGAAACTTGATAACGTGCTTCGTTCAAAGGCTTAGCTAAAAAAAGGATAATCTTTAGGATTAAAAGTGTTGTCTAACAAAGATAAGACATAAGAGGCTACTCTTGTTTCATTAAACAGTTCGTAATAATGTTGCCATCCTTTTTGGGCCACAGACATTCTTTGATCTTTATGTTCAAGATAGAAATTGATTTTGCTGACCAATTCTTCTGGCGTACTATAAAAAGCTATTTCGTCTTCTTTAAAAATATTCTGAAAACCGGTTCTTAAATCCTGAAAAATCAAACAGCCGTTACCCATTGCATGAGCCATTCTGTCTGATGAATAGAGATAGTCATCAGCAGTACGTGATAAATTTAACACCATGGCAGAATTTTTTAATAATTCTAAATAGGCAATACCATCGGCTGAAGGATGATTTATCCTAGGAAACATTAACTTTGCTTTAGGACAATTACTGCTGATATAGTTATAAAGTTCCTCACCATCCATTAAAGTTCCACCGACATCTCTTTTAACTTTAGGTGATGCCGCAAAAAAGAGATCATATTTTGTATCTGGATTTGAGAAAACTTGTGCCGTTTCAATTGAGCGATCTACCGGATTAGGAATAAAATAAACCTTATGTTTTGAAGGTTCAAAGATTTTTAATAAATCTTTTTTAGCCGTTGTTATTAATGTCAGATCAACAGCTGGCAACTTTTGTTTGATGTTTTCAATATTATGTTGTCCTTCCGGTAATGAGGGATTAATTGAATCCACATTCCATTGCACTATCTTGACATCAGGTATCGCCTCTTTAATGGAAAAAAGAGTTTTGAGACTTATGGTATCTGCATGTCCTAAAAAAATGACATCCGGTCTGAGATTTAAGCAAAACTCTATAAAATTTTTGTTATTTTTTGTAATAGCTCCGGGACACTTTTTGCCAAAAATACCAAATGTGCGCGTCATATCCCTGTCTGAATAAAGCAAAACCTGATGGCCCAAACGAACTAAGCCATTGGTCAGCTTGTAGCCCATCGAAGCCATGTAACAGCCTTTTAGACGTATGGTATTAAAATTGGCACAATGAACAATCCTTAGAGGTTTCATTTTTCTCTCCTTAAACAGTGCTTTATTCTAGCAATCATGCACTATTCTTGCAATCTTATTTAACAGCTATTCACATAAATTACCGATACTCAAATTAATGTGGATAGAATATGATATCTATTGTAGATATCAGGGTTTTGTGCTAGTTTGTGCTCAAATTTGAATATGGAAATATGTCTATGAAAAGATTGTTTTTTTCTTCAGAGTTTTATTATATTAGGGCAAGAGATATAAAAAAACTGCCCCCTTGTCATGATGTAAACTACCAATCAAAAGAGCAGACATGTGTGGTTATTCTACTTAAAAATGATGGCAATGTTGAGCTTTTAAGCGGAGAAAAGATTTTGGCGCAACATCAAGATGATGATTATGTGCAAACTCTTGTTGCTTATTATAGTTATCCAGCATTCATTGGTTTGTTGCTTAATCTCATTAAACCTATTAAAAGAAAATTTTATATTAGAAGTTCGGTCGGATTTGGTGTGAGACTTGATGATTTATTGTCCGCACATTTACCAAGAGGAGAAAGAAACGCTGCAAATGCTTATCAATTAGCCAACAAACGCTACCGTCTAAGCCTTGAAGATGCACAAAAGTGTTATCAAGAATTGCGCCAATCTTTTAAGGCTAATGGATATGATCCTAAGCACCCGATGTATGTTATGCTCAATCGTAAATTCGGGGTGAAGGATCAATTACTGCAAGGGCACCATCGAATCGGTATATGTAAGGAACTTGGTATTAACGAAGTTTACATTTCCTTTTGGGCTGCACCGGCAAATTTTCGTTTTTTAAGGCATTTCATTTTAACAAAAAAATCTTAGCCACCCTCTTTAATACTGGCAAACTTTGTTCCCATCTTTACCGAGAAACCTTTTTTGAGTTCTTTTGAAAATTCTATTTTATTTTTCGGAAAAATGCAAATAACCGTACTCCCTAACAAAAAACGTCCGAGCTCAGATCCTTTCTTTAGAAAGATTTCTTTTTTGCTATAGTCATATATATTTTTTTGACGGCCGGCAGAAGGGGCGACTATTCCTGCGAAAACCGTCGCTATGCTGGCAACAATCATCGCTCCAACCATAACAACGGCAAATTCCCCTATTTGCTCATTTTTAAAAAAGCATATGACACGTTCGTTGCGCGCAAACAGATTATCAACATTTTCTGCTGTCAAGGGATTAACTGAGAACAAACTTCCGGGAACAAAAATCATTTTTTCTAATTTGCCATCCAGAGGCATGTGTACACGATGGTAATCTTTGGGTGATAAATAAACGGTCATGAAATCACCGGATAAAAAGGGCTTGGCATCATTTATGTCCCCACCCAATAATGCTTGCAAACTATAGTAATGTCCCTTGGCTTGAAGGACGGCATCTTTGTATATTTCATTATATTCACTGATTGTTCCATCCACGGGATGCGCTAAAGCATTCTTATCAGAGACAATCGGACGTTCCCCTTTTTTGTAAGCGCGCGTGAAAAAGTCATTAAAGGAACTATATAACCGTGCATCCTCTATCTCAAATGGCTTCAGATCAATATGGTAATGTTTGATAAAACTCTTAATGAAAAAAGTTGTCAGTTTACCCATATTTGAAGCGGCCATTTTACCGATAACTCGTGATAACAAAGCTTGAGGTAGAAGATATTGGCCCTTAACTTTTATTTTATCAATGATTGCTGACATTTTGCCTCCTTTCATTACTATAGGCAAGCATTTTGCTTTGTCAACGATTTTACTTTGTTTTTTATATGCTTAAAGACCAATTATTTTAGGATTCTTTGATATCATAAAAATTTGTCAACCTGATTAGACAAAAATATTGACTTTTTATTTTTATTTGATATGATACACGCTAGATAAATTCTTATTATGGCCGTTATAATTTATGTTATATTTTTATAAAGGTCTGATTTGCCAGATTATCAACATTAAAAAAATACCAATATGAACAGAAACATTTTTTTAGGCTTTATCGCCTTAGTGTTTATGGTTGTTTCGTTGTGCTCATGTGAAGGCGAAGGTTCTATCGGTCTTCAGGGCAATAACGGAACAAGTGGTGAACTCGAGTTTTCTTGGTCGCAGAAGCAATCCGGAGATACGCTTATTCTCTATTGCAATCAAACTCTCCGCTACAAAGAAAACTCAGGATGGAAAGAAATCCATCCTGTCGGCGAGGTAAAACTCTATCCAACGTTAAAACTGGTTGAATATGAATCAGGGAATAATCCGAAACCTATTCATATAAACACATCTAAGTCCTCGGGGTATGAAGGAACAAATCCCAGGTATCAGGTGATCTACCAGAAATTTTATTTTAACGACGATCAGATTTACATCGCGGAGATTCGCTATCCGCTCTATTCCTATAATTACAATGGAAGGTCATTGTATTACCCTCATGTCGAGTTACAATACCTTTTGTTTATGGAATCCTCAATCAGAACCGCCGGTTCTAAAACTTATGCTAACATAGACTTTGACTTAGTCTGGGAAACCAGTAACAAGGATCAAAGTGGCACACAAAGGCTTAGTGTTAGCTACGAAAAAACCGAAGTTAAGCAAAAAGATAAGCTGCTCGATTCTGAAACTAAAAGCGGACTTGAATGGGTAGGTGCAGAGCAATTTTACCTGTATGTCAAGAAAACTGAAGTTTGGAGTTCGGGAACGAAAGTTTACAAGAAAACTTCTCCTGTGCTTGATTTTCCCTTTACTTCATCTAATCAGCGATCTATTGAAGTCTCCAACTTTGATTTCAACGGAAGCTTGTCCTCAAACGTTGGAGCTAAACAAGATGTTGGCAATTCAGAATGGCGCATAAAAAAGAGTATGACGACGCAAACCATTATGTTCTCAAATCAAAAAGAATATTTTGAAGACGTGTTTACTTATCCTTTTTATGAGGCCAGTTTGGATTGGGATGGTGAGAGATTCTCATTCGATTTGTCAATTGACTTCAAGGAAAATTGGCAAATTGCTATCATTAACTCATCATCAGCCAAAAACACCACTGTTGCAACGGTAGTGTTTGGTGGTAAGACTTTTAGAAAATCGGTGATAACATCGATGAATAAGAAGTCTGATCCTGATCCTGATCCAAACTCCAGGTATGGTAAAGTATTGGGATATGCCGTATCAGCCGTTTTTGACCAAGCAGCCTTAACCCAGGGAGGTGCCATTACTAAGAAATGTGTGTTGGTACACTTTGAAAAAGGTTACTATTGGGGAATTTGTGCTTACGATAAGGCTTTTCCAACAGAATTTACTTTTACTACGTCAGACTTTGGCAGTTTTGATTCCGCCGCTAAAAAGAATGCTTCTTCGGCCTTCCAATTAGCAAGAGCGGTTGAAACAACTGCCAACATCATCTGGTATGATGAAAACAACAGGCAGATCTCCGGCATCGATGCCCTCACATGTAAAATTTACGGTTGGGCAAATGTCGTTGACGGACATTATGCTTCTGCTGTCAGCGGATACAGCATTCTAAGCAAGACTGACTACAGCCTTGTTTTAAAAGCTCCCGATGGTAGCACTAAAACTTTCTAAAATTTTTCCCTGGTTGACTTCGGTCCCGGGGAATTTTTTTTGCCAAAACGTTAAAATATTTGTTGATTTTTTGTTTATTTTGTGATATAAGAAATGCAAATCTAATTTTTTACGGAAACATCTCATGACCAAAGTTCTAAATAAAACTCAGGATGAAAAGCTATTTGGAGAAATGCTTGAAAAATTGAATGTTATGGGGCTTTCTCCAACATGGAGTGAATATAGAAATAATAAAGATAAATATCTTCGCCTTGTTGAAGAATATGATGAGGCTGTTCGAACATATTTATATAAGAATATTGGAAAAGAAGATAGACTGGCCAGAGAACTGGTAGAGAAAAAATCGCTCCCAGATGTTGTTGCCTATAGTGAAGCCCACCAAATGCTCATTGCAGAGGTTAAGGAAAAAATTGCGCAAAAGAAAATTTCTATTCGGGCACTTAAAGAATTTGAATATCCGGTAGTTGAGGAAAAAGAAGATATCAAAAACGATGTTGTTGATGTTGACAATCTTGTTTTGAAATTATCAAATTTGAAAGATAACGAAGGTCTTGCCTTAATTGATCAACCGGCTAAAAAGATGGGGAAACACTCTAATTATCTTTCTCTTCAGATGGTTGTAGATGGTCTTCATGTTTCAAAGCAACATCAAGTCGAATTTAAAACGGCTTTATCAAGATATAACGGCTCCTTAAGAGAGTTTTTATATGATTATACCCATCATGATGATACTCCATCTCAACAGGAAACTGCTCCTGAAAAACAGCATTTAGCTAAAAAGCGTTCTTATAGCGTTAAAAAAGCTCAGGATTATGGCGTAAAAACGGCTCGGAAATTGCTTAAAAAAGTTAAAATTCCTCATATCCGTATACATTTTGACTTAAATGTTCAATATGCTAAAAAGAATAGACTAAAACGAAAAGCACTACGTCGCATCTCTGATTACAAGAGGAAATATCAATTACAGCGTCGGCTCTTGTTGCACTGGCAAAAGGAATATTGGCAAAAACTGAAGGCTTATCCGTTAAAGATTTCGTTTAATCCTCAAAAATATTTAGAGCCAGCAAAACTAAAAGTTTTTTCCCATGAAAAGGAATTTTGGCAGAAAAATAAAAAGCCTTTGATATATGCTGCAGCTTCTCTTTCCTTTGTTATTGGCGGATACAGTATTTTTCAAAAGTTATATCCCTTAAAACCTGTGATTAAAACGGAGAATATTACCTGTTCAATCAACAGTCCTCTTCTTAAAAATGATCGTATGGCACGATCAAGACTTCTTTGTCCAGATTTTACTGACTTCACTTACCATCCAGATTTATTGGATCAATCTGCACTTGATGTCAGTGGTACATCTGATTTTTGGCAGACGCTTGCAGAAGGAGAGGCTTTAGATCAACATGATTACAATCTTCCCTGCCCTTTGGTGAGAAACGATGCTTTAGCACACGTTCCAAATGTTGATTTCTTCAATTACTGCTTTAATAAGAGTAACGAATCCATGGGAAAACAGAACAAATATGGTATTTCTCTGGCTATGTATAATGCTTTTATCAAAGAGAACAAGCCGCTGGCTAATATGTATCGCATTAAGAGTTATCAAAATCTTTCATTTGATCAAGCGCGAGTTATTGCTAAAGCTCAGATTTATGATAAGTATGACATTGGATTTATGCATAACAGAAGCATTGCTGCTTATCTCTATAATATCCTGGCACACGAAGAAAATAGTGATATTGCCGCTTTAGCACAAGGTGTTTCAGATTTTTATGAAGTGAAAGGAAAAGCACTTTCTTTAGCACAGCAAGAGGCCTTGGATAAACTCGCGGAAGGCAAAAGCGTTCGCCTCAATGATTGGCGTCAAATGATTGCCGTTATTAACGAAACATCTGTTAATGCCAAAGAAGAAGGACAATTATTTGAACTGTTAAGAGCCAATTTATTGCAAAATGGATCGGTAACGCTTCCTGAAGGAGAAAAGATTGTTAATCAGCCTTATCAAGACAATGTTTTCTATGCCTTTGAACCTACTTTTGGCAATGATAAATCAAATATTGATACTCAGTCCTTTGCTGATAATATTTTCTTTAGCACTCCAGACATTCAGTTGTTAGGTGTAGCGGAATATGACAGCCTCCTAACGCAACGAAAAGATCGCGATTTAGAGACTTTCTCTAGGATTTATATGCAATGTTGCTATGATAATTTCGTTAAATTGGAACACGGACAAAAGAGCCAAACCTTCCGAGAGGCCAATCAGGCCTTACATCGGTACGGATTATCCAATCTATCTGTCGGACTCCATTGTGCCGGCATGAGTATTGCCAGTTTGTGTCAGGCAACTGATAAATTCAGTGAAGAAAATCCGGAAAGTCCGGTTACCAAAGCTGTTAAAGAAATTCTTTATAAATGCAGAAACGTGCACTACTGCAACAGCTTGAGAGATGACTTAGCATCATTAACACAAACTGTTGTTAAATCAAAAAATTTACAAAAAGATATTGCAGCTTATATGAAGAAAAATAAGCATGCCATTGTTTTTGGCTGGGCTCCACGCGGAAATGGACGATATCACCACCAGACATTTTTCCAACCTGCAGAAGTAGCCTCTTCAGATGCTTATACCTATAGTGCTTTTAACAATCAGCACTGGGGAAATGAGAATACATTTGCAAGATATATGAGGTCTCGTTCCCGTTACGGAAATGGGGGTTATTTTGCCGATATCGGTCTTAGTATTGACAGGGTAGCTGAAAAACATGTCAAAAAAGAAGTCAGTCAATACAAAAAGCAGCTACAGCAATACAACGATTCTGTTGCCAAAGCAGAAGCTGAGGCTAAAGCCAGAGCACAAACTGAGGCCAGAAGTAGTGCGGCAAACATTGTTTATGATTTAACCAGTACAATGTTTTTAAGTTCCGGATTACAAAGGTAATCTAACATCTTCTTTTAATATGAGTTATTTTTAAGCTCTCTTTGCAAGAGAGCTTTTTTTGTGGGAAAAAGCTGGTATGTATTGAAAAACAACATTTTTTTACTATGATGTCTTTGACAAACACTAAAGGATAATAAGAGACGATGTGGCAACCTGTTTTAATGATTAACGGATTTATTATGTTGGTGCTAGGAATCATGATGATGGTTCCGGCAACAGCACAGTATTATTACACCGGTTCTTATGATATGTTGTTTGTTCAAAGCGGTATCATCGCTATCTTTTTGGGTGGTGCCTTATTTCTGGCTAACTATGGTAAAATTAAAAAGATCTCCATTTTACAAGGTTATTTGATCACCATTTTTTCTTGGTTCTTAACTCCTGTTATCTGTGCCCTGCCCCTTATTAATAATGGTAGCATACATACTTTTCATGATGCTGTTTTTGAGGCAACGGCCGGTATTACGACTGCCGGAGCGACTATTTTATCTGATGTGGAGGCACAATCCAAATCCCTGCTTTTATGGCGTTCAATGCTTAACGGTCTGGGCGGTGTCGGTATTGTTATTTTTGCAGTTGCGCTTTCTCCCTTTTTAGGAACCGGTGGTATGCACCTGTTTAGCAAGGAAAACTCTGATACAGAAGACAAATTTTTACCCAAAATCAGTTATATTGCCAATGACATTATCCTTATGTATATTGTGCTCAATATTTGCTGTGCCGCTTTGCTCAAGTTTTTTGGTATGAACTGGTTTGATGCCGTTACATGGGCGCTTTCGACTATAAGTACCGGCGGTTTTTCGATTAAAAACAACTCTATTTCTTATTATAACAGTGCCACGATTGAAACTATTGTTGCTTGTTTTATGCTTTTGGGTGCTTTACCTATCACCTATTTTATTTTGCTGTTTAAGCGGCGGAATATAGAAGCATTAAAAGGAAATTCACAGGTTAATACATTTCTGAAATTGGTTTGTTTTTATATTGTTGTGTTATCAGGATATTATGCCTATCAGCATGATGTTTCATATCTTAAAGCTCTCAGGGTGGTTGGTTTTAACCTGATTGCAGCCCTAAGTACAGCCGGAATATTTTCCGCAGACTTTCTTTCTTGGGGCAGTTGGAGTGTTATTTTGTTTTTATTTTTATTCCTGCATGGTGGCTGTACAGGATCAACAACCGGCTCTATTAAGATGTTTCGTTGGCAGGTGGTAAGTGCATTCTTAAAACAGCACATCATTAAATCATTATCTCCGCATCAGGTGGCTGTTATGAAGGTGGGAGACAAAGTGATTGATAATAACATTGCTTCATCTGTTTTTGCTTTAATTTTGGGATTTATTTTTGCTATTTTATTTTTCACGGCGGTATTATCTTTTTCGGGACTTGATTTTATGACCGCTTTGGGGGCTGTTGTCGGCAATATTACCGGTGTCGGTAGCGGATTTACGACTGAAATCGGCCCGAGGGGTAATTTTTCTGAATTTTCTTCTTTTGTAAAATATATTCTTTCTTTTGTGATGGTCTTAGGAAGGCTTGAGGTTATTACCGTTATTGTTTTATTGGGAAAAATACGCTGGCGGTGAATTATTTCTAAAAGCCTTGACTTCACCTAAAACTCCTTTAAGATGGGCATCGGATGTTGAAATAATGATGTCTATTACGAACTAAACTATTATAATATGGCGAAAAATCTAGGAAAACTTAAAAAAGTCGGTGAACCTTGGCTATATGATCCACCGGGATCTGACTGTGTTTGTGGCCGTTTTTCTGATGCTTCTGCTCGTTTCCGTCAATTGCACCCTGAGGTTGCCCCTCAAGATATGAGGATTAACTTGGTGCATGTCAGTACAATCTCAAATGAGATTCCGCCTGATTTCTTTTGGCTCTGTATATCTATGGGGGATGATTATGTTTTAGATCTCTTGCCCGTCTTTAAGAATGATTATCTGGATAGGTTTCATAGGTTACCCTATGATAAATGCCAGGTTAGTCTTGTTTTTGACGGCATGATTTTAAGACAGGGTATACCCTATGTTATTACGTCAAGCCAGGATCATGACCTTATTTTCCTGAAGCCGCGCATGTTATTGTCAACGCAGACGGTAGCTAACATGATGCGACTTTTGTATAAAAGAGAGTGTTATGATTGTCATCCGGTGAAAGGGTACAGTGTTTCTGATGGGAAGTATGTCGGTGTTTTTTGGGTTATTAAACCGACCTTGGACGAATGCATTCGTTTGTCTGTGGATTCGCATTTGAAACAAACAAAAAAGAACTCTCGTATTTATTGCCTTCCGATTAACAACGGTGAATATGTTGTTATCGGTAAATATTACTTTAGGGCAGATTATAACGAGGATGGTTTTTCTTTTGTGAGTACGGGAATCAAAATTACGGACGATACTGATTTGATGAATGATGCCAGCAGAACGCGAGCACTACGTATTTCGCATTGATGATGACTGAGGGAAAGGCTATAGGCTTTTCCCTCAGTGTCGTTTAAAAGAAATATTATAGAGCGGTAAAGCCCTTGACAAATAGAAAAACGATCCTACAATGTGCGGTGAGTAAATAGCCAAATGTTAATAATTAAGCACGATTATTATGACCGATGATTTGAGTAAAATTAAAGATCGAGAGTTGTTTGAACTTGACGATAGCAGTGATTGTCCCGTTGGAAGTGATGCTGATGCTTATGATATGTTCTCAAGCAAGTTTCCTGAACTCATTGCTGAAGGTGCTTATGTTGACCTGGTTTACGTTGTTCCAAAGTTGCTTGGGTTAGAACCTGATTATTACTGGGCCTTATCCGTGGAAGAGAGAGACAAAACCCACTATCGCGGATTTATACCGGCTTTTAAGAAGGTTAACCTTGATAACTTCAGAATACCGTCAATTAAGGATGTTGTACCTGTCACCCCGTTTGTTCCCTTTCCCAGAGAGGGTAAGCTCTATGTCGTTACTTATACAGAAGATTGTGATACTATAATTTCGAAGGTTCGTCTGGTGTTTAGCGAAGATCTTGTTCGCAAATATATTGCTATTCCGGAAGGACGACGACTTATAGATTGCTATCCGGTAAAGGGTTATGATGTTTATAACGGGAAATATATCAGTGTCTTCTGGTGCATTCAGTTGGATGACGATGAGTTCTATATGCCGGTTGACTTAAAACTGGTAGAGAGGCTCAAACTTCCGAAAAGTGGTGAATATCATGCTTACTTTTATCCGATTAGTAACGGAGATCATGCTATTATCAATGATACCCTCTACAAAGCAGAGATTGATGAAGAAGGCATGTTTGGTTTTGAGAAGCAACAGATTCGAGTTACAAAGAAGTTGCGTGCGCAAGAGGATATTCCCCTGGAAGGAGATTCCCCAAAACAAACACAAGCAAACATCATTGAATTTCAGCCACCTAACGTACAGCCGAAAAGTCAACAAACAACTCACATTATTGAATTTAATCGTTGAGACCGAGGGGAGAAAGCGCCATGCTTCTCCCCTTGGCCCGTTTAAGGATACCTTAGTTTAGCTTTTAAACCCTTGACATTTTTAATAACTTTTCTATAATTTTCGGCGTGTAAATAAGCATAATGTTAATCATTTAAAACTTGATTATTATGGCGGATAATTCTAGTGACGATATTTCGTGGCTGCTTGATTTTGAAGATCCTAAGCTGATGTGTTACAGTACTACTCAAATCAAGAATGAAGTCCTTGATGATATAATGCGAGAGTATAAAACTCAAGAGGTACGTATACGCTTGGTTCGTATTATACCCAATTCACCTGATTTTCAACCCGATTATTTCTGGGCTTTTTTAATAAAAAATCCGGATGATGGGGACTTTTACTACAGTAACCGCTTTATACCGGTTTTTAAGATGGATGATCTGGAAGGCTTTTGGGAGTCTCAAGATAAAGAGATAATGCCAGTTCCAATAAACGCTATCTTTTGGAGAAACAAGTTACCTTATATGAACACTGTTAGTGATGAGTCTCTTGCTGTGATAAGGATTCGCTATTTGCTCCAGGCCTCTCTCATTAAGGAGCTATGCTCACCACCTGATGAAGGCAGTTCTGTTAAATGCTATCCGGTAAAAGGATACAACCTTTATGATGGTAAGTATATCGGTGTTTTTTGGTGTGTTGAGTTAAATGGCAATGAACAAGAATTCATTCCGGTAGACTCAAGATTTACTGAACGTATCAATTGTGCGGCATTTTCTTCTTACGACGTTCATAGAGATGAGCGTATTATCCTTGGAGATCCTGATTCTGGGTATCATTGCTTTTATGCAGACACTGATGAAAACGGTTTATGCTCTCTCGAAAAGCTTGATATACCCGTAACGGAGCAAATGCTTGAGGAAGAAAAAGCGCTGCTTCCCGGTGAGAAATTGAAAATGCCACCGGAGCTCCCTGCTGAAAGGGTGAAGGTACAGATTTTACCCGATAAAACAGGCAAAACTCAAGGACAGCCGACCGAAATCATTGAATTTAGTCTTAATTGACATTTGGGGAGTGGCCACAAGCCCTCCTTTTTTTTTATTTTGAGGTGGAGCCTAAACCACCGTTACGGATACCGGTTGCATTATCGCTATATGTGATGCCAAAGGGCAAAAATATGCCCTGACAAATTGATGCGCCGGCTTTAAGCTCTAAGGTTTTTTGCTCTCTGTTATCATTGGTCATCTTAACAAAGATATGACCTTCGTTATCCGAATAGTAATAATCACTATCTATCACACCGATGGTATTATCCAGCTGAAATCTGTATTTGAAACCCAAGCCGGACTTTGGGACAATAGCTAAAAACCAACCATTTTCTACCTTGACACGCACACCTGTCGGGATAAGGAGGGTTTGCCCCGGCTTTAGGGTGACAGCAATCGGGGTATAAAAATCATAACCGGCAGAACCGTTTGTTGCCCTTAAAGGCAGAGTAATCTTATCATAAAGGGCTGATAAATCTTCATCATCATTAAAATTTTTTTGCCAAGCTTTTTTGAACTCGGCAAAGCTTACTTTTTCAAACTCTCCGACACGCTGCATTTTATACTCCTTTTTTTGTTTGGTGGTATATTGGCAGAAAAAAAAGGTTTGCGCAATAAAAAAGAGGGTCTCTGTGCATAGCGCACAGGGACCCTCCCAATGTTAGAGTTAGAGTAATCAAATCAGTTGGTGGAGCCTCCGTTGCCGGAGTTGTTGCTTCTGTTGGGATTGGGAGTGACCATAACACCGGCTCCTCCCTGAACAAGAGTGCCTTGGAGATCTTTCATTTCCTTTGCAACCCTGATCTGGGCCACTGCCTGAGAATCGTTGTTCAACGATTCCATCATCATCCTGTTAACCTCAGCCTCGGCTCGACCGACTTTTTCTTGGGCTTTGGCAATGCTATCAGCCTTAATCTGTCGAGCTTGGGCTCTTTGTTGCTCAATTTCGACGTCGATGCGGGCCTGGGCTTCTTTGCCCTTCTTCTCAATCCATCTCGGGTCGTAATCTGGGTCGGGCACGACAAGTTTGTACTTGTCGAGTACATCATAGTATAACCCAGGCACCCAATGATCGTTATCATCCACATACCCAAAGCACCGCTTGGTGGCTTCTTCTTGGATTTCGTCCCTTACCGCCTTACACATTGCCGCTTCACCCTTCAATTGTTCGTGGGTGTAACGACTAAAGATATCCGCTATTACTTTGCGGAGTTCTGCCTCAATGTCCTTGTTAAGGGAATCACCCTTCCAGGTATCAGCAAATCTCACGACGCCCTCTGGGCGATGGCTTATAGTTAAGGTTGCCTTTGCCTTTAACTTAAAGCCATCGTTGCCTGTATCCACTTCTTCCATCACCGAAGTTGTTACTTCTGCCGTGGTGTCTTTAGGCACTACGGTAGATATCCCAGGGAAATACAAGTGTACACCAGGTAGAAGAGCCTCGGGCTGAAGACGGCCTAGGATCGTCATATATGCTGAATAACCAGCATCTATAATGACGATAAAAAAAGTTCCGCTCAGCGCCAGTCCGGCAATGACGGCAACTCCCCAAAGCCATGCGTAGAAAAAGGCCAACAGGATCGAGATTACCAACAGTGCGACGAAGAAAATTCTCAAGGCATTTAACTGTTTTTTATCCATGAGTAAATCTAACGTTTTAGGGACAAGGATCTTTTTATACAACTTTCATTTATTTTAACTTCTATTATCTTACCATCTCTCAACGTATGAGCATCAGTGATACCTTAAACACCTTCTAAATAAAATAATAAAACGTGATCGCCATAAACTAAACCAAGACTATGATAGCACTTGATTTACCTATTTTGATCTAAACTTCCGCCATATAACAGTTTTCCCTGTCAGATTTATAATGATTGTAATAAAAATTCAAAGATATAATGCTTAATTAAAGCAAGTTTATTGTACCACATTTTTGGGGTCTGGTCAATAGTTTTCGGGATAAAAAAAAAGCTATTTCAACCCATGGTCAAAACAGCTTTTGTGTGCGGTTTAATGCTTGTTTTGCTTATTGACAGGTTTCAGCATTAAATTCGCAGAAGTTTAATTCCTGATCGTTTTTATCAAAATAACGAATCTTCATGTTTATCCCTTTATCAATAAACATTGGTTTGATTTTGGGACACATGTCGGTATAAGCCTTTTGACAAGCTTCATCTTTAATGCTCTGTCGTAAGGCCTCTTTGTCAGTATCGGTGTATGATGAAGTATCAATGTCTGCTTTATAAATGTAATTGATGGTCTTATCACTGTAATCAATATTTGTCCAGGTGGTGATGTCATCAATCTTCTTAGGAAGAGTCTGACGGATGCTTTCCATCATAGAACTTAACTCATCTGTCTTGATATCTTCAACAACAGCTTCTTCCGGATTATCTTGTAACATGACGCCCTTTTGCTTATCCATGTCCTCTAAGATGTTTTTTAAGCTCTCATCTTCGCTGACAGATAAATCTATCTCCGGAGCATCCTCCGGATTGATGTTTTCTTTGGGCATTACGTCTTCCATTGTTAATGGTTCTTTTATCTCAACATCAGTGCTCTTGACACTATTAAGTTCAAAATTTGCCATGTCATTTAATGCTGTTGGAATGCCAGCCGGCTCTACATTTTCCGATGCTGCTGTATCTGCCGTTTTTTCTGGCTCAGCAGGTGTTTCAGGCGCAGACTCTTCTTTAACCTCCGGTGCTGGCGCCGTATCCTCGGCTTTAACCTCAGGAGCTGGCTCTTCTGCTTTAGGATCTTCTTTAAGATCTTCCTCAAACTTAAAACCTTCGGCCTCAATAATATTGGCACGCATATTCTCAAATTGATAAGAAAGATACTCTTGTTTGTTCAACTGACCATCTTGGTTAGTATCCATTTTTTGAAACTCTTTTAGGAAAATATCACGCATGGCATCTAACTGCTGTTCGGCAGTCAGGGCTTGGGCCTCAACTGTCATGCCTAATATCAAAGAACTCATTAACAAATATTTTTTCATGATTAACATCCTATAATAATCTTTTAATCCTATAGGATTTAATCACATTTTTTATTAAATTTTCTTTAACGGACGAAAATTATTGCCCCCATCAAAAAAAGATATTTTAGAGGCGAACTTCTGATAAGAATTCATGTAGGTTGTGAAATTCTTGGCACGCTCTAAAATCAGGCTTTCGGGAACATAGCGATTGATCTTTTTGGTGCGCTCTTCTGCGCGTTTAATGGCAAGATTCGTATCACATACAATGACGTCAAGTGCAGTGTGATAACCCTTTTTAGAAAGATTTTTAAATAACTCTATGTGCGCGTTATTGGTGCCGCTGTGTTCAAACATAATATTAAGACGACTCTTAATAGCACGCCGCAATAACTCATACCCCATGATGCGCGCTGGCATCTCATATTTAGCATAAGCTGACTTTACACCAAATAATTTGGCCTCCCTTTGATAGGCCGGAAGCTCGGTCATAATTTCATCAAAACTTAACAACAAAAAGTTTGCAGGTAAATACTTAGCACAATACGTACTCTTGCCGGAACCAGGAATGCCGGATATCTGCCTTAACTCCGGATTTGGTACGGGGGTTAGGCCTTTTAGAAACCTTGATATCAGTGCTTCTGTCTCCGGCGTTTTGATAGATTTATAATCTGCGGTAATAAGTTGATTTAGTGACGGCATGAGTGTTTTTAACATGTAAATCTCCTATACAGCTTGACGGTCTTTACTGGATCTTTCAAGAGCGATCTCGTAGGCATCATTTGCCATCATTAACTCTTCATTGGTAGGAATGACTAAAACAGTCACTTGACTATCCGCAACGCTTATTTTAACCGGTGCAGGATAAATATTGTTTTGCTCATCATCAAGCTTTAGACCAAGATATTGGAGCTTATGACAAATTCTTTCTCTGATATAGGCACTCTTCTCTCCGATGCCCGCAGTAAAAATCAGAGCATCTATTCCCCCTAAAAAGGCAATGCCAGAACCGATATTTTTGATAATGTTATAGATATATACATCTAAGGCATCTTGGCACAACTTGTCGCCAGCTTCAGCTGAAGTTAAGATATCACGCATATCAGAATGACCATTGGTTAACCCGAATAGACCTGATTGCTTATTCAACATGGCATTAACCTCATCAGCGGTTTTGTTTTCAGCTTTCATGATATATAGCGGAATGTAAGGATCTATATCACCGGCACGAGTGGACATTACTAAACCCGACATCGGCGTATAACCCATGGAAGTATAAACGCTCTTTTTATCTTTAACTGCCGTTACTGATGCTCCGCCACCTAAATGACAACATATAAAACGACCATTCTTACCTAAATATTCACCGGCTTTTTTGGTGACATAATTGTGCGACGGACCATGGAAACCATAACGGCGAACGTCTTGATTTTCATAAAACTCTAATGGCAGGCCATATAAATGCCCGGCTTTTTCAATACTCTGATGAAAGGCGGTATCAAAGACGGCAACTTCTAAAACATCGGGCGCTAATTCTTGCATAGCCTTAATACCATCGGCTATCGCCGGACCATGAAGAGGGATTAACGGAAAAGTCTTATACAGCTCTTGCATTACATCTTCATTGATGGCAACAGAACCATTGTGTTTTCCGCCATAACCCATGCGATGGGCAACAGCTGTCAGCTCAGATGCACTTTTGATATATTGCTTTGAAAGATAATCTAATATCGTCTTCATCGCGGTTTTATGATCTAAAACAGGCAACTCGTATGACAGGGACTTGTTATCCTTAAGATTGATAATCAATTTTGCATTTTCTGAACCAATGCGCTCAATCACACCGCCGGTCAAAACTTCATGAGATGTATCATCCATAAGATAAAGCTGAAATTTGACTGTTGTGGAGCCGGCATTCAAAACAAGAATTTTATCCATTTTTTATACTTTCTTAAAATATCGTCGCGGCAGTTTATACCATATTTTTTGCTTTTTGGCAACAAAAATTTTGCCTTGAAAAAACAAAAAAATCATTATAAAACGAGGGTAAATTTTACTGATGATGAGGACTTATGAAAAACGCAAGCAGAGTTCAGGCAATCATTGAGATATTAGATGAAGTTTTAGAGGATAAAGCACCGGCTGACAGCCTTATTGATCGGTATTTTAAATCAAGACGCTATATCGGTGCAAAAGACAGAAGATTTATTGCCGATACTGTTTGGAATATTATTCGGAAGCGCTTAAAATACTCAGAGATGCTTCATGGCAATGTTTCCGGCAGATTATTAAGTGCACTTTATCTTAACAATGAAGATTTGGACCTTATTTTCAACGGCGAAGAATATGCCCCGATTGCTCTTAGTAAAGAGGAAAAAGCCCTTATTAAAGCCGCATTAAAATTTGAAGAATTTAGCCCGTATGCCTGCTATGAGTGTCCGAAATGGTTATTTGAAAAATTTGATGACGTACATATGATTGAGGCGCTTAATGAGACAGCACCTGTTGATGTGCGTACTAATTTTTGTTCACGTGAGCAGGCAAAAGAGCGCTTAAAGAAGGAAGGATTGTTTTTTTCTAATACACCCTTATCCCCTATTGGTTTACGCACAACGGAAAGAATTAACTTAAATAACTGCATGACTTATCAGGACGGCGAGATAGAGGTCATGGATGAAGGTTCTCAACTGCTTGCTTTAATGGTTAACGCTAAACCGCACCATAAGATTATTGATTACTGTGCCGGTGCAGGTGGAAAGGCCTTAGCTATTGGCGAAAGGTTACATAATGAAGGTATTGTCTGGGCGCATGATATCAGCCAGGAGAGATTGTCACGCATTAAGAAAAGAGCAGAGCGACTCGATATTTTGAATATTAAAATTATTAGAGACGTCATTGATAAGGATTATGATCGGTTTATCATTGATGCCCCGTGTTCCGGATCGGGTACATGGAGGCGCAGTCCTGATGCTAAATATCGCCTAACCCCGGAAAAGCTTAAAGATATTTGCCATACGCAAGCCCAGTTATTGGAATTTGGCGCGGCACATACTAAGACGGGCGGAGAGCTGATTTATATGACTTGTTCAGTATTTGATGAAGAAAATGAACAGCAGATTATTTCCTTTTTAGATAAACATCCAGAGTTTTGTCCTTTAGATCACAAAAGTTTGTGGGAAAAAGTCCTTGATATACCGGTATATGGCTTTGATAGTCAAAAATGGCTTCATTTTTCGCCTCTTAATTCTAAAACGGATGGCTTTTTCTTTTGTGCCATGAAAAAATCGTAAATCATGTGGATTATTCTACCGATTCTGGTTGATTTTGCAAATATTAAAATTATTATCTAGCTAATTTCTTTTTTTTAGGGATACTTTGAAATGATTCTATACCTGATGAGGCATGGACAGACAAGTAAAAACGCAGAAGGACGTATTCAAGGATTGGGTGAAACGGCTCTTACTAAGTGTGGCTTGGAGCAAGCCCGTATTGCATCAGAGAAACTTAAAAATGAGAACATTGAAACAATATATGCCAGTGATTTGAAACAATGCCGTAAAACGGCTGATATCATTAGCGGTACACTCGATTTGCCTGTACACTACACTAAACGCTTAAGAGAGATGAATTTCGGACATGCCGAGGGGATTAAAATCACGGATTTAGAGGCTAAGTTTCCCTACATTTATCAAGCTTTTAATGATTTAAAAAATCCTGAACGATATGATGTTTGTTTTCCTAATGGGGAAACTATAGGGGATGTGCAACAAAGATTTATGAAGTTTGTCAGTCGTTTATGGATTGACGGACGGTCAAAGGTTTTAATTGTAACGCATGGCACGCTTATTCGTGTTTTTGCCGAAAATTGCTTTAAGAAAACAATCTCGCTTGAGAATGGTTCGGTTTTGCGTGTGGCTTATGATGAAAGAAGTAAAAAGTTTAAGTCGCCAAAAGTCTTGTTTTAAGCCTTTCTCTTTCATTAGTAAAAAATCCCCATGCCTTTTATTTGATTTGACTATAAGAAGAATATATCTTAGCCTATAGAGTTAAGGGAGATCTTTGATGCGTCGATTGTTTTGTTTTTTGTTTTGCCTTATTTTGAGCTTTAATGCTCAGGCTTTAAGCCTTATCAGTGATGAAGAAACGGAAAGCTATCTTTATGATATCTTAAGCCCTATATTTAAGGCGGCTCATCTGCCTTTAAATCGTAGTTATATTCATATTGTCAGAGATGATAGCCTAAACGCTTTTGTCGGTGATAAAAATCATATGTTTGTGCATACCGGAACTCTTCTTAAGGCTTCAAACAGCAACGAGCTTGAAGGAGTGTTGGCACATGAGACCGGACATATATTAGGCGGACATATCTTAAGGCTTAAAATAAAAATTCAAGATATGCAAAAAGTAACCCTAGCCTCTTTGATTGCAGCTGCCGGTGCAGCGGCTGCCAGTGGACGCGGAGATGCTGCTATTGCTGTTGTTTTGGGCGCACAAAGCTCAGCTATTAACGCTCTGACAGCTTATCAGATGAGTGAGGAACGTGCTGCTGATGAAACGGCGGTCAAACTTTTAGCAGAAAATCATAGGTCAATTAGAGGACTTAAGGATTTTATGGGCAAAATCCAAAAATCTAATCGCCTGCAAGGATTTGAAGAAATGCCCTATTTTAGAACTCACCCTATTACCAGCGAACGTGTTAATTTTTTTGATAATCAGCTTAAAAAAGAGACTTCAATTACATCTGATAGGATGATGGATATCAGACTGAAAAGGATTCAAGCTAAAATTTTTGCCTATTTGGCTCCTCTGGATAAGGTTTTAAGTGTTTATCCTTTAAGTAATGAGAGTACAACAGCAGAAATTGCCCATGCTGTTTACTTTATGCGTCAAAAAAACTTAAACCAATCTTTAAAATACATCAATCATCTCATTGAAAAAGAAGAAAAAAATCCTTATTTTTGGGAGCTTAAGGCTCAACTATTATTTGAAAACGGACACATCAAAGAATCTGCTGAGATATATCGTAAATTATTACAGCTTAAACCACACTCTGATTTGTTTGTTTTAAGCTATGCGGAAGCGGTACTTTCCGATGACTATGATTTTTCGCGCCAAAACGAACTCATTGCCATGTTGGAACGCATTAGTCATCAGCAGAATTATCCGGAGGCTTATCTTTACCTTGGTCGCATATATGCCAATAAAGGAGAAGATGGCATTGCAGAATACTACAGTGCTGAATATAACCATGCTATTGGGCAAACAGATTTGGCACATAAAATGGTTTCAAGGGCCTTAAAAAAAGATTTGAGACGGGATATTAAACTACGTGCTAAAGACCTGGAGGAAAAATTGGCACAAGATGAACGGAAAAGGACACTTTTTTAAGGTATGATCAAGATGCGTATCGGACTTTATGTTTTTTTTATTTTAATTGCTCATCTGGCCTTAGCTGATGATGTTGCTATTAAAGCGACAACAAACAGAGATGATATACATATCGGGGACTATTGGCTCACACAGGATTTAGCTGATGGATTTAGAAGGATAAACCATGATGCAACGGTTGACTACCGTGGGGAATATCAAACTGTTCATCAGCCTGAACCTAAGATGAATCTTTATATGCGCGGTTATACCAAGTTTTATGCCCCCTTTCCTAGCGGGACAAATGTTCTTTACTGTTACTATCCGATGACTTATAATGAAAAATCGGCATTAAAGGTAGATAAGAATATATTAAACAAAAGACCAGAAATGCCTTTAGATGCTTCTCTAGATGATGATTGGCAAAATTTTGATATTCTTCTTGTTGCCTCGCCTTCATATGCTAAAAAATTGCAGGAAAAAGGTGTCAATGCTATCTATGTGCCGCAATTTACAAATCCGCATCGATTTTATCCTAATCCTGAAGAAAAACTTATGACTAATATCTTGTTTGTCGGTTCAAATTGGCATGATCGTACAAGCCTTAGGTATGCTATTCAAAGCGGCTTTAATGTTGATGTTTACGGCTATAACTGGAAAGGGGTTATTCCTGATGAGATGTATAAAGGGGATTATATTGAAAATAAAGACCTTAACCGTTATTACAGCTCAGCAAAGATTGTGTTAAATGACCATAGACCAGATATGAAAGAATTTGGTTTTATCAATAATCGCATTTATGATGCCAGCGCTTCGGGGGCTTTGGTTATTTCTGATTACATGCCGGAAATAGAAGCTGTTTACGGTGACAGCGTTCCGATGTATAAAACAAAAGAGGAATTAGTTGAACTAATAACCTATTATCTTACACATGAGGAAAAACGACAGGAAAAAGCAAACAAGGCGCGTGAAATAACCCTAAAGAATTTTACCAACGAGATTGTTGCTCAAAAAATTTGGAGCTATGTGCCCTAAAATTTATGAGAAAAGAGGCTGTTCTCATCAGATAAAACACCTTGACTCTTAAAAAAAAACGAATATAGTGCAAATTAACATTTTATTAATATTTGATATAGAGGGGATATGACGAACAGAAAGGTACCACATATTGTGGGAATTGGGGAGGTTGTTTTTGATATTTTGCCTGATAGTCGAAAGTTGGGTGGTGCTCCTGCTGATTTCTTGCGTTATGCCGTTGAGTATGGTGCTGAAGGTTATTTGATTAGTGCCATCGGTGCGGATGATCTTGGTAGAGAAGTCATCAGCGAGCTACATAAATTTGAAATTACACCGGTTTTATCTGTTACCCCCTATCCTACCGGTCGCGTTTTAGTATTTAATAACCAAGGAAGCGGCTATACTGCACATATTTTGGAAAATTCGGCTTGGGATTATATTCCTTATACAACAAAAGCGGAACAATGCATTAAAGACGCAGATGCTTTATACTTTGATACTTTAGCCCTAAGAAAGCCCTACTCCAGAGATACTATTCTTGATTTGATCGGCTCATCTGATGAAAAAGCTTACCGCTTTTTTGATATAAATCTCAGACAGAACTATTATGATAAAAACTTGATAATTCGCCTTTTAGGACATGCCAATATTCTTAAACTTAATATTGAGGAATTAAAAACATTGAAGCCTCTGCTCAAACTTTCAGGTTCTGTAGAGAATATGTGTTTAAAACTAAAAGAGGAATATCAATTAAAATATATTATATTATCAGATGCAGCAAAAGAAAGCCGGATATGGGGTAATGATACTGTTTCTGCGGTCAAAAATGCACGGTTACACCAAACATTTGCATATGGTGCCGGAAATGCTTTTGCGGGAACCTTTATGTGTGCCATCTTAAAAGGAGAAGATCAGCAAAGTGCACATGAAGCCGCTAATGCTGCAGCTGTACGTCTTTGTCAATCAATTAAAAACGCTCAATCGTAGCCAAAGAGGAAAAAAATGGGGGTCCGTCTTATACAATCAGATAAATGTACTTTGTTATTTGATAGTACGACTGATAGCGCTTCCAATTGTGATGACAACGAAAATATATTATCCTTACTGAAATCCAAAAAGATTAAAGAAGTCTATGCCGAAGTTAAGGAAGCTTGTTTTGATTCTCCTCTTGTTGCAAAAATTTATCTGTGGGATAAGAAACTCGAACAAATTAATATCAAACTTAACACAAGTAACCTCCCCTCTCAGCTCAAAGAGATCATTTCTTTATCCTTAAAGACACAAAATATTCCGCCAAAAGAAAATCATGCTGAAATACCTTTTGTGGAGAATTTAGGAGAAATCGGTTATAATTCCTATCTTTGTGTTCGTCGGGTTTTGAAATTTATCGGCGATATTTTTGGTTCTTTAATGCGATTTATCAGGGGCAAGGCTATATATCGCAAAAAAGATCTTTGGTTTATCTTTGAAGATTGCAGTTATAAAGCTGTTGGCATCACCGCTTTGGTAAGTTTTTTGGTCGGATTGATTCTGGCTTTTGTCGGTGCATTGCAGCTTAAAGCTTTTGGTGCAGGCATCTATGTTGCAAGTATGGTAGCCCTTGGTATGACACGTATTATGGCTGCCATTATGACAGGCATTATCATGGCCGGACGCACAGGCTCTTCTTATGCGGCAACCTTAGGGACGATGCAAGTTAATGAAGAGATTGATGCACTTAAAACCTTGGGCGTTAAAGTGACCGATTATCTTGTTGTTCCACGGTTAGTTTCTTTGGTCACGACAATTCCCTTTTTAACCCTTTTAGCAGATTTATTGGGAATATTGGGTGGTGCTGTAGTTGGTGTTTGTTTTCTAAACTTATCCTCCTCGGCTTATTTTGACTATTCTGTTAAGGCGTTGGACTTAACTAATATTTTGGTTGGATTGCTCCATAGTATCATCTATGGCATTATTATCTCTATTTGCGGGTGTTATGCCGGATTAAATGCCGGAAGAGATGCTGATGCTGTTGGTAAGGCGACAACAAGCGCTGTTGTGCTTTCTTTGGTATGGATGATTGTTGCTACCGGTATTTTAACTGTTTTATTGGAGGTTATCGGTATATGACAACATCTGATATTATTGAAGTTAAAAATTTACGCGTGGCTTATGGCGACTTTGTGCTTTTTGATGATATTAATTTTAGCGTTAAGAAGAAAGACGTATTTATCATTATGGGCGCGAGCGGTTGTGGTAAGAGCAGCATGCTTCGTGTTTTAACCGGTTTGGTTACACCTGTAAAGGGTGAAGTTCTTATCAATGGCAAGGACTTTTCTGCAGCAGATCTGGCTCTTAAAAATGAGATAATGAAGGAATGCGGGGTAATGTATCAAAGCGGTGCGTTGTTTTCCTCGATGACACTAAAAGAAAATGTTGCTATGCCCTTGGAATTATACAGTCATTACAACAAAAAGGAAATAGATGAAATTGCTTCTTATAAACTGGCTTTAACTGGGCTTGGGGGCTTTGATGATTTTTATCCTTCTGAAATATCAGGTGGTATGAAAAAAAGAGCTGCACTGGCTCGGGCACTGGCTCTTGATCCTAAGATTCTTTATTGTGATGAGCCATCCGCAGGACTTGATCCCATCAGTTCTAAAAGATTAGATGATTTAATCGGTGAACTCAACCAATCACTAGGAACTACTTTTGTTATTGTCACACATGAACTGCAGTCTATCTTTAATATTGGTACAAATTCTATTTTCTTGGATTCAAAGAAGAAAAATATTACTGGTCGCGGTAATCCTAATGACTTATTGAAAAATCCACCAAACGAAGAAATTTATAATTTTTTAACCAGAGGTAAAAAAAATGCTTAAACAACCTAACATGAAACTTATCGGTATATTTATTATCATCGGAATAGTTGCTCTGATATGTTTATTTAGTTATTTTTTAAAATCAAAGTTTAGTAACAACGAAACAACTGTTGTGATGTATTTTGACGAGTCGGTCAAAGGGTTAGATGTCGGAGCCCCTGTTTTGTTTAAGGGCGTTAAAATAGGAGAAGTTTCCTCTGTGCGGCTTAAAGCTAATCTTAAAACGATGAAGTTTCTTATTCCAGTTTATGCTAAAATATATAACGGCAAATCTTTGGTAACGGATAACACAAACGAAAGAGAACGTTTTAAACAATTTATTCAAGATGGTTTGCGGGCACAATTGGCTATTAATTCGGTTATTACCGGACAGTTATTAATAGAACTTGATATGTATCCGAATACACCGGTTGTCTTGCATGAAGATGACGAAGATCAATATGAAATACCCACAATCAATTCACCTTTTGCGGAAATATCGAAGAGCTTGCAGGTAATGCCTATTACTCAAATCGTGCAAGATATCCATGGTATCACACAATCTATTGACCAAGAGTTGCCAGAGTTATTAAAACACATGAATACCACCTTAGCGACTATTAATAATATTTTGCTAGAGAATAGGAATAAAACTTCCAAGATGGTAACGGAAGTCAGCTCAGCAGCGCAATCATTTGATGCTATATTAGGTGAAAATGCCGCGCAACTGACTGCTATGATTGAAAGTTTTGCAGCGGCGGCAGCCTCTTTAAGAAATCTCACAGATTATTTACAAATGAATCCAAGTTCACTTATAACAGGAAAGGATTATTAATATGAAAAAACTTATTTGTTGTGCTTTATTGGTTTTTCTTATCGGATGTACCAGTCCTAAACCGAATTTTTATCAACCGATTGCCGTTAAAACAGCTGATATCGAGTATAATAATGTTAACGGCATAATTTTGTTGCAGACGATATTGCTACCGGCAGAAGTTTCTCGCCCGCAAATGACAACCATCGGTCAATACAATTATGAATTAAAAATTGATGAATTTAATCGTTGGGGAGCTGCTCCCGAAAGGTTGTTTATGCGTGTCATTAACCAAGATTTGAGTACTTATCTGCCTCATGCTATTATAGAAAATCAAACACCTTTACGCAAAGATTATAAATACGCCGTAGCTATCGAAATTGATGAGATGGGAGGAAAGCTCAAGGAAAGTGCGTGGCTTAAGGCTTCTTATTTTATCAAGAACAAAAATGGTTATATCATCAGATCCGGCAGATTTTATCAAACCGAAGATATTTCCGGTGGATATGATGATTATGTCCCGGCACAAAGTATGCTGTTGGGGGCCTTATCTGCACAGATTGCCGGAGAGCTGAGCAAAATAAAATAATTTAAGGGATCTTTTGATCCCTTTTTTTTCATAAAAAAATAATTGACATCATTGTTTTTTTTTAATATATGGGTTTAACAAACATTTATTACTTAAATAGCTCTATGTTATGGAAAATCCAATTATTAAAACTTTTGGGTGGAGAGAAGACTTCCCTACAGGTTGTCTTGCATTATCTCTCATAGAGGCACTAAAACTCCAGTATGGAGATCCTCTGGAAAACTATTCACTGCATGGTTTTCATGATTTGCTCTCAGCTTATTCTAACGTTTCCCCTAGGGAGATTTTTAGCCTTGCTAATACTCTTTCCCAAGAACTGGGGTGCGAGGATGTTACCGCAGACGTTATCAGGCTTGAGAACAAATGTTTGTTTGATGCCTCAGAAAAGACGGCACTGGATATCGTACTGCAAAAATCAAGAACAAGGCCTTATCCCTCCGGAGAGTGGTACTATCTTGATACGGATGAGAAGGTTGTTGTCCATTTTGTTGATAACAATGGGCATTACGCAGAGGTCTTCTTTGAAAGTAGGTACTGTGGATCAGCTATTCATCTGATTAAAGATGGTGGAAGCGTATTCAATGTTGTTGCTGTGTTTGTACGGAACTTACAGCCCTACAAGGTGGAATGTGACGACAACAAGTCTTACCTAAGCCAGTATCTTCCGAGAGAAGATTACGGCATTCTCAGAAGAAGGCCCTACCGCCCTAATGTAAAAAGGGAAGATCAGCTTGCTCCCCAAGGAAGGCCTCCTGGTCCTGACAAGGGGGATTCGCTGTGATTTCTGTGATGTTTATTAATGCTATAGAGAAGGGCACACGTTGTGAAACGTGTGCCCTTTTCGTTCATAATGCTTTTATATTTTAAGATATGTCAATACATCATCCGGAGATTTAACCGTTATTACCTCGGTGTTGTCCATCTTCTTTAATGCTTCGGCTAAGGCATAATCGCTACCGCCTTTTCCTGTCATATCACCTAAAAAGATAATAGTATCATTGGGGTGTTTTTCACGGATTTTGGCCGCGATCTGTTCTTTACCGCCACCTTTCATCACAATATCAATAGAAATTTTACCACCCAAACTTGCTTCATATTCCGGAAACATTTGATTTATTTTTTCAACGATATTTTCTCTTTCATGGTGCTCGTTATCCCACTCATTATATCGTGCACGCTCTGCAAAGGGGCAATTTCTGCCTAACACGCTAAAATTCAGCATACCCGGGCGAAGCTCCATATAATTACTGTATAATTTTCCATCATAAGAGGTACTTTTACGATAACGTTCGAGCGTTTGAAGTAATTCCTTTTTGAGTTTAATCTCGTTGCGATATATTTCTTTGCCTTTTTGATGATAAACATTACCCATGGAACTATAAACACCACTAAAACCTGTTGATATGGCATCTCCGGGGATTTGTTCCACAACTTTTTCATAATTAGAGCCTGCCGCTAAATAGGCCATATGAGATTTTACCCAGGGGAAAAAACGGCGGGCAAAATCAGGTTCCATCTGCTGACGCGCCGGCGTTAGAGTTCCATCCATATCAAAAACATATATATCCATGTTCCCCTCCTTTCATAATGCGGCTACTTATCTACCACGCATTTATAGTAAGCCTTGGCCGGTACCAACAATCTGCAACTGAAATAATCAACATCAATTATTTCAGCATGTGTTCCTGCTTTATTTGCTTTACAAAGTTCATCTGCCTGATTAGTGATGGTCTCCTTGCTATAAAACAGCGGATTATAACAGATAGCCGGTTTTCCGGGTTTAGAATCTCCTACGTAAATGTATTCTGTTCCAGGTTCGCGTCTTCTGTCTTCAAATGGTGTGAATTGCGAACAAGCAGAAACAAGGACACACAAAAAAATGAATATAGATAATTTTAGTGTGGACAATTTGTAAAACTCCCATTAAGTTTGGTTATATCGGTTAGTATATATGAAGAAGAATTAAAATGCAAAGTGAAAATAACTATATTGGGGATGATAAATTTCAGCGTTTTTTGGATCACTATCATTGTCCGACACCGCTTTCTGTGGTTAAGATGAAATTTGCCGGGGCAATATGTAGCCCGAATAATAACTTACGTCCCACAGATGTTATCAGTTCTTTATTTAGGGAAGAGGAACAACCCAGGCTCTCCACAAAAGCTGAAGCTGAGTTATTTTTTAAGTTTTTTATGGGATTATGGGATGAGATGTTTACGATTGTACGAACAAATACGTTACAATTACCTGTTCATCTGATAAATACTGAAAATCCTTTAGGATTGGAAAAACTTTGCCAGATACGCCAACAAGAAATCGAATTCGGTTTTGTGGAAGGATTTTGGGGCGGATGTACACAGCTTAACATCCCTAAATTTGCGGCGGAATTAATTTCTTCCTTATCTGAAATGGCAGAAATATATAAAGTACTGGCAAATAAAATTAACCAAAATGAAACTCCTAAGGATATATATACTGTCATTGAAAATACAGATGCAACTATCGAAAAGACTTTGAGTTTTTTGATTGAACATTTGGTTTTGCCTCATATCACGCAACTGGAACGTACAATTAACTGATTTTAGGAGATTTGTTATGGAATTATATGAAGGTCTATTAACACGCCGATCTGTGCGTCAGTATCGTTCGGATAAGAAACTAAATAAACAACAAATTATTGAACTTGTTCGGGCCGCTAGTTATGCTCCTTCTGCCCACAATAAGCAGCCGTGGCATTTTTTGGTTATTGAAAACCCAGAAACGCTTAAATCTTTGAGACAAATACAGCCTTGGACCTCTTTTGCAAAAGACGCAGCCTGTGCTATTGTTGTTTGTGCAGATACAAAAGAGACTTTCCATCGTGAGAAGGAAAATTGGAATTTTGCTGAAATTGATGGCTCATTAGCCGCAGAAAATCTTTTGCTTGCTTGCCACGCAAAAGGATTAGGAGCCTGTTTTTGCGGTGCGGCACCCATGCCTTTAGTCGTTGAAAATCTGCAACAGAAATTTAATATGCCGGAAACAATGTTACCTATTGCCATTGTTACCGTCGGCTACCCTGATGAGGAGCCAAAACAACCGGAAGATCGGTTCAATCCTGAGAAATTGCACTGGGAAAGCTTCTAATATTAAAACAACCCGTAAAATAGTTTATGGGTTGTTTTTTTAGATTAATATCTTTCATACAGTTGTTTCATCACTTCCGGAGTACTCATACCCAGCTCTGATAATATATGTGCTGCTGTATCCAAATTTAACCGCGCTATTGATTTGACGGAATACTTATCCTGATTTTCTATCCATCTCGGATTATTGTAGTCTACCCAATAACGTTCACGGTACGAAGGAATGACTCTCAATGACGGCTTTTCAATATGCAATTTGCCGTTAGCTGCAAGATGCGCATATTTTTCTAAACCACCGCTTTGTGAAAAACCTTTTACAGAAATTTCACCATTAGCATAAAAGATAATTTCAGTTTTGGCTTTGCCATTGGCATAGTATTCTACTATTTCATTTTTGTTTCCTTCTGTTTTTAAGACAGAGGACAGCACTCCTTTGGCAGATTTAGTATCATTATCTTTTACTTCTTTTGATAGACTTCCATCCTCATTATACTCCTTGGTGGTAAAGGACAGGGGAGAATTTTGTGTTGTCTCTGATTTCAGATTACCAGCAGGACCGTAGACCTTTTCTGAAAACAATAATGTATCCGGTTTGCGGGAAATTTCATAACGCGGCTTACCACTATCAAAGAAGTCTTCCCTATGAAGAAAGGCCATAACGGCATTATCATCATATGATTTTTCGGTTTTGCGACGCACTTCACCGGAACCAAAGTATTTTTCTATGGTAATTTTATCCTTGTTATACACTGTATCCGTCAGCATCAAACCGGTTTTGGAATATTCTTTTATTTCTTCGGTACGCGGACCTCTGGTTTTAACGGTTTTATACAGATTTCCGTTGGGATAATAAAATTTTTCCGTTTTCGGCTCAGCATTGTTTTCCATATGATTAAACGGCGTATTCATTTTTTCTTTTTGCACAACATCAGCCATCTGCTCTATAGCGGGTTTTTGTATTGGACCAATGTTTTTTGCAGCCAGTTGCGCCTGTTGTTTTTCTTTTGGTGAAGGAATAATCGCATTTTCAAGATGATATTCCTTTTCTTGATTTAAGTTATTTTCCTTTTTATCGGTGATAGATTCCGTAACATATGACGGTTGAGCCGGTGTGCTTTTAGCTTGAGGAGTAGTTGCTGAAGCGTTGGAACATATTTTTCCACCACTAACGGGTTTGTTGTTTTCATACCTGACATATTCTCCCTGTGCTAAACTATATTCCGTAAAATCATGTGGAGTTTGCAGATTATTTTCACGAATAACATCCGGCTTTCCTTTATAGAAACGAATAAATGTTTCTTTGTTATTCTCTCTAATATAGGCTTCTTGTTTATCTTTGTCCTTATATGTCAAACTAAAAATAAGAGTACCATCTTCTTGATAACGAGTTAAAAGGCGACGTGGCGTGTCTGTTGCTATTGTTACCAGATCTCTTATCCTTCCTGCTGGATAGTAATTTCTGGAAGTTTCTGCCATTTGATTTTCCTTAAAATGAATTTCGGTTACAACATTTCCATTTTTACCATATTTTCTGGCAATCCCTTGTCTTTTTTTACTCATATAAGGAATTTCGTAAACTAACTCGTTGTCTCCCGAATACACTTTTTCTACCGCATATTCGCCCCTTGTGTAGCTAAATGGAATGGTTAATTTAGATTTATCCTTGCCGGCACGACAAATTAGTGTGTTGCTCTCAGGTTTGAAAGTTGTTATATCTGCACATTCCTGTGGTATGGAAATATTGAAAACTGACAGAATATCATATTCCATTGTTTCTATATTAAGTAACAGTTTCATCAGCTTAGAATCTACATTTTCACAACTGCTGTCTATTTTATTTAAGGTCGGTAGGACAGATACCAATTGACGTGCCTTTTCTTCAGGAGCATCTAATATTTTACCTTTTGAAAATTTTATTTCTTTTTCTATCGGGCTATTAACTACTGCTGTTCCGTCTTTTAAGCCGTCTTTATAAGGAAAGGTCGCTGCTACTTTTCCATCAGGAAAGTAACAGGTTAAGACACCTTCAACTTTGCCATTTTCATAATGCTTGTGAAAAGCTCTCTCTCTGGTTGGGAAATATCCATTGGCGTCCCCTTGTTTTTTACCGTATTTATAATTAACTTCGGCTATCAAATTACCAGAGGCATCATATTTTTTTTCTAAACCATCCTTTTTACCATTCATGTACGAGGTAATGCGACGTATCATACCGGTTTCATCATAGGTAATCTTAGTTGTTTTATTACTGTTTTTTTCATATACTTCGTAAAGGAAGTTTTCACGATAGGGAAAACCGCACTTGTTATAAGAAATATCCCCTTCATCTTCATACAGTTCAACTAACGCATCCAAATCAAGATGTACTTTTGTTCCCTCACAATCTTCTTCATCTATTTCCTTAGTAAATTTTAAGATATCCGCATTTTCTATAACCTTTAGCTCAAAACCCTGACGATCAAAAAATGTTGTCTTACCTGGTTTACCAACAGCAAACTTTGCAGCCACCTGCCCTTGCGGATAGTAAGTGATAACTTTTCCCTGACGAATTGTGGTTTGGACACCGTTTGTTGTTTGTGCATTTTGGGGCAATACCCAAGGTATTTCCTGGCGCAATGTACCGTAGGCATCATATTTTTTCTCAATACCGATTTTGTTATTCTCATTTAAATACATGGCCTGAGAAGAAACTTTGCCATTGGGATAATACTCTTCTGCATAAAACCCAGAGCTATCACCTTTGTTTGTAACCCTACGCATCAATTTATTATCCGGATAATAGTAATTCAGTATCTTTTGAACAACTTTATCATTCTTTATTGTCTTTTCAGCAATAATGTTTCCATTGGCATCAACCAACTTCTCTATACGACCATCTGGTATTGTTTCTGTTATGATTTTTGGATCGTTTTCTTGGGATTGATCGTTTAATGGAGATGAATTCTTATCAGCAACATTATTTGCCTGTTCCTTGAGCTGATAGGCTTGTAGTTTGTTTTCATCTAAGTTGTATTTTTGAGCTGTTTGCTGATTAGTATTGATTTCTTGTGCTTTGGCATAAAATACGACACCTGCCGTCATCATAATAAGAAAAGTAAAGTAAAGTCTCTTTTTCATAACAACCCCATAATGAAAAATATAATCTCAGATATATCTCTTCTGATTTAATCATATTTATCTTTTTTTTAAAGCATTAATTATCATTTACACAACCGTTTTATGGAGAGGATTTTCTCTTAAAATCTCTTTGATGTATGTATCGTTTAATACTGATGGCGGTATTATACCGTCTTTTACTTTTTGTATCAGGTTATCAAAATTTTTTAATTGGGAAATTTTTTTGTGTGCAGCGGCATTTTCCAGTATTTGCATATAACTTTCGAATTGATTAAATTCTTTTTGCTCGTTATCGGGAACTTTGCGATCTCGCCCGCACATATCCGCTTTTAATACGGCTAGAAAGCGATGACAATACTTTTTATTGCGCTTATGTGATAATTTTATTGCAATATCTGCCATTTCAAACTGTTGTGATGATATCTTTTGGTGGTATATCATATGATACTGGGAAACAAATGTGGCAAAATCTACATAAGGCTTAGGAATTCTTAATCTTTTTCCGATGGTTTTAATGATATCTATGCCGAGTTTTTCATGCCCATGATGAGATGGCCAACAGCTTTTATCTGTCCTTATTTTGCCGATATCATGCAACATAGCTGCAAAATTGACCATAGCATCTGTGCTGTTTGCTGCCTTTATTGTTAATAAGGTGTGATCTCCGCTATTGCCTTCCGGATGATAATCTGTTCGCTCAGGCACTTGATAGAGTTCATCAACTTCAGGTAAAATTTCTGATAATGCCCCGCATTGTTTTGCGGTTTGGATAAAGCGATAAAAGCTTTTAGATGATAAAGCCTTTTCCAACTCCTGCCATATTCGTTCCGGACTTAAATTTTTAAGTTGTCCTTCATTAACCATTTTTTGGCATAATTCCATGGTTTCAGGGGCCACGGAAAAATCCAGTTGAGATGCAAAACGACACATTCTTAGGACACGAAGCGGATCTTCCGCAAAATGATCAGAAACATGGCGCAACACTTTGTTTTTGATATCCTGACGACCATTGCAAAAATCTATAATTTCACCGGTAATTAAATCCTGATAGAGGGCATTGCAGGTAAAATCTCTGCGCATGACGTCTTCTTCTAGGCTGATATCCGGTGTAAAAATAAACTGAAAATCTCCATGCTTGGGACCTTTTTTTATCTCTTTACGCGCTAAGGCATATTCTTCTTTTGTATCGGGATGCAGGAATACGGGGAAACTTTTGCCTACTCTTTTATAACCGAGTGATGTCATTTCTTTTTCTGTAGCACCTGTTATAACAAAATCCCTGTCTTTAACAGGAATCCCCAAAATAGAATTTCTTACTGCTCCGCCTACCAAATATATCTGCATTTTGACCTCTTTTTTGTTTTTTATATAATCAAAAAAAGTTTTTTTGACAAGATATTTATCCTATGAAAAAAATATCAAAAAAAATAAAAAAAAGTATTGCAAAAAAAAAAACTTTAGATATAGTGGGGCAAGTTATCGGTTATGGGTGCGTAGCTCAGTTGGCTAGAGCAACTGACTCTTAATCAGTGGGTCCAGGGTTCGAATCCCTGCGCGCCTACCATATAAATAAAACCTCCCTTTTATAGGGAGGTTTTATTTGTATATTATGTACCCGGATGCGAACCCTTAAGGAAGGGTTCGACTACAAGCGAAAGTCAGACGGAAGGATGCCGGTCAGCCTTTAGGCTGATGAGCGCCAGTGCGACTAAACGAAGTGAAGTCAATCTCAAGCGCCTACCATTGTTCTAAGACTTCTCTTTTTCGAGAAGTCTTTTTTGATTTTAATCAAACGTAAATAAAGACAGCAGGCTATAAAAGGCCTGCTGTCTTTATATGGATAACACACAGAAAATCCTAAAAATTTAGTTTTGGGTGTCTGCTAAGACCTTAAGCGAAACAATGACATCCGGATCATATACATGGCCGTTATCTCCCGTACCTTTTTTAATATGATCCACATATTCCATACCGGATACAACCTGTCCCCAAACGGTATATTTACCATCTAAGAAACCGGCATCCTTAAAACAAATAAAGAATTGACTGTCTGCCGAATCCGGATCTTGAGCACGTGCCATTGAGACAGTACCACGACCGTGATGTTTATTATTAAATTCGGCTTTTAATTTTGTTCCGCTACCACCGGTACCGTTGCCTAAAGGATCACCGGTTTGAGCCATAAAGCCTTCAATAACACGATGAAACTTTAGACCATCATAATAACCCTGGCGTACCAATTCTTTTATTCTGGCAACATGGTTAGGGGCAACATCCGGATACATCTCTATAATGACTGGGCCATCTTTTAGTTGCAGCAACAGCGCATTCTCCGGATCTTTTACGTCAGCGGCATTGGCACTAAAAACAAATAAAACAGCACCTAGAAGTGAGAGCAAAAGTTTTTTCATAGGACCTCCTAAAAAAATGATTATATCTTTATGCAAGATTAGGCTTTAAGAGGTTAATCTTTTGCTAAAATGTCAGATTTTTATCCGTTTAATATGAAACTAGCGTTCAGTACCTTGATTCTGCTGATATGCAGTCAAAGTTGCCTGGGTGGTAGCAGGAGTATTCTCTTTTGCGGCTGTAGCTGTGGCTGAGGCTTTGTCTTTTTCCATTCTTTCAGCAACACGTTGTTTAGCGGCCTCATATTCTTCCTTGGTCTTTTTACAACGTTCTTGAGCAACTTCTATTTCTTTATCTACCTTGGCTAATTCTTCTTGTTTGGCTTTAATTTCTTTATCCTGAACTTTAATTTGATCATCTAATTGTTTTAAGTTTCTGGCGGCTTCTGCTTCTTTTGCTTTTAATTCTTGAATCCTTTGAGCTCTTCTTTGATGTTTTGTTTTGTCTTTTTCTTTTTTATTTTCTTTTTCTAATTTTTCTCTTTCTTCTCTATGTTTTTTCCTCTCTTCTGCTCTTCTTTTTCTTTCTTCTTCAAGACGCTTCTTTTCTTCTTCATGTTTTCTCTTTTCTTCAAGGATACGTTCTCTTTGTTTTCTTAATTCTGCGAGATATCTTACAGCTTCATCAAACTGGAGTTGACGTTCTTTTGCTTCTTTTTCTAGTTTGGCGATTGATTCTTGTTGTTTTTGGGCAGCTTCTTCTTGTTGTTCTGTTGCTTTTACTTTTTCTAATCTCTCATGTTCCTCAAATTTGGCAGCAGCTAATAATGTTCTTCCGGCAATCTCTTCAAATTTTCGCGCTATTTCGTCAACGGACATATTGCTATTTGCACGTATCACATCGTACAAAGCAACACCTTTCGGACCAAATGTTTTTTCCACTAAATTTCGTGCTTCTTCTTCTCTCCCATCTTTTAACAACCGACTAAGACGGGTAAAAAACTCACTAATTTCTTTGATATTTTCTGCTGTCATGATATCCTCCGTCCCTTAATGTGTTTTTGTTTTATGTTTTTGCATTGTTTGCTGAATACGTTTTTCTTTTTGTTCAAGCAGAGCCTTGGCTAATGCCGGATCTATTGATGCCTGCATGGAAATGGATATATCTACTGTCGGACCGTAGTTGTAGAATTTTATATTTAACTGCGCTCCATCGCTACACGAACGACCTTTGTTATCTTTTACCCAAATATGACCATGAATTTCACTGCGACTATAACCAGTTCCTTCAGCACCTTTCGAACCTGGCGGTAATACTCGACCGGAAGCAACAACCAACGTACCCGGTTTTAGTTGTTTATTAAAATCGTTCATCTTTTTATTGGCTTCTGCTACCGGATGTCCTCTATAATCAGCACTAGCATAGTTTGGAACGGACACTGTCAGAAAATCGCCACTCCTCTTTAACACCATAGGTGCCGAACAAGCGGAATTTTTATCCTCAACACGTCTGTAGTCATTCCAAACAGGATTATTCTTATTTAGCGGGGAATTCTCATCACTACCATACAAACGGAAAAAACAGCCTTGCACACCGGAAAGACAATCGCCATGACATTCTCCATTTACTCCATCTGCCCAAGAGGCCATTTTATTATTGACAGAACCTGAAGACAATTGATTAATCATTTTTGCTTTTTTATCATCTGTGCCTTGTGCATTTAATACAGCTTGAATGTCCTGCTGTGTAACACCGGCATTTACAAGTGATTCGAGGGATACATAACCGGTCATATTTGTAGATAATTTACTATGCTCCGCTCTTGCTCTTTCTTCAGGTGTAAGATTGTAAACATCTCTGGGATTTACCGATTGGGGTTTAGATATCTGTGGAACAGTTGTCCATGATTGCGGCTGAGCCGTATATGAAGCTCTAGTATACTGGGTGGTTGTGGTTGTTGTTTTTGTTGTGGCAGTTTTTCCTGACCTCGCTGCTTTCCTTGCTGTTGCCCTTGCAGCCACTCTGTTTTGCCTGTTCTGTGCCTCTTTAGATGTACTTGAAGGTGATGATCTTTTCTTTTGATCAGCCTCTTGTCTCATTGCCTTTTTGGTTTGCTTTCTTTTCTTTCTTTCTTTTCTTGTTGTTTTAGTCATCTCTCTTCTCCCCATGGTTAACACCCATGATTTATTGTACCATATTTCTTATGACCTTGCAATACTTTTCGGTATTAAAAAAATCCCTCTATTACGGAGGGATTTTAATCTAATTGGACTTAATTATTAGTTAAAAACTAATCCATCATCTCCTATGCCCACGTTTACAACGGCATTATCTGATATTTTTCCTTCTAATAAGGCATATGCCAACTTATTTTCCAATTCTTTTTTCAACAACCTTTTAAGCGGTCGCGCGCCATAAACTTCATCATAGCCATTATTGACAATCCAATCTTTGGCCTTGGAAGATAAGTTTAATTTTATACCACGATCTTTTAGACGATTCTCAATGTTTGTCATTGCCAAATCGGCTATCTGATAAATATCATCTTTTGTCAACCGCTTGAATACAACAATATCATCTATTCGGTTAATAAACTCCGGACGGAAGGATTGCTTTAATGCCTCTAAGACCTTTTCTGTCTGTTTTGCAGTATCAAGCTTGGTGTCTGTCAGATACTCAGCACCCAAATTTGAGGTCATGATGATAATAGTATTCTTGAAATCAACGGTGCGACCTTTGCTATCTGTCAGACGACCATCATCTAGAACTTGAAGCAATATATTAAATACATCAGGATGGGCTTTTTCCACCTCATCAAACAGAATAACCTGATAGGGCCTACGGCGAACGTTTTCGGTTAATATACCACCCTCTTCATAACCAACGTATCCCGGAGGCGAACCAATTAATCGTGCGACCGAGTGCTTTTCCATATATTCAGACATATCCACTCTTAGCATGGCATTTTCATCATTGAACAAAAACTCTGCCAAGCTTTTGCTCAGTTCTGTTTTACCGACACCTGTCGGACCCAAGAACATAAACGAACCTATCGGCTGATTTGGGTTTGAAATACCGGAACGGGATCTGCGTACGGCGTTTGCAACGGCTAATACAGCCTCATCCTGACCAATGACACGTTTTTTGAGGTGATCTTCAAGATGCAATAGTTTTTCGCGCTCCGAAGACAACATTTTATCTGTCGGAATGCCTGTCCATTTGGACACAACCTTAGCAATATCCTCCGGTTGAACGGTTTGTTGTTCGGTTTTTTTGGTATTTTTTTCAAGGCCAGCTAATTCAGAGGATAACTTAGGAATAATGTCATACTGCAACTCTCCAGCCCGTTCGTACAAGCCGCGACGTTCGGCTATTTGCACCTCACTTTTGGCTTTATCTAATTTATCTTTTATCTCCGTCATTTTTTGAAGATTTTTCTTTTCCTGTTGCCATGTTTCTTCCAAAATTCTAGCTTGTTCTTCAAAATCTGCCAGTTCTTTTTCGACCTCGGTCATGCGCAATTTTGAAGCATCATCACTCTCTTTTTTTAAGGCTTCTTTTTCTATTTTTAACTGTAAAATTTTTCTATCTAAGGTGTCTAACTCCTCAGGTTTAGAATCTATGCTCATCCTCAAAGATGAGGCAGCTTCGTCCATGAGGTCTATCGCCTTATCCGGCATATAACGATCCGAGATATAGCGATTAGCTAATGTTGCTGCTGCTATTAAAGAAGAATCTGAAATTCTAACGCCATGATGTAATTCAAACTTTTCCTTTATTCCACGTAGAATTGTTATTGTCTCTTCCACATCAGGTTCGTCAACGTATACTGGCTGAAATCGACGCGCCAACGCAGCATCTTTTTCGACGTATTTTTTATATTCATTTAATGTGGTTGCGCCAATACAATGAAGTTCTCCTCGAGCTAAGGCTGGTTTTAATAAGTTTGAGGCATCCATTGATCCTTCATTAGCCCCAGCACCGACAATTGTATGCATTTCATCTATAAACAATATAATCTGTCCGGCGGCTTCTTCTACTTCTTTTAGAACAGATTTTAGGCGTTCCTCAAACTCGCCTCTGAACTTTGCACCGGCAATCAAAGCACCCATATCCAATGCTAATAAGCGCTTATGTTTTAGGCTTTCTGGAACATCATTATTAACAATACGCATAGCCAAACCTTCGACGATTGCTGTCTTACCAACACCGGGCTCTCCTATTAATATCGGATTATTTTTTGTACGCCTTGATAAAACTTGAATTGTTCTTCTGATTTCCATATCTCTGCCGATAACCGGATCCAATTTACCTGATTTTGCACGGGCGGTCAGATCTGTGGTAAATTTTTTGAGACTTTCGAAGGTGTCTTCAGATGTTTCACTATCGGCTAAACGTCCTTTGCGATAATTTTTGACAGCTTGATTTAACTTTACAGGATCAACACCTGAAGATTTAAGGATATCAGAGGCTTTATTTCCGGAACTTTGCGCTAAAACTTGTAATAAGCGTTCCAATGTAACGTACTTATCATTATTTTGAGAACTGAAATTTTCAGCCTCAATCAATAAACGATTGTACTCCTGAGAAAGCGAACTTTGTACATTTTCACCACTAACTGAAGGTTGTTTTTTTAGCTCCTCAGCTATATTAGACTTTATTAATGCCAAATTACCGCCACTTTCAGTGATAAGGTTATCTATCACCGGCTCATTCATTTCCATAATGGCTACCAACAAGTGTAGCGGTGTTACAATTTGATGCCCGCTTTTGATAGCAATATCTATTGAATTTTTAACGGCTTCTTGAGATTTTACGGTTAATTTTTCTATATTCATATTTTTTCTCCTTATACTTTTTATGTAGTAAAAGGGGAATCAAAAAATCAAGATTATCGGAAAAATTTTTTTAATTTGATCCTTTAAAAAACTTAGCCTGCTTTATGTGACAGATAAGATGACAGGAATATATCGATATCACCATCTAATACTGCCCTATCATCTGATGTTTCTACCTCTGTCCTCAGATCTTTTATCATTTTGTAAGGTTGCAATACATAAGAACGTATTTGGTAGCCCCATCCGTTATCACCCTGCTCTTCCCATTTTTTTGAAGCTTCAGTGTCTTTTTTTCTTTGTTCTATTTCATAAAGCTTGGCTTTTAACATATTCATGGCTTGATCACGGTTAGCAAACTGCGAACGCTCTGTTTGACAAGAAACAACCACACCGGTCGGAATATGGGTTAATCTAACCGCTGATTCGGTTTTATTGATATGTTGACCGCCGGCACCAGATGAACGGTAAGTATCCATTTTGATGTCCGCGGGATTTATTTCTATTTTTATGGTATCATCAAGAACGGGATAAACATTTATGGAGGCAAAGCTGGTATGTCTTCTGGCATTGCTGTCAAATGGAGAAATTCTGACCAACCTATGAACGCCGGTTTCTCCTTTAAGCCATCCGTAAGCTAATGGGCCGGAAATTTTTATTGTTGCAGATTTAATACCCGCCACATCACCTTCTGTTTCTTCAACATAGGTTATTTTATATTTATGCTTTTCCGCCCATCTGGAATACATTCTCAATAACATCTCCGCCCAATCTTGTGCTTCTGTTCCCCCAGAGCCGGAATGAACCTCCAGATAAGCATCGTTTTTATCATATTCTCCGGATAATAAGGTTTCAAGCTCTCGTTGTTTGGCGGTTTTGTTTAAATCTTCAAGGTGGTTATATAACTCTGTTAATAAGGATTCATCACCTTCAGATTCTGCCAGTTCTATCATTTCTTCAGTATTAGCAATAGATTGCATCAAATTTTCATAATAGGCAATCTGTTCATCAAGAATATTTTTTTCACCGGTCAATGCCATCGCCTTTGACTGATTATCCCAAAGTTTGGGATCAGCTGTTAAAGTATTTAATTCCTCCTGCTTTAATTTGGCATTATCATAGTCAAAGAAACCTCCGAAATGTCTCAGCACTCTTTTTTATTTCACCTAACAGATTATAAAATTCTGCCTTCATATGATCCTCTCTTGATAGAATTGGCCAGCATAAAGATAATATGCCTTTTACATATTGCCGATAAATAACGCACTATACTGTTTTTGTAAAGCTTTTTTTAATTCTCTTTATTTATTATTTTGATAAGGAGTTATTTATGCCGGTAAAAATAAAAATTGATCGGTCTTATTCTCTTGATCATTATCGGGAGCGTACGGAACCGATAAAATATATTATCATTCACTGTTCTACGGGAAACCCCGAACAGCAATTACAAACACTTGATCAGTTAGGATTGAGTGTGCATTATATTATCAGCAAGAGCGGTAGGTTAACCTCGGTAATTGAACCGGAAAAAGTGGCTTACCATGCCGGAACATCAAAATGGCTTAACAGTCAAGGACAGTCCTTGAATGGTTGTTCCATCGGTATTGAAATTGAATGCCCCGACATGGGACAAAGGTCTACGAGCTATGGTCAAGCAGCATCCAGCAGACTTTGTCATCTGGTTGAATATTTGATGTATAAATATAATATTCATCCGCTTGATGTTTTGGGACATTCGGATATTGCCCCGACAAGAAAGCCAGATCCAGGGGCCGGTTTTCCTTGGAAGAAATTATATTGCTATTTGGGTTTAGGGACATGGTATAAAGATACACGCCTATCAAAATCAACTGATGAAAAAGCATTGCTTGAAAAAGTTGGTTATGACACGAGTGTTATGGCTGCAGCAAGGTATGCCTTTTGTCGACATTTTTTACCTCAAGAGGTTATGATTTGCGATGACATTAAGCAACTATTGGAAAATCCCTATCCACTTGATTTTGTCCCTAAAAAATTTGATCATTATATGACTCGTTTAAGAGCCGTTGCGCTTGCCATACAAAAAAATCGTGCACTTAAGTACTGGTATATGAAAAAAGAATAATCTTCATTTTATCTTTTTTTGTTTTTTGGTATTCTTTTTTTAACTATTACTCTTATATATTTTCCTTATGTAGTGTAAAAGGTGTAGCTATGATTTTTGGTTTATCTAGCGCAATTGTTGCAAGTTTTATTTTGATTGTGAGCTATTTGGCATTGTTTACCGAGAAGCTCAATCGGGCTATTGCGGTTATGCTTGGTGCCGGTGGTATGATTTTGTTTGGGATTCTCAGTTATCAAGAGGCCATTAAAGGAATTGATTTTAATACTATTGGTCTTTTGATTGGTATGATGATTATTGTAGGTATTACCGAAAAATCAGGAGCCTTTCAGTTTGCAGCTGTTTTTGCAACAAAATTGGTGAATGCGCACCCGAGAGGAATCCTTGCTATATTAGGTATAATAACGGCTGTATTGTCCGCTGTCCTTGATAATGTTACTACTGTATTGCTTATTGTTCCGGTTACGATTGAAATAACCAGAAAATTAAAACTCTCTGCTTATCCTTTTTTACTCATGGAAATTTTTGCTTCTAATATCGGAGGAACGGCCACTCTTATCGGAGACCCCCCAAATATCATTATCGGTGGAGCTTTAGGCTTGGGATTTACAGACTTTTTATACGAATTAACACCATTGGTTATTGTCTGTATGATATTGTTGTTATTGGTATTTGATTTATTTTACGGTCGTCGTTTTAAGATATCACCAAGTGCACAAAAAGAGGTTCTGGCGATTAATGAATATGACTGTATTACTGATTTCGCCCTGCTTTGGAAATCTTTATTTGTTCTCGTCTTAACCATATCAGGGTTTATTTTAGGCGAACGTTTTCATATTGAAAATGGAACGATTGCTTTGTTTAACGCCGCTTTTTTGTTAGCTCTTTATACGTTAGGACTCTCGCACCAAGAAAGAGATATTAAAACAGAGGAAGCTTTTTCTTTGGTAGATTGGACAACTATCTTCTTTTTTACGGGATTATTTGCTTTGGTTTACGGACTGGAAATTGTCGGTATTTTGGATTACTTAGGACATCAAGCGTTGATGTTGGTTGAAGGAAGTATCAAAAAAGCTACTTTTCTTGTTTTGTGGTCTTCGGCCTTATTGTCTGCCATTATTGATAATATTCCTTTTGTGGCTACAATGATCCCTATGCTTAAAACTATGGAAGAAGGTTTGGGCGGAAGAGAAGCGGTGATGCCTATTTGGTGGGCTTTGTCTGTTGGCTCATGCTTTGGTGGCAATGGATCATTGATAGCGGCTTCGGCAAATGTTATTGTTGCGGGAATTGCTGCACGTGAAGGAAGAGCTATTAATTTTATTAAGTTTTTGCTATGGTCTATTCCCGTGATGCTTTGTTCTATTGGAGTAGCAAGCATTTATATATACGTGAGACACTTTATGTAGGGGACTAAGAATGTTATCATCTGTCGGACATATATTTACCCCTCAAACTCTTGCTTTAACAGCGATGGGAATATGCTATTTATTGCTGTTTAGTGAAAAATTTAATCGGGCCGTTATCACCATCTTTTTAGCAACAGGGCTTATAATGCTCGGCGTATTGACGCAAAATCAAGCCATTCAAGCCATTGACTTTAATACCATTTCATTACTTACCGGAATGATGATCATTGTCGGCATTACCGAACGAACCGGTTTATTTCAATATATTGCCATATGGGGAGCTAAAAGAGTCAGGGCCCATCCGGTTGGTATTATGGTTGTTTTGGCTTTAGTAACCGCTATATTCTCTGCTTTTTTAGATAACGTTACAACAGTTTTATTAGTGGTGCCTATTTCTTTACAAATTACACAAAAACTTGAGGTTAATCCGTATCCATACCTCTTAATTAATATTTTTTCTTCAAACATCGGTGGCACTGCTACTTTGATTGGTGATCCACCTAACATTCTTATCGGATCTGCGATTGAGTTAGGTTTTACGGATTTCTTATTACACATCGCACCGATTTCTGTGATGATTATGCTCATTTTAATTGCCATTTTTGTGTACTTTTGGGGACCAACAATGACGGCATCTGCAACTAACCGACGTTTGGTTATGAACATTAATGAAAAGGATGCTATAACAGATTTTCATTTGCTTTATAAATCTTTGTTTGTTCTATTTGCGGTGATGGGTGGTTTTGTTTGCGCCGAACATATCGGAATTGAAAACGGTTTTATCGCTTTATTAGGAGCAGCAATTTTGCTATTGCTTTACACTATGGGAACTAATCACCAAGAAAGCGATGAAAAAATTGAAGACATCCTTAACCATATCGATTGGACAACTATCTTCTTCTTTGTTGGATTATTTGTTATTGTCGGCGCGCTGGAGCATAGCGGATTTTTAGAAAAAGCAGGACATTATATGCTTTCTTTAACACAAAAAAGTATTATGAAGAGTGCCTATGTTATTTTGGGTGGTGCTGCTGTTTTTTCTGCTATGATTGATAATATTCCCTTTGTGGCAACCATGATTCCAACGCTTAAGACCATGGAGGAGAGTTTAGGTGGCAGAGAGGCGATGATGCCTGTTTGGTGGGCTTTATCTTTAGGAGCTTGTCTTGGGGGAAACGGTACATTAATCGGTGCATCTGCTAATGTTATTGTTGCAGGAATTGCCGCACGTGAAGGTCGCGCTATCAATTTCTTGCGTTTCATGTTATGGTCACTACCAATTATGTTCCTTAGCATTATCGTAGCAGGGATATTCCTTTATGTGGAATATTTTATGTCTTAAAGTCTTTTGAAATAAATATTAATAGTGAGGCGGAGGAGTTTCTTCATCCAGAGATTTTACAACACTTTGTGTATTGCGTAACGCCTCAATTAAGTAATGATTTTGGTTTTGCAAAAAGGCTATATCTTTTCCTTGTCTTATGATCACTTCATTTAGGTCTTCAACAACGCGCTCTATATCAGATAAAGCCATTTCTATTTCCTTGAGCCGTTGTTCTATATTTGACATATTTTACCCTTAATGATCTTTGATTGCCATCAACATTTGATCCTTAACATCAGATAAATCCAGAACAGCCTGTTTAATCGCGGCAATCATTTTGTTTTCATCTGCTGTAGAATAAGTTTGTTCTTCTTCAAAAAAATCTTTTTGTATCTCTGTTCCTAAAATATCCTTTAGGCTTCTGTTCTTAAATAATTTTTGTACACCTTCAATTGTATAGCGACGATTATATAGCAAGTCTTTTATTAAAGACAACAACTCGACATCATCCGGCCGATAGTATCGACGTGATGATTTTGTTTTCATGGGTTTTATTTGCTCAAACTTTGTCTCCCAAAAACGCAAGACATGGGGTGCTACACCCAAATCCTCCGTGACTTCGGCTATACTCCTAAATGCTGATTTCGACTTATTAATTCCCATGATCGAACCTTTTAAAAGGGACGGCATCTCACCGTCCTTTAATCTTAAGATGATTTATTATCCAACTTTTTTGTTAACAGCTTTTTTCAAGATGTGAGATGAACGGAAAGAAATAACGGTACGTGGCGTAATTTCTGCTTCCACACCAGTCTTTGGGTTACGGCCGATACGTGCATTTTTCTTCTTCAACCAGAAAGAACCAAACTTTGAAATTTTAACATCACGACCGGAAATCAGCTCATTCTTAATTTCATCAATCATCATATCCAAAATATCGCCGGCATCCTTGCGGGACAAACCGATTTCTCTGCAAACGTCTTCAGCAATATCAGCACGCGTAACTGTTGTCATTTTTCACCTTCCAAAATATAATTGTTCTATATGGCTTGTAGCATAATCTTTGATGTTTTACAATTCAACAACTTATCTTAAATTATGCAGATTATTTTTTTTGATTAGAATCAAAATCTTATCAACAATCCGCCCCAAGTAAAGCCAGCGCCCATGGACGGAATCAATACTAAATCACCTTTTTTTATTTTACCGGCTTCTACGGACTCGGAAATAGCCAAAGGAATCGATGCGGCAGACGTGTTACCATGGTGATCAACAGTTACGATAACTTTTTCCTCCGGTATATTTAATTTTTGTCCGACTCCTGTAATAATGCGGCTGTTTGCCTGATGTGGTAATAGCCAATCAACATCACTTGTCTTTGCTCCGGCTTGATCAAGAACGGCGAGGCTTGCTTCATTCATCGCTCCAACGGCAAATTTGAAAACCTCTTTACCGTTCATCTTAATGAATCCTGCTGTTTGCGTTGTTGATACACCGCCCGTGGTATATAAATTCACAGCCTGTGTTCCATCAGCATAAATTTTTGTCGCTAACACGCCTGTATCGGCCGACGTTCCCTCTCCTTCTGAGGCTTGAACAATAACTGCACCGGCGCCATCACCGAATAAAACACAGGTGTTTCTATCTGACCAATCTACTACTTTTGATAGTGTTTCTACTCCGAGAACAGCGGCTGTTTTAATCTGACCTAAACGAATCATATTGTCTACCATTGTTAAGGCATAAACAAAGCCAGAGCAAGCCGCATTTATGTCAACGGCAGCCGTTCCACTTTTTGCCCCGATCTTTCCGGCTAAAAGGCACGCTGTGGCAGGGGATGTTTTATCTCCAGTTGCTGTTGCGACCATAATTAAATCTATATCTTTCGCTTCTACTGAAGCGTTTTTCATGGCCATTTGAAGTGCTTTTAAGGCCAAATCTGAGCAAATTTCATCTTTATCAGCAACATGACGTGAACGGATACCTGTTCTGGTCACTATCCATTCATCATTTGTATCGACCATTTTGGAAAGGTCATCATTCGTCAAAACCTTTTGAGGAAGGTAGTGACCACAACCGATAACTGCTGTTCTAATACACTTCATAGTACGCTTCCTGTGAAATTTCATCTAAATCGATGTGTTCTAACTCTTGACGAATGGAATCTACAAACCCTGTCGCAACTAAATTTGCGGCGTTTTCAACAGCAACGGAGAAGCCAAAGGCATCTATACCACCATGACTTTTTACCGATAAACCGTTAAGGCCGACCAACATTGCACCGTTATATAATCTGGGATCTAAGGTTGCTTTTAATTTTTTAACAGCGCCCATCATAAACGGTAAACCTAACTTGGCAAGAAATGAAGATTTGATGCTGTTTTTAATCATATGCATGATTAAATGACTTGTACCCTCAACAGACTTTAGAGCAATGTTGCCGGAAAAACCGTCAGCAACAATAACATCTGCCTTGCCTTGAGGGATTTCGTGCGGCTCTATATAACCGATGAAATTTAAGTTTAAGTGTGTGCTTTTAATGATATGAGCGGCAACGTGAATCTCATTCTTGCCCTTCATTTCTTCGGCACCAATATTCATCAGAGCGACTCGCGGTTTTTTGATGTTTAATGCACATTTGGCATAGATATTACCCATAATGGCAAATTCTGCCAAATTAATGCCGTCACATTCCGTATTTGCACCCAAATCCAACATAACATAACGCCCATTTTCATGAGGCATTACGGTAATAATTGCCGGACGATGAATTTTTTGAATTGTTTTTAAAACCATTTTGGAGATAGCCATCAATGCACCGGTATTACCAGCGGAAACAACAGCTTGCGCTTTGCCTAGTTTGACGGCTTCTATAGCCTGGTACATACTGGTCGAGCGATTGCGAATCACATGAGAAGGTTTATCATCATTACGAACAAAATCATCGGTATGAAAAATTTCACAAGCTTCCTTTAAGTCAGGATATTTAGCCATCTCGGCTTCAACCTTTGACTTATCACCGTATACCAAAAAACGGATATTCGGATTTCTTTTATGCGCTAAAAATAACCCCTCTATAACTACTTTGGGGGAATTATCCCCCCCCATAGCATCTATAGATATGACCAGATTTTTATCAGACACGGGCCTCTCCATAAAAATTAATTGATGTTTTAGTCTTCAGACTCTTCTTTTGCCTTTTGAGCAACAACAGATTTACCATCATAATAACCGCACTTTGGGCAGACATTATGAGGTCTTTTCAATTCACCGCAGTTCGGGCATTCGTGATATGCATTAGGTGTTAAAGCATCATGCGCACGACGCATATTTCTGCGAGATTGAGATGTTTTTTTCTTAGGTGTAGCCATTTCTTTAACTCTTATCTAAAATTATTTGACACAAAGTAACCCCTGATTACCGAAATGGTAAACTCAGGTGCTATTGAATATAGCTTTTATATAAAAAAAATATAAAAGGCAAGAGTTTTTTTAAGATTTTTCAGATGTAGCGGGATTATTGCTTTGCTGATTGTTGATGTTACCTTAATATTTTTTTTATAATTAATTGCTAGCATTAAGTGTTGAATAAAAGCAGTGATTGTGCTATTCTGATAATGTAGCTGCTATGTTGTTTTTTAAGAGGGTAACTATGAATAAGAAAAGTGATATAGCTAAAAAAATAGAAGGCAATCGTCAGAATGCCGTAGATTTAGGCAAACAATTTGATAAAAAAGTTGATGCAGAATATAGGCAATATCAATCTATGGGGGGCATTGGCGAATATGTTATGTCAAATATGGTATCTCTTTTAAAGCGCATTGCCGATACTGTGAACAAAAATGATTTAGCTGAAAAAATAGAAAGCAAACGTCAAGATGCTATTAATTTAGGTAAACAATTTGATGGCAAATTAAAAGAAGAATATCAGCAATATCAATCCACAGGTGGTGTTGGCGAATATATTACGTCAAATACTATATCTCTTTTAAGTAGCGCTGCATTGGCTATTAAACAAAATGACTTAGCTGAAAAAATAGAAAGTAGACGCCAAGATGCAGTTAAGTTAGGTAAAAAATTTGATAAAAAAATAGATGAAGAATATCAGCAATACCAATCTATGGGGGGTATTGGTGAATATGTTATGTCAAATACCGTGTCTCTTTTAAGTAACGCTGCAATGGCTATTGAACAAAATGATTTAGCTGAAAAAATAGAAAGTAGACGTCAAGATGCTATTGATTTAGGCAAACAATTTGATGACAAATTAAAAGAAGAACATCAGCAATACCAATCTATGGGGGGTATTGGTGAATATGTCACATCAAATACTGTATCTCTTTTGAGTTGGGCAGCAAAAGCCGTCGGAAAAGATGATTGGGTACAAGAAATAGAGGGTAAACGTCAAGATGCTATTGATTTAGGCAAACAATTTGATGACAAATTAAAAGAGGAATATCAGCAATACCAATCTATGGGGGGTATTGGTGAATACGTTATGTCAAATACTGTTTCCTTAGCTGAGAAAATTGTTGGTGGAAACGAAACGGCAGATAAATCGCCAAAACAAATTGAACCTCCTTCTCCTGTAGAGAAAGGTGTAAAACAAATACATAAAATTGCATCACCAAAACAAATTGAGCAACTTTCTCCAATAACTGATAACACAATGATTTATGGAGAAAAATCGATGTCTCTTAATATCCGCACCTACAATACCGTAAATATATATCAAGAGGTTAAGGATAATAAGGTAAGCCGGATCTATTCAGTTGTTGATGGTAAAAAACATGGCGCAGACGTTATTTTTGATAAAGATGGAAAAATTATGACTCTGTCTCTTTATGACAGAGGAAAAGCCTTAGATATGAATTGTACTAAATACACATATAGTGTTACGGAAGAACCGGTAATAGATGAAAATGATGTTTATATAGGAATGCAAAAGCATTACTATTGTTTATTGAATGAAAAACCTTTCGGGGTAGATATTTATGAGTTTGATAATAACATGAGCGTTACCGTGTATGAACGTAATGGCTTTGTTATGGGAAGAAATAAAAAATCTCGGGTAAATTTTGAAACAACACAATCTTATTACCGAAATTCTCCATCAAGAGACGGGCGTTGATTTATTTTTTGAGTTTTTCTAACACCGTGAACGGATTGTGTCTTATCGGACTATTATCTTCAATAACAGCATTAAATGATTCACCTTCCATTCGAGGATGATCTTCGAGTATTAGGGCTAATTGCTCTATAGCAATATCTCCTAAATCAATTTTGCCATCTATAACAATGTCTGGCACATCAAGGTTGATATCTTCATCATTGTCATAAATATCTTCGTATTTTGCGTTAGTGTCAAAAGTAAGTTTAAAATCTGTCTGATATTCTTTATCAAACTCTGTTAAGGAAATCACACTTCTAAGTTTTAAGTTGGCTTCAAGATGACCTATAACATCAAGTTTGGATTGCTTTTTTTGAAAGATGAGCTTCATGGTGGTTTTAAAACTATTCACAGCCGGAACCTTAAAAATTTCGGCCAAATATTTTAACTGATCCTTGTCAGCACTAAGGGTATAGCTCTGTGTTCCCTGCCCTAACTCTTCAATTTTTAAAGGATAAGAAAATTCTTTTTGCATTCTTTAATTCCTTGTGTTATAGGGTTGTTATATGCTTTATATATAATTGTAAGGATTTAGAGATGTCAATACGTAATATTGTTTTTTCAACTCTGGTCGGTGTTATGCTTGTTTCCGGCTGTTCAACAGATTATTTTAACCAAACTGAAGGTAATATGCCCTCTTCAAAAGATATTGCGGCATTAAGGCGTGGTATGTCACAAGATGAAGTTCGTGAAATTATGGGGTCACCGGCGGTGGTTTCCAGCTTGGATCATAAATCTTGGATTTATACCAGTTACACGATTAAAAGATTGGCCTTCTTTAAGCCAAAAGAGTTGGAGCGCCGCGTGGTTGCCGTTGAATTCAACTTAGACGGACAGGTGGAAAAGGTTGTTCAACTGACGAAAGAACAAGGCAAAGAAGTTAAAATTGTCTCTGATGAGACCCCTGTTATGAGCAATGAGGAAGGATTTATGAAGAAATACTTCGGCGGTGTCGGACAATATCTCCCGATGGAACCAACCAAAGCTAATGACGGGTTGTAATTTGTTAGATAATCATCAGGATTTTTAAGCAGGGTTTTCCCTGCTTTTTTTTGCGAGAGTGAACTAAAAATTTTAATATACATTTATTGATACTGCGGGATTTTTGCTTCAACTTTAAGAAAAAATTATGCTTTCATGTTTTATATTTTATTATAGTAATCAAGGAGCTTCTGGTGAATTATCTGACAGTAGAACAAGCGGAAGATTTAAATTTTATTCGTGCAATTTTGGGACTATGTAGATTTAGTAGAATCGCGCATCTTATTCGTTTGCAAAGTGGCTCACGCTCGGTCGCGTATTATGTAGATGATTGTATTGTGCGTTTTCCTAAGACTGAGATGATTTGGCGAACAATGCTACGTGAAAAAATTATTATTGATACGATTTATCCGTATCTAATGCCATATTTTGAGGGCAAAATCCATAAAATTGAGTTGGTTGAATACGAATATCCTTTCTCCGTTTCCAAAAGATTTTACGGTAAAATTTGTGATGGTCGTCAGGAAAGCGAATATGCTGTTTTGTATCAAAATTTGAGTGTTAAACAGCAGGCAAAACTGGCGCAAGATATTGCCATGTTTTTCCATTCAATGCACCAAATTGACTATAAATCTCTCAATATTCCGGCTTCAAATGAGGCGATTGATAACTGGGATGTTACAGCAAGAGAAGATTTTGATTTTGAGACGGCAAGACAAGAGTTATTGCCACATGGTATTGATTTGAATAATTACAAAGTAACATCGCCGAATATCGAACAAGCCTTATGCCATAATGATTTAAGCGGCAGTAACATTTTGCTTGATGATAAAAGCGATGATGTTTTGGCCGGAATTATTGACTTTGGGAATGTAGTTGTTATGCCAAAACACCAGGACTTTTTTCCGCTTTACAAAATCAATCGCCAATTGGCGATTGATAGCTTAAAAGAATATAACAAATTAACAACCTCAAAGATAGAGCCAAAGCAGACGGATTATATGGTTTTAGCTTATATTGGCTATGGACTATATAAAACAAAAGACAATTCGTCGTCATATTTTATGAAATTGTTGAAATCGTTTTTATAAAGGATTTACAATGAATTTGAACTATTTTGATTTACCTTTTACTACTGAAAATGCGATTGAGCTATTTGGCGGTTCACGTTCTCGCGGTTATCGTGTCGGTAGCTGGATTGTACGCATACCGCTCCGTGATGATTCCCTTATGGAGCAAAAACGCGAGGCTGAAATTTCCGCTTTAATGCAAAAATACTTACCGGATGAGCTAAAATCAAAAGTAGTAAATGTGCAATTTAACGGTAAATGTGCCTATCATCATGAAATACAAGGTTCTTTGTTGGAAAGTTTTAATGAGAAGAAGAATGCTTACGACAGCATGAATCCTAAACAGCGCCATCAATTGGCCGTGGATATTGCTAAAGTTTTGGTGGCAATTCACAATATTCCTATATCCGAAGTGCAAACAATAACGCAAAAATATGTTAAAACTTGCCGCAATGAAAATAAAACCACGCAAGCTGATTTTGATTATGCTATCGTAAAAGAACATATTTTAGCTGTAAGTGGCGACAAAATAAACTTGGATACATTCAAAACCGCAATTTTAACCGATGGTTTAGCTTTATGTCATAATGATTTACACGCCGGTAATATGATTATAAAAGACGGTAAATTAAATGGATTTATTGACTTTGGCGAGGCAGGCATAAATCCGCGTATCAATGATTTTTTCCATTTATATCGACTAGACCGTGATTTAGCCGTTGATATGATAAGAGAATATAACAAGATTTCTGATTATAAGATTGCCATCAAGGCAGCAGATTATCAGTTTTTGAGTAATACCGGGTATACACTTGAACAACGCAAAAACAAGCCCTCATTTAAGCCAGAAGTTACTAAAGTGCTGGTAAACTTCGTTAGCAGTTATCAGAATGAACTACTCGTTGGTAAATAAAAATAGGAAACCATGTCTATTCAGACTTTTGCTCTCAGGTTGTGATTGATTTCTTGTTGCCAAATAAAAAAGCGCATAAAGAATATGCGCTTTATTTATCTTATTTGCTACTATATTATGCTGCTGATGGAATAACTTGTAGCTGTAAATTGCTTTTGGCTACTTCATCAAAGCGTTTTAATGTTTCCAGCACGCCTTTCATATCCCTTAGGGCTATCGTATTAGGTCCATCCGATAAAGCTTTATCCGGATTTTCATGCGTCTCCATAAACACCGCGGCTACACCGACAGCAACAGCTGCACGAGCTAAGACCGGAGCAAATTCTCTTTGACCACCGGATGATCCGCCCATTCCTCCAGGCTGTTGAACGGAGTGCGTAGCATCCATAATTACAGGACAACCTGTATCTCTTGCCATAATCACAAGACCACGCATATCGGTTACAAGCGTATTATAGCCAAAGCTTGTTCCACGCTCGGTCAAGCAAACATTATGATTGCCGGATTCATCACATTTTATAACCAAGTTCTTGGCATCCCACGGAGCTAAAAACTGGCCTTTCTTGATGTTTATAACCTTTCCGGTTTTAGCAGCAGCAACCACCAAATCCGTTTGACGGCATAAAAATGCCGGAATTTGCAACATATCAACATGTTGAGCAACTTCGGCACATTGATAAACCTCATGAACATCTGTCACGATAGGTATGTTATTATATAATTTTTTGATTTCATCAAAGGTTCTCATACCTTCTTCTAGACCAACACCACGTGCGCCGTGAATAGATGTACGATTAGCCTTATCAAATGAAGCCTTAAAAATGTACGGGATATTGAGCTCTTTTGTTATCTCAAGCATTGCCCCGCCGATATCAATCGCATGTTGGCGACTTTCTATCTGGCAAGGTCCACACACTAACCCAAAAGGCAAATTATTCGCTAATTTTACCCCATTTACATTAACAACTCTCGGTTCCATGACCTACTCCTTTTTTAGTTATTATAGCCGGGATTTTAATTTCTTTTTTATTTTTGTCAACTAATTTGAGATGATTATGCTATAAAAATACATATTATCTTAAAGATTGTGAAAAAAAATGAAAAAAATTCTTGACGTTTCCCTTTTTGTTGATTATTAGATAGTCTCAGTCCGATGGAGATGTGGCAGAGCTGGTTTAATGCACCTGACTTGAAATCAGACGAGGGCGCAAGTCCTCCTGGGGTTCGAATCCCTACATCTCCGCCAATAAAAGAAGCCTACCCTTGTGGTGGGCTTTTTTTTGTTTTATGGGATTCTCACCCTAAAGGGTTCGTCTTGCTAAAGTAAATTCGTGCTTTCAGCACTCATTAACTACGCTTCGGGCAAGAAAGGTCTAAATTCGCTTGGTTTGCTTGAAAGCAAAGTCGCTCATTAACACCTACTATAGCTTTCGGTAAAAAACGTTCACCGGACGTTTTTTATCCTGCAAGCCCCTACATCTCCGCCAATAAAAGAAGCCTACCCTTGTGGTGGGCTTTTTTTTGTTTTATGGGATTCTCATCACCCCTTATATAAAATCGACTTGACACATGGTCGTTTTTCTGCTATAATGGCGCTATTATTAAGGAGTGTTTTATAAAAAGGAGATATATCATGGCTGATTTTATGAATGACGTAAATCGCTATTTATCAGGCACTATAAATAAGAGCCAATTTATTGCCATTTTTTCTAAAAGATGTTCTATGGAGCAATTCTGTTATGACATTCATGATGTTGAAGGATTTTTAGTATCCAGCAAGGGATTGTCCCCATTCTATCCAGATAATAGGCTATTGGTTGAGGCCTTTGATGAAATTGCATACAGCCGTACTGCAAAAACTGATAAAGACCCAGAAATAGCGGGTAAATCTAGCTTTGTTAAAGGTAGTTATATTAGAGATAAAGATCCTGCATATGTTGCTATACTTGCTCTGCAGTGTATCTCAGATTCGGAGCAAGGAGTTAAAGCTATTTGTAATTTTTATAAAGAACGTGGCATAGAAATTGATGAAAGTTGCAAGGGTGAGTATTTCTCATATAACCTTAATAATGATGTCAATGTTGCTCGTAATACATTTGAGGCACGGAAGCATAAGAAAAGAAAACAAAGGACATCTTCAATGACATATATTGCCGATGCTTGCAATAAAAAACGTGGTGGCAAGGAATAATTTTGAGTTCATCATTTTTGTTGTTACAAAACGACCTGTCGAATGAATCGGCAGGTCGTTTTTTTGATAAGTTTAGCGATTTACGAAAGGCCTCAATAATATAATAAGGATTAAATAAACAAAAATAATTTGTTTTGTCAAATGATGAGTTGACAATTTGGTTTTATGCTTTATAATATGGGTAAAACATACCTAATTATTTAAATTATTAACCCATTCAGAGGACCAGATTAAAGGATCGAACCTCGTTATAAAATAAACATTATGTTAGATTTATCCCAAAACTATCAGTATGCACTGATTCATGTAGGCACTCCTGATGCAATCATGGACTATGTTAAGGTGTGGAAACTTTGCGATAAGGCAGAAGTGGCTTTTATTAGGAGAGGTTTTCATATAGAAATCATGGCCTACATTGAGAGACATCAACTTTGTGATGAGGCTGCAATGGCTTTCATCAAGAGAGGTCACCATGAGGAAATCATGGCCTACGTTGAGAAGTGGCATTTGCCCGATAAGGCAGAGGTGGCTCTCATTGAGCGCGGCGTTCATAAGGAAATCAGGGCCTATATTGGGCGCCATTGTCTTTGCGCCGAAGCTGAGATGGCTCTCATTAAGCGTGGCGTTTCTGAGGAAATTAAGACCTATGTTGGGAGATGGCCCTTGTATGACAAGGCCCAAGTAGCTCTCATTAAGCGCAGAAACCATGAAGAAATCATGGTCTATGTTAAAAGGTGGAAGTGGATGCTTTGCGATGAGGCTGAAGAGGCTCTAAGAGCACGTGGCAACTCAGAAGAAATTGCTGCCTATTTCGGATAAGTGAAACTTAATTTTTTTTATGATTAGAAGGAAAACCCGCTGACCAACAAGGTTGGCGGGTTTCTTGTTATTGAGAGTTAATTACTTTTCGTCATCAAAATCATCATCGTCGTCATCAATCTCGTCATCAAAGTCATCGTCATCATAATCTTCATCATCCAATAAATCGCTATCATCTTCATTGGCTTGAGATTCTGCTAACAACAACTGTTCGGCAATTTCTGATTTTTTACGACGACCGCGACGTTTCTTTGCCGGAGCCTTTTTCTGTAAGGCTTCAATAACATAATTGCCGACAATCTTATATAAATCTATCAGATGACCATTGTACATATGGTCGCCCTCTTCTATCATGGCAAAATCAACATCTATGTGGCGTTGCATATTCAGGCGACGGGCGAGATCTTCCACAATTTTGGGATCGCCGATATCGTCAAGACCACCCTGGATGATTAAACCCGATGTCGGACAAGGTGCTAAGAAGCTGAAATCTTTTTCATTTGCAGGAGGAGAAACAGCAATGAAATTATTGATATCCGGACGACGCATTAATAGCTGAAGACCAATCCAAGCACCGAAGGAATATCCGGCAATCCAGCATTGTCTGGCATCCGGATTATTTGCCTGCAACCAGTCTAAGGCCATGGTGGCGTCTGAAAGCTCACCGGGACCATCTTCAAAATCCCCCTGTGATCTTCCGACTCCGCGAAAATTAAATCTTAGTACCGAAAATCCTAAATCCTTAAAACAAGTAAACAAGGCGTATGCGACTTTGTTATTCATCGTACCACCATATTGCGGATGAGGATGTAATATCAAAGCTACAGGTGCATCGCTGCGTTTTGCTTTGTGATATCTGCCTTCTAATCTGCCGGCATGCCCGTTTATTATAATTTCTACCATTGTGTGCTCTTTTTTGTTGATTTCGTTAATCCTGATGTCTATATTACCTTAGTGTTTATTAAATACTTCTTAATACGAGATGAGGTTATAACAAATATGAAAACAAATTTCAAGAATTTTCTTGATGAACTTGATTCCATCATTAAACGCGATCCCGCAACCACCAGCCGAACAGAGGCTTTTTTATGCTCTTCAGGGTATCATGGGATTTTATTTTACAGATTAGCACATAAGCTTTGGGTTAAAAATTGGTGTTTGACGGCCAGGCTTATTTCTCAATTTGCGCGTTTCTTAACCGGTGTGGAGATTCATCCGGGGGCTAAAATAGGAAAAAATCTCTTTATTGATCACGGTATGGGAACAGTTATCGGCGAAACTGCCGTTATCGGAGATAATGTTACTATGTACCATGGTGTAACATTGGGCGGTATTTCTTTGACAACACGAAGCAAGCGCCACCCGACCATTGAAGATAACGTTATTATCGGCTCGGGCGCGCAGATATTGGGCCCTATTACCATTGGGAAAAATGCTAAAATCGGAGCGAATGCCACCGTGGTTAAAGATGTTAAAGCCAACACGACCGTGATTGGTGTGGCTGCCCATAAGACCGAGGGTAAAAAGAGTGATACTTTTGCGGCGTATGGTGTTAACCTTAAGGCACCTGATCCTTATGATCAGCGAATTGAAGAACTAGAAAAGAAGATTCAGGCGCTTTCTAAAAAGATATCTTCTTAGCTTACTGATATCTTTTAAGTATGTGCATATCATTGGCTTTGAACTTGCATTTAGTTTGCCTTATTTTATAGTCAGATAAGTTTTGTGTTTGTATTGGGTGTATTATGGAAAGCAAAAAAAGAGATAATGAAGATAAAAAAGATAGTTTAATCGATACATTAAAAACGGTTTGCTATGCTATTGTTATTGCGGGACTTATCCGTACATTTTGGTTTGAGCCTTTTAAGATTCCGTCCGGTTCTATGTATCCGACGCTTGAAGTGGGGGATTTTCTCTTTGTTTCCAAATATACCTATGGTTATTCCAGACATTCTTTTCCGTTCAGCTTTCCGTCATTTAAGGGACGTTTTTGGCAGGATCTTCCAGAGCGCGGCGATGTTGTTGTCTTTAAATCCCCGCAAGATCAGAATATCGACTTCATTAAGCGTGTCATCGGTTTGCCGGGCGATACGGTACAAGTCATAAACGGACGGCTTTATATTAACGGCAAAGTTGTTGCAAGAGAAGATGCAACACGCTATGTTATCAGTGAATACACACCCTTCCCTCAAGAATTTACGCAATATACCGAAACATTACCTAACGGAAAGAAACATTATATATTGGAATATAGTGATAACGTCGAAATTGTTGATAATACGCCGGTGTTTACCATTCCAGAAGGACATTATTTTATGATGGGCGATAACCGTGATAATTCCAATGATTCACGTAAAGATATTGGTTTTGTGCCGTTGGATAACATTGAAGGAAAAGCACGTTTCTTATTTTACTCCCATGATGATAAGGCCTCTTGGTTTAACCCCATCAGCTGGATTACATCTATTCGTTGGAAGAGATTGTTTAACAAAATTGTATAAAATGAGAGCCCGCCGATCGGCGGGTTTATTTTATCCTTCTTATGTCTTTAGGCGGCTATTTTTACATTCTTTTCTTGACAAAAATTTATTATACCTCTAGGATGGCCTCAATCCTGAATTATTTTATCTACTTAAATAGCTATCATTATGAAAAAAAGAAAAACAAAAACGAGAAAAAGTGTAAGAAGAAGGCCTCTTCATCATTTTCTCCATGAAACGGGCATACTTGGTACTTTGTCCGGAAGGTTGCTTTTCACCATCTTGTATGGCGACCTTAACAACCTGAAAGACTTTACGAGGTATTCGCGCAAAGCACGGAGAGAAGTCCTTAGGGCAGCGTTTCAGGAGTTTAGGAATGGAATTCCGGAATATCCTGACGATTTACTTCTTGAACTGCGATTTGTAATTATCCTGGAAGGATTGACGAGTAAAGATCCTGCTTATGTTAAAAAGATCGTTAGTGAGCTTAAGCTTTGGAAGGAGTGCGGGCTTCCTGAAGACCAGTTGGAGTCTGAGGTTTATGGTGTCCTCATATTGAATGTAGGAGAGTTGCCTATTACCTTTGAGGCTTTTAAGGCCTTTATGGAATGCGGGCAAGTGAAGCTTAACACGAAAGACCGTCGAGAATGGGGTAGAGTGTGGCTCGAGGTATTTAGTCTTGAACAACCGACACGCTACAAAGACTTTGCCCGGGTCATCGAGGAACACACCTTCTAACTCAAGTACTACTCTTAAAGGAACAGCCCATGCACTCAGGCATGGGCTGTTCTTTTATTTATGGCACTTAGGCTGTTTTAGACAGCGATTTTGAACGAATGCCTTTGATTTTTGCAATCAAACGGGTGGTCGAACTATCATGATTGCCATCGGTATTGCCTTGCAGTTCTGGCAAAATCTTTAAGGCTAACTGCTTACCTAATTCAACACCCCATTGATCAAACGAATTAATTTCCCAGATAACACCCTGAACATAAACTTTATGCTCATACATAGCAATCAATGTACCTAAATTATATGGCGTTAACTTATTTATGAGAAACATATTGCTCGGACGATTGCCTTCAAAGCTTTTATTTAGTTTGAGTTTTTCAACCGTTGCATCATCTTTTTTAGCGGCTTTTAGCTCTGCTGTCGTTTCTTTGATTGTTTTTCCTCTCATCAGGGCTTCTGCTTGTGCTAAAACATTAGCTAACAAGATCTCATGATGCGGATCCATCTCATTTTGCGATATGGCGGGCACGATAAAATCTACCGGAACGGGAGCTGTCCCCTGATGTAATAGTTGAAAGAAGGAATGTTGGACATCTGTCCCCGCACCGCCAAACAACACCGGCCCGGTGGCATAATCTGTAATTCTCTTATTATCTAAGCGCACGGACTTACCGTTGCTTTCCATATCCAATTGTTGCAAATACGAGGGCAGCAATTTCAAATACTGATTATAAGGGATAACCGCATAGCGATGAATATTGTAGTAATCATTATACCAGATCCCTAACAATGCCATCAATACCGGTATATTCTTATCAAACGGTGCCGTACGGAAATGCTTATCCATGGCCTCTGCCCCTTTGAGAAGAGACTCAAAGTTATCATATCCTACGGCCAATGCAATGGATAAACCGATGGCAGACCATAGAGAATAACGGCCACCGACAAAATCCCAAAATTCAAACATATTCTCAACATCAATACCAAACTCTGATACGGCTTTGGCATTTGTGGAGATGGCAACAAAATGGTTGGCAATGGCTTTATTACCCAAGGCTTTCACTATCCATTCCCGACAAGTTTTGGCGTTTGCTATGGTTTCTATGGTGGTAAAAGTTTTTGATGCGACGATAAAAAGTGTTTCCTCGGGATTTATATGACGCAGTACTTCTGCGCAGGCTGTGCCGTCAATATTGGAGATGAAGTAGCAATTAATATCTTTGGCCCAATACTTTTTTAAGGCCGTTGTTACCATGCACGGACCCAAATCAGAACCGCCAATGCCGATATTAACGATATTTGTTAACTTTTTGCCCGTTGCACCGCGAAATGTTCCGTTTCTGACCGATTCTGAAAATGTTTTCATTTTAGCTAAAACACGACGAATATCGGGCATAACATCACGACCGTCAACATAAACCGGCGTATCGGAAAAATGGCGCAGTGCGGTGTGTAAAACGGCACGATCTTCGGTGATATTAATCTTTTTACCTGAAAACATATCTTCAATACGCTCTTTAAGATGATGCTCATCTGCCAGAGCAATTAAGGCATTTAACACACCTTCATCAAAGCGATTTTTGGAATAATCAAAAACCAAATTTTCAAATTCAACCGTATATTTTTCCGCTCTTTTGCTATCTTTATCAAAAAGCTCATTCATCGTTATTGGCAAGAAGCGTTTGTATTCTTCCATAAGCTTGGCAACTGCTGTTGACACGGCCATATTATCGTCTCCCTTTTTTGTATTCTTAATGACAAGAGATTATGCCCTCTGTTTTTGGCTGTCAATGTTATTTTATGAAATATACGCGTTGTAGAAAAATCTGTGGTTTAAATGAGATAAACTGTTGTAACTGTAAACTTTTTGATTATTATAATGGCAGACTTAATTTTTTTTATGAGGATAATTATGGTTAGTAAAACATCTGTTTCGAACACAAAAACAGCCCCTAAGGTTGCTGTTAAGAAGAAAACTACGGCTAAAAGTCCGGTTAAAACTGAGGCAAAGAAGGTCTTAAATTCTCAGGTTCCGGTTAAAGAAAACGTTAATCCGGTTGAAAAAGTGCTTGAAATTAAAGCCCATAATGAAGAGAAAAAGGCGCAAAAAAAGGCAAAGAGAGCACCTGTTAAAGCAAATGCCGTAAAGGTTAACAGCAGGGCTTCGGCCAGTCGTGCGGTTGCAACAAAGGAGATGTTGTCAAAACCTGTTGTTGATTCTTTAGAAAAGAAAGATGTTAAACATCCAGTTGGAATGTGGGCTACCTGGTGGAATGCTATCAAAAAGATTTTTGATTACAAAGGTAGAACATCGCGCTATGAATATTGGGCTTTCATGCTTATTAACCTACCTGTATTGCTTGTATTAATACTTCTTTTGCCCGGTCTTTTTGTTGCTCTGACCGGTTCTGAAAATCTCGGCATAGCTCTTGTCATTACTTTCCTTGTGATTGAGCTTTTAGTTATATCTTCATTGAGTGTTCGACGCATTCATGATGCCGGATACTCAGCCTGGAATGGATATTTTAGGCAATTGATTATAACAAGCTTGGTTTGGATTATCTTACTTGTTGCATTGAATGTTATGATTCCTTTTGTAGCGAATATTACCACTCTTAATGTTGTTTATGGTATATCCGTTTTATTGTTCTTCATTCTTTTGTTTATATGGATTTTTTACTTCACAAAAATTGGTATTGTCAGTGCCTATTACGAAAGTGAAAAAAGAGACAATAAGTACGGAAAGCTTGCCTTTTATGAGGACTACTATAAAGCTAAGGGGCTAAGGTATACTGTTCTGTTTTTAACTATCAGCTCTTTTATATCTATGCTGATTTACGCCTTAGTCGAGGTAGCACGTCGTAATTATATGTAATCATAAAATACTTATAAGAAAACGATTCTTTGATATCCTCAAAGAATCGTTTTTTTAAGCAAAAAATAGAGCTTTATTTAAGAATCAGAGCTAAAACATCAGCCAACATTTTTGATGCTTTGTGTGGTACTTGCTGCCAAAAGTTGTTATATTGCTCCAACTGAGATTCTTTTCCAACAACATCACTGATGATACGCAGAGATAAATAAGGAATTTGGTTAAGATAACACACTTGTGCTACAGCAGCACTTTCCATATCAACCGCAAGAGCTTTGGGGAAGATCTCTTTTATCTCTCTTAAGCGCTGTTTATCGGTTAAAAATTGATCACCGGTTACGATGAGACCAGATTTATAATCCGGTTGATCTGATATGACCTTATGAACCAGATTATCCGGTGCATCATAATATAGCGGCATATCTTGCACTTGCCCATAGGCATTGGGCTCTCCACACCATACATCGTGATAACACACTTGGCGTGCGAGGACAATATCCCCCCTATCAAGCTTTGGATTAATTCCACCGGCTAAACCGGTATTTATCACTAATTGTGCACCAAGCTGACAGGCCTTTTGTGTGGCTGATGCCGCGTTTACTTTACCCATACCAGATTTAAGTAAGATTATCTCACTTCCATGAGCTTTTGTTGTAGCTACAGAACCATTTTGAGTAAAATCATATAGCGAAAGGACGGCCTTAAACTCACTTTCCATCGCTGTTATAATTGCAATTTTTTCCATTAGAGCTCCTAATTATATTTGCGTACGATACCATACAGCACACCCTGAATTTTTAGCCGATCTTTGGTAATCTTAATCGGATTATATGATTTGTTACAGGGTAATAACCAAACCTCATTACCGGGTTTTTTATCCAAAACCTTTAGCGTTGCCTCCTCATTATCAACCAAAGCAACGACTATCTGCCCGTTATTAGCCTGATCCGCCCGACGAATGATGGCTGTATCTCCGTCAAAAATTCCGGCTTCAATCATTGATTCCCCTTCAATGGTTAGGGCATACAGCTCTGATTGCGTGGAGAAGCTTTTAGGAATATATATGTATTCTGATGGATTGGCAATTGCTTCTATCGGCGTGCCGGCTGCGATTTTACCATACAGCGGGATCATGAGTGAGAACTCTTCACCATCATCATTAGCGGCGTTATTTATATGCTCCACCGAAGACGTTATCTCCGGCATTTTAAGTACTTCCAAAGCACGGGCTTTATGTGCCAATTTGCGAACAAAGCCTCGTTCTTCAAGAGAATTTATTAAAGCGTGAATACCGGATTTTGATTTTAGGCCGACAGCCAATTTCATCTCCTCAAAAGATGGGGAATGACCGTGCGTCTTGATAAAATCATCAATATAAATCAACAATTTGTGTTGTTTTGGTGTTAACATGTACCCTCCTATCTAAAGTTTGTTCTACTTTAGTTCTTATTTTTTAAACTGTCAAGTATTTTTATCAGATAATTTTATTTTCCGTTTATTAGGTTTATCTTAATGATTTGGTTTTAAATATGATGATATAATGTGATGATGGAGCGTTATATGAACGATTTTGTATATCAAAAAATTCAAAATTCAGCCCGCCCTCTAAAGCTTGTTGTTTTTCTACACGGATATATTAGTCATGCGGCTGATGTTTTGCCTTTTATGTACTTATTGGAAGAACAAATTCATGATGCGTTGATTGTGGTTCCGGAATCTGAGATGGCCTGTGAAATCAGTCAATATAAGAAGCAGTGGTTCGGATTAAAAGATATCGATCCGACGCGACAAAGACATAACCCTGATCTTTCTGTTTGTGATATTATCAATGTTTATAATAAGATGGGGGTGCATATCAGTAAGGTGGCTTCTCGGGTTAACCGCTTTATCTCACAGATACAAAGAGAATATGGTATCAGTAATAAAAATACTTTCTTGATGGGATTTTCTCAAGGGGCGATGCTAGCCCTCTACACCGGTTTGACCAGACGCTATCAATTGGGAGGAGTATTTTCCTTTGCCGGTGTTATTTGCGGTAAAGATGCTTTAGAAAAAGAGTTTAAGGCAAAGCCAAATGTCTATCTCTTTCACGGCACAAAAGATGGATTAGTGCAGTATAAGACTTGCGCTTTTACGCAAAAATGGCTTGAAGATCACCATATTATTCAAAAAACTTTTAAATATAAAGATCTTGAGCATAAATTAACCCCTGAAGAGATGACTGATGCGGCTTTGATTGTTAATAAAAGCAGTTAATTTTGAGTTTGTTTTAACCATGTTAATATTTGCAAAAACCGTTTGGCTGCCGTGGCTGAATTTGTTTCGGCTATGGTTATTTTTTGTGCTGTAGCGGCCTTTTTTATAAGCTCATTTCGATTTTGCAGGTAATAGGCTATTTTTTCTAAACAATCTTTGCTGTCCTGATAGGTAATTAAATTACCTTTATAAAGAGTTTCCATTATTGAGTTGGCGGGATAAAAAACGAGTGCCCCGCTGGCAACGGCTTCCATTACTTTTTCAGAAATTTTTGATAAGTCAGATGTATAAATAACAACAATTTCTGAGGAGGCTAAAATTTTACGGCGCTCTTCAGGGGAATTTTCTTTTAACATAATATGTCTTGCCCCATTTGTCCAAAATGACCCTAAAAACCAAACTTCTTTGTTGTTTTGAAGTAAAGAAATTAATGGTGAGCTGTTGTCATTGTCCCCATAATACACAATCGGGTATTTCTTTTGCTCTGCTGTTTCCTTATAAAAATCTGAAAGATTTACCCCTAAAGTTAACATTGCTGACTTTATGTTGGAGCGCATATAGTGTTCATAAAGGGCTCGATAAGGAGTTAATATGACTAAAGAACTGCGATAACTTTGCCCATCTAACGGATAATACGCTTCCGTATATAAAAAATTGATTTTAGCCGGTGATTTTGCTATTTGGGCGGCATAATCCGGGTCCTTAAACCACACGCCATAAGAATCCTTTGTTGGTAAATTTTTACTATTTACAACAACTTTTAAATCTAAGCGTTTCAATTCACGAATAAAACCTAGTTCTCGTGATGAGGGGCGAGGTGATTGGGTATATATATGGATGCAATCCCTTTTTAATAACAAAAACGGCAGGGTGCAAAGCACCACTGCCGCTATGAGTACAGCCAGAAACAAAGTAAACTTATATCCGGCTTTTAATTGCATTAGAGGCCTTTTTCGTTGATCAGAAACTCAACAAGACCATTCAAACGTTGAACAAAAGCATCAACATTATATTCAGAAACAGCGATACGATAAGCTTTTTCAGCCTTTTCAGCACGCAATTTCGGATTGTTGATATATTGATCATAAAGTGCTTTTAATTCCTTTGCATCTTTAAACATTGGGATAGAATCGTCAAACACTTCTTTGATTGCTTTATTATAAGGTGCAATCATAAAGCCCTTTGCTGCGGCAATATCATACACGCGAGAAGGAATGATACCTATCTCTGATTCATGAGCGGTGATATTGACCAAATTGATTTTGGCAGAAGAGAAATACCCTGCTAAATCATTTTCATGGATATATTCGCCTTTGATGTATTCATCTTCAACATTTCCTTTCCAGAAACGGCCGAAAATTTCAACCGGAAGTTTGGCCTCCATTGCAGCGGCAATTGCCGGACTGTGACGTGTGTTATCGCCAACATAAAGCAAGTTACGAGCCAATTCTTCTTTCGGGGTTGGGAAGAAAACTGAAGGATCAGTAAATTCAGGAAGATAAACAGCAGCATAACCGGAATTGATAACATACTCATAAAAATCATGCGATGAAGTAGCAACACCGTCCATCTGGTTTAATTCTTCAGGATAAAGAGAATCAAAATCCCTGATATAAAGAATGTTTACAGCCTTAGGGTTTGTTTTCAAATCTCTAAAAGGATTATAACCACGAACATAAATATTAACACCGGCATCTGCCGTTGAAGCCGGATAGAGGTTATCTTCCGTTGAGGAAACAACATCATAGCCGATGCGCTCAAAAGCACGTGTCATTGCTTTGTTAATATCTGCGCGGCTCATCGTCATATACTGACGCAATTCGCCGTTACGCAACGCCAGTTTGTTTAAATCCGCCTTTTGGGAACCACCTTTAAGGGCAAACAGACCGATTATCAGTAATAACAGTATGCCTGTCAGTACAGAAAGAACGATCTTCATTGTTTTATCACTCATTTTATTCTCCAAGCAAAAATTACGCAATAAACCCTTTTATTGCAGAGTTTGTTTGGATTTTAACGTTAATAACTTTATTTGCCAAGCCAAAACTTTTTATTTACACAGAATTTAGTGTTTGACATATATGCTTTATTTTTTTATTTTTATTGTGTTTTGTTTACATGAGAGGATTAGAAAATGAAATATATTTGTACTGTTTGCGGACAGGTGATCGATAGTGATACCCCTCCTCAAAAGTGCCCTGTTTGCGGTGCTACAACTTTTAAGTTGCTTGATGAAAAAGAGAAAAATTATGCTGATGAGCACAGAATCGGGGTTGCAAAAGGGCTTGATGAGCGTATTGTCAGTGGTCTTAGGGAGCATTTTAACGGTGAATGTTCAGAGGTGGGAATGTATTTGGCGATGAGTCGTCAAGCAGATCGCGAAGGATACCCGGAAATCGCAGAGGCTTTTAAACGCTATGCCTTTGAGGAAGCTGACCATGCGGCACGTATTGCTGAAATGCTAGGTGAGGTAGTAACCGATTCGACTCAAAAGAATGTTGAAATGCGTGCTCAAGCGGAATTCGGTGCTTGTGACGGAAAGAAGAAGATTGCTACATTGGCCAAAGAATTAGGCTATGATGCCGTTCATGACAGCATTCATGAAATGGCTAAAGACGAAGCCAGACACGGCAGAGGATTTGATGGTCTGTTAAAGCGCTATTTCAAATAGGAATATAAAGCAAACAGCCTTTTAGCTCGCTTGATAGCGAGCTTTTTTTAGCTTATTTGGAAACGGGCTTAAAATTTTTGGCGTATTTATTAAACTGCTGTTGTTGTTGTGTACCCCATCCCAATATATAGTTATCACCCATAATGATAAGCGGGGTACCTAAATCTTGCTGGGCTATATGGTATTTACGCGCATATTTTAACATATGGCTCATGTTGTTATTTTCGTGAATGTTCATATCTTTTATATCATAATTTTTATAGTAATGATTCATGTAATTTCTGGCATACTCACAATGCATACATCCGGGTTGAGAAAAAACGTAGATGCGGTTAGTGGTTTGCTTTTCCTGACAGCCACCTAAAAAAACAGATAATGCCAATATTAAAGAAAGATATATTTTTTTCATTTTCTTACCCTACTTTCAATTTTGCTTTATTCTACACAACAAGTGTTAAAAACACTTAAAAAAAAATTTTTTTCCACAATATTATCATTTTTTAGGAAGACGATTATTACGTATTTTCTTGACAGGCTTTGTTTTTTGATATTTACTGCTAGAGATTTAGTTTAATGATAAAATAAGGATATCGGGGCTATGGCTTTAAAAAACACACGTGAAAACAATTATCCGGAATGGTATCAAAATGTTATTTCCGCTGCTGATATGGCAGAGGTTTCGTCCTCACCGGGGTGCATGGTTGTCAAACCCTGGGGTTATGGCATTTGGGAGCGGATTCAACATCTTTTGGATGAAAAGATAAAGGAAACCAATCACGAAAATTGCTATTTTCCATTGTTTATTCCGCTTAGTTTTTTTCAAAAAGAAGCCGAACATGTTGAAGGTTTTGCCAAAGAGATGGCGATTGTAACACATTCGCGTCTGAATAAAGTTGATGGTAAGCTTGTACCTGCAAGCCCGCTTGAGGAACCTTTGGTTGTGCGCCCGACATCTGAAACGATTATTGCAGATTCTTTTTCTAAATGGGTTCATTCTTATCGTGATTTGCCTATTTTGATTAACCAATGGGCCAATGTTGTACGTTGGGAAATGCGCCCGCGCCTGTTTTTGCGTACTCGTGAGTTTTTATGGCAAGAGGGACATACCGCTCATTCTTCTTTTGAAGAGGCGGAAAAAGAAGCTGAAGTGATGCTTGATGTTTATCAAGATTTATGCGTCAATGATATGGCTATGCCTGTTATTAAAGGTAAAAAGCCGGAGTATGATAAATTTCCGGGTGCTGTTTCAACCTATTGCATTGAGGCCATGATGCAGGATGGACGCGCGTTACAAGCCGGCACGTCACACTTTTTGGGGCAAAATTTTGCCAAATCTGCTGATATTAAATTTATTAATGCCAATAACGAGCCGGAATATGCCTATACATCTTCGTGGGGAGTTTCTACCAGATTGATCGGCGGATTGATTATGACACACGCTGATGACGAAGGTATGTGTGTACCGCCTAAGCTTGCGCCTTATCAGGTGGTTATTGTTCCTATCTTAAAGGATAAATCTAAAACCGATGAAGTTATGGCATATGCAGAAAAGCTCCGTGATAGCTTGAAAAAGCAATATTTTGCTGATGAGCGCGTGCGGGTTAAACTTGATACACGCTTAAAAGATTCCGTTGATAAAATGTGGGAATGGACCAGAAAAGGTGCACCGCTTATTGTTGAGGTTGGGGCTAAAGACATGGAAAAAAATGCCGTTATGTTCCGCAACCGCATTAAAATCAATGAAGATGGCTGGAAAAACTTTGAAGGTTTTGAGGCATTTGTCAGCTCTGTTGCTGATAAATTACAACACATTCAAGATGATATGTTAAATGTTGCACAGAAGCGTCTTTCAAGTAACGTTGTTACCACCATTGAACATAAAGAAGATTTTGAGGCTTATTTTGCAAATTCCAATGTTTATTTGGACAGCACTAAGGCTAAAAAAGTTGCTTTTGTGCGCGGTAAATGGTGTGGTGATGATGATACGCTGGAGAAATTAAAGGCTATGCGACTAACTATTCGGTGTATTCCTTTTGACCAGAGCGGGACAGAAGGCGAATGCCTGCTTTCCGGCAAAAAGGCGACATTGGACGTTATATACGCACGTTCTTACTAAACATTTTGAATTTAAGCTCTTTAAAGGCAAGGAAACTTGCCTTTTTTTAATGCCTTGACTTTGGCTAAAAAAAGGAGTACTATTTATGGGAGGAGGGTTAATGGAGATGGAAAAGAAAAAGAAAAACAAAGCATCTTTTCACAGAAAAGTAGATTTATTGGCTTGTTCAGTCAGTCTTACAGTGTTGGCTTGGTCGTTTTTTTCTCATAGCAGTCCTAAAGAGACTACCCAAACACAACCGGTTAAGCCTCTCACAGAAAAAACTGTACCTCCCTCTTCTAACCTTGTAGATACCATCGGTTTTTATAACGATACGGTGGATTATCCCGGTACTTTTATGTATACGCAAAAGTATATTAAACATGATACAAAGGAGGCATATTTTAACATCGTCCGCTGTTTTGTTCCTAACAATGAGCGCTATAACTTGCAAATAACGTTAACCAATCATGAGCGTAATCATGCTATAAGTGGGCAATCTGATATAGACACCCTTGTTAATTCACCCAAAAGTTATGTACAATTAAGGGTATCTGAAGAAGTAGCCGCAAATGTGGCTGCAATTTTGACAGCTGATCTGGAATATCGATTGGCAAAGGATACCGTGACAACTATTTTACAAGAAGAACAAAGATATTGCCTCAGTAAAAACAGAGCGGACATCTTAAAAGAGCACTCTAATGACTATATGTCATTTTATTTTAATGCTATAAAAGAAGGAAAAATCGACCCTGACAGCAAAGACCCGAAAGAAATAGAAAAAAGGTATGAGTTTTTGGTCAATGGTGCCTATAAAATGTGGAATAGGTTATATTGGAGCCGGTATGGGGAACTATTTTACAGAAGACTAAGATATTATATTAAAAACCAAGGTATCAAGGAGGCTGATATCGATAGTTACCATAAAAAATTGACCCACCAATTTACTTTCGGCGGCGTTGATTTGTCACCCTATATTAAGGCAGATGTCTTTCGAAATGATGTCAAAATCGATCTCTTGAACGATATGATTGGAACGTCAGCTTTGGTTTTCAATCCTTATACACGGGCACAGGCTATTGATGATGTTTTTGCCTACGGTGATTCTTTGGTTAATTTTGAACCACACCAACAAAAGCTCGCCCTTTCGCACTTGTTTGTGGCCTCCAAGTTAAAGAGTGAGTTAAGAAAATATGATATTGATGCACATCCGGAAATGGTTTCCATCCTCTATAATAAAACGATGCATGAACTTTCTTGTGACAGAGCCTTTTTAAATTTTGTTGATCAGGCAGCAGAAACGCTTTCAAAATATCATAATTTCCCTTATGCGAACACGCATATGGTTAATGTGGATTTAAAAGATGTTTCTTTACCTCAAGATAAGTGTGATGACATACGACAGTACTATTCTTACAACGGCAGAGATTTAACCGAAATGATTAAAGGATTTGACTTTAACAGCAAGCCCACCGCTGATGTTTCTCATTTTGCGAAATATTTTTACCCGCCGATAGAGATAGATTATCTTCCGCAATATGCTGTTTACTTTCCTTTTGAAATGCTAAGTAATGATAAAGAAAGGTTATCTAAAGAACTTTATATTCTTATTCCTAATTTAAAAAATGAACATGTTATGAATTTGGATACAGAGGAAGTAAGAAAGACCCTGACTGAGATGTTTAATGCCTTTTATAACATTCCTGATGCTTATAAGGGTTGTAATGTGGAGGAACAGAAGGAATATAGTGAAAAACTGGGGTATGACCCGCACTATTTTGAAAACCGAAAAGATCCGTTTAACACCAAGCAACAAGTCAAACCCTCCGGTCAAATACCACCGGTAAAAGATGGACCGGATAGATAAAATTTCTTTTACATATAATCTAAAAACCGCTTAACGGATAAGGACTGAACTTAACATAAACGGCCAGGTCATGCAATCCGGTATGATGATAAGTTGCTTCTTTGGCAATGCTTTCTAATTGATACCCTGCCCTTTTGGCAACGTTGGCCGACGGCTGATTATTAATATCACAACATATAGTTAAACGGTGTATTCCTTCTTTGAAAAGTTCTTTTTCTAGGGCTAAAACAGCCTCTGTCATATAACCTTTGTGTGTTTCTGAGGAACGTAACCAATAACCAAACTCTGCCGCACGGTTTAAAAACTGAATATTATGTACATCAATACACCCAACCAAACAAAAATCATCTAACGTGAAAATATTGTAAGTCCATTTATCATTCTTTTCCCAAGCCTCATCAAACATATTTGTGGATTTGGCAACATCACTGATGCCTTTTTGACTATCCACCCAGAAAAGATATTCACGAATAAAGTTCCTGCTTTCTTCTATAGCTTGCCACATCATCTCATCATGCTCGTGATCGCGCCTTAAGAGTATTATGCGATCAGTCTTGATATTTTCTTTTAATTTAAATTTTTCCATTAATAGTCCCTTCGTCCAAGTTACTTTTAAGTTATAATAATCTATCTTATTACTTATCCTTTGCTAATTCTATCATTGCTTGAACCATGGCATCTGCACCTTGTGCCACTTCTTTAATAGATTTTGCTAACATATAAGCCGGTGTTGTGACAATGAAGTTTTCCTCATCTATTGAAACTTCTTCGGCTTTTTTGTTTTCGTGTTCAGCGCCGGTGTTGGTGATGGCTTGAGCAACTGTTTTATCATTGCCTATTGTTACTTTGATGCCATATTTTCCTAATACTTTGGCTACCATTACGGGTGCAATGCACATTGCCCCTATCACTAAATTATGATGAAAAGCCATCTCTAAAACACGGGAGACAGAGGTTTCCACCGTGCAATTTATCCCTTTTTTAGCAAAATCACACCAGTTTGTTATGGCGCCAAGCCCTCCCGGAAACAGAATACAGTCAAAATCCGTTACTTTCATTTCAGCCAGAGGAGAGATATCCCCACGGGCGATACGTGCCGACTCGACTAAAACGTTACGATGCTCTTCCGTTTTTTCTGACGTGAGGTTATTAATCACAGCAGATTGCTCGATATCCGGGGCAAAGCATTTATATGTGCACCCATGCTTATCTATAGCCAACAGCGCCGTTACGGCTTCGTGAATTTCTGAACCGTCAGCACGGCCACACCCTGATAAAACAACGGCAAAACGAGGCATCTTTTCCATTTTCTTCTCCTGATTTAAATTGCTATGTTTTATATTATATATATTACATTAAAATTTTTTTAAATATCTCTTTTTATATTTGTTAAAGATAAATCGGGTTGATTTATTCTCGTTTAAGCGAAGTGCTTTGGCGAATTGTTACTTTTTTTTAGATGTGGAAATAATGGAAATAAAACAGACAACATTAAAAAACGGCTTGCGCATTGTTACAGCGGAAATATCTCAAATTGAAACGGTATCTTTGGGAGTTTGGGTTAATACCGGATCTGCAGAAGAAACAAAAGAAGATAACGGTATCTCACATTTTATTGAGCATATGGTCTTTAAGGGAACAAAGAAAAGAGATTCTTTTCAGATTTCTGAAGACATTGAAAATGTCGGTGGTATCACTAATGCTTATACCTCCCAACATTTCACTTGTTTTTATGCTAAAATGCTTAAAGATGATGTTGAGTTGGCGGCAGATGTTATTTCTGACTTTATCACAAGCCCTACTTTTGATGAAAAAGAAATGGTAAAAGAAAAAGACGTCGTGATTCAGGAAATCAAACAAAGTAATGACTCGCCTGATGACCTGGTTTTTGATTATTTTCAAGAGGCGGCTTTTCCTGAACAAGCATCGGGAAGAACTATTTTAGGTTCTATATCGCAAGTTAAGGGATTTACCGCCGAACGTATGCGCCAATACATGAAAACGCATTATGCGGCGGATAATATGGTTGTTGTTGCGGTAGGTAAAGTGCGCCATGATGATTTTGTTAAAATGATTGAGGCGCGGATACAGGATATTCCTCAACACACCCATTACACAGCAGATAAGCAAATCTATGTCGGCGGGTGTAAAACAGAATGCAAGGATATTGAACAAACTCATCTGATTTTGGGCTTTAGAGGAGCTTCTCATCTTAATATGAATTACTATCAGTATTCCGTCTTATCCATGATATTCGGCGGTGGTATGTCTTCCAGACTATACAAAGAAGTCAGAGAAAAGAGAGGTTTGGTCTATTCTATCAGCAGCTTTAATCATGCTCTTAAGAATGATGGTGTTTTTGGCATATATGCCGGTACAACCCCAAATGAGTTAAAAGAATTATTGCCTGTTGTCGGACAGGAGATAAAAAAGCTGATTGAGAAACCGGTAACGGATACCGAGCTTAGACGTGCTAAGACTCAAATTAAGGCCAGTTTATTGATGTCTTTGGAGAGTTCTTCTGCGACTGCTGAAATTATTGCACGCCAGATGCTGTTGTTTAAACGTTTTGTTCCTACCGAGGAAATTGTGGAAAAGATTGAAGCCATTACCACACAAAACATACAAGACCTGGCTTACGGTATTTTTACTTCTCCTATTACCTATGCTCTGCTCGGATGCAAGGGAAAAGAACATCCGTCTTATGATGATATTAAAGAGATTTTTAAATTTAATTAGTATTGTATTTGGCGACGTGCCTTATCCAAGTCTTCTTGAGTTAGGATAATAACGATTGTGTCATTGTCGATATAAATTGATTCTTTTGACGGCCAGGCTTTAGCTTTGTTCTTAAGATATTCCCTACCCGCGGCGGATAGATTATTTATACTGGCATTGCCATAGAAAATGTCTTCCGGATAATAAAAATTATATACAATATGAGATAAAAACTTCGGGGTGAAAGAAGTTTCCAGCAAATCCAGACTGACTTGTTCATGACCGGATTTATGATAATAATTTTTACGCAAAGAAAGGCTACCAATCTGCAAAAGACGATATTTTCTTTTGGCATCAAAATCAGGCATTTGCTCTAATCGGCCGACAATGCGTTCGTGCGCTTTCATTTCTGCATCAAAACCAAGTTTCCAGACCTTTTGCGCATACACATCACGCACAATGGACATGAACATTAAGGCAACAGCTAGTATTGCACCGGCTTTATACCAAGTTTTTTTCGTAAAAGATAAAATGAGAGCCAAGCCAAGGGCATAGATATAAGCCAGACCATAAAAATCCAACCTTGGGACATAAGCAAAGTTTTCCATCTCTGCTAATATCTTTCCTTCTTCGTTAGCGATAAAAAAAGCTAACTTTGAAGCAAATAAAATACATAGTACTAAAAATACTGTCAGTGGTATCCGTTTTATATTCGTCTTAGATGCCGATATAACCCCGTATCCACATAAAATCAGTAGCAAGATCTTGTATTTATATTCCATAAAAGGAATTGGTGCTAATAATTGAGAGAACATCGCATAAAATGTTTGTCCTAATTTTTGCGGTAACATCGCCAGCGGTATCATATCCGTATTATAGCCCGATGATATAGGAGATAATACCAGTGTAATCTTAAACAAGATGATAGCAATTAAAATATCTAAAAATACTGGTAGCTTGGTTTTAATAATCTCGATTATTTTTGTTTGCTGAAGGCTTGAGATTAAAATGTTACCCAATAGGCATACAGCTATGAGATTAATAACCGCCACATATGAGGCAAATGCAAAGTAAAACAGCACCACCGCTAATATATGGTAGATGATATTTTGAAGTGATATTTTTCTATCTGCAAGTAATAAGGCTCCTATGGCTATCAGCGGTAAGCTCAAGTTAATTAAGGTATCCTTGGCATAAAACAACCAAACCAGTGTTAACGGCAAAACCGCAATAAAAACCGTAAAGACAGTATAATTAAAAACCGTTTTTGGAATGCGCCAATAATGCGCTAATAATAAGCCGCTTAAAACCATTGCCATCAAAGACAGTAAGTTATTAAGCACGGGCAAAACATGGCCGCCGAAAAATAAAGATTGTAATACGAAGTGTAACGGACGCCCCTCAAAGGAACCTTCGCTCCAGTAATTGGCTGAACGAACATAATTCCAATCATGATCGCCGAACATGAAATTAACTGTGTGGAAAAGAAAAGTTAAATTGATTAAAATCAGTGAAATCCAAAATGCCTTTTTATATATCGGATTTAGTTCTTTAATCCACGAAAAAACTCTTTTTTCTGACTGCAGATATTCCATGTTCGGCCTCTTTTATTATAAATCAAAGCTTTTATTATAGGTCAAGGACAGCCCCATTGTACTTTGTCCACGAGATTTACGGGCACCTCTAGTTTCTGCTAACTCATAGTTATAAAACGGCGCGAAGTATAAATCTCCGGTCAGCTTTGTTTCAATACGGTTATTAAGCTCTAACTTATATTTGAAATCCGTATTGTTTCTTTCAGAATATTCAAAGAAGTGACGATAAAATCCTTCTGAAACAAATGCGGTTGTTTCGGAAATAGGATAATTAAATTCATAACCGATTTCACCACCGGTTTTCATATTGTCATTTTTATAGGTCATGTCGTCTTCTTCAACGAGGGCAATATATAACTGCTTAAAGTATTTACCATCATATAATTTCATACCGACCTTTCCTCTGATAATTGATGTACGATAACTTCTGCCATCTAAATCAAAATCGGTGAATTCTGTTTCATAACCTAAGTATGCAAACGGACCAACAAACCCGTTTTCTAACTGCCATACTTTATGCGTATAGTCCGTGAAAAGAAGAATTTCATCATCTTTCTCGTTTTCTGTGGTTACATCATCTTCTGTTGTCTTGCTCTTGCTGTAATTCGCAAATAAGCCGTTAATCCATACCATATGCGAAGCATCATATGTCAAATTACCATCAAATACACCGCCGATGGAACGTTCTTCGTCTGCATTGAAAGTATCCGGATAATTCGGATCGTTACGATTGCTGACACTATGTTCCATATATTCAAAGGCTAAGCGTTTAATGTTTGCGGTTAAAGAACTGGCAGAGGCTATTGTTTCCTCAGCAGAAGTATTAGCAGATACAGCCGGTGTTTCGTCAGCCATTGCTGAAAGCGGAAGCATCAAAGCTGTGCATAATATAGGTAAAGTTAAATTTTTCATAGTCCCTTCCTAAAATATTGTTTAAACATCTAGAAAGAGTTTATTGTATTTATAATGTTTGGCAAAGAATTTTACATACTTATCAACGACTAATGCTTTCTATGCTACATTGCGATGAAACAGAGCGCGATATATAATTGCGAGATGATCCTTAAAATTCAATTCTGGTTTAGGGGAAATAATTTCCCACCCTCTTTTATCCATTCTTTCAAAATAAGTATGGTATAAATTCAGCATGTAAATCATCGGCTTAGAATTTTTGTTGTTACTTTCTTTTAAGAGGCGATAAGCATCCATATATGCCTGACGCGTCATATCTGCTAATTTAGATCGGGCAATATATAAATTTTTGTGGGTCAAAATTTCTTTTGCAGGGGTTGATGCTTCTATACCTGCTTCCGCTAAAAATTCTTCTGGAATATACACATGCCCGCCTAATATATCTTCCCTTACATTTTTTAGTATCTGTGTCATTTCAACCGCGCGACCGATTGATTTGCTTAAATTTTGAGTTGTTATTTCATCAAAATCGGCAATAATTTTTAAGATAAGATAACAAGGGGTCTCTGAGACACCTTTACAATATTTATCAAAAACTTCCATTGATGGTCGAAACAGAGCGTGTGGACAATCCAGGGCAAAACCGGCTAAAATCTCATCAAAACATTCTTTCTTTAACTTAAAACGCATACAATTTTTGTATATACGCCGACCTATATCCGTGGTGGGTACTTTTTTTTCATATATATTTATGATTTCTTGTTGCCAGGCTTCAAATATTTCCGCCTTCTTAGCCACATATAAATTGCTGGAACTTAAATCATCAAAATGTTTTATGAGTGCATATAATGTATATACAGCCTCTCGCTTCGCCTTTGGATAATGCATTGTGCACCAAAAGACGGCAGAATGATTTTTTCTCACGAGACGACCTATTGAACTCATTTTCTTCCCTGTTATATGCGGTTAGACCTGATTTTTTTTCTTCTAACAGTTAGAATATACCACAAACCATATAAAAATGCGTTAACATAATTAGAAAAAATAACTTTATTTTGCAAATTTTTTCTTAATAAAATTCGATAAAGCCCCAAGTAAAAAGCTATAATTATTTTAAATCTTAAACCTGTTGCAAAGGGAAGAATTTGCTTAGCTTCTTTGTGTAACAGCGGTAGTATCTCTTTAATACGCTTATTATCAATGGTTATCTGTGCTTTATTTAATATGGGTTCAAGTTGAGGAATATTTATTATGTATAAAGCACTATATGCGTATAAAAGATTTGAAAAGGGATGATAAAAAGTCGGATGTTGATTATTTAGCACCCCGATTAGGCGAGATATGGGTGCTATTATCTGCAATAATATCGGTGAGAAATCGGATAAGATAAGCGGATAACGATTTTTTGATAACCATTCAAACCCATCGAGTGGTTCTAAAAGCAATGATAACGAGAGATTTTCTTTGATAAATTCTTGTTGCAGGCGACCTAAAAGATAGCTTTTTGACCATGTACGATTTGTGACGGCACGATATAACATATTATAATTGCAGTTCTTGATATGAAGACCGCGATAAGAAAGCAATTTCCACCATTGCTCATATAATTGCCATAATTTTCGCTTTCCTTTAGGGATAACAAATCTATAGGTTTCAGATGAAGGAAGATTGTCAGGCATTATCATGTAACCACCTTTCAATCGAAGCTAATGCTCTTCCTGTCAGCATTGATTTTTTTTCGCAACCTTTAAGGTGACGTATTTTATTATTTGCTGTCATAACTGGTTCTAAAGGAGGAAAGAGCCCAAAGTTGATATTCATGGGTTGATATCTATCTATATCCGTAGTATCTTGCAAATGTGCTAATTGGCAACCGAAGGCTGTTTCTCGCGGTGGTAATGTCGGTTGATTACCTTTGAGCAATGATGCAGCAAAATATCCTGCCAGCCAACCGATTGATGCACTTTCAATATACCCTTCACATCCTGTGATTTGTCCTGCAAACATAATGTGGGGACGAGATTTTAATCTCAAATATGAATCCAATAGCAACGGAGATTTGATAAATGTGTTTTTATGAATACCGCCCAATCTTGCAAATACGGCATTTTCGAGACCCGGTATGGTTTTAAATATTCGCACTTGCTCGCTATGTTTTAGTTTTGTCTGAAAGCCAACAATATTTCTTAGAGTGTCTTCCTTATTATCCTGCCTTAACTGAACTACTGCATATGGTCTTTTAAGCGTATGAGGATCTGTTAGGCCCACAGGCTTCATCGGTCCGTACAGCAACGTATCTCTGCCACGAAGCGCCATAATTTCTATAGGAAGGCAACCATCAAAATATTCCGGCTTTTCAAAATCATGAAATTCTGTTTTTTCTCCGTTAAGCAGAGCTTCTACAAAAGATTCATATTGCTCTTTGTTAAGCGGACAATTGATATAATCAAATTTCTCACCTTTATCATAACGAGATTGATACCATGCCTTTGAGAAATCAATGCTATCCTTATATATAACCGGTGCGATAGCATCATAGAATGATAATTTCTCGCCCCCGATAGCTTCTGAAATATCTTTTGCAAGCGAATCGGAAGTTAAGGGACCGGTGGCAATAATACTTAAACCTTCGCTTTTTGGTGGTAAGGAATTTACTTCTTTATTAATAACCTTAATTTGCGGATGATTATGGATTTTTTGTGTTATATATTGAGAAAAACCTAATCTATCTACAGCTAAAGCTCCGCCAGCAGGAACCCTGTTTTCCCTTGCACTTTCCATAATCAGGGACTTCGCACGACGCATTTCTTCGTGTAACAGACCGATGGCACTATTTTGATAATCATCAGACCTTAAAGAATTTGAACACACCAATTCGGCAAAATTTTCATCTCTATGTGCAGGTGAAAATTTTGTTGGCTTCATATCAAACAATGTAACGGATATCCCTCTGTTTGCAAGTTGCCATGCGGCCTCAGATCCGGCTAATCCTGCTCCTATTACATTTGCTTTTAAATCCATTGGATGCTCCTTTTTTAGATATTTACGTTATAAATGTTGTTCTTCGGTTTGTAAATACTAAAATTTAGATGATTTTTAAAAAAGGCTTGTTATAATGTTGGGGATAGGATAGTATAAAATGATTAAAATCAATAGGTTAGCTTTTTTAGGTATTTTAGTAAGCGGGTTACTGGGACAGGCTGCGCTTTGTTGGGCACAGGCCGATATTGATTTGTTTGATGCACCGGAAAATACGGCAAATTCTGATGATAGTGTACAGATTGATGTTAGTAAGACATTTAGTGAAAATCTATCCCAAGATGCCCAAAAAAACGAATCGTTGAACCTTGATGATGATCCTAAAAACAGAGAGACGTGGCTAGAAAGTTTGATTAATAAGGGATCTTCCGAACTTTTTAAATCACAAGGTAGTAAAGCATCTCAGCAAGAAAAGCAAAAAGCCACACAATCCTTGATGAACCGCCGTTCAAATGCGGCAAATTTTGATATCTCAGGTGTTAAATTGCGTATGAGTCCTGCTGAGGTAGAAAAGATTTTGCAAGATAAGGGATACCGCCGTCTTTCTCAGGAAGTGCGTGCGCCTAATTTTATCAAATGGCGCAGTGAGGAACTTTGTCGGACACATGGTGTTGTAGGGTTTGAAAGACTTAACTCTTGTGCCCGTCATATTTCAAAAGAAAACGGTTTTGAATATGTGGCACGTGAAGTATATAATCGTCAATCGACATTGGAGACTTTAGAAGTCAATTATACCTCGACGTTTACGGATAATCTATCATATCGTATTGCTTATAAGAGTAATGTTCCTTTTTCAAGCAGTAAGGCTTCTCAATATGTCTATGTCAATAATTTAAAGATTTATGATTTTTGGCGGCGGATTGACCTTCGTTACGGGCAGCCGGATAACACGAGTGAAATAAAGTGGGGACTCGGTGGCAAGAAACCTTATATGCAGGCATCGACAGGAAGATTGGAATTAGTTGATCCTCTTTTGCATGATTTGGATATTTCCCGTATGCTTAATGAGGATTCTCGTTTTGCTAATATTCCCTACTATACATTTTGATCAGATATGAACAGGATTGATAAATATGAATGAAGTTTTTTTAAGTGAGGTTATTGCAACCAGATTGTCGCATGATTTGATTGGTAATATCGGAGCGGTTAATAATGCAGTGGAATTATTAAATGAAGGCGATGAGGATGATAAAGACGATATTCGCAATATATTAAACTTCAGTTCTGATGTTTTAAGTAAACGTTTGAAATTTTTCAGACTGTGTTTTGGTTTATCTAATGCCTCGGTTAAAAACATAGATGAGTTATATAAGATTACCAGTGATTATCTCAGCACTTTAGGTAATCCCAGCCAGCCGATACAGTTAATTTTGGAAATTGAAACACCCGGCATCTATAAGGTTGTCATGCCTGCTGTTATGCTTATGGCCGACACTCTTATAAAAGGTGGTAAAGTTGTTGTTAAACAAAATGCTGTTGGTATACATATTGACGTTCTCTCTGATGCTGCGCTTAATGTTCATAAATTTTCAGAAATTGATTTGATTTTGGCCGGTCAAAATACAACTGATAATCCATCGGTTTATGCCCCCTTATATTACATGATGGCTTATCTTGATGAGGGTATTGAAATCAGACGTCAGGATCAGACATTGATTATCGGAGAATAACTTTTCATGGCTGTTTACGGCATTTTGCTTCCCCTTCCTTTTGATGATGTTTTTGACTATAAGTCAGAGCAAAGTTTGGAGATTGGCCAATTGGTGTTAGTTTCTTTTGGCAGAGAAGAGCTCATTGGTGTTGTTTGGAAAATCGGCCAAAGTGCTAATATTGACTCAAAAAAAATAAAACCTGTTAAAGAAATCATAAAATTACCTAAATTTTCTCATACCTTAATTCAATTTATCAAAAAGACAGCGGCCTATAATCTTTCTTTTTTGGGATTGGTTTTAAAAATGGTGTTAGGTAATAAAGCTAATCAATTACCAAAAGAGAAAGTTACTCTTTACGGTCTCCAAATTACCAACGAGAACTTACAGGGAATTCGTATTACAGAATCACGCAAGGCCGTATTTGATTTTCTATCAGGAGGAAAAGAGGCTGAAAAAGAAGATATTTTAGCCACTACCGGTGTTAGTGAAGCTGTTTTAGCGGCCATGATAAAAAATCACTTCTTATATAAAAAAGAAGTACTTGTTAATGAACAAACCACAAAGCAAATTATTCATCTTCATAAGCAGACACAACTAACTGATGAACAAAAAGCAGCTGCGGATATTCTGATAAAAAAAATAGGTAACGGATTTTCTACCACTCTTTTAGACGGTGTGACCGGATCAGGAAAAACGGAGGTATACTTTGAAGCTATTGCTGAAGCTTTAGCAAGAGATCAACAGGTTTTGGTTTTGGTTCCGGAGATTTCTTTAACCACACAGTGGCTCAATCGTTTTAAGCTACGTTTCGGAGTTACCCCTTATATCTGGCATTCTGAAATTAGTATCAAAGAAAAGGCACGTACTTGGAAAGCTGTTGCACTTGACCAAGCCAAAGTTATTGTCGGGGCACGGTCTGCTTTGTTTCTTCCTTTTGCAAAACTAGGACTGATTGTTGTTGATGAAAGTCATGATCATTCTTTTAAGCAAGAAAGCTTAGTAACATATCAAGGACGTGACATGGCCGTTTTGCGTGCACATTTAGAGAAAATACCTATTATCCTTTCAACAGCAACTCCTGATTTGGAAACTGTTGTCAATGTTGAAGAGGGAAAATATGATTGCGTTAAGTTAACTAAACGTTATTCTAAAGCTGTATTACCGGAAATTAAAGTCATTGATATTAAAAAAGATCGTCCAATCAAGGGCGAATGGGGTGTTTCTTTTTTATCTCCTAAATTGGTTGAAGCTCTTCAACAAAATTTGGAGCGCGGTGAACAGTCTATGCTTTTCTTAAATCGCAGAGGGTATGCCCCCTTACTTATTTGTCGAGATTGTGGTCATCGCATGCAGTGTCCTCATTGCACGGCTTGGCTAGCTGAACATAGAATATCCGGCGAACTTATTTGCCATCATTGCGGGTTTAGTATGCGTACGCCAACATATTGTCCGGAATGTGGCTCTCAAGAGGGACTGACTGCTTGCGGTCCCGGTGTTGAAAGGGTGGCTGAAGAAGTACATTATCGTTTTCCTTTGGCACGCACGGCCATTCTTTCTTCTGATGTCACCGCAAATTATAAGGAAATATCCGAAGTTATTCATAAAACAGCACGTAAGGAAGTTGATATCTTGATCGGAACTCAAATCTTAGCAAAAGGGCATAATTTTCCGGATTTAACATTGGTTGGCGTGGTTGATGCCGATATCGGGCTTATGGGCACAGACTTACGGGCAAGTGAGCAGACATTCCAACTTTTGGCTCAGGTTGCCGGACGTTCCGGTCGGGGAGAGAAAAAAGGATTGGTTTATTTGCAAACACTTTATCCTGACAACTTGGTTTTGCAGGCTGTTATTGCACATGACAGAGCAAAATTTATTGAAATAGAAAAACAGTCAAGACTAATGTTAAAAATGCCTCCATATGGTAAGTTGGCGGCACTTATTGTTTCTTCTCTTAACCAAAAAGCCGCTGAAGCAACAGCTTATCGACTCGGCAAATGTGCCCCTAATACATCTTTGATTGAGACATTAGGACCCGCACCGGCACCAATGGCTTTACTCCGCGGCAGATATCGTTATCGACTATTACTTAAAACCGCAAAAAATATTAATATTCAAGAAATTATAAAGAAATGGCTTTCTATGGTGGAAATCAGGAGTAATGTTCGAATCGATATTGATATTAATCCTTACTCCTTTATGTAATCTTTGTTCAATATTTTGATACCAAATTTATTGGTTTATTATATTTTTTGCAGTTTTTTTTAAGATTACATGTGAAAAAGTGTGTTTTATGCTAGAAATTTTAATTTAAAATAAGTAATTTTGTTGTATTCGTATTAATTATTGAAAATTTAGAGATTAAAAAATAAGTGTAGGGATGAACAGTGCAAAAAGTTTCGAAATATAAAACAGCGAGGGTCTATGCTCAAGCCTGGTTTTCTGCCGCGTGCGATAAGCATGTGGAAGATGATGTGCTTAATGAAGTATCTCTGTTGCGCTCCAGCATGGCACAGGATCTTGTAGTATGGAAGGAGTTGCAAAGCGCTGTTGGGGATAATGATAAACAAACTGAAGCATTAATGGAATTTTGTAAGGCGGCAAAGTTTTCGGATATATCATCAGAAACTCTTAAATTGATTGCCCAAAATAACAAACTTAATATCCTCAATCTTATTTTAGACGGATTTGTTCACACCTACTACCTGAACAAGGGTATTGTTGAGGTGACAGTTGATACGGCTGTCGGACTCTCACCACAACAGGATAAAAAATTAAAACAAACATTAGAGAAGAAACTTAATGCTCCTGTTGTTATAAATTATTGTATAAAACCGGAAGTTTTGGGCGGACTGGCTGTTCGTTTTAAATCTTTCCTATTTGATGATACTCTCGCCAACAAGCTTAAAAATGTTCAAAATTTTATGCTTGATTGCTCGAAGAATTCTAATGTATAAATTTGATGATGAAAGGCTAAAAAAATATGACAATGAAAGCTGAAGAAATTTCTACGATTCTTAAGGAAAAAATTGAGAAATATGATTTCGGTGCGGACTTAGATGAAATCGGTCATGTGCTTTCAGTCGGCGATGGTATTGCTACTGTTTACGGCCTTGCTGGAATTGAATATAATGAAATGGTTGAATTTCAATCCGGTGTTAAAGGTATGGCTTTGAACTTAGGTGAAGATAGCGTTGGTGTCGTTATTTTTGGTTCAGATGCTGATATTAAAGAAGGAGATACCGTTAAAAGATTAAACAAGATTGTGAGTGTTCCTGTCGGTAAAGAATTGTTGGGACGTGTTGTAGATGCTTTGGGTCGCCCGATTGACGGTTTAGGAGATATTAAGGCTAAAAAGTATTCAAATGTTGAAGTAAAGGCTCCGGGAATTATTGATCGTCGTAGCGTTCATGAACCAGTACAAACAGGCTTAAAGGCTATTGACTCGCTTATTCCTATCGGACGCGGACAACGTGAGTTGGTTATCGGTGACAGACAAACCGGTAAAACTTCTATTTTGGTTGATACAATCATTAATCAGAAAAAAATAAATGATGAGGCCAAGAGTGATAAGGACAAGCTTTTCTGCATTTATGTTGCTATCGGCCAGAAGAGATCTACTGTTGCTCAAGTTGTAAAAGCTCTTAGAGATTATGATGCCTTAGATTATACAATTGTTGTTGCGGCGACGGCTTCCGATTCCGCTCCTTTGCAATATCTGGCACCTTATGCCGGATGCGCCATGGGTGAATATTTCCGTGATCGTGGAATGCATGCTGTTATCTTCTATGATGATCTATCTAAGCAAGCAACGGCATATAGACAAATGTCCTTGTTATTAAGAAGACCGCCAGGGCGTGAGGCTTATCCTGGAGACGTTTTCTATCTGCACTCAAGATTGTTGGAAAGAGCTGCGAAGTTGAATGATGAGAAAGGTGGTGGTTCGCTTACGGCTTTGCCTGTTATTGAAACCCAAGCCGGTGACGTTTCTGCCTACATTCCGACCAATGTTATTTCAATTACGGACGGTCAAATCTTTTTGGAAACCTCGTTGTTCTATCAAGGTATTCGTCCGGCTTTGAACATTGGTATTTCAGTTAGCCGTGTTGGTTCTGCCGCACAAGTTAAAGCCATGAAACAAGTGGCCGGTACAATGAAACTTGATCTGGCACAATACCGTGAAATGGCGGCTTTCGCCCAGTTTTCTTCCGATTTGGATATTTCCACAAAGAAGCTTTTAAATCGTGGTGCAAAGCTGGTTGAAGTGCTTAAACAGCCGGTTTACCATCCTTTGGCTCTTGAAGAAGAGGTTCTTGTTCTTTTTGCCGGGTCAAGAGGATATCTTGACAGCTTAGAGCTTGAGCACATCAAACCTTTTGAGGATTATCTTTTGGACGATGTGAAATTAAATAAGGATGTTTTCCTAAAAGAAATTCGTGATAAGAAGGTTATCTCTGAGGATCTGGAAAAAGAGATGTGTAGCTACATGGAAAAATTGGTTACAGAATTTAAGGCAACCAAGAAGCCAGTTTATGAACAACGGAAAACGGCATAGGAATTTCAGTCATGGCAGGTTTAAAAGAGCTTCGCACCAGAATCGAAAGTATAAAGTCCACGCACAAGATTACTGCGGCTATGAAAATGGTTGCAGCCTCTAAGTTTCGTCGTGCTCAACTGACTTTGGATAAAAGTGAGGCCTTTCAACATATGTTGCTTATCAACATTAAAAAATTGCTTACTGAAATCAAAATGCAAGAGGCAGAAAAAGGCTTATCCTTTATGTTGCCCAGTTTGCTTGTTCAACCTCAAGATCCTAAAGTGTATGCAATTTTTGTCTTATCTTCAGATAAAGGGCTTTGCGGCAGTTATAACAGTATGATTGCTAAAGAAGCTAAAAAGCGGATTGATGAACTCAAGAATGCAGGCAAAAAAGTTGTCGTCTTTTGCTATGGTAAAAAGGCGCACACTATCTTAAAGAGAATGGGGGTTTCTGATATTGCCGGTGCTTATGCCAATGTTATCAAAAAGCATTTGACTTATGCAGAAGCCATGAATTTTTTAAGGGCTGTCTGGGACAAGAAGAAAGAATATCATGCTGATATCTGCGAAATAGTTTATTGCGACTTTTTATCGGGTCTATCTAAGACTTACCTTTCTAAGCAGGTTATTCCTTTTGATATTGAGTTGGCAGAGGAAGATAAGAATTTAAATATGGTCGGTGATGCATTTTATGGCTATGTTCCCGATGTTTTAGAAACATTGAGGCAGTTTGCCATGCTTTATATGCGAACATCTATGTTTGAAATTCTTATTAATTCGCAAGCATCAGAACATGTTGCACGCATGACATCTATGGATAATGCAACGCGTAATGCACAGGATATGATAAAATCTCTGACATTTAAGTATAATAGTCTCCGTCAATCGGCAATTACCACGGAGTTGGTTGAAATCGTTGCCGGTGCGGAAGCAATGTAAAAAACAGGAGTATAAATAACTATGGTCACTTCAAAAAATGATGAAAAATCTGTTGAAACCAAGCAAGACATCGACTTACACCAAGAAAATGTTTCTCGCTTAGCTGAACTCAGACAACATATTAATGAGTGCAAAGGGACTGATAAACTCGGTAAAATACACCAAGTTATGGGAGCTGTTGTTGATGTTAAGTTTTCTAAGGCTGCTGCTTTACCGGCTATCTTGACGGCTCTTGAGTGTGAAGTTAATGGAAGACGCGTTGTTTTGGAGGTTGAACAACATTTAGGAGAAAATGTTGTACGTACCATCGCTATGGACATGACTGACGGTATGAGCCGCGGAATTGATGTTTATAATACCGGGCAGCCTATTACTATTCCTGTCGGTCCTGGTCTTCTCGGGCGTATCATTAATGTTGTCGGTGATGAGGTTGACGGAAGAGGTGCCGTGAAATCAAGCAATATGATGCCTATTCACCGCGAAGCTCCTGCATTTACAGATCAAGCCACTAATCCGGAAATTTTTGTTACCGGCATTAAAGTTATCGATTTGCTTGAACCCTATTGTAAAGGTGGTAAAATCGGCTTGTTTGGTGGTGCCGGTGTGGGTAAAACCGTTCTGATTATGGAACTTATCAATAACATTGCTAAGGGACATGGCGGATATTCAGTTTTTGCTGGTGTGGGTGAACGTACGCGTGAAGGTAATGATCTTTATCACGAAATGATTGAGTCCGGTGTTATTGATTTGAATGGTGATAAATCAAAGACCGTGCTTGTTTATGGACAGATGAATGAACCTCCGGGAGCTCGTGCACGTGTTGCTTTAACAGGTTTAACTGAAGCAGAGTACTTCAGAGATGTTGAACATCAAGATGTTTTGTTCTTTGTGGATAATATTTTCCGTTTCACACAAGCAGGATCAGAGGTTTCCGCGTTGCTCGGACGTATCCCTTCTGCTGTGGGTTATCAACCTACACTTGGAACAGATATGGGTGCGATGCAGGAACGCATTACATCAACAAAAGACGGATCTATTACTTCTGTGCAAGCTGTTTATGTGCCGGCCGATGACTTGACAGACCCTGCTCCGGCCACAACCTTCGCACACCTTGATGCAACGACTGTTCTTTCGAGAAAAATTTCTGAATTAGGTATTTATCCGGCGGTAGATCCTCTTGATTCTACAAGTCGTATTTTAAGTCCTGATGTGGTTGGAGAAGAACATTATCGTGTTGCACGTGGTGTGCAGGAAATTTTACAAAAATATAGTTCTTTACAAGATATTATTGCGATTTTGGGTATGGATGAACTCTCCGAAGAAGATAGGTTGGTTGTTTCTAGAGCCAGAAAAATCCAAAAGTTCCTTTCTCAACCATTCTTTGTTGCTGAAGTGTTTACCGGTAAAAAGGGTCGCTTTGTTCAACTTGAAGATACTATTAAGGGATTTAAGGGTATTTTGGAAGGATTATATGATGATATTCCTGAACAAGACTTTTACATGGCCGGTGCTATTGAAGAGGTCTTAGAACGTTCGGAAAAGAGAAAAGGTGCCGCATAATATGGATTCTAGTCTGAAATTGCAAATTTATATGCCGGAAAAGAAGGTGCTTGATAAACAGGTACATCGTGTTGTTTTGCCCTGTATTAACGGGATGTTGACTGTTATTGAGGATCGGGCACCTACCCTTTTGCCCCTGGATATAGGTATTGTTAAGATTCTTGATGAAAATAACGAGAGTGTTGAAGAATATTTTATAGCCGGTGGAGCTGCTGATGTTAAAGAAAATACATGCACTGTTTTGACTGAGGCCGCTTTATTAAAAAAGGATATGAACTTACAAAAGGCACAAGACCTTTATCAAGAGTTTAATAACTATTTCTACGAATGGTTGGTTAAATATTTTGAAAAAGGCGCAAATAAGAAATAACGTCCCTTATTTATATATATAAAGAAGATGGCCGTTCTCGTTGAGCCATTGTCTTCCTTTTTGAGCATCGTCTTCCAAAAAATCAACTAAAGCCCAAAAATAAGGCGAATGATCTTGATGTTTTAAGTGAGAAACTTCATGAGCGACAATATAACGAATAACATATTCCGGAGCTAGGGCTAAACGCCAACTGTAGTTGATGTTGTTTAAGGTTGAACAACTTGCCCACCGCGATTTGGTATCTTTGATGCAAACATTATGTATCTTTTTACCAATTTTTTCAGCTGTTTTTTGTGACCTGCGCCTAAATTCTTCCAGCGCCATTTTTTTGATAAAATCTTTTACGCGACGGTGCAAAAACTCTATACCACCGGAAATATATAAGATGTGATTTTTCTTATCCAAACCCGTACCACCCCGTACAGAAGTATGCTCTATGGTATATTCCTGCCCAAAAAGGCTTATTTTATCATGATTTTGAAATTTTTTTAAGGCCGGAATTTTATTTAAGTTATCTAAAATCCAATCTTGGTGATCTTCAACAAATGAAACGGCTTTTCTGCGAGAGCAATAGCGTGGAACGGTTAGTACAGCCACCCTATCCTTTTTATCTATGCGTAAAGTCAACCGATGTGAACGAGTGGAATAAACAATACGCATGTCAAATCCAAGATTGGCATCTATATCAAAGGTCTTGCCACTCAACAATGTAATTTTCATAATCCGTCACCTCAGATTCATTTATTAATTTTCTTCCTTTTAGAGATGCTCCGCTTTCATGAACCGATGAAGCTAAACCCGTTTTTAGCGGATGCCATGGGGGTAAATCCTTACCTTCATCCACCAAAATGTAGGCACAGGTTTTCGGTAACCAACGAGGTTTCTCTCGGACTGCTGAAAGATTTATATCACGGCAATCGTTAACTTTTAGAAAACGCTTTTCATAAATTTTGCATAAACAACTTTCCTTATCCAAAAAACGACAATATGTGTTGGTAAAACATATCTTACCTTTGATTTCCAACTTATTTAGACAACACTTACCACATCCATCACAGAGGAGTTCCCATTCGCGTTTGGTCATTTTACTTAAGGGCTTCTTTTTCCAAAATTCCGGCTCTATATCCGATAAATCAGAAAACCGACTCTGAGGATCGTATTTTTCTTCTATGAAATATTCTTTGGTCATCTTAAAGATCTTCCCAATCCACTATGTGGTCTTCCAGCTCTTCATCTTTAACATTATTTTCACTCACAACCCGCCCCTTTATCGTGGTTTTTATTGTTGAAGGATTCTTTTCAAATAATTCTCTGTAGGCACAGGTTTTGGGCATCCACGCAAGCTTATCCACATTATCCGGAGATAATTTCAGGCACGTAGGCACAAGTGTACAACGCTTATCATAGACGGAACAAGCCATTTTTTCTTCATCAAAATAGCGACACACAACATCCGTATAGTAAATATCACCGGTTTGCTCATCTTCAAGCTTAATTAAACAGCATTTACCACAATGACGACAGATATTTTCCCATTGCTCTTTAGTGCAGTGCTTCATGGCTTATCCTCTTTGTTCAGGAAGATGGTCCTCACTGGAATAGTTACTGAAACGTGCGAACTCTCCATTCCAGAAAAGCTTTATCGGTCCGGTTGTGCCGTGACGATTTTTACCGATGATGACCTCACCCAAATTTCTGGTTTCTCTTTCTCTTGTTTCCCAATCATCATAACGTTTGTTATATTTTTCGTCGCTTTCTTCTGCTTTTCTTTGGGGTTCGGCGTTTTTGATATAGTAATGTTCACGATAAACAAACATGACAAGGTCAGCATCTTGCTCAATTGATCCGGATTCACGCAAATCTGACATTAAAGGTCTTTTATCTTCACGAGATTCAACACCACGATTAATTTGTGATAAAGCGATAACCGGTACATTTAACTCTTTTGCTAATATCTTTAAGCTACGAGAAATCTCTGACATTTCTTGAACGCGGTTGCCTTCACTCTTTTTATCACCAGAACCGGCAATCAATTGAATATAGTCAATAATGATCAGACCAAGACCTTTTGTCCGCTTTAGACGACGAGCTCTTGTTCTGATTGTCCCAACAGTCATATTTGAATTTCCATCGATATATATCGGTAATTGCTGACACTCTTTTACGGCTGTAGCAATGACATTAAATTGACTGAATTCTATATCACCTTTACGCATACTTTCTCCGGGAGTATTGGTGATATTTGATAAAATTCTTGCTCCTAGCTGTTCTGGTGACATTTCCAGAGAAAATATGGCAACACCTTTTTCTTTGGGGTCTAAATCAGGATCATTCTGCATAATGGTTGCCGTATTGTATGCAATATTTAGCGCCAAAGCTGTTTTTCCCATAGCTGGTCTTCCGGCTAAAATCAGCAAATCAGAATTATTAAGTCCACCAATTTTTTGATCTAAATCATATAATCCTGTCGGTAATCCGGCGATTTTTCCTTTTTTCTGATAAGCTTTATCAATCATCACCAACGTTGAAGAAAGAACATGCCCAATATCTTCTAAGCCTTTTTGACCATCACCGTGCTCTGCTATGTTAAATAACCTTTGTTCTGCCTTTTCAATTTGTTGCGCTGTTGTGGCATCTATATCTTCACTCATGGCTTCGCTGGCAATATCATAGCCGACCTCTATCAGTTGACGGCGTAAATATTTATCGTAAATAAATTGCGCATAATATTCCGTATTGGTGAGTGGAGAAGCGTTTTCGGCTAATTTAACCAAATATGCCACTCCGCCGACATCATTAAGTGTGTTTTCTTGTTCAAAATAGTTTTTCAAGGTAATCACATCAGCAACGTGACCTTTCTGAATCAGTCGTGAAATAACATCATAGATTTTTGTATGAATCGGATCAGAAAAATGTTCAGGGCGCAAAAATTCGGAAATTTTTTCGTAAGCTTTATTATTTGCAAGCAAAGCTCCGATGAGAGCTTGTTCTGCTTCTATATTACGCGGTAAGCGCATGACGTCCAATTCTTCCATTTTTACGAATCCTTTAATTATTTCTTTACCAGTGTTATGAAACAAAAGTTTTGTTTGTTCACGAAATTTATTTTTTGCGCTGTGGATATGTGGATAATATTGCTAACTCCTTTTATTTTAATAGAATCTGTGGTAGAGACAGTACTGTTTTAGTTGAGAGGGTATTTAGATGCGTCATAGAATTTTAGTTATAGGCGGGGCCGGATATATCGGTAGTCATGTGCAGAAACAACTTCTTGAGGACGGATTTGAGGTTGTCATTTATGATAACCTTTCAAGCGGCAACAAAATCAATATTTTACCTCATAGTGAGTTTATCGAGGGTGATATCTTAGATAAAGAGAAACTTTATCAGGCAATGATGCTTAATATTGATGGTGTTGTTCACCTTGCCGGCAAAAAAGCTGTTGGCGAATCAATGGCTTATCCGGAGATGTATGCTGAAAACAATATTACCGGCTCTCTTAACATTTTAAATGCTATGGTTAAGGCCAACGTCAAACACATTGTTTTTTCTTCTTCGGCTGCCGTATATGGTATGCCTAGGTATTCTACAATTGATGAAGATCATCCGATTTGTCCGATCAACTACTACGGATATACAAAGGTTGCCGTTGAACAAAACATGGAGTGGTTTGCACGTCTTGGAAAGCTAAACTATGCGGCTTTGCGCTATTTTAATGCCGTTGGCTATGCCAAAGATAAATCTATTCAAGGACGTGAACGTAATCCTCAAAACCTGTTGCCTATTATCATGGAGGTAGCAACGGGAAAGAGAGCAGAGTTTTCCATTTTTGGTAATGATTATGACACCCCTGACGGAACATGTATCAGGGACTATATACACGTCAGTGATCTGGCAAGGGCACATAGTGCGGCATTAAGAAAACTGATGGGCTCAGAAGATTCTTTTGTACTTAACTTGGGAACCGGTAAAGGAACTAGCGTTAAAGAAGTGGTGGACGCTACTGAGAAAGTTATTGGAAAAAAACTTAACTATAACTACGCTGCAAGACGTGCCGGTGATCCAGCAAAACTTACAGCTAAAGCGGATAAGGCCAAAAAAATATTAGGTTGGGAACCTCAATATACCGATATAGAGGAAATTATCCGTACCGTGTGGAATTTGGAAATTTAATTTTATTATGGAAAAAGAAAGATGTTAGATCATATTCAATATTTATTCAGTCATCATGTAACATTATCACAAAATCTAATGTGGACTTGCTTCGGTATCGCCGTATTGGTTTTGTTATTCCTTGATTTGTACGTTTTTAACCGTAAAAATGAAGTACCGAGCTTTGCTCATACGCTTTGGGTATGTGTTGCTTACATTGGTGCAGGTTTATTGTTTGGTGTGTTTGTATGGTATGAAGAAGGCACCACGAAAGCAATGGAATATTTTACCGGATTTTTGGTAGAGAAAAGTCTTTCCATGGATAATATTTTTATTATGTCAGTCATCTTTACCAGTATCGGTGTTCCGAGAATTTATCAACACCGCGTTTTATTCTGGGGTATTTTAGGAGCAATTGTTATGCGTGCTTTGCTCATCGGTATCGGTGAAGCTTTGATTTCAAACTTCCACTGGGTGCTTTATTTGTTTTCTGCTTTTCTTATTTATACCGGTACCAAAATGGCTTTGGAAAAGGATGACACCGAAGAAGGTAACGACGAGGAGAAAATAAAAAATAGTCGTATTTACAAAATGGTAGAGAAGTATCTTCCAGTAACACATAAAATTGACGGACCTCATTTTATCACAAAAAGGAATGGCAAACATTATATTACTCCCCTCCTGTTTGCTCTGATTACGATTGAGTTGATGGACGTGGTATTTGCTTTGGATAGCATTCCGGCAATCTTTCTTTTAACAGAAGACGTATTTATTGTTTATACCAGTAATATTTTTGCCATCTTGGGATTAAGAGCCTTGTATTTTCTCTTAGAAGCGGCTGTTCATCGTTTCATCTATTTGAAACAAGCACTTGCCATTGTGTTGATCTTTATTGGAATTAAGATCTTTTTACCAATGATCGGAATTGAATTGCAGACATGGCATTCGCTGATGATTACGTTTGCGTTGCTGTTTGGCGGTATATTCTTTTCTTTGTTTAAGGAAAAACAAGTTCAATCATCTTAGCGGAGATATACTTGAAAAACAAATTTGGCATTAACACTTTATACAAAGCTACTTATATTTATCTCGCTTTGCCTGTTGTCTTATTTTGCGCAACGTGGTTTAGCTTGCCTTTGGCTTTGATTCTTTGTTTTATCTCATTATTGGGGGTTTATAAGGCTTGTAAAGACAGAAGAGATAATGAAAATGCTTTTCCTATTGACGGAAAGATGCTTACGGTGGCTACTATTTGCAGCATTATTTGGTGTTTTTTTGCCGGAATCGGGTATTTCTATTACCAATCTTGGGATTATCACTTTCGTAATGCCATTTTTCGGGATTTGATTAATTATGAATGGCCGGTTTTTTATG
>JBGUWS010000016.1:0-21175 GCA_045221335.1 Alphaproteobacteria bacterium | reverse complement strand
AAAAGACTGCTACAAAGAAAACAGCAACCAAGAAGACAGTAGCTAAAAAAGCGACAGTGAAAAAGGCTGCAACCAAGAAGGCGCCAGTAAAGAAGACAACTGCTAAGAAGACTGCTACAAAGAAAACAGCAGCTAAGAAGACAGTAGCTAAAAAAGCGACAGCAAAGAAAGTTGCAACCAAGAAGACAACAAAAAAGTAGTCTTAGTCTAAAAAAGAGAAGAGGGGCTTAGGCCTCTCTTTTTTTGTTTATTTAAAAGCGTGACCGCGAGATAAGAAATGCTTTTGAGGGCATATTCTAAATCTCGCGGTCGGTTGGTTTTGGGAGGGATTATTCATCCCACCCTTCGTCAGCTTCCTCAGTTGGTCGTTGCGATTCTTTGAAGAAATCCTTCAAGAGGGCTAAGTGCCTCTTGTAAAAGAGCATGTACGTGATGAACACGCCCAGATACATGAAGGCACCTATCTCCACTGATCCTGTTAGTACATCCTTAAGGGGCTCACCATAACCCAAAATGAGGTTGAGGATCATAACAACTGCGGCCAAGCGATATGCCCACATGTGAGCAGTCGCGATTCTTGTTTTCTTAGTAAGTTCCATACTCAGTATTTTTTAGTGAATAAAAGTTGCGATATAAAAAGCTTATATCACTTTTTATCAAGATTATTCACGGTTTAACCCGATAATAAAATTAATAATAGAAGTGACATAAGCTTATTTTAACGCTTTTATTATATCATATTTTTGAGCTTTCGTCAATAAAAACATAAATATACATACTGGTACGTATATTTATGTTGCAATTATAAAATTTTTATTCTATATAAGTATCAGGAGATAAAGAGAGGTGATTTTATAAAGATGCAGAAACAAGTTATCAGGGTATATCCTTTTTCATATAATAAAATTTTTTTAGGACAACGAAAGATAGATATTCGTCCGTATAGTCCGTTGTTGCAAACATTGCAAGTTGGTGATGCTATTGAGTATGTTAATATAGAGACAGGAGCGACGCTTGTTCGTGAAATTAAAGGGATAGCGCTTTTTCCTGATTTTGAGACGTTGACACAATTTTTATCACCGGATTTGATTGGTTATAGCAACAATGAAGAAATTCATGTCAGAGTCGAACGTATGTATACCAAAGAAGAACAAGAACGGTATGGTGTTTGTGCATTGTTTATTGAAGAACCTGATGTTAAACGCGCAATGAAAATCAATAGTCTTCAGCGTAGTGCATAAAAAGGTTGTGGGTTTTAAGTTAATCTTAAAATTTTAGTTGTGTTTTTTGAAAGCTTTTTTTAGCTTTTTTCCGGTGTGACCGATATCTGAAACAATTTCTATTTTGGCGTTATTAAGAGAACGATATAAGTCCCAAGCGCCTTTTAGCGGGCAGCACATATCTAGGCGATTGTGTACAATTGTTGCGGGGATATCTTTGATTTTATCTATATTTTTTAAGATTTCATTGTCCTCTAGAAAATAACGGTTAGCTGCGTAGTATAAAGAAATCCTTGCAGAATTAATAACGGCGTTGTCTATGCGCACATCTTCAAATTTGGCATTTTTTTTGCCCAGTATACGTTCATAATTTGCCATATATTTGATTGCAGTTTGGATAGAACTTAAATCTTCTGAAAAAATGAGTTTTGCATAATGTGTATATGGGTTTTCGCCTTCACTCTGACGACGAATTTCTTCTATTAAATCAGGATAAAACAGGGCGCTGTCTTTTAACACCCATTCCATATCGCTACGGCGTGCCAAAAACACGGCATAGAGGCTTAAGGATTTGGTTAGTTCGGGATAGCGTTCAGCAAAAAGCAGTGCCAATGTTGATCCCCATGAACCGCCGGAAACAACTACCGGTTCGTTGATGTTCAGGTGCTCTAGTAAACGTTTGGCATCTTTGATCAGTCGTTTGGTGTCATTTAAGGCGATGATATCTTCTGCTTTGGAACGATTGCATCCGCGCTGATCAAACATAATTACGCGCTGTTTTCTTAGGTTGAAATATTTGGCTTGACTGGCTTGACAAGAGCCGCCTGGACCGCTATGGAAAAATAATACAACTTCTCCTTTTGGATTGCCTATTTGTTGGTAATAAATCTCATGTCCCTCATATTCGGGGAGCCAACCTTTGTCAAAAATTTTGTTGTTGAAAAATCCAAACATTATTCTTCCTTTTATGGATATTTTTTATAGTGTTGATGGTAAATGATTAATATTTATTTAATTGTGAGGTAAAAAATATGAAAATTGTCGGTACGGCAATCATCTTTGATGATAAAAATAGAATCTTAATCGGACAAAGGCCGGAGGGCAAAGCTTTGGCCGGTTTGTGGGAGTTTCCTGGTGGAAAGCAAGAAGTTGGCGAAACAATTGAACAATGCATTATGCGTGAAATAAAAGAAGAATTAAATGTTTCGTGTAATGTTGGAGATTTTTTGTTGAGTGTTTCTAAAGAATATGAACATGGTGATTTTAAGCTGATGGTTTATGCAGCAAAAATCAAAGATGTGGAGAATCTGCAAGCAAAAGTTCATCAACAGTTGCAATGGGTTTATTCAAGGGATATGGCTAAATATGAATTTCCTGCTGCAGATGCAGAAATTATCAAATTTTTGCAAGAGAAATATTAGTTTATTTTATTAAAGTTTTTTTAGCTTTTTTTGTGTATGCTCTGCTTATATGAGGTGTGTAAATATTTGGAGCACGTGATGAAGATAATAAAAATGGTAATAAAATCAGGGCTTATGCTTTTTGTGGGTGGCTTTTTGGCTACTCCTCGGGCGGGAGCGTATAACCTTACCACGGGCGAAATATATCGGCAGGCACGCTTGGAAAATTACCAATTTATGCAATGGATATCCAATTATCGCAACGCTATTGATGTTCAAAACGCGCAGGGAGATACAGCATATTGTTTGGCTTTGAGGTATAAAGATCAAGCGGCGCAACACTTTTTAATTTCTTATGGTGCGAATCCTTCACATTCTTGTGTTAAGAAAGTATATTCCGATAGATCACAAGATAGCAAGTACGCAAGAGCAACAAGAGATGCCGATAGATATCCGATGAGATCGCCGGATACGTTGACTTATGGAAGTCAAAGTAGCAATAACTATTTGTGGTGGGGATTAGGCGCCTTAGCTGTGGGAGGCGGAGTTGCTGCACTTGCTAGTAGTGGCGGTGGCGGAGGAGGAAGTCATTCCTCAGGAAACAATAACTCCGGTAATGGCGATAATAACTCCGGTAATAATGGCGATAATAACTCCGGTAATAATGGCGACAATAATTCCGGTAATAATGGCGATAATAACTCTGGTAATAATTCCAATAATAATCCCGGTGGAAACGACGGAAGTGATGGCTTAACGCAGTTATCTGCAGAGGCATTTAGGACAGCCGAGTACAATAAGGGTAATTTTCTGGATGGTGTTAAAGCAGCAGAAGCTTACAGTGTTATATATAAAAAGGATGCTCAAGGTAATTTGGTCAGTCATCAGGCAGCATCTGATGATCCGTTGAAGAAAGTTAAGGTCGGTATTGTCGATACCGGTGTTTATAATCATGAAGATTTGGCGGGTAAGATTACGGGGACTTATGATGCCAATCAATACAATACTCAGGGAAAAGTTTGGGGATATGCCAACGGTGATCGTCATTTTTATATTTTTTACAAGGATGATAAATATTATCTTATGTTTGTTAATACAAAGAATAATCCAGTTTCGGTTACGCCATTTAGCGGTTTAACACAAGCTGATATTAATGATGTGCTGTCTCAAGTTAATATGTCTTTTAGTGATTTTACTTTGATGAACGGTTCTGGTGGCGGTTCTCCTGGTGTTTCACTCGGTGATTTTAAGGAAAATGATGTAGGAACCTGGTGGGATGTTATAAATGGTTTAAGTCATGGCACGCATATTGCCGGAGTTATCGCTGGTAACAAAGATGGTGCTGGTATGCATGGCATTGCATTCGAAAACGCAGAAATTTATGCTGGTAGTTGGGATTATTCACAAGGTATGTATTCTATGGTTAAGAGAATGATTGATGATGATGTTAAGGTTCTTAATCATAGTTGGGGATATGTGGATTCTAATGCTTCTAATCCTGATTGGCTTTATTCACACAATTCTAGGGGCATATTACAGTCATATGCTTATGCTGCTAAAAACGGAGCGGTTTGGGTTCAGGCAACGGGTAATGAAAGAATGACAGAAGCTGGCGTGCAATCAGCTATGGGATTGCTTGATATGTCCAGTTATGGCTATGATGGTCCCGGAGAATACGAAGTACCATATTTGGCTGTAACGGCATTGGATGGATCAAGTGCAACGAGTGTGGCACCTGTAGGACAAATAGCCAGTTATGCCAACTGGTGTGGTTCGGCTAAAGGGTATTGCTTGGCAGCACCCGGTACAAAAGTTAATTCTACCGTTGCTGTAGAAAATGGGTATATGAATATGGATGGTACGTCGATGGCGACACCTGTTGTTTCAGGAAGTATAGCGTTGTTGATGGGGTATTATCCATATTTGAGCGCGCAAAATATAGCGTGGTTATTATTAGAAAAAGCTAATAGAGATGGAGTTTATGCAGATAGTGATATATATGGACGCGGGGTATTGGATTTGGAAAGAGCATTGACACCGGTGGGACAATTATCGGTGGCGACAACAAATTCATTTGAATCGTTACGTCCGGCTTCTTCCAGTCGTTTGAATATGAGTGGTGCATTGCAAACTCAGTTGAGTCGTTCTATGCCTAAAAAAATAACAACATTTGATGCATTACATCGGCCGTATGAGTATGATACGTCAAATATGATCAGCAAGACGCATGGTTCAAATGCTCATTTAAGAAATGTTGTATCGCATGCTGGATTAGTTGGAAAACAAAAGGTTATTAGAGATGAGGATCATGGCTTGGCATTTACGACGCGGGAGGCAATGAATAAACAAGGGACATCAAATTTATCAGACGTTGATGTAAAGTATACAACCACAACCGGAGAGACACATTTTTACTATTCTGAAAATAGTAAGTATGCAGATAGTGATAAGATGCTTCAATCTTCAAATAATCCGTATTTAGCTATGAATGAGGCATATGGAGTTGAAGATACCATGAATTTGAGTGAGAATTCGAAATTAAAGTTATCAATACAAACCGGAGAGAATGGAATGTATGATAGGGACTATGAGCAAGATAGACAGTCCTTTGACGAGCGTTCTTATTCTGTTGGTGCTGAATATAGTTTTGGTTTGACAGATTATTTAGAGTTGGCAGCCAATGGTGGTATGTTGTACGAAGAGGATGCCATGTTGGGTATGAACGGACGAGGTGGTTTTGCTATAAGGGATGGTTCGACATACTATATGGGGATAAAAGCCAAATTAAATCTAACGGATAATATTACAATACTGGCAGCTTACTATCGTGGATATACAAGCGGGCAGGAAACAAGTATGCTCAGTTTATCAGGTATAGAAACGGAAAGTTATATGTTATCCGGCGAATATTCGTTGGATCAGAAAAACAAGATTGGATTGAGTTTTGCTTCGCCATTGACCGTAAGGAGAGGAACGGCCCGTTTTGCATATGCAAGTGGTCGTGATAATAATTCTGACAGAGTGTATATGGAAAAGTTAACAAGCACATTGAGACCTGCCGCTCAAGAGTATGATTTAGGTTTGTATTATAAAGGGGAGCCTAAAGAGGACTTTAATCTGATGGGTAAAGTTGAAGCCAGGTTTAATGCCGATGGAGAAAAAGGTACGACGGATTACTGGGGTGTTGTCGGTATCTCTAAAGCTTTTTAAAATATAGCTGGCAAAAGATTACCAGCTATGAATACTATTCCGTTGTTAATCAAAAATTAGAATGTTTCTGAAGGTGGAGTGCTTTCTAAAGGAGCTCTCTTGATTAATTTCTTTATTTTTTTATAGAGTGTTTTGGAAGACCAATCAGCTTCGCCTTGAAGTGTTGCAACTTTTTTGCCATTTTTATCCATGATGACGGTATATGGAGTAGATCCTATGCCTAAACTTAACGATAAAGCATTGTTAATATCATTATAAAAAGGAAGTGTCGGAGCACCATATTTGGTTAAAAATAGCCGTTCTTCTTTGTGGTTTGGCCATTCATGTGCAGGCGCAATCATCATAACATCGATATTGTCTTTGGCTGCTTTGGGGTAGAATTCTTCCAAATCTCTCATTTCCCTTAAACATGGCGCGCAGGTTTGTGACCAAAATATCAAAATAGTCAGGTCCGCTTTGTTTTCAAGAATTGCCGCCTCAGTATATTGCTCTGTTACCAGTGAGACATCTGGCATGTTCACCGGATACTCCAAAACATATAATCCCCTTGGGGCACCATAGGCAAAGGCATTAAAGGAGAGAAGCGACAAAAGTAAAAGTAAACGATATAAATTTTTCATATTTGTTTTTTCCTGTTAATAAATGAATTGTTTTTTTCATTTTAGTCAGTTTTTATATATACTGCAAACAATATGTTGCAGTTATAGGGCAAAAAATGAAATATTTAGTTAAATTTTTAATGATTTCTTCAATATTTTTTTCCATTCTATATATGAGCGGATGTGGTCGTATTTCCGCAAATGTTCCGGTGGAGGGGAGCGGATATCCGCATACTTATCCTAGGTATTAAGTATATAAGGAAAGAAAAATGGATAGTAGTAAGAATGACGATTATTCGGAGGTTATGATTCCTTATGTGGAATTTGCCGAAAATGCGAATGAACGTACGCCGTGTATTTTGGTATTGGATTGTTCCGGTTCGATGCGAGGGGAGCCGATTAAGCAACTTAATACCGGTTTGCAGGCTCTTGAGAGAGAGTTGAAAGAGGATATTGACGCCAGTTCCAGAGTACAGCTTTTGGTGATAAAAGCGTATGGTAAAGATGATGCAGATATTTCTGCTGACTGGGTTGATGCTATGAATTTTAAGGCTCCGATAATGGAGGCATCAGGCTTGTCTCCTATAGGTAAAGCGATGGTTTTAGCATTGCAAAAGATAGAAGAACAAAAATGTTTGTATGATAGCTGTGGAATTACTTCAAAGCGTCCGTGGATATTTTTGATTAGTGACGGAGAACCGACAGATTATGGGTGGGAACTTGCTGCGGCAAAGTGTCGAGAAGCGCAACAGAATAAAAAAGTTGTTATCCATGCTGTTGGAACGCAGGGTGCAAATTTAGAGAAATTGGCTAAGTTTTCTTTGATGTCTCCAAAACGCTTGAGTGGCTTAAAGTTTACGGAATTCTTTTTGTGGCTTTCGCGCAGTGTTTCATGTATATCACGGGCTGCGCCAAATATGCCGGATATTTTAGATGATATTGAAGGATGGAATGAAAAGAACGTCTAAACATATTAGAGTTATTGCAACACGGATTACCGGTAGTTTGCATGCGGCGAAGAAAACGCCGTGCCAGGATTTTTATCATTATGCTTGTTCCGGTAATAAGCTTGTGGCTGTTGTTTCGGATGGAGCTGGATCTGCAAAGTACGGAAAAATCGGTGCTAAGATTATTTGTGAAACATTGGTTAATGTTTTAATTAACACGCCACTTAAGAATGTAGAAAAGGCTGTCCAGATTGCTATTGAAATTGCCCGAGACAGGTTAGTTATTCATCGTCTGAATAAAAGCAAATCAGAGCAGGAAATACTTAATTTTTCGGCAACAATGGTTGGTGTTGTCTACCATCGTAATAAAGGTGTGTTTTTTCATATTGGTGATGGTGCTGGTGTGGCATTACATCGTGATGATGATAAATTTGACTATACATTGTCACGTCCGGCTAATGGCAAATTTTCTTGTGAAACATATTTTTATACAATGGATAATTGGCGTGAATGTTTGCGTTTTACCCCTGTTGGAAAGGCTGTTTCTTTGTTTTTGATGACAGATGGAGTTACGAATTTTGCTTTATCTGCAGATACGTACCAATTAAAGAAAGGTTTTATCAGCCCAATTAATCAATATCTAAAACAAGAACCAAATAAGCAAAAGGCACTTAGGGCTCTGAATAATACACTTGATACCAAGCAAGCGCGCCAGTTAAGTTCTGATGATAAGACATTTTTATGGGCAGAGTTATGAGCATTGAAGATGGTGAAATAAAGCAAGTTAATGCTCTATATGCAGAAGGACACTTTGAGCAGATTTCCTTAGGACGGCTTATCAGTAAAGGCGGTGCAGCGGGAAAGGTTTACGAAGTTGTCGGTAAGCCGCAAAAAGTTGCAAAAATTTTTCATGAACGGCAGAAGAGCAATGCGAATCGCTTAAAATTGGAAGCAATGTTTACAAATAATCCTAATATTCCCAGTGTTGTGGCGGGTGGAGTTGAGTATGTTCAGGTAGCTTGGCCTGAGGCGATATTGGAGGATAATGAAGGGTATTGTATAGGGTATATGATGCCTTTTATTAATACGGCGGAGGCTGTTTCTTTAGATCACTTGATGCAAAGTGCAGTCAGGACAAAGTTGGGATTAAGTGATAAATATGAATATAGGGTGATGGCAGCATATAACGTTGCTTTAATGGTTGCCTCTTTACACCGTTATGGGCATTATATTGTGGATTTGAAACCTGCAAATGTTTTTATTTATAAAAAAACGATGACAGTTGCTGTTTTTGATTGTGATGGTTTTTCGATTCAGGGTGAGCAGGCGCGGTTTCCAGCGGAATTTGTTAGTGAAGAATATATTTATCCGGAAGGAATGGATCTTGCTTGTGAGGAAATGGGAGAGGAGCAGGATAAATTTGCTTTAGCTGTCATTATATTTAAATTATTAAATAATGGTATTCACCCGTTTTCCGGTGTGGTGAAGAAAAATGCTGACAGTACACTTTCTATTCAAGAAAGGATTGCACAATATCATTATGCGTACGGTATGTGGAGTGATGCATATCAGGCTCCTCATCCGTATAGTATTCATGAATTTTTATCGCAAAGCACAATGAAATTGTTTGATCGAGCTTTTGTGAAAGGACAAAAAAGGCCAACAGCTCTGGAATGGCAGGCAGAATTGGATTATTTGCTTAAGAATATGAAGCATTGTAAGAAAAATCCTAGCCATGCCTATTTCACCAATAAAGGATGTGGTTTGTGCGTTGCTGAGGAAAAGCTTAAAGCTAACCTGAAAATGATTCAGGAGAAAAGGGCTGAACCTAAAAAAATACGTGGATTTGAGTTAGATAAACTTTCAGAAGAGAGTCTTAAAAAGGATAAGAAACAACAGTTACTTAATGAAAAACGATTAATGCGGTTTTGTTACTTTTCTGTGATGCTTTACAGTTTATTAATGACGTTTTTACCCAGGGTTTGTTTGCAGTATAAGTCAGAGCTGAAAACTTTGGGTATTTCTGTGCAGTTGATTGTGTATATTTTGTTTTTTAATTTTTTACATAAAATAGTTCGTCAGTATCGTAGTTTTTTGGTAAGACGGCTTGGGGGATCTATAATTAATGCTTTAATTACATATACTTACTGCTGTGTTCTTATTGCTTTAATTATGGGAAATGATATTATGTGGTCACGATTATTTAAGCCATTTTAGTTAATAGTTTCTTTTAGGATACTATGAAGCATTGAAGTTCCTACTTTTCATTTATAAAAATGGTGTTATAAGTTTATGTAAGCGTAATAAAGGAAGGATAAATCTGTGATTAATTTAAAAAACATCGTTATTTCTGGTAAGGAAGTCTGCCCTATTATAGAGGGCGGGAAGGGAATTAATGGCTCCGATGGCATAAGTAGCGGACACTTTGCTAAAGAGGGATGTGTCGGAACGATTTCCCTTGTCAGTGCAGATTATTATGATGAAAATGGTCATGCGGTGATTAATCGTTTTCATAAAATCAAGCGTCAAGAACGTCATGAAGAATTAATAGAGGGAGCTATTAAAGGTGGTATTGCGCAAGCACGGATTGCACATGAAATAGCTGGTGATAATGGACGAATTCATGTTAATGAGTTGTGGGAATTAGCAGATTCCGAACAAGTTATTCGCGGTGTTTTGGAAGGGGCAAAAGGTCTTATCCATGGTGTGACGTGTGGTGCAGGTTTGCCTTATAAATTGGGAGAGATAGCATCTGAAAACGGAGTTTATTATTATCCGATAATTTCATCTGCACGAGCTTTGCAAATTTTATGGAAGCGGGCCTATTCTAAATATAGTGAATTTTTGGGTGGTGTTGTTTATGAAGATCCTTGGCTTGCCGGGGGGCATAACGGATTATCTAATGCAGAGAATCCTAACGAGCCTCAAGATCCGTATCTTCGCGTTAAAGAATTACGGACGGTGATGAATAATTTAGGTTTGGGAGAAATACCGATAATTATTGCTGGTGGAGTTTGGTGTTTGCGTGATTGGGTAGATTATTTGGATAATCCGGAGATAGGTAAAGTGGCCTTTCAATTTGGAACGCGCCCGATGATTACTACAGAAAGTCCTATCAGCAAAGCATGGCAACAGGTAATGCTTAAGACAAAGCCTGGTGATGTGGTTTTACAACGTTTTAGTCCGACGGGATTTTATTCTTCAGCCATTAAAAATAAATTTATGTCACGCTTGATTGAACGTAAAAACGGTGAAATTCCCTTTAAGCTTGAATCTGATGAGGAGTACAATACTAAGCTTTCGTTAAATGATATAAAGAATGTCTATATAAAGGCTATGGATATGCCTAAAGCTCTTGATCAGATGAATGCGGGATATACGGTTATCCAAGAAACACCAGATTCAACAGTAGTATTCCTGACCCCGGATGAGTGGAGTATGATGAAGCAAGATCGTGCAAATTGTTCCGGTTGTTTGTCGCAATGTCAATTTTCTACGTGGTCCGGTACACAGGGTACAACAGGAAAAATATGTGATCCACGTACATATTGTATCCATAAGACTTTGTTTGATATCGCACATAATGGTAAAACTGATGATAATTTGCTTTTTGCAGGCCATCAAGTTTATCGCTTTGGACAAGATCCTATGTATGCTAACGGGCATGTGCCGACAACACATGAGCTGATTGAAGCTATTAAAAGAGGGGAATAATACTTCTCTCTTTTTTTTATTAAAACCATTTGAGAATAGCGAATCCACCGATTAGTAGTAGCAAGAATATGATTGATAGTAGATTTAGATTTTTTTCAATAAATGTTTTCATGGGGCTACCATAGCGTTTCAGTAGCCAGGCTATAAGATAAAATCTAATACCGCGGGCCAAAAGGGAGGCAATGGTGAATACAACCAAGTCCAATCTGACGACACCGCTGGCGATGGTGATAATTTTGTATGGAAAAGGAGTGATTCCGGCACCAAAAACAATCCATGCCCCATATTGGTGGTAGTAATTTTCAAACTTGTGAAAATTATCCATATAACCATAAAAGTTTAGCAATGGTTTGGCGATTAATTCGAATCCATATACCCCGATGGCATATCCTAAATAACCGCCTAAAATACTGGCGATAAGTGCGACGTTGGCGATTTTGTAAGCTTGTTTTGGAGTGGCTAAAACCATGGGGATAATCATAATATCCGGTGGTATGGGAAAGAAAGAACTTTCAATAAAGGAGATGATAAATAACCATAGGAGTGCATTTTTTTTTGAAGCTAGTGCCAAGGTTTTATCATATATTCTTTTGGTTAAGTTTCTGAAAGCCATATTGTTTCTTTCTTGTCGTTCATTTAATTTTGTTCAGGCTTTAGATTTAGTGTAAAAATTGTTCGATTTCTTCAACATTTTGCGTGTTTTCCACATAAAATGTTTTTGGAAAAGAAAATAATTTTTGTGATTGGCTTAATGCCGGTAAGAAATTAATACAAATTATTTGTGGGTTATTTTTTTTAAGATAAGCCAGGGCGGCGGTAACGTTATGTACCTCGAATAGAGTATATCCTTTTTCTATAATGGATTTTGTGAAAATGGGTTTTTCATAAGGTTTGAAATTGATATATAGAACGTGGTGATGCTTGTTTCCGGTACAGTAACTTTCCAAAATGTCTAAGAGTTTCTTTTTAGCATCATCATGTGTTAGGTAATGACTGATTGAAGGGTGGTAAATTAGTGCTTTTGGTGCTTCAGAAACAACAACCAAAGGTATGGTAGATCGCTCATAACGTCTTCCCATGGCAGAAATGAAGTCAATGGGGGTTTTTCTATCAAAATCAAACAAGAGGACATTAGGCATTATTTCTTTATGATACATACTGAATTGATGCAGATTATCTGTGTCAAATAAGAAATAACCTCTTTTTTTCAGTCCTTCATGGTATAGCTCTTTATTAACCTTATTGTTATTATAAATGAAAATATTTCCCATGGTTTGTTGCATTATATTCTCCTTTTATTTATTAATAAGTGTTATATAATGCGGCATAGAAGCTTTTTTAAGATATAGATTGATTTAAAAAAGCAAGATAAGTATTTTCTACAAGCATGGCAATTGTCATTGGACCGACACCTCCAGGCACCGGTGTGATGTAGGAGGCAATTTCGGCACATTCGTCAAACTTGACGTCTCCAGTTATACCTTCTTTTTGGCGGTTGATGCCGACATCAATAATGATGGCGTCATTTTTTATATAGTCTTTGGTGATAAATTCCGGTTTGCCGATGGCAACAACCAAAATATCCGCGGTTCGGCAGATTTGAGGTAGATTTTTGGTGTGAGAATGAGCTATGGTTACGGTACAGTTTTCATTTAATAAAAGGTGAGCTGTTGGTAATCCAACTATTTTTGAACGTCCTATAACAACGGCATTTAAGCCATCAATATTGGGTTTAACACTTTTTATCAGTCGCAAAATTCCCTTTGGTGTACAAGGCAGTAATGTGTTTGGTTGTTTTTGTATCATTTTTCCAATATTTAGCGGGTGGAAACCGTCTATGTCTTTTAGAGGTGAAATACAGGATAGAATTTCTTGTTCATCTAAATGTGTAGGAAGTGGAAGTTGTACTAAAATCCCGTTAATTTCAGAATCTTTGTTCAATTGATTAATTAAACTGATCAATTCATTTTTATTTATATTTTGCGGAAGGTGAAATGTCTTTGAAATAATGCCTGCCTTTAGACAAGCATTTTCTTTGTTACGGACGTAAATTTCGCTTGCAGGATCTTTACCGACAATGATTACTGCTAAGGTTGGAGATTTTTTTAATTTAGAAATAGCTTGCTTTAGGTCGTCGCGTATAGATAAAGCTAAATCTTTACCGCTAATGATCTGTGCAGTCATGAGATTAATCCTATGTTGTCAAGTAGTGTTTCAGTTTGTATGGATGGTGTGATATTTAGAAAGATTTTTTTATATCGATCGGTTTTTCCGCTCAGTATGGTAAATGCGGATTTACTTTGTTTTAAAATCTTACTTAAGTAATTGATAAGCTCCTGGTTTGCCTTACCCTTCTCCGGGGCAGCATTTAGTCCGACTTTTAAATGTTCTTGGTTTTTTGTATCTATAAAAACACCAGTGACTGCACACTTAGAAGATCCTGGAGAAACGCGAATTCTCAAGATATAACCATTTTCCTTTTTTTCATAATACATCTTAGACTAGACTCTGACAGACCCTATCTAAAATATGCAAAACGACTAATAGCGCAATGATGAGAATGTATGGGGAAATATCAAAGCCCTGAATGGGTTTGATGTATTCACGCAGTTTTGCATATACAGGTTCTGTTATGTTATGTAAAAATGTGAGGAATTTTTTAAATGCAGATCCACCTTGACCAATAACATTAAAGTGCATTAGCCAGTACAGTATGACGCTGACGACTGTTAAAATAAAGTAAATATATAGAACACCTTCTAGGATCCATAAAACTGATTCTAATATAATATTCATAATTTCTCTCCTTGTCTGTTTTTAATATCTTTCCATCTCTTTTGAAGAAACAGACTCTGATCTTTCTTGAAGTAGCAGGTCTCTTTCTTGTTGTTCCTTTAGATGTTCATTTTGGGATTGGGATAATTCCAAAGTGTGCATCATATATAACACAGTTTCACGCAAATAATCAAGATGAGAATAATCTTCTTGAATATCTTCGTCATTACTATGATCAATATTTATGTTTAATTTCACGTTAACATCAGGCAACAGATCAGGTCCTTTTGATAAGAGACTTCTACAATAGGAGCAATAATTATTTAGGGTGTTGCGTGCGTGTTCGTGTCTTTGTTCTATAAGGGCTGGGGTGTTTTTGACGATACTGCGCATTTCTCGTAGGCGAGCCAACTTGAAACGTAAAAGATTAATTTTTTCTTTGTTTTGGGTTATTCCTGATCCTTCATATAGAGCCAAACACAGAAGAATTTCAGTTTCGCGGTCATAACTCATGGAGATAAAATTTTTGCGTTCGTTTAGATCTTCTTGAGTTATTTCTCCATCGCTTGTGTGACGTAATATGTCTAAAGTTGCACCTATCCAGCGATAATATTCATTCATGGAAGAGGTTTCACAATTATTATTTTCAATTAAATCTGCAATTTCTGTATCTAAAGAATAGGGGATGAAATTTTTTGCAGAGGCATCCCTCTCTATATAATCAGCTAAATTCTGACGAATTTTTTTAATGGGAGCTTCAGTGCTGTTGACCTCTGTTTCAAAATTTTTCGGGGCAAATATTATTTCTCGATTTAGAACGTTTAATTGCTTTACTGAAGTTTCAGGGTACATTCTTTTTATATATTTTAAATTAAGAGCTATAAAGTCAGGCTTGAGGTTGTATTGAGGATCTGTATGCATATCTATGGCTACATTTTTCATACCTAGTTCTCCTCAAAGATAACAGGTTCTTGTTCCAACCAAATAACACGATCAATAATCCAAGAACTGATTTGTCCGACTTTTTCTGGTTCAATATTTAATGTTTCTGAAATTTTGCAAATAAAGTTTCCTTCCTGATCAGAAAAATCTTTGTCAGTATATGCCAAAATGAGCATATACTTTATAAGCTCTAATTTTAAGCGACGTTGAGAGATTTTATTGGCATATTTTATGCAAAGGCTTTGCGGGGTGCTGAAAAATCGAAGTTTTATTTCTATTTTGATGGCAGCAGCCAAACTTTCTATTAAAGATGTCTCATCAGGACTGATTTTGCCGTCAATTCCAGCGAGGGTGCAAAGAATCATTACGAAAATTTCTTTTTCTTCATCAGAAGCATCTGCAAAACAATCAACGTTTAAATTTATATGTTTTTTCATGTGTGTATCCAGTCGTTTGGAAGTTATCTTGATTTCATTAAAGCAAAAAAACGTTAATCTTTCAATAACAAAAAGCAATATGCAAAGAAAATAGTCCTCAATTAAGATTTTATTTGAAAAAAATAAAGTTTCGTATTATAGTGCGTCTTAATGATAATTCGCACAGGTATGTAGATTAAAGGGTATGGATAAAAAATATTTTATAAAAACATTTGGTTGCCAGATGAATGTTTATGATTCGAATAGAATGGCAGGTATGTTGCAAGAGATGGGGCTTAAACAAGCTTTGGTGCAAAGGGATGCAGATGTCGTTATCTTTAATACTTGTCATATTCGTGAGAAAGCCGCAGAAAAAGTTTTTTCTGATTTAGGAAGGGCTTATCAGATAAAATCTGAACGTATGGAATCCGGAAAAGATACTATTATCGGTGTGACCGGTTGTGTGGTACAAGCAGAAGATAAAGAAATTCTCAAGCGAGCACCGTTTGTTGATTTTGCGCTGGGACCACTTCGGTATTTTCGGTTAAAAGAAGTTATTACGGAGATTTTTAATAAACGGGATGTGAAGCTTTTGGATACAGAGTTTTCTGCTACTTCTAAATTTGATATGTTGCCGGAAAACAAAGCTCAAGGAGCTTGTTCTTATTTAGCTATTCAAGAGGGGTGCAACAATTTTTGTACATATTGTGTTGTTCCATATACACGAGGTGTTGAGGTCAGCCGTCCGGTTGAGGATATTCTAAAGGAGGCACGTCGTTTGGTTGATACAGGTAGTTTGGAAATCAATCTCTTGGGGCAAAACGTAAATTCGTATCATGGTGAGGATAAACAAGGAAAGGAACGTAATCTGGCATATCTGTTGTATAAAGTTGCTGAGATTGATGGTCTTGAACGAATCCGTTACACAACGTCTTATCCTGCTGATGTTGATGATGATTTGATAATGTGCCATAAAGAACTTGATAAATTGATGCCTTATTTACATCTGCCAATACAATCTGGTTCTGACAGCATCTTAAAAAAGATGAATAGGCGTCATAGTTCAAGTGATTATTTGAGAGTGGTTGAAAAATTAAAAAAGGCGAATCCAAAAATCGGAATGTCATCTGATTTTATTGTTGGTTTTCCCGGGGAAACAGATGAAGATTTTCAAAAAACTCTAGATATTGTTAATGAAGTTAAATATATTCAGGCTTTTTCTTTCAAATATAGTAAGAGACCTGGAACACCGGCATCGGTAATGGATAATCAAGTTGAGGAAAAAGTTAAAAAAGAAAGATTGCAGGTTCTGCAGGATTTATTATTTGATTATCAACTTAAGTTTAATAAAGGTAGTGTAGGAAAGGTTATGTCGGTTTTATTTGAAGACAGAGGTCGACACAAAGGTCAGCTGACCGGTCGAACTCCTTATATGCAAAATCTTTATGCAAAAGCTGATAATTCTTTGATTAACAAAATAGTTGAAGTACGTGTTAACGATGCTTCTATGAATTCTTTGAGTGGGGAGGTACTCTGATAATGGCTGAGATCAGTTTTGAATTATTTAATAACCAATTGCTTAAGGTTGTCGTTGGTATTAATGATGAAAATATCAGATTGATTGAAAAAATGCTTAATGTTGAGATTTTAAGTTTTGGCAATCAAGTAACTATTAAAGGTGCTCAAGGCGATATTGAAAATGCCAAAATGGCAATTGATATGTTATATGAAAAAGCCAGTAAAGGCCATGTTGTAGGAGAGCAAGAGGTTAAAGCTGCCGTTCGTATAAGTGGTGGTAATGGTACAACGGGTGAAAAACAATCTTTGAGTGAAATGGTATTAAAGACGAAAAAACGCTACATTTATCCTCGTTCAGCTACGCAAGCGGCTTATATTACCGAAATGATGAATAATGAATTAGTGTTCGGTTTAGGGCCTGCCGGTACTGGTAAAACCTATTTAGCCGTTGCTTTAGCCGTTTCTATGATGTTGGAGGGAGCAGTTGATAAGATTATTTTATCCCGTCCTGCGGTTGAGGCCGGTGAGAACTTGGGCTTTTTACCGGGCGACTTGAAAGAAAAAGTAGATCCGTATTTGCGGCCATTATATGATGCATTGTATGAGATGTTGCCGGCAGAACAAGTTGATAAAAAATTAGCATTGGGTGAAATTGAAATTGCTCCGCTTGCATTTATGCGCGGACGTACTCTTTCAAATGCGTTCGTTATTTTAGATGAAGCACAGAATACGACCCCAATGCAGATGAAGATGTTTTTAACACGTCTGGGTGAAAATTCTCGCATGGTTGTTAATGGTGACTTGAGCCAAGTTGATTTGCCGCGTGGTGTTATTTCCGGATTAAGAGATGCTCTTGATACACTTAAAGGGGTTCAAAATATCGGTTCAGTAACTTTCTCTGCAAATGATGTTGTTCGTCATGGCTTGGTTGCAAAAATTGTTAAGGCATACGAAGAAAAGGCAAAGAGGGCACAAAATGAAAAGTAATGTTAAGCTAAACGTCATTATTGAAGATGAACGATGGCTAGAAAATGTTGATTTTGATGCTGTTAAGGTGGCAGAAGAGTTAAAAGATTTGCTTTTTGATTATGTTGAAAAGGTTATCGGAAAAGGTCAACATGATATATTGTCCGTTGCTAAAGGCTTATCTCTTAATGTTTGTTTAAGTGATAATAATGCGGTGTGCAGACTTAACAGGGATTTTCGTGGTATTGATAAGCCAACGAATGTTCTTTCTTTTGCTAACATAGATGAAGAGGGCTTTTTGGAGAGTTTGGTAAATTCTTCAGAGACGGAGTTAGGCGATATTATTTTAGCATTTGAGACTGTACAGCAGGAGGCTTTGCAGAAAGATATCAGTGTCTATGCGCATTACTGTCATTTGTTGGTGCATGGCTTTTTACACATCTTGGGGTATGATCATCAGGATGACGAAGAAGCTGAAGAAATGGAAAGTTTGGAAACAGAGGTCTTGTCATTGTTTTCAATTAGTGATCCTTATCAAGAAGCGTAGCTCATGAAAATTAACAGAAAAATAGTTGGAAAGAACCTATTGATTGCCGGGGGCGGTGCAGTTGCATCACTTATTTTTCCGCCCTTTGATAATGCGTGGTTTGGGCATATTGCCTTAATTTTCTTTTTAGGCTATTTATTTTCTGATCAATTTTCTCTAAAAAAGCTATTTGCTGATGCGTATCTGTTTGGTTTTACTTTTTACATCATAGGGTATAGTTGGATATGTCAGGCCTTGTTGGTGGATGATGATAAATTTGTTGCGTACATTCCCTTGGTGTTGATAGCTATAGGTGCTTTTTTTGCGCTATTTTGGGCGCTTCCGGCTATGGCGATTTATTTTGGAAAAAATATCTATGCACGGGTGCTTTTTTTCTGTGGCGCTTTTGTGTTTATGGAATGGGTGCGGAGCTTTATATTTACTGGTTTTCCCTGGAATCTTCTGGGTACGGCACTTGGGTTTGATGTACGGTTGATACAGGGAGCTGCTTATGTTGGTACATATGGGTTGTCTTTGTTGTTGCTTATGCTTTGTTGCGGTATAGCAATTTTATTGTTTGGTTTGATGCAAAAAAAGTTGCATAAAGGGGCTTTGTGTTTTGTTTTTGTGCCGCTTTTATTTATAGCAGTTGCAATGCAGAGGTATGCTGTTGGACAATGTCTTCATTGTGACGAGGTGAAGGATTTTGTTGTTCGATTGGTACAACCAAGTATTCCACAAACATTTAAGTGGGATCCTCAGCTGATGGAAAATAATTTTCAGCAACACGTTAAGATGAGCCAGAAAGGGCAAGAGGAGGGGTATTTACCACTTAACAGTATTCGTATGGTTGTGTGGGGAGAAACGGCAAGTCCATATTTGCTCGATCGGGATATTGTGCATTTATCAGAAATAAAAAAAGCTATTCCTCAAGACGGTTTTTTGGTAACAGGATCTCTTCGTATGGGCAGAGAAAATGGAAAGAATATTCCTTATAATTCTCTTTTTGTGATCAATCATAACGGAGAAATCAAAGATTATTATGATAAATCTCATTTGGTTCCGTTTGGAGAATTTTTACCTTTCAGGCAATATCTTCCGGATTTTATGGAGCCGGTTGCTAATGTTGTCGGAGATTTGGGGCGTGGGGAAAAATATAAGAATATTCGGGTTGATGGGTTACCGCTTATGGGTGGTGCGATTTGTTATGAGAGTATTTTTCCCAAAGAGGTGTTAAATCCTAAAGAAAAGCCGGAGATTTTATTTGTGTTAGCCAATGATGGGTGGTATGGTATCAGTGCCGGGCCTTATCAACATTTGGTTGCTGCACAGATGAGAGCTGTTGAAGAGGGTGTTACGGTTATTCGCGGCGCTAATACAGGTATTAGTGCGGTTATTGCACCTGACGGGCAAATTAGAGCAAAGATTGGCCTTAATGAGTCCGGTATTGTTGATGTTGTATTAAGTGTTCCGTTTGCAATTAAGACAATGTATGGACAATACGGTAATGGTATATTATTTGTCTTATTGTTAATTTGTTTTGGTATAGGTTGGTTATTAAATTTATTTTATATGAATAGTTGTAAAGCAAAAGCGAAATAGGTAGCAAAAAAAGTATTTTTGTAACGTTATGTATGTAAAAAGTTGTTGATTTTTTTTCTTTTATAAAATATAAAAGTATTCGAGAGTTTTTTTTATTTAACTATAGGAGAACTATTATGCCACGTGGTCGTAAGAGAAAATCAGAAATATTAGGCAATGATATCGTGGCTGAGAGCGGTATCGGACCCATTGATGCGCATGTTGGTGCCAGAATTGGTGCTAGGAGGAAGTTGCTTCAACTGAGCCAAAAAGAGTTGGCTGACAGGTTAGGAATTACCTTTCAACAGGTGCAAAAATATGAAAAAGGTGTCAATAGAATTGGTGCCGGCAGGTTGTATAGCATTGCCATGATTCTTGGTGTAGATATTAACTATTTTTATGAAGATATCGAAAATAATGCGTATATGCAAATTCCTGAATATCAACAAGCTTTTGGTGTTGGTTATTTACAGGAAGATGGTATTGATCAACAATTTGAACCAATAGATGGGACAGAGGCAACGATGTTGTTGAAAGCTTTTTATGCGCTTCCAGCAAGAGCCAGGACATCTCTGTTGGTTATGTTGACAAGCTTACGTGATAAAGATGAAGATGCTGAAATCTGATGCATTGATAGAAATTCCTAAGTTTTTTGGACGTCGCAAAGGGCGCGTTGTTCGCAAGGCGAAAAGTTTTTTATTGGCCCAAATGTTACCTCAATTGCGGGTGTTTTGCGCTTCGGATTTTGATCAGTTACGCCTATTTTGGGAGACTAAGGAGAATATGTGCTTGGAAATAGGTTTTGGCGATGGTCAGCACCTATATGGTCAGGCATTAAAGAACCCGCAAAACGGTTATATCGGGGTTGAGGTTTTTCAAAATGGTGTTGCAAATTTATTGTCACTTATCAGTGGCATTAAAGAGGGTGATAGCTTGCCCCAGAAAGTTGATGCTTTGAGCTATCCGGTACAGAATATCCGTATATATGACGATGACGTACGCTTGTTGTTTCAAAATATTCCGGATGCTTTTTTTGATAAGGTGTTTTTGTTGTTTCCTGATCCGTGGCCTAAGAAGAGGCATGCGGCGCGACGTTTTGTTAATCCGGGTAATTTGAAGGAAGTGGCACGAGTGCTTAAAGCAGGTGGTTTGTTTCGTATTGCAACAGACCATCCGATTTATAAAAGACATGTATTGCGTACCATGCATGAATGTACGGATTTTATTTGGACGGCAAAATGTGGTAATGACTGGAAGCATGAGCCTTGCGATTGGGTGAAAACGAAATATCAACAGAAGGCTATACAAGAAGGTCGCAGACCGGTATTCTTTGACTATTTAAAAGTGTAAATTGCTGTGAA
>JBGUWS010000015.1:0-31322 GCA_045221335.1 Alphaproteobacteria bacterium | reverse complement strand
TTAACCGTGCCGTTGACACGCTATTTTGCTAATAACAGACAGAATCTGCCTCAGCCGTTTAAGGCAATACAGATAGATAAGGTTTTTCGTGCAGAGAGGCCGCAAAAGGGAAGGTTACGCGAGTTTTATCAATGTGATATTGATATTATCGGTGATGCCACAATTAATGCCGAAATGGAGTTGATTGCGGCGACCGCTGCAGCGCTTGATGCGATAGGGTTTAGTGATTTTTGTATCAGAATCAATGACAGACGTATTTTAACAGATATGATATTGGCTTCAGGTTTTGATGCCAATGAGGTTGGTTCGGTATGTATTTCTTTTGATAAGCTTGATAAAATCGGAATGGATGGTGTTCGTGCCGAGCTTTTGGAAAAAGGTTATGATACTGCGGTTATTGATAAGTTTATGGCAATAATAAATGAGGTTGAGGGTGATGGTCTTTCGGCGGCGGAGAAGATTTCGGCTCATCCGGAAGTGGTGGCCAATGTTAAAAAAGTGATTGATTTTGCTAATCGTATCAGTCAGGGAAAATTTAAGGCCATCTATGATAAATCTTTGGTGCGCGGTATGGGGTATTACACCGGTATGGTCTTCGAGATTGTTAGTCCGAAGTTTGGTTCCTCGGTTGCAGGTGGGGGCAGGTATGATGAGATGATCGGCAAGTTTTTGGGTGAATCCGTACCAGCAGTCGGTTTTTCTATCGGATTTGAAAGAATATCGGCCATTTTGTTAGAGGAAGGTTTTGTGCCGCCGGTTAAAGAAAAGGTTGTCTTGTCTTATTATGAAGAAGATGATTTTTCTGGTGTGACATTGTTAGCACGACAGCTGCAAAAAGAGGGTAAGATCGTAACGATGCTTAAACGCTCTAAAAAATTTGGTAAGCAATTGGATATGCTGATTGCCGACGGGGCAAAGAAAATGATTAACTTTGCCGATAAAAGTGAAAAAATACTCGGATAGCTCTAAGAAAAGAAAGGAAAAAATATGCTTTGTATTTATCATGCGGCAGATCATGACGGTAAAGGTTCGGCAGCGATTGTGAAATATACACATCAGGATTGTACGTTTTTGGGGTTTAATTATGATCAGGAAGTTCCAACTCAAGAGATTGAGAAACATCAGGATATTGTTATTTGCGATGTTGCGTTACCGATGGAATATATGTTTAAGATCAATAGGGAGAAGAACCTGATTTGGATTGATCATCATGCTTCGGCAATTGAGGCCTATGAAAACTATCTTAAAGAAAACAACGAAAAAGAGATCAAAGGTTTGCGTCAGGTAGGGACGGCGGCCATAGAGCTGACATGGAATTATTTTAAGCCGGAGACAGAGGTGCCGTTAGGGGTTAAACTTTTGGCATTAAATGATGTGTTTGACTTGTATGATCCGCGAGTACGTCCGTTTGAGTATGCTTTTTTATCGTTAGGGATTAATCGACCATATGATAAAGTATGGCGCGATCTGTTTGAAAATAAGATCAATATTGATGCCATGGTGGAAAAAGGGCAGGCTATTTTGTCTTATATCAAGTATCGGGATTACAGGCTTGTGAGAAATATGGCCTTTGAGGGAATGTATAAAGATATGCGCTTTGTTGCGGCTAATATGCCACAAGCGGGATCGGACTTTTTTCAATCGCTTGAAGGAGCAGATAAATATCACTTTATGGTGAGTTTTTCGTTAAATAAAAGAAATAAATGGAATATATCTTTCAGGACTTTACGTGATGATGTTGATGTGGCAGCTATTGCGGCAACATTGGGCGGCGGTGGTCATGTTAAAGCTTCCGGTGCATCGGGATTGGATGCCTTACCGGATTGGCTTACAAATGATGTCCATGAATGGAGAAAGCGTCGGTAACGGTTTTTTTAATCAGAGGGTACGATGACTGAAGACGAGCAATTTATGATGATGGCCCTAAAAGAGGCAAGATTAGCCGCCGGGGAGGATGAAGTTCCGGTTGGGGCGGTGGTTGTATCGGCAACAGGTGATGTGGTGGCTATGGCGCATAATACCGGGGAACACGGGTTGCATGCGATGGCTCATGCCGAAGTGCAAGCGATGTCTATGGCGGCTGTTTCTTTGGAACAAAAAAGACTTTGGGATTGTACGCTTTATGTTACATTGGAGCCGTGTACGATGTGTGCGGCGGCTATTGCCTTGATGCGGGTTAAAAGAGTGGTTTTCGGGGCAGAAAATATTAAAGGCGGTGCGGTATTAAACGGGGTGCAATATTTTGAATGCCCGAGTTGTAACCATAAGCCGGAAATTACAAGCGGTGTTTTGGAAGCCGAATGCAGTGAGCTTTTAAGTGATTTCTTTAAAGCTAAACGTTAGAACATCAAAATAATCATTTCTTTTTAAATATTTTTTTTCTTTGATTACGCTGTTAAGGAAGGCTTAAAAGCGTATGTGGTGGTGTGCGTTTTATAGGTAAAACACGTAAAAAAGATGAGGCTGTTTTGTTTGACTAAAGCTTTAAAATGTGGTATTCTGAGAGTACAAATCTACAATTATGGGTATTTTATTTCTATTATTTTGTGTGTGTTGCAGTTTAAGGTTGAATGGTTTCATCTTTTAAGTTGTTGTGCATATTGAGTAGTAGGAAAATATCCCTCAATTCATTTTATTCACACATTAATCACTTTTTAACGATGATCAAGACTATTTTAAACAAAATCTGTGCCTTTGGGCAGAGCATTAGCGTTGGAACATTTCAGCGCTTCTGGGCGACAGGATCACAGCGCTACCTCTCCATTTTTGGCATGATGGTTGTGTTTGTGATTTTTGCGATCGTGGAGGCAATACCTCCTGGTGCAGAGCCATTTTCATGGATATGGGAGGCTTACAAAGAATTTGTTGGCCGATACATCTCCCTGAATGACAAAGAGGTTATCGCATCCGCAATTGCCGTTGTGCTCATTGTGGCAGACTACATACGCCAGCCGGTGTTGTGGATTCTGTTCACAATTGAGGGACTAACTAAAAGGTACTCTCCATCGGCTTTTGAACGGAGGGCAGAAGCCCTTATGCGAATTCCGGTGGGAGAATACCTTAGGTTTATCTTAAAAGTTATTGTGGCTTCGGCCATTTTCTGGTATTTCCAGCGATAGACCTACAAGAGCACGGGAACCTTAAACTAAACGAGAGCGGAGCGAAGATACAATCTTCGGTCCGCTCTTTTTTTGGGGCTTGACTTTAAAATTTCAGAGATTAAAACAAGGGTACATTAAGTACTTATTTTAGCAACAATTTAAATACAATTAGGTTTTATGAGTGAAAATGGACCGATTTCTCAAAAGTACAGAATTTTGTACAATGGTGGTGTGATCAGCAATGAGATTGATCCTAACAAAGTAGCGGTAGCTATTGAGGTTAGAGGAACATTTATCAAGCTTCCGCCTCAACAACAGGAGTTGCTTCCTTTTAGTGCCATAGAGTCATGTGCCCAAGAGAACAAAATCAACGGCATAGAGTGCTCGGTTGTGCCGGCGAGCCTTCTCTACTGGGTGTTAAGTGATCCGGACCATGAAGAGATCAACAAAGTACTTGATCTTTTCGGGGTCAAGATCGAAGGCCCGATATGGGGATACACTGATGTTAATCGCATCAGCAGTAAATACTGCATTTGCGGATGGGTTCCCAGCGGTAAGGATGGGCGTGAGCAACTCAGGTATCTACCGTATATCCCTGATGCGGAACAAACGGCTTACGCGCTTGTTGGGGTGCCAACCGCACTTGTCGAAAAGTGCTGATTTGTGACTGAAGTATTTCACTAAGGCGTTGCCCTTCTCTTACGGGAGAGGGCAACGCTTTTTTTGTTGCGGGTGGTTAAAAAATGTGATATAATAGTTCCAGTTTCAAATATTGTTATGTCTATAGATGTGTTGTATTATTTGCGTGTCAGATAATCTTACGCTATGGGCATAACTAAATGTATAACTTTTTTTAATAAGTCATTGTTATGAAAAAAACATTTTGTTTAGGCGCTTTTGCGTTTATTTTGGCCATCGGCATGATGGTTATTGCTGCAATGCAGCACGTTGTCACCGGCGTTTGGGTTGGTGTGAGTGTGTACCTTGTTGCCACCTTGCTCGTGGCGATTGGTGTTTGTACGCTCAAATCCCCGGAACGTTCGCTACGTTCCCTTAAGGGGGCTGTCGCTACCGGTGCAATGCACGCTATAGGTGTGATCGGCGTTGCCGGCATTACCTTCCTCATTGAGGCGGCGATGGTCGTCACAGGCGTATTACCTCCCATAATGGCAGAACCCCTCAATGTAATGCAACGCATTATGTGGGGATATGCAGTCGGCATGATTGGGTTTATCTTAGTTTTCTGTGGCATCATTCATGCCCAGGAAACAAGGTATTTCTTGGCGGCAAGCTATGCCGTCACTGCGGTTGCCTCTTTTGAGGCCTCTGGAATGATCTTTCTCAAAGAGTTCGAAAATCCGGAAGTGTCTATCGCAAAGATTATCTTCCTTGTGCTAGCGGTGGTATGGGTTATTATTATCGGTATGGGGTATGTGCTCAAAAAGGACATGAGTACAGCCTTCAAGCCCAAACCCAAGCGCGAGAGTGAGAGCAAGACAGCATTGCCTACTATAGCCTAAAGGGCAGAGGCTTATCTGACAACAATTGAGGGGAGGGCACGACAACGTGTCCTCCTCTCTTTTTTTTTAAAAAAAGGGGGTTGCGAGAGGAAAAAAAATGTGATATAGTAGTTCCAGTTTTAAATACCGTTGTGTCTATTGTTTAAAAATTATTGATCTTTGCCAAGGCTTAATCAGATTTTTTTATGATAGCACAACATTTGTTTCATTATAAAATAGTAATTATATGAAGAAGTTTTGGAATTTCTTGGCACGCCATGTTTGGATTGCCATTGCTCTGGTTGTCGTTGCTTTCGTGATTTTTGTTGTCAACTTCATCCATCCCTTGGGTGGCAGTTGGGATAATGGAAGCGTATTGGGGCTCCTTTTAACCATCGCGCTGTTGAGTTATGTGGTTGCTCTTAAAAGGGGAGAAGGTCTCTATGAGGACGACAACAAGAGAATCGAGGTGCTCAAAGATGCTTCCACCGCTGAGTATTACATGCTCAAAGAAGAGTACGACAAAGAGTGCGAAAACCGGAAAGAAGCCGGTAGGATAACAAGCTTCGGTTTGTACTTCTTTAACATGTTGATACTCTTTGTCCTGATTTCAGGGCTGTTGCTTTTCCTCATTTTTAAGGAGGTTATTCCTTTTGAGGGCAACTATGAGCAGATCAATAATGTTATGCAGAGTTGCTTTGTTATCTGTTGCATTTGGACCGGTTTGGGATTAATCGTACGAGGTTGTTTCCTTGCTGGACGGGGTAAGCGTTTTATGGAAAGAGGAGGAGAGCTGTGGGCGCGGTTTTTCTACAAGCAACACCACTTAAGACGGGGATATGCGCTTATTCTCGTCGGTTTGATCTTTATCATCTTTGCCTTTATGTCAGACAAATTTCCGATGTTCTGAGGTCTGATTTGCCAAGCAGAGGTAAAAAGCGGGGAGACACGAAAGTGTTTCCCCGTTTTTTGGTTTAAAAAAAGTTGTTGCAAGGGGGTAAAAAATGTGATATAAGATGAGCATTCAATTAACTTATTTTTGTTTAACACCAATCATTATTAGCTATTATGAAAGATGAATCGCCTTATTTCCTCTTGTACGAGGATGGCACAGTAACGCGAGAGTTTATTGAGGGAAAGAAAGCTATTGCTTTTCTTTTTGAGGGGTATTTTGTTTTATTCTCTCAATACCACAGGCGTATGAACTTCAAGCAGGCGCAGAAGGTTGCAGGAGAGTCCTTTATCCACGGGCTTAACTGCACGCTCATGCCGGTTGTGACACTGGAGAAGCTCATGGCTGAGTATGAGAAAATCAACGATGCCCTCGCTCCTTTGGGTGTGCGACTCCAGTATTGCTACTGGGGACTTCAGATGCCGTCTCAGCCTTCTGAGGCATCGGGCGAAGTGAGGTACCCGTGCGTTGAATGGTCATCGTCAGGTGTCGAGGTTCGTCAGTATCCCTCGCAGGGTACAGCTTATGTGCTGTGTTGTGTGCGGGAAGAAGCACACGACGAGCTCTAAGCGGTGATTTGCATTGATTTGTTTTATTTATTGTCCTCCTGAGCAATCAGGGGGGCTTTTTTTTGCGATAAAAAAAACTTGCATAAAGCAAAAAGGTATGATACAGTTCCGAGCGATAAGTATTAGTTAATGTCGTTTCTATTTTTAAATTTCAATTATTGTATGGATGCGAAGAGATTCTATTTGGCAGCGATTATGTCGCTCGCTTTTGGTCTGTTGTTGTTTGCTGTCGGCAGTGGTGTTATCACCATGCATGTCAAGGCAATCATGATCACTATGACCGTATTTATGGTTTTGTTTGGTCTTTACATCAGCTGGCCGTTTAAGACGGAAAAAAGTTTCCTGACAGGGCTTTGCGCCATCTTGGCCGTCATGTTGGTGATGGGGGGAGCGCTCAAGTTCAATTCGTTGAGGTGGGCTTGCATCGGGCAACTCATCCTGGGTACGGTGGCAATGACTATCCCATCGTTTATGAAGCGGCGCACCAGTAAGGGCTTTTTCATCCTTATGGTGATAAGCGGTTTGCTTTGTCTTATCACGAGTGGTGATAACCCCTTTGTTACCAAGGAGTTTTTCTGGTGCACATGGGGCTTGTTGGCTCTTGCAGTTTTGGGATTTTCCATTTTGCTTATTATTGATGGTGTGAGAACAGTGCATCAATGGTATGGTGATGACAGGGAAATTCCGACAGCAACGGACTTGAAGGAGGCTTTTGAGAAGGTCTTTTATCAGGATGTTCCAGATCCGGAGGCTTGTCTGGTTTTGAACAATGTTGGTATTGACATCACCAATGTTGAGATAGCTTTTCAAGAGTTGATCAATCTGGGGGTCTTTGAGTTCGTACCGGAAAGCCAAATCCCAGAGGAGATGGTAAAACATGAGGAAGTCTGTGATGATGAGGATTCGCCGCAAGTAACGATTTCAGGCATTGTCGAAATGTTGAGGCAGAATGCCGAGACCAGAGAGGCCGAGCCGGAGAGCAAGAGTTATGCAGATTACTCAGTGCGAAGCAATGGATGGCTGAGCATTCTTGTGGGAGTGTGCTTTCTGTTCGTGACCGTCTTGATGGTGTTGTCTTACTTTAAGCTGTGGTCGTGGTAAGTCAACCCTAACAAAGAACAAAAAAGCAGGGAAACATGAAAGTGTTTCCCTGCTTTGGTTTTAAAAAAAAAGGTTGCAACAAGTAAAAAAGTGTGGTATATGGCAGACAATTAACAAATTTTTATAAATCTAAGCATGTTTTTATTTTTATGGATACGGAATTTTTTTCTTCCTTAGCAGATAATTTACTTGCTATGGGAGCACTGCTGCTTATTAATGGTTGCTTCTGTCCCATGAATGTGTTTTGGGTGATGATCTTTACGACGATATTTATCGGAATACTGTTTCTGTCAATCCAAGGCTTTTTTTGTGAGGGTGTTTCTTCCTGCATTCTTTGCACGGGGGTTGTCCTGGTGGTAGGCTTAATCGGCTTTTCGTTCCAGTTACGTCCCCAGTTGGAAGGTATTGCTGTTGCAAGCGATTGTCTCAGGTGGTGGTGTATTGGATTCTTTATTGCCGGTGCGGTGGTGAAGATCATTCCATCGCTCATAGAACTGGCGCTTTTTGGGGGAATGCTTGTCCTTTTTATCGAGGGGTGTCTGATTGGCTTTCTCACAACGATTCACAATCCTTTTATCAATGAAGATTTCTTCTGGTGTACGAAGGGTTTGCGTTGTTTTGCAGCGGCGGGGTTTGGCATCTTGTGCATCTATATCGGCACGACGAGATACGATGGTTCTCTAGACGATGATGAGGCAAATGCCAATGAAGATCCCTTACCAGAGTGCGCGTCGCCACAACTTGTGAACGCAGAGGTAAAAACTGAGCAAGTCATATTGGAGACAGGTGCTGAGCAGATTACAGTTGAGGTAAATGTCGGGCAAGTTCCATCAGAGGCAGATGCTGAGCAGATTACACCGGAAGCAATTGAGGTATATGAAAGGGTTATGAGGGCAATCCGAATCGTCAGATGGTCGATTACTCTCTTTGGGATAATTCTTGTGTTTTGGGCTGTTGTTGGTATTTTACAGCATCTCGGAATCTGGTAGATCTCCCAACCCCGACAGTGAACGAAAAAACAGGGAAGCATGTCAAAGTGCTTCCCTGTTTTGGTTTAAAAAAAAAGCTTGCAACAAGCAAAAAAATGTGGTACAGAACAAGCATCTCATCTATTTTTATTAACCTAAGTAAAACATGTTTATTGTTATGAAGAAAAGAATTTTTTATGCCCTGGGAGGCGTGTTGCTTGCCTTGGCCATTGTGGTATTCATCCTTTTGTATTACGGTGTCATTACCAATATGTTTAGCGTGCTTTTGCTGACTGTATTGGCCATCGGCGTGATCTCAATTACCATGATTAGGGTAATTTATCCGCTTGTGTCAACTTCGAAAAAAAAGCAGACGGTGCTGTTTTTTGGGGGGCTTTGTCCGGTCTTTGTTGCCATGGTGGTATTGATGCTATATGCAGCGATCAATAAGGAGACGCTGGATGCAATGCCTGTCGCGCAAGGATACGTTGCGTGGGGGGATATCGGTCTTGTCGGTGTCGGAGTGATTGTCATGAGCATTCCTCACTGGATATGGGGCGACTAATTCAGTTAAGAAGAAAGGAGAGAAACCCTCAGATTGTATCTGGGGGTTTCTCTCTTTTTAAACGGGGAAAATTTTTTGTTGTATTATCTTTAAGAATGTGTTATCATGGCTTTCGTGAAAGTAGATGTTATGTTTATAGATGTGGAAATTACTTGAAATTTCAGATGGTTACACGCTATAGGCATGACTAAAGTTTAATTCTTAAAATCGTATCAAAATTTAATGAAGGGTAAGGAGTTTTACATTGTCGCCATTCTTGCGATCATCTTTGGTGGTGGTTTAATTGCCATGAATCAGACCGGGTGTGACGTTATTTACGGGCTGCTCTGGGCAATGACCTCCGTTTTTGCTGTCGGTGTCGGTATTGCCGTTGCGGCAGTCTTGCCACTTACTGAGAGCAGGCGAGATGATGTTCACAATGGCGTCATCATGGGTGGCGTCGCATGTGCCATGGCAGTGCTTTTTTGCGTATACAAACACTTCAGTGAGGTTATCGAGACAACCACAGTGTGGTGTTGGGCTATTAGCTTTATCGTCTGCGGTGCGATTTTGATGGCTGTGCCATCTTATATCCGTCGTAGGCGTGAGGTGTAAAGAAAAGTAATCTAAAAAAAAGACAGGGGAGCACAGCAATGTGTTCCCCTGTCTTGCGTTTAAAAAAAGGGTTGCAAGAGGATAAAAAATGTGATATAAGGAAAGCATCTAACATATTTTTATTAACCGTACCAACTAATGTTTTATTTTTATGAAAAAGATTTTAGAATGGGCCATGTTTGTGGTCGTTGCAATCCTGTTTTGGGTCGCTATGGTCAATCTTTGGGGAGTTTCTCCCATCGTCGCTATTCCCTGCATTGCATGGTTTTTGATGCTTTGTTATGGTATTTCAATTAAGGATCCGTTATGGATGAGCTGGTTTACATGTGCGCTGACCCTTTTGGTGGCCTTTGTGTATTACATTATACCTTTGATTGGTATCCATGCGGATTCCTCTAAGTTCTTATGGGGGATTGACGGTGCTTTTGCCGGCACCTGGGTTGTCTGGGTGATTCTTAGTATTTTAGGCTATCTGGCCTTTAAGAAGGAAGCCAAAGAAGCACCCATATCAGAGGACGATGAGGAGAAGGTAACGTCTAAGGACGACGAAAGGCCGCTGATGCTTAAGGATATTGGGGAGATTCCCAAGTTCCAAACTTTTTCGGCCGTCATCTTGCTGTTGGAGTTTGCAATCCTCTGGCTTAAGTAAGCAGGGTTACAATGTCTCAATCATGAAGAGGAGTCTCCCCGGTTCGGGGAGGCTCTTCTTCTTTGTTTAAAAATCGAAACATATCTCAAGAAGGCAGATCATAATAAGTGGAATTTTTTGTTGCAATGTTTTATAAAACATTTTATAAGCAGGGTTAGATAATCTGTAAAAAAATGTTAATTATTAACCCAACAATTATACTATTATGGAAAGCAGAAAGCTTTACTTTATGACCAGTGTGTTTTTCTTGATAAGCATATACTGGTTTATCCTCGGATACAACGGCGCAAGTATGCCTTCAATGTTGGCGTGTGTTGTGTTCTTTGGGATTCCTGTTCTTACTTTAGGCGTGGCAGCATACAGCTTTAAGACGATGAGATTACGCGTGCTGTGGGCTTGCATTTTCTTTGCGTTGGTAGTGATGTGCATTTTTGGGCTGACAATGCTTAATGGGAGAACAGAAATGATGGATGCACCACAAAGCTTCTTGAAATGGGGGTGTATCAGCTTTGTTATTATCGGTGTACAGGTTGCGACGATTCCAACCTTTATCAATCGTAGCAGCGTATATGGCTTGATACTTCTCTTTGTGGAGGCTCTTGTGGGGATGGTCTTTTTCTGTGGTATGAAGGAAACACATCCCGCTGTGTTGGATAATCCTTTTGTAACTAAGGAATTCTTTTGGTGCACGGGGGGATTGTTTGCTCTGTTTATGTTCGAGCTGGGAATAGCCATCACTCGTTATGGTGTTCGGGTATTCCGGAAAAAAGAACAGCCTGTGACAGAAGAGGAAGCTAACCATTTCAAAGAAACATTTGTGACACCGGAGGAGGTTGTTGATATCCCGGAATTGGATTTGCTGGGGCAGAATGTCGGTATGAGGCTATCGGATGTTACGCTCATGGCAAATAATGATGCAAAACCAATGGATAACAGAGGTTTAGGCTCCTTTTTGGTGTTTGTGGGTGTTATTATCATCGCATTATCACCTTTTATAGCCTATTGCGGTCTCAATTATTATTGATGTCAGCAACAATCTTAAAAAACACAGGGGAACACGGTAACGTGTTCCCCTGTGTCGTTTAAAAAAAAGCTTGCAACAAGCAAAAAGATGTGGTATAAAATCGGATAATACGCATATATCAATGTTAATAATTAAACTACATTTATGAAGACAAAGTTTTTTTATGGCCTGGCGTTTATTGCACTCATCGTGGGCGGATTCATGTTCATAGCAGGGTACAACGACAGAATGGACATGTTCGGGGTATGTCTGTTGGGACTATTGTTCGTCGCTGAACTGGGGGTACTAGTCTGCGAACTTTTTTCTGAAAAAGACTGGTATATTCTCTGTGTAACAGCAGTCCTAATGGTAGCAATAGGCACTATTCTGTTTGTGAAGGGAAAGCAGCTGGAGAGTACTGCTGTCGTGCGCGAGTACGTCAGAGGGTGGAGCATCGGGCTTATTATTGCCAGCATGTTGTTGACGACCATTCCTTCGCTTGTGAAGAAGAATGTTGTCGGGGCTGTACTCATCCTTTTGGTAGAGGGCGGTATTTTGCTCTTTATCTCATTGTGTTGGCGCTCTTTTGGTTGGAGTCATCCGTTTATCACAGGGGATTTCTTCTGGTGTACGGGTGGTCTGTTTGCTCTCGCGCTTGCAGGGTTTGCGGTTTTACTTTTCATCCAAGGATGGAAAACGCGAAACAAAAAGTCCGGATCTCAGCCAAAGACACTTGAAAGCGAGGCAGAGATTGAGTTTCCCGGAGGGGCGGCTTACTTTCCGACAAGCCAAAAGCCCAAAGAGGAGCCTGTTGATAAGACACCATGCAATCTATCAGAGATGCCTTTTAAGGTATTCTTCGGGCAATGTTGTCAATTCATCAAAGAGGAAGTCCTGGGAGCAGGATGGACCGGTATCATTGCAGGGTGTGTCATCCTTTGGGGTGCTGTCGATCTTGTCTTGGTGCACTTTGGGATTTGATAACCTATCCTAAACCGTTAAACGAAGGGGGAAGCACATGTCAGTGCTTCCCCCTTTGTTATTTAAAAAAAAGGGGTTGCACAAAGAAAAAAGATGTGATATAGTCCCTAACAATTAAATACTATAATGTTAACAATTAGAGCAATTTTTATTAGCTATGAAATTCAGAATTTATCCTTTAGCCATAATGTGGCTTATCTTTGGTGTACTGCTGTTCATCTTTGGATACAACAATGTCGAGGTGGATTTTGGGAAAGTCATGGGTGTCCTCATTGGCACCGTGTTTACTGCCTGGAGTATGCGGTCGAAGGAAGCTATCAAACTCTGGTCCTGCATTTTCATTGTGTATGTGTTGTTGTTGGCCATAGAGAAGAACCAAGGCTCCACTCCGACAGATGTCTTAAGATGGCTATGTATCGGCCTTATCGGTAGCGGCGCTCTGTTGATGGCAGTTCCTTTTCTTATGAAGCGAAATTTGTTTGCGTCTTTTGGCGTTCTCTTATTTGAAGGGGTACTGCTTGTCATTGCCAGGGCGTGCATTCCGGACAACTTTTTTGTGACCAAGGAATTCTTTTGGTGCACGTATTTTGTCTTCTTTGTTGCATTCTTGGTCTTTGCTGCGGAGTTGGTCTATCAGGGATATCTCGGCATCAAGGAAGGCGATAAGCCAATTATCGTTGAACAAAGAGTGTTTGATCATGATGATGTCATCGCCAATGGTGGGATTCTTGATCAGACGAATACCCATATGGTGACAACGGCTAGGGAAAATGGCTGGATGTCTGTTATCAGCGGCATCATGGTCTTGGTTGTTGGCCTGATACTGATAGGGGCTTGCCTTAAGTTTCAGTAAGAGAATTGAGATGACAAAGCAGGGGGGCACAGCAATGTGTTCCCCTGTTTTCAGTTTAAAAAATGGTTGCAAGAGGATAAAAAATGTGGTATAAGGCACGCATCTAACTAATTATTTTAACCACTTAATCTGTAAATTTTTATGAAGAAGATTTTCAATTGTGCCATGTTTGGGATCGTTATGATCCTGTATTGGTTTGCTTTAGTGCATCTTCCGAGCAGCGTTGAAGCCCTCAAATTTGTTGCTATCCTTGTGGGAGTGCTTCTGACTCTTGAGGTTTTTGCCGAAGGTGATGTCCTCGGTGGATTGTTTTTTACATGCCTGGCAGCACTTATTGTCGCTGCGGTATACTACTCTACCATTTTGGTCGGATACACAAGCGTTGATACCCACTTTGTGTGGAATGTCGATGGTGTGTTTGGGATTATCTGGCTTATCTGGGTAGGCTTGCACATCCGAGGCTATTTGGTCTATGAAGCTATGATGCCCAAAAAACGGCCGGAATTCTGTTTAAGGATTGATGATCTGGGTGATCTCGGGGGGCGAAGGCATGCAATAACGGTGAGTGTAATCTCGCTTGCGGCATATATGCTGACACTTGAGTTGCCCGGGTTTCTTGTACTGGCAATATTCCTGATCTCAGTGGGCTTGCTTGTAAAATCCCTTGTAGGTGTCAGTCTTGATGCCAAAAAACAAGTTTAGGTACGATTTAATTTTTTGTGGTATGAAGGCAGCTTTATTACTGTTGGCGATTGCTGGGGTAATCTGTTTTGTCATCTGGCTTCATTTGAATGCGCCGGATAAGGACGAAGTCGCAGAGGATGTACAGCCTAATGAAGGCGATAGTATCGCTTACAAGCAGATGCCTAATGGGAAAATAAGACCGGTAAGGAACGTTACCTTAAACGTTTCCTTAGAAAAAGAGTAAACTGATTGAAATTGAAGACAAAAACGGGTGCCTCGCTGAGGTGCCCATTTTTTGTTTTATAAATAAAAAATAATGGTTGAAAAAATATTTTACATACGTTATCATACGCGCGACTTTTAAATAGTAATTTTTTGTCATGACAAAATTATTTTGAGAATTATCAAAGACAGATTGTAACCTATTGAAACGATATTGTTTTATTAGGTTATCGTGGTCTTTAAAAATGTTTAAATTTGAGTTTTTCGTATTTAACCTTCTGCGGTCGGGGTTGAAAAAGCCATGCGAATCGGTAGCGGCGTTGTAAAAGTGCGCACGGATTGGGCATGAGGGCTTTTATCATAAGTATTGTCGCAGAATTCTAGCCTTAAAGGAATGATAAAATGAAGGAATCTTATACGAGCAGAAAACGTGTAAGAAAGAATTTCGGGCGGATTGACGCTGTTGCGGATATGCCCAGTCTAATTGAGGTTCAGACCGGTTCATATAACAGTTTTATCAATAATGTTGATATGTATGGTAACCATTGTGAGTTCGGTTTGGAAGAGGTATTTAAATCTATTTTCCCTATTCGTGATTTTGCCGGAAACGGTGTTTTGGAGTTTGTGAAATATACTCTGGAACAGCCGAAATATGATGTTGAAGAATGCATAAAGCGTGATTTGACATACGCTGCGCCGGTTAAAGCGACGTTGCGTTTGGTGGTTTATGATGTTGATGAAGCCACAGGGGCAAAAGATATTCACGACATTAAGGAACAAGACGTGTTTATGGGCGATATTCCGCTGATGACAGAGAAAGGTACGTTTATTGTTAACGGTTCTGAGCGTGTCGTTGTTTCGCAGATGCACAGATCTCCAGGCGTATTCTTTGATCATGATAAAGGAAAAACTTTGGCAAACGGTAATTACCTTTATGCCGCACGTATTATTCCTTATCGCGGTTCTTGGTTGGATTTTGAGTTTGATGCCAAAGATTTGGTTTATGCCAGAATTGACCGCCGTCGTAAATTGCCGGTAACAACGATTTTCTATTCGCTTTATTCTAAAGAAACAGAAGAAAAAATTGCAGCCCTAAAGAAGAAGGGCAAGAAGATTGATCCTTCGCAAATAAAAGGAATGAGCAAAGAAGAAATATTGGCTTATTTTTACGAGATTCTTCATGGCGAAAAGGTTAAAAAAGGCTGGAAGTTCGCTTTCGATCCCGATAAGCTTAAAGGCGCTAAGTTTGAATATGATTTAGTTGATGCCGACACCAACAAGGTTGTTTGGGAAAAAGGCAAGAAGATGACAGCTCGTGCTGCAGCTAAGTTGGTTGAGAAGGGCTTGAAGTCCTTTGTGATGAAAGAAGAAAGCCTTTATGGTAAGTATTTGGCTAAGGCTGTGGTTAATGCAAAAACCGGAGAGGTTTTGGCCGATACCGGTGCGGAACTTAATGCCGATATCTTAAAAGCATTTGATGAGGCTAAGATTAAAGAGATCGATTTGCTTTATATTGACGGCGTAAATGTCGGACCGTATATCCGCAATACGTTAGAGATTGACCGCAATACAAATCGCGAAGAGGCTTTGGGCGATATCTATAAAGTTATGCGTCCGGGCGAGCCGGTGACATTGGAAGCTTCCGAGACAATCTTTAAGAATTTGTTCTTTGATGAAGAAAGATATGACTTGTCTTCGGTTGGTCGTGTGAAGATGAATGCCGCTTTGGATATTCCGTTTGCTGATGCACCGGATACCCTGCACACACTGCGCAAAGATGATATTTTGCGTGTGGTTAAGCATATGGTTGGATTGCGCGATGGTAACGGAACGGTTGATGATATTGACCACTTGGGTAACCGTCGTGTACGTTCGGTCGGTGAGTTGATGGAAAATCAATATCGTATGGGATTGTTGAGAATGGAAAGAGCCATCAGAGAAAAGATGAGCTCTGAGGTATTGAATAACGTGAAGCCGCAGGATTTAGTTAACGCAAAGCCGATTGCTTCAGTTATCCGCGAGTTTTTCGGTTCTTCTCAGCTTTCACAATTTATGGATCAGAACAACCCGTTGTCAGAGGTGACACACAAGCGTCGTCTATCGGCTTTAGGTCCCGGTGGTTTGAGCCGTGATCGTGCCGGCTTTGAAGTACGTGACGTGCACCCGACTCACTATGGTCGTATCTGTCCGATTGAAACACCTGAAGGTCCGAACATCGGTTTGATTAACGCTTTGTCTACGTACGCACGTATCAATAAGTACGGTTTTATCGAATGTCCGTATCGCAAAGTGGTTGATGGTGTGGTGACAAATGATGTTGTTTATCTGTCTGCTGATGAAGAAGCCAAGTACATCATGGCAGAAGCAAATGCTAAAGTTAAAGAAGATGGGCATTTTGAAAATGATTTGATTACCTGTCGTAAGGCCGGTGATGTTATTTTTGCTAAGCCTGAAGAAATTAACTTTATTGACGTTTCGCCAAAACAGTTGGTTTCGGTTGCAGCAGCTCTTATTCCATTTTTGGAAAACGATGACGCGAACCGTGCATTGATGGGTTCAAACATGCAACGTCAAGGTGTGCCGTTGCTCAGGTCTGAGGCTCCGCTTATCGGTACAGGTATCGAGGGAACGGTGGCTAAAGATTCCGGCGCAACATTGGTGGCTAAGTATGACGGTGAAGTAGTGGCTGTTGATGCTAACCGTATCGTTATTCGCTCTAAAGATAAGAATAATATGGCGGATATCGGTGTTGAAATTTATCGTTTATCAAAATTCCGTCGTTCTAACCAGGAAACTTGCTATAACCAAGTACCATTGGTAAAAGTGGGCGACAAAATTAAGGCCGGCGATATTATTGCTGACGGTCCGTGTACGGATATGGGCGAACTTGCCTTAGGTAAGAACGTATTGGTGGCCTTTATGCCGTGGAACGGATTGAACTACGAAGATGCGATTTTGCTTTCCGAGAGAATTTCACGTGATGATGTTCTAACCTCGCTTCACATTGAAGAATTTGAGGTGATGGCGCGTGATACCAAGCTCGGTCAGGAGGAAATCACCCGTGATATTCCGAACGTTGGTGAAGATGCACTTCGTAACCTTGATGAATCCGGTATTATTTATATTGGCGCTGAGGTAAAGGCGGGCGACATATTGGTGGGCAAGGTTACGCCAAAGGGCGAAAGCGTTGTGACACCTGAAGAAAAATTGCTCAGAGCCATTTTTGGTGAGAAGGCGAGTGATGTTCGTGATACATCACTGCGCGCTCAACCGGGTATCGAAGGTGTAGTTATTGATGTTCAAGTGTTCAACAGAAGAGGCGTGGAGAAAGATGAACGCGCTTTGGCAATTGAACAAGCAGAAATTTCTAAACTTGCAAAAGACCGCGATGATGAAATGAACATTGTTCGCAAGAGCTATAATCAGCGCTTGAAGGATATGCTCGTTAATCAGACAGTTGTTGACGCACCGAAAGGTATTGCCAAGAATTTGGTCTTGAGTAAGGAAGTATTGAAGAATATTCCGGAATATCAGTTGGGTAAGATTGTTATCAAAAATGAAGAGTTGATGGCAAAGATTGAAGAATTTACCCATGCCTTTGATGCAAGACTTGAGAGAATTCAAAATCATTTTGAACAGAAGGTTGATGAAGTTCAACGCGGTGATGATTTGTTGCCGGGTGTTTTAAAGCAGGTTAAAGTATTTATCGCAACCAAGCGTAAGATGCAAACCGGTGATAAGATGGCCGGACGTCACGGTAACAAAGGTACGGTTTCACGCGTATTACCTTTAGAGGATATGCCTTATATGGAAGATGGTACACCGGTTGATGTGGTACTTAATCCGTTAGGTGTGCCGTCACGTATGAACGTGGGACAAATTTTGGAAACGCACTTAGGTTGGGCCGCTAAAGAGTTAGGTAGGCAACTTAACGAACTTTGCGAACAATATAAGCGCGGAGAAAAGACTATTGATGAGCTTAATAAGAAACTTGTCGATATCTATGGTGAAAAGCAATATAAGAAAGATATTGCAACGTTAAGCGAACCGGATAAATTGGAAATGATCAGTAACCTGAAGGGCGGTATTCCGATGGCAACGCCGGTATTTGATGGTGCTAACGGTGATGATATCAATCGTATGCTGAAGCTGGCAGGATTGCCGACATCCGGACAAATTGATTTGTATGACGGACGTACCGGTGAGAAGTTTGACCGCAAGGTAACGGTAGGTATCATGTATATGATTAAATTACACCATATTGTCGATGAAAAAATGCACGCTCGTTCGGTTGGTCCGTACTCTTTGGTTACGCAACAACCTTTGGGTGGTAAAGCACAATTCGGTGGACAACGTTTCGGTGAGATGGAGGTTTGGGCATTGCAAGCTTATGGTGCGGCCTATACACTTCAAGAAATGCTTACTATCAAGTCCGATGATGTTAACGGTAGAACGAAGGTTTATGAAGCTATTGTCCGTGGTGAGGATAGCTTTGAATCCGGCGTTCCTGAGAGCTTTAACGTTTTGGTTAAAGAAATTAAGTCATTGTGCTTGAATGTCGAAATGTTGAACGAAGAAGAAAAAGCTTAAGAGATAAAAGGAGTTTTTTAATATGAATGACATTATGAATTTTTTTGGTCAGCAGGCTGTATCAGAGTCTTTTGATGAAATCAAAATCTCCATTGCATCTCCTGAGCAAATCCGTTCTTGGTCTTACGGCGAAGTTAAAAAGCCGGAAACCATTAACTATCGTACTTTTAAGCCGGAACGTGATGGTTTGTTCTGTGCCAGAATTTTTGGTCCGGTGAAGGACTATGAATGTCTGTGCGGTAAGTACAAGAGAATGAAGTATCGCGGTATTGTCTGTGAAAAGTGCGGTGTGGAAGTTACTCTTTCTAAAGTACGTCGTGAGAGAATGGGCCATATTGAATTGGCTGCTCCTGTGGCGCATATTTGGTTTTTGAAATCGCTTCCAAGCCGTATTTCCATGATCACGGATATTCCGATGAAGCAATTGGAGCGTGTGCTTTATTTTGAAAGCTATATTGTTATTGAACCGGGATTGACCGATTTAAGACTTTATCAGCTTTTAAGTGAAGACGAATATCAAGATAAGATTGATGAATTTGGTGAGGATGCCTTTAAGGCCGGCATTGGTGCTGAAGCTATTAAGGAAATTCTTTCCAATATTGATTTAAATGAAGAGCGCAAGGCATTGCGTGAAGAATTGGCAACTTCCAATTCTGAGGCCAAGCGCAAGAAGGTGGTTAAACGCTTAAAGATTATTGAATCATTTATTGATTCAAATACCAAGCCGGAATGGATGATCTTGGATGTATTACCGGTTATTCCACCGGATTTGAGACCTCTTGTTCCTTTGGATGGCGGTCGTTTTGCAACTTCTGATTTGAACGATTTATATCGTCGTGTGATTAACCGTAACAATCGTTTGAAGAGATTGATTGAATTACGCGCTCCGGATATTATCATCCGCAATGAAAAGAGAATGTTGCAGGAATCTGTTGATGCCTTGTTTGATAATGGCCGTCGTGCACGTGCTATTACGGGTACCAATAAGCGTCCGTTGAAGTCATTATCTGATATGCTTAAAGGTAAACAGGGTCGTTTCCGTCAGAACTTGTTAGGTAAACGTGTTGACTATTCCGGTCGTTCCGTTATTACCGTTGGTCCGCAATTGAAACTTCATCAGTGCGGTTTGCCAAAGAAGATGGCGTTGGAACTCTTTAAGCCGTTTGTTTATGCAAAACTCGAACTTTACGGTTTGGCGACGACGATTAAAGCGGCCAAGAGAATGGTGGAAAAAGAGCGTGTTGAGGTTTGGGATATCTTGGAAGAAGTTATTCGTGAGCATCCTGTTCTGTTAAACCGTGCGCCGACCTTACACAGATTAGGTATTCAAGCTTTTGAGCCGGTACTGGTTGAAGGTAAAGCTATTCACTTGCATCCACTCGTTTGTACAGCGTTTAACGCGGACTTCGATGGTGACCAAATGGCTGTTCACGTACCGCTTTCTATTGAATCTCAATTGGAAGCGCGTGTTTTGATGATGTCTACCAACAATATTTTGGCACCGGCCTCCGGTAAGCCGATTATTGTTCCTTCTCAAGATATGGTTTTAGGTATCTATTACCTTTCTTATGAAGCAGAGGGTGTTACCGGTGAGGGCAGCATTTATTCTGACGTTAATGAGGTTATGTTGGCATTAAATGCTAAGGCTGTTGATTTACACGCTAAAATTAAATGCCGTATGCATTATATTAATGATAAAGGTGAGCGTGTTTACGGACTTTTGGAAACCACACCGGGACGTATTATCATCTCGGATATCTTGCCTGATAATGAGAAGATCTCTATTTCGCTGGTGAACAGATTGTTGAGAAAGAAAGAAATCGGTGAGATTATCGATACGGTTTACCGTTATTGCGGCCAGAAGGAAACATGTATCATGGTTGACAAGATCATGACACTTGGTTTTGAAAACGCATGTAAAGCCGGTATTTCTTTCGGTAAGGACGATTTGATTGTTCCTGATGCCAAGAAGAAATTGATTGCTGAAACATCTAAACAAGTTAAGGAATTTGAGCAACAATATCAAAACGGTTTGATCACACAAGGTGAAAAATACAATAAAGTTATCGATATTTGGGCTGCTTGTAACTACAAAGTAGCAGATGAGATGATGAAAGGTATTTCCAAGATTGAACACGGACATATGAACTCTGTTTATATGATGGCTGATTCCGGTGCTCGTGGTTCTAAGGAACAAATGAGACAATTGGCCGGTATGCGTGGTTTGATGACCAAGCCGAATGGTGCGATTATTGAACAACCGATTATCTCAAACTTTAAAGAAGGTTTGACGGTGTCGGAATACTTTAGTTCAACGCACTCGGCACGTAAAGGTTTATCCGATACGGCGTTAAAGACTGCTAACTCCGGTTACTTAACTCGTCGTTTGGTTGATGTGGCGCAAGATGTTGTGGTTACGGAAACCAACTGTGGTACTGAGAGAGGCATTATTGTTCGTCCGGTAGTTGATGGTGGTAATGTGATTGCCTCTATTGCCGAACGTATTTTAGGTCGTACGGTTCAAGAGGATGTTTTGAATCCTGAAACCGGTGAGATTATTGTACCAAAGGGTAAACTGGTTGACGAATTTGATGCTGAAAAGGTTGAAAAAGCCGGCGTTGAGCAAGTTAAGATTCGTTCAGTACTCACTTGCGAAACAGAACATGGTGTTTGTGCGGCTTGTTATGGTCGTGATTTGGCACGCGGTACACCGGTTAATGTCGGTGAAGCTGTCGGTATTATTGCAGCTCAATCTATTGGTGAGCCTGGTACACAGTTAACCATGAGAACCTTCCACGTTGGTGGTGCGGCTTCCGTTTCTGCTGAGCAGTCCTCGGTTGAAGTGCCATTCTCCGGTATTTTGAAGGTTGATAACGCTCGTACGGTTGATAATGCCGAGGGTAATGCTATTGTACTTTCTCGTAACTGTGAATTGGTGGTAACGGATAATCAGGGACGTGAAAAATCTCGTCATCGTGTTCCGTATGGTACCAAGATATTGGTTAAACTTAACAGCAAAGTTGAGAAGGGACAGAAAGTAGCCGAATGGGATCCGTTTACAACGCCGATTATCTCTGATAAGAGCGGTAAAGTTGAGTTGGTTGATTTGATTGCCGGTGTCTCCATGAAAGAAGTACAGGATGAAACAACCGGTGTTGTTTCTAAGACTGTTTCTGACTGGAGAGGTGGTCAAAATGCTCATGCTAACTTGCGTCCGTCTATTGTCTTAAAGGATAAGAAGGGTAAACCGGTGACATTGGATAATGGTAAGGAAGTTCGTTATTATCTTTCTGTTGATGCTGTTTTGGCAGTTGATAACGGTACGGAAATTCATGCCGGTGATGTTATCGCACGTTTACCGAAGGAAAGCTTAAAATCTAAAGATATTACCGGTGGTTTGCCTCGTGTGGCCGAGCTCTTTGAAGCACGTAAACCGAAGGATCCGGCGATTATATCTGATGTTGACGGTGTGGTTGAGTTCGGTAAAGACTACAAAGCAAAGCAGCGTATTGTGGTTATCGGCGATGATGGCAAGGAATGGGAATACCTTATTCCAAAAGGTCGTCGTTTAGTTGTTCAAGACGGTGACGTTGTTAAAAAAGGCGATATGTTGGTTGAAGGTACACCGGCACCGCACGATATCTTGCGCGTATTAGGTGTTGAAAAACTGGCTGAGTACTTGGTTAAGGAAGTACAAGACGTTTATCGTATGCAAGGCGTTAAGATTAATGATAAGCATATTGAAGTTATTGTTTCTCAAATGCTCAGAAAAGTTGAGGTAACAGAGCCGGGCGATACGACACTGCTTGTTGGTGAACAGCTTGATGCCGATGAGTTTGAAATCGTCAATGAAAAAGCCATTAAAGAGGGCGGTAAGCCTGCTGAAGCAACACCGGTATTGCTTGGTATTACCAAGGCCAGCTTGCAGACGAAATCCTTTATTTCTGCGGCATCCTTCCAAGAGACAACACGTGTTCTTACCGAAGCTGCTGTGGAAGGTAAAGTTGATAAGCTACATGGCTTAAAAGAAAATGTTATTGTCGGTCGTCTTGTACCTGCCGGTACCGGTAGCGTTTTACGTTCACTGCGTAAGGTGGCAGCTCAAAACGACAAGGAAATTGAACTGATGAGAGCCGAAGAAGAAGCTAAAAAGTTAGAAGCTGCTTCTCAGGAGGAAAATTCAGAAACAGTTTCTGAGGCTTAAATAACATATTTTTAGATAACAGCGCCCCTAAGTTTTGGGGCGCTTTTTTTGTGCTTTAGTTTAAGAAATACTTTTTTTAAGGCGAATAATAATTATTATAGTTGCAAAATAAATATTCGGTTTTATGATGAGATTAACTTGAGATACAGATGATTGAAGAAAAATACAGAGCGGTATGGAATTGTGGAAAAGAATTTGAAAAAACATAAAGGTCTGTCCTATCAAGCTCATAAAAAGAAAAAGGACGGACACGCCGGCGGTGTAGAGCAGAGCCAGAATAATGCGGCGGTGCAAAGTAATTTTGCAGCGATAGATTTGGGAACAAATTCTTGTCGGTTGGTCGTGGCGACACCGACGACGACGTCTTTTCGTGTGGTAGAGACATTTTCGCGAGTGGTACGCTTGGGTGAAGGGATTATTCAGGATAATGAACTTTCCAGCCAGGCTATGAAGCGGACGATTCAAGCACTGAAGGTTTGTCGAGGGGTAATTGATGAATATATGCCGATTGTTTGTTCACGTTTTGTGGCAACGGCAGCGTGTCGGCGGGCAAAAAATGTTACAAAATTTGTAGAAATGGCCAAGCGCGATGCCGGTATTGATTTGGAAGTGATTTCTTCTAAAGAAGAGGCAAGACTTTCGGTGGTCGGATGCCTGCCGCTGCTTAATCGTCACATTAAGAGAGTGTTGGTTTTTGATATCGGCGGCGGTTCGACACAAATTTCTTTGGCGCGAGTAACGGACCAGGGAAAAACCTTTATTGAGGGGTTTGTTTCCCTACCTTATGGGGTGGTAACGGTTTCTGAGGCTTTTGCCGGTCATGAGATGAGCACAATGGAATACTCAACAGTAGTGGAGCGGACACAGACTATCTTAGAAGAATTTGAAGAAAAACACCAGATTCGAGAGGCAATTGCCAATCAGGAAATTCAAGTTATCGGAACATCGGGAACGGTGACGGTTTTGGGAGCCGTTCATCTGAAATTACCGCGGTATAATCGTTCGGCAGTTGATGGTATTGCTATTTCTGCACCGGATATTGAAGCAACGGTCAACAAAATTAAAACAATGGGGTCTGAGGGACGTTATAAACATCCGTGTATCGGGCAGTCGAAATCTGATTTAACTTTGGCCGGATGTGCCATCATTGAGGCGATTACAACATTTTGGCCGATTTCTGAGATTACAGTGGCGGATCGTGGTATTCGCGAGGGAATTTTATTGGATATGATGCATTCACAACGCCAACAGGCTCACCATCATAAAAAGGGTTCTAATAACCATAAAGGACGGCGTTTTCCATTTGATCGTCGGCGCGGTTTTAAGAAAAAGTAATCATCTTAAAAAAAATTTCTTTTAGCGGAAATTCATTGACAATAATGGGTTTTTATGATATGATTTTGTTAATTTAAGGATTTTGTCAGGGGGAGGTTTATTATGTTTGATAGGGAAGGTTTGCGTCAAGAATTTAGGCATCAGCGTGGCATTTTTGGTACAATAGAACAAATTGGTAAAACAGTTTATGGTGTGTCACGGGTTGTAAGAGATGTTAAGCATACAGTAGATGTTTTAAGAGGAAAGGATAGGCCACATCCGCATCCACGTCCGCGTCCATATCCAACGATGTCTCCGTGGGGACGGTTTGATTCGTGGAGATTTGAGATGATGGAGCGGTTTAATCGGTATGTTGCCATGCATCCGTGGCATGTCAGACCGATGCATAGGCGGCCAAGTCCTATTTTTGCTCATCGTCATGATCATTATAGATAATAGCTTTTTTATTAATCCATCAAAGATATTTCTGGCGCAAGAAATTGAGCCCGTCTTCGGTTAGGGGTAAGAGGATCCAGTAATTGCCAACACTTATACTTGAAGGGTGTGGCCATGGTTTGGATTGTTTCAGTTTTTGCTTAATTTCGGTATCCGGACGAAATGTGTAAACATAAGAGGTAGTATCAGCATATTGGTTTTTGCTGTAATAGTTGAGCATAACACCGGAAGCCATTCCCGGCACATAGGATATGTTTAGCAAATCATCACTGTTATGATTAAAAGGTGTGTGATAGAAGCGGTGACGAAAAGAAGGGGCACCGCCTTGTACGATAATGTAATGGTTGTTAGGACTAAACAGCGGATTGCTCTGAAAACGTTTGATAACACGGCGGTAGAGATTCATCTCCGTGATAAAGCCAAAGTGCCAAACTTTTTGTGCTTCAAATAAGGTGTTTGTATTTAAGATAAGTGAAAGGAATACCAAGCCTAAAGTGAAGTTTTTTACTAATTGTTGTTTGGTGTTTAACAAGATAGTAATACAGAAAGACAGGGCGTATAAAAAACCGAAAAAGTCTATACGTGGGGAGAATTCTGTTTCTTTTATTGAGGTTGATAAAAATAACGTGATAAGAGCACTTAAAAAGACGGCAAAAAATAAAAACAACGTGGTAAGGCGGTTTCTTTTTATTTTCAGAACAGAAATGAGGGCTAATAAAGTTATTAAAGTGACAATGGTTTTATAAGGTGCGCTAATAAAAGGTAAGGTAATGCCAAATTGTAACCAGAGATCCTTTAATACAAGGAGAAATTTTGTCGGCCATTGTGAAAGAGGTGTTGTTTGCAGATTGTAATATTGGTCGTTAAAAGCAGAGCTAAAGGAAAGGCCATACAGGCATAGTTTATAAATGATAAGGGCTGAAAGAATATTAAATATTGTCCAACGATAATGTCCTATCAGAGAAGGTAAAGTGTTTTTTTGTGTTGTATAATCAAAAAACAGACGGGCGGTAAAAGCCACGGCAATGAGATTAATGACCGGTGGGTAGCCCCCTAAAGCAAATAGTATCAATAATATGGCTAGAATGCTTTTTTTTAGGCTTGGGGCAGTTTGTTTTTGGCTGATAAGCAGAGCACCGATGATAAAGGCATTCCAGCTTAAGACCGGGATAACGATAAAAGCAAAGTAGGTGAAAGATAAAATATAGGGCGTGATGGCAGTAAATAAGGCAAAGATAATATAGTTGAATACAGTGTGTTTGATCTGCCAATAGCGGGCCAATAGGCTTATGCCGAGGCTGAAACCCAGAAAGCCTAGGAGATTATTGATGATTGGATAAATCTCTCCTTGAGTTAAAAGATTAATTAAAACAAATTGAGTAAAGCGTCCTTCAAACAAGCCAGCGCTCAATTTAACACCATCTTTAACGTATGTCCAATCATGATCGCCAAACAAAAAATGGGTGCCGCTGTATAAAAATATCAAATTTAAGGCCAAAAATGTGACGATGAAGGCTGACAAAAAAGGTTCATCAACTTTTGTAAAACGGTTTTTTAAAAAGCTGATAATATTGAAATAAAGGATTTTTTGTACTCTATCTTGCATAGTTTGAGGCTAATATGAGGGTGGGGGTTAGTCAATGGATGAAAAAAAATATGCACAATTTGTTTAAGTTGTTGTTTTTACTTCTAAAAAATTTAAACAAGGGTTATGGATAAAGTATTGACATCTGTGTCGCAGAGTGATATAGATTCTACTATCATGGAAGAATGTATATAAAAAGTTGAATTAATAAATATCTGCTTTTTAAAGTTTAAATTTTTTCATGAATGTCATTTCGAAAGAAAGGGAGTGTTTGTTGGTAACAGCAAGCACTCTTTTTTTGTTGTGGCCGGCTTTTGCCGGTTTTTTTTTAATTTATTTTTAAGTGAGGTAAAAAATGTTTCAGAGAAAGACAAAAAATGATTTAGAATTATTAAAGGCTTTTAAGAAGCTGTTTTTTAATTCGGAAAATGAACTTAAAGAAGAAGCCAAAAGGATTATCGTTTTTTTACGAGATGAGGCTGGGGGACGTGGAGAACTTGGGAGTAATGGTGTTCCATACCTTTATGATAAGCAGAATAGATTTGATGCTTATGCGGCGGCTTTTTTATTAGGAAAACGACGTATGTTTGACCTGATTGTCAAATATTTGGCACTTGATGAATGTGAAGTTTTCGGACTTTGTTATCAAGAGCAAAAAAAGGTTGAAAAAGTATTACGTGAACTTGATGTGTAATGGATGATTTTTAAGAAAACAGAGCGGCAGGGAAACCTGCTTTTTTTATGGAGGATATAAAATGGTTGTAAATAAAGATGTTAGAGTTGATGATATAAATGTAGAAAGCATTTTACGAAAATTAGCAGCAATGAAAAGTGAGCGTGCTTGTTTTGAGCCTATGTGGAATAAAGCTTCTGAGCTATGTTCTCTTCATTTGGATGGTTTATCGACCGATCAGCGCGGTAGAATTAAGCAAACAATTTTTGATACAACGGCGCGGAATGCATTGACTTGCTTTGCAGCGAGTATGAAATCCGTGATTGTGCCGACGACAACAAGGTGGCATCGCTTGAAGGCGGCGGATTATCAATTAAGAGATAATCCGGAAGTGAAAAAGTATCTGGAGAAGGTAACGGATTTATTGTTTTCTGTCAGGTATGCTGCTAATTCCAACTTTTCGGTGCAATCCGATGTGTTGTTTACTCAACTTGGTGTCTATGGTCATGCTGTATGGATGGTGGAAGATGATATTGGCAAAGGGATTGTGTATCGGACAATTCCAGTTAATGAGGTTTATATTAAAAGAAATGATCGTGGTCAATTGTCGGCCGTTTTTAGGGAATATGAGCTTTCTGCCTTGGAGGCTGAGTCTGAGTTTGGTGATAAACTTCCTTTGGAGGTTAAATTAGCGGTGGATAATTCTCCAGAAAGGAAATTTAAATTTTTGCATGCCGTGTTTGAAAAAGATGGTTACCATCAGGAAAGAAAAGATTTTAAGGGTATGCGATATGCCAGCGTGCACTTAGAAATGGGATCAAAACAAATTGTTAAAGAGGGCGGATATCGAAGTTGTCCTTATATGGCACCAAGATTTTTGGGTGTTGCCGGCAGTTCTTACGGTGATAGCCCGGCAATGCAAGCTTTTTATGATATGTTGACGGCCAATGAAATGGGAAAGACGATCTTAAGAACGGGGCAACTCCAAGCCAATCCGCCGATTTTAACCAATATGGGGTTGATTGATGCCAACAAGCTCGGTTCAGCGGGAGCTGTTATTCGTGGTGGATTGGATAATCAGGGACGGCCGGCTGCGGTTTCGATGCAATATGGTAATAATTTAGCAATTACCTCTGAGATGCAACATGAAGTACGTATGGCAATTGAGAGAGCTTTTCTTGTGCCACTGTTTCAGTCTTTGACGCAGGAAAAGCGAATGACGGCAACCGAGGTGGAAAAACGTGAGATGGAAAAATCCATGTTGTTGGCGCCGATGTGTGAGCGCATCAGTGCAGAATGGCTTAACGGTAATATTGAACGGGAGATGGACATTTTATCACAATATGGAGCACTTGATGATGTGCCAGATGTTTTAATGCATGATGGGGCTATTGCCATAGAATATGTCAGTCCGGCTGTTCATATGCAAGAATCCGGGGCTATTTTAGGGGTTTATAAAACCATGGAGGCAGCTATTACCATGTCACAGATTAACCCCGGTGTGTTGGATATTTTTGATGTCAACAATGCTTTAAGACAAGTTGCTGATTATCATGGTGTGGATAGCCATGTGGTACGTAGTGATGAGGAAGTTAAAATGCAAAAATTACGTGCCAGTATGGAAAATGCCGCCGCTTTGCAAACAATTGAAGATAATCCGCTGATGGCTGCAATGAACAATTTAAAACGATAACATTTAAGGTTAAAAAATGAGTAGGAAAAGCAAAATTAATGATGTGCTTGAAGGAGTGCGCCATGGGCTCTCGCTTTATGGCGCCTGTACAAAAGCCAAAATGAGCAGTAGGGAGTTTTATGAGATTATCAGACAAGAACCGGCGCAAAAAGAGGCGTTTTTATTAGCGCTTTCCGATTATGCAGATCAGTGTATGGATGATATCAGATCATTGGCTTTGGGGTTAAGAAATAAGGAATTGGATACTTCAACGGCCAAACTTTTGATTGAAACACAGAAGTGGTTGGCGCAAAAGGCATGTCCGGAACCTATGAGTGTTTGCGGCGGGGATCTGGATATAGATAAAACAACCGAAATTGTGGTAAAGTTTATATAAGCTTAAAAAAAAGATAGGAAAGGGGGTGATATAATCTTAAAAAAGCAAGTCTTGCTTTTAAATAAATTGTTGCAAAATAAATTTTAACGGTTAGAATTTCGGTCATGGGAAGTTTTGTTTTTATACATAATGCCATGATGCGAATGGAAATGTTGTGTTATTTGTGATAACGCGGCCGTCGGCGTTTGGTGTTTGATAAACTTTTAGGCGGTGTTAAACCGTTTTTTTTATGTTTTGCAACAAAGGAAATGAAAATGAGAAAATATATCACAACCCCTATTTATTATATAAACGGTGTGCCGCATATCGGACATGCGTTTACCACGATTTTGGGTGATGTTTTAAAGAAATTTGAACAGATGCGCGGTTATGATGTTTTTTATACCACAGGAACGGATGAACATGGGCAGAAAAATCAGACCAGTTGTCAGGAATGCGGTATGGATATTCAAGACTTTATTAATATGCGTAGCGGAAAATTTCAAAAACTCTTTGATGCAATGAAAATTGATTATGATTTTTTTGTGCATACTTCGTCAGCTCAGCATAAAAAAGTGGTTAAAGATGCATTGAGTTATATTTATAAAAAGGGGTTGATTAAAAAGAGATCGTACGAAGGGCTTTATTGTGAGGGATGTGAGCAGTTTAAGAAAACATCTGATTTGGATGAACATGGTTTGTGTCCTGACCATCAAAAAGCACCGAAGCTGATCACAGAAGAAAATTATTTCTTTCCACTGGAGCAAGACAGACAATGGTTGATTGACTACATTAATACGCATCCTGATTGGATTAGGCCGAAGCGTTTTGCAAAAGAAGTTTTGGGAATGCTTGCTGAACCGTTGGATGATTTGTGTATTTCAAGACCGAAAAATCGTGTGTGGTTAGGGGTTGATCTGCCTTTTGATGATGATTTCGTGACTTATATTTGGTTTGATGCTCTGATTAATTATATTTCAAGCATCGGGTGGTCATCTGATGGAAATCATAAAGATTTTGATGAATTATGGCCGAATGTAACTCATTTGTTGGCAAAAGATATCTTGAAAACACATGCTGTTTATTGGCCAATTATGCTGAAGGCTTTGGGAATTGATGTGCCAAAGCATCTTATTGTGCATGATTTTTGGCTTGGTCAAGGCGGTGTTAAGATGTCTAAATCTCTCGGTAATGTGGTTGATCCGTATGAAGTTATGGAGTTGATGGGAGTGGAACCGCTCAGATTTTATTTATGTAACGCCATGCCGTTGTCAGGTGATGCGCAAATTTCATTGGATTTGTTAAAGCAGGGATATAAGCAGTTAGCTAATAATATTGGAAATTTGCAAATGCGGGTGTTAAAGATGATTGCAAAAAATCTTGACGGTAAGGTGCCAACGAATGCTAATTTAACGACAAAGGACAGAGCACTTCTGGAAGATATTGCTACTACTTTTGATCGTATTTATAAGTATGGTGAAATCAGTATGGAAGTAGTTAATGAACTTTCCGGCGAAATTTTGAAAAAAGGTGATGCCGTGAATGCTTATTTTGCTGCGGAGGCACCATGGGTTTTAGCCAAAGATGAAAATGCGCGTGAGCGCTACGAGGCCGTTATTTATACGACATTGGAAGCGTTACGGTTGATTGCTGTGGCAGTATATCCATTTATGCCAGAGGTTAGCAAAAAAATATTGCTGTCGTTGGGAGTTGAACCAAAAGCAAAAGCGGAATTTTTGGTAGGTGATTTGCCTGTGGGAGCTCAAACTGTTGTGGGTGAGCCATTGTTTCCGTTTATCGGTTAGTTATAAAATGGGATTAGAGGAAAGCTGATAAGGTAATAATTATCAGCTTTTTTTTTGCAATATTTTGATGAGAGAAAAAATACTTGCATTTCTATAAAAAACTATTAGACTAACAGTGTTAGATGGGGAGTTGGAAAATGAAAAGGTTATTTTTAGGCGTATTTTGTTGGTGTTTAGTGGCGGGTAATGTCTGGGCTGACAAAAATGCCGAATTCGTCCGTATTGAATGTAATCAGGATCTGGGTGTGTTTACAATCAGTAATCACAAGATTTATGGTAAAATTATCAGTAATTATTTCGATAAGATGAAATCTTCCTACAAATACGAATCTGTTTCTAAGGAAAACAAGAATGCTCAAGCTGAGGTTGTTTTACTTAGTAACTACACATGGGAAGAAAATAAACCGTTTCAATATCAATGCAAAATAAATGATAATCAGGTTTATAGTGCTAGAATAGCTTATAATCATCGCACTGAATGTGATGAGGAAGGAAATTTTTATAAGGTTGATGTTTCAGAAGGCACTTATGATGGAGAGAATAATTTCAATGTAACTAAGGATGTACTAAAACAGATATCCTTTGGTTGCGATAAGTTGACTTTTATTCAATTTACGGCAGAAGATCGTGGGGGCGTTCGTATAGAGTTAACGCAAGGTGTAGATTCAACGTTTTTCTTTAGTGATGATGTTGAAGAAAGTCTGACGGATGATGCGATAGAGCAGGAAAAGCGAGAGGAAAGGGAGTTTGCTGCTGAATTGGAGATGTATAGTGGTGAAGATGAAAAAGAAGCGGAGGAGGAATAATCAGGATTTTTACAATGGAAGAAAAAGGGTGGTGTTTTATTAAAATAATTTAGCTAAGAAAAGTTGTGAAGGCTCTCGGATTTCGGGAGCCTTTTTTGTA
>JBGUWS010000014.1:0-138355 GCA_045221335.1 Alphaproteobacteria bacterium | reverse complement strand
TTGGCTTATACCAGCAGGTCTTGCCAAATTGACCTCTTTTTTTGTTTCTAATTTAGAAACCAACTTTTTTATTGCTAATATTTATCTGTTTTTCTATGCCGTTATCGGGGTGAGTTTAGTATTTTTACATCTTGCTGTAACGATTAAAACGCACTCCCTAAAAAAAATGCTTATTGCCATTGTCCTTTTCGTATTGTTTTCGGGACTTGATATTATCGGCAACCTATTTTATTCCTTTTTTGGTTATTTTGATTATCATCTGGAATGGTGGGCTTCTTTTATGCAATATTCATCAATGACGACCAATATGTTTTGGATTTTTAATCAATTTATTCCGATAGCTTTGGTGGTCTTTTTAATTTATAATGAGCGAAAAATTCAAAATTTTGGATTTATCTTTGCTTTAAGCTTGTTTTTTGCGCCTTACCCTGCTATCGGTGTAGGAATTATAATGTTGACCTATATTATGCAACAGTTCTTTATGTCTGCTCAAAAAAAAGGCTTTATTTTGGATGTTCTCTTTTCTGTTCCCAATATTATCGGTATTTTGGGAATAATGCCCATTGTGGCACTTTATTTTGCTACCAATTCCGGAGCTATTAACAAGTGGTATAATGTTTTTGATTATACTGATATGACAACGCTTTTTGTATTTCTTATCCTGGAATTTCTTCTATATGCCGTACTTATTTTTAAGTACTACAAAAAGGATGTCTTTTTTCTGACGACAGTTGTGCTCCTGTGCCTTATTCCTTTTTTCAGGTTTGATCAGCAAAATAACTTTTGTATGCGGGTTTCTGTCCCCTTTTTAATTATGTTGGCCCTATTCTGCATCCAATTTTTGTTTATCAAGCTTAAAGGTAAGAAAGTTTATTTATCTAAAATTTTGCTCATTTTGCTCTTAATAATCGGTGCAGCAACACCTTTGATGGAATTTTATCGTGGTTTATACTATGTCAAGGAGGCAAAGAAAATCAATCTTGTTAAAGACGATATTTATACGCTGGATCGAGAGCACATTGCTATGCCTGATTTCGGTTTTCAAGCCAACCATCAGTTTAGTGCAAAATATTATCAAACAGATATATTTTGGCAGTATCTGGCGAAAAAACATGCTTATTAGCACATAAGTGAAAAAAAAGCATTGACTTGAAGGGCTTTTGTTTGGTAGTTTTTAAGGGAATTCTTTAATATTTGAGGGAAAAATGTTTATTTTATTGGTTGTTACACTTTGTCTTATCAGTTTTAAAACGTATGCCAATCCGGCATGTGCCGTTTGCACAGTGGCAGTGGGGGCCTCTTTGGAAATTGCACGCCGTATGGGGGTTGATGATGGTGTGGTAGGTGTTTGGGCCGGTGCCTTTTTGATGCTCTTAGGGTATTGGACCATTAAATGGATGGATAAAAAAGGATGGCACTTTTATGGACGCGATTTTATAGTACTCAGCCTATCGGTTGCGATGATCCTATTTATTTATATTTCTCATCTTGCTTACACTCCAAAGGCTATTCTCATCTTTTGGTTGGATCCGTTTTTATTTGCCACTATTTGCGGGGCTTTGGTGTTGCATTATTCATCGGAATTTTATCAATGGATGAAGAGAAGAAACGGCGGACATGCGCATTTTCCGTTTGAAAAAGTTGTTGTTCCGATTGTAGCGTTGGCTATTGCTTCGTTTATATTTGCAGAACTTAAAATTTGTGCCCCAATTGAACCGGATTTAAGTCTTTTATAGTAAGGAGAAAAGTTAATGAAAAAAGCTGAAAATGTGAAGGAATTTGTTGAACGTATTGATGCCAGCAAAAAAGTTAATCCGAAAGATTTATCTTCCGATCAAGATTTAACAATTGCTATCATGAATTTGATTTCAATTGAAGAACATTTGGTTTTTTCAGGTGCTAAAACCGGAAAGAATTCTTTTTATGACTTGGTTGAAGACGTACGTGAAACCCGAAAAAAACTTATGCTCAAGGTTATTCCAAGTTATGAAGGCGAGGTTTGGTGTATTTCAAAGCATTTGCTCGCCACATCTATGCGTTTGATGGAGGTTGGAACCAAACAGCAATCTATGGGAAATAAAGAACAGGCTTATGATCTATTTAACAAGGCTTATGATCTCTACTGTTTGTTCTGGGGATTAAATATGAATATGCTTAATGTTAACGATGTTAAGTGGATTAAGGATAGTACGGAAGATATTAAGAGAATTAGTGAAAAGCTTGATACACAGGCTGTCTTGGCTACTGAAAGCAATGTTGTTACAAGCATAGAGAAAGAACCAAAGTCTGGATTTGCTAAAATGAAGGCTTTTGTTAGGAAAGCGGTAGATTGTTGTATTGAATAAACTTTTATGTACAAAAAATCCCCTCTCATTGAGGGGATTTTTTGTTGTGTATAATGAATTTTGAACTTTTCCTATGCTCGTCTTTCTTGTACCAACTGCATTGCTACTGCTCTTTGAAAAGGATTAAGAGCTTTCCTCAAAGATGTCTTGAAGTTCTTTGTTTTTTCTCCTTTTTCCCCTTCCGTCATTTTTTGGTATTTATCTGCAGCCAGAATCAACATATCCTCGTGCGTGGTTTTATAATGATGATCTATGTTAACTCTTGCTGTTTGTGCCCTTAGAGCTATAACAAGGTCATGATCACTCATACGGTCAAGACGATCTCTTATCGTTTCCTCCGACATAGTATCTCTTAACAGCGCAATTACCTCACCTAACGTATGGCAATCATCCAGTTTTGTTACAAACTCCTTGCCATCAACTCGTTTCTCCAATCCTACTTGTTTCATGGCATCCTCCTTATATAATAATTTCTATTCATCTTATGTGAAAATCATATCATATTTTTGTCTGTTTGGCAAGCATTTTTTGTAACAAAAATGTCATATTTTAATGATTTCTTGTTAAAAAATATCTTGACAATAATTTTAAATTCTCTGATTTTTGGCCAAAACTTGTTATCAGACTCTCTGCTTCTGCGATTAAATCTGCAGCAATTGTCCTTGCTTTGGTTATACCATAAATACTGACGAAGTTTAATTTATTCTGTTTTTCATCTTTTTTCAATGTTTTACCGACAATTTTTTCATCACCTTCAATATCTAAAATATCATCCGTGATCTGAAAAGCTATGCCTAAATTACGAGAAAACCGAATCAGGGTTTTTCTTTGTTCTTCTGTTGCTTTTCCTAAAACGGCACCGGCTTCGCACGGATAACGCAAAAGACAGCCGGTTTTTAACTCCTCGGTATGCTTTATAATATCTTCCGGATGGCTAAAATCTTGATGAGAATCGGTATATAAATCCAATACCTGACCTGCTATCATACCCTCTAAAGCACCTGAGGCTTGGGCCAACAATAGGGTTAATTCGACCTTTTGGCTATCTGGTATCGGTGCTGTATTTAATATTTCAAACGCATACGTTAATAAGCCATCACCGGCTAAAATAGCTGTAGCTTCATCATAGGCCTTGTGGCATGTCGGTTGACCGCGACGAAAATCATCATTATCCATTGCCGGTAAATCATCATGGATGAGCGAATATGTGTGTAGCATTTCAAGCGATGCCGCTACAGGTAAACATTTTTGGTAAGGTACATCAAACAATGTAGCTGTTTGGCAAAGCAAAAATGGACGCAACCTTTTGCCTCCATTCATCAGACTATAACGCATAGCATTAAAAGCACGATGTTCAAGCTTATCTGTTTTGGGGAAGTAAGCTTGAAGATCTTGGTTAAAATTTCTGGAAAAATCACCTAATATGGATATGATATCTGCCATTGTTGTCCTATATACCTTTATTCTTCTACATTTTCTAATGGAGAAGTTGATAATTTGCCATCTTTTTTAATCTCTATCTTTTCGACTTTTAGGGTCGCTGCGGCTAATTTTTCCTGACAAAGCTTCTTTAATGCCACGGCCTTTTCATAAGCACTAACGGCATCATCTAACTTTGTTTTCCCACTTTCCAATTCTTGCACGATAACTTCTAACTTCTCTAAGGCCTCTTCAAAGCTCAGATTTTTTATGTTATCACTCTTATCTGCCATTTTGCCTCCTTACAACTTGATTAACTCTATTTCTTTATTTGGTAGGTCTTTAACACCTACTCCCAATGCTGCTAATTTATCCCGAATTTCATCAGATTTAGCCCAATCTTTTGCGGCACGTGCATCTGCGCGCGCTTTCAATAAATCTTCAATTTCCGGTGTTACTTCTACTTGTTGTTGTTTTTGTGGTGTTATATCTTTTAAGAACAAATTCAATACGGAATCTACATGCATCACAAAAGCCAACCGTAAAGATGAGGATTTTTTGTTATCTTTGATAATACCCCACATATAAGACAAGGCCATCGGTGTTTTTAAATCGTCAAAAAGATAAGCATTGAATTCGTCTTTTAGTTTTACCAACTCATCTTGTTCATCATTTGATAAAGTCGCATTTAGAGCTGAAGATTTAAATTCCGCTACATACTGAGCCAAGTTCTCATAGGCTTTTTTAGCGGCATCCATTGCTTCATTAGAAAAAACGGCCGTACTACGATAATGCGACGTTAGGCAGAAATATTTGTAGTGCACCGGCTTATAACCCTCTTGTTCCAAAGTATCTAGGGTTAAAAAGCCACCTTTCGATTTGCTCATTTTACCGGTTTTATTATTTAAGAACTCCATATGAACCCAATAATTTACCCATTCATGACCGATCTTTGCTTCTGATTGGGCAATCTCGTTTTCATGGTGTACCGGAATATGGTCTATACCACCGCAGTGAATATCTATACGTTCACCTAAATATTTCATCGACATGGTTGAACATTCAATATGCCAACCAGGATATCCCCTGCCCCATGGACTATCCCATTGCAAGATTTGATTTTCAAATTTAGATGATGTAAACCATAGCACAAAATCAGACGGATTACGTTTATTTAAATCCTGCTCCGTACGTGCTCCGTGTTTAAGGTCCTCTCTATTTTGACCGGAAAGGCATCCGTAACGCGGAAATTTTGCGGTATCAAAATAAACATTGCCGTTAGAGATATATGCAAAACCTTTGTCTTCCAAAACTTTAACAAAGTCTATCATGTCTTGAATATGTTCAGTCGCACGGCAAACAATTGTCGGTCTTTTTAGGCCTAGTGCCGCGGTGTGACGGAAGAAGGCATCCTCATACATACGGGCAATATCCAAAACACTCTTCTTTTCGCGTTCGGCGGCAACCTTCATCTTATCTTCGCCTTCATCCCCATCACTGGTTAGGTGTCCGACATCGGTTATATTCATCACATGTTTGACGTCATATCCGGCCAAACGCAAGGTATTGGCTAATAAGTCCTCATAAATGTAAGTACGAAGATTACCAATGTGCGCATAGTTATAAACGGTCGGCCCGCAACAATACATTGACACTTGCGGTGCGTTTAGCGGAATAAATTCATCTTTGTGACGGGTTTTTGTATTATATAAATATACGCTCATTTATTTTTTCCTCATTTTATATCAAAAAAAGCAGCTTTCGCTGCCTTCTTGAACTCATATACTGAAATTAAATCCGGCAGCGTAGCTTAGGAACCCAAACAGCAACAACATACGTTTTTAATCTCAATATTATGCATATTATCCTCTCTGAGAGAGGATTTTGGAGTGTTTTATTTGAATTGTCAAGTTGTTATATTAAACCATATGCAAAAAAATCACAGTTTATGTAAGTATAAAATACTTTTCTTTATGCACCCAAGTGTTGGATTAATACTGTTACATTGGTTATGAACAATTTGACAGAGATTGCCAATAAAATCATTCCAAAAAATTTTTTTAGCAAATAAATTGTCGCGATGCTAACATGTTTTCTCAAAAAACGTGATAATCTGATGGTTAAGTAAACTCCAAAACTATCCAACAAAACAGCTAAAAGAATGTTTATGTCCGAATATTGCGAACGAATTGATAATAGTGTCGTCAGCACACCGGCACCAATAAACAGCGGAAAAACAACCGGAACGAATGTTCCATCTCCTGATGATTGATCTGTACTTTCGCAAAAAACATTGATATCCAATATCATCTCAACACTAATTAAAAATACGATTAATGAACCGGCAATTGCAAATGAAGGAATATCTAATCCGAAAAGTTTAAGAAAAGCTTCTCCCGCGTAAAAGAAAAAAACTAACAAAATTAAAGAATACCAAAATGAGCGTCTTGCACTGATATGAATTCCTTTTTTCTGCATACTCATTACCACTGGTATATTACCCGGGATATCCGTAATAGCAAACAATACAATAAAAGCACTTAAAAATTCACGCAAACTGAAAGCAGATAAAAATTCCATTTTCTAACCTCTTTATATAAAAAAATCATTATGTCCGGCGCGGTAGTATATGTATATTAATTTTTTTGTAAAGATTTTTTTTGCTTATGCAATGTTTTTATGCTAAATATCCCTTTTATCCTTTAAATCAAAGATAATCCGCACTCATGTGCATAAATTTTTATAAAAATTAAAAAAAGTCTTGCATTTATATTTTTTTTAGCATAGTAATTATCCTGCTTGTCGTAGACGAGCTTACCACAATTATGATGTTGGGGCGTCGCCAAGTGGTAAGGCATCGGCTTTTGGTGCCGACATTCGTTGGTTCGAATCCAGCCGCCCCAGCCAGAGCAGATAAGCCACCTTTTGAGGTGGCTTTTTTCTTTATTTTGCAAGGCTTTCAGACTAGTCCGTGTAAGTCAAATTAAAAACAGCCTCTCCCCGCCATTTACACGGACCAATTATAATGACTATCCTTATTTTTCAAGTAGTTATGAGAAATACAGTCCCAAATTTACACAATTACCTATTCTTCATCATCTACTTCATAAAAAGTTTGATCTTCATATACTTTTGTAATTTTATATATGGGTTTTACTCAGGTTTTAATTTGTTGCTTCGTTCTTGCAAAAAATTTATAATTTCTTCACACCAATCAGAAGTTAAATTTAATGGATTAATTTTTTGTTCTGGAGACTGCAACTTTGCTAATTTTATTAATTGATCACGTTCAATTAGATCATCTTTGTGGTATTCCGAAAATTTCGTATATAACCACAAATAAAAGGCATTAATAATATTTGTATATTCAGCAAAAGTTTGAGTTAGGTTAACTTCTTTTCCGCAGTCCTTTATAAATTCTTTTGCTTCCAGGTTCCACTCTTCTTTATGTTTTAGTAACTCTGCAGATATAAGCACAACATCCCAATGCTTATCATCCTCTAGCGAACGAACAGGGTAAGGAAATACTAGCTCAAAATGGGTTTGATAATTTCTTAAATTACGGATAAAATGAGATAATTTATTATTTTGGAATAATTCTATAACTTTCTTTTCATATTCTTTATAAAATGTCGTTCCTTTGTAATACTTCATAAATCTACGAGCATTATCTGTTAAAGCAGATGAAGCTGCTAAGTAGTTGAAAATTTTCTGTTGTAAATGGTAAAAAACCTTTTCTTGCGTATCTTGTGAAACTTGTACGTCATTATGTATTTCATTAAGTAAATTATGTAGCTCTAGTCCATTCTGAAAGAATACATTATGTATGTGTGAAAGGGAAGATATACGATTTATAGCTTGCCAACCTGCACAATTAAAAACTTCATTTTCAGTAACCATTACTCTGCTTTCTGTAACTCTGTCAGCACGTTTTTGAATGAATCCAGTGCTGTTTCCAGATTATCAACGATTTCATCTGCCAAAATTTCCGGTTCCGGCAGATTTTCAAGACTCTCTAAACTCTCGTCTTTGAGCCAAGTAATATCAAGGCTTACCTTATCGCGTTTGATAATTTCGTCATAAGTAAACTTCTTAAAGCGTTCGCTCTCTGTCCTCGCCATAATATTATCTGCATTATAGCACTTAATAAAGTCTGCTAAATGGCTGTCATTCAAAGAGTTTGTAACCAAGCTTAAATTAATATTGGTGCGTAAGTCATAGAACCACACATCATTTGTGCGGTGTCCTTTATCAAGTGGCGGATATTTATCAAAGAAAATAACATTAGCCTTAACACCCTGCGCATAAAAAATACCGGTAGGCAAGCGCAACACCGTATGCAGATTAAACTCGTTTATCAAACTCTTCCAATTTATCATCTTGCCCGATGGCAAAACGCACCAGTTGCACCAAGTTGGTCAGCAACCGCACCGGATTTTTAACATGTTGGACTTTATCTTTTTCTAATAGCTCAAACGCACGCCAAATTTCTATCGGTGCCAAAGGCGGACGTGCCTCACGCATTTTTTCTGCCAGTTCACGGATATTGGCATAAGTCAGGTTTCTCTTGCCATATTGCACATTATAAATGATAGAAAGTGCGTCAATTTCATCTTTATTGGCTTCTATAAATTCCTTAAACGAAGTGATGATATTTTTAGCTTTTTCTCCGTTGATATCCGCAGAAATAACTTCATCTTGCGCCAGTTCATCAATGTAAATGCCGGTTTTGGCACTCATATCAAGCAAAGTTTGCCGCAAACTTGATTTATTAAACGGTTTAACCGCATCATCTTTGATTTTTTCTATCTCTTTGGCGGTTTTGCCCTCAAGCTTGTCCGGCTCTATGGCATCAAGAATATTGCCGGCAATTTCATGCAACAGCTTGCCTCCGGTTAGAGCTTTTATCTTGTCTTTTTCTTCGTCATTTAAGTTGCGCTCTATATTGACAATGCGTCCGGCAAGCGTGCTCAATGTGTCATCATCAGTTTTGCCTTGTGCTACTTGCTCTAAAAGCTTCTTTAACGAAACCGAGCGTTTGCGCTCCAATGGTTGTGAAGCGGTCTTTTTACTCTCGGTTACACCAACGGCATCAATCAAATAAAAGAAACTTTTACCTTCGGCATTCGGTGTTACCTGCTTTAAGTCTGTATCATTAATGGAACGAACGCCACGACCTTTCATCTGCTCATAATAAAGCGATGAGCGAACATCACGCAAAAACATTACCACTTCCAAAGGCTTAATATCCGTGCCGGTGGCAATCATATCCACCGTTACGGCAATACGCGGCAGAGGGGAAACACGAAACTGCTTAATCAGTTCTTCCGGCTTTTCACCGGTAACGTTATAGGTAATCTTTTTGCAAAAATCATTGCCTTGCCCGAAAACTTCTCTTGTGATGCGGACAATCTCTTCGGCATGATTGTCATCTTTGGCAAAAATAAGCGTTTTCGGTGTCCACGCAAAATTCGGCTCACGTTCCGGAAACAGCTCGGTATAAAGCGAATTTTTATAACACTCCATAATGGTGCGAATTTGATTTGGCACGAGGACAGAACGGTCTAAGTCATTCTTTTTATACTCTAAATCTTCGTCCAGCTGCTCATAAGTTATCTTACGGCTTTTCTTATTACGCAATGGCACAGGAAAAGATTTGTCAATTTTGCCACCATCTTCGCTGATTTTGGTTTTAATGCGTAAAACCTGATAATCTACATTAACACCATCAGCAACCGAGCGTTCATACGGATATTCAGCAACAATGTTGCGGTTAAAATAACCAAAGGTTTGCTTAGATGGCGTAGCTGTCAAACCGATAATGAAAGCATCAAAATATTCCAAAACCTGCCGCCAATCGCCGTAAATACTGCGGTGACATTCATCAGTTATGATAAAATCGAAATAATCCGGCGGAAGAGCAGAATTATAATTAACTTCTTTAGGCGCACCCATTGAACCGAGCTCGTAAGCGGAAGCATCTTCGTCCGCCTCATCATAATCTTCTTCACCGCACAACATGGAATAAAGCCGTTGAATGGTGGTAATCACAACTTTGGCATCAGAATCAACCTTATTATGTTGCAAGTGCTGAGCAATATAAACTTCCGGAAACAGGCGATTTACATCAGGAAGGCGAAAGTTTTCAAACTCTTTTTTGGTCTGTTTGCCGAGATTATTGCGGTCTACCAAGAATAAAATACGCTTCGCTCCGGCATATTTAAGCAAGCGATATGAAAAATTACAAGCCGTAAAAGTTTTTCCGGCACCGGTAGCCATTTGAATAAGTGCTTTTTGATTGCCTTCCGCTAATGATTTTTCTAAGCCTTCAATGGCTTCAAATTGACAATCACGCAAAGAGCCTTTTTCCAGTATAGGCATATTTTGTAAGCGATTGCGCAAAGTGCTTGCCTCTTCAAGCATATTTAGCAATGATTGAGGTGAGTGAAAGGCAAAAATGCGACGAGAACGGCAGATTTTATCTCGCCCGTCACAAAAGAAAGTCTCATCACCAGTGCTCTCGTAAATAAAAGGCAACGGCATCTGCCAATTTTTAACATATTCCGGTAGATGACAAGCATATCCGTGCGACTGATTTTCAACACCACTTAAAGCAACACCGGCTTTCTTTGCTTCTATAACACCGCAGGCTTTGCCATCTACAAACAAAAGATAGTCAGCTTCTGTGTTATCGTCCATCAAAAACTCGCGAACAGCCACGCCTAAACTAGCTGTGCGGTCAAAATCCTCACGGTTCTGTATTATCCAACCGGCATTTATCAGTTGTTCATCTATTTTTTCTCTTGCTTTTTCTTCCGGTGTTATCGTCATCTAAAAGTCCCAAAAGTTACAATATAATGGCGATTTTACCCTAAACACTCTGAAAAGCAAGTGATAATTGAGCTTATTTACCAATTTTCATAAAAAAGGCTCTATGCAATAAGACATAGAGCCAGAAAAAAAAGAATCGATAGGTTTTACCCCTTCAAAATGTAGTATGTGCCCTTGGTGGAGCCTTGTTTTTCAAGCATATTTTTCTTTACTAAATTTTGCACGGTCTTTTTGACGGTCTCACTGTTTTTACTTAAAGTTTCCGCCATTTCTGCCACCGACCAATTTGTCTTATCTTCAAAAAGGTCTAAAACGGCTTGCTCGCCTTTGGTAATTCTGGTATTATCGGTTTTAGTGGCAAAGGCAATTTTATCTTCTAAATGCCGTTTTTGCTTAGCAAGTGAGGTAATAAAAAATGTCAGCCACGGCTCATAATTTACCTTATCGCTCCAGATTGTCTTTTGCGTAGCGCGCAGAGCTCTGTAATACGCATCTTTACTGGCTTCAATAATTGATTCCAATGATGAATAAGGCATATAATTATAGCCATGTTGTAGCATAAGCAAGGTCGTTAATGCACGTGACATTCTACCGTTTCCGTCGGTAAAAGGGTGTATTGATAAAAAATGCACCACAAACACGCCGATAGTGATAATCGGGTGGAAGTAGCCATCGTTAAAATTGATGTTCGTCCAATTAACAAGCTCTTGCATTAAACGCGGTGTATCAAACGGCGTGGCTGTTTCAAAAATCGTGCCGATTTCTTTACCGTTGGCATCAAAGGCTGCCACGCGATTTGAATCTTTTTTATATTCGCCGCGATGATGCTCGTCTTTGTCAGAATATGAAAGCAAAATTTTATGCAACTGCCGAATGTAGTTTTCCGATAAATTTATTTCTTTGTAATTTTCAAAAATCGTTGAAAGCAAATCGGCATAACCGGCAACTTCTTGCTCATCGCGCGTTTGAAAAGATTTTTTGCTGATACGGTTAAAGACTTCTTCCACCTCTGTATCGTTTAGCTTATTGCCCTCAATACGATTAGAAGAGCCGATAGATTCAATCGTAGCAATGCGTTTCATGGCTTTTAATTGCTCCGGCTTAATCTTTATACCGCCGCTATTGAATGCTCCGTTAAAAGCATCTATTTCTGCTATTTTCTTTAGCATATCCGGGGTAATTATAATATCTGTCATATTGGGCATTTTATGTTCCTTTTCTCTATTCTTTACCGAAATATTACCGAATAATTCCCGAAAAAGCAAGTAAAATTTCCCGAATATTGACATTTTTTTCATAAAAAAGGCTCTAAGCCTTAAAGTATGGAGCCGACACAATAATAACACTAGTGTTAGATAAGCTTATCTCAAATTTAGTCGCGCAAATACTAAGGGATATACAAAGGGCACCTCTAGTGGTTTATGCGTTACTTTGGAAATCTTTTCCGGATGCGGAATAGCTTTCGGCGAGTTCGAATGTTTGATATAAAATAAGCCATACCCCAAATAATCTTCGAACTTTTTAGGATGAGAAGATAAGAAAATCAAGGAGTTATAGATTACAGCACTAAAATTTTATTTGTTAATTTAAAATAACTTTATACGATACAGGACGAAGAGCAAAGTTTAAAAATTCGCTTGAATTAAATACTCTCAATTTTACTGTATTGGAATTTTTATCGATATACAAACGATATATAAAATAATTATCCAAATGTGTTTTAATAAAATTCAATTCATTATCACTTACATAAAAAGGTTCGTTTTCCGACACACATGTAGTTTTAACTTCTATATATTTACAATTTCCGCCTGTATCATATGATAAAATATCATATCCTGCTCCGTCCCCTTTGGTCTGTGATACCCATTCTATTTTTTCAGATAAATCTTTTAATCCGTTTTCTATCAGATATTCCTTTTCCAAATCTATAATTATGCTTTCCCCATATTCTCCTAATTTGGCATTAGATTTATTAAGTTCAAGCCAATCTATTTTTTGAGGATTAAATTTACTTTTAATACTTTTGCTTTCTATAGGCTTAGATGAAGAATAATCTTCTTCAATTTTAGGAAGTATTTTTTTACTTAAAGAAGAATAATTATTTGTAACAAGAGAATAACCTCGTTTTTTAGCGTATTCTCTATGTTCATAAGTATTTATGTGAGCAAATACAAGATAATGGTTTATATAACTACAGGTATCTATGAAATCATTATATTTTTGTAAATTATCCTTAAATGTTTCACTAACTCTTTTTCTAAATATTTTACTTTGAAGATTTTTTAATTCAGTTTCATAATCGCTTGCTAGTTTCTGTTCTTTGTATTCATATTCAGAATGGTGAACTTTTTCTAATTTATGGCTTTCTATTTTATGTTTATATTCTTCTTTTTTCTTATTTTCTTGCTTTCCCATTAAGTAGAAAAATATATTTAATAAAACTACAATAATAAGGAAAGCAAGCAAGTCTTGAGAAATATTTGATTTATCATCAAGAAATGCTAAACCAAACAATATTAACGTCCATAGTGTAATATAAGCGAAAAATCCAATACAAATGTCCTCCCATTCATTCTTACCACTTATCTCATTACTAATTTCCCAATATTTTTTCTGCCAATCATATGCATCGTTATGCATTTTATTGGTTATTCCATATTGGCTAAATATTTTTTGTATATCTGGTTTCATAAGATAAATCACTCCATTAAACTACGATATAATAAAACACCAATAGTTTAGAAATAATAAATTCATACGATTATTAACTTATCAAAAATTACCCTATAATAACCGAATCTATCTTTTATAATCAAACCTATGTCAAAACCAAAATCGCTTATACAGGGAAGAAAAACTTCTATTATCGAAAAATAAAAGTTAAATTAGCCTTTGATTTTAGTCACTCCAAAATTATTGCTAATATTTAATCTATCTTATTATCTTTTATTATCGCATCTTGAAATAAATTAAGAGTTTCAAAATAAGATAAAATCTTTTTTACATTTTCTTTTTTCATATCATTTTTAATGCTATAATAATGTTGCCAAGATTTTTCGGATATTTCATCCGTTTTTACATACGATGAAATATAAGGATCACGATTACACCTATCCATAAATTCTTCTTTAGTAAGATCAGGATAATCTGTCAAATTATATTGTTTTATCAATTTTATGCATATTTCATTTATCTCTTCACATTTTAATATGATTTGTATTAAATTGTTATAAAATGGTTGGTATTTTTTCTTTCCAAATGGATCCATAACATCTATAGGAGAAAATGGGGTTATAATATCTGTATTATTAATAACAGTTCCTTTATCAGCTAAGTCCTCAGCCCTATGAATAACCGCATTTCTTAGATTTCTAAGGTAATAATAATTATCTTTAGAACCTACTATATTTTCTATATCTTCTTGCTTAATAAAAGAAACATCTTTTATCAAATAATCTACTAACCCTAACCAGTAAGTAAAATAGGCATTATAAAAAATATTCATCAATACAGATTGTTCGTCATTTAGTGGTATGAGAAATTCTAATATACGTACTATAGCTGTTTTTTTGCATTTTGCAAAATATGCCATTTTAGAAAGAATATCTAATTTATTTAATGTCATAACAAGTTCTCTTTAATCATTTATATCTAATATTTAGGATTTTTTATCATAAACCGCAAGCTTTTGCTGATTTTAATTCCACCTCTGGTTCTTAACACCCATAAGTTAAAAACATGCAAAATTTTATCTCGAGAACTGCAAGCTCACTCCGACCACAGTTCAAAAATCGTCAGAAATGGCGTTTTTTTGTTATATTTTTTAAAAATACATTTTAACAGTATTACCCTCTGCCTCGCATGTTCCACCGCCGTTTATTTCCACACGATTGACAGAAGCTTCATTATTTTTGCAGACTAGGCACAATCGCGCATTTAAATGATTAAATTCAAGCACGGTTTCATGACCTTGGCTTGAGATATTCCAGTCAATTCCTTGAAAGCCGTTAAAAGAAATCATCGATTTATCAATCGGCATGTTCTGCCCACTTAAATTCATCTGAACATCTGTAATCAAACGGACCAAATCATCTTGAAAACGCAAGTCGTTTAAGCTGCCCTGCCCTTTGGCAATCATTTTTGCATCATTTACCCCCATCGCGCCACCAATTGCAAGAGTCCCTAATGCATCTGCCATTTGCGCCTTTGCAGGCACTGCCGTAAACATACCTAAAACCAGCAAAACAAAATACTTTCGTATAAAATATTCTCCTTTACTTTTAATATATTTATTAATAGCAATTTTATATTCTTTCATCATGTGACACCTACAATTAAACTTTTTTAAAAGTTTAGGATAAAAATCCTTAAATTTTTGTTTCTAAAATTTATTTTTTAGCTGATTATTTTAAATAATCAACTTTTGGTTCATAACACCCATAAGTTAAAAACAATCAAATTTTATCTCGCAAAGCGCTCTTTTATGTCAGTTATAATGTCTATTTAATATGTTTTTCAGTAATGATTTTACATTTTATTAAACACATTCTATTTAGAATAAAGAAGATTATACCATTAACCGAGGGCCACGTATGACCGAAACAAAAAACCGCCGACTATTGTCACCTGGTAAAACAGACAATAGCACCGATTCAAACAATGATATCATTATCCTGCTGATTTTGCTGGGTCTTAACCTTATTTATACCATAGCCAAAATATTTACCTCAAAATTATTTATTTTTGATGATATCGAACATTTGCGCGCCGCCTATTTTATTACTCTCGGCGACATGCCGTATCGTGATTTTTTCGAGCATCATCACCCTTTATTATGGTATATTTTAGCCCCGATGATAACAATAATTCCGCATAACACTGTGCTTGCCGTTTATATCGGCAGAATAATCTGTTTTGGCGTTTCGCTTTTAACCGGTTATTATATTTACAAGATAGAAAAAAAATTCATCGGCGGAAAAATTTGCGCATTGATATGCCTTAATCTTTATTTTTGGGTAGCTAGTGATATTACGGTTCGCGGTCTATTCCAAATCAGGCCGGATATCTGGCAACATTGTTGTTTTTTCTGCGGTTTATATTATTTATTCTGTTATTTTCGATATAAAAAATTCAAACATCTGCAAATTGCAGCCATCATGCTTACCCTTGCCTTTTTATTCTTGCAGACAACCGTTTTTCAGGGCGCGCTGATAGTTTTGGTTATTGGTTATTTCCTCTATCGTCATCCACAAAAAATAAAAGATATGCTGAAAGCAGCCATCATTCCGTTGTTTATACTTTGCATCGGTATTTACGCCCTGTGGCAAGCAGATTGTCTTGAAAAATACTATGAACTTAACTGGCAATTAAACACTATTTTTGCTAAGTTATGGAGTCAAATATATAATTATTGTTTCTTTGATTTTCTGCTGGTTTTAGGTATGGCTTTAGCCGCTATTTGCTGGTATATTAAAAACAAAAAACATAATCGTTATTGGTGGATTTTAGTCTTTTTATGTATCGGTGAAGGTATCCGATGCTTTTCCATTTGTCGTTACGGACAGCATTATCTGATGCTGATTATTTATGCCGCAATGGTTGCTGCACCGCTGATCTATAAAAAAGAAATCCTATTCATCGCTTCTATTTATATCACCTTATCTTTCACCCTAATCGGATTATCATCACTATCTAAACCCTTAAATAAATCCAAGATTATGAAGTTATTGGATCAAGAAAAATACGGCATTACGATTGTCTCCGGCATATTTTCCGAACGCCCTTCATATTATTGGAGCCATATTCCGACCGAGGCGGTACACGACATTTATTTCCACCCTATTCCAAATTATGATGTAAACTTGTTGAATAAACAATATCCAATGAACTTTGTTTATTATTTCCCCGATTGGTCATCGCGTGAATACCAAACATTAAATGATGCCTTTGATGCCGACCAACAAGAGATATTTAAGAAACATTTTATAAGCATGGACACACTGAAAGATTATCAAAAAATCGGGAAATTCTCATATCTGAAATCCACCCCGTAACCTTAAAATATCTCCATAATCAAATGATTGGCTCGTGTATTGCAAGCACACTCCAGCTTTACAAAAAATCTCATAAAATCAACTTCGGATTCATAACAATCTGAAGTTAACCGGCTCAAAAAATCCAAAAATTTCAGCTCGAGAATTGCGGATACTTCTGGATACTTAACAGGTTTTTTTGTTTTAAAATCTTACTTTCAGCTCGACCATTCCAGCATGAGATTGGTAATTTTATTGATGACGCGACAATTTCGCTTTATATTCACGGGCAACTGCAGGAGTAATCTTTCTTTTTTCGCTCCCCGAAATAATACTTTTCGCAATTTCATCAGCAAGTATAACGCCGGAAACATCATCTTCCGGATGGCTCTTTTTGTATGCTTTTCTATCCTTTTGCTTTTTCAATAAATATTGTTTTCTGGCCTGAATCCTCGTTGCATCATGCGTTGCGGATATATGCCCTTTTTCATCCAATTGTTGAATTTGTTTCATCAATGTTGTCACGGCACTTTTGTTATATGCAACAAGATCTTTTCCGTCTTTATTTAAACAAGTACTGTTCCTTCTGCCTTTGCTATCAAAGATTGTTATTTCATATCCGGCTGGTGATTCATGGTTTTCTAAGTCATCACTGTAATCTTCAACCGAAATATACATATGGTAGCCATTGTTAAAATCCATATTTGCATAAGTCATACCGCTATAGTTATCATGAATAAATTCTATATCTTTATATGTATATATCTTTTTCGTTGCGGCTTTATCTTCTTGCGGATCTGCTGGCGTGACCTGATTTTCGTCATCAGAACTAAATAAATAATTCCATAAGTTTTTAAGTGCTTTACCGATTGCCATATTTGCCTCCGTTCTATTTGCCGATACACACTTTTCTGAAATGGTGGCATCTTTTCGCTAATTAGTCAATTAAAATATCAAGATGAGATGCGTAACACTCAAAAACATAAAAAATCGTTATCTTTTATTTTAATGATCGAAATAATTTATTTTAAAATCTTACTTTCAGCTCGACCATTCCTGCGTGAGATTGGTAATTTCCGCGGTAATTTCCAAGATACCAGAGACCTACGTCAACATCATCCGTGAAACTTGCTTTGACACCGGCTTTTGTTTCTATAAAGAACTTATCTAATTGATTGCCATGATAAACGTAAGATTCTCCGTTAGGCAAGCTTACAAAGGAGTTTTCATTATCTGATTTGACATCATATCCTGCCCCAACATAAACTTCCGGCCTTACGGTTGCTTTCCTTGAGAGTTTATTTTCATCTATCTCAAATTCTGTAGAAGCTTTTACACCGACCACAGGTGTGAAGACCTGTAGATTATTTGCATCAACTTTTTGGCCTGCACTATCTTTATATCCGTCTCGTTTTATATAATGATATCTTAAGCTCAATTCCGGTGTTATAATTGCATCTTTTATATTAAACTCATAACCGTTATCTACCTTAAAGAATAGGTCTTTTACATCATATTTTGCACGGATGGTTGAAACACTTTGCTTTGTTTCATTATATTGAGATTGGCTGTATGCCGCTAAGCTTTCCATGTACCAATCATTTGGCTTATATCGCGTATAAGCAAACAAACTATGGGTTTGTACCTTATCATTGTGATCATGTGATTTTGCTTTTGTTGTATCCGCACCATAACCCATACCGACTAAGGTATCTGAATTTACCTTCTTATCTATGCCTAATACGGCTCCCTGGCGGTTGATATTAAATCCTCCGGCATTATCGTCTGCTGCTATGGTAGAACGTGCGGCATATGTCTTTATCCAAACTGATGCATCCAGTGCTGAAATATTAGATGAGAGACCTTGTGCGGATTGTTCTTCTGAACGGTTATAAATATGATTTTGCAACATATCTGACAGATAAGAGGCCCGTTCAATTGCTAAGGTTTTTACTATCGGGGCATCGTTAGGTGCAAGACCTTTTAATGCCTTTATAAGCTTATGGGCATCTGTCTGTGCTAATTCTGTTAGTTTATCTGCAACTTCCTGACTATTTTCATCCGGGAACTGAGAACCATCTATCCAAGCGTGTCCAGCACCAACAATATCCTTGTTGGCATTTGCTTCTTTTAGGACATCCTCTGCTGTTCTGGCTTGTGAAATGATGTATGCACCATTTTTGCCGTCTTTTTCAAAACGGTACATGTTATTTTCAAAACTGTCACTAAAGTTATTAAAATCACTGTTATTAGCTGTTAAGAGCTGAATTCTTCCTTCCTGACCGACTTCAATCAATCCCTGCCCTAGAACAGCAAACAGATTAGCTCCTTGCTCGACATTTATTGTATTTGCTATAATCGAACCAAAATCAGAAAGACTATTTACTTTTAATTTTAAGGTTGAGCCTTCTTTAAATACCACCTGATCTACGCTCATCTGATTATTTTCGACGTCTATAGAACTACCTTTGTTGGCGTTTAATTTAACATTGCTCCCTAAAGCTTCATTATCAGCAAAGGTTAATACACCTTCATTGACGTTTATCGTGTTTGTTCCTCCTATTTGTTCATTAAGCCTCATACTGGAGTTAATATTAACAATTCCTGTTCCGTCCACGATATTATTATTTTCCGCACCGCTCATATTGAAGATACCGTCATTAACGATATATGCGCTGATTTTGTCATTATCTGATGTTAATTCGCCGTTTTCCGTAATCTGTACTTTATCTTGAACAATAGAAGCTGTATCTTCGGTGTTTTCTAGAGTTCCATTGACTGTTAAAGTGCCATTTCCACTAATCTTACCTGTATTTACTGATGTGCCGTTCATTTTAAGTTCGTTTTCATTATTAATTGTACCGGCGTTATTGATAGCAGCACTGATAATTCCTTGATTATTTAATGTTGCATCAGAAACGGTAATTGTTTCTTGCGTTGTTTCGCCTGAAAGTGTTGTTTCGCCTGAAATAATGTTTGTTTTACCATTATCTCCGATAATGCCGTCTTGTAGTACATTATTTCCTTCTAAATTTAATATGCTATTGTTATTAACATCTACCGTGTTATTTGTGAAACTTACATTTTTAAGGTTAACTGTACCACCATCATTTACAATGGCTTGATCAAATTCTTGCATACTGTTGACATCATTAATTGATAATGTTTGATCATTTCCAATTCTGATACCGTTATTTGTTCCGTCTCCCGTAATGGCGTTCCCGTTACCGCAAATGCTTAAATTCTTTCCTTGCATTTCTTTTTCTTCGCTTAAGCTTTCCTCGTTGGCCATTGTATAAACTTTTTGCTCTGCATCAAAAATAATTGCTGTTGCCAGATTTGCGTACTCAAATTGTAAATTACCTGTTAAATCTTTTACAATATATGAAACCAGGTAGCTATATTCAGGAATTTCACCTTGGATTGTTACCGGGGCACCCTGTAACTCTACATTCTGGCTTAGTTTTTCGGCTTCTGATGTGTCATTTACGGTTAATACTGTTGTTGTAATTGGTAAATTCTCTTGTGCATCACTTATAAGATTAAAGCCATTTATAACTAATTTATTTGACCCGGAGATGCTTGTTACATTTAATTGATCAGCTTGCTTGTTAGCAAGGTCAACATCTATTATCAAATTAAGATTACCCTCGTTTAGATCAAGCTCTTTTACTGTTAACACCTCTGCATATTTATCATTAACGCTTAAGTCTAATGTTCCTCCGGCGCCTTTTAAGCTCTTTGATGCTATATCCAGTTTATCAGCTGAAGTTGTTAATGTTCCTGAAATGGCTAAGTTAGAACTGATTGTGTTTGAAGTTGTCAATGTTCCCGCAATTTCTGTCGTACCGTTACCTATAATTCGATTTGTATTATCACCTGTTCCGGTTAAACGCAACAAGTCGGAAACTTTTATATTCTCTGTTGTTACTAAATTGGCAACATCACTTATCAATGTTCCTTCTTCTACCGTAATTTGTTTTTGTTTTATCAACGCTTCATTTTCTACTTGATTATCTGTCTTAATAACAAGCTTACCTGTACCATCAATTTTATTGGTATTCTGACCGCCTGTTAAAGTTAAAAGACTGTTATTTTCAATTCCCTCAATCGTACTTAAATTATCAGCATTAGAAATTAGTTCCGCATTGTTACCGGCTATTATAATCTTATTTTGCGTCACGCTTTGATTATTTTGAACAGTGCCTTTAACTTCTATTATACCCTCATTATTGCTGCTTAAAATAATATTGTTGTTTTCTCCTGAACCTATCCACTCTAATGTACCGTTGTTATCTATACCGCTTACACTGGTTATATCACTGGCATTGGTCGTCAGTTTGGCAGTCTCCTCAATAGTTATTTCATTTTGAGTGATTGACGCGTTATTAGTAACTTCTCCTACAATATTTGTTGTTCCATTATTACCCTTAATGATTGAACTTAATATTCCTTCATCTAAATTTAGAATACTGTCATTTTGTATGAACTCATCTATATTCAAATTTGAGGCAGAAACATTGACGGTGCCTGATTCAATGAGCAATTTATCTTGAGTAATACTATTATTTATATTGGTAATTCCATCTCCTTTGACGGTTGTTACCCCTTTAGTAACAGTGTCATCGGTTATTGCTCCGGCAATTGTTATTTTTTGGCCTTCTGCGGCATTTAAGATTAAATCTCCCGTATTTTTGATGCCTGCTGTGCTGTTAAATACTGTATCTGTTGTTTGCGCATTGATATTTAGTGTACCTGCATTCGTAATTGCATTCCCTGAAAAATCTTTAACTTCACTAATATTATTTAATGTTAAAACTTGTGTTGCAGAAGTTATTATACCACCTTTGTTGGCACCATCAATGCTATGACCATTGCCATTAATTGTATAATCATCGGCTATTTGGTTACCTATAGCATTTGTTATATCGTCGGGAATAGCTGCTAAATCTGTTTCGATACTTTCATTTTGAGACATACTGTAAACAACACTACCTTCTTTTCGTGCAGCAATAACAAGGTTATTCATATCAGAATTATCAAAGGTTAAATATCCACCATCCGTTTTTGCTTGATAAGTAACAAGGTAACTTCCGTTTCCAGCTAAATTATTAACAATAAATTGATCTGAAGCTAACGCAATAATACCTTTTAGATTATTATCTGCAACTTTGGTTTCTATATATTTATAATTACCGTCCGAAAGAAGGTTTATTGCATTAATTACTAATTTTCCTGAACCGGATGGATTTGCGTTGCCGGTTACATTATCTGCTGTCATATTTGCTAAATCAGCGTCTATTGCCCACATAATGTTACTATTTAATGTGACCGCACCAAGAGATATTGTATTTATTGTGCTATTTTGAGTATCCAAAGTACCGTTGTTACCAATAAATGCAACATTATCTGTTAAAGAACCTGTGGCAGCAAATTTGAGCGTTCCATTATTTAAGGTTATTGTTTGCTGAGCAATATCTTTGTTAACTGTCGAAATATCTGTCGAGGTATCTCCCAAAACAATATTTCCTGTTGTTGAGTCCCCTAATCCTGTAATCTGTCCGATTTCTTTTGTTCCTTTAATTGTTAAATCGCCGGAATTAGCAATATAGCCGGTATTTGTATAGGTGTCACTGCTTTCTATTATCATGCGACCGGTGTTGTTTATAGAACCGGCATTAATTACATTACCACTGATTAAGTCTGTTGCCAGGATGGTACCGTTTGTGCCGTTATTTAAGTTACCTCCATCCATGGTTATTAAACTAATTTCACTATTATTTTCTAACGTTGCATTACTATTATCAAATAACCCATTGATTGTACCGTTATTTGTATATGTTCCGGAATTAATTATACTGTTTTGGGTAATTGAGGCACTGTTACTTCCGGTATTAGTTAGGTAAATAACGCCATCTGTACCAGTTATTGCATTTGTGTTCTCTCCGCCAGTTAAATTGAGTATACCATTATTTATAATACCATTTGTGGTGCTTATGTTATTTGCTTTTGAAGTTATGGTACCATTATTGGAAATTTTATTTAAGATTGTCAGATTAGCATTATTTTCTAAGACGTTATTCTCTGCAATAACTATATCTTTTTGAGTAATATTTCCGTCTGTGGCAAAAGTTACTTCTGCATTAATGGTTTGATTATCTCCATCAACATAACTTGCAATATTAATTGTACCGGTATCTCCTGTTATTGTTTTTAGCTCATCTGTTCCATACAAATTAAGTACTGTATTATTATTTATATCTATTGTATTTCCAATAAAATCAACATTTGTGACATTAACCGTACCATAATTGGTAATACCCGTTGAGAACCCTGTGTATTCTTTAATGTTATTTAAGCTTAAAGTTTGTGTTCCAGCTAACTGTATTCCACCGGTCGTACCACTACCAATTATTGATTGAATGCCTGTACCGTTTACACTTAAAGATACACCTCCAAACAAATGATTATTATCTGTTATTCCTGTTCCACCCTGTTCGTCTAACTGGCTGACAACATCCTCATCAGCACTGCCCATAACATATATTCTTGATCTTGTTGTTGCACGAGCTGCCGTTACCAGATCCGCGTAGGTCAGATGTAAGAAACCACCCGTATTTTCTCCTTCTGTATCTTTTTCATAAGTTATCATAAAACCATTTTGTGATATATTGTTAACGTGTGTTTTGGCATTATCGCCTAAATCTACACTGTCTTTTAGATTATTATCTGCAACTTTTGAATATGTTGGGGCTTCATCTCCGGGACTAGGAACCGTTATATTTAAGTTATTGATATATATTTTTTTAGAGCCAGAAACTGTTGTTGCAGATATTGTATCAACTTTCTTTATTGCGGTGTTTCCTGTTAAATCGACATCAATACCCAGTCCCATATCTTCCAAGATTTCAACGTTTCCTAAATTATAATCTTCTGTACTTGATAAATACTGTAGATTTAAATCTCCCCCGTTTATGACTAATTTTTGGGCTGTTGAAAGATCTGTTATACCTAATTTTGTACTTCCACTATCTAGACTTAACACATTGTTATTTATGGCTTTTCCAATTGTTACTGATCCCATGGTATGTATAGTTCCATTTTCGCCTGAAATTATACTCTGTGTTATACCACCTGTCAGATATAAATTCCCTGTATTTTGGATGCCTGCTGATGCTTTCAAGGTTCCGGCATCAGATGTCAAACTGTTGCTATTAGTGATTATTTTTTGTTCTATTGTTCCTGAATTTATTGATGTATCAGAAAAATTAACTGTTCCGTTTGTACCACTGATATTATTTAAATTCTCTCCCCCGATAAAGTTTATTACTCCTTCATTTTCTATACCATTTTCCGTTACTATATTATCGGCAATTGAAGTCAGTGTACCTGAATTTGAAATTTTATCTGCTAATGTGAACTTTGCATTGTTTTCTAGCTCACCATTTGAATTAATTGTCAATAAATTTTGGTTGGATTCTGCACTTAATACCGTTTTACCGCCTGATATGACCGTTGTTCCTGTTCCGGTTATACCTTTGGTATTTGTATTATCAATAATCACGTTACTTAAAGTCAATACATTACCACTTGTGACATCAGCTATGTATTCTGCATTTTTAATTTTTGTATTCTGTATATCAACGGCTGCCCCTGAGGTCGTTATATCAAACAAACTGTGCCCGTCAGCATCTATTGTTGAGTACGCAGTACCATTTTGCGTACCTAATATTGTTAATTTACCAACAGCTGTTGTGCCTGTATTTTCCGTTACATTAAAGGTGTTTGTCGTACCATCAAAATCGAATACCCTATTTGTACCTGATGCAATATTTATCAGATGCAAAGTATCGTCTTTATATATTTTATCACTATCGGTTACTGTTATTGCCCATCTGATTGCATCAGCCAATCCTTGTGATGAACCGACAATTGATACTTCCAACGCTCTTTGACGTGTAAGTTCATATTCTCCATACTTTTCATTATATTTAACGGTTGATCCAGTAATTTCATCAACGTCTTCTACAAGTTCATCGGCTATTTCTTCTTCATAAGCGGATTTAACCGTATTAGAAAGAGTTAATATGGTGTTGCTGTTTGCATTATTTAATATTTTCTGTATGATTTCTTTAGATTCTGTGGAGGCCTTAAAAGCAGCTATACCATCCCCGAGCATATTTAGATCTGCGATATTAAATGTACCCGTGCTATCCGCACCTAAAGTAAATGTATCCGCTTCTGTTGTTAGATCGGTTGCCACACTCATATCTATTCCTATATTTAAGGCTGAATTTAATGTGGCTTTCGTTATTTGGTGATTTTCAATATGATTATTTATACTATTAATCGATCCATTTTTTGCATCATTGGTTAAAGTTCCTAAATTCAATAAACCAAATTGTGTGCCATTCACTCCTAATATTATATTTGCATTATTTTTGATGTTTAATGTTGAGAGAGCGACTGTATTTTTAAATATTACTGAACCTTCATAATTTTTTTCTGTTCCATTATCATCGTATGTTCCGCCAATATTTGCTGTTGCTTGATTATCATCGTCAGTAATTGCACCTTCAAAAATTATCGATTTTCCTGTTTTAGCAAATAAGTTCAGCACACTGCTACCACTGTTTCTTATATCTAAAGCATCTCCACCCGTAACGGAAACTTCTCCTGTTGTTTCGTTTCTAGTAATGGTTGCACCGACTTTGTTTCCGGCAAATACGACATCCTTATTATTCGCAATTATAGAAAGATTGCCACTGTTTGAAATTGTGTTTTCTAAATTTGTTGCATTATCTTTAAGAGAAACATCGGAAAGCGTTAATGTTCCACTATTATAAATTATTCCACCATCAGAGTTTGTAATATCCGCCCCTTTGACATAGTTATTTTCTATATCCGATGTCATTAAGATATTACCAGACGCATCATTAAATAATACGCCCCCGTTTAATGTGGCATTTTTAGATTCAATGTAATTATTTATAATCTTTCCTGAAATAGAATTAATTTGTGATTGGTTATAAATTATACCCCCATCTATCGTATTGGTTACTATTATCATATTTTCTTCTATATTTCCGGAAATAGCATCAATTATCGCATCATAACCACTAGTATTCTTATTCGATATGATACTTCCTTCCATAGATCCCATTTTAAATGAGTTATTTTTTATATCTCCGGAAATTTCCCCTATTTCTGCATTTGCACTCTTGGCACAATTATATATCATCCCGCCCAAAAGTGAATTATTATTATTTCCATTAATTGAGTTATTAGATATGTCACCTGAAATACCTAAAATCTTAGCAGTACCGCCACTGTTTCCTTCATTTTGAATTATACCATATAAAGACTTATTACCGCTCATATTAATTGTGTTATTTGTAATATTGCCGGAAATATTTCCTATTTCCGCATTTTTAGTGGTTGCTTTATTACTTATAATTGCACCATATGTATCATTTTTAAATGCTAGTGTATTTTCTTTAATATCTCCAGTAATATCACCTATTTTTACAGCACCACCTTCAGCTTGGTTACGAATTAAACCTCCATACAGTGCTGACGTACTGATTTGATTTCCTTGAAATAGTGCAGTTATTTTATCAATTTCTGCTGTTCCCTTTGAATAATTATATATTATTCCACCATACAGATTACCGTTACTGTTTGTTATCACATTATTTGATATCTCTCCCGATAGTTCGCCAATTTTAGCTGTTTTACCTGAACCTGCATTGTTATAAATTAAGCCGTATAAACTACCTGTTCCTGTATTTACCAAGTTAGATTTTATCAGTGTATTAAAATCACCTATTGTACCATTTGTATTATTTATCAAAGATGCATGATAGCTATTGTTTAATATATTTAAGCTACCATCAGAAACAGTTATTGTGCCGCCATTATTTGAGATCAAGCTTTCCTTATCTATTGCGGTATTATTTGCTATAACATTGTCACCGGTGAAATTTAACGTCCCGCTACTTACGGAAAATAATGTTCCTTTAAATCCCTGCCATGCAGCTTTTACATCCCCATTTGCTTCTAAGGAACCAACATTATCAACATTTAAGGTCTTACCGGACTTTACTGTAATTTCCGCATAATTTTCACCATTTATGGAATAATCACTATTTCCATTTATTGTAAATATAGTACCTGTTACGCCACCCATTTCACCGATTGATGTGCTTCCATCACCGATTTCAGCAATATCTGCGGCAATATTTTCATCAGATCCAAGAGAATAAAACCGATGCTTTGCCTCTGCCCTATTTACTATGACTAAATTCGTCATCTCACCGCTGCTAAACCTTAGATAGCCACCATCATTTTGCGAAGTGTCATATAATATGCTGTAGCTCAAAGAAGGACCATCCACAGTAGCTATTGATAAAGTAATTGCATCTTTTAATACGCTATTGCTAACTTTTGTTGCCAGATCTATTGGATTATCTGATAAAATATTTATACCAACAATATTTAATTTCCCGTTACCGGTATATGTATTAGCCGAAAAATAATCTGAGATACCATTGACTAAATCAACATCTAATTTGATATCTATATCACTATTAAGGGTGAGATCTGTTAAAACTTGATCATCAATATGATTATTTTGAAAATCAATCGTTCCGCCCTTTGTATCATTACTAAATGATACACCATTTAGCTTGCCGTAAGAAACACTTCCATCTACCTGATTATATGTGCCAAATTTAACTGCAGCTCCGTTATATATGTTAAAAATACCGTTTGTTACTTCATTATTGAAGATATAATTTCCACCTTGAATTGATGCATCATTATTTAAGCTCAGTACTACTGTATTTACAGCGTTTACTACAGAGCCATTAAAAATTATGTTTTTTCCTGCATTGGCATTTATCTCGGCATTTTTTAACAAGTACAGGTCATTATATACGCCTCCACTTACCGTCGCATTTGCTCCAGCGTTACTTATTGTTGCAAGACTTTTATTATTTTTAAATTCAACATCTTTTTCTTTTGCATATATATATAGCAACCCATCCGAAAGGATTGCACCACCATTATTTTCTGCAGCATTATTTGTGAATTGACTATCCGTAATATATACTTTTCCGTCAGTATTGCTTATTGCTCCGCCTCCAGGACGTGAAGCAGCAGGAGAATCAGGAGAATCATAAATAGCATAATTTCTATCAAACAAAGAATTATAGATAATCGCTTTAGATTCATCACTGTTTTTAATGGCTCCACCTTGTCTAGAATTGTTAAATCTGAAAAGTGAGTCATATATTGTTACTTCATTTGCACCATCAAGATTTCTGATAGCCCCTCCAGAACGTGCAGAACTATTAGCAATAAAATTTGAATCTCTTATTTCTTGAATTTTAGCACCCTTATTATTTAAGATTGCACCGCCATGCTGACCGCCACTGTTTCCAACAAAATCTGCCTTGACATATGCAATATTACCATAATTTGCTAATGTACCTGAACCATTTGTATTATTTAAGAATTTTCCTTTAATGCTTAATATAGTACCGCTGGAGCTATTATACATTGCTCTACCATGTCCGTTAGCCCCATCATTTCCATAAAATACAACATTATCCAGAGTTAAAGTACCATTATTTCGCAAAGCAGCAGTGTATGATTTATGAAATCCCTGCAGTCCACTATGTTCAACATAGGTTACTTCGCCTGTCTCCAAATTTACAGTTGCTTGACCGATATTTTTAAATGTTACATTTTTTCCAGCAGAAACAGTAAATCCACCTAAGGATGACGAATATATTCCATACAGCCCTTGCCCATCTATGGTTATATTTTTATTTATTGAACTTAGGGCTCCTGTAACCTCTATGCTGTTATTTAATATAATTATATCACCATCTTGCGCGCCACTTATCGCCGCTATCAGACTATTATAATCATCAACATACTGCTCTGCGGCGTATGTATAAGACACATTTGCCAACACCCCTAGAAGTAATGTTAGCTTGAATACTTTTTTATATTTAACCTTCATCATCCTTGTGCCTTAAACATCCTTAATAATACAAATATTCACGAATCATTTAAATACAATACTACAATTATGTAATTTAGTTTAAAATTATTTATTTTTAGTTAACACTTATTTGATAATTATTCCATTAATAACTTTTTTTCCACATTTTAATCTAAAGGTGCGACTTTATAACCTCTGCGGGATAAAACCTTCAGAAAAAATAACTATATCTTAATGAATATTCGCTAGTATTGAATTGTTAAAGAGTGCTATTGGAGCCTAAAATGAAATTAGAAATATTAGGAACCGGCGGAGGGAATACTCCTGAATATGGAAACACCTCATTTCTTGTTTGGAATGAGAATGACACAGAAGCAATACTTATGGACTGTGGTTATACCGTTTATCCATATCTTAAAAAACTGGAGGCGGTTTCAGGACGTGAAATTATCTCAAAAATAAAAACTGTTGCTATATCTCATTTACACGATGATCATGTAGGATCTTTGGGAGCTCTCTTAGCACACCGATGGGTGATACAAAAAAATAAAATTAAAACGGCAGGTGTCGCATTAGATGAATACTTGCGTCTTGTAGTATCTTCTCATGTTAGAATGGGTAATGAAGGGATTGATGAGCGCGTTTTATCTATTCCTACCTTTCATGAGGAGGATATGCCTTCATGTGCACTTTATTTTGACGGTGTTTTATATTCCGGCGATACAAACAAATCGCAGCTTGAGTTACCTCAGGCCAAAGAGGCAAAAATAATTATTCATGAGGCAAGATTAAATGATGTTTATACGCATACAAATATTGAAAAATTGGCTAAAAGCGCGCCGCCCGATATTCTGGCAAAAACTTGGCTGATACATTATTCTACAAAAATGAAAGATGAAATTCACTTAAGGGCTAAAGAGCTTGGTTTTGCGGGAGCTTGTCATCAAGGACAAATTATTGACGTTTAAAATATATGCCCATCGCCCACCTGTAAAACCTGATTTTTCTTCTGTTTACGGGTGGTTTATTTAGTTTTCATTTTTTTAGTACTGAGATTTTGCTTTATATTTGTTTGTATGCGCATCATTTTTATGTAATATGGTGCCACTTCTTTAATTGCAAATTTTGCAATCACTCTGACTGTATTGTTAGGAATAATGCCTCGAATATTAAAGCGACTGGCGATTTTATTGAGATAACTTTCATTAGGATTTTGGCGCAGTGCGTGATTGTAGCCTTTTTGCACTTCACTATCGGAAAAACGTGCTAAAATTACAGCTTTTGAAAAATCTTCTCTCGAAGCAGGGCTTCCTATACCTGATTGAACAAATACCTGCGCTATATTTTTCAATTTAGTAGCATATTTACCCAGATTGGGTTCCTGTTCAACCACTTTTAGGAATGTATCGCAGATATCTTCCTTCTTATGCAGTATCTGATTTTTTGAAGATTGTACGTTTACCTTATATAATATATCTCCTATTTGTTGACGTTCGGCTACAGAATATCGATTCGGATCAATTTCTTCGATTAACTGTTTCATTATTCCTTTAGCAAATTGAATTTGTGCACTTTTTGAGCTCATCAATGTGTGAATTCTGTCGTTTTCAAACTCGGAGAAATTGGTTAACACTTCATAAAGGCCACCGGTTTTTAATAATTCTTGTATTTTTGTGGTCACCTGAGAATTTTCATTACCTCCGACAAGCTGTTGCACGAGCTCGCGTCCTTTTTGCTGATAAAACATGCCTTGCTCATCTTTTGTATCATTTTTTTCCATTATATCAGCTACTTGATTGACCATTTTAATAGTTTTGTTTACAGAACTATTTTTGGGCTCTTTCTTTTTAATAGTATCAATAAAGCCTTTATAAATCTCTTGATCTAACTTTTTGCCCTCAAAATTCATTGCGTTGAGCAGGCAGACTATAAGTTCTTTACCATTTAATTCCTTATGGAAATCAGTCAGTGCCAAAACTCCGCGCTGAAATTCGCTTAAAAACGGAGGAATAGGTCTTTCTTTATTTATTTCTTCTTTATAATGAGCCTTGATTGCTTTCTCAATTTCTGTACAAAGAGCTTCCCCTATGCTATCCTCTCCATGTCCTAATCTTTTGACGGTATTTGCTAAAACAATCCCCAAAACTCTTCTCTCTTTTTCTGTCGGTTCTATAATGCTTATGTTACCTGTATCAAAAATTCCAATTGTATTGGTTGTTTCATCAATTTTATATTGTCCGCTATGTCTGTCGGAATCAAAACGTTGTCCGGAGAGCATATTTGCAAATTCCATGGTAACGATAGCTTTAGCAAACGTTTTTTTATTTTGCGGCGACAGATCGCCAAAATCTTTACCCTGTGCTTTATCCATTATTGCCCATGTTTCACCGCGAGATGTCCAATCCATAACCGAAACGGTTAGCTCTTTTCCATCAATATTTACTTTTTGGGGATATAATGTTTGTGCATACCTTAACTGTTCTTCACCAATTTTTAGATCAGTTTCCACTGATGCCATGTCAGAGGCATTGTCAATCAATCGTTTAAAGGCAAAAATTTGCGGAAAATCCTTTTGGAGTTTATTTAATGTCTCTTTATAAATATCAAACTCAACTTCTGCTTTGTTTGCAGATCCCAAACGATTTATTTTGATGACACTGTCTTTGCCATTGTTTCCTAACATATCATAAGTAACAAAAAATGATGCAGATCCGAGCAGTGTACCGATTTTTCCATGTTTCAGAGCTTCGGTCTGGCCAGTTTGTTGCAACCAATCAAAAATTTCCCAGCGTGCCGGAGGATTAGCACTATTTTTTGTTTTTTGCATTTCATCCTTGATATAATTCGGAACATTTGCATAAGAACTCATTGCTTGTGCTAATTTAACCCCAGCCGGTCCGGAGTTTTCTAAAAACAAGCGTAGTCCTTCAGCGACGGAACGTTCTTCTTTTGTATATTTGCTTTCTTTATAATTATCAGTGGACTTACTTTTATTTTGTGAAGCTGAATACATCGCTGATAAATAAAGATGTCTTTCACTTTCCGGTCTTGAAGAAATATAGCTCTTTAAGAACTTTTTACTGACTTCACCTAATTTTCCTGTCTGTTGGAATAATTTATCGGCCACAATCTCAAATTGATGTTCCCAATTACAACCTTGGGCTAAATATGACATAATGCAGGCTTGTACTGCTAATGGAGCTTGGTCAAATTCTTTTTTAATGGTGGTAAAAGTACTCTCATTGATTTTGGCCAGAGGATCTTTTCCTTCATAACCACAGGAGTTTTGATATTCCGGTGTTATTCTATAATTTTGTACGATATCCATCATTTTTTGGCTGTCTTCTTTTTTTCCTTCACTTAGTATATATTCAATGATGAGATCTCTTTGGATTATTTCCCGGTCTAACAAATAAGTTATGCCATCAAGTGCATATGCCGTTCTAATTACGTCGGCATCTCTGACATCAATTTTCGGAGGATTTGGTTTTATTGCGGCGCTTAATTTTTGTTGCGAAAAAGTTGCATCTGCAAGACACCTTAAAAATTCATGTTCATCAACAACAGCTAAGTTTGATTTTAATTGCTCTTTTATCAATTTGACCTGTTCAATAAAATCATCTCTTTCTTTTGGGCTTGCCGTTATATCATTATAATTACCATTTTTAGCAGCAAACTCATGCACCGCCAACCGGATTACTGTACTTCTGATTTTCGGATCAGGAATACGATTTTCTTTAACTAAAAGATCAAAATAAAGATTGAACTTGTTTTGTTGGGGCTGTTTATCAACTTCTCTTAATAATCCACTTTGTTTGTCCTTTCCTAATAATGTTTCAAAGTATTTCGATTTATCGGGATCTAAAAATTCTATTTTAGCAATAAGATTAAAAAGCTCCATTTTTTCTGATATCGGTAAATCCGGAGAAGCAATTTTTTCTTGCAGTTCTTTCCATATAATGTTTTGGATTAACAGAGCATTCTCATCAGTTGGTAAGGTTTCTATTTTATTGGCTAATTGTAATCTTTTCTTTAATGGAATATCTCCATTTTGCAAATCTTGTTTATAAAGTTCCCAATTATCATCATAAAACATGTCTCTATAAAAGGACTTTAGGGTATTCGTTTCCAAACAAGGGACTAAATATTTAATTTTATCATCAATGTTAGCTCTTTTGTAATGATTTTTTAAGACATCAATTATAGCTTGGTTGGCTCTATCTTCCAATATTTTACTGCCTGATAAGATAAGGGTAACCCGCTGATAGTATGGCATTTTTGAGATTTTAGAGCTACCATCTCCCCAGTTATCGAGATTGGTAATATTTTCATATAAACGATTGTAAATCTCGAGCGGATAATCCCAACCACCGCTCGCGTTTATTTCTCTTAACTCAAGAGGAAAATAATCAGATAAGTATGAATCCGCATACACCTCTCGTCCAAGTTGAAGAGGTTCATCAACCATTTGACTTAAATCAATTTTAGGATTTTTTTTCAATAATTCAAAACAAGCATATTTATTTAAGTTACTGTCCTGAAATGGAGTGTAACGTCCTCTTAATGACGGATCATTAAAAAATCTTTCATTATAATCATAAAATTGCTTATCATAAGGAAATACAAAGTCATCTATACTTTTTCCGGATTGAAGATGTTTTTGTAGTAACTCTGTTGTAACTTCACAGACTCCACTAGGAAAACCCGTTCCTCCGGTTTCAAAATATACATCCAATAGCTTTTTTTTATGTAATGTATACCATTCATAGCCACCAGACCGTCTGGATGCAAGGATACTTTGCATAAAGTTTTCATAATGGGCAAGATCTTCTGGTGTCTTATCCTTTTTTCTCATATATTTACATAAGATATCAGAAACCTCTTCTCCCCATGAAAATGGATCTTTTTTAATTTTTGTTAAATATTGAGCCGCTTGGGGTGACAAATATTCTTCTATCTTTTTAAGCTCCTTGACCGACAACTTACTAACCTTGCTATAAATATCCAGTATTTTCCACAGGTTAATCTGAGTTAAAGGCAATTTTCCTTGCTCTATTTTATCATAAAATTCAAAGTAATCGTTATATTGTTGAGCCATATTAATGTTTTTCAATTCCTCTTTTGTGCCAAATTTTTGTAAAATTTGGTTATTTTGATCAAGCAAATACAGATCCTCACCAAGACAAATCATTGAACTGAAATTTTTATTTTTTATTATATGGGGATGAAAAAACAGGTCTTTTTCTGGACGTGTCATACATGTTTCATCTGCACTACTCACTACACTGGCAATATTACTTATAAATCCAGGTCTTATCGTATTAATAACATCCGGTGAAAATTGAACACCAATATTCTTGCGCTCATCATCAGATAGATTAAATATCGCATGAATTAAACCTTTAGTGTATTCTCCGTTAATTGCCTCCAATTTAGCACGGTATAGTGCTGTTTCCTCATTTCTACTTTCTCTAAAGTTTTTAAAGTGCGCTTTGATTTTTTCAACAATTGATTTATGTTCTGATATATATGTGTTATTATTAAGTCTTCTTAAATTTTCACTTACAATTTCAAAATCTGATAATGTTTTTGGGGCAAGCAGCCTGTCGAAATACATTTCATCAAAGGTGTAGTTATCCTTATCAGGTGTGTCCCATTTAGCTTGTTCGTGCCATAATATATCAACATATTGTCTAGAAATTTTTTTTGGACCTTCTGATAACTTATCAAATACAGAAAACCAGATTTTTACTTTTTCATCATAGCTGGCATTAAGGTATTTTTCATCCTTAAAAACTTTTTCTACCCAATTAGATTCATATTGTGAGATATCAGGATTATATAATTCTATCGGAGGGACTTTTTTATATTCATTCTTTTTAATTAATTCGTCTCTTATGATTTTTATCACTCCACTTAAGTATTTTAATCTGTTTTCAGATAGAGGATGTTCATCTATGACTCCGAAAATATTTGAGCACCCAAATACAAATAGTTTTTTAGAAATCTTGTAGGCATCTTCAATATCATAACCGGCAGTTCGCATTTTTGTTACTGCCAACAAATCACAACTTTCCTCTTCGGCTTTGGTGTTCATGTGCCGTAAATTTCTTATCTCATTATACGTTAAATTTTTACGATACATCCAATGTTGTAATTCATGTCCTAAAATATAAGCTAATTGTGCCTCATTCTCGCATACATTCAAAAGACCTTTGGTTACATAAATAAACCTTCGATCTTTGTCCGCAGGAACATGGGCGGCGTTTGGTTCGCTCTCTTTTGATAACAAAAATACTAAATTTTCTTCATCTAAGTTTACGGAATCACCTAATAATTTTTGCGCAATCCCTTTCATATATTTGTGAAACTTAAGTTTTTCACTGTCATCCCATTCCAGTATGCCTATTTGACCTAAAAGCTCATCATCCTGACTAGCTTCTTCCAATTTCTTAATTTTTTCTAATTCTTGTGCGTCACTGAGCATATCAAATATCCCCCATTATTCTGACATTATACACAAAAAATACAATAAAATCAATGTAAAAATTCCATATAAAGAAGGTAACAGAAACTACTCCTTTAAACAAACATTTGTTAATTATCTTTATAAATCAAATAGTTAATTTAATTTGTAGCGGCATGAGAGAATTGTTTGCTTGCAAAATAAAAAGCTCGGTTTGATGCCGAGCCCTTTTAGTACAAAAATTTATTTCTCTACATTATTTCTTCAAATTTGTAAAAATAGTAAAGATTGCTGCCAAAGCAACGGCCAGAGATATGATTTGACCGATATTTGCCGGTAAACCCTCTAAAAAGTTATAACCAAAAGCCATCAAACCATAGTTTAATGCTCCGATAACGACTAACCAATAACAAATTGAGTTTAACATGTTTTCTCCTTTCGTAAATTGATAAAAGCAAAATATTGCATTTACCCTTGTAGGTTACAGTTTTTTAAATAAATTCCAATCGATTTTTTATATTATTAACCAGAAATTTTAACCTTTTTTCCATTTTTTGGTGGATTAAAACAGTAACAATACCTTATAATCAATGATTTAGAATATTTATGGCTTGGATTTTATTTGCAAATGAGGACTTTTGTGATTGCAAATAAAAAATTTTTATATCATGATGATGTCAGGTTGTCGTTATGAATGGTATCAAAGAAACAAAACAATGAAAAAGGAAAAATTTTCATCTACATGGGGCTTTATTTTGACTGCCGCCGGTTCTGCCATCGGGTTGGGAAATATCTGGCGCTTTCCCTACCTATGTGGTCAATACGGTGGATTAAGCTTTATTTTGATTTATTTGTTGATCTTATTGCTTATCTGTAATCCGTTGATGGTTGCGGAGATTGCCATTGGTCGTACGTCAAAAAGCAACTGTGTTGATGCTTATAAGGTTATTGGGACACAGGTTGGCCTTAAGCATTTGAGGATATGGTCGATTTTTGGGGGATGGACAGCCGCTTTGGGTGTCCTTCTTTGTTTGTCGTTTTATTTTTTGGTTGCAAGTTGGGTCTTATATTACTTTTTTGAGGCGGTTAGCGGTCATTTAATAAGTATTTCACACCAAAATCTGTCCTCTGAATTTGAAAATCTGACACAAAGTTTTTCCATCCAAATCAGTTGCGGTTTGATCTTTTTGTTGACAACTACACTGATTGTTATTGCCGGGGTGAAGAAGGGTATTGAACGCGCCGGATTATATTTGATGCCGATTTTATTTGTTATTTTTATTCTGTTGTGCTTGCGCTCTACTACTCTTAACGGGGCGGAAAAGGGGGTAAAATTTCTTTTAACTGTTGATCCTGAATACTGGGGGTTTACGAGCGATGGATTTCATTTTAGCCGCCTGCTTGAGACATTTACAGCCGCATTAGGACAGGCTTTTATTTCGCTTTCTTTAGGCTTTGGTGTTCTGTTAGTTTACGGCTCTTATTTTTCACCGAAAGAAAATTTGTTTTCTGCCGTTCGGCATATTGAATTTTTTGATACATTAGCCGCTATTTTGAGTGCGGTGATTATTATTCCCGCTATTTTTTCTGCGGGATTATCAACTTCTTCCGGTCCGGGGTTAACCTTTATCAGCCTTCCACACGTATTTCAGAATTTAACCGGCGGGTATTTTTGGGCATTGGCATTCTATCTATTGCTTATTCTGGCAACTGTTACCTCCACTATTTCTATTTTTGAAGTGTTGGTCAATTTGTTCATTGATAAGTTGAATATTACCAGATTTAGGGCCTCAATTTTTGTTATGTTGATTGCCGGCTGCACTTTTACACTCGTGACAGCTTCATTCTCCGGTGTATTAAACATCAAAATTTTTGGTAAAGATCTCTTTACATTTGCCGATTGGTTAGTATCAACCTATACAGCAACGATTGTTTCTCTGGCGATGGCCTTGTTTGTCGGCTACACGGCCATGAAAGCCATCATTCACAATATTTACCGCAGTGCCCCTGTTTCCAGTGCTTTTGTACGCTACTTTTTGGTCACATTGCGTTATATTGCACCTATTGGGCTCAGTATCTTGCTCATTAACGCTTTTTTGTAGGTAAATCTTGTTATCTGAGTTTTCTAGTTATTTTTTCTCTACCTTTCTGCGGCCGACAAATTGACCTATATCAAAACCGCCACCTGCTTTCATAACATAATCATATAACTTTTGTGCCACTTTGATTTGTTCTTTTTTATCAGCATTAAAACAGGACATTAGTAATTCATTAAATTTCTTATCCGGTAGCTGTGTTACGTGATACCTTCTAGCAAAATCTTTGTTGGTCAGGATCTTTTCTATTTTGGATAGAGGTACATGCGGCAGACACTTAAAGTCATAATATGTTTCTATTAAATCATTGATTAGTTTCCAATAAATCAAATCGGTATGATAGCCGTCATGTTTTAGTGATTGCAACTCGTCATATTTATCCCATAAATAATATTTCTTAAAGTCATTAGAGTATTTGGAAAAGGGTTTTATTTTTTTGTTTAAATCACGAAAAGATCTTTGCCGCAATTTTTTCATAACACCATGTTTGTCATGTAAGATAACGCCATAGGCGAACATATTCTGATCGGTTAGACAACGATACTCTATTCCTGATTGCATAAATTCTTCAATTTTGTATATGGGATTTATGGTATACTCCATTAAAAATCCATCAACATAGCAATTTGACTTTTCCTGCCAGCCAAGATCATTTGATGCAACAATAACCACATCAATATCTGAAAATTTATTCTCATTGCCGGAAGAATATGAGCCACAAAGCAATGCTCCTTCAAACCATGGTTTATGAATGTAACGTTCTAAAAATTTATGTAAGGCTACTTCGTAAGGCTTCATTTTACTTCCCTCAAATTTCATTAGTGGGTTTAGCCTATCTCTTTTTTATTTGAATTGCAATCAGAAATTTATTTCTAATGCGCTGACTTAATTTGGCCAAAGACCAAAAAACATTAGAGATGGTAATTTTTATTTAAAATCAAGCTTTAATAATCTCTATCATTTTTTATCGGCATATACACCAATCTTTAGGATATTATATCCATCTTTGTATGCATATGTTATTGTATCTGAAACTTTCTTAGCTAAGAACACGCCTAATCCACCAATACTTCTGTCTTTTATGTCAGCCTTTGTATCCGGAGCTTTATTTTTTAGCGGATTATATTTCTTTCCATTATCCATAAAAGTTGCTGAATATATATTATCATTCAGCTCTGTTTTAATTTTAACAGTTCCCTCTTCATTTTTGGGGTATGCATAAAACACTATATTTGAGAATATTTCTTCAGCGGCCATTATCATATTAAATTGCGCTTTAGCAGAAACATTATGTTTAATCATATCATTTTTCAGCCAAGTTACTACTTTTCCTAATTTATTCATCGTGGCGACGATTTCTAGCAAATTTTCTTTTTGCCCGAAGAAAGCAAAATCAAGCATGGTAATATCATCTGATTGAGGATTTTCTTTTACAAATTTTTGAATACTTTTTAGGACCATATTAATATTATCTTGAGGTTTATCATGTGCTTTATCAAAAATTTTTAATAATCGATTTTCCCCATAAAATTTGCAAGATTTATTTTCGGCTTCCGTTACTCCATCGGTGTATAAAAACAGATGATCACCTAATCTTAAATTGATTTTTTCTTCTACAAAAGTCGCCTTAGGGTTAATACCCAAAACAATGTTCTTTTTTGGGGTCATAAATTTATAGCCATCTTTATTACCTATAAGCGGCGGATTGTGACCGGCATTAACATATGTTGTTTCGCCATTTGTCAAATCTATAAATGCCATAAAAGCTGTTACGAACATGCAGGTATCGTTTCCTTCACACAGCTGCTCGTTAATACATTGAAATATAAAATCTAAGCTCCGCTTACTTCGGCTCATGTTTTTTATTAGTGTAATGGCTTTCATCATATATAATGCGGCAGGTATTCCTTTGCCGGAGACATCTGCAATGACAATCGCAAATTTGTTTTCATCAACAAAGAAGAAATCATAAAAATCTCCCCCAACTTGTCTGGCAGGTATCATGGTGGTAGCAATCTTAAAGGCGGAATTTTCTGGATATGTTGTCGATAAAGCTGATTTTTGAATGTGTCTTGCAATATCTAATTCACTTTGATTTTTTTGTTCCTCTGAGGCGGCTTTCCTTTCTTTATCAAGGTAATTAAGCAAGTTTGTCCGCATGTTTGATAACGCCTTAGCAAGAGTTCCTATATCAGATGAATCCGGTATGAACTTAAAATTCTGCGCAAAATTTCCACGACCATATTGTGCAGCAATATGACTTAGTGTCAGCAATTGTTTGGTAGAATAATGACAAATCCAATTGATCAACAGCATCAACAAGAGCACACTCACCAGTAAAGCAATAGCAATAATGATTTGAAATTGCCTTATCGGCTTTAGAAATTCATGTTGAGCATATACAAGCCCAAAACCCCAACCTAAGTTTTTTATCGGCGCATAGAAGAAAACCGCCGGAGAGTTTTTGAAAACGGGAACCTTTGGAAGGATAACCTGACCACCGCGTCCGGCTAAAAGTTCTTGACCGATAAAATTTAATTTTGGTTCGTTAAGTTTATCAGCCAATTCAAAAATAGTTAGTTTCAGGGCCACATCAGGATCCGGATAAGTTACGTATAACCCGGTTCTTGATAGCAAAATCAATTTTCCGGTTTCATAAAATGAGAAATTATTAATACTTTCTTGGATATCAGTTAAGTCAATTGTTAGAGCAAGCAATCCGTTAAAATCTGTCTGTTTGATAAACTTAAATGGTATGAGACATGTAAAAACCGTTTTATTTGTTTTGGTATCTAAGTATGGTTCAGACCAATAAATATCTTCTTTTTTGGGAACTTCCTTAAACCATGGAAATCTGTCATATAGATTACTAATATGTTCCACATTAAAGTCGATGACATTATCTTCATCATAATCTGTACTGATATATAAATCCCCGGAAGATACATCTTCAGGATTAAAAACATACAGCCAGGCATTCGTAAAATCTAAATCCGTATGAATAACTGTTTTTATGGCGGAATTTAACAGCATCCTGATGGCATTAATATTATCTTCAGACATCTGACTGAGTGTGTTTTTTGTGTTTAATATCACTCGTTCTGCCAGCACAGTCAAATGGGTAAAATCTGCCACATAAGTTTCAATTGACTTTTGAGCATTATCATCTAATTGAGCTTTAAGAATTGGTGCCGAATATTTTGAAATAAATATAGCCAAGCTCAAAAAAGCTACACAGATAAATGTTAAAATACCAGCGTTTAGCTTAAATTTGAGAGAGTGTTTACTTATCCAAAATTTGAAAGATTTCATCATGCTTTAATGTCTAACATACTTTCTAAACCGGCATATTCAAAAATATTACGGATATCATCCGAAATGTTGATTAATTTGACTGTTCCATTGACAGGTTCCAACATCTTTTGCAACATTAAAAATGCACGAATACCTGATGAAAACACGTATTCAACATCTTTCATATCAAAAACCAGTATATTTATATCCTTTAAGTCTAACTTTGATACTAAATCAGGAGAAGTATTCGGATCAAGCCATCCTGTCAACTTGCATGTTAACATATAACCTTCTCTTGTTTGTTCTATTTTAAGTCCCTTATTCTCATTATCCATATTGCTGGCCCTTTCTATAAAATTATTTACCAAAACTGATTGTATGATAAAAAAAAATATTAATAATTTTATAATTTAAGGGTTACACTTTTATTGTTTTCGATTTTCTAAAAAAAATGGGCGCGTTTTCCAAATTAATGAAAAAAGAGCTTATTTTTTTGATACAATACCCTTTTAGTCAAAATTAATTTTTTCATCAATGATATAAAGTGGCCTGTTTTTGACTTCCGTAAATATACGACCTATATACTCACCGAATATACCAAGTACAAGAAGTTGTATTCCGCCAAAAAATAAAACACAAACTAACAATGAGGCGTATCCCGGAACAGCTACACCTTTAATGATGGTTCTTAAAATAATGTAAAGAGCATACAAAAAAGAAATTCCGGCAATGGTTCCACCGACATATGTCCATATTCTTAAAGGAAAAGTTGTTGATGCTGTTATGCCATCCAGAGCGAAATTCCACAATTTCCAATAGTTCCACTTAGTTTTACCGGCGGCTCTTTCTGGCCTCTTATAGGGAACACCTATGGATTTAAATCCGACCCAATTGAAAATTCCTTTCATAAATAATTTCTTTTCTTTAATGTTTTTGATAGCATCAATGACCTTACGATTGATTAATCTGAAATCTCCGGTATTATAAGGCACAGGAGAATCTGCAATAAAATTGTAGATTTTGTAAAAAGCTAAGGCTGTAAATCTTTTAATCATACCATCATTATTTCTTTCGGAGCGGACGCCATAAACAATATCATATCCTTCTTTCCATTTTTTTACAAATTTTAGTATAACCTCTGGAGGATCTTGTAAATCAACATCTATCGGAATAGCCGCATTTCCAGTACAATTCTCTAGACCTGCAAAAAGAGCTTGCTCTTTATGGAAATTTCTGGAGAAACTGATGATTTTTACTCTTTTATCCTTTTTAGCATATTTTTTTAGAATTTCTAATGTATTATCTTTGCTACCATCATTTATGCAGACAATCTCATAACTGTACTGCGGAATTTTCTTCATAATTGCTCTAATTTCTTTGAAAAAAATATCTATAACCTCATGCTCATTATACATTGGAACGATAATTGATAAATCAGGATTGTTAGACATTTGCTGGCTCCCCTTAAAAGCAAATTTGAAACAAAAACAAATTAACTACCCTTACGATAAACAGTTTATTGCTTTTTGATATAACACCTACCTGTGTTGTTTATATTCAAATGTTTTATAAACGTCAAGTTTTTTTAGGATATTTTTAAGCCGACTAAGAAGTTGCAAGTCTATTTTGATAACGGTCTAAAAATTATCAGAAACGATAATAAAAATCTTTTAAGCAAAACAGTTTTACAAAAAATATTGTTAGTATTTCCTTTTTGTGTTTGTTTTATTCTCCTATTCAACATCTAATAAGTTTAAACAAGGGAGATGATAATGAGCGCACTGATTTTGAGTTTGTATTTAGGATTAATATTCGGCATTACTTTTTGGGTTAGTCGCGGACAAACGGTAAAAAGCTATGTCCTAAACGATAGAAAGACGTCCCTTTTGATGCTGATACTTTCCGGTACAGCGACTTTTCTTGGTGCCCCGGCGACGGTTTTTGTTGTTTCTGAAGCGGTTAAAGGATCTTTATTGACCGGTCTTGTTATGATGTTGGGATTTCCCTTATCTCTTGTTTTTTTGGGTATTCTAGCGCCAAAAATTCGTGCCATGGGAGATAAATTTAACGCTACAACCATTGCAGATTTTTACGGTCATCGTTTTGGTAATAAAAACAAAATATTAATAGTCTTTTTTCAACTGAGTTTTCTTGCTATAGGAATTGGAATGCAGGTTGTTGCGGCATCTTACCTGTTGTCATCATTATTTGGAATGAGCTATTTTGCTGCTGCCGTTTTGCTATTTGCCATTGCTGCAGCTTATTCTATCATAGGCGGATTAAAAACAGATATCATCACTGATGCCATACAATTTGGCTTTATTATTTTGACATTTGTTTTACTTGCCATATTTTTATTGGTAGACACCAGTTTTGTTACCGTTCTTGAAGCAACACCAAAAAAAATGCTGATGCCTTTTAATCAGAGTAATTTACCTATGATTTTGCTGATGATGTGTGGCATTCTTCCTTATAAAATTATAAACGCCTATGATTGGCAAAGGGTTTTATCTGCCAAAAATGAAAAAATAGCGCGTACCGCTTGTTTTTGGACGGCAGGCATTGTATTCTTAATTCAAGCCTTAATGGTATTTTTGGGAGTTTATGCTTTTTATCAACTCAAGGGAATTGAAATACCTGATATGGCTTTATTTACACTTATTTCTAAGATGCCATGGGGGTTGGGAAGTTTGGGATTAGCGATGATTTTGGCTCTGACCATGTCCACTCTTGATAGCTTATCTGTATCCGGTTCTGCTCTGATTTCTCATAATTTATTAAATAATGAAAATAAAATTTGGCTTGCCCGGGGTGTTACGCTATTATTTACCCTTGTTACATTTGCGATTGTCTTAATTTTTCCTTCGGTAGCAACTTTAGGATATTTTTCTGTCGCCTGGAGCCTAATTCCTTTGGCAACCATATTATTTGGTATATATGGGAAAAAACTTTCAGATCAGGGGGCCTTTTTAGCACTGATTTTGCCGATGGTTGCAACATTAGTAGCCTACCCTTTTTACGGATTAATATGTATTGTAGCAAGTCCGTTGCTTTCTCTTTTGATCATACTGGTTTATGACAGATTTTTACAGAGAAGATAACTTTATGTAATGCGTTTCTGGGGTGTGTTTTATTTATCTACCTTATTTTGTATTTCCCATAAGTGCTGGAATTTTCCGTTGGATTTGAGCAGATCTTCAATTTTTCCCTGCTCAATGATTTTACCTTTATCCAGAACAATTATTCTATCCATTTCCTTTAGGGTTGATAAGCGGTGCGCAATGGCAATAACGGTTTTGTTTTTCATGAGGTTTTGCATCGCTTGTTGAATATATTTTTCGGTCTTGCTGTCAAGAGCGGAAGTTGCCTCATCTAAAATCAATATCGGGCTGTTTTTTAGAATTGCCCGCGCAATCGCCACACGTTGTCTTTGCCCGCCCGATAATTTAACGCCTTTTTCACCAACTTTGGTTTGATAATCTTTCGGCAAATCTTTAATAAATTCATCAGCGTGAGCCTTTTTTGCCACACTTTCAATCTCGCTTTGTTTGGCGTTTATTTTGCCATAAGCAATATTTTGGCTGATGGTTCGATGAAAGAGCGATGTATCCTGCGGAATAAGGGCAATTGCATCATGCAAACTATCTTGTTTGACTGTAGCAATGTTTTGCCCGTCTATTAAAATTTCACCAGATTGAATATCATAAGCACGTTGCAACAGATTAATCAATGTACTTTTACCGCTACCAGAGATACCAACAATACCTATTTTTTCTCTGGGTTTGATTTTTAATGACAGCTTATCAAATACTTTCTTTTTACTATAACTGAATTGAACGTTTTTAAATTCTATTTCACCACCACTGATTTTTAGTTTTTTAGCATCTGGAACATCAATAATTTCATGTTTAATAATAAATGGTGTCAGTGCTGCCTGCAGAGAACCGAACAGATGATTGAGCACGGAAACATTTTCTAAAATACGGGTAAAACAGGATATGATTGTACTCATCAACAATAAAACCAAAGTAACATCACCGATGCTGATTTTTGTTTGATACCATAATTTGACAAGCGACATTATTACGCTAATTTCAAACAAGCAGACCATGGTTTGTTGTAGACGAATGCTGTTTTGAAATTTATCTATGGATTTTAATCTGGCATCTTTAAACTGATTAAAAGTTTTCTTTACAAATGAAATTTCATATTCTTCACTGCCGGAGGCTTTGATGTTTAAGGAGTTACTAATACTATCTGCAATAATGCCATGAAAATTATCAAACATATTATCAGATTTTTCGTATAAGGCGCGTATTTTGAAACTTACTTTATAAGAAGTGTAGGCTGAAACGATGCCAAAGATAACAACAATTAATAAAAACCAGACACTAACACGAGCAATATAAAAGAAGTTTATCAATATCAGAAAAATATTGCTATACAATTGTGAGATAATTGAATGTGTCGCAACGGCGTCACCTGCGCACCTGATGACTTTTTGTGAAAGTTGGCCGGCTTTTTGCGCAGAGAAATAATTTTCAGAGTGTTTGGCCAGGTAATCTACGCCAAACAATTTTATTTTGGCATCCATAAAGTTACGCACATTGTTTTCTTCTATTACCTCACGAACCATTCTAAATACAGATTGACAGATGTATGAGACAAATATGGCTAATAAAAACCACCACATTTTTGCCCAAGAGAACTCTTTTGGTGTAATCTTGGCAAAATAGTCAATCATCTTTGAAAAATATACCGGAACAAAAACTTTCATTAATTGTAACCCAAAAGCCAAAGCGATACCGACAAATGCCCATTTGCGTGCGCCGTATAGAACTTCCCAAATAAACAAGAAAGGATGATTTGGTACTTTGCGCATGGGGAGAATATTTTTAAATAACTTCATGGCTTAATCCTTTTTTGCTATCTGTTGTAGTTTCCATAATTTAGCAAATTTGCCGTTTTTCTTTTTTTTGAGTTCTTCAAACGTACCGACTTCGGCTACTTTTCCTTGTTCCAAATAGATAATTCGATCCATTTTCTTTAGGGTAGAAAGACGATGAGCAATGGCAATAACTGTTTGTTTGCCGAGTAAATTATTAATAGCCTCGGCAACAATATGTTCTGATTGGCTATCAAGTGATGATGTCGCCTCATCTAAAATCAAAATCGGACTTTTTCTTAGGACAGCTCTAGCTATGGCAATACGTTGCCGTTCACCACCGGAAAGTTTGCAACCTCTGTCTCCGACCATAGAATCATACCCGTCAGGTGTTGCTCTGATAAAATCATCAGCACAAGCGATTTTTGCGGCTTGTTTAATCTTTCTATCCGATACGTTAAGTCCATAACCGATATTTTCTTTTAAGCTGCGATGAAACAGCACTGTTTCTTGCGGTATGATGGCTAAGTTTTGATGCAGGCTTTGTTGGGTGACGGTTTTGATATCTTGGCCATCAATCAAAATCTGCCCTTCATCTATATCATAAGCGCGTTGTAACAGATTAATAAGTGTTGTTTTACCATTACCGGATAAACCGACTATTCCTATTTTTTCACCATTTTTGATTTTAAGATTAAAGCCATCGAAGATTCTCTTTTGCTTAGGGTAAGCAAAGCCGACATTCTTAAATTCGATATCGGCATTTTTAATTTTAAGCGGTTTAGCATTGGGGGCATCCTTGATTTCGTGCTCTGTATAAAACGGCTCTAAACCGGCTTGAAGATAGGATAGATTGTTCTTTATATGGCGGTAGTCTATACATAATTGCATTAGCCACATAAAGCCACCATTTAAGGTTAATAAAACAAACACAATATCACCAATATTTATGAAAGATTTACTCCATAAATAAACAGAAAAAATCAGCATTATAATTGAACATAAATGAATAAAACAACCGACACCGGTATAGGAGGTGAACCACACCAACATTGTTTTTGCTTTGATTTTGATATATTGCTGCAAAAGAGTTGATAAGCGCTTTTTTTCATAGTCTAAATGATTAAATTGTTTGACCAAACGGATATTGGCGATCGTGTCTACCAACCAGCCAGTATATAAAGATTCGGATTTGCCCTTCATGTTAGAAAGGCGGTCACTGGGTTTGTTGGCATAATAACTTACTAAGGCCACCAGTGCGGCACACAATATGAATAAAATGCCGAGCCATAAATTAATGATAGAGAGTAAAATAATTTTAAGACCTATATCACCTATTTGCCACCCAAATTGGGTAATAAGAAGAGAAAAAATAGCTTGCAGAGAATTAAGCTGATTGGTTTTAGCAAGGAGGGTACCGGTCTGCTTATTGATGATATAATTAACCGAGTGCCCGAAAATATAAGAAAGTGCACGCCCGTAAATGCGTTCTTGAACCGGAAAATAAAGATGTTTTTGCCGATACATAATAGCCTGTTTAGGTAGGAAAATATTGATACAATTGCACACAACAACCAAGCCAATAAAGCATAAGACACGATGCAAAGCCTCCGGTGTGACACCTTGTTTAATGCAGTCTATGACTTGTGCAAATAACCAGTTAAGTAAATTCTGAACACCGGATTCAGCAAATACTAACAGAAGACATACCAAAAACACCCATTTATATGGCATGATACATTCGTTTAATAGATATTTAAATGCCGTTTTTGGAAATGGCTTTATTGACACAGTCTTTAGTCCTCTTTGATTTAATATCTCTTAGTAGTATATAGCCGTATTATTTTATTTTTTCTTAAAATAGAGTGTGAGAGAAAGCTAAATTTTGCTTGCAAAAAGAATGCATTTAGCCTAGACTTTTTATTGTTATAAGGAGTTTTGATATGACAAATAATACCCTTCTTTCTGTTGTTGCTAATGAAAAAATAGATCCTAATAAATTATCTTTAGCACAAAAAATTATTTCCGGTTTACAGCAGGAGTTACCCCGATATATTGCTAACGGCTCCGGACCTTTTTTGGCGGCTATTTATGATGATAAGGGAAATTTGATTGCTAAAGAAGCAAACAGCGTTGTATCCGAAGTTTGCAGTCATAATCATGCGGAAATGAACACTATCAGAGCTGCTGAAAAGGCATTAGAGACGTATGATTTATCCTCTTACAATTTGAGCTTATATGTTACGGCCGAGCCCTGTATTATGTGCTTAGGGGGAATTATGTGGTCCGGAATTAAAAAAATCTATTATAGTGTGCCATCAAAAGAAGTTGAAGAAATCACCGGTTTTGATGAAGGATTTAAACCAAATTGGTTAGAAGAGTTTAAGAAACGCAATATTACTGTCTATGGCAATATTGAATCTGAGGCCGGAATAAAGGTTTTGCAAGACTATGTTGCCCTGGGACGTACTGTTTATAAACCTCAAAGAGACTAATTGTTTTTGATGTGCAATTTTCTGATTTATATGGACATATAGATTTATTAAGATATCATACTTTCAGTATAATTTTACAGGAGATGCTGAAATGAATGACAATAATATGATTTATGCTCCATTTATCGGGGTTGTTCCAACTGCTTCGTATGCCAGTGAAGTTGCTGCTCCCCCTTATGATGTTTTGTCATCTGAGGAAGCAAAAATTAAAGCTAAAGGAAAACCTTACAGTTTTTTGCATATTTCAAAGGCTGAAATAGACTTCGAGGGGGATGTTTCCCCTTATGAAGAACGGGTTTATCAAAAAGCAGCGGAGAATTTTAAGTCCTTATTGGATAAGGGTATACTCTATAAAACTGAAAAGCCTTGTTTTTATGTTTATCAGATGATTATGGGAGATCATGTTCAAACGGGGCTAGTGGTTGCCGCCTCGGTTAAGGCTTATAATGAAGGACGAATAAAAAGACATGAGTTGACGCGTGTTGCTAAGGAAAATGACCGCGTTAAACAAATACGTACTGTCGGTGCGCAAACAGGACCGGCTTTGCTCATCAATAAAAACTTGCCTAAAATTAAAGCCTTGCTTCACCGGATTATTACAACAAGAAAAGCTGCTTTTTCTGTTGTGGGAGATTATGGTGTACGGCATAGTCTTTGGATTGTTGATGATGAAAATGAAATCAAACAAATTGCTCAGGCCTTTAATAACCAAAATGAAGCGTATATTGCTGATGGACATCATCGCTCGGCTGCAGCGGCACGGTTGGCTGCTGAAGATGGGACAACAGAAAGTGCTCGTTTTTTGGCTGTAGCTTATTTTGAAGATGAGATGAAAATTTGGGACTATAATCGGGTGGTTTTTGATCTAAACGGTTATAGTGAAGAAGAATTCTTGCAAAAATTAGGTGAAAATTTCAAATTGTCTCCTATTACAATGGCTAAGCCTTCACGCAAAGGTGAATTCACCATGTATTTGAATAAACAATGGTACCGCATGACGTATTTCGGTGAGCCTATGGCTGCTGATCCGGTGTCTCAGCTTGACGTCAGCTTGTTGAGTGACAAGGTATTGAAGAATATTTTAGGTATTGAAGATTTACGTAATTCGGAACGAATAGATTTTATCGGCGGTATCCGTGGTGCTGAAGAAATTCAGAGGGTTGTTGATGCACATGCCGGTCGCGTTGGTTTTATGGTTTATCCGACAGCTGTCAGCGAGCTGATTGCCGTGGCTGATAAAAAGATGTTGATGCCACCAAAATCAACATGGTTTGAGCCTAAACTCGCCGATGGTATAGTGTCAAAATTATCGTGATCAGGCAAAATTATTTTTGCTGATATCTATGAAAAATCCCCGTTTTAGCAACGGGGATTTTCTTTTACTTGTTTGGTTTAGAAGTCGTACCTTAAGCCAATCATACCAGTATGATTTCTGTAATCTCTACGGAAGCCACCCATGTAGCTGACATTTAATGATAAACTATCCATTAATTTTGCTGTTAAGCCGGCACCAAGTTCTACACCAAATTTGTTTAAGTTTTGACCATGTACCATATAACTTGAACCATTTGCCAAGTTTACAATTGCATTGTCACGATCGCTGACTATATCATATACAACACCGATATAAGCTTCCGGTCTTAATGTGTAGCCTGACGGCAATGTATAATCCTTGCCGGCCCTTAAACCAGCCACTGCGGCTAAGACATTCATATCCTTAGAAGATACTTTTTGCATTGCGCTATCATTATATCCGCGACGCTTGATGTGATAATATCTTAATCCTGCTTCAGGGGTTATGTAATCCTGTTCGTAACCAACTAAAGCTTGCATTGAAAATGTATCAACGTCATACTTAGCTTTATAGGTGTTACCTAATGCCATTTTATCTTCTTTATAATCTGACATGCCGTAGCCTGCTGTTGCGTGCATAAATAACTGGCTTGGTTTATATTCTGCATAGGCAAATATTTTATTCATCTCAACATCAACATCACGAGAGTAAGCGCTTACATCTGCCTTATCATAATGATAACCTAAACCGGCTTTAAGCACTGATGTCAACTTCTTTTCAAGCGCAGCGATAATACCTTTGCTATCCATATCAAATCCATAGATACCGGCATGATCATTTAATTTAGATGTTCCCATATATGTACGAACCCATAAGGACAATCCATCCGTTAAGCTCTGTAACAGTACATTATCATCCTTAGCCTGACGTAAATGCTGAGCTACTGTACGAAACAGGATATCATCCTGATAGCTGACAACACCTTGTAACACTGGAGAATCATTAGGGGCCAGTGCTGTTAGGGCTTTTAACAAACCTTTGGCATCATTTTGAGCGAGATCAGCAAGACCATCGGCAATTTCACCTGATGCTCCATCAGGAAATCTATCGCCTTCAATGTAGGCCTTTGCTGCTTCTTGATTGGTCCTTGTTCCTCCATATTCTTTAGCAACATCATCAGCTGTCTTGATTTTTCTTACTTTATATGCACCATTGGTACCATCTTTTTCAAAACTATACATATTGTTTTCAAACTGATCGGTAAAGTTGTTAAAGTCATCGTTGTCTGCAACGAGCAATTGAATTGTTGCCTCCTGCCCTTCTTCCATCAACCCTTGTGCTAATGTTGCTTTTAATGTTGCATTTTGTTCAACATTAATTGTGTTAGCAATAAGTGAACCGTAGTCACTTAAACTATTAACTTTAAGTGATAAAGCAGAGCCTTGATCAAAATTAGCTTCTTTTATGTTAACAGTGTTGTTTGCAATCTCGATTGTTGAACCATTTTTAGCATTGAGCACAACATCTTGATCCAAATTATTGCTGCCAACTTTAACCGTACCATTCGTGGCATTGACCGTATTACCTGATATTTTACCATCACCTAAATCCAAATCAGAAGTGATGTTTGTTTCTCCAGTACCGCTGATTTCATCAAATGTGGTATTATTGGCAATATTTAAGGTACCATCGTTGGTGACTGTTTCAACATCTGTGTTATCTAATGTAACTTCTCCGCTTGAAACAATGGCATTTTGACCAATAACATTGGTATTGCGGATAGTCAAACTTGCGTTTTCATCTACCTCAAATCCGCTATGGCCATTTAAATCTAAAGTTGACTTACCGTTATCTGATGAGACACCATTGACAGCCAAATCACCTTTTGTTGCTCCTAAGTTATCGCTGATCTGATAATTATCATCAGGTGTAGCAAAATTGAAGGTTTTGACACTATTTGTTTCATCCGTATTGACAAGCATCATAGTATCGCCAAGAGGATCACCTTTTTCCCATGTTCCCCAGATCACATCATTTGCTTCTAATTTAATACCAGTCTGATCCTCGGTTAAGTCTATTTTACCTAAAACATCTCCTTGTCTTACATATTCAAAGTAATTACCTTCCGGATTATACAAGGTATTTGCAGCAATTGTATCTGCTTTGCTTTCGCTAGTTGTTCCGATAGCATACATAGATGCGGTAATAGCTCTATCTAACTCTAAAGTTACACCGCTACCATTGATAACATTAATCTCAAATTCCTTATTCGGAGCTGTTGGATTGAGGAAATTTAATGATGTTATTTTAACTGTTCCGCTTGAATTATCCGCAACCGTTAAAGTATCAGCGGTACCGTCACCACTTAAATCAACATCTAAGGCATATTCCAAATTATCAATCAGAGCTTGGCCTAAATTTAAGTTTTGGGTGGCACCGTTTTGTGTATCTAACTCTGCTCCTGCTTCATTTTTGAATTCGGATAGATCCAGTACATTATCACCGGTGTTTTCTACACTTAATTTATGATCTTTGAGATCCAATTTATTATCAGAAATAGAACCACCATTAGCTAAAACAACATTATTTTCTAATGTTACTTCACCTTCACCGGTTGTTGCTTTGGTAACACCTTGACTTAAATTACCACCGGTTAGTGTTAATGTTCCGTCATTTTGAATATCATTAGCAATTTCCAGATTATCTGCATTGGTTATTAATGTACCGTCAGCAATAATCAAATTATCTTGAATGATATCTGCATTTAGGGTTGTTTCTCCGCCGGTAACTGTTGTTGTTCCCTCACCATCTATCATACCATTAAGTGTATTAGAACCGCTTAGTTCTAAATTTTCATCATTGGTTATAAACAGTTTCGGGCTTGCAATTTCTACATTATTCAATTTTAGCAAGCCGCCTTCAGATACTTCTGCTAAGGTCACGGCTTTATTACTATTAACCGATATACCGTCTAATTTTACGGTTGCCCCGTCACCAATTTCAAAACCTTGATGACCGTTCATATTCAATGTTGATGCATCTGCACCTTGTCCTATAACAGATAGAGAGCCATAAGTTTCTCCAAGATTTTCTGTTAAGTTATAGGTTCCGGTTGAATTATCCGTGAATGTCTTTTCATTGGTACCAAACATATCCGTCTGATGCAAGAATACTAAGGCATCATAATTGCGGATATTTTCTTCTGTCGGGCTTAAGGAACCATTGTCTACCCATTCAATGCTGTCAACAATTCCGCTTTCTCCTTCGACAGCTACCAACTTTTTAGAATCTACAGTCCTTTCATCATAGAGATAAACACCTGTATCCCAATTTATATCCTTAGAATCAATAGATAGCTTATCGGTTACAAGGCTTTCAGCTGTGGCCGTGTATTCTTGAGCTAATTTTAGCGTAACAGCATTGCTACCGGTATTATTGATAATCTGTTTCTTGCCTTCAAAATAAAGTGCTTCACCCTCTGATGCACCGGCAAATAAAATATCTGTCAAATTGATGGAACCAACGGAATCCTGGTCTGTTGATGCAATTTGTATCATATCAGAAATGGTTACCAGATTATTTTCAACTAAAATATCAATTTTATAATCCAAGTCTGATAATAATTTCACATTGCTACCCAAAATCTGCGTGCGGTATACTCCGTTTATAGCATCGATTTCACCGCCTTGGGCATCATTTTCAAAACTTTCCAAATTGAGATATCCATCGGTTGTTGTCCCATCTGACTGCTCATGAACACCTAATTTAATTTGTGCACCATTGTAAACACGCAGTCCTAAACCTGAAACTTCGTTATTAAAAGCGTAAGTTCCACCGGTATTTGATGAACCTCTATTGATATTGGCAAAAACAGTATCTGAAGTGGTCTCGCCTTCGATTGTACCATTAAATGTAATGGTATGGTTTGATGCTGCGTTTAATCCGAAATTTTCAACATCTTTTAGATAGATATCATTATATCTGTCATTAGCTGTATTATTACTAAACAGAACATCTGCTGTATCAGCAACAATGTTCGTTGCTTCGTCTGTGTCTTCTATATAGATAGCACCACCATCCGAGTTTGCTATATTGCCAATAAAATTACCTGTTACTTGTTCAACACCGGATTGATTACCGATAAACAAAGCGCCACCATTACCATCGAGTGCCTGATTGGCTATAAATTCTCCGCGTAGATTTTCTATTATCCCGCCGTTTTCAGCCTCTACACTGATAGCACCGCCATTACCATTGGCTTCATTTGAAATAAAGTCACCATTAATGTTTTCAAAGCCGGCACCATGTATTGCGCCACCATTTCCGTTGGTTGCCCTATTACCAATAAAATTACCTGATAAGGTGGTGATTTCTCCATCATTATAAATTGCACCACCATGATCTGCATAATTTGATAAGAAATTGGCATTAAGTGTTGTGATTGTGCCATGGTTATAAACTGCACCACCAAAGCCATAGGCTGTAGCTCCATCGCCGGTTGCTGTTACATCAATGTAGTTATTTATAAAAGAGCCGGTAATGGTTCCGATTATTCCTCTATTACCCAGAGCTCCGCCATAAGCTCCCAGTAATGAAGTTGCTGTATCATCATCTGCAACAATGGCCGTTCCGGTAATATAGTTCCCAATAAATTCTCCTGTTAAGCTTTGAATAGAACTAGGATCAGATGTTATTAAATCACCGCCGGATGGCACCGTAATCGCACCGGGGTTACCTGCTGCTCCACCGTATATGTATAGATTAGAGGATGAACCCACCTTGACAACTGCACCTGTACTTGATAAATTTGTGGATACCGCATCCACATAGTTATTAATAAAATCAGCAGTTAGATCACCAAGATCTTTATGTAAATCAGTTTCATTATTTGGATTTACTACGTTGCTTAGTGCTGTTCCATACAACGCAGCATAAATTGTACCACCGCTTCTATTTTGACGCACAATCGGGGTTACATAGTTTCCTTCGTAAACCTTATTATCATATGTGTACAATCCTGATAGGACTTTCTTTTGTGTATCTGTTATACCAGTTAAAGGAAAAGGATTATCGGGTGTATAAGAGGAAGCCGTAGCTGCTGCTCTAACTGTATTATCCTTAAAGTTACTGACACTTGCTCCCCATTCACTACCATCATATGAGTATTTTAAGTACATCGTTTCTGTGCCGGTACCATTATGCGGCAGAGTTATACCTATTGTATTTTCACCAGCGGATGCTACCTTATCCCACAAAATATGGTTGCTATCCAGCAGGTCGGTTAAAATATTTATCTTATAATACGTGGTGACACCATTTTCGATAAGTTTGAACGTGTAATCATCTTCGCTACCCAGTTGATATTCAACTACACTGCTATCGCCTAAAACCGGTAATACTTCAGCTTGTACAGGAGACGAAACAAGGAGCAATCCGCAATTAATCAGCAGGCATTTTTTTAATACACTGCGATATCTTCTGTTTAACAAACCTATTTCAGAACGACGATACTTACACATATTACGACCTCTATAAAAAAATATAAACTCATATCCCAGGCTCTATTAAATTAAGCCCAGTGACCAATTGTATGCTTACAAGGTAGGACGAATTGTTTAATTATTCGTTAAAAGTATTTATATCAAAAAGCTTATAAAACGTGTTAAATTCCTAAGATAGTTTTAGAGCTTATAACATTACGAAGCTTGGCGTTACCTTCGGCATCGATGTATGTTATTGTACTGGCATCTAACTCTAAATCAGCAATGCTGTTAATTTTTATCATATTTACTTCTATGGTGCCAAGTAACTGCTCTCTGACGCGGTCTATTGCTCCTTGGATTTTATCTGACATGTAGTTTGTTCCCCCTATAACCACATATCCGTGTTGATATTTACCATCTTTTTCTGCAACTTTTATCCATAAAAAGGGAACAGGATTTGTTTTCCAATTTTTTTTACCAACTAATGCCTTCTCAAAGGTTGTTAACGTCCACCCTAATACATTGTATGGGTGCGCCATACATTTTTGTTTGAGCTCTTTATTGATGTTATTGTGGTCTATCTTAATTTTTAAGGCGTATTTGGGATTATATTTACTATCAATAACTTTGCACATAGCCTTAGCAAATTGCTTTAGCTTATATTCATTAACCATTGCTTGTGTTGGTTCCATTTCCCTGCCCCTTGTATAACGCTACTTTTTTAGTCTATTCGATTAATTATTAATATTTATTAAAAAGGACACAATGTTATTGTGCCCTTTTATTTTCACCTCAAACTAAAAATCAATTATTTTTAGTATTTACCTTCATAGGCATCTAAGTAAATTTGTTTGATATCGCTCATTAACGGATATACCGGATTTGCACCCGTGCATTGATCATCAAAGGCTAATCTTACAAGTTCATCTAAATTATCCTTAAATGTCTTTTCATCAATGCCCCATTCGTGAATAGATGCCGGAATACCTATTTGTTCTTTTAATTGAGCAACAGCCTTAATCAAACGATTTACTTTTTCATCATCTGGAACATCTTCATCGGCCAAATATAAAACATGAGCAATCTGACCATAACGCTTTTTGGCCTCTGGTGCTTTGTATTGTGGAAATGCAGCTTGTTTTTTAGGACAATCCGTTGCATTGAAGCGAATGATCTGACAAATTAACAGCGCATTTGCAATACCATGAGGAATATTATACATAGCACCAAGTTTGTGAGCCATGGAGTGACATAGGCCTAAAAATGCATTTGCAAAGGCCATGCCGGCAATTGTTGCTGCATTGTGCATTTTCTCTCGTGCTTTGGGATTGTTAGCACCATCTTTATAAGAATCTGGTAAATAACGGAAAATTTGTTTGATAGCTTCTAAAGCTAGAGAATTAGTATAGTTTGTTGCCATAACGGATACATATGCTTCTAAAGCATGAACTAATGCATCAATTCCTCCGGCTGCAGTCAGAGATTTTGGCATGCCATCAACAAAATTGGCATCTATAATCGCCATTTTTGGGGTTAAGGCATAATCTGCAATTGCATATTTTACATGTGTTTTATCATCTGTTATGACTGAAAACGGTGTTACTTCAGAGCCTGTTCCGGATGTTGTCGGAATGCAAACTAAATCTGCTTTTTTGCCTAATTCAGGAATGGAACAAATACGTTTTCTGATATCCATAAATCTCATTGAAATATCTTCAAAATTTGTTTCAGGCTGTTCATACATTAACCATATAATTTTAGCAACGTCCATTGGCGATCCACCACCTAAAGCCACAATTAAATCCGGCTGATAGGTTTTAACCATAGTAAACGCTTGCTCTGCTGTTGATATGGTCGGGTCAGGCTTAACATCAAAGAAAATTTGATAGTCTATATCCATTTCTTCAAATGTGTCAGTAATCGTCCGCACGGCCCCTGAATCAAACAAGAATCTGTCTGTTATGATAAAGACACGTTTTTTATTTTCATATTCACGCAATGCTAACTCTGTAGATCCACGCTTAAAATAAATTTTTGGAGGAACTCTAAACCATAACATATTTTCTCTCCTTTCTGCCACTGTCTTATAGTTTAATAGGTGTTTAACACCAACATTTTCGCTTACTGAATTGCCACCCCATGAACCACAACCTAGAGTTAACGATGGTTCTAACCGAAAATTATATAAATCTCCAATACCACCTTGAGAAGCTGGAGAGTTAATTAAAATACGACCGGTTGGCATTTTGTTAGCATAAAAATCTATTCTATCCTGTATTCTGTTATCTGTATATAAAACAGATGTGTGCCCTAGCCCACCGTTATTTACTAATGCTAAGGCTATTTCGGTTGCAGATTCAAAATCTTTTGCCTTATACATGGTTAGAATCGGAGAAAGTTTTTCATGTGCATATGGATTTTTCGGACTATAATCTGTTTGTTCTGCCAAAAGAATTTTTGATTCTTCAGGAACTTTGAATCCGGCAATGGATGCAATCTTATGTGCTGGTTGACCAACAATGTTCGCATTAACACTACCGTTAATTAGTATGATTTTACCTAATGCTTCCGTCTCCTTCGGATTTAATAAATGGGCACCGCGATAAATGAACTCTTTTTTGACCTCTTCATAGACATCTTGCACAACTATTATTGATTGCTCTGATGCACATATCATACCATTATCGAATGTTTTTGACATTAAAATTGAAGATACGGCTAATTTAATATCTGCGGTTTCATCAATTATGGCCGGTGTATTTCCGGAGCCAACACCTAAAGCTGGTTTACCGCTTGAATACGCCGCTTTTACCATTCCAGGACCACCTGTTGCTAGAATTCCTTGAATTTTCGGATGTGTCATTAAGGCATTTGATAATTCTATTGACGGTTCTTCTATCCATCCAATTATGTCTTTTGGTGCGCCAGCTTTAACTGCTGCATCCAATACAACTTTTGCCGCTGCTACTGTTGATTTTTTTGCTCTCGGGTGGGGCGAAAAAATTATTCCATTTCTGGTTTTTAAGCATATTAAAGATTTAAAAATTGCAGTAGAGGTCGGATTTGTCGTCGGAACAATTCCTGCCAGTACACCTAATGGTGCTGCAACGACTTTGATACCGTTGGTCTTATCTTTACTGATTATACCGCACGTTTTTACGCCTTTATGTTTGTTATATATGTATTCTGAGGCAAAATGATTTTTGATGATTTTATCTTCTAATACGCCCATGCCCGTTTCCTCAACGGCCATTTCTGCCAAATCAATTCGCATTTTATTAGCTGCTTTGGCTGCTGCTTTAAAAATAGCATCAACTTTTTCCTCTGAAAATGTGGCAAATTGATTTTGTGCAATATGGACACGATCTATCAGTTTATCTAAGTCTTCTAGTGTTTGTACTTTTATCATCTACAATCTTCCTTTCTTTCTTCTAATGATTGTCCTTTTTCACCATAGTCTTTTACTTTTTTTAGCGCTGCGCTGATTGGTCCAGGACAGGCATTTCCGGCAATGCATCCACCAGAGCAACTCATGACTTCGATCAAATTACCATCTGGATGTGCACTCCTATTGGCATAAGCTTTTAAGTTACGGATGGACGATTTATCCAACCCATTAATAATAACAGGTTTGATGGCATCCTTTTTGCCATTCCATGCTGCTTGAACAGAGCGTGCAACCCCTCCAGAAAGAGCAAATTCACGACCTTCCGTTGAACTTTGGTATGAAAATTCTTTTTCTTTGCAATTTTCAATCTCTATACCCATTGCAATCAATGTAGCACCTAATTCCTCAAAATTCATCAGATAATTAACATTCGGATTATCTAAAACTTCACGACGTTTTGCAAAACAAGGGCTGATAAATACTGTTATAGCTTTTGGGTGCTGTTTTTTAACAATCTCTGCTGTATAATAAAGAGGGGTGTGCGTATCTGAGACATAGGGTTTGATCTCAGGGAGATGTTTTTTAACCAGCTCGTTATAGGCCGCACAACAAGATGTAGTCATAAATGGACTACCTTCTGATAGCCTCTTTTCAAGATCTTTAGCCTCTGTTGTTGCTGTTACATCCGCTCCTTGAGCTACTTCATATACATCACTAAATCCGATTTTGAGCAGTGCGTCTTTAATTTGTTCCGGCTGACAAGCGAGGTGTCCGATCAGAGCCGGTGCAATTAGGGCGATTACTTCTTTTTTTTCTTTGATATGTTTTAATACATCTATAATCTGAGATTTGGCATGTACTGCACCAAACGGACAGGCCGTCACACACTTGCCACACGAGATACATTTTTCCTTATCAATACGCGCAAAACCACGCTCATCCTTAGCAATAGCACCAACTGGACACGAGTTTTCACAAGGAACAACAGTTTTAATAATTGCTCCATAAGGACAAACAGACATACACATGCCGCATTTTTTGCATTTTTGAGGATCAATCACAGATTTACCATTAATAACAGAAATTGCACCAAAACGGCACGTATTCATGCATGGACGGGCCACACAATTTTGACATAAATCTGTAACGTAGACTCTTGACGCCTGACAGCTATGACAAGCACTTTCAACTACTGTTAAGGGATTTGAATCAGGACAAGATCTTTCTAATGCTTTTATGGCATATTGTGAAAGCATTGTCTTTTCATCATCTTCTTCAATGGAAAAACCTAATCCTGCTAATGTTCTAGCACGTAAAATTCCGCGTTCTTTGTAAACACAACACCGAAAAGGTACTTCTGAATATTTTGGACGCATATCATAAGGAATAAGTCGTGCATTTTCGGCAAAGTTATCCGAAAGAAAAGCTTTGACTAGACGTACCAAAACTTCTCGCTTTAATCTTTTTGTTTCTAATTCTGGGGTATTCATATATTCATCTTTCGTTTGTTCTTTTTATTTCTATAATCATTTTTGATAAATTAATCCAGTGTTTTTATATAATATAGCACTTAAAAAAGTTTTAATCTTTGAAAATAAAGAAATAATTTTATTAAGTATAAGCCTTAATAAAAAATGAGGAAGGATAGAAAATTTACCTACCTCAGTTACCCCACCAGGTTCTGCCATCAGATCTTAAAGTTGGAACTTTCATAGCATCACTATTTTCAGGTTTATCAACCGTTTTCTCCTTTTCATCGTAGCGATTATTGATTAGCGCTGTAAAATCTTTTAAGATATTTTCCCGACAACCTTGCCCTTGTATACCGAAAGCTTCAGCCTTTTTAACTTTATCAATAAACGTTATCTCATAAGTATAGCCTTCTTCCCATAAACCACATCTGACATTATCATCTTTATGAATATCATCGGAAAGCTCATAACGTGCGGCATATCCGTTATTATTTTTATTGTAAATCTCAAACCCTGCTTCTGTTAAAGCTCGTTTAAAATCAAAGTGTATATCTGTCATGTTAGTGCTATCAACGGCAACTGTCCGAGCATTAGTATCAATTTTATGATATGAAGAAATCGTTTGCTGATATGTGCAAGCAGTCAATAACAAAACCAAAAGTAATACTTTTTTCATCTCTCACCTTTTATCTGATATATTGCCAAACGACACTCAATGCAGAGTGCCGTTTAACAAATAAGTTATTAAGATTCTTTTTTATATAAGTCACGCTTGTGGTACTTCGTATGCAAAAGATGGTGTGACTTCTTACCGCCAGCCTCACCTAAATACTCCGCATATAATTTCTTAATGGATTCATTTTTGTGAGATAAGCGATTTTTAGCTTCTTCATCTTCTGTATTCAAACCTTTTGAACGGAGTTTACGAATTTTATCATTGATTCCCCAAGGCTTATCAAATACGACACCCATTACCCGCGGCTGTCCACCACCGGCAATACAACCGCCGGGACAGGCCATCACTTCAACAAAGTGGTAAGGAAGCTCAGAGCCTTCTTCTTTTGCTTTGTTAATGGCCTCCATAACAGGGGTAACATTGCCAACACCATTGACAACGGCAATACGAACCTTGGTTCCTTTTATATCAACTTCTGCTACTTTAACGGCATCAAGACCTTCTATATCCTTAAAGTTCAGTTCTCCAAGCTCTTCGCCAGTAATATAAAAATATGCCGTTCTTAAAGCTGCGGTCATCACACCACCGGTTACACCAAAAATAGTGGCCGCACCAGAGTATTCTCCCAAAGGATTATCCGCTTCTTCTTCTTTTAAGTTCTTAAAGTCAATACCGGATGCTTTAATCATCTTTGCTAATTCACGCGTGGTAATAACTTCATCCACATCTTTATAACCGGAGGAACTCATGGTTTCATCACGCTCAATTTCCCACTTTTTGGCAGTACAAGGCATAACTGAAACAACCTTGACTTTTGCGGCGTCAAGACCTGCTTTTTCTGCCCAATATGTCTTGGCAATAGCGCCAACCATCTGGTGAGGAGATTTACATGAAGATAAATTCTCCAGATTTTGAGGATAGTATTTTTCAATATAATCTACCCATGCCGGACAGCAGGAAGTAAACATCGGCAAATGATCATTTGTTGTAAAGCGTTTAACAAACTCTGTTGCTTCTTCAATGATCGTTAAATCCGCGCCAAAGTTTGTATCAAACACCTTAGAAAAACCTAAACGACGTAATGCGGCATAAATTTTTCCGGTTAAGTTTGATCCGAACTTAAAGCCGAATTCTTCGCCCAAAGCCACACGTACGGCCGGTGCAATTTGAACAACCGTAACGTTTTCCTTATTATTAATCAGAGCTGATACTTTTTGAGTATTATCATAATCGGCAATTGCTCCAGTTGGACAGTGAGCCGCACACTGACCACACCTGATACAAGGTGAATCACCAAGCTTTGTATCATTAGATCCAGTAATTTTGGTTGAAAAGCCACGGCGATGATAACTCAATGCCCAAACATTTTGAACATTCTGACAAATATTCACACATCTCCCACATACAATACATTTTGTAGGATCAAAAACAATTGCTTTGGTGGTATCATCTTTTGCTTCCATGTAAACCAACTTGGTAACTTCGTTTTGATTAATATTCATCTCCGCAGTAATATCTTGCAACTCGCATTGATTGTTTCTGGAACAATTTAAGCAATCGTTAGGGTGATTACTCAATATCAGTTTTAACACAGTCCTCCTGATTTCTATCAATTCTTCATCGGAAGTAATAACTTCCATTCCTTCTGAAACTGGGGTGCAACAGGAACGCATAATTCGCCCACCAACTTTAACGATACATAAACCACAACCTGCGCTTGGATCAACATCTGGGTGTTTGCAAAGAGTTGGAATATTAACTTGTGCAAGTCTTGCGGCATCTAAAATGCTCGTACCGGCTTTGACTTCAACTTCTATATTATCAATTTTTAATTTAACCATCTGATTACTCCTTCTCTTGACCATCAAGCAATTTATTTGTGTACTCTTCTTCATAAAAACGTAGCGTTGATAAGACAGGATTTGGTGCTGTTTGTCCTAAGCCGCAAAGTGAGGCTTTCTGCATGGCAAAAGCAATCTTTTTTAAGAGTTCCAAATCTTTCTTCTTGCCACGTCCGCGATTGATTTTATCAAGTAAAAGCAACATTTGTTTACCGCCAATTCGACATGGTGAACATTTGCCACATGATTCATCAACCGTGAAATCCAAATAAAACTTTGCTAAAGCCACCATGTCTGATGAATCATCAATAACAATCATACCTCCGGATCCCATAATAGAGCCAAGTTTCTTTAACTCTTCATAGCAAACAGGCATATTCATATACTTTGCAGGAATAACGCCACCTGAAGGTCCCCCTGTTTGGACAGCCTTTAATGTCTTTCCCTTTGATACGCCACCACCGATTTCGTTAACAATTTCATCAATGGTCGTTCCCATTGGTACTTCAATCAAGCCGGAATTTTCAACTTGTCCGGTTAAAGCAAATACCTTTGTTCCTTTTGATGTTTCTGTACCAAAAGATGAGAACCAGTCTGCGCCTTTAAGTAAAATCTTTGCCACATTGGCCAGTGTTTCTACATTATTTACACAGGATGGTTTATCCCACAGACCTTTGTTGGTCGGATATGGCGGTCTGGGACGAGGCGTACCTCTCATTCCTTCAATTGAATGGATAAGAGCTGTTTCCTCACCACAAACGAAAGCACCTGCACCTAAACGGATATCAATATTAAATGAGAAATCAGTACCCATAATATTGTTACCCAACAATCTGTTCTTCTTACAAGCTTGGATGGCTTTTTGTACTCTTTCAACTGCCAGCGGGTATTCTGCTCTGACATAAAACCAACCGGATGTTGCCCCGATAGCATATGCTGCAATCATCATGCCTTCAATCACGGCATGCGGGTCACCCTCTAAGATAGAACGATCCATGTAGGCTCCCGGATCACCTTCGTCACCATTACAGATGATAAACTTTTCATCGACAGTCGGCACTTTGGCTGCCAGTTCCCATTTCATACCTGTGGAGAAGCCACCGCCACCACGTCCGCGTAAACCGGATTTTTTGATTTCTTCGACAACCTCTTGCGGCGTCATGGTTTTTAATGCTTTTTCTAAGGCTAAATAACCGCCGCTTGCCATATATTCTGTAATATCTTCTGGGTCAATATGTCCGGCATTTTTTAATACCACTTTTTCTTGCTTGGTAAAAAACGGTAAGTCAAGAGAAAGAACGTGTTCTGCCAAACTTTTATCTAATACAATGTCTTCTTTGCTTTGAATACCGGGGATAACATACTTTTCCATAATTGTGCGCGTAATTTCAGCATCAACACGTTTAAATAAGATATCCTTTTTGCCTTTTATTTCAACTCTGATGAGTGGACCATGCGCACAAAGTCCCATACAACCGGTGGTGACAACACGAACCTTATCGATTAGACCATTTTCTTCTAAAACTTTTCTGATTAAGGCAATCAGATCATCACTACCTGAGGACTTGCAAGCTGTGGAATGGCAGCAAAAAATACTGCATTCATATTTTTCGATTTCCGCACGTTTTGTGTTTGCAATGTTATGGATATCAAACCTTTTATTAATTTCAGCCATATCTACCATAGCTTAAGCCTCCTCTTTAAATACTTCGCGCCATTCATTTAGGATTTCAGGCACTTGTTCCGGTGTCATACGACCATATGTTTTACCATTAACAACACAAACCGGAGCCAAACCGCAGCAACCGACACAACGTACGACCTGCAAGTGAAACAGTCCATCAGGTGTACTTTCACCTTCTTTAATATTAAGTTCTGATTTGAATTTTTCTAAGACTTTATCATTTCCTTTTAAGAAACAAGCCGTACCGGTACAAACAGAGATAACAGCCTTACCAGGCGCAACTAACTTAAAAAAGTTATAGAACGTTAACACTTCGTAGATACGTGCTAAAGGGACTTCCATTGTTTGAGCTAAATCCATAGCATCTTTCCAATCAACATAACCCTTTGTTCCTTGAATTTCATGCAGAGCCATAATAAGAGACCCGCGTTTTCTGCGCCATTTATCGCCAATACGGCAACCTAAGCAAGGCTCATTATCCATTTTTATCTCCTAAATTAAAGTTAAATACTATTTCTTGACGCATTATAGAATTTATTTTTTACATTGCAATTGATTTTAGCACATTTTCAAAAATATTTTAGATAGCCTTTATACTATGTAAAATTTATTTATTTTGAATACGTTCGGAGCAAATGTTTTGCTATTCTGTTGGAAAGTCGGATAAAAACTTTAAAATAATGCTTGATTTTAAGTCTGATAAAATTACCATGAGAGTGTTTTAGTATTGGAAAGGATCATATTTATGTCGCATCATCACCATTCTGAAGTTAAAGAAAAATCCGTTCATCTGTTATTTCTGTCTTTTCTCATCAATATGGTGCTTTCCGTTGTTGAATTTATCGGCGGAGTAATTACCGGTAGTGTTGCTCTATTGGGGGACGCGCTTCATAATACATCAGATGCTTTTTCAATTTTGATTGCTATTATTGCCTTTAGGATTGGTCGTAAAAAAGCATCCGCAAAGTATACCTATGGCTTTAAGCGTGCTGAAATCATTGGGGGATTCGTTAATCTCATCTTGCTATTTATATCCGGATGTTATCTTATGATTGAGGGGGTCTTTCGTTTGATATCACCACAAGCAATTGAAGGAATGGTTGTTATTTGGATTGCCGTTTTATCGCTTATTATCGATATTGCAACAGCTAAAATTTCTCATCATGATGCACATCACAATACTAATATGAAAATGGTTTTTGTTCATAATCTCGCTGATGCTTTCGGTTCTATTGGTGTGGTTATTTCCGGTTTATGTATTGTTTGTTTCGGAGTATATTATGTTGATGGTATTATTGCACTAGGCATTGCTTTTTATATGATATTTCAGTCCGTGTACTCTTTTCCGAAAATTGTTAATATCCTAATGGATGCCGCACCCGGTAATATTAACATTGAAGAAGTACAAGAGGCTATTTTAGCGCTTGAGGGTGTTAAAGGCATACATCATATCCATATCTGGAATATAAACGAACATGATGTTTCGCTGGATTGTCATATTCAGTCCTGTGATGTGACCATTGTTCCAAAGGTAACGGCTCTTTTAGATGAAAAGTTCGGTATTTCACACAGTACCATTCAGGTTGAAGAAAATGACTGCTGTTTATCGTGCGACTTATAAGTAAATATTACATTTCTCATCAAGCTTTGAAATCAAGATTCCAGTCTGTGTAGCGTGCCGGATCATCTATCCAATTTTCTCTAACTTTAACAAACAAAAAGAGGTGTATACGCTCTTCCAATAAATCCTCAAGTTCAAGTCGTGCCGCCTGGCCTATCTTTTTTATCATGGCGCCGCCTTTACCCAATATGATCTGTTTTTGCCCTAAACGTTCCACATAGATGGTCATCTCTGCCCGGATACTGTTATCTTCCCTTCTATCCCATAACTCCGGTTCGACCGTTAAGGCATAGGGTAATTCTTGTCTTAGGTATAAAAACAGCTTTTCTCTGACAATTTCGGCAGCTAAAAGTTTTAACGGCAAATCAGACATTTGCTCCTCAGGATAGTACCACGGACTCTGAGGCAAATGTTCTGCAAGATAATCGTAAAGTTCTTCTGTTTTTTTGTTATTGAGTGCGGAAATCATAAAAGTTTCTTCAAAATGATAGCTTTCATTTAATTGTTTGGCCAACCTTAAAAGTTGTTCATCCGCTACCAGGTCAATTTTATTTATGATTAAAATAACTTTGAGTTTATTTTCTTTGATTTTTTTGATGATGCTTTCTGTTTCCGGATCAATCCCCTTTTTAGCATCAACAATTAAAGCTACAATATCAGCATCCAAGACGCCATTCCACGCGGAGGCGACCATTGCTCGATCCAGCCGACGCTTGGGCTTAAAAATACCCGGTGTATCTAAAAAGATAATTTGTGTATTGTGCCATATACCAATGCCCTTGACGGTTGTTCGTGTTGTTTGAGCCTTTGGAGAAACAATACTTACTTTTGAGCCGACAAAATGGTTAGTTAAGGTTGACTTGCCTGCATTTGGGGCACCTAACAGGGCAACAAAACCGGCACGTGTTTTTTCATTTTCCACATTATCAGGCATCTTTTACTCCCAATGTATTAAGCATTAATGCGGCGGCGGCTTGTTCTGCCTGTTTTTTAGAAGAGCCCTTTCCTAAAGCCTTTAAATCGTTGTTTAGAGATACTTCCATCACAAACATAGGTGCATGTTCTGGTCCGGTTTTGGAGATAACTTTATACACCGGAGCAGGATATTTTAATACGGCGGCTTGTTCTTGTAATAATGTTTTATAATCTTTTTTAGGATGAGATTTCTTATCTATGTGAGGTTGCCAGCAACGTTTGATAAAATCTTGTGTTACATCTAGGCTACCACTATCCTTGTATATGGCGGCAATTAAGGCCTCTCCGACATCACACAACACACTGTCTTTATCATTAACATTTGTATTAATCGCTTGAATATAGCCTTTTATATCTAGGGTACGGACAACTTCTGCTACGGTTTCCTTACATACCAAAACAACGAAACGTTGAGCCAGACTACCCTCCGGCTCATCCGGAAATGTGGTATATAAAATGTCAGCGATGGTCAGTCCCAAAATTCTATCACCCAAAAACTCCAGTCTTTCGTAATTTTCATGAATATCCGATGTTGCACTGGAATGCGTCAGAGCCTGTTGCAGATATTTTTTATTATTGAATTTGTAGCCGAGACTTTTTTCTAATTTGTTCATATCGTCATCCTTTTTGTGTTTATAAAAAAGTACGCCTTAAATTTCTCAATTGCAAGCTTTTTTGTATGAAAAAAATTTGTTTATTCTTGATTTTATCCACATTACAAACAAATAGCCTTGCCATTTTTTTATAAAAATTATATATCTAGTCCCTACTTATTCTAGTCGTTTGCAGGCATAATTCAATGGTAGAATGAGAGCTTCCCAAGCTTTTAATGCGGGTTCGATTCCCGTTGCCTGCTCCAGATTTATAAGGAAAATGCGGATGACATTGTTCCAAATTTTTATTGGTTTGATGTTGCTTTTGGCTTGGGCCGGAAGGCCGATTTTATATAAGCCGGCAGCAAAGTATTTTCCACCATCGATGTCTTCTGCTTTCACAAGTACCTGGCTTTTGGTAGCACTTGGTTTAACTTTTCCGCTTTTGGGACATTTGTTGACAAATGATTGGCGCGGTGTTTTACTTTCCCCTTTTATTTTAGTTGGTGTTTATAAAGGTACTACGCTGTTTTATCTGATTAAGTACCAGCAAATCGTTAACAAAGAAAGTACATCCTCGTCGGTATTTTTAAGCTTTATTGCTTTAGCTATCGGTGCACTTGCCAACAATCTGTTTTTTGGTGAGGGACTGGGAATCATTAAGGTGTGCTCCATTTTGGGGTTTGGTATATTGGGTCTTGCCTTTTTTATAAAAGGCGATGCATCAAGACTATCCAAAAAGGCAAAATGTGCATTTATCATAACAATGTTTATTATGGCCTCATATACCGTTTCAGATCATTTAGCTATTCCCAAAATCGGCTGGTATCCGTATTTATTCATATCATCGATAGTGATGTTTATCGTCAGCCTTGCTAACGGTATTTCAAAACAAGATTTCAAAAATATGTTTAAAAACAAACACATTGCTTATGCCGGTATTTTTTATGCCATGTCCGAATTTTTGGTGATTTATGCTTCGATTAACATTTTACCTGTTTCGATTGTTGCCGTATTTTTAAGACTTTCGGTGCCGGTGGTCATGATTTATTCTGCTATTCGCTACCACGAACAAAGCCTTAAAAATCAGCTTTTATTCGCGCTGATTGCCATTGTACTTGTCCTCCCGATTGTTTTGATAAAATCATAAAGTAAGTCGGTGATTTTTTGTTGTCCATTTACAAGATCAGAACCTTTTTAGAGCTACCAGGCGGTTTTTGAGACGTTACAAAGCTTTATCTTTCGGGGATTATGAAGATTTTTGCCAAAAAAGACGAAAAACTATTGATTTCATCTCTTATTTGTGTTACAGTGAGGCACATTTGTATGGAGTATGTAAAACAAGTATCTTTTGAAAAAGGAATAGAATTGTGGTAAACAGTCATTTAGATCAGGAATGTATTCAGAAATTAACTAAAACAATATTAATTGGGTTACCCGCTGTCGGTAAATCAACTCTATCTGATGAGCTTTCACGATTGGCAAAGCAAGAAACAGGTTTTAAAATCGAAGCTGTTTCTTCAGATTTGAAATTCCGTGCGGTTCGAAAAGATAAGAATCATCCTATCGTACAAAAATTTATGAAAGAATACCATATTCCGGATGAGGATTTTCCACTTTTAACTAAAACAAACGATTTTGTTAAAAAATATGGTGAATCGGTATTTCGTGATTTGGAATCTGCTGTTATTTTAGATATGTTGGCAAATGGCGAATTTGACGGCAAAATACCAAACTTGGGCGGTAAAGCGATGTTGCACCCAAGAACTGCAGAAGCATTTAAGAAAAGAGGGTATCAAGTTATCTATCTGAAGACTGATTTAAAAACAATTGTGCGCCATATTACAAAGGACTTTGAGGCAATGCTTGATGGAGCAACAATTACTCGTTCGCCGATAAACGGCCCTATTATGGAAGATTTAAAGAAAAAATGTCCATCAATTGCCGAACAATCACCACAGGCATATGAGTTAGAACGCATTGCAGAACTAAAAGCTTTATGTATGAGAGGTAAGAAACCTTTAAGTAATGTCCAACGGGCGATACTCCGTCATCGAAAAATGGCTTATCAATATGTGCGGCGTTTAGAGGCGCGGAATGCAAAAGCTTTGGAAGTTATTACAAAACGCTATAATGATGGTCATCCTTTGTATGAGAGTGTTGCTGATAGGTCTGTCTTTTTATCCGGCGAGATGAAAAAAGATATTGCACTTTTGTGCAGAACCATCGGTATTAAGGATTTATCACAAAATGCAAAGACAAATGATATTTACACAAACTCGATTCGTTCCATTATTCCCGGCATTGATGAGGTTGTTCCTTATACTTATGATGATGATCGTTACAGCTTTCAAGAGTGTTTTGATCCAATTATCGAACAATTCTTAAAAGGGGCTCCTTCATCTGATAATCCGAAGCTTATTCATATGCTTGGTATTCCAGGTGCAGGAAAGACAACTTTTTATCAAGAGCATAAAGATGAATTCAAAGATTATGTTTTAATTGGATTTGATCTTGTGATGGAAAAGGTTCCTGAATACCGTCAAGATAGAGAAAAGTTAGGAAAAATGGAAGCCTTTAATAAGTGGGAAATTCCGGCACGAATCGCAGGCTATGAATTGCTTCGTCGTGCGATTGAACAGAAAAAAAATATTTTTTTCGACCACGGAGGCACGCCGATTTGCCATCGCGAGCTTTTAAGCAGTATCAAAAAAATGGGCTACGAAACAACAGTATATTACGTTGATTGCGAACCAGAGAGAGCCATTGATCGTATAGCCAAGCGCGAACGGCCTTTTCCTAAAGATCGTATGAATGGACGCGTTGTGTCAGTTTATAACCAGAAGAGTGTTATGTCGCAAATTGCTGACCACTTTTTTGAAATTAATAACAACGGCAGATAATAGTCGGTATCGTATTGAGAAGTTTCAACAAATTATTATGGATGAGATTGTGTACATCACTGATAAGTACCTCTGATTCATAATATGTTTTTAGTAAATTCTCCAAATTTAGTGAATAGATATTTGTATTATGGATTTTAGAAGTGTTTTATTATGAATTGGTTATTTAAGTCTTTGTGGTGCATATTGTGTATCTACCTCCTGGCACATTTTGTTATGTGGATATTTGGTTGGCATACTGTACTGACTGTCAAAGTAACATTTCTGATTATGTGCGTTGGCATCATCGGAGTTTTTGTAGCTCCCATCTTAGATAGCGAGCTACTCTTCCATGAGATGTGGTGTACGTTCCTTGCGGGCGGTGCAAGTTGTGCCGTCTTTAAGTGGGTATCAGACCCTACATGGCAGATTGCCATTGTGTGTGTTATTGCTTTCTTACTCATACGCGGTGGCTACAAGATATATGTATATCATACAAAGCCTTATATTGTGGGCATCGGAGACCACTGCGAGATTGTCAGGAACTATCCTTCTCGTGCCGCATACGATGAAGCCATGATTAAAGAGCGTAAATATGACCAAGAACACAGGCGTGATGAATCATATGATCTTTGGCCTGATTAATGCGGAAAGTACTTATCAAGGAATCCATCGGTTGTACAACCGGTGGATTCTTTTGTTGCACAAAATAAATTTTGGGATAAAATGCTTCAGAAGGAAAGAGTAATGCAAAAAATTTATCTTATACGCCACGGACAAACTGATTTTAATGTTGAAGGAAAAATTGCCGGCCAAATTGAAACGGATTTAACAGAAGTTGGCAAAAGGCAGGTACTTGATCGTGCCCTGAAATTAAAAGAAGAGGGTATCAAATTTGATGTTATTTTATGTTCAACCTTAAAACGTGCCAAGGATACAGCCCAAATTATTGCTCATGAAATTTGTGCCCCGATTGTCTATGATGCGGATTTAATAGAATTTTTTAATGGTATTTTTGAGGGGCTAAAGATTAAAGATTTACAACAAATGACTTTCAATCCAGCTTATAAAACAGCAGGTTTTGAATTTCAAAACGGTGCTGATTTATATGCCGCATACAGTTCATTTGATCCACGTTATGATGCACTCTGCTACCCTCATGGTGAAACAAAGCAACAAGCATGCGATCGTTTTATGGGAGCTATTGAACGTTATTTGAATGCCCATCCCGATGTGCAAAATATCGGGGTTGTGGCGCATGGTGCCGTGATACGCTTTATGCTTTTAAGGGTTTGTCCGGAGAAGTTAAAGGAAAAAATCAAAAATGCTGAAGCACACATTGTTTTTTATGACAAAGATAAAGGCTTTTATGCCTAGATAGGATTATTTTTCTGCCAGTTGGCTTTTACTTTCAAGACATGAATGCGTTTTTGATCTTCTTTATCAAGTTTAACAAAATCTTTTTCTGTGGTTACCAGTTCCAGTGATTGGGCTTTTGCCATATTTACCAATTTAGCTATGTCTGATTTTTTATAGGCATAGTGATCGGCAAAATCAAAACTTTTAACAACATTATATCCCATATCACTGAGTGTTTGATAAAATTTTGCGGGATGACCAATGCCGGCAAAGGCCATGACATTTTTATTATCTAAATCAAGAGCTTGAGGTTCTAAGCGACCGTAAAAAACAGGTAAGGTACACTTTTTTGCCAGATCTGTTTTATCTTCTCCCATGATAATAATATAATCCGCACGGGATTGACCTGTTTTTAATTCTTCTCTTAGAGGGCCGGAAGGAATAATTTGCCCGTTACCGACACCGACCGTACCGTCAAAAACAAGCCAACTTTCGTCCTTATATAATGTTTGATTTTGAAATCCATCATCCATAATAATCATATCCGCACCGTTTTTGATGGCTAATTTTGCACCATGTGCCCTATCTGTAGCAATAACCGTCGGGGCCGTTAATGCCAAAATTCGGGCTTCATCCCCTGTCTCTGATGGGGTATGCTTATCCAAATCTACAATGATGTTCTTAAGCTTTCCCTTATAACCACGGGTTACAAAAAATACTTTTTTACCTTCATTAATGTATCTTTCAGCCATCGCAATAGCTACGGGGGTTTTACCAACACCTCCTGCCGTGATGTTGCCAATACAGATGACCTTAGCACCGCAATGATATGGCTTTTTATGATGTATACGCCATTGGGTTACGTACCCGTAAAGCCAAGAAATCGGCTTTAAGATATGGGCCATTAAACCATTATGTTCCCAGAACTTTGGTGTTCTCATATGGTTAGCTCCTTTTTTAGTGCAGCGCAAATATCATCCAAAACTTCAGATTCTTTTACTGTCCAGATATAAGCCTTCTCTCGACTTTCTGCCATTTTTTGCGGTGAAGCTAATAGCGTTATAGCTTGATTAATGACCTCTTGAGCATTTTCAACCTTAAATATTGCTTCAGCCTTTTGTGCACGATCGGTCATATCCTTAAAGTTATGCATATAAGGACCAACAATTACAGCACATTTGTCACGTGCGGGCTCAATGAAATTTTGTCCCCCGTGCGGTATGAGCGAGCCACCGATAAAACAGACCTCCGATAGTTTGTACCACAAGCCCATTTCTCCTATTGTATCAGCGATATATATATCCGTTGAAGGAGAAATGCTTTCATTTTTGGAACGCTCGGCTGTTTTGTAACCTTTTTTCTGAAACATTGCGCTAATTTCCGGACCACGATTAGGATGACGTGGCACGACTATTGTTAAAATGTCCGGTATATTTTTTTGTAATTGCGGCAAAAATTCCGCTAATTGCTCTTCTTCATTGTGGTGCGTTGAACTGATTAGAAAAATCTTTCTATCCTTAATGCTTTCTTTTAATTCCTTTAATTTATTTTCATCACAAGGTAGTGGCTGGCCGGCATATTTTATATTGCCATAGCATTCGGCATTTTTGGCTCCTAAAGCTAAAAGACGATCTTTATCTTGTTCTGACTGCCCGAGGCATAAAGAAAAGCAAGATAAAAGTTCTTGTGAGGCCAGTTTAAACCTCTGCCAAAGCTTAAAAGATTTATCTGATATTCTGCCATTGACCAAAATTAAGGGAATATTACGCTTATGAGTTTCTGATAATAATGACGGCCATAATTCCGACTCAAACCATAAAGCCGCATCCGGACGATAGTAATCCAATAAGCGCCGCGCAAATTTTGGAACATCATAGGGAATAAATTGATGGAATGCCCTTTGAGGGAGACGTTTTTGTAAAATCTCTGCGGATGTTATCGTCCCTGTTGTTACCAAAATCGACAATTCTTCATCTTCAGATAAGAGTTTATTGATAAGGGGTAACATGGAGATAGATTCACCGACAGAAGCACCGTGAAACCAAAATAATTTTCCCTTCGGTCTTTGGTGGGTGTATAAACCAAGTCTTTCTAAAAAACGGGTAGGATGTTCTTTTCCAATGCGGCAGCGCTTTCTGATGTACGTTATCTTTATAAGAGGAAACAATATGGTCATCAGTATTTTGTATGTATTTATAAACATATCTAACTCCTATCAGATCCCGCTATGGCGACCTATATGCTTTTCGGCCGGTTTAACTTCAGCAATACCGCATCTTTGATCGGCTTTTAATGTCAGATTATTTAACTCATCTTCTAATTGCTGACGCAAAGCTTCCATTTCTTCTGTCGTGGCGTGCTTAGGAACAAACATCGGTTTTGTGCCTAAAACTATGCCTTTTTTGAAAAGCTTTGGAATAAGCATTGCATCCCAACTTTTGTTTAGTACTTTAGCCTGTTTGGAGCTGTAAGTAAAGCCCATGATGGGCTTACCGCTTTTTTGGGCAAAATAAATCACACTCTTATTTAACCTCATACGCGGGCCTCTCGGACCATCTGAGATAAGTGATACGACAGTCCCCTTATCTAATTCTTTTGTAATCTCCAATGCTGCATGTGTTGCCTCTCTGTCAGAAGAGCCATCAATGCTTAAGATATGATAATTTTTGAGCATATTAGCAATAATTCGACCATCTTGATGTGGCGAAACCAAGGCTTTCATCTGACGTGTATTACGCCAGAAGAAGGGAAGCATCAATGCACGACCATGCCAGGCTACAAATATTCCCCCCTCGTTATTTTTGATGAGATCTTCAAACTCTTTTTGACCATGAACTTCAAATTTGCCCGTTTTACCCACCAACCATGTGTATATGTAAGCAATAAAACCTATCAACCACAAGACCACCCGTGTTCTTAAAAACCATCTTAAGGTGTGTTTGATATTATGTTTTATTGTTTTTTTTATGCTCATATTAAATCGCTTTTTTTAGGCGGGTTAAAGTTTCTGACTTACCGAGCACTTCAGCTATTTCACTGGCGCCCCCCGGTGTTGTTTCCAGCCCTGTTAGCGCAATGCGGACAGGATAGAGTACTTGGCCGTTTTTAAGCTCGTTTGCTATGGCTATGTTCTTAAGACTTTCAAAAAGACTTTCATTGGTCCATTCAGTTAGACCTTCTAAAACAGGAATAGCCAGGGCAATTGACTTTTTCGCAATCTCAACATCTGTCTTCATTTTTTTATTTATAAAAAGTTCTTTGCTATATTCCGGTAATTTTTCAATAAAACCGGCCATGGTTGGAATGTCTTTTAGTGTTTCTATCCTTGGCTGCAATACCTTTGATAAAGCCTGGCGATTTATATCGTGCGTTAAAAAGGTATCATATTCCTTTTCTGCTAACTTATGAAACTCTTCAAGCGGCAAGGCCCTGATGTAATGACCATTCATCCACTTTAATTTTGTGATATCAAATATTGCCGGTGATTTATTTAACCTGTTGGCATCAAATACCTGCTCTAATTCCTTTAGAGAAAATATTTCTTGTTCCGTTCCCGGGTTCCAACCCAAGAGAGCTATATAATTTAGGATAGCTTCCGGAAGGTAGCCCTTTTCAACCAAATCTTGAAATGATGCATCGCCATTACGTTTGGATAATTTGTGTTGTGCATCTTTCATGACCTGAGCTACGTGCACGTAATTAGGCGGCGTCCAGCCGAAAGCTTCATAAATCAGATTATATTTCGGGGTAGATGAAATATACTCATTGCCACGTACAACGTGTGTAATTTGCATTAGGTGATCATCTATAACGTTGGCAAAATTATATGTCGGAAAGCCGTCTGATTTTAATAAAACCCCTTCATCCAGCTCATCATAATCGATTTCTATATCACCATATACAATATCGTGAAAAGTTGATTTTCCTTTTTTATTAATTGTTTGACGAATAACAAAGGGCTCACCCTTTTTGACACGCTCTTTGGCCTCTGATAGAGGGATCATTTTACACGGGTCCTTAAATTTTATATTGGCCTCTTCATTTTTTTGCTCATCAGCTTCATCTTTGGAGCAAAAACAGTAATGTGCTCCACCTAATTCAACTAATTTATGAGCATATTTTTGGTACAAAGGCAATCTTTCTGACTGAACATATGGACCGAAATCACCACCGATATCCGGTCCTTCATCCCAATTCATCCCTACTGTCTTGAGTGTGTTATATATAATTTCCGTTGCCCCTTCAACGTAACGTTTTTGATCAGTATCTTCTATACGTAAAATAAAACTACCGCCATCGGATTTTGCAATCAAATATTCATAAAGAGCTGTTCTTAAATTACCAATATGCATATAACCTGTCGGACTGGGGGCAAAACGTGTTCTCGCTTTCATCTTAAACAAAACTCCTTTACATCATCTCAAGTACTTTGTCTGTGATTTATAATAATTTTACTTAAAAGTAAAGAAAAAATTGACAAATTAAATATCTTTGAATACACTGGACGAGATTTTCGGTATTTATTATATTAGTACGTTTATAGTTTAAGATTTATGGAACACGAAAAGTATTTTAACAGAGAGGGCACGATAGCCTTTAAGCTGTGGCTGTACTCAATCGCCATAGAGGCTCTCAAGAAGGAACCCAATTTGGAAAGAGTTAGATTTCTTCACTGGGAAATTTCTCAGTACCTCCAATCCCAATGGATTAGGAAGAAGGCTACTGAGGAAGAGCGAGGAGATCTTCAGTCAATAATGGCTGAGATCGACGACATGAAGAAGGATCTCGAGATGATGACAGAGGATGTGCCGGGTGTGCAAACGGAGAGCGATATCTTATTCCGTTTGTGGCTCTTTGGTCAAGCCTTTGAGGCCCTGCAAGCGGCGAAAGAACCGCTGAATAAAGAAAAAGTCGAAGCCCTCGCAAGAGAGGTTGGGACATTTTCCTCCAGCCATCTGGTTGAGCTTCATGCCACTCCTGAACAGCAGCAGAAGATCCACGACCTGAAGGAAGAGATCGATTTTCTTTTCCACTCTTGAGTTCTTCTCCTTTGCGAAATCAGGCCGCTGTCCAAAAGACAGTGGCCGATTTTTTATTTTAATAGCTTTTTTTATTCTAATGTTAATCTTATTGTTTCCAAGCGCTTAATTTCATCTCTGCATTTCATTGCTTTTTCAAACTCTAAATCTGCCGCATAAGCTTTCATTTCTTTTGTCAGTTTTTTGATTTCTTTATCAATATTCTTGAATTCTTTTATACTCAGTGGGGCTTGTTTATCTTTTTCCTCATCTGTTTCCGTCATTGTTAATAAAGTATTGGAAATAGATTTCTTGATCGTTTCCGGAACAATGCCATGCTCTTTATTATATTCAAATTGTTTTTTGCGCCGCCTATTCGTTTCATCAAGAGCAAATTTTATAGAATCTGTTAATTTATCAGCGTAAAGAACAACGCGACCATCCGCATTTCTAGCCGCACGACCGATAGTTTGTATCAGTGAGCGTGTTGAACGCAAAAAACCCTCCTTATCCGCATCCAAGATAGCGACCAGGGAACACTCCGGTATGTCTAAACCTTCGCGTAACAGATTGATACCCACCAAAACATCAAAAACACCCTGTCGCAAATCTCGAATAATCTCTACACGTTCCATGGTATCAATATCTGAATGAAGATAGCGAACTTTGATGCCATTTTCGTGTAGATATTCCGTTAGGTCTTCTGCCATCTTTTTCGTCAGTGTTGTTACCAGCACACGATTACCCTTCATAATAGCTTGCCGACATTCTTCCATCAGATCATCAACCTGATTTTCGACCGGTTTAACTACGCAAACCGGATCCATTAAACCTGTCGGACGAATAACTTGCTCGGCAAAAACTCCCTTACTTTGTTCTAATTCCCAATCTCCAGGGGTTGCCGAAACAAAAATGGTTGGTGCTCGAAATTTATCCCATTCTTCAAATTTTAGCGGGCGATTATCAACGCACGATGGGAGCCTGAAACCATAGTCAGAAAGTGTGGTTTTTCTATTTCTGTCTCCGCGATACATACCACCAATTTGCGGTACGGAAATATGGCTTTCATCTATAAACAATAAAGAATCTTTGGGAAAATATTCAAATAATGTCGGTGGCGGTTCACCGGGAGCACGCCCCGTTAAATAACGCGAATAATTTTCTATTCCTTTGCAATGACCGGTTGCTTCCATCATTTCTAAATCAAAATTTGTACGTTGTTCTAAGCGTTGCGCTTCTAACAACTTATTTTGGCTACGAAATTCCTCAAGCCTTAATGCCAAATCCTTCTTAATATTTCCCATAGCTTGAGACAGAGCGGGACGCGGAGTGACATAGTGATTAGCCGGATAGACGGTAATCTCTTCCAAATCGGCGGTTTGGTGCCCGGTCAAGACATCAAATTCTGATATTTTTTCTATTTCATCCCCAAAAAAGGATATGCGCCACCCTCTGTCTTCATAGTGAGCAGGAAAAATATCTAAAATATCGCCTTTTACTCTGAAAGTTGAACGCACAAAATTTGCCTGGTTGCGTTCGTATTGCAAAGCTGCAAGTTGTTTATATACTTCTCTTGGCTCAATACTTTCTCCTTTTTTGAGAGAAAAAGCCATTGAAGAGTATGATTCCATGCTACCTAAGCCATATATGCAGGAAACAGAAGCCACGATGATGACATCATTTTCTTCTAAGACATTACGCGTAGCTCCATGCCGCATACGATCTATTTGTTCGTTTATGGCCGAATCCTTTTCAATATATGTATCTGTTTTGGGAATGTAAGCTTCAGGCTGATAATAATCGTAATAAGATACAAAATATTCTACATGATTATGGGGAAAAAACTCTTTCATCTCCGTATATAATTGTGCGGCTAATATCTTGTTGGGCGCCATAATTAATGTCGGCTTTTTCATTTCTTCAATAATTTTTGCCATGGTGAAGGTTTTACCAGATCCGGTAACACCCAACAGCACTTGGTTGCGCTCTCCTCTTTTTAACCCCTCGCACAACTGCTTAATCGCTTCCGGTTGATCTCCGGAAGGGGAGAAAGGACTGACAAGTTCAAATTCTTTACTCATGACAATAATATATTCTCCTTAACTGATTACCTGTCATTTATTGTTCCTCTTTTGATTGGACATTAGTTTGTTCTAAGATATCCGTTAAATCGGATGCCATTTTGGACATTTGTTCCTCAAAACCTTTGTCTTCATCTTGTTCTTTAACTCCGACATATTGCTTCGGTGTTATAATATATTTCTTTTCACCGTAATGTTGATTTACTTTCTTTGATGTCTCAAGAGGTGCGGATACGGGTTGTTCTTGTTCTTTAACTTGTTCTTCGATTTCTTGTATAATAGCTTGTTTTGGCATATCTTTTAGTTCAATTTCTCCATCTATATAAATTGAAATATCGTTAACAACAACATTTGACATTTCTGCTAAAGGAACAGAATCTTTGCTCACCACAAGTTTATATGTTCCATATGGTAAACCATCTAAAATAAATGCTCCCTCTGTATCAGCAAAGGTTGATAATACCTCTTCGTTTTTATCATTATATGCCGTTATGAGATAACCAAACATCAACATACCTTTGGTTTTTAGTTGACCTTCAACAGCCCCTTTGTGAACAAATGGTATATTTACGGTTCTTATCGTGCCAGGACGCAAAACGATTTTCCTTTCATTTGATTCTGGATATAAAGAAACGTCTGGGAATGTTTCTTCATCAACTTTTAGGATTGTTTTTTCATATGTCTGCAAATCCATTAGAATGGCGCGCCCTTTGGAATCGGTATAAACTTCTTTTTCCAGACCGTTTGCATTTAAGCCAACTCCTTCTAGAGGTTCATCGTACTCATCTCGTAAATTAACTTCTACACTGCCCGTTTCACCAAAGCGAGAATTTCCGGTGGCAATGATGCGATTTTCACTTGGAACTTTGGCTAAGCTAATGTTGTATGTCAACCAGGTACTTAAATTTAGGTCCCTATCTGTTTGTAATGACAGCGTTAAACCACCAAAGTCAAATACTTTACCGGCCGATACTGATAAATAATCCATGTCTTCTATCAAGTTATGCGTATATTCGGCTGACAAATACGTACGACGTCCGGTGCGCCAGTCACCACGTAATTTAAACTCTTTAAACTTACTTTCAGGGATGATTTCATGATTAATCCATGCCTCCAGAGAAAATGCGTTCCACCACTTGTAAGCACCGAGACGTAAATCATCATATTCGCTACCACCGTTAGAGGCATGATAATAATTGTTTTCTAATGTCAGATTAATGCCACCACCTAATTGCTTGGAAATACGCCCGGAAATGTCATCAAAATCTTGCTTGGAATATTCATACGTGCCTCGCGACCAGCTTAAATAATACGGCAGATTATAGGGTAACATTCCGCTGAGGCGCGTTTCATATTGATCTTCCATGTAGTCGTTGCCGCGGGCGGATATTGGGGAGTGGATACCATTAAATTGATCTATTCCTGCATATAATGTACCGATATAAACATCACCTTGCGCTTCAACATGGTGACCAATATCGCTGGTATCTAGATTTTGCTCTAAATTATACTGTAATGAAACACCATCAACAGCATATTGCAGACCGGTCATACCAAAATTTTGTGTTTCTTCACGTTTATAATCCGGAGTTTGTGTGTATCCAGCCATAAAAGTTGCATTATCGGTTAAACCATAGTAACCGGTCATATCTAGAACAGCTTTTGAGGTCTTTTTCTCATATGTAGGTGGTTCATTATCTTCAATGATATATCTATCCGGCTGATAAGCCGCAATATTATATCCCACCTCGCCTTTTTTAACCGGACTTGTTCCTGAATAATAACGCTTATATTCTGTCCGTGTTTCTCCATATGGCCCATAGAAGACGAGCTTAAAGGTGTTTAATCCGTACGATACCGGCAGATTTTCAAAACGATACTCACCGTTGATCCCACCCTGGCGATAGCCAAGAAGTTGCTCATTCCAATACAATTCCACTTGCCAACCGTCTTGTATAGGACCTGTGATATCAATCGTTTTATCTGCGGACATGACCAAATTCTTAAAGCTGCTGACAGCCGCACCGCGACCACTACCGGCATCCGTAAAGTACGAATTGCCGATACCGGATATATCACCGACATTTAACTTCTTTAAGTTGAGTTTATTAGGCGGTTCGTCTAAAAACTCTCTGCTACCACGTAATCTGACACGCGGATCACGATTGTTAAATGAATCACCATAAACATAGGCATTAACATCCAAACCGCCGGCGATAGCAGCCAGATTAAGAGAATAGCTATCATTATTTTCGGTATAACCACCTTTGCGATGCGTATAGCCTTTACCTAATGAAATATCAAGCACTGGCTCACCAATTAAGCGATCATCAAAATCGTAATCCTTAAAACTATCACGCTGGAATTGATATACATCCTGTTTACGACGTGTTGCAAGTTTTTTCTTTGTTATAGTTGGAAACTCTTGCTGGCCTTCAATCTTTAAGTTCATTTCAAGATAGCCAATTTCGGCATCTATACCTAAAAACCTTTTGTAAAAGCCAAGAGAGGCAAAAATAGTGTCTTCTATATAGCGAATGTCATTGCTATCATATTTTTCGGTTTGACCGTTTACGGTAACTTCATTTGTCAGAAGGTTTATATCTACCTGTTTGGGAAAGATACCCCAACTGATTTTGATAAATGAATCTTTGCGTTCGTACTTAAAACCGACATATGAAGCCATCTGAGGTAAAGAGACATAACTTTTATGATTAAGCTCATAGACATAGGCATAATCTGTTTCAGATATACCTTGAACAATCGGTTCTAGGATTAACGGACCGTCGTCGACAAACTCCGCCTCTTGTGCCGAGGCAGAATTTATCAATCCAACGAACCCTATGAAACCGACTACAAAGAGAAACAGTTTACATATGGATATCTTGGTGCAATATTTCCTCTTTGGTTCTTGCATCTTCTATCTTTAACACAGCGTTATGAAACGACGTTCCTTCCTTGATTGATACTTTGGAGCTTAAAGTCTCCGCAGTGGTGTAGATTTTAACCGAATTTAAGCGGCCGATTTCTTCTCCTTTAGGATCGACAACCACCAAGTTGACGCGAGATGATATATTTCCCGCACGCTTAAGGGTAACACTTAAATCTTTGGAATTTAAGGCTCTTGCACTGACTAACTCCGTTTTGGAAACAAGGTTATTACCTTTTTCGATGGTTACAGGAATTGTTACAGCAAACAGAGGCTTTAAGGTTAATGATACCAAATTGTCGTCCTTAGCTTTGCCTTTATCCGGCTCTCCCAGTTTTACCTCTTGAATTTTTAGGTGAGAAACATATTCACCGTCAGCCAGATCAGCTATACCACGGCGTGCAACATTGATTGTCTGCATTTCGTGGGGTTTTAGGTGAAACTGGCGTGGCGAAAAGACCAAATATTTACGGGCATAAGGACCAGAATCAGTATCAACTTCCGTTAATTGACCCTGCGGACCTTGATTAAAGTTAACAAAGCTTACACGGTATGTCTGCTCTTTATCTGAGATATTAATCACGCGAACGGTTTGCACACGTTTGCGTCCGTTGGCTTCAAAATCAACGCTATAGGGGAAAATTGAAATATTAGCCCATAGTGGTGCGGCATACAACCCACAAAAAAGCACTGTTAAGCAAAAAATAAAACCTCTCTTGACCATTTATACTCCTATCAATCGCTTTTAAGAGCGATAAAATCATTTCAATACGACAAACGGTGCGTATTTATGCCACCTCTGGCAAAAAGACACACTTCATCAACGCTATCTTATTTGATTTCAGGGCTGATACAATGGTTTTATCTTGTTATTAACAGTTTATTAACCAATAATTTCAAAGGATTCGTAAGGATTTGAAAAGGCTAAAAAAAACACCGCTTATGAAAGCGGTGTTTCGCCCTACCCAAAAAGTAATCTTAATAACTGATAGTTACATTATAAGTACCTTGATAATCTCCAGCAGGTGCGTTAGCTGTTACGCCTAATGTACCACCAACCTTTACTGTGGTATTTCCTGCTATCACAGCAATTGCTGTACCTGATGTACTTCCCGCAGGATTAGAAGTAAAATTACTAACCGTTAAGTCTGTTTCGTTATTGCTAATTGTCGCTGAAGACGGCAAAGTTAAAGTAACGTTTCTGGCTACAGATGAAGTGATGGTAAATTCACCGGCAGCTGGGGCATTGGAAGTATCATTAACTAAATTTCCTTCAACTGTTGATGTTCTGTTACCTTCTGTTCCCACTGTCACACTATGTGCAGAAGAGGAAAGCATAGTACCAAAGTTTAACACTTTACCGTCGGCAGTTTGAGCAGTAATGGTGATTGGTTCGATAATCTTAGCTTTTGCCGTACCTGTTGCACTTGAAGAGGCGGCCATAACTTCTGCAGAATTCATAGTTACCATCAATGCAATCATACCACAAAACGCTGCAGCTGAGGTACCAACCTTTAATAATTCCATTTTTTTCATTTTGAGAATCTCCCATATAAGCTTATAACTATTGGTATAGTATACCATAAACGTTAATATATCGTAAACAGGAGACAATTTAGTGCTGTTTTTTGATAGGGCATTGAAATTTCATAATAAAGCGGCCATTTTATTCTTGACAAATTATGACAAAATGCTATACTAGCGCTCAATAAAATCTTATTATTAACTTAAAATGTTTAACTACTATGTATGAATTGAATAATCCTGTAAAAGATGCCTCTCGCTTATTGGAATGGTTTTGTCCTGATGATGCAAGGCTTAATGCGGATATTAAGGCATATTATTGTCCGGAAGTGAAATTTGTCTCTCCACTCAAATGGATTGTTGGCATCGGCCCTGACCCTGTGTGCACTTTTGGTGCCGTTTGGGTGATGAAGAAGACAAACAAGCAGTGGCCAAACGAGAAGATCCATTTTTACTCAATCAGTTATCCTCAGTTTACGGGAGAATTGGGCAAAACTTGGGAAGAGTGTCTTCCAAAGACGAATGTGGGATCTCTTCTTTCTGAAGTTCACTACGACACGTATTTGACCTTTAATGGTAGCGATCTTGAGAATGCTGTAAGCCAAGCTGTCAATATCGTTAAGGGGCAACTCGAAGTTGCAGGTGAACCGAAGGCGAAGGTTCTCTTTGTAGTGACCTACAGAGATGCCGCATATGTGTGGTTAATGCTCGAAAAATTGAGGAAAGAAATCAGCTTTGAATTCACTCCTTTACTCTTCATCTCTGACAAGAATAACCGTTATAATCGTTTTCCCTATCTCGGACTTAATCTGTATAACGGAATGGAGCTTGCAAACAACCTTCCCTGGCTTACGTCGGCAGCAAGGTTTGCTAAACTCCTGTTAGAGTATACCGAAGAAGGAGATGTTCTCTTTCTTAAGGCTTGTGATAAAGTAGAAGTGACAAGGGACCTGATTAAGAAAGCAAAAAAGCTTCTTAAAAAGTATCCCTTGGCTAATGAAAAATGGTCCATAAAATCATCCTACCACTCCTGGCTGATACAACGTGATTGCAAGCGTTTCAAGAAAGAGATGGAAGAAGCTTGGATCGAGGTAATGTCAAGATGGATATATGATCTTGATAATATGTATCTTGGTTAGAAAATCACTCGCCGTAGAACAATAGCTTTATTCAGCTAACAACAATTTTCCCCTGCAGAGATGCGGGGGCTTTTTTTATAGAAACAAAGTTTTATTGAATATCAAGCAGATGGATATTATTTTACGAGTACTTATTATGGCTGATTTTATTCTCAGCTATAGTATTGTTAAAAAAATTATGGCAGATGAGGAGGTAGAAATGTCAAAAAAAGAAGAGATGAAAAAAAGTTGCTCGCAACACGAAGAAAGTGCTTGGGAAAAAACAAAAGAAATGAGCGATGCAGTGTGGCATAAAACAAAGGAGGCCATCGGTGATATGAAGCATAAAATAACCGGTGAAGAGGAGAAAGAAGAAAAACATTCCTCTTGTAATGCCAAGCACATGCACTAAAGAACATGACTTTCACAACAAAAAATCCCTTTTTGATAGGGATTTTTGTTTTTTGGGCTTGACAATTTCATTTTTTGCAATAATATAAAATTGTTCTCAGAGCTTGCAGGGCTTATAAGCGGAGAACTTGTTATAAACTGAGCCGGTTTGATAAAGTTAAAAGAGGTTTTATTGTTTCCGGCTCCTTACTAGGAGTTTTTTTTATGTCTCAATTCAAATACAAACATGGACTTGCCATTATGCGCGCACAACCTTTTCATATCGCTCACCAAAGGTTGATTGATACGATGCTTCAAGATTGCGAACGTGTTACTGTTGCTTTGGGTTCTATTCAGGAACAAGGAACGGAACGTAATCCGCTTAATTATACTACACGAAAAAAGATGATCCAAAATATCTACCGCAACAGACCTGAGTATGATCGATTGAAAATCATCGGACTGTTTGATATCAATAATCCGGCTGAATGGGGCGAATTTGTGCTTGACTTTATGAAGGAAAATTTTCCGGATTTGCCTGTTCCTGATGTTTATTATGCCGGTTCTGAATATGATGCACATTGGTTTAAGGATTGTTTTAAGCATATTGAATTGGTGGATAGAACTGATCCATCATTTCCTTTTGTCTCCGGTACGATGGTGCGGGAGATGATTAAGTTCGGTGATGTACGTTGGAAAAACTTTGTCGCGCCGGAAAATCACCATATTATTGAGGAATATTTTAATAAGAAGAAAGGTATTCTATAGTTTTTTTGGTATTTGCGTCTTTCGCAGGGCTTATGAAGGACAAATACCGTTGTTTTAACCCAATAAGCCTGAAAGGGAATTTAATATGAATAATAATGTTTTTGTTAGGATAGATTTTCAAAATGACTTTGTGCATCCGCACGGGGCATTGAGTATCAAAAATATGGAACTTATTGAGGCACACCAAAAGTTTGCCGACAGTTTGTTTAGTGATACGTTTGATATGATTATTGATACATATGACACGCATTTTAGCGAAACTTATGATAATACGCTTGAATCACGTAAATTTCCTCTGCATTGTGTTTTCCAAAGCTGGGGATGGCAACAGGCCGCGCCTTTTAAGCCGGAACTTAATGTTCGTAAAATGTATAAATTAGTAAATAACATCTGGGATGAGGTTAAAACCTACAGCGATCTGTGTACTGATTGGCAGGGAAAAAATGTTTATCTTGCCGGTGTTGTCAGTGATGTATGTGTCAGATTAGCTATGAACGGCTTTTTGGAGCGTGGAGCGAATGTGATTATATTGAGCGATCTGTGTCAGGGGATACAATATCAGATTAGCGACATTATTGCACGAGAACCTTATCGTCCGTTTATTGAAAGCGGAGCACTCAAAACTATTACCACCGCGCAATTTTTTCGCAACGCTTTGCATGACAAAAAAATTCAGCACGATTTAGTTACTAAAAGTATGGGAGAATAACAATGACAGATTTTTTGAATGTACGTCCGAATGTATTAGAAACAGGGACACCACTTTTTTGTGATCTTTACCATTTAACAATGGCACAGGCTTGGTTTTTAGATGGTAAGGCCAATGAGATTAAAACCTCGGAAGCCTTCTTCCGTAAGTGTCCGTTTGGCGGTAGCTATTTGTTGACTGCGGGCTTAGGCGAATTTTTACAATGGCTTAACAAGTGGCATTTCAGCAAAGATGATATTGATTATTTGAGGAAAGAAAAAAATGCAGACGGAACTCCTCGTTTTGATGAGCGCTTTCTCAAATTTATCGAAGGACAGAAGTTAAGCGTCTGTGTTGCTGCTGTCAATGAGGGAGAAGTTGTTTTTCCAAATGAACCGATTTATTCGGTAACCGGTCCGACATGGCAGGTTGATTTGGTGGAAGCAGCTTTGCTTAATATATTTAACGGACAAAGTTTAGTTGCTACAAAAGCCTCGCGTATGGCTTATGCAGCTTCTCTTGACGGTAAAGAGCGTCCATTACTGGAATTTGGCCTACGGCGCGGTCATGAGCTTGGCGGTTTTTCAGAAACCAGAGCAGCCTTTATTGGTGGGGCAACCGGAACATCAAATACTGCTGCGGCAAAATTTTATGGTATTCCCGACTCTGGTACGATGGCTCACTCTTTTGTGATGAGTTATGAAAGCGAACTTGATGCTTTTAAGGCCTTTATGCGTGCTAATCCTGGAAACACCACCCTTTTGGTTGATACATATGACACCAGAATGGGAATTAAAAATGCTATTCAAGCAGCAAAAGAAACCGGACTTCCTTTGATGGGTATGCGCGTTGATTCTGGGGATTTGGCTTATTGGGCCAAGGTGGCACGACAAATGGTTGATATGGAGGGAAATAATCCTCTATTTCAAAATGTTAAAATGGTCGCTTCCAATGATTTGGACGAATATCTGATTGAAAGTCTGTTAATGTTGCAAAAGGCACCTTATGATGTGCTCGCTGCGGGTACAAAGTTGGTTACGGCCTATGACACACCGGCTCTCGGTGGTGTCTTTAAGACAAAACAATACCTTAACAGACCTTGTATAAAAATTGCGGAAGGCAAAACAACTATTCCGGGGGCAACAAACGTTGTACGTATTATTCGTGATGGTAAGTTTGAAGGTGATATCATTTGCATGGCTGATAGACTTCCTGTTGCGGAGGGAAAACTTTCTTGCAACATCACCTCATATACATTAAACAGCCTTAACGGAACCAGAGTTACCTTTAGAGCTGGTGAAGCGGCTTATCCGTTGTTGCATACATTTGTAAGGGATGGCGAAATTATTGAACAACCTGAACTTGACCTTAAAAAATTGCAACAACGCGGAAAGAAAAACCTGGCTTGTTTAGACGAAGCATATAGGAGGCTCTCTAATCCGCATATTTATGGTGTAGGTTTGGAAAGCGGTTTGTTTAATTTACGGCAAAACCTGATTAATGAACGTTTGGGGGCATAAGTGATGGAGAAGACTTGGAACAAGCTTAATGACGGCTTGAAAACGTACTGCAAGCAAAGTGGTTTTAAGAAAGTCATTTTAGGTCTGTCCGGCGGACTGGATTCTGCGATAACAGCTGTTTTGGCGGCGGATACATTAGGAGGTGAAAATGTTACAGCCCTGATGATGAAAACAAAGTATACCTCTGATTTAAGCCTCAAAATCGCACGTGAAATTGCTAAACTTAACCATCTTAACTATCAAGAGCTTGATATTGAGCCGATTGTTAAGATGGAGACTGAATTTCTTAAGCAAGCGTTTAATGATATGGTGAAAGGAATTGTGATTGAAAATTTGCAAGCACGCATTCGCGGACAGATCCTGATGGCCTACTCCAATCAAAACGGTGGTTTGGTACTGGCGTGCGGTAATAAATCTGAAATTTATACCGGATATTGTACGCTGTATGGTGATACTTGCGGTGGTTTAGCTCCTATCGGTAATATCTATAAGACGGATATTTTTAAGTTAGCACAATGGCGTAATACTATCGGTCATGTATTGCCTGAGGAGGTAATCACACGTGCACCGTCTGCAGAACTCGCTGAAGGGCAGAAGGATGAAAATTCTTTGCCGCCCTACTCTGTCTTAGATGTCATTTTGGAGCGATTGATTGATAAAAAAGAGAGCATTCAAGATGTTATCGCTGCAGGGTTTGATGAAGAAACAGTTATGCGTGTGGATGGGCTTATCAAACGTTCGGCTTTTAAGCGAAAGCAGTTGGCTGAAATGATTAAAATATAGTACCTTAAATTTGACTTCCAGTGCCGATAAAAACTTATCGGCACTTTTTTGATATTGTGCTTATACTCAAAGACCAAAAGAAATATTGACATTTACTGAATAAGTATTATAGACTTTGTGGTGTGTTTAATTAATTGAGGTAAAAAATAAAAATTAAGACATGAGTCCGGTATATAGTTATGTTATCAACCTGCTGTTGGTATTGTTTTTAGTTTTTTGTAATGCATTTTTTGTTGTTTCAGAATTTTCTATTGTTAAGATCCGGCGCACAAAGCTGGAGGAGCTTGCTCATGCCGGTAGCAAACGTGCAAAAACGGCACTTCATATCAGCGAACATCTTAATACTTATCTTAGTGCTACTCAGTTGGGTATAACCCTTGCTTCCCTAGGGTTAGGTTGGTTAGGAGAACCTGCTGTTTCAAGACTTTTAGAGAACTTATTTAGTGGTATTTTATCAGAGAATCGTGTATTATTGCACTCTCTTTCTTTTGGTATTGCTTTTACCTTTATCACGCTTTTGCATGTTGTCTTGGGAGAGTTGGTGCCAAAGTCTATGGCTATTCAAGATACCGAACGCTATGCCCTTATGATTGCTGTTCCTCTTTATACATTCAATAAAATATGTACCCCTATTATTTGGTGTTTTGATCATGTTTCTATTTGGATTTTACATTTAATGGGGATAAAAAAGGTCGATGAAAACGAAGATGCCCATTCCGAAGAAGAGATTAAATTGATTATTGATGCCTCTCAGAAAGGTGGCGTTATTGACGATACGGAAAGTGAAATCATTCAAAATGCCATTTGCTTTTCAGAAATTTTTGCTCATGAGATTATGATTCCTCGGCAGGATATGAAGTGCATTTATCAAAACAACAGTTTTGATGAAGTTATGAGTTTTGTAAAAAAACACAAACATACCCGTTTTCCCTTATGCGCGCACGATAAGGACCAGATTTTGGGTATGATTCATATTCGTGATTTACTAGAGTGTGAAGATACTCAGCACAAAGATATTTTGCAACGCGTATGTCGTAAAATTTTGTTTGTACCGGAAAATAAATCTATTTCTGAAATTTTGCATGAAATGATGAAAAAACGTATTCATCTGGCTATTGTAGTTGATGAGTATGGTGGTACGGCCGGCCTTCTTTCGATGGAAGATATATTGGAAGAATTGGTTGGAGATATCCGTGATGAGCATGATGATATCGTTGAAGAGCCGGTAAAGCAAATTAATGAAAAAATTTGTGAGTTTGATGGTATTTACTTGCTTGAAGATGCTTGTGAAGTTTTGGATGTGCCTTATGAAGAGCATGAAGAAAGTACAATCGGCGGTTATGTTTTTAATCTTTTGGGACGCGAACCTAAAGTTGGAGATACCGCGGAGGATGACTACTGTATCTATGAAGTGACAGGAATTGATAATATGCGTATTACCCGTGTCAAAGTCACCCTTAAAGAAACAATTTCTCTTACCCATAATCAGGATTAAGCTTTTATATAATTGCTTATCTGTGATAAAAAAAAAGCTCCTAACAGAAAGGAGCCTTTTTATTTTTGTTTAATCTGATTTAATTTTTTATTGATGAAAAAGCAATATACGGATTTTCCTTCTCAGAACTAAAACTGAATGTACCATCGTGCTTGATTAACATATTATACGTTTGATGTTTTTCACATTTTATAAAATCATTTAAATCAGCTGTTTGAGTTCCCTGTAAGTGAATATCTCTGATTGTTACTCGTCCGGGGTAACTACCAAAATCTATACGAACTTTGTATACTTCCTTTACTGGCAAAACAATACTGTACTTATGCAATCCAGATTTATTGGGATAAACAACTGACATTTCTTCATTAAAATCTCCATCGGCCGCTTGTGTGTAGAAAATCCGATAAGTGAAGTCTTTTTCTGTTTCAGTTTCAAAAGTTAATACAACATTTTCGGGCTCAATGGCTATAATTTCTTTTTTTATACTTGCTTCTGTTGCGTTTTCTTCTTCTTTTTCTTCCTCCACTTTTGGTGTCTCTTCTTTTATTGTTTCCTTATCCGTAAATTTTACTGTATTAGTCAGACTAACTTCTTTGGGAGTTACTGTTACTTTCTTATCCTTGTTAAATTCGATAAAGGAATATACCAGCAATAAAATTGCAACAGCTAAAATAATCAGTCCAACAACTAATTGCTTGGTATCTTTTGCGACTTCCTTTATCTTATCCTTAATTTTCTTACACATTGTTTTCTCCTTTGAATAACGTTCGTACTTATTCTACGTATTTTTTCTTATTTTTCAATATTTTTATACCAACCGGCTTCGTTTAATGGATGCCTTAATAAACTCCACAAATAGAGGATGGGGTGCAAACGGCCTTGATTTCAATTCCGGATGAAATTGAACACCTATAAACCACGGATGGTCCGGACGCTCAATAATTTCCGGTAATTTGCCATCAGGCGATGTACCAGAAATCACCATTCCCCCTTGTTCAAGTTGATCTTTGTATTTTATATTCACTTCATAACGGTGACGATGTCTCTCGGAAATATTTGTTGTTTTATATATCTCCGCGGCTTTTGATCCTTCTTTTAAGACGGTGTCATAAGCACCCAACCGCATTGTTCCGCCAAGATCACCGTCTTTATGGCGAATTTGTTTTGCTCCGTCTTTATCCCATTCTGTCATTAAGCCGATAACCGGTTCACAATTTTCTTCTAATTCCGTTGTATTGGCATTTTTTACCCCCAAGACATTTCTCATTGTTTCAATGACAGCCATTTGCATGCCAAAACAAATGCCTAAAAATGGAATCTTATTCTCACGGGCATATTTAACAGCTGCAATTTTACCTGCTGTTCCTCTGAGTCCAAAGCCACCAGGAACCAAAATGCCGCTAACATCCGATAACCATTCTTTGGGATCTCCTTTTTCTAAATCTTCCGCATCAATCCATTTAACCTTGACTTTATACCGGTTGGCTATGCCCCCGTGTGTAATGGCTTCTCCAAGAGATTTGTAAGCCTCTAATAATTTGACATACTTACCTACAACGGCAATATGCACTTCTCCTTCCGGCGCTTTTAGTGTCTCGATTATTTTTTCCCAACATGCTAAATCCGCTTTAGGACAGGGCAATTTAAAATACCGACAAACAGCTCTATCCATACCCTCCTTAGAATATGCCAGAGGTACTTGATAGATATTGTTAACATCTAACGCAGCAATAACATTTTCTTCTCTGATATTACAAAACAGGGCTATCTTTTTTCTCTCGTTTTCCGGTATGGGCATTTGTGAACGACAAAGCAACATATCTGGCTGAATACCATATTCTTGCAATTTTTTAACCGAATGTTGTGTTGGTTTAGTCTTCAATTCACCTGCTGTCGGAATATATGGTAATAACGTCAGATGGATAAACATCGTACGGTCTCTTCCCAAATCATATGCTAATTGGCGAATTGCTTCAAGGTATGGTTGACCCTCTATATCTCCGACCGTTCCACCAATTTCACATAAAACAAAATCTTCATCTTCTAAATCATGAACGATAAATTCTTGAATTTCGTTTGTTACGTGAGGGATAACTTGTATGGTCGAACCTAAGTAGTCACCGTGGCGTTCCTTATCAATCACTTTTTGATATATCTTTCCGGTTGTTGTACTGTCACTTCTCTTGGCGGCAACACCGGAAAAACGTTCATAATGCCCCAAATCCAAATCAGCTTCCGTTCCATCGTCGGTTACAAAAACTTCCCCGTGTTGAAATGGACTCATGGTACCGGGATCAACGTTTAGATATGGATCTAATTTTCTTAAACGAACTTTGAAGCCACGACTCTGTAAAATTGCTGCTAACGAGGCGGAAGCTAGACCTTTTCCTAAAGATGATACCACCCCTCCAGTGATAAAAATAAATTTTGTTTTTGGATTCAACTCTGACATTTTACCCTCGTTAATAAATATTTTATAGTGAAAAAGGCACCTCCTCTAAAAGGTGCCTTATTACTAGATACTCCTCATTACCCTATTCCGCCGTAGGCTCTTTAGGTGCCGGAGCCGGTACTTCTGACACCGGTGCGGGAGCCTCCGATGTTGCATCAGGTACAGATGGAACAGCCGGTGCTGTTTGAGTTAGGGGTGCAACATCCGTTATTGAATCAGGTTTTCTGGTTTCACCTTTGAAATATAGTGAAAGAAGAATAGATGTGATAAAAAATATTGTCGCTAAAATTGCGGTGGTTCTCGTTAAGAGGTTACCTTTTCCGCGAGCAGAAAGGAAACTATCTGCCCCATTACCGCCACCTAAACCACTTAAAGCGTTTCCTGAATTACGCTGCATTAAAATCAATACTACTAAAAGTATCGCAACCATCAAATGAATTACTAACAACACTGATCCCATTTTCTTTTCCTTTTTTTTAATTACGTTCCTACTATTGTTTAGCGGCGGCTATCGCCATAAAATCCGCGACTTTTAAGCTTGCTCCACCGATAAGACCGCCATCAACATCAGGTAATGATAACAAACCTTTTGCATTTGAAGGTTTCATGCTTCCGCCATAAAGTATCCGCATTTTGTTGGCTGTTGCCTTACCTAATTTTTTGCCAATAACTTTACGCAACGCAGCGTGAACTTCTTCCACCTCTGCTGTTGTCGGGGTTCGACCGGTACCGATAGCCCATACTGGCTCATAAGCGATTACAGTATTGACACCGGTTGAAATCATTGGTACAGATTCCATAATTTGCTTTGTGCATACACTGATTGTCTTACCGGAATCTCTCTCTTTCTCTGTTTCCCCTATGCAAATTATGACCTTTAGACCTGCATTAATAGCAGCTTGCGCTTTTTTCAAGACGACTTCGTTAGTTTCTTTATGATCGGTACGACGCTCAGAATGTCCAACAATCACATATTGACATCCCAAATCTTTTAGCATAACCGGACTGACATCTCCGGTATGTGCGCCTGACAAAGCATCATGACAATCTTGTGCGCCTAACATAACCTTCGACCCTCTTAATGCCTTTTTGGCCGCCCACAACAACGTAAATGGCGGACAAATTAAGAATTCACAATCCTTACGTGCGGCTTTTTTAACTTCTTGTGCCACACCCTTTGCCAAAGCAATGCCATCTGAAGAAAGACCATTCATCTTCCAGTTTCCGGCTATTAAAGTTTTCCTTGTCATCTTGTTTCCTTAAGCTTAAAAATTATAACTTTGTATTCTTTTAGCACAGCCATTTTTATTTTCCAGCCAAAAATGAAGTTGTTTACAAAAAAAATGCTAAAAAAAATGTTGAACATATTTATATTGGGATTGCATAAATTTTTTTGCCCCTTATAATAGGCGGCAATCAGATTATTTTTGGGATGAAGAACATGATAACAAAATTAGCAAACGCAAAAGACAACTGGTTTTTTAAAATACTTTCGGCCGCTGTTGCCATCAGTTTTATATCGTTATTCGGTGTTACAGGATATATTAATACCGCTAGTAGAAATCAAACTGTCGTCAAAATTAACAAGAAAAAAATTACACAGAGTGAGTTTTCTTATCGCTTACAAAAGGAAATAAATGCACTTAAAAAAATTGCCGGAGACGATTTTGAGCTTACGGATGAGTTACGTACATCTTTAACTGAGAGTGTCTTAAAACAGATTATTAATGAAAATGTTATCAGGCAGACTATGGACAAATATGGTGTTCATTTTCCAAGAGCGCTTGTTCAGCAAGTGATTTTGCGTCAACCGGAATTTCAAAATCCGGCGAATGGTCAATTTCATCCGGATCTATTTAAGCGTTATCTTTCATCCGTGGGCATGAGCGAGCAGGAATATGTGGAGAATATTGAACGGGCAATGGCACAAAAAATGCTGATTTCCGATTTAATCTATCCTTTTAATGTTCCTAATGTTTTAAGCCAAGCAGTTCACAAGATGGACAACCAGCGTAAATCTTTCAAATATGCTCTGGTTTCACCGCAAGATGTTAAGATCGAGCGTAAAATCAGCGATGATGAAATACAGCAATATTTTGCCGATTTCGGCGAAGACTTTATGGTTCCGGAAAAACGTGATGCGAAAGTTTTGTTTGTTTCCAATGAACAAATATTGAAAAAATATGCCACAAGTGATGATTTGGTTTCTGATTACTTTAAGGAACACAAGAAAGAGCTTGATCAACCGGAAAAGCGTGAAATTTTGCAGATGGTTTTCATGGATAAGACAGTTGCTGAAGATGCTTACAATCAGGTTCAGAAAGCAAAGAATTTTGCTGATGTAGCAAAAGATCTGAAGGCTGAAAATGCCAATGAGCCGACTTTAGGACTGGTTTCCCAAGATGAATTGGCCGAAGATTTGGCGGATCCGGCTTTTGAGATGAAAGTAGGTGAAAGCAGATTGTTGCAGGTTGCTGACACTTGGCAGGTTATTCAGGTCAAGCAAGTTGTTGAGGCAAAGCCGGCTGTTCTTGAAGAGGTTAAGCCTCAGATTGTTGAGATTTTGACCAATGAAAATATGTATGATGCCATTCGTGAGGCAAAAGCCTTTCTTGATGATACGGTTAACAGTGGGAAAAGTCTTGAAGAAGTTGCCCAGTTAATGGGAGCTGATGTTATTGAGGTTAAAGATATTGCTGAAGAGACTCCTGTTAAAAATGTTCCGACCAACTTAAAAGATTTGTCTTCTTCGCTAGATTTCAACGAGTTGGTCTTTTCTTACGGTCTTGATGAGATTACCTCTGCGGAAGAATTTGATACCGGTGTTGCTGTTGTCCAGGTTGTTAATATTGTTGATGCACATATGCCAGAAATTGATGATGTTAAAGATGAGATCAAGGCTTTGTGGACCGTTCAGGAAAAGGATGCTTTAGCAAAAGAAACCGCTGATAACATTGTGGCAGATATTGAAGATGGGACGGATATTGCTACGGCTGCAAAAGCACGTGATTTAGAAGTCTTTCGTTCAGAACCCATCAGTCGTAACGAGGTCTTTGCTGGTTTAACTCCTCTTGAGATTAATGAACTATTCACAGCTGATCTTAATACCGTTAAGATGTTTGAACATACAGGTAATCATTATATTATTGCCGTTCCTTTTGACATCGTTAACTACAATGACGAGTTGACAGACGATGCGCTTAAATATGTTCAAGACAGAGTTTCAAAGGGGATTTTCTCTGATATGTCTCAAGCCGCGCTGGACAGTTATGCTGATAACTTCAAAATCAAAGTTGATTATAAGCGCGTAGGATTTGAAGAATAATGAAAATCGTTTTTATGGGAACTCCTGATTTTGCGGTCCCTGTTTTGGAAGGGCTTATCGCGAAGCATGAAGTTGCAGCTGTTTATACCAGAGCACCCAAAGAAAGCGGGCGCGGTAAGAAAATTACCAAAACGCCGGTACATCTTATTGCTGAAAAAAACGGGATTCCCGTCCATACACCCAAAAGCTTAAAAGGAGAAGATGAGCAACAAATCTTGCAAACATATCATGCAGATTTGGCTATTGTGGCGGCATATGGTTTATTGTTACCACAGGCAGTATTGGATATGTTTCCCAAAGGTTGTATTAATGTGCATGCTTCTCTTCTACCAAGATGGAGAGGTGCGGCGCCCATTCAACGGGTTATTGAAGCTGGTGATGATAAAAGCGGTATTTCGATTATGCAGATGGTTGCAGCCCTTGATGCCGGTGATGTGTATGCACAAGAAGCTGTGACTATTACCCCAAAAATGACAGGTGGTCAACTGCATGATGCGTTATCAAAGCTTGGAGCAAAGCTTTTGCTTGATACTCTTGATAAGTTTGATGACATCACACCTAAAAAACAAGATGAAAAGCTTGTTACTTATGCCGAAAAGCTTGATAAATCTGAATGTCTGATTAATTTTAACGTGCCTGCACAAAATATAGTTAATAAAATCCGTGCTTTTAACCCCTATCCTGCAATGTATTTCATTTATGAAGGTGAGCGCTTTAAGGTTTATGAAGCAGAGGTATGTGAGATGCATGGTGCAAGCGGAGAGATTTTGGAAGGCACAAAAGAGCTTATTATTGCTACTGTTGATAAAGCTTTGAGAATTACGCATATTCAACGTGAAGGCAAGCAACCTATGTTAATTGATGACTTATTGCGCGGTTTTGGGTTTAAAAAAGGATATTTAATTTAGCTTTTTTCTTTTAACAAATCTATCACATGGATGCCTAAAGCATCTGCTATGGCATACAGAATGTTTACGGATAAATATGCAAAAATATATGTTCTTCTGAAATTTAAAATTATTATTGACACATCTGGAAAAAAGTGTTATCCTAGACAAAATTTTATCAAATAAGAAACCGAGAAGATGAGTGTGATGAATATAGAAAATTTTCCTAAAGAAATATTACCGCTGCAAGAGTTAGCAGAATATCACACAGCCCTTATGCTGCTTGAACAAAACTTTTTGGAAACGAAAACCAAAGACGATATAAGAAGAGTTTTGCAAGATTTTCCGAAAACGCTTAAAACATCCACAAAGGTAAAAGATATAATCCAAAAAGACTTGAACTTACTAAAAATGGAAATCGCAAAAGATGAATTACAAAAAATTCAGCGCAGAGCGTATGAATATGGCACAGAATTTGCCGTCATCGCACGCCAGACTAGAAAAGAATATGACCAAGATTATTTCAGAATGTTATTAAACGGCAATATAGGTAACTTAGGTACTGCACAAGCTTTCCTTGACCTTATCAGAGAAAATGATGCTCCATATTATAACACAGCTGTTGCCATGTTGTTAAATTGCTTTCAAGAACTCCCTAAAACTCTCGGTTATTCTGATAAACCCTTGGATGGCATATATAAACTGAACTCTTTTGAAGATCTTCAAAAAATACAAGGCGCCAGAAAAATTCTTAACCAAGTTTTTGCAGCCAGTGAAGATTTTCCTCGCGATTACTGGCTGGAAGAAAAAAAGGAAGAGGTGCCAAAAACTTGGGGAGAACGCAAATTTAACCGTATTTTATTTCATGGTGTGCTTAAAAAAGTTACAAAACAAAACAACAAAACTAAGAAATTTGAGGACATTTCACCGCGCGTAGCCTATATGATGTCTTCCTCACCGGCACAAAACGACTTAGAAAAAATAAAACAAGCCTATAGTGATCCGAATACAGAAGGTTATACAAATGCGCAAAATTTAATCATGATTTTTGAACACGTCATGCAAAAAAGAAGATTAGAAAATGCCCCGTTTCCAATTCTAATTAATGCGGTCTGTGAAGAACTTGGTGAAGATAAAAATGCTTTTATGATAAAAGAATATGTCCCCAATAAAGATAGAAACGGCGACACATATTATGCATACAAATACGTTGTTAACAGAAGATGGGAAAATTATTGCAAAGATAACAACCTATCGGGCTATCGTCCTATGGAACGAAGTATCAAGCACCAATATCTGCAGTATATTCTGCATGAAAGTAAAGATGCAACCGCATACAGAAATGCAATTTGTGATGCTGTTGAAAACTGCCTTGTTAATTTTTGTGATGCCAATGATTTAAACAGCGATATTGTTATAGCCGCTTTTGGCAGACTTAAATATGATGAAAACGGAAATATTAATCAAGCCGGTTATAACCATCTATATAATATTCTGTTTGAGTCCCCAACAAAAAGAAAAGATGAAAATAACAATGGCAAGAGCAGAAATTTTGGTCCTTTGTTTCATACAGAAGTTCACCATGACCGCGAACGTATAATGTTCAGCAATAAACCGAACACTAAAGATAATTTTATTTTAACCATAAATGCCAATAAAGATTTGGGCTATGCCGTTGCCTACGAAAAATTATTAAATTTGCTGGAACTTCTAAGTTATGATCATATGAATAATGAAAACCTCGAAAATGCACTGAAGGATTATGAGTTTTATAAAAGATGTAGAAAAAAGAAGGATCCATTTAGTTTTCATAATGATATCTTACACGGCGCGGATGTTTCGATATCATTATTATACAATGGTGCCTCAAAAAATGTTCTGCATTACTTCATCACGCCCATAAGACCTAAAGAAAATGATGCTGGTAATCCTGATAACTATATCGTTGCTATGATTGATACAAATTATATTATTACGGATCGAGCAAAAGGAAATTCGGCAACAAGTTATAATCAATATCTAAGAGCTAGAGAAAGAATTTTTGGACGCGCCTAAAAAGAACAATAAGTCCTGAATAAGTTTTTAATTATTATTCTTATATTGTTGCAGATGAAAAAGATATGTGACCGCGGATATTATTTCGGCAATATCGAAATAGAAATCCGATGTTCTTCTGGTGTCCTCTCCGTAAAAGCAGATGCCTGTATTGTACCGCAATACTCCACCGGCATCTCTCTTGACGGTCCTTCTGGGGCACTGATTCACTCAAAAGCGCAGGGAGGTATTGTCGCCTTTCAAAAGTTTTTGAGAGAAAAAAAGCAGTTTCCTTTCGGCACTGCTTATGTTACACAGTGTAACTGTAGCCACTACCGCTATTTGTTGCATGTTCCTGTCCTGGACTGTAAAGATAAAAGAAAAATTCAAGCGGCAATTTTCGATGCTTTGAAAAAAGCTGCACAAGTCGGTGCTAAAACTGTTGTTATTCCAAATATCGATAGTAATAAAAACAGTCTCAGCCCCACAGAAATGGCAAAAGTCATCTTTGATGCTATTGATGATTTTGCCGCTCGAAATTCTGTTGAAAAGGTCATTTTGGCCGCCAGCAGCAAAGAAATTTTCAGAGAATACGAAAAATTTTTTCAGTCCAAAAAGTAATTGAAGCGGGTAATCTGACTTAAAAATCAGATTATCCGCTTTTTTAATATTGGCAATTTTTTCATATAGATTTAATTTCTTACCTATCTTCCTATTTTTTGCTTGATTATATAAAAATTTTTATTATACTTTTGGCGAATTTATCGTGCAATCCGCGGATATGGTGGAATTGGTAGACACGCTGGATTTAGGTTCCAGTGGCTTTAAGCTGTAAGAGTTCGAGTCTCTTTATCCGCACCATCTTGTTTTAAGATGTTTTTTTAGAAGAGATGACAAATGAAAGTAAAAGAAATCAAATCAGAAGGCTTGAGCCGTGAGTATAATGTAACCATCAGCGCAAAAGACTTTACTGCCGCTGTTGAGACGAGATTGGTCAAAATATCTAAAACTGTTAGCATGGCAGGTTTTAGAGCGGGTAAAGTTCCTTTTCCCATGATTAGAAAGAAATATCAAGCTAATGCTATGAGTGAAGCATTAGATGATTTGTTGCGTGATAGCGTCAATGACCTTCTTAAAGAAAAGGATTTGCGTCCAGTATTCACACCTGACGTTGATATCAAAAAATTTGAAGAAGGAAAAGATGTAGAATTTACGGTCTCAATGGAAGTTATGCCTGAGATTGAACTTAAGGATTTCTCCAGTATTAAAATCCAAAAAGTTACAGCTGATGTACCTGAAGAAGAAGTAGAGAAGGCTCTGCAGTACATGGTAGACAGCCGTCGTGATTCGGTTAAGGTGGAAAAGAATCGTGCTACAAAGAAAGGTGATATTGCGGTTATTGATTTTGTCGGCTCTATTGACGGTGTTGAATTTAAGGGCGGCAAAGGTGAAGCTTATCCTTTGGAAATTGGCTCTAATTCATTTATCCCCGGTTATGAAGATCAGCTTATTGGCAAGAAGGTTGGTGATGTAGTTGATGTTAAGGCAACTTTTCCTAAGGACTATCATGCCAAAGATTTGGCCGGTAAAGAGGCTTTGTTTGTAACAACCATTAAGGAAATTCGCGAAGTTAAGAAAGCGGAGATTAATGATGAGTTTGCAAAATCTGTTGGTAAAAAGTCTCTTGATGAATTAAAAGAAGAGATTAGAAATCATATTGCCAAAGATTATGAAAATGCTTCCAGAATGAAGTTAAAACGGTCTTTACTTGATGCTTTGGATAAGGCTTATAAGTTTGATGTACCGCAAAAGCTTGTTGACATGGAGTATGATTCTATTGTTAAACAATATGAAATTGCTAAGAAGAACAATCAGCTTGACGAAGACGAGAAGAAGAAAAAAGAGTCTGATTTGCTCAAAGAATATAAAGAAATTGCCGTTCGTCGTGTTAAACTCGGTTTATTGTTGGCTGAAGTTGGCAAAAATGCTAATGTTGAAGTTAAACAAGATGACATCAATAAGGCTATTGCTGAGGAGGCTCAACGTTATCCTATGCAAGCCAAAGCTATATTCGACTTTTATTTGAAGAATAAAGAAGCTATTGAACGCTTACGTACTCAGGTTTATGAAGAGAAGGTTATTGACTATGTTCTTTCTAAGGTTGAAACCAAAGAAAAGAAGGTCAGTGTGCAAGAACTTTATAATTTTGATGAAAAAGCAGCGTAAGCGATTTAGCTGTTTTGATCAAAAAGGAGCCCTTATCGGGCTTCTTTTTATATGCTAAAGTCTAGGTTGGATTTTAGGTTTTCATACTTATATTTTTAGTGATTGCTTTGGTTGTACATGATATTGATATGTACCTGTGTTATGGGAGGGTTTGGCAATCAACCTTAGGATCATAACAATTATCGGGTGGAAGACGTGTTTGTTTCGTATTTTTGATGAGTGCGAGATGGGCAATGTTCTTCCACTTTTTTGTTGCAAAAACGGTTATTTTTTGTTATAGATACGCCAGTTTTAGTTTTTTTAAGGAAAAAATCATGTATGCTGTCGGTATGGACATACTTATGGAGGCTCTCTACGAGACAATTTCTCTTGTTCCCTATCTTTATTTGACTTACCTGTTTATGGAATATTTGGAACATAAGATGAATCGGCGTAATGTTATTTATATTCGCCGCGCTAAACAGTATGGTTCTGTTGTCGGGGGGCTGCTTGGTCTTGTGCCTCAATGTGGTTTTTCTATTGTTGCTGCCAACCTTTATGCTACGGGTTTGATTACCTTAGGCGCATTAATGGCTGTCTTCTTATCAACATCTGATGAGATGGTTCCCTTGCTTATTTCCGGCGGTATTGGTGTCGGGCTTATTATCCAGATTTTATGCATTAAGGCTGTTTTCGGTATTGTTTCCGGGGTATTGATTGATGCCTTTTTACCTGAAAAGTTTATCAAGCACAAAAATGAACCTAATATTGAGGCGTTTTGCCAACGTGAGAAATGTAAATGCGGCGATGTGGAAAATATCTGGCGCTCTGCTTTTAAGCATACCGAAAAAATCAGCTTGTTTATTTTCTTCTTCTCGCTGGTGATTAATGCTGTTTTTGTTTTGGGAGGTATGGATACCGTTCATACGGCCTTAACCAATTTTCCGGTTATCAGTAAGTTTATTGCTGCTTTGGTTGGGTTAATCCCCAGTTGCTATCCTTCCGTGTTACTCACTCAGCTTTATTTATCCCACACAATAACTCTGGGTACCATGATTGCAGGAACTCTGAGCAACGCCGGACTTGGCTTTTTAGTATTATATAAAGTTAATGCCAACCGTAAAGAAAACCTTAGAATTTTAGCTTTGCTTTATGGTTTGGGCGTTATTTTCGGAATTTTATCAGAGTTTTTGGTTTAGCCTAAGGTATAATTTCTCCTTAAAAGCGCAATCTCATCAGCGTAACCGTCCAATTCGTTCGGGGTTTCCAGATTAATCGGTATGCCTTTAAGCAAAGGATGATTTATAAACCGAATTATCCCTTCCAAACCGAGGCTGCCCTGTCCTATTTTTTCATGTCTGTCTTTATGAGAATTAAATTCTGTCATACTATCGTTTAAATGAATGGCTTGGAGACGATTTAGGCCGATAATTTTATCAAACTTTAGTAAGACATCATCTAAATGATTGATGATATCATAACCGGCGGAATAAACATGGCAAGTATCCAGGCAAACACCAAGTTTATCTAAGGCATTGTCTTTAGCATGAGATATAATTTCTGCTATCTCTTCAAAAGTTGAACCGACTTCGCTCCCTTTGCCGGACATTGTTTCTAATAAAACGGTGGTGTGCTTGGCTTCGGGCATTACATCATCTAATATTTCAACAATTTGCGGGATAGCTATCTCTGTACCCTGCCCGACATGCGAACCGGGATGGAAATTATATAAATTCCCGGGAATGTTTTCCATACGTTTAAGATCATCTGCAAAAACTTCGCGCGCAAAATCTCTGGTGTTTTTATCTTTTGAGCAAGGATTTAGGGTATATGGCGCATGTGCTAAGATTTTTCCAAAACCGCTATTTTGGGCCAAACTTAAGAACTCTTGAACATCTTTTGGGCTGATATCCTTTGCTGCCCCACCGCGCGGATTACGTAAAAAGAACTGAAACGTATTTGCTTTTAATTTTATTGCGGTTTCTGCCATAGCCCTAAAACCTGAAGCAGATGAGAGATGACACCCTAAATATAACATTTTGTACTCCTTTATGTTCTCTTGAGATTCTGTTTAACACAGGTTGTTGTTATCGTCAATTTTTTTAAAAAAAATATGAAAAAAAGCTTGTATTCTTGTTTTTTTTTGTGTAGATATGAGTTTATTCGGAACGGAACGTAGTTCAGCCTGGTAGAACGCTGCGTTCGGGTCGCAGAGGTCAGTGGTTCGAATCCACCCGTTCCGACCAACAAATAAAAAGGGCGCCTTTACGGTGTCCTTTTTGTTTGATTATTCACGAAGTGATAGGGATTTGAACCACGAGAAATTGCCGGATTAATTGGTTTTTAATGAAATTTATATTATCATAGTAAGTGTAAAAAAAATTACGGAGTAAAAATGCGTTTATATCATTATGCACCAAAAGAAAATACCATTATGGAACGAGGTTTACTGTCGATTTCAAAAGCACCGCGTGATTTACGTGCTTATGCTCATCGTGCCGGCACAGAAAATCGTGATGAGATTATGATGTGGCTTGATAAAACTTTTGCCGGTCGTAGCCGGGCTATATCGTGTTTAACTGAGCCGATAAAATGGCAAGGTAACGATGCAGTTTTGAAAGCAATTGTTGATCGTTCAGCATTATTTTCGTTTGAATTGGAAGATTTGCTAAAAGCCGAACTTGTTGAGTCAATTTGGTGCAAAAGCGGCTCAGATGCTGGTGGATATAACGAAAATTTTTATCAGGTCCAGCCAAAAGAAATAGATCTTTCGCCTCTCACCTGGGAAAAAGTTGATGCAGCCAAAGATTTACTCTATGCGGTTGTGCGACATTATTTAATAGTGCTTAAAGATGGTGTTATTCCGCCGGAATTATTAACACTTGAGTGTTGATTCGTATTGATGTTGCTGTAATTTTTCTTTGCCTAAAAAGGAGGTATCTGCTTTTTAATTTGGAGGGGGGGGTAACCCGACCATATGTTCAAACCGCCTATAATGGCGGTTTTTCATTAGCATTTTTTTAATGTTATAATGTTATGTTAATGGCATATTGGGGAGGATTGCAATGTCTGAACAAAAAGTTTTTTATTATCACTTTAAACCATTTAATTTTTGGCTTTTATTGAATGTTGTCATGACTTTGGTGTTTGGCTATTGTTGTGCTCGATGCAATTTATTATATACAGCATATTTTTATATTCTTATTGTATTGATGATTTATTCTTGGGGTGCTTGGATATTTAAGCATTTTTTTAAACAGAGATTAGCTCTAATTACTGATGAATATATCCAGATAGACCACAGCCAACCGTTGTTCTGGAAAGACGTTGTTAATGCTGAAGAAAAGATTGTCAAATGTGGCTTTAAGGAATTTAAACTTATTATTTTAAATGCAAAATCGGATATAAAATATAAATATAATCTTCTACAAAAATGTGTTGATCCTTTTTCTCTTCCCTTATATGATGTTATTAAAAAAGAAGATGCTGTTGCACTGCAAAACATCACTGCTGATAAAGTTAAATATATTTCTTTATCCGAAAATAAAGAGCATTAAATGGGGGTGTCGTGACTTTCTATAAACCATCGCTAAAAAACATCAAATTATTTTATGTATTCAGCTTTTTAAATAATTTTTGGCCATGCGCTCCGTTTTTTGTGATTTACTTTTCACAAGTTACGGGAAGTTTTACATTAGCGATGAGTTTGGGTGCAATTCATAATTTGACTACAACTTGTTTAGAAGTGCCAACAGGCATATTATCCGATAAATTTAAGAGAAAAACCATCACCTTTTTGGGCGCATTATCTGTTTTTATTGCGGCTTGTTTATATTCAATAGCCGATGGTTATTTGACTTTGGTTATAGCAAGTATTTTTTATGGTTTATATAATGCTTTAATGAGCGGAAACAATGAAGCTCTTGTTTTTGACAGTTTGAAGGAAAATCGTCTGCAGAGTAAATATCACAAGGTTTTGGGGAGGATGCGAGGCTACGGTAGTTTAGCTTTTGGTATTTCTGCATTGGTCGGTGCCGGCATTGTTTGGCTTTGTGGCATGAGGGAAACTTTTTATGTTGTGGTATTAGTCAGTTTCTTGATGTTGCTGATATCATTGAGTTTATTTGAGCCGGAAATTCATACAGGCGAAACCTGTAACAATCCATTTAAGCATTTTAGTGAATCGGTAAAAAATATATGGAAAAATAAAAGGCTTCGCTATCTAACATTAGCAACAGGAATGGATTATGGTATGGGCTTTGCGACTTTTGATTTTATTAATGTGTTTTTTAACCAATTTGTAGCGACATGGGTTTTAGGCGTTCTAAGGACGGTCAGTTATTTCTTAGGCACTTTTGGTTATTTTCTATCTTATAAAATATCAAAAGCTATTGGTTATACCAGAACCGTTATGGGTTTTATCGGTCTGAATTATGTTATAAACCTGTTATCGGTCTTGGCAAACTGTATTGCTTCTCCATTTATAAAAATTTTTGATGAATTAGCTTATGGCGTAGCGGAACCGGCGCAAAACACTTTGATGCAAAATGAATTTACGGACAAGCAACGTGCCACTATGGGATCTGTGGTATCGCTATTTAGAAGTTTGGTCTACGGCGTATGTTCTCTTTTGGTTGGAATGATGGCTGATTTATTCTCGGAATATGTGTCATTAGTGACAATGTATATTGCGTTCTTTTTCTTACTTCCTATCTATTATAAAGGATTGAAGGCAAAGTGATGTGGTTTTTATTTGCCATATTTATTGAAGATAGCTCTACTTTCTAGATTTACTTCCAAAAAACTTGACTTTTATGATGTTTATAGTACTGTGAGCTTCTTAAGAAGAATACATATGACTATTATTCATTTAACATAATTGAAATATGAATGCATTAATTTTATTATTATCATTGTGCTTTTTAGCAGGTTGCATTGAGTGGGGTTCACGCATAACAGAAGAAAGAAAAAAGAAATCTTTAACGCAAGATAAAACTTCATCTACTGTTATTCAAGCTGGGACTACTATTCCTGATGGAAATGCATTAATCGGTACCTATAGGTACTATGCTGTTTCTGATACGCAGACAGGAGAGTTGGCGCAATTGATTGAGAACTTGCGAAAGATGGACAAGACAAACCCTAAACAAAGAGAGCAAAATGAGTTGGATAAGTGGTTTGTTGAGCATGTTGAGTGTTTTTATAGGTATGCGGAAACTATGACATTCATTCAGCATTTCGGCTATCTCTGTGAAGTCTTTCTTAACAACCTGAAACAACCGGAGCAAAATCTCGAATTGCAGAAAAGACTCGTCAGTATCGATGAACTTGGTTTTCTCAATTTTCAAAACGTTTTCGTTTGCTATTTAGACAAGTGGGATCTTCTCCCTGAGGTTAAGCAGCTTATATTTAGTGATAAACGGTTCAGATGGGTTCGACGTGTTTACATAAATGCTCGTAAGTTAGAGATGTGCTAGTTCTTTATTGTGAAAAAGCCAAGCTTCCAAACTCGGCTTGAACCACGAAAAGCAAATCCCATCCGTTGCAACCAGTGCGATGCACATAGCTTAAACTTAAGAAAGCCTGCCCTTGTGGTGGGCTATTTTATTTGTCTACGATGAAGTAATTGTGTTTTTTTATTTGCCGTACTTATTGAAAATAACATAATAATAGCAACCGATAAGTAACTTAGTCAATATCAATGAGGCAATCGCTATATATATGTTAAAGAAGTCGGCAACAACACCAAACAGATAATACGATATAGCCATTATTATCCCAGCAAAAAGAGAAACAAAAGATCCCATGGTTGCTCTCTGACTATCTGAATATTCATTTTGTAATAATGTTGATTCCGCTGTAACTGATGACCCTAAAAATAAATTCTGTAATACCATTATAAATGGGGATAACGTGTTGTTGATTATTAATCCAACTGTTCTGGTTATAATATTACCTAACGTTGAAAAAATTATCATATTAAAAAATCCAATTTTTCTCAGATATGTTGAAATATGATAACTCAGTGCACCCAAAAGTTGTCTGATTAATATAACAGCGTTGACCATCCACTCTTTAATCAAACCATTAAAATAAACACCTTCTAAACGGTATGCTGTCATATCAACTGCTTTATTAAAAGAAGTTGCGAAGGCAATTTTTTGTAATTTCTTATTATCCTTAATATTTTTCCAAGCAATTTTCATGTGTTCCCAAGAATTAATTGCTTTGTAAGATGTTATCTGTGGTTCAACAAAAAAGAAACTACAAATAAGTTGCATAAAGGCCGGAAAAACAGAAACCCATGCCAAAAAAGATAAAGAAGTGTAATACAATACAACAATGGCAATTATTGAACTTGTTGCACCACCTAATTGGTGAAAAATATGGCTTTTAGCAAAAACAATATCATATTTGTGTTTTTTGCGAAGTTCAATCATTGTATCATAAATTAAAGCTTCATCCGTACCAGAAATAAAAGAGTCTGAAATACCCCATAAAAAACCACCCAAAAATAATAAAATTGATGAATCATAATTTCCGGCAATTGCGAAAGATAAAAATGATAACAAAATCAGTAATGAGGATAATATGATAGACATTCTTCTTCCGACCCTATCTGATATTATTCCCGTTGGTATTTCAAATAAAGTTTGGGTAATGGTGGCAAATGAAAAGACACCCAATGCAAGGGCATATGATTTGGTTATTGATTCAAAATAAACAATAGCTAATGCTGATAGCGGCCAACACATAAGAAAGAAATAATTTACGTTAATCAATATAAGATTTCTTCTAATTTTCATTTGACCTCACAGATGCTCATCTTATGGTGTTAAGATATATAACGGTGGAAATAAAATCAATAAAAACTTTGATTTTTAAAAATACATTTTGATAAAAAAACAGAACCAGCCTGTCCATGTGAGGAGAGGCTGGTTTTTTTAAGTGGAATACTTTTGTTACTTGGTAAGACTACCCGCAGAAGCACATGCTCCCAAAAAGAAGAGCTGCAAGGAGTACAACTATTGTTACGGCAGTCTTCCACTCAAAATTCGGATTGTTCTTGTTTTTGCTCATAATTATTAAAGTTTTAAGAAAAATTTTGTGACAGAAATATACCTATTTGCGCGCATGGTAATTCCGCTTAAGTTATTTGTCAATATGCTTCTTAATATATGAAAGGTTTTATTTCTTCATCTGTTTTATGAGACACAGATATTTGATATATCTCGTGAATTTATGACCTCGCCAAGAAAGCATACCTTTGGATTTTAGATCTGCTAATTCTTCAGCAAAAGCCTGAAACATCTGTGATTTGACTTTTTCATCCGCACGCTGACATCGTACTAACTGCTGTTTTAAGAGGTTTGGAATATAGGTGCGACAAATATATCGAAATTCTGCTTTTAATTCCGGTTTATGATAGGTCTCATAAACAAACCGTAAACCTGTATGATAATCTTTGATTTGTTGCGGCTTGACTTTACTATGACTAATTGAGTTTTCATCAACAGTGTAAAAATAAAGCGTTTCTTTTAAGATAATCGTTTTCGGGTGTTTGGTTAATAATGCCAAAGTATAGGGATAATCTTCAAAATGAATATGTTCGATAAACTTTAAACCGGTTAACAATTCTTTTTTATATAACTTTATACAAACACTGATAGGAAATTTCTTTAAATACAATGGATTATTTGTTACCTTAAATTTAACATCATTAAAATTTAATGGTGTTATTGAAGGTAAACCTTTGTCCTTATTTTTAACGAAATCGAAACAGACCATATCCGCATTGTGCTTGGTTATGATATAATACAATATTTCTAAGGTTTGCGGATGAATACAATCGTCTGAGTCAAGAAATTGAATATATTGCCCACATGCCTTTTTCAAACCATTATTACGAGCAACGGATAATCCTTGATTTTCTTGGGTAATAACCTGAATACGTTTGTCTTTTAGGGCATACTTTGCTAAAATATCGGCAGAACCATCAGACGAACCATCGTTAATACAAATCACTTCAAAATCCGTGAAAGTCTGCGCTAATATGCTATCTAAACAACAAGTGAGATATTTTTCTACATTGTAAACCGGTATAATGACTGAAATTTTCGGCATATGGTTTTCTCCCTTGATTGATTTTATCAGGTAGTCCATTATTTTTTCAGTACTTGTGCTCTTTTCATCAAAAACCAGCGGGATTTTTGATAAGCGTTCTTCTTTTTTGTAATCATTCTTTTTGATGATAACTTCTTCAAAAGTATTGTACAATTCCTCTATGTTATGAATTTGATAGTAACTCTCAATAAAGGATTTTCCAAATTCATTAAACAGATAATTATCTGATAGCAGGTGCAATACAGGGTGTTTGCTCGGTAAATATTCTCCCAAGAAAGAAATACTATCCGTAATTAAAGCGTCCGAATTATAGAATAAATTGATATAATCACTGTCTTCAACAACTCTTCCTAATTGTTGCCACTGCTTATAATAATCTTCTACCTCGCTTTCTGTCATAATCTTATTTTGTATCACCGCTTGTTTTAACCGGGGATGAGGCTTAAATATCCAATCAATTTTATCCGAATATTTCTTGGCTATATTTAAAATTTCTTTACCGTTTTTATGGAAAGTGGCACATCTTAAGCTATCATTTTCAAGAGAATGGTGGGGAGCATAGATAATGAGCGGTTTTGTTTTATTTTTATCTGACTTAACATTATGATATTCATCCAACATAGGACAACCTACCCCATGATAATTATTCTCTTTATTATTCGAGAGCTTGGAAAAATATGAAGCTATGCCTTCGTTTTCAACAAACATTGTCCATAGCAATGTATAGAACTTATATGTGTATTCAATAGGAAATTCCACAAGATTCATACCATAGCTTGAATAACAGGTTAAGGCATATTGAGATGCATAGTCCGGCCTTTGTATTATATCTAAATTCCATGGTTGCTCGTAAAAAAGGATATCAACCCCAAACTCTTTGCACGGCAAATATTTGCTATGTTTTATGTCATAAACGTACCTGACATTCAGATTTTTGGATTTAAAATAATCATAACATTCTTCAATTTTATTGTGATAATTTTTATCTTTTCCGCGATATCCTCTGAGTTCCGTAACTAAAATGACGGGCTCAAAATTATCATTTTGATCCAATGTATTATATAATGACTGATATTTCCATTTTGACAGTTCGTTAACCAAAAAGCCTACTTTTATTTTTTCTTTTCCATATTTTGCTTTTAATTTTTTCAAAATATCTCTTTTATTTTGCGCTATTCTATCTTTTCTATGGCAGGGGATTAAAAATTTTATTCCTAAAATTTCTATGGTAAAATTCAGATAGTTTCTGCTACAACGAAAAACTTTCATTTTAGTCCTTTCTAATATATTCCCTAAGTTTAATAAGCTCTGATATTTTCATTTGACCTGCATCCGTATGAACATGAAGCGTTTGAGGTAAATCTTGCCAGTTGCTAAAAATATATGGCATATATCGCTCCGGATTGTGAACAGCCATAAACTCTTCACCTTCAAATAAAATTTTTGAAGTTGGTAAAACATCATCATAATCAAAGATAGCATGTTCGTGATTTGCGTCATGAACATTTTCCAATCCCCAGAATATTGATGGCTTTTCAGACTGAGTTCCGTATTGAACGGTTTTTAGAAAATCTTCCTTAAGGTTTTTAAGGCTTTTTAGCCATTCTTCTTGAGTTTTAAATTTAGATCTTTTGCGCTTATGTTCAAGAAGAAATTTTTTGCGTTGTTTGGTAAACATAAGTTTTTCTTCTTCTGTCATCTTAATATTACATAAGTCTACGGGAAAAATATCAACCCATACTTGGGGAACATCTTTATGAACGACTTTAATAAGATTGCATAATGAGCCTTTATGTGGGGTGTAACGAACTGCTTGAAGGTTTTTATCCGGTGTTTCTTTATTGAAAATTTCAATAAATCTATCATAATTATCCTGCATCATCGCAATATCAATGTCATCATCCCACGGAATAAACCCTTTGTAGAGCATTGCGCCCAATAGTGTACCAAAATCCAGCCAATAAGTCAGATTATTTTTAATACAAACCTCATGCACGACACGTAAAATTTTCAAGTCCCCCAATTGAATATCACGTAAAATGCCCACAGCAGGTTTTAAATCTTGGGCTGTTATTGCAAAATGCATAATACCTGTAAGACCTTGTATTTCCTTTTCTAATCGTATAATGCGTTGTTTGTTACTTTCACCAAAATGTATTATCTTCTTATTAAAAAGATAAAGTGTTTTTCCTTTTTTTTCATTGATGATTTTAAACATTTGTGAGATCTCCCCTTATGAAGTTCGTAAACCGTAAACTCTATGTTGTTCTCATTATCCATAAGTAACATAAATATCTGATTAGTTCGTGACCGCGCCAAGAGAGCATTTTCTTAGCTCTTAAATCTCTTAATTCCTCTGCAAAAGCTTTAAACATCTTTGGCTTGGTTTCTTTATCTGCGTTCCGACAACGTTTTAATTGTTGTTTTAAGATCTTCGGAATATACTTATGGCAAACATATTTGTACTCTGCTTTTAGCTCCGGCTTATGATAGGTTTCATAGATAAAATTTATCCCTGTATGATAATCTTTAATTTGTTGTGGTGTGATTGTAGAATGGCTTATTGAACTTTCATTGAAAGTATAAAAATATAATTTCTCATTTAAAATAACTGTTTTGGGTTCTTTTGACATGATAGCTAAAGTATGTGGGTAATCTTCAAACTGTATATGCGGAATAAACTTCAAATCATTTAAAATTTCTTTTTTATATATTTTCGTCCAAACGCTATCACGTATTTTATATTCCTTTTTATTGAAATACAAAGGTCTGTCTGTCATGTGGTATTTTATATCTTCTATTTTTATTGGCACTATATCTGGAAGGCCATTGCCTGTATTTTTAACAAAACCAAAACACACCATTTCTGCATTATGTTTGGTGATAAAATAATACGCAATTTCTAAAGTTTGCGGATGAATGCAATCGTCAGAATCGAGAAAATAAATATACTCTCCTGTTGCATTTCGTATACCATTGTTACGTGCCATGGATAAACCTTGATTTTCTTGGGTAATGATTTTTATACGGCTATCCTTTTGAGCATATTCATCTAAGATATCTAAAGAGCTATCCGACGAACCGTCGTTAATACAAATTGCTTCAAAATCCGTAAAGGTCTGTGCTAACAGGCTATCTAAACAACGAGGAAGCCACTTTTTAACGTTGTAAACTGGTATAATAACAGAAATTGCCGGCATACAGCGGACTCCTCTTTGTTTTATTCTTCTGTTAGATTAGTTGCTTAATTGCGCAAATGACAATCTCATTTTTGTTTTTTCTACAATTTTATTTAATCAACGACAAAACCCCGTGCCTAAAATACAGCACGGGGTTTTTATAACCTATGAGCAAAGTATTACTCTTTGTTGGCCTTAGCTTGTGCAGACAAGTCGTCGGCAATACGAGCTGAACGACCACGTAAGGCACGCAAGAAATATAACTTGGCACGTCTTACTTTACCAATACGTGTTACCTCAATCTTCGCAACATTTGGAGAATATAACGGGAATACACGTTCTACACCTTCACCAAAAGAAATTTTGCGAACTGTGAATGAGGAGTTCAAACCATCGTTTTTACGAGCGATACAGATACCTTCATAAATCTGAATACGTTCACGATCACCTTCTTTAACTTTGGTATGAACTTTAAGGGTGTCACCAGCTTTGAAATCAGGGATATTCTTCCCTTCAGTCAACTTAGCAACTTGCTCTTTTTCAATGTTTTCTATAATGTTCATCAGTTTTACCTTCTTATAAAATTTTGTTCTTTATACACCTAACTATTTTTAGAATCAAGATAAATCTTGAATAAATCAGGCCGTTTAGATTTGGTTGCGATAATAGCTTGCTCTTTGCGCCATTCTTCTATCTTTTGATGATGCCCAGAGAGTAATATTTCTGGAACAGTACGTCCTTCCCATTCTATTGGACGTGTATATTGCGGATATTCCAGAAGATGATCTTCGAAACTTTCATTTGTCAAAGATTCTTCATTTCCGAGAACACCGGGAAGTAATCTTATAATGGCGTCCAACATAATTTGCGCTGCCTGTTCACCACCGGTTAAGATATAGTCACCAATGCTTATTTCTTCTATATCATAAGCTTCTATGACACGTTCATCTATACCTTCAAATCGACCGCAAATAATCATCAACTCTTCTTCTAAAGAAAGCTTATGGGCTTTGCTTTGTGTTAGAGGTAAACCTCTGGGTGACATATAAATTATCCGCCCGCGTTGATGATTAGCTTTAATAGCACGTCCTAACACGTCCGGCCGCATAATCATTCCGGCACCGCCACCACAAGGGGTGTCATCTACCGATTTATGTTTATCTAAAGCATAATCACGTATATTGACTGCTGTCAGTTGCCATTTTTTTTCTTCTAATGCTTTGCCTGTCAAAGAGTAACCCAAAAATCCGGGAAACATTTCAGGAAATATGGTTAATACTTTAACGTTTAGCATTCGGAAATTTCCTCTTTATCATCAAGAAATACCATTCCTGTTGACGCAACAATAATATAGCCATCGTTAAGATTTATCTCCGGTACATACCCGATATTAAACGGTAGCATTTCCGCTTTGCCGCTTTTTAGTTTGATTTCTAAGATATCACCGGCGCCGAAATTATAAAAACCAATAACTTTGGCAACTTCTTTTCTATCTTCATCAAGAACCTTTAGGCCTATTAAGTCTGTTTCATAATAGACTTCTTTGGCTTTAGGATCCGGCAACATGGAACGCTTGGTATACAGCTCTGTCCCTATAAGAGTTTCAGCTTGTGTTCTATCATCAATTCCTTTGATTTTAACACGGAGCAAATCTTTTGAATGTCCGGTAACAGTGATTTCAAAAAAGTGTTTATTGTGCTTATCTGATAGTGCACCATAACAGGCAATATCTTTATCAACAGCTGTGTAGCTTTTGATTTTTACCTCGCCTTTTATGCCATGCACACCGACAATCTTTCCTAAACAAACATTTTCTTTATCCATCTTGTTACCTATCGCAACATAAACTTAAAAATTATAATAAGAAAAAAGATTAAGCCTCAGCAGGAGTTTCTTCTGCAGGAGCTTCTGCTGGTGCTTCAGCGGCAGCTTTAGCCTCAGCTTCTGCTGCTGCAGCGGCCTCAGCGGCAGCCTTTGCTTTTTCTTCTTTTTCTTTAATTCTCTCCATTGCTTTAGCTTTTGGAGCAGATTTTTTTGGTTGTTCATGCATTTTCGGCGCTTCCATCAAACCTAAATTTGCAAATAATTTTTGCAATCTTTCTGTTGGTTCGGCACCCTTCTGTAACCAAGATTTTACTTTTTCAACATCAAGAACTAATCTTTCCTGATGATCTTTGGGTAGCAATGGATTATAAGAACCCAATTTTTCAATAAATCTACCGTCACGTGGAGCTCTTTGATCAGCAGCTACAACACGATAGTATGGGTGCTTCTTTGATCCACCGCGAGAAAGTCTAATACGAACTGACATTTTTTTCCTTTCTTGTCTATTGTTTATATTCCGTGTTAAAACGGAAATTTGTTATTGTTAAACCCGCCAAGCGAATTCATTGCGCCTAACGGATTTTTTTTCATAAAACGAGAAGCAAGCGAACCAAGGCCGCCCATCTTTCTCATTTGCTTCATCATTGTTGACATTTGCTCATAGGATTTAAGCAACTTGTTAACATCATGAACTTCTACACCGGCTCCCGCAGCAATTCTCTTCTTGCGCGATGCCTTAATTATATCAGGATTGCGACGTTCCCCTTTGGTCATGGAAAGAATTATCGCTTCCTGCTTTTTCATTATCCCTTCTGCATCAACTGATTCTATTTGTTCTTTGTATTTTGCCAAGCCTGGGAGCATTCCCATAATGCTTGACATTGAGCCTAACTTCTTCATCTGACGCATTTGATTTAACATATCATTTAGATCAAAATGACCTTTCATCATCTTTGCGGCCATTTTTTCTGATTCTTCTTTATCAATATTTTCAACCGCTTTTTCAACGAGACTTACAACATCACCTTTATCTAAAATACGCCCTGCCAATCGATCAGCATGAAATTCCTCAATATCTTCAAGCTTTTCTCCGATACCTAAAAATTTCAACGGCGCTCCGGAAATCATTTTCATTGATAAAGTGGCACCAGCCCTTGACGAACCATCAATGCGGGTTAAAACCAAACCTGTGATACCAACTTTTTCATTAAACTCTTTAGCAACATTGCAAGCTTCTTGTCCGATTAAGGCATCTGCTACCAAAAGTGTTTCTGTTGGATTTGAAAGCTTTTTAACGGCAGCCACTTCGTCCATCAATACTTCATCAATCTGTAAACGACCGGCGGTATCTAAAATTAAAACATCATATAAACCTTTTTGTCCCGTTGCTATGGCTCGTTTGGTAATTTCTAAGGGCTTTTCACCCTTAATGACGGGCAATACATCAACACCTATTTGTTGTCCCAACTGTGCCAATTGTTCTTGCGCAGCAGGACGATAAATATCTAGTGATGCCATTAATATACGTTTATTCTTTTTTAATTTTAGGGCAATCTTTGCTGATGTTGTTGTTTTACCGGAACCTTGTAAACCTACCATTAAAATAACTGCAGGCGGTACGGATTTAAAACTTAATGAAGTATCGTCATCCGAACCTAATAAATTAACCAGTTCATCATAAACAATTTTCACCAATTGCTGATCAGGGCGAATCGACTTGATAACCTTCTCGCCTAATGCTTTTTCTTTGACCTTTACCATAAAGTCTTTAACAACCGGCAAAGAAACATCAGCCTCAAGCAACGCTAAGCGAATCTCGCGCAACCCATCTTCTATATCTTGTTCTTTCAGAATACCGCGAGAACCTAGTTTAGCGAAAATACCGCTTAATTTATTTGTTAATCCGTCAAACATTGTTTTCCTATTGTTTTCACCTTATTTGATAAAAAAAACTTGCGCCAGTGTGCGAACCCTCGCTGACTGACGGCACTCCGTAGAGTGTTCATTTTGTTATCAAAATTTAGGCTTAATATAAGATGGAATTTATAAGAGTCAAGCAGAATCTTATTAGATAATGACATTTATTGATGTGTATAAGCTCTCTTTTGAATTGAATGTGTATCTATTGTTGATTACACTTCTCTCGTTATGGTTTAGTGCGGATGAATTTTAATTAAATTATAGAGAATATAATGCCTGAAAATAAAGTAAATAAAAGAAAAACGTTTGCAATTATTTCACACCCGGATGCCGGTAAAACAACCTTGACCGAAAAATTATTGCTTTTCGGTGGAGCCATTCAGCAAGCAGGTGCCGTTAAAGCACGTGGTGAAAACAGGCGTGCGCATTCTGACTGGATGAAAGTGGAACAGGAGCGTGGTATTTCTGTGGCATCGTCTGTGATGACCTTTGAATACAAGGATATTACTTTTAACCTTTTGGATACGCCGGGACACGAAGATTTTTCTGAGGATACATATCGCGTACTGACGGCGGTTGATTCTGCCGTTATGGTTATTGATGCTGCTAAAGGTATTGAAACACAAACAAAAAAGCTTTTTGAAGTTTGTCGTTTGCGTAATATTCCTATTATTACTTTTATTAATAAGATGGATCGAGAAGGTTTAGACCCGTTTTTACTTTTAGATGATATTGAAAAAACACTGGCACTTGATGTGTGCCCTGCCAGTTGGCCAATCGGAAGCGGTAAAGATTTTTTAGGTTGCTATGATTTGCTTAATGACCAACTTATTTTAATGAATAAAACCGGTAATAAAGGACAACTTAATAATGTAATAGAAACATGCAGAGGACTTGATGATCCCAAACTTGATGAGTTATTGCCCCAACATGCCGTTGCTAAACTCAGAGAAGATGTTGCGATGATAAAAGAACTCTGCCCTAATTTTGATTTGGAATTGTACCTAGCTGGTGCTTTAACCTCTGTTTTCTTTGGTAGTGCTATTAATAATTTTGGGGTTAAAGAAGTTTTGGAGGGGTTACATCAACTTGCCCCAACGCCACGTCCGCAACCAACTGCTGAACGTGAGGTTAAGGCTGATGAAACTAAAGTCACAGGTTTTATCTTTAAGATTCAGGCTAATATGGATCCGAAACACCGTGATCGCATTGCTTTTATGCGAATCTGTTCCGGACACTTCAAAAGAGGAATGACACTTTTACAAGTTCGTACAGGAAAGCCTGTTAAAGTCGCTACTCCAGTTATGTTTTTAGCTCAAGAGCGCGAGCTTGCAGAAGATGCCTATGCAGGTGACATTATTGGTATTCCCAACCACGGACAACTCAGAATCGGAGATACTTTGACTGAAGGGGAAAAATTGCATTTTACAGGTATTCCGAGTTTCGCACCAGAGCTCTTGAAATCTGTCCGGGCACTTGATCCACTCAAGTCAAAGCATCTTGGTAATGCACTTCAACAGATTGCTGAAGAAGGTGGAGCAAGTATTTTTAAACCTGTTGTCGGCTCAGAATGGATTGTCGGTGTAGTCGGGGTGCTGCAATTTGAAGTGATGGCCGATCGCATTCGCACAGAATTTAACATTCCTGTTGTTTTTGAGCCGACCCAGTATTACACAGCACGATGGCTTAAATCTGATGATAAAACAATGCTTAACAAATTTATTGATGCCAATCAAGCAAATATTGCTCAAGATCATGACGGAGAAACTGTTTTCTTGGCGCGTAATGCCTGGCACCTTAATAAAGCTAAAGAAGATTTTCCAAAAATTGAGTTGAGAACCACACGTGAACAAGTTTTTTAGTAGTGTTTAGGCTTAAAGTTTGCTATAAATTTACTCTTTATCACTCCATTGATATGGGTGATACGCGGATTTTCAATAATTCCTTTTAACTCTGTGGTGCAGAAAGTACTCCGTTCATCAGCACCCTCCACAAAAGCATTTACATTGCCAGAGGCTGCTTTTACGTATCTCGCAGAAGCTGTGTGCCATATTTGAGCTATTTCTTCGCTAATTTCATTAACTTTCCCTGTCAATCCTAAAGCTGTAATTGCTTTACCACACGGTGTATCATCTAACATTTTGGCATTTGGATGCATTGCAATAAAATTCATTGCTTCAGTTTTATTCCTTTCATGCGGCATAAAACTTATACTATAGAACACTGCACCATCAGGATCAGTTGATACATCATAAGTTCTTGCAATATCTTGTGCTTGTTCTATTTTACTTTTCATTTTTTTCCGGTAAAAAATTAAATACAGTTATTTCTGACGGAGCTAAAATACGCATTGGAGGTCCCCAATATCTTGTTCCCCTTGTGATATACATTTTAACCCCATTAACATCATAAAAACCAGCTAGGCGGCCTTCATTTAACTGCTTAGCAAAATAGTGAAACGGGAAGATTTGTCCACCATGAGTGTGGGAAGATAACTGTAAATCAACATTTTTTTTGGTTATTCCTTTAGCAATCTTCGGAGAATGTGAAAGCATAATGACATAATCATCCTTTGAGACACCGTATAGGGCATTTTTGACACTAACTTTCATGCCGTTTGTCTCGACTGTATTGAGATCAAACATACCGGCAACATAAATTCCTGTGTCTGCAACTTTTGCTCCGGTATTTCCCAAGAATGAAAAACCCATCTTGGCAAATGTAATACCCCAAAAGAATGCCCCATAATAAAACTCATGGTTGCCTAGTACCACAAAGATATCCTTTTTTGCCTTTAACTTACCCAATTCTTCCATCTGTGTGTGTAATGCTTTAGGATAATTATCTACTAAATCTCCATTTAAAACAATTATATCCGGTTTGAGTGCATTAACTCGATTTACCAAATTTGCCACATACTTTGGGGAAACATCTATATCTATATGTAAATCAGAGATCAAAACTAATTTGGTATTTTGCTTAATTTTGGGTGAGATAATATCATATGAAACTAATCTTGCACTTTTTTCTGCCTCATAAACCCCATAAAAACAGAATAAAAGGCTAATGATTATCGTAATGATGTTTGCCTTTTGTAAAGGTTTTGAATCCTTCATCTCTTCTAGAGGGATCCGGCAAATTAAGTTCCGTATCGTCCAGATGATGTCTCTTATGAGTGAAAACAAAAATAGGAAAAAAACAAAGCCAAAAAGAAAATATAAGAATTTTGACAGATATAAGAGACTTACCGCATATTTACCATGCTGTATCCAAAAGTTGATAAATGGAGCACTGACACTTAATACCAAAAATAAGAGAAAAGCAAGTTTGGTATACCATTTATACTGACCGTATCCAACATATGTCTGGTACATAATAGCCGTCACGGCTGTGGCAATAATTATAAACGCAAGCATTATAGGCATTTTAATATCCTTTTATCTAATATTAAGCATCGGCAGCAACTTTTGTCGGTGTGCGACGACGATATGTTCTCTTTGTTTTCACTTTTTCCAAAGAAGATTGATCATCATTGCTGATTTCTACAACTTGAAAACTTTTAACCTGCTCTGTTGCTGGCAATGTTTCCACATAGCCGTTTGGTGCACTCACAGCTTCTACCGGTTCTTGTCTCTCTGTTGTATTTTCTTCTGTTTCGACGGTTTCTTCTGATGAACCTTCATTTTCAATATTTTCTTGTTCGCGATTATCTCTGTTTTCATAACGAGATTGGCGACGCTCATTAATTTCAGTTACAATCTTACGATAGTGCTCAGCATATTGGCGATAAATTTCCATATCTACGTAGTCACCAGAACTTTGTGCTTCTTTAGCTAAATCATTATAACGACGAATCAAGTCCAATGCTGTACCATTAATCTTACCGGCAATACTGACACTGTCAAACTTATAACTTAAGGTATAACCACTATTGTTATTCCCACTACGAAATCTATTATTTTGTTTTTTCATACATCCTACTTCAAGGGCGATCCTTTGTGCCCTGTTCAATTAAATTAAAAAAGGAAAATTTGGCGCACTCTAATTAATCCTCAGCGCCTTACAACGTCTTTATAATATACTATTTTTTTTTATTTGCAACTCATTTTTTTAACTATCGGCAGAATTTTATTTTCTTAAGATAACACAACGATCAATATTGGCTAAATCTTTAGCTGTTTTTACGTGTTTAAATCCTTGATATTTGAAAATTTCACCTACTTCTTTAGCCTGATTATAGCCTACTTCCAATAAAATATATCCACCTTTTTTTAACAGCTTTGGGGCTAAAAATGCTATATCCCTATAGCAGTTTAAGCCGTCTGCACCACCGTCTAAAGCAAGTAGCGGATCATAATCTTTAACTTCTTTCTCCAAAGATTTTATTTCTGTACTCTTAATATAGGGAGGATTTGAAACAATCATATCCACTGACTCAAAGGTTAAAGAAAGCTTGTTCCAGTCACTATTTATAAATTGCACACGATTACTAATTTCAAGCATCCTGGCATTCTGTTTAGCTATAGCCAATGCTTCTTTTGATATATCAACCCCTATTCCTGTTGCTGCCGGCAATTCTTTTAATAATGATAATAGTATGCACCCCGAACCTGTACCTAAATCTAATATATGGGTGATTTTTTCCGTTAAAGATATGGCTAAAGCATTCTCTAACAATATTTCCGTATCAGGTCTTGGTGACAATACATCTTGGCTTACCTTAAAAGTATATTTATAAAATTCTTTTTGCCCTATAATTTTATCTAACGGCTCATGATTTATCCGACGCTTTAGCATTTCTAAGATTTTTTTTTGCTCAAGCTCTGTCATCTCGGGATATCGCGGCGCGGCATACTTTAGGATGATATCTGTTTCTAACCTCGGAGACGATATTTTAGCTTTAATTAAATTTTCTAGGATATCTTCTCGACAAATCATTTTACGCAACCATTGCTTTTTTGACTTCTGCGGACAATTTCTCAAAAGCTTTTTTCTCTATCTGACGAACACGTTCACGACTAATATTAAAATATACGCCAATGTCATCTAACGTGCACGGATTGTCCGTTAACATTCTATTTTTAATAATATATTGTTCACGTTCATTTAATTTTTGCAGACACTCGGCTAATATTTTTGCTCTATAGACTTTTTCTTCTTTATTGGCTAACTTTAATTCTATATTCTCTCTGTTATCGACGATTAAATCAATTTTCTCACGGTTATCCTCATCATCTCCAATATTGACATTTAACGAGCTATCTCCACCAATGCGCCGATTCATCTCCGTTACATCTTTTTCATCAACCATCAACTCATTGGCTATTTGTTTGACGACTTTTGGTTCTAATTCTTTATTTTCATAGAGACCTAACCGCGTCTTGATGCGGCTTAAATTATAAAATAGCTTCTTTTGTGCGGCTACCGTTCCTATTTTAACAAGTGACCATGATCTTAGGATGTAGTCATTTATTGCAGCTTTTATCCACCATATTGCATATGTCGCCAAACGGACCTTTTTATTCATATCAAATTTTTTAACTGCTTGCATCAGACCTAAATTTGCCTCAGAGATAACATCTGACATCGGCAATCCATAATGACGATAAGTTAAGGCTATTTTTGCAGCTAAGCGCAAATGCGATGTTATCAATTTCTGCGCAGAAAGTAAATCACCCTTGGTTTGAAAGTCATACATGAGTTTTTTTTCTTCTTCTTCGCTTAAAACCGGAAATTGTTTGATCTTTTCTAAATAGCCATATAGCCCATTATCCTCTACCAATACAGGTAGCTGACTTTTTTTATCAACAACTATCAGGTTTTGATGTTCGCTCATTTACATACTTTCCTACTTAAGACTATGTAGATTTTTTTTAAGAAAAAATCAAGCTTATTTTTGATACATAAAGTACGTATTACCCATATTATTCTTTTCTATTCCTAAGTTAATCACGCGCACCATATAAGATGATTCCTTAGGATATACTAAGAGATATAATTGCTGTGCGTACTTATCCTTGCTTTGATTTTTGCATAAGAGCATATTTTCTTCTAAAACAGCTTGGTTAATCTTCACGTCTGCAATGATATCAGATACGGGACTTGTTTCCTGCGTCCTATAATCCGCAATATTTTCCTGCTTAAAATTAGATAAACTGTGTAGAATAAAATAGTTGCGACGACGTTGCAATGTTCCGCCATTGGTTGTTTCCTGGAGGTATTTTTCTATATATTTTCTTGTTTGCTCGGTTAGCCTTTTGTCATCACAGGTCGGTAATGCAACAATCTCTCTATCTATTTGATGTATTACTTCAAGTTCAATACTGCCATTTTCTGGTATATCTTTTGGTTCAGTCGCAGTGTCCTCATCACTTTTTTGTTTTAAAATATCACCTTGAAAAATTTCGTCATTCTCTTGTTTTTCTATGACCTGCTCTCCATTAATTACCACCATGTTATCTGCATATACCATGGATACATTCATTAAAAAGCTTAAACCTATAATTAAAAATTTTTTCACATCACATCTCCTAGAAATTCAATGATTTTGGTGTACGTGGAAATGGTATGACATCACGAATATTTGCTATTCCTGTTAAAAGCATCATCATTCTTTCAAAACCTAAACCGAAACCGGCATGTGGTACCGAACCGAACTTTCGTGAGTCAAGGTACCATGCATAATCCTCTTCCCTCATACCCAACTCTTTGATACGTTGTTTCAATAATTCATAACGTTCTTCACGCTGAGAACCACCAATCAATTCACCTATTCTGGGAACCAGAACATCCATTGCGGCAACAGTTTTACCATCATCATTCATCCGCATATAAAAAGCTTTAATTTCTTTCGGATAGTTGATAACAATGACTGGACGCTTAAAATATTCTTCCGCTAAAAAGCGCTCATGCTCTGTCTGCATATCAATACCATATTCCGGCTTGTATTCGAAATCTTTTCCTGATTTTTTCATAATTTCAATAGCCTCAGTGTAGGTAATGCGAGCAAAGCTGTTATTTTTGATATTATGTAGTGTATCAAGTAAAGTTGTATCCACAAAATTTGCGAATAAATCAATATCTTCTGCACAATGCTCTAAGACATAAGACACGCAGTAGCGTACCATATCCTCTGCCACGTTCATATCATCGTTAATATCAGCAAACGCCATCTCAGGTTCTATCATCCAGAACTCCGAAGCATGACGTGCTGTATTTGAGTTTTCGGCTCTAAATGTTGGACCAAAGGTGTATATATCACCTAAAGCACAGGCATACATTTCTCCGTTTAGCTGACCAGATACGGTCAAATGCGCCGGTTTACCAAAGAAATCTTGACTATAATCTATTTCACCTGTTGGTAATTTAGGCAGGTTGTTTAGATCAAGTGTTGTTACTTGAAACATTTCACCTGCTCCTTCACAATCCGAACCTGTGATTATCGGCGTGTGAACATAGTTAAAACCCCGCTCCTGAAAAAATTTATGTATTGCGTAGGACAACGTTGAACGTACCCTAAAAGCCGCGCCATATTTATTAGCACGTGGGCGGAGATGCGCTATCGACCGTAAATATTCATCCGAATGGCGTTTTTTTTGTATCGGAAAATCTTCTGGTGCAATACCATAAATTTCAACTTCATGGGCAACAACTTCATATTTTTGATTGCCGCCTTGAGATTCAACAAGCGCTCCGGTAATTGATACGGATGATCCGGTTGATAATGTTTTTACATCATTGTAATTGGGGAGATTGTTATTGGCAATGATTTGTAAGTTTTTAAGACATGAACCATCGTTTAATTCTATAAAGGAAAAATCTTTTGCATCACGGCGTGTTCTTACCCACCCTTTGACCAAAACCTTTTCTTTTGTTGTGTCTGATTTAAGTAAATCAATAATTTTTGTTCTCGTTAACATTTTAGACAATTCCCCATTAAATAAATATTATCCTCAAAGCATGGAGGATTTTACGACCTTTTGTTTTAAATGTAAATACATTTATACATAGAATAATTAAATAAATTTTATTCTATGCTGTTAAAGAAAAATCTGCATCTGCCGGCTGAAAACGGCATTTTACCTGTTTTAGGAAGCACTGGTTTTCTTAGTCTTTGGTGATGATTTTACGGACTTTGCCCTTTTTATCGGTTCCTTTTTGCTCGTCTCATCCGGTCTTTTGTAAACATAAATCTTTTCCGGAATACCGGCTAAAGATGACTGTATTTGCTTTATTTCTTTGAGATGACCTAAAGGAAACATCTCGGAAATAACAGTACAGTCTTTTTTTATCTCGGCGGCCAGTTTTTTACCCAACGGCTCTCCTGTTACCTTTAAGACATAGCACATAATTAAATCCATATCGGCATGGGATGTTTTCATATAATCTCCCTTAACGAAACGGATATTTTTAAGTCCTTTTCTTTTGGCTTTTATTTTTCCCATTGTCAGAGGAACAACATCCCATTCCAAACCTATAAACTCGTGTTGAGGAAATTCTTCAGCCAATGGTAACAATAACGCACCGCTTCCACAGCCCAGATCTGTCACTTTTAGAGATTTCTTTGATTTTTTTAGCACGCTACGTGCTTCGTCTAATATATCTTTTTTGATTTTACCATAGCTTGAGACAAACGGGCCGTATTTTCCACAACCGCAACGTATGAAAGAATATGCCTGATAAATCAGATATATTGCGGCCATGAACCCTATTACTAAAGCTATAAATAAAATTAATCCTTTACAACACATCATTTGTTCTCCCTACTATAAAAAGGATTGCCTAAAAGTATTTTATGTTGTATATGTACAGTAAATTGTTTAAGAAAATCTTTAAGAAGGGCTTATGCGAGAGAGATATAAAAAAATTTTGTTTTTAACCGGTGCGGGAATTTCTGCGGAATCCGGTTTGGCTACGTTTAGAAGTGAGAATGGTCTGTGGAATAATCATCGTGTTGAAGATGTTGCGACAATTGAGGCTTATTATAAAAATCCGGACTATGTGCATGATTTTTATAATCAGATGAAACCGGAATTATGGGATGCTAAACCAAATGCTGCACATATAGCAATTACTGAATTGCAACAACAATATCCGGCAGAAATCAATATCGTTACCCAAAATGTTGATACTCTACATGAAAAAGCAAAAAGCAAAAATATTTATCATATTCACGGACAGATTAACCAAGCTGTTTGCCTAAATTGCGGACACATACTTGAAAGTTGGGGCGATGTTAATTCTGAGACTGTTTGTTCCAACTGTCACGTCATGGGAATGATGAAACCAAATATTGTTTTCTTTGGTGAAAATTTGCTTTATATGGATAAGGTAGAAGAGCTGTTAAGAACCTCTGATTTATTTGTATCCGTCGGTACATCGGGGGTGGTTTTTCCGGCAGCCGGCTTTGTACAAACCGCGAAGTACTACGGGGCAGATACTATTGAATTTAATTTGGAAGCAACTTCAAATAATTTTTACTTTGATCAACATGTTATGGGAAAAGCCGGAGATACTCTGCCTTCGTTTGTCAAAGAACTTTTGTTGAAAGTAAAAGGCTAGTTTTTGTTATTGATATTTGGCATGCGAATCGACATATTTTATTTATAATATTTTGGTTACCGTAAAAAAATAGAACACCGAAAAATTCTGATATTCGGTGTTCTACGTTTTTTTCTTTTTTATTATTGTGCTATAATACGTGCCGGATTACCGTATAAAACCAAACAACGTTGGCCAACCATTAACGGCTGATTAGCACCCTGAGTAATACTGATGGCTTGACCATTATCCAGTTTAACAATATACTCAAAACCTCTTTGTGAGCTCAAACCTTTTTGAGTTGCACTACCTACTAAACCACCCAACAGTGCGCCTCCGATAGCTCCTAAAGCATTTGCGCTACGGCCATGGCCGATAGTTGAACCGGCAACACCGCCAGCAAGACCACCAACAAGAGTTCCGGCACTGGTATCACCACTGTCGACAGATACTTGACGAACACTCAGTACCGTACATTGCGCCACGGTTGAAATCTTACCCGTTGCACTAGTTGAATAGTGATCTGAATTGATGTTATCTGCGCAGCCTATCAACAATGCACTTGCACAAAGAACACTTAATAACTTTTTTGACATCTGCCATCTCCTTAATGAATAAATCTATTGGTAATTTAGAGCATAATTTTATAATGTCAAGTCCGGGACAACTATCTATATGTGTTATTTTTTTATAAAAAGTATGACCTTTAATTAAAAACAGCCCCTATTTTTAAGAATAGAGGCCGTTTTGTTATTATTACAATCTCTTAGATTTAAGCAGATTTACCTAGTTGAGCGGCAACTTCGGCAGCAAAGTCTTCCTCACGTTTTTGTAAGCCTTCACCAAGTTTGAAGCATACAAAACCGGCTAACTTTACTTCTGCACCGTTAGCTTTAGCAAAATCAGCTATAACATCTTTTACCTTCTTGTCTGGATCCATAATATATGCTTGTTCTTCAAGAACAACTTCTTCATAATATTTACGGATACGGCCTTCAACCATTTTTTCGACAATGTTTGCAGGCTTACCAGAGGCCAAGGCCTGCTCTGAGAAAATTGCTTTTTCACGAGCTACTGCTTCTGCCGGAACTTCTGCAATTGTTTGTGCAATCGGGTTTGTTGCTGCAATATGCATTGCAATATGCTTGCCGAGTTCTTGCATTTTAGCTTTATCAGCAGAGCCTTCTAAGGCAACCAAAACACCGATTTTGCCAAGATTTGGACGAGCGGCATTGTGCATATACGAACAAACAATGCCATTGTTTGCGCTTAGGTAAGCAGAACGACGTAAGTTCATATTCTCACCGATTTTTGCAATCATATCGGTTAAAATAACACCCATTTCTTTTCCTGTTACAGGGCAAACGAAGGTCTTTAAGGCATCGATGTTCCCTTTGACAGCTAAGGCTGCTTTTGCTGCATTTTCTACATAATCTTGGAAGATATCATTTTTAGCAACAAAATCTGTTTCTGAATTAACTTCAACAACAGCACCAGCATTGCCTTCAACACAGACAGAAACCAAACCTTCTGCTGCAATACGGCTTGCTTTTTTGGCAGCTGATGCTAAACCTTTTTTACGAAGCCAGTCGACTGCATCTTCCATATTTCCATTCGTTTCAACCAATGCCTTTTTGCAATCCAACATACCGGCACCGGATGTCTCTCTTAAACTTTTTACCATTGCTGCGGTAATTTCAGCCATTATTTCATCCCCTTGATTATCTATTGAAAAATTTCGGGCAGTAGCTTAAGCCGCTGCCCAGTAACGTTAATTATCAATTAAGCGTTTTCTGCATCATCAAATGTTTGTTCGGTATTTTCTACCTTAACACCTTGAGCTGCAACTTCTTGTTGCATACCATCCAAAATAGCTGATGAAATAAGTTCACAGTATAATTGAATGGATCTGATGGCATCATCATTGCCCGGTACAGGATAATCAACATCATTTGGATTTGCGTTTGTATCCGTAATACCAATAACAGGAATACCGAGTTTCTTGGCTTCCTTAATTGCTAAAGCTTCTTTTGGTGTATCGATAACAAACAACAGATCCGGTTGACCGCCCATGTTTTTAATGCCATCTAGAGAAAGAGCTAATTTTTCTTGTTCTTTCTTGATGTTTTGCATTTCTTTTTTGGTATAGCCATCATATGCGTTCTTTTCTTCCATTTCGTTTAATTTAACGAGACGATTGATAGAACGATTGACTGTTTTCCAGTTTGTCAGCATACCACCGAGCCAACGATAGTTAACATAATATTGTCCGCATCTTTCTGCGCTCTCTTTAACAATTTCTTGAGCTTGACGCTTTGTTGCAACAAACAAAACTTTACCACCTTTGGCTGCAACATCACGTGCAACAGCTAAAGCCGTGTAAAGCATTGGATAAGTTTTTTGCAAATCAATGATGTGAACATTATCTTTTTTACCGTATATAAACGGTGCCATTTGCGGATTCCAACGACGAGCGTGGTGTCCGAAGTGTACGCCTGCTTCTACGAGCTGACGTAAAGTAAAAGTCGGTAATGACATTTTTTATTTCCTTATTTTCCGGTTAAACCTCCGCAGGCGGACGGCTTAAATTCCTTTAAGCACCGGAGCGTGAAACTTTGAACTCCAAAGCTGACGCCAAGCCTACGTGTGAATTATGAAAAACAGCATCATTGCTGAATTCGTGGAGTCTTATAAGCCCAAAATATTTATTTTGCAAGTGTTTTTTTTATGTTTTTGATAATTATTAAATACTGGTGTATTTCTGTAAAGGCATCTAATCCCGTCGATTTTTCCTTGTAAACTTTATTGTTTTTGTTTCTGTTCCTTTTTTTGTTTCTTTTTTTATTGTTACCTTTCCTGTTTCTATTTCTATTGTTGTTCTATAAAACATCTGCTCACGTGCTATTTCATCCAGATAGGCCTCATTCTGAACCTTAGTTATACTGAAATCAAAATCTCTATTTTCTTGTTCTGCTTCTGGTCCAAATCTCATTCCCGGCGGTAAATTATATGTATGTGTGATTGGCTCATTTTCTTTTTTGTTGTGCTCTTGAGCTAAATAGACCCCAAAAGTACTTCCTATCAGAAGCCCCCCGAACACTGCAGCATATTTCAGAGCTCTTTCTGGTGGCGGCAACCGGCTCATTTTCTTTTTCATATGTCTGATGATAAAATTACGTTTTGTGGGCTTGATAGGTTCAGCAAAACGAACTCTATCTAGAATAGTTTCAGCATCACTATTTCTAGATTTGGATAACCACTGCGCTATTTTTTCACGTTTTAAGGTTTCTGAAAAATTAGCCGCTAGAATTTCCGTCTTTTGATCAGGTATTAACGCATATAACTCTTCCTTTGCTTTTTTCCTTTTTTCTTCGCAAGGTGTTATAATTTTTTGTTTTACTTTACGAGAAATCGGAATATCTGCTTCTATAGCCGGAGACAAATCAATCATTTCATCTTTTTGGGTATAAGGATTATATACCTCATAAGTATACATCAGGGAACGTTGCTTTTTAAATTCCTTTCCGGTGGTATCTGTCGGTATCAACAGCGAATCACAGCATATTCTATCGCATTCACGCTGAAATTGGTCAAAATATGTGTCTAACTTATCGTTATTCCAATTTGTCAATACTTTATTCATCAATTTTGTCGGCGGATAACAAAGTTTTTTAATCTGTGCGGGTGTCTTACCCTTTAATTCTTTAACCAGCCAATCCATTTCTGGCGAAAACATGGAAAAATCTTGAAAATTACCCGATTTTAAGTATCTTTTTAGGATTTCATTAACAGAATTAAAAGTTGCTGTCCTTTCTTCTTCCACTTGCAATAAGTATTTCTCTTTTTCTGTCGGCTCTTTATAATCAGAGGCATATGGTCTATGAAGTAATAGCAAGCCATTTTTAATATGCTTTAATTCATGAAAAAGAACCGATAAGGTGCTTTTTATCCTCATTTCAGCTACTTTATGAACACGGCTTATTACTGTTTTGTCGTCTTTTTTACAGAGAAATACTGTCTCGAGTACAACAACCTCATTTTTTGTACTATAACAGATTCCTTTTTTCAATGTATCTGTTAGTCCTTTTTCGTGAATTTGCGTTAAATCCACAAGGACCCGACCTCGAAAAATCTTAACCCCAAGATTTTGCATGTCTTGAGGTATATTTTCATTTGGCACTTCTGGTACCGAACAATCAATAACCTCATAGCCTTTTTCTTGGGCATTTTGTATAGCGGTTGCTACTCCGATATTTTTAATTTCTAAAAGAAGGTATGAAGCAGCGCCTTCAGGCGTATCAGGAGACTCTGAATGATGATCTAAACCATTATAAAAAGCATCTCTATCACATTCAATCGTCAATTTAGGTAGTTCTGTTTGACTAATTTTATTTATTAGCTCTTCAGATAATTTTCTATCGTCCTTTTCTTTTCTTGTCATGTGTTATTTTTCCAAATACAACTGGAGTTTCATTTAACCTATGCATTATTCTTGTATATGAGATCTTAAAATTTAGTTATTACAGTAAAATCCTGTTAAAATATATGAGATTTTGCTTGTTTGATTGGTTTTCATTCTATATATTTTTTGCCGTAATAAATGAATTAATAAACAAAATGAGGAATTATGAGCGATTTATTTGAGGGTTCTGCTGCTGTCACAGCAAAGGAAGAGTATTCCGCCCAAGATATTGAAGTTTTGGAGGGATTGGAGCCTGTTCGTCATCGTCCGGGTATGTATATCGGCGGTACGGATGAACAAGCACTTCATCATCTAGTTGCTGAAATTTTAGATAATTCTATGGATGAAGCCGTAGCTGGATTTGCCAGCCGAATTGAAATTATCGTTAATGCAGACCTATCTGTTACAATTACAGATAATGGTCGTGGAATTCCTATTGATCAACATCCGAAATATCCTAATAAATCTGCTCTGGAGGTTATTTTTACCACCTTGCACTCCGGTGGTAAGTTCGGTGGTGGTGTTTATAAGGTTTCCGGTGGTTTGCATGGTGTCGGATCATCTGTGGTTAATGCACTTTCTAAAAAACTTATTGTTGAGGTTGCTCGTGATAAGAAACTTTATCGACAGGAATATTCCAGAGGTAAGCCTATAACAGCTTTGGAATTTGTAGGAAATGCCCCCAATCGCCGCGGTACAAGTATCACTTTTTTACCTGATGAAGAGATTTTTGGCTCAGATAACCAATTTGTCCCGACCAAAATTTATCGTATGGCACGCTCGAAAGCTTTTCTTTTTAAAGGAATCAAAATTCTGTGGAAGTGTGCACCCGAGCTCATTAAAGAAGAAGACAATATTCCTGAAGAGACAGAATTTAATTTTCCCAATGGCTTGCTTGACTTTTTGAACTATCAAATCGGTACAAGAACAACTATCAATCGCATGCCTTTTTCCGGGGAAGCCGAGCTTGCCGGTGATGAAGGTAAGGTGGAGTGGGCGATTAGCTGGCCGGAAGATGAAAAAGGATTTTGCAACTCTTATTGTAATACGGTAATTACTCCCCAAGGAGGGACACACGAACAAGGTTTTCGCACAGCTCTTTTAAAGGGATTGAAAGAATATGCTGATATGGCAAATATTAAAAAAGTGGCTAGCGTTACCGGTGATGATTTCTTAAGCGATGCAGCAATTATGCTTTCTGTATTTATTCGCGATCCACAGTTTCAAGGTCAGACAAAGGATAAACTGACATCAACAAAAGCGGCCTATCTTGTTGAAAAGGCAATCAAAGATTCTTTTGATCACTGGCTTTCAAGCGACAAAGAAAATGCCGAGGCTTTGATTTCTTATGTTATTGACAGAGCAGAGCTTCGTAAAAAACGCAAAGAAGAAAAGGTACAAAATCGTAAATCGCCCACAAAAAAATTAAGATTACCTGGAAAGCTAGCGGATTGCTCCAAAGCGGCAGCAGAAGATACAGAAATTTTTATTGTTGAGGGTGATTCTGCTGGTGGCTCTGCCAAACAAGGACGCGACAGGATGACACAAGCTATCCTGCCTCTGCGCGGTAAAATCTTAAACGTTGCCAGTGCAAGTCTTGATAAAATTACACAGAATCAAGAAATTAAAGATATGATTGAAGCACTTGGTTGCGGCACTAAAGACAATTATAAAGAGGAAAATCTGCGCTATGAAAAAATTATTATCATGACGGATGCTGATGTTGATGGTGCACATATTACTTCCTTATTGATGACTTTTTTCTACCAATATATGCCAAAACTTATTGAAAACGGGCATTTGTTTATTGCTACTCCACCACTTTATAAAATTGTATTCGGCGGCAAAAATTACTATGCCCTTGATGATGAAGAAAAAGACCTTATCTTAAAGAAGGCAAAGGCCAATCAGAAGCCGGAAATAAGTCGTTTTAAAGGTTTGGGTGAAATGAGCGCTTTGCAATTGAAGGAAACAACAATGGATAAAAATAATCGTGTTCTTTTGCGTGTGACTATTCCAACGGCTAACACGGAAGAAGCACGCGATGAAGCCTTCGAAACACGGCGTCAAGTTGAAAGATTGATGGGAAAAGATCCGGAACAACGTTTTAAATTCATTATTGAACGTGCCAGATTTGCCGAAGATTTAGATATCTAGAAAATTCCAAATTTTAGTCGTGTGCATAATAATAACGCTTTTTATAATCAACATCACACTTGGCCGGTATGAACTCCGGACGTAGAATATATAAATTTTCGGAATTAAGAGGTTTATAATAACGTTTGATCAAGTCTTCGCTTGGCTGATGTACGATAATATCAAGGCCCCGTTCTTTAGCATATTTGTCATAATATGGGGCATTAGTAATGACACGCGGTTTGTAGCGTTGAATGATTTCACTGATATCCATAAGTGGATAAATACCTATTTTTGCCCCAATAACATCTGTTTGGCCTAAAAGATTCCAATAGTAATAAGGATCTCTATTATAAAGATTATAGATTGTTCCATCTCCGTTGAGTACATAATCACATGGCGTTACAAGTTTCACAATTTCTTTATTTAGCGGCATATAAAATCTGCTTGCACGCTGCCCAAGATTCCCCTCATATATGGCCGGTTTGTACATACATAAATATAGTGAGGCAATCAAAATATAAATTAACAGTTCCCAACGACTAAAAATTTTCTTAATTAAGAAAACGGCGCTTAAGATAGCGGAAACATACACTAACAAGCAAAAATAATAGGCAAATGCTGAAAAATAAAATAATCGCTGACATAATTCTGATACAAATATAATGACAAGAATTTTAAAATATATGTTTGAGTTTTTCCAACAGAAAAGTATTGAACATATCGATCCTATAAGTAACAACCGAAGTTCAGACCAAAATGTTCCTATCCGCCTTTTGCCGAATAATTCCGGTATATGAAGATTGAAAGTAAAGTTAGAGTGATACCAAATACTTAAAATGTTATTTTGATAAAGATATAATACGAATCCTATGCTTAAACATATTGGCAATAAACTTGCGTACACCAAATCTGAAAAACGTATTTTCTTTCGGTATAAGAGATATAGCGTAATAAAACCTAGCAATAACAAGGTAAAAACTATTTTTTGTAAAAACATAAAAGAGCACCAAAACAGCAAAAATGACAAGCTTAACTGCCAAACTTTTTGACGATCTAAATAGCAAAAGTAATAGTATAAGCCGGCAAAAAATGTCGCAAACATAAAATTATCCGGACGAAAATGGATGATTGAAAGAACAATATATGGTGTTAGCGCGATAGAGGCAGCAATTAGACCTCCTAGCTTTGTGCTTAAAAACCTGGAAGTTATCAGATAAAGATATCCATAATTAATAAAAGATACTATGATGGCTGCTGAGGTTACCATAGATGTAATTACATTATCATCAATACCTTTAGCATGTAATCCGACAAGTGGGGAAAACATGTACCACAACAATGGATTATGATGCTGAAAAAAATCTTTGTAGGGAATGAAATTTGCAAAGACCAACCATGAGGAATGTATATGTTCTAATGTATCTCCCCCTAATGTTGTCGTACCCCATGAAATGTATAAACAAAACATCAAACCTATTGCCAAGTGTGCCAACAATAGCAGAGACGGTAATTTATTGCATAACAACTTTTTCATTTAATACCCTCTCATGGTGCTAATATCTGTTGGCGAAATACATTTTCCATAAAAGATAAGCTTATGTAGCTTAAGACAAAAGCAATAAGCGGAGATGCGACCCATCCAGCCATTAATTTTAATACTAACCCCCATTTTATCCCTTTTCCACCTTTGGCTAAACCAATACCTACTATTGCACCAATAACGGCTTGTGTACTTGATACCGGAACTGCCGGTAAGGTTGGTAAATTCAACATCCTTAATAATTCTTCCAGTTTGTTAGAAGAGAACATAAGCAACACCAGCGATTGGGATAGAATGACAATCCATGCAACCATTGGAGAAAAAACAAGTAAATTTCTGCCAATATTGTTAATGGCTTTTTGGGAATATGTGAAAACACCGATACAGGCGGCTACTCCTCCAAGTAAGAATAATACTTGGATACCGCTTAAGGTATATAGCTCCCCTATTTTTAGTTCTCCGAATTGGCACGAATCGATAAAAACCCCAACAACATTTGCCATATTGTTTGCACCTAAGGCGTATCCCCCTAATGCTGTTGTCAAGATCATACCTACACGTACCACCCAATCTTGCCACAATATGTGTAGTTTACTGTGATGCATTATGTTTTTGATTGAAAGATAGAGCATGACGGCTACAATGCCGGAGATTATGGGACATAAGATCCAAGAGGCACAAATACGTGCCAGTATTTCAGTATCTGTCGGATTTAATGTATAAACGTTCCAACCGACAATACCGCCGACAATGGCTTGTGATATTGAAACGCTGATGCCTGATTTTAGCATTAAGAAAACCGCTAATGCTGATGATAAAGAAACAGCGAAAGCCGCTGCTAAAGTATTGACCCCACCTAAATGATTGAGTGTTTCAGCCGTACTTTGCCCACAAAACACAGATCCTATGATAATAAAAATCCCAGCAATAGCTGCGGCAACAGAGAAACGCAACATTTTGGTTCCCACAGCCGTACCAAAAATATTCGATGCATCATTAGCGCCAAGTGACCACCCTAAAAATAAACCGCTAGATAAAAAAAACAGATAACTGAACATCTATTAAATTTCCCTTTTTATGGCAAAGATCAGTAATGCATCAATACAATCCTCAGCTAAATCAGCTATATCTGCAACTTCCTCAACGAAGGTATTGATTTGTATTTTATGGGCTAATTCCAGTTCAGAATTAAATACTGCTTCTCTTAGACGTGCAGAGGTTTTATCACTTTGATTTTCCAATAGGTATACTTTTTGCGAATAATCACGCAATGTTACCAAATCTCTGAAAAAAGCACGTGAAGCTATGGCCATATTTTCCGCACAATCAGAAACTTGACTGACAAGTGTTCTTAGCTGTTTATGATAACTCTCCGGGATATCCGGTCTTTCAATGTAAAACTTATGGGCTACTTCATCAAACAAATTTACAACCCTATCCAAATTTTCCACTAATTGCAAAATATTGCCGCGCATATCGGGAATGAGGTTTTGCTCGTATAATCTGCTTTCTATCTCACGGCGCAATGTATCCGAATCATGTTCTATGGTTTTGATTTTCTTACTTGTTCTACGGTAATTATCGCTACACCCCTCTTTTAGATAAACATCAACAGCATCCTTAAAAACCATTGATATTTCAATAATTTTATCGTGTAATCCATCTATGATGTGCTCTAATTCGCGTGTACGTGCAAATAGTGAAATTTTTACATTAAACATCGTGTATGAGTATCCCTTTCTGATAAAAAACCTTTCTTTCCTATGATTTTAAAATTTACACACTTTGTCAATATTTTTTTATTTAGGCTTGCATTTATTTTTTTATCAGCTACTTTTTAGGGGTTATATAACGTTTTTAAGGATGGAAATTATGAATAAAGACAATATTATCACCGTTTTAGTTTCGGTTATTGCAAGTGTTATTATTTCTGTTGCTTTGGCTTGTACGGTTGCTGGTAAGAAATCGGCTTCTGCAAGTAATCCTCAGGACATGAATCAAGCAATTGAAGATTATTTGATGAATAATCCTCTTAAGATTCGTGAATCTTTGGATTTAGCAGCTAAGAAGGAACAGGAAGAAGCACAAAAGCGTATTGCTGAAAATTATAAGAAGAATTGGGAAGCTTTAAGCACTGACGAAGCTTCTCCGTTTGTCGGTCCTAAAGATGCTAAAGTAACGATTGTTGAATTTTTTGATTTCAATTGTGGTTATTGTCGGCGTTTAGCTCCGGAATTGATGAAGGTTATTAAGGCAAATAAAGATGTTAAATTTGTATTTAAGCCCGTTACCTTCTTAGGTTCTATACAGACAGCAAAGGCAGCTTTAGCTGCTCATAAACAAGGTAAATTTATTGAAGTTTATGAAGCTTTCTTAACACACAATGGTCAGGTTACACCTGAAGTTATTGATGAAGTTATTAAGAATGCCGGCCTAGATGTTGCTAAAACTAAAGAAATTATGGAAAGCGATGATGTTAAGAAGGCACTTTCTTCTATCTCAGAACTTTCTCATAAGGTTGAGGTTCGCGGTGTTCCGACTTTAATCATTAACGGTGAGGCTTTACAAGCCATTGATCAAGGACCTATTCAAGCGGCTATTGATGCGCGCAAATAAGTCTGATTAATTAAAAAAAAAGAGGAGATTTGTCTCCTCTTTTTTTTGCTTTACTAAAAAATCTATTGATTTTCTCTTTTATGCTGATAAATTATGGTTGTTATTTAATTGGAGAACCATAATGATGAAAAAATTACTTAAAGCCCTTTTGATGATTGTATTGGGTGCACTTGGTGCTGTGATTGTTCTTTATATTGATGCACATTGTCCTAAAAAGCAAGCAGAAAGGCAAAATCAAATAAATGCGATGGTTGGTCAATACATTAAAAACCATTCGCAGGATATTTTTGAATTGATTACAAAAAATGAAAACTTCGGCCGCACTATACAAAATTTTTCCGGTCGTATATCTGATGACGTATTAAAACAGCAAATTCATGAATATATTCAAAATAACCCTTCCATATCCTCTTTAAATGAAGAAATACAAGAAGATTCTGAAAACGAAGAGGAAAATAGTCTTTTTAAGGAACATTGGAATGAAATCATTAGTAATCAAGTTGCTCCTTCTGTAGGTCCTAAAGATGCCAAGGTAACAGTTGTTGAGTTCTTTGATTTTGCTTGCGGACACTGTAAGGCTTTAGCTCCTGTCATGTCTCAAGTTATGAAAAACAACAAAGATGTTCGATTTATTTTTGAGCCTTTATTCTTTATTAGCGAACATTCCCCATATGCTGCCAAAGCATCTTTAGCTGCAGCAAAGAAAGGAAAATTTGTTGAGGTTTACGAAGGTATTATGACATTGCCTAACATGAACGAAGCAACAATTGATCAAATACTGAAAGATGAGGGTCTTGACATAAATGAGATTAAGAAGATGGTTGAGGAAAAGGACATTCGACGCGGTGTTCAAGATATTGATTCGTTGTCACAAGTTTTGGGAGTTAATGGTGTACCGATGTTATTGATTAACGGTGAGCCCTTTTATGGTAGAGCATTGACTGACATTCAAAAGAAGATTGACAGCTTAAAATAATTTATATTCCTTAAAAATAAAATCCCGCCTTTGTTGGGCGGGATTTTTTTGTTGGGTAAGAGATAAAATCATGGTTTTACTTGTATTGCGGATAATTATTTTTATAACGTTTCTCAATCTCATAAAAATTCATCGGTACTGTTATCTTTTGGCCCAATATTTGTGAAGCAATATCAGCTGAAAAGTACAGTTCATCAAAACTTGCCGGCATATTTTCAAATCTAGGTAATGAAACATCAGGTAACGGACTTTTTTGCATTCTTTTCTTCAACTTAGGTATAAAGCGCTGCATTGTATTATCATCATTGACATCATTTTCATTATGAAAGAAATAATATTCATAACTTATCGGTATTCCTTCCGGATGACCACGGCTCTTTTTATGCAAAAATTCTTCATAAGTTTTTAATATATAATGATTAACACGCGCCCTATCTCCGGAAATACTCATATTTAACATATAATTGACAGGCTGGTGATTTTCGTTAACACTTTTCCTCTCACCTTGACATAATGATTTGAACCCGGATTTTTAAAATCAATGACATCTTTGGGACGAACAATTGATTTAACTGTATGATTAAGAAATCTGCCATGATAGGTAAAAAATTCTGTTACCAAACCATTAGGGCGACTAATAGCCTTTGAGTCACCATAATTCATCCAGTGCAAACTCACTTCGGAAACATCATCAAACTCTCATAAAAATTCACGGATGGTATTTGCTTTAAGAGGAACTAAAAATTCATCTAAATCAATGATTGCCAACCATTTGTTCTGATCTCTATATTCGGATACAATCTTTTCATAACAAGCCAATTGCTGATTAACACCCGGCATTTTTAGGTAAGTAATCAGTCCTTTTTTGATATACGGTTCCAAATATTTTTCACTCCCGTCTGTACTATCATTGTCGCACAGATAAAAGTGTTCTACACCTTACAGGCGATGGTATTCAATCCATTCTTTTAAATAGGGCTTCTCGTCTTTCATTATGGCAGCAATACTTAACTGATATGGTCTAAAATATAACGCAACTAAAATGACACCAATAAAAATCAATATGTTTAAGAGAAATATAGTTAAAAATTTTTTCTTCATCTGCTTAGGCTTTGTTTTTAAAAAGATTTTAACATTTTATGCTTAATATTATAGTGACCTGAAAAATAACTCAAGACAAATGAGCTCGGTTATTCTATGGTAAAATGTATTTTAATTGGAAATGATAAATTATGAGTAAATTTGTTTCATTTGTTCCGCTTTCTATGTATAACGTGGCGGCTTTTTTGCGTTCACAATTGTTTTTGTTACCTGTTTTATTGTTTTTCTATCAAGAAAATGGCTTAACCGTCGGAGATTTTTACCTCATTCAGGGTTTGATTGTTTTCTTTGCCTTTTTATTTGAAATTCCTGCCGGATATTTAGGAGATATTTTCCCAAGAAAATATATTTTAATTACAGCTTATTCCCTGTTTTTAGCAAGATTATTCTTATGGATTAATTTCAGGGGATTTGAAATTATTCTAGTTGGCGAATTTTTTTATGCCTGTTCCAAAGCTTGTTTTGATTCTGTTTCCTCTTCTTTTATCTATGATATCCTAAAGAAAAATAAGGAAGAAGTTAAAATGGTCAAAGCCTATTCCAACTTTAATGCTGCAATGTACATCGGTA
>JBGUWS010000013.1:0-10550 GCA_045221335.1 Alphaproteobacteria bacterium | reverse complement strand
TTGGTTGCAGCCTTTTTCACTGTCGCTTTTTTAGCTACTGTCTTCTTGGTTGCTGTTTTCTTTGTAGCAGTCTTTTTAACAGTTGCCTTCTTTACTGGCGCCTTTTTGGTTGCAGCCTTTTTCACTGTCGCTTTTTTAGCTACTGTCTTTTTGGCTGCTGTTTTCTTTGTAGCAGTCTTTTTAACAGTTGCTTTCTTTACCGGCGCCTTCTTGGTTGCAGCCTTCTTTGCTGTCGCTTTTTTAGCTACTGTCTTCTTGGCTGCTGTTTTCTTTGTAGCAGTCTTTTTAACAGTTGTCTTCTTTACAACAGTTTTCTTAGTTGCAGCCTTCTTTGCTGTCGCTTTTTTAGCTACTGTCTTCTTGGCTGTTGTTTTCTTTGTAGCAGTCTTCTTAGTGGTTGTTTTCTTTGCTGTGGCCTTCTTGGTTGCAGTCTTCTTAGCGGTTGCTTTCTTTGCTGCGGCCTTCTTGGTTGCAGCCTTCTTCGCAACTTTCTTTTTAGCAACTTTTTTCTTCTTCGTCTTCTTCTTTCCTTTATTTTCTTTAATCTCAGCCTGTTGTTGTGAAACAGCTAAAGCCTTCTCTAAATCCTTCTCAGAACAAAGACCAACTGCCATCGGATTTACCGGACGCAAATTTGCCATATTACTATGTGTACCGGTACGAATAGAATTAATTGTCGGTTTAGTTGTTCCGATAAGCTTACAAATCTGAGAATCAATAACTTCAGGACAATTTTTCAAAATCCAAAGAATAGCATTCGGCTTTTCTGCACGCTGTGTTGGTGATAAAATCTTCTTAGCCTTTGCATTTCTTTCCTTAACATTCTTCTCCAACGGTGTTGCAACCAATCGTGCCTGTGGATCGGCCTCGCAACGGGCAATCTCCTCAACAGCCAGTTGTCCGTTAGAAATAGGGCTAACACCGCGAATATTATAGGCAATATCTCCATCAGCAATAGCTTGAACCTCTAATTCATGTAACTCACAAAAATCACCGATTTGCTTGAAAGTCAAAGTCGTATTTTCAACCAGCCATACCGCTGTTGCCTTAGGCATTAAAGGTGCTGTCATTTTATCATCCTTTCTTAAAAAAACTTAAAATTATACCTGTAGGCTAAATCAAATTCGGATGACATACAAGAAAAGAATCACTTTTTCTACAAAAGTTTAAACCCTAAAATTGCACTTAAAATAAAAAAACGGAGATTTATTTCAACCTCCGTTTTTTCCACATAATTCGTACTAAACTCGACCGTTTGTCTTTTTTCTTGTCTTAACAGCCGTTTTTTCCTTAGATTTAACAGTAGGCTTCTTTTTTGTTTCGTGTTTTTTATCTAAAAAAGATTCAAACTTTTTCTGAACAACAAACATCCCGTGTTTTACACTGGCAAATACTTCACGCCACGTGCTGATATATGGATTTTTTACATCTTCTGCATGAGCCACTGAAAGGAATTTCTTCGCTCCTTGAGACAAAGGAATACCCATCTTTTCGGCATCATTACAAATCTCACTGGCCGGCTTTGTTAAAACAACTTTACCATTGCCTGCTTTAGTATGGATAACCATATCACATGGATTATTGTTACCAATAGCCTCGTCTCCCATAAAGGTAACCAAACCGCCTTTAGCCACAAATTGCACTTCGCCCCAGGTGGTATCAAGATACATATCAAACGGAACAACAAATGCCTTGCGAACTTCTCTTCCTTTGGTATGTGCATCAACCGTTTCACCGACAACCAAATCATCAAAATGACGACCATCGTCTATGGTATAACCGCCAGCCACCTTCTCCGGCTTCTTTGCATATTGGTCAATTCCACCGTTAATAGTCGTACGCGTATCAATACCAAATCCTTCTTTGGTAACTCTTTTGGTTTCATCAATTGTACGTCCGTCACGAGCTAAAACCGTAGTTTGTACCTCTTGATCTGCCTGTGCTTTGGTTAAACGAACCGGAATTTCAATTTTTTCAATCTCAAAAACAGCATCCGGATTCATTTTCAAATAAGTCAAAGCTGCTTCTTGAGAAATAGGTTTATCTTTTGAAGATCTTAAAACGGCATCTCGCGCATCTTTTAATTCCGGAGAACGTCCGCGCAAAGCAAAAACAATCTTAGCTTTAGCCTTTCTTAAAGAAAAATGCAACATACTCAAAAGATTATTCATTTTTTTCCAATAAGGATTTTTCAAGTCCTCCTCTTTAATCACGTCTAAAAACTTCTGTGTTCCTTTTAATATAGGTAATCCACGCTCTGTCAAATCAGTTGCCACTTGCAAATAGTGATCTGTTAAAACAACTTTGCCATTGCCTTCCTCGGTATGGATAACCATATCGCACGGATTATTATTACCTATCGCCTCATCTCCCATAAAGGTAACCAAACCGCCTTTAGCCACAAATTGCACTTCGCCCCAGGTGGTGTCAAGATACATATCTTCCTCTGCCACAAAAGCCCGACGGATTTCTTTGCCGCTTGTATGTGCATCAACTGTTTCACCGACAGCCAAATCATCAAAAAGACGGCCATCGTCTATGGTATAACCGCTTGCCACTTTTTGAGGTTTCTTCGCATATTGATCCAAACTGCCATCTAAACATTTACGCGTATCAATACCAAATCCCTCTTGAACAGTGTTCGTTGTTTCATCAATTGTACGACCATCACGAGCCAATGTCACTGTATGGACTGTCTCTCCTTCCTTAGCTTTTGTCAAACGAACCGGAATTTCAATTTTTTCAATCTCAAAAACCACATCCGGATTTTTGGTGATATATTTTAAAGCTTCATCCTGAGAAATAGGCTTTTGTTGAGTTGATTTGCGTAAACTTGACATATAATCCTCCATACTTTTAACAGACAACCAAGGCATAGTAAACATAAAAGACTTAAATAATCGTTTAAATACCTCAAAATCAAAAAATTATTTTAAGACCATCCTAACAATATATCATGCTCGGTTTCTATCATTCATCATAACCCAAACAACTGGATTAATTGTTTCAAATTTCGTTTTCTTGTCTTCTGCAACTTGTTCTGACACCGACGTATCTCCCAATGCCATCTCTTTTCCATCATGCAGTGCTTCAAAAACAGGACGACCGTCTTCTTCATGTAATGCGGCCACTGCAACATATGTTTCCGTCTCTTTATACATTGGCCCTTCCCCTAAAATAACCGCACCGCTTAAATGAATATCAGAACTATCTTCAGGCAATTCCCCTCTTTGAGCCATAAGCTGACCTTTCAAACCTGTATGGTTCGTCGCCACACTCGTATATTGACCTTGTAACCTGAGTAAATCCTTATGATATTGTGTAACAATACTAGAATCATAACAAGGCTCAGTCATTGTTTTTTTAAGCCCTGTGCTGGCAGCTTCCGTTACTTGCAATTCATCTATGACTTGCTCTGTTCTTTTACGTGCGTCGGATACCCTTAACTCTAAATCTCTTGTAGATAAATTTTGTAAATTCTGTACTTCCTCACCAATTTTATCATCTATAAAATCATGTGTTTTAACAGCATTAAGCACAACATGACCACCAAAAAAATGCGCATTATTTTTAACATCAATATTAACAAATTGACAATTGTTATAGGCTTCCACCGTATAACTGACTACATTGCCTTTTTCATCACGGTTAATTGCCGCAATAGTAAGACAATGACATTGCGAATTAGTATTAATTTCTTTGCCTTGTCCTGATTTAATAGAAACGGCATCACCAACCTGAATATCGCCGGAGGCAACCATTTGATTTAGTGTGCGCCCTTTTCCTTCCTGATAGTATTTGACAGGAACCTCTTTTGCCATAGTTTTTGCCCCGGCATAAGCACTTCCTCTGGAGACCTGAATAATATTATCCGGTCCATCATAACCCATATTCATGCTGATTGCACTTTGTAAAGCTGTTGCTTCAATAGCACAACTATAAGCACCGGTACTTTTTACTCTGCCTTTATTATCTTTATTTTTCTGCCGACACATGCCGCCAGGATTTAATCCAATATCCACAACAATAGTCTGAGCAACCTTTGTTGAGTCTGAAGGAGAAGAAAGATTAATGTCTGCCCCGCTGTTCCAAATAAACTGATTTTCATGAACTCCTTGAGATCGTCCTTCACAAGCGTCATTATACGCACGATTGCTTTCATTACGTACAACATATTCATATTCTTGATAACGCAAAGACTGGTATTGATTAATTAAAGCCTCTCTATAGGCCTTTTCATCGGCAAAATCTCCGCGCTTCAACTCCGGGAATTTCTTTGCCAACTCTTTTTTACGACACAATGCCATCGATTGGGTGTCTTTCTGTGTAACTCTATCAGGCATAGTCCCCTCCTATAATTATATCTTCTCTAAATACATCTATAACAGTATGTTACCATTTTTTTTACACACTGTCAACGAAATTAGAACTCCCCAAAAAGGATACATATTTAAATGTCTGCTCAAATTTAAAGCGACCCCAAAATATCGTTCTGGAAATCGCCTTTTTCAAAATAAGTAAGACTTTAGATTAATAGAGATGAACTTAAGGGCGCTTGAAATTTTAGTGTATGTAGAAACACATAAATTTAAAGCGACCCGAAAAGGTCGCTCTAGAAATCAAAATTTTATTTTAAGCCAAACTTTGCAAATTTATTATTAAACTTGCTAACTTGACCTCCGGAATCAACCATACGATGGATACCAGTCCATGCCGGATGTGACTTCGGATCAATTTCGAGTGTCATTTTATCGCCCTCTTTACCCCAAGTAGAGCGAACTTTCTTTTCTGTACCGTCTGTCATGACATACGTAATCTCATGATAATCGGGATGAATACCTTTTTTCATTATTATCTCCAAAAAACTTCATTAAAAAATTTACGTCACTTATACACTCTGCTTTTTTAGATTGCAAGTATAATTTTGCAAATTTTTAAACTATTTTAAAATCCGTGCAATTTTTTGACTCAAATTAAAGTTAACAGCCATCAACTGACCGGTTTGCAACACCTTTGGTAAATTTTCTGTACGTGTATCTGCTTGTTCCATGGAGAGAGCCATACCTCCGGCCTCTTTAACTAGCAACACACCGGCCGCCATACTTGCTATCGTAGAATTTGGAGCAAAAACAGCATCAAGTTTACCACTTGCAACATAAGCCAAATCAAGCGCCAAGCAACCACTAACCCTAACATCCGAACAAAGATTCATAGTATTATTAATGAGTTCGGTACAACGCACCGTATCACTCATCGTCGGCTTAACAGCAATCAGCGCGCCTTCAAGCTCAGACTTAGCAGAAACACGCAACCGTTCATGACTACGAAAACCTTCCTTAAAAGCACCTTTACCCCGCTCGGCAAAAAATAATTCATCTCTGGCTGGACTATAGACAACACCGGCCAAAACGGTATTATTATTAACCAAAGCCGCTGAAATAGCAAACTCCGGATGACCATGAGCAAAGTTGGCTACCCCCTCAATCCCGGAGACACTGAGATATAACCCCTCTTTAGGTGTTTTATCCCCTATCATAACAACCGGCATTTGCGGCATAATTCTATTAAACTCTGCCCTTAAACCCTTTTCAATTTTATCAAAAGCAATCTTTGCAAAATCCAAGCTTCCTTTCACAGAATTTTGCAAATGTTCAATTTCACTAAAATCACGATTCAAATTAACCGAAGCCTTTTTAACGGCTGTAACGATATTAGTGAGCATGGGTGATATATAGGCCATTATTTTGCTCTCTCAACGTAATTTGCTTCTTCTGTACCAACCACGATTTTTTCGCCTGCTGCAATAAATGGCGGCACACCGATACGAACACCATTATCCAAAACAGCCGGTTTATAAGAAGAGGTAACTGTCTGTCCCTTGATAACAGGCTCTGTTTCAACAACCGTACAAACAACTTGCTGAGGCAATTGCACAGAAATCGGTCTACCATTAATATGAGAAATACGCACAACCATTCCCTCTGTCAAGAATGGACGCGAATCGCCCAAAATATCAGCAGGCATGGAGAACTGCTCAAACGTTTCATTTTCCATAAAATTCAAACCGGTACCATCTTCAAATAAAAATTGACAATCCTTATCTTCTACCATCATCTTTTCAACAGTATCTTCTGTACGAAAACGTTCGTTAGTTTTCGTTCCCTCTTCCACTGACTTCATTTCGACCTGCATAAAAGCTCCGCCTTTACCGGGTTTAATATGTTGAGACTTTGTAATTGTCCAAGGTTTACCCTTATATTCAATAACCCATCCAATTCTGATTGATCCGGCTAATTGTTTCATCTTTTGGTTCTCCATATTTACAATGTTAATACAAAAAGGCCCTTAGGCGCTAACTGCGGCAAAGATACATCAAAAAATTTATTTTGCAACAAAAATCGCAAAATTTGACAAAACGCCTTATACGCAAACTACTTCACCGATTAACCCAAACTCTCTATAATAAAATCAGTACAAAGCTCCTCAACAGGAACACCCTCTTCCATTACCCACGCAGCAGACTGAATCAAGAAAAAATCCTGATACCAATCTGTCAGCTCCTTAACTTTATCAAACCCGTCTTTCCATACTCTAAAAACAACAAAATCAGGTTCAACCTCTGAGACAAGCATACTTTCATGTTTGCGATTACGTGTTATTAACCCGATATATTTCCCTTTTCCCAAATTCTCACGCAAAGATTTCATCTTATTTTCTAAATCTTCAGCACCCAAGTCAACAATAACACCGTCCGCATCATAATGCTTGCAATTTTCAACAGCATCCTCCCCTGAAAATAATACAATTTTTTCCTCCGTTTGAGCCTTAGCTAAAAATCGCAAACAAAAATCCTCCCCAAGCGTACTTAAAAGCACATAACACTCTACCTTAAGATCTTGTAAAAATGCTTCATTTGGTTCTTTGATAAGAATAATCTTTTGCATAAGTTTTTTTGCCTCTTGTAAATCTCAGATTTAACCTTAATATAGCCAAAGATAGCATACTGTTTTTATAAACGGAAGTTTAAAATGGAAGAAATCTTAAAATATTTAACAAAGACAAACAATGCCTTGCAGTCATTAAAAGAAACAGCAGAGGAGTTGGAGAATACAGCTTTGGATGAATTGCAACAAAAAACAATTCTCAAAGAAGATATTTCTCTTCTAAAACAAGAAATTCGTGACAAAGCTGACCGTATTGACAGTATCATTAAAACTTTAGATGGAGCACTCAAATAATGGCACAAGTAGTTATAACCATAAACCATAGAGAATATGCCATTTCTTGTGAAGATGGTGGCGAGCTCCAAGTAATGAAAATGGGACGTCTGCTTGATGAAAAGGCCCATGCGCTGACAAATGCATTAGGACAAATCAATGAAAACTTGCTCTTGGCAATGGTTGGGTTATTGATTGCAGATGAGCTGAGTGAAACAAAAAAAGAATTGGCAGCAAACACTGAAAAAGCAATATCTGAACAACCGTCTTCTACGGAAAATGAAGAGAAGATTAAAGCTTTGGAAGCCTCTTTAGATACAGCAAAACAAAAAATCTCTGAACTTGAGCAAATAGCTAAAGAACAAGCAAACATTGATAACAATACACAAATATCAGATCAAATACTTGCTATTGTTGATGACAATCTATCCTCACAAATAAATTCTCTAACCGAAACAATAAAATCTATTGCTTTAAAGTTAAAATCCATATAACATAGACTATATAAACCATAGACTGCCCATCGCGTGTCCGACGACATGTCTTCCGGGCCAACACTATCTTATAGGGAACTGTCACTGTCAGGATCGTGGTCCTGTTATATGGTGCCCACCTTAACTTAAAGGGTATCGGATAGAATGATAAACGACACGGTTCGGGCGGTCTGCCTCAAATGATAGGGAAAAAGAACTTGAAAATTTTATATTGCGGAGATTTAGTCGGTCGCGCCGGCAAAAATGTTATTCTCAATCATATCAAAGACATTCGTGAAAAATATCAAATAGATGCTGTCATTGTGAATGCAGAAAACGCAGCACACGGATTCGGTTTAACATCAAGTATTGCCAACGAATTATTAAACAATGGTGTTGATGGCATCATTACCGGTAATCACGTATGGCAACAAAAAGAAATTTATTCGTTCTTGGATAATTCATCCCAAATTATTCGCCCGCTCAATTACCCTAAAAATCTCCCCGGCAAAGGTGCACAACTATTAGAAATTAACGGTAAGAAGTTACTCATAGCACAAGTATTGGGGCGTCTCTTCATGCCTCCTATAAATAGCATTACCGAACCCTTAGATGAACTATTGAAATATTATCGTTTATCTAAAACCGTTGATGCAATCCTGATTGATATTCATGGAGAAACTGCCTCCGAAAAATTGGCTCTAGGCTACTACTTAGATGGAAAAGTCAGTATTGTCGCCGGTACACACACTCACGTTCCCACAGCAGATGCACGAATACTTCCTAACAAAACAGGATATATTACTGATGTCGGTATGTGTGGCGATTTTGATTCAATCCTGGGTTTTGAAATTCAAACTCCGATAGATCGCCTAACAGAAAAGTTCACCACACAAAGTCGCCTCGTTCCAGCCAATGGCAAAGAACTGACAATATGGGGTATTTTGGCAGATATTGATAATAGCGGTCTCTGTCAAAGTATCACGCAGATAAGAGAAACTTTTACTAACCTCTAGCTTTCTTTTCATCAACCATATTTTTTAGATCTATTTGCTGACCGCTTTCAATTTTTCTTGTATCCCACTCAATACCTGTAATCTTCTCATCAAAAAATGTGAGTTGATCCGAATTTTCTGCAAAAATCATATTACATAATGTAAATAACTCTAACCTATTTTTAAGTGGTGGATGAGGATTAGGTTGTTTAGGCTCCCAGCCTTTTCTTCTATTTCTATCATGCGATTCTATACAGGGCAACAGACTATAACCGGCATCTGTAGCCAATCGGCACCCGAACAAATCACAAAAGCTTTCTATCTCCCAACGATTAGAAGAAACTTTTTGCTTTTCACAGTTTGCACCGCGGTTAAACCATTCAATAAAATGACCCAGTTCGTGCCCTACAGTTTCAGCCAAAGCATCCTCATTAATCATCTTCGGACATTCTTTTGCCCCATAAAAACATCCTGCAGTCAGATCAATATAAATTTCTTTAGTAACAGGATTATATCCATCGTAAGACGCATCAGGCGATAAACTTTTGTGTACAGAAACTTTAATTTTTTTATCTTTCAAAACATACCGAAGATGCCGTGCCGCACGAGACTTTCCTCGTTTAAATTCATTGACGATGTAATCGACAGTTTCTTGTGCTATTTGCACCTGCTCAAGACAAGGGGAAAAGTGTCTTTCGTCTACATTAACCTGCAAATTACGCAATTCCGGCATATTCTCATGTATAACTACCTTTCTTTCACGATATACACATGAAGCTTTATCATAGCGCATACAATAGGCTTTTAAAAGCCGCTGTGCTGTAATAGGTAAATCCCCAAAACAATCCTCCAAAAGACGATCAAGATCGTGTCTGAGCGCTTTATTAATATGAGGATACCTTTTTTCTTCCATGAGCCATGCCTTATGTTAAAAATTTATTCAATCATAACACAATTTAGCCCGTTTGACAAGAACATTATAACGCGCAGCTCATTTCCAAATCTTCCCCTTTAACAAAGACTTTATAGGCAGCGTATAAAACTGACAAGATGACAGCCCCCATATAAACATCATATACCGGAATATAGTTATTTAAAAAAGTTGTCACACTACCAGAACCACCGACAAAATAATCGACAGTATAGTTGATAATGGCATATAGCACCGAAACATAAGGAATCCAACCGATAAAAGCTAAAAACACTGAAATTCTTGGAAACATATCATTCATAGAATGTACAAACCCCCAAGAAGGAATAAGAGCTAAGGACAAAGCCAATACAGCCGTCCAAAACAAAACATACAAAACCCCAAGCATTGCAAAACTAATCTCTGTATTAAACAAAGCAAATATAAAAGCTAATATTTGATACATTCCACCCATCAGTAAAAGCTCATTTCTGCATAATTTCATCACATTTCTCCTTAAATAAAAAACAACACAACAGAAATAACCCCCATTTTGTAGTATTTAAACCCAAACTTTAGGAGATGAATGGAAGCAAAAATTTTTTTAATTTAACCGAAAAAGCAGTTCCGAAGAACTGCTTTTTGCAATAGATGGGATAGAATGCTGTGCTTGAAGCAAATTTCCGATTGCCGTGTACAAAAAAAGGCCGCCTTAAATGACGACCTTTCTCCAACCTATAAAGGTGAAAAATTTGAGATGAATGGAAGCGAATGCCCGGTGGCAAAAATTTTAGTTTACATAAGCGGTAAATGAATTTTTGCCAATCCGGCTTCCATTCGCAATCAGGCACTCAAATTTTACCCTTTATTATTCTACGATCTTGGTTACTACACCAGCACCAACAGTATGTCCACCTTCACGAATAGCGAAGCGCAAGCCTTCGTTCATCGCAAT
>JBGUWS010000012.1:0-42279 GCA_045221335.1 Alphaproteobacteria bacterium | reverse complement strand
CGTCAATGTTGTCTTACCATGGTCTACGTGACCAATCGTTCCGATATTGCAGTGTGGCTTACTGCGTTCAAACTTCTCTTTTGCCATCTTAATCTTCTCCTAATATTAAAACAAAAAGATTTCTATCCACGATTGCTCTGCAATCAAAAAATGGAACGACCGCCGATAACAACGGCCGTTCCGGTTAAATTTTATCCGTTTTTCGCCTTTACCGTCTCAGCAACATCTCTTGGTACCTCAGCATAATGATCAAAGATCATCGTAAACTGGGCACGACCTTGAGACAGTGAACGTAAGGTGTTAACATAACCGAACATATTTGCCAGCGGTACATGTGCATCAACTACACGCGCATTAGCACGTTGATCCATGCCATTAACCAAACCGCGACGAGAGTTCAAGTCACCGATAATATCACCCATATATTCTTCAGGTGTAACAACTTCAACTTTCATAATCGGTTCTAAGAGTTTTGGTTCTGCTTGGCGCATACCTTCACGGAAAGCAGCGCGGGCAGCAATTTCAAAACACATAACGTTAGAGTCTACTTCGTGATAAGCACCATCATAAAGATTACACTTAACACCTGTCACCGGATAACCGGCAATAACACCAGAATCCATGGCTGAACGTAAACCCTTTTCAACACCGGGGATATATTCCTTCGGAACATTACCACCGACAACTGTATTGGTAAATTCAAATCCAGTATAGCCTTCCATCGGTTCAAATTTAATTTTAACCTTAGCAAACTGACCGGCACCACCGGATTGTTTCTTATGTGTGTACTCAATATCGCACGGCTTAGTGATCGTTTCACGATAAGCAACTTGTGGATTGCCGACATTTGCATCAACCTTAAATTCACGACGCAAACGGTCAACAATAATATCCAAGTGCAACTCACCCATACCTTTAATAATGGTTTGACCGGAATCAGGATCAGAAGAAACCTTAAATGACGGATCTTCCATCGCTAAACGAGACAAGGCCAAGCCCATTTTTTCAACATCGGCTTTAGTCTTCGGTTCAACGGCCAATTCAATAACAGGATCTGGAAAGACCATGTTCTCCAAAACAATCGGATGAGTAGCATCACACAGCGTATCACCGGTTGTTGTATCTTTCAAACCAGCCAAAGCAATAATATCACCAGCATTTGCCTCTTTAATATCATCACGCTTATTGGAATGCATTAACAACATACGACCAATTCTTTCTTTCTTATCTTTAACAGAATTGTAAACGTAAGAACCGGCGGTTAATGTTCCGGAATAAATACGCGTAAATGTCAAAGAACCAACAAACGGGTCATTCATAATTTTGAAGGCTAATGCAGCCAAAGGTTCATTGTCATCGGCTTTACGAGTAATGACCTCATCAGTACCTGGTTTTGTACCCTGTACATCAGGCAAATCCAAAGGTGACGGTAAGTAATCAATAACCGCATCCAAAAGCGGTTGAACACCTTTGTTCTTAAAAGCAGTTCCGCATAACACAGGAACAAAAGACATAGAAAGCGTACCTTTACGGATGCATTTCTTTAAGGTATCAATAGAAATCTCTTTACCCTCAAAGAAGTCTTCCATGGCTTGATCATCCATTTCAACAGCCATCTCAACCAATTTAGCATGATATTCTTCTGCCTTATCTTTCAAATCAGCCGGAATATCTTGAACTTCAATTGGAGAATCAGCTGTATCACCTGTATAAACAATTGCTTTCATATTGATTAAATCAACCACGCCTCTAAAATCAGCTTCTGCACCGATTGGCAATTGCAAAGCCATAGGTCTTGCACCCAAACGATCTACAATCATATCTAAGCAACGATAGAAGTTTGCACCAATACGATCCATCTTGTTGCAGAAACAAATTCTCGGAACGTTGTACTTATCAGCTTGACGCCAAACCGTTTCAGACTGCGGTTCAACACCGGCAACTGAGTCAAATACGGTAACGGCACCATCAAGAACACGTAAAGAACGCTCTACTTCAACAGTAAAGTCAACGTGTCCCGGAGTATCAATCAAGTTAATACGATAGCCTTTCCAGTAACAGGTTGTTGCCGCTGACGTAATGGTAATACCGCGCTCTTGTTCCTGTTCCATCCAGTCCATCGTAGCCGCACCATCATGAACTTCACCAATCTTGTGTGTTAAACCGGTATAGTACAAAATACGCTCTGACGTGGTAGTTTTACCGGCATCAATATGAGCCATGATACCGATATTACGATACATTTCCAATTTATGTGTACGAGCCATTGTCTTATGTTTCCTATAATGATATTAGAACTTGTAATGAGAGAAAGCTTTATTAGCTTCAGCCATTTTGTGAGTATCTTCACGTTTCTTAACGGCAGCACCACGATTAGCATAAGCATCCAAAAGCTCATTTGCAAGCTTATCTGTCATGGTTGTTTCAGAACGCTTCTTAGCGGCTGCGATAATCCAACGAATAGCAAGTGCCTGACGACGATCAGCTCTGACCTCGCAAGGAACTTGATATGTAGCACCGCCCACACGACGCGAACGAACTTCCAAAACAGGCTTAACGTTTTCAATAGCTTCATGGAAAATAGTCAAAGCATCTTGCTTAGACTTCTGGGCCATAATATCAAATGCAGAATAAACAATCTTTTCTGCAACGGCTTTTTTGCCCTGTTCCATAACATTGTTAATAAATTTTGCGACCACCTGATCATTATATTTTGCGTCAGGTAAGACGACTCTTTTTATAGCACTATGACGACGTGACATCTGGCATTCTCCTATTTAGGTCTCTTCGCGCCGTATAAAGAACGACGTTGACGACGTTTAGCAATTCCTTGAGTATCCAAGGTACCACGAATAATATGATAACGAACACCAGGCAAGTCTTTCACACGGCCTCCTCTAATCAGCACCACTGAGTGTTCTTGAAGATTATGACCTTCACCAGGGATATAGCTGATTACTTCAGAGCCGTTGGTCAGACGAACACGAGCAACTTTACGCAAAGCGGAGTTTGGCTTTTTAGGGGTTGTTGTATAAACCCTAGTGCAAACACCTCTTTTTTGCGGGCACGCATCGAGAGCCGGGACTTTGTTTCTCTTCTCTTTTGGTGTTCGTGATTTACGAATTAACTGATTAATTGTAGGCATCACAAATTTCCTTAAAAGTTAAATTAATTAAAACAACTTACCTGATAGCAAACATCACAACAAGCGATTCTAACCCTGGCGTTACCAGAGGAAACGCTTGAAATAAACGTACTTTCAAGTAAACAAACGAAGGGGAAAGATAAACCACCCCCTGCATTGTTGCGTGAAACATACCATATTTTTTTTGACTGTCAACCCCAATTTTAAACATTTTTTAATTTAAATGTGTTTTAAAGGCCTTTCCCGAATCGGCAAAACCTAAATTATTTCGCCTCATTTTAATAATATACAACTTCTGCACCGTAGGGATCCACCTTTCCCTGCCGATATTGCCATCTAAGCCAAATAGCAAAGAACCTCTCGGCTAAAAAGCCATAAACTCTGCGCTGATAAAGACCTCTCTTATTAACTCCACTGCCCAATACTCTTTCTAATTCAAACATAACATCAAACAGTTTTTCAAAATAATCGAAGGCCAACTCTTTTTTCATCACAAAATAGTTCCAAGCCCCTTGAGGATCATGCCCATAAAGCACTTCATTGGCCACTTTATACATCTCAGGATATTTCTTCTCTATAATCTGCATCATTTTATCTAAATCGTCGATATTGTGCAACTTTTTATACTCTTCATATATTGAAGAAGGATCTTCTTTTCCATTTTTATTAGAAAAAACCTGCCGCATCCATGTTGCAACACCATGTTTTTCTAGCATTTCAATAATTTCTTTTTCATCAAGACCATAATCCTCATCATACAGGCCAAAAGGTGCTTCAAATCTCAAGCCCTTCCTATGCGCAAAAAAACCAATATATCGCGGATTACCGATTTCTTCATAATGCTTCCAAACCCAATAGTAAGCTGTCAAAACATCAAACGTCCTATTTTTAGCAGAAATATTGTCCCCCGTATCATCACCTATCATATTTTTATGAAACCACACAATATCTTCGTGCTTAAGATGTCCCTTTACAAAAGGTTCATGTTCCACAGCTCTGCCCACCTGTATTGGCACCAACATACGACGTTTGGAAGGTATATAATATGGTTTATAGTAGGTCACAAAAATCTTGACCTGTGGCCTCTTAATCTTATAAACAAAAGATCGTATAATCGAAGGATATGATTCCCAGCATGAAAGAAGAATCAAATGCCCAAAAAAGATGTTTACTAAAAGCAACATCAACACTGATATTATTCTTAATTTTCGCATCTGGTTCTCTAAAAAAAACAATCAAAATATTGTTTCAGTTTACCCTATTTATTTTAAGATAACACAAGATTTTGCACTTTTCACCTAAAAAAACTCTTTACAAATAAAAACAAATCATCTATTAAGGGAAACTGTCCATGCGCTCGTAGCTCAGCTGGATAGAGCAACAGCCTTCTAAGCTGTGGGTCAGGCGTTCGAATCGCCTCGGGCGTACCAATAAAATCAAGGGGTTAGCTCTCAATTGCTACCCCTTATTTTTTGCTCGGATACTTTTTTTTTATAAAAATGAGCATCCTCTCAAAATATTTTGAAAATCTTCTTATTCTGATTTAGTCTTACCCTTTTTAATCTGAACATATTCGCCGTCCAAAAACTTTTTCAACCATAATCCGCACGGATTTTCAACATAATGATAGAGCCACCAACTCACAATCATACATCCTAAAATAACAATTCCCAAAAGCATCATAGCATTTTCTTTCATCCAATCAGAAAAGAAAAAGAAAAAATATCTATAAATCACAAAGATAACTATCTCCTGACCTAAATACAGGCTCAACGCGTATTTTGAAAAATTACTCCATTGAAACTGATTCAAATACTGCGAAACCGCACCACGATTAATAATAAACAAGTAGAGTAGTACCTCAAAACTCAACACAAGATATAACGGATTACCCGGATACACTGCCTTATTAAATAAGGCAACCACACTAAAACATAAAAAGAAAATTTCCAAAATGGAATACACATATCTTTTAGGTAAAATCATCAAAGGCTTACTACAAATATACATAGCCAATAAATACCCCATACCGACACCACCAAGTCCTCTCAGCAAATTCACTTTAAGAAAGATATTAACATTTGCCAATCTGTCCCATGTTGTCGAAGCCAAAATCACATAGGAGAAAAACACAATCAAAGCCACAATTAAATGCACTGTTTCAGCCCGCCAATATTTCATCAAATAGAAATAAAATAACAACACCCAAAATAAGATAGAAATATACCAAGAAATAGTAACATAACCGGATTGCTTAATCAGTCCGGGAAAAGGCAAGAATAACGAATCAGCGAGCAATCGTGTAAAAGAAAAAGCCGCTTTTGCACCACTGTGCCACAAGAACATAATTAAAATGCTACATACCACAGAGACCGCAAAAATTACGGGCACAAACCGCACAATTTTGGATTTAAGAAAAGAAATCACGGTTTTCTTTGTATTAAACGTATACACTAACAAAAAACCGGATAAAATAAAAAAGAACTCCACTGCAAGATATGCATAATATTCAACACCCATAACATAAAAAAAATGTTGTATACAAATGCAAAATGTAAATAAAATTCTTAAAAACTCAACATTTTGTATTTTCTTAGTATCAACCATAGTTATTTTACCTCAAACAGATTATGGAAAATTTATAAACGCGACATACAAACCTTTAACAAGAGACATTATCAATCTAAAATGCTGAGATTAATATAAAGTTAAAAGATTACCGACATATCTGTAACACCTCAAGCGTTCGAATCGCCTCGGGCGTACCAATAAAATCAAGGGGTTAGCCCTCAATTGCTACCCCTTGTTTTTTACTCGGAAACGGCAGAATTCGAAATACTATCGGAAGGTAATGTTCTTCGGCAACATCTCTATATGAGGATTTTTGTTGACTTTTATCTTTTTTATGAAACAATGGAAAAGTTTTATAAATTAAGGAGTAATTTATATGAATTTGAGATCGGAGATAAGTCGTATCATACAAGAGACATTGGCACAATTACAAAAAGAAGGAAGTCTCCCTGAAGGCGATTATCTTTCAGACATAACGGTAGAAATTCCTGCCAACAGAGATTTTGGTGATTATGCAACAAATGCTGCTATGTTTATCGCTCGTCAATTTAAGACAAATCCGAGAGCGTTGGCGCTTACAATTTCCGAAGCATTGAAAAAACATACCGAAATTGTTGATGTAACGATTGCCGGACCGGGCTTTATTAATATAAATCTATCCGATGAAGTCTGGGAAAGAGCCTTAAAAGCCGCCATTACGGAGGGAGAACATTATGGAGACTCTGATATCGGGAAAAAGGAAAAGGTTAATGTTGAATTTTTATCTGCAAACCCGACCGGACCTTTGCATGTCGGCCATACAAGAGGAGCTATTTTCGGAGATGTTCTTTCTCGTCTGTTAAAGAAAAACGGTTATGATATTACAACGGAATACTATATCAACGACTACGGACACCAAGTGGAAGTTTTAGGAAATTCGCTTTTCTGGCGTTATGAAGAGCTTTTCGGACGTCACAAAGGCGAAACAATGCCGGAAGGACAATATCCGGGAGATTATTTGCTTCCCGTAGCTCAAAAATTAAAAGAGCAGGACGGCGATAAGTGGTTAAATGCTCCGAAGGAAGAGCGTGTTGAATATATCAAGGCTTTTGCCATTTCTTCCATGATGGAATTAATTAAGAGCAATTTGAAAGATCTGGGCATTACTTTTGATGTTTATACCTCAGAGAGATCTCTAGTTGTCAATAAAAATCTGGAAAGAATTCTTGCTTTGATGCAAAAAAAAGGGCTGTTGTATCAAGGCGTTTTGGATAAGCCCCAAGGCGAAACTGTAGCCGATGACTGGGAAAGCAAACCCCAACTACTGTTTAAAGCCAAAGATTTTGGTGATGACTCTGACCGTGTTATCGCACGTTCTGACGGTACAACGACTTACTTTGCCTCAGATATTGCCTACCATTACGATAAGTATATGAGAGGTTTCAAAAAGCAAATTGACGTTTGGGGTGCCGATCACGGAGGATATGTCAAACGGATGCAATCAGCTATCCGTGCGGTTACAGACGGGCAAGTTGATTTGGAGGCAGATTTGTGCCAGATTGTTAATTTGGAAAAAGACGGAAAACCGTTCAGAATGTCTAAAAGAGCCGGAAATTTCGTTCTTTCCTCAGATATCTTGCAGGAAATTAATGCCGATGCGTTCCGTCTTTCCATGCTGACCAAGAGTGCAAATACACAGATGAATTTTGATTTATCAAAGGCAAAAGAAAAGACAAAGGATAATCCTGTTTTTTACATCCAATATGCTTATGCACGGTCTAATTCCGTTATGAGGTCTTATGAGGAAACCTTTGGCACTTCTGCCGATAAAATTGATATTTCCGTCTGCTCTTTTCTTAAAGAAGCCAATAAGGCCGAACGCAATTTAATCAGAACAATAGCGGCTTATCCTGCCATTGTTGAAGCGGCAGGGCAATCAAGAGCACCTCATCTGATTGTTACATATCTGGAAGAATTGGCAAAAGAATTTCACTCGTTATGGACGACGGGGGCAAAGGCCGGTGTTCGTTTTGTTGATAAGGAAAACCGCCTTGCCACGGAGCGAAACATGGTTTTGATTCGTGCCGTTCAAAATACATTGGATAACGGGCTTAGAACATTGGGTGTAACGCCACAGAAAAAAATGGAATATCAGCTTAACGATATGTAAAACGGACATCCATTGACCAAACAATACCATTATGTACGGTGTGTTTCGCTTGGATTTTCGTCATAAATCTTTATTGTTGGTGTACCACTATTAAAAGGGTTAGCTAATCCAAGCTAACTCTTTGTTTATTTTTTTATAACAAAGATGATTATCTCTTGTTTTGTTTAAAGAAATTACAAATACTTAAGACATTTATCTCTAAATGAGAATCAGAATAGCATATTTTAGACAAAAGCCAAGATATTTTCGTAAAAAAAATAAAAAAAGTATTTAATGTAAAAAAAAAGACACCTGAAGGTGCCTTAATTTAATAGATTAACACTAAGATTTAGAATGGTACATCATCATCAACAACCTGCGCACCGGCATCACCGCCGACATCCCAACCGGAACCGGCTGTTTGATCATAGATATCACCTGCTCCCGCTGGTGCATTATCGCCACGACCATCTAACATAACCAAAGCGCTGTTAAAATTTTGCAACACAATTTCTGTCGTAAAATGACGTTGACCGTCTTTTTCATATTCTCTGGTTTGTAAAGAACCTTCCAAATAAACCTTAGAACCTTTATGCAAAAAGCGCTCTGCTGTATCTGCCAAACCGGAATTAAAGATAACAATACGATGCCACTCTGTGCGATCTTTCCTCTCACCGCTGGCACGATCACGCCAGCTATCCGTTGTTGCTAGAGAAAAAGACACAACCTTAGAGCCACTTTGCGTATTAGATACGCGCGGATCCTGTCCTAAATTACCTACTAAAATAACTTTATTAATGCTTCCTGCCATTGTTTTTACTTTCTTAAAAAAATTAACTTTTTGGTATTATAAAGCATTAATTTTATAAAACAAGCCCCCTGTTTTTAGTGGTTAACAACTTTATTAAACATAAAAACCTGGATAATGACACTAAAGGAAAATAAAAGGGTTGTGCTTGAAGTAAGTTTTCTTCTGCCGTGTACAGAAAGCGCACATAAAGAAGAAAACTTGCGATAATGACAACCCTTTTACCTCTTTTAATAGACTTGCCGAAAAGCACCGTCCCTATATTCTTCTATAATATACTTTGCTGCGCTGATGCTACCGCTGTGCATCAAAAATTCACCCCATTTTTCCCGCAAAATTGCACTGTTTGCTGTCCGAGACAGTTTATAATAATCAAAACTTCCGACTGATCTTACCAAATCACCCCAAAGCTTAATCGCAACATAACTATAAACTTCAAGCCCTTCAGGTTCTATACCGAGCAACCGCAAATTTACTAAACTTTCCGTAAACATCAAACTATCTTTCAAACCGGGCAAATCTAAAACATACACTCCTTCTGCAGCACTCCCCATATCATTTCTAATATCAGTCGGTAAAAGTTTTTTCCCGGTAAAAACAATCATGTTTTTATCTTTTCTCTTCACCGCATTAATAAAATCAACGATTTCATCTTGCAGGCCCAAAACAAATACAACATGAATCTTATCTTTAACAACCTGTCTGGCAACATCTGAAACTTCAGCAACTTCTGCATTAAGCATGTAAAATTTCAGAAGATTTGCCTTGCCGTAACGACGAAACTCGTCATACAATGCCTTTGCTACTTCGGTATAACCGGTATCAGCACGCCCATTATAAACAAATCCTACCGTCAAACCGGCAAAATTATTATTATAGAACTTGAAAAAATCTTTACTCATTTCCGTCTTAGTACCCAAGAGCAAAATCTGCCCTTTACGATCAGTACCGCCGGAATTATAGGCCTCTGTTGTCGGAACAATCTGAAAAATCTTTGCTTGCTCATAAATATCAGCAATTTCATTAAAACGATTGGAACAATATGGCCCGACAACCAGACCGATTTTTTTAGACTTCAACAAAGTTAACATCTCTGCAGTTGATAAAGCCAATCTATCATCACAACGATCATCAATAGTCAACAAATCAAGCTTTTGCCCATTAACGCCGCCATTATCATTAAGTTCCTTAATTGCCAACCGAGCCCCTTCAAATAACTCTGCACCGGCTCTGGCATTATGACCACTCTTTGGGGCAATAACAGCCAAGGTCATGTCTGCACGCACAACAGCACCCCACAGACACACCACCACAGCCAACAAAGAAAATAATTTTTTTCTCATTGATATCAACCCATTAGTCTAAAATGCTTAACTATTTATATAAACATAATTCTTATTTGGCAAGTACAAAATACCCCACAGTCGACCGAACACAAACAGGCAACTAAGACGAAAAACTCCTCTCAGCCGCCCAAAATCAGCCCTAAAGACTTAAAAAGATTCTTGCAATTCAAAGAAATAAGCTTGCGGATGTTCACATACCGGACAAATCAAAGGAGCCGACGGAGATTGAACCCGACAACCGCAGTTAGCACATTCCCAAACAACTTTGGTAGAACGTTCAAATATTTTACCCTTTTCTAAGGCATCTAACAATGCTTTATAGCGCTCTTCATGACCTTTTTCAATTTGACCGACACCCCGAAACAAAGCTGCAATTTTATCAAAACCCTCTTCTTCAGCCTCTTTAGCCATGGTAGCGTACATATCTGTCCATTCATAGTTTTCACCATTGGCTGCATCCTTCAAATTTTCAAGTGTAGAAGGAACACTACCACCATGCAAAAGTTTAAACCATAACTTTGCATGCTCTTTTTCATTTTCAGCAGTTTGCAAAAACTTATCTGCAATGATATTATATCCCTCCTTTTTGGCCTTAGAAGCATAGTAGGTGTATTTGTTACGAGCCATAGACTCTCCGGCAAAAGCTGCCTGCAAATTTGCCTCAGTTTTAGAGCCTTTTAGTTCCATTATCTTTCTCCTTTTACATTGTTGATGAATTCGTCAAATCAGCAGTCTTAGGACTCGAAGCTAACTTAGATTGTTTGTCTGCCAAAGCAACAATCTTACTGATTTCTGCCTTAAAGCGCTGCAACTCCTTACCCGTCAAATTACTACCGGTCGCTGCCTGAATTTTAAGTGGATCAACTTTCTTACCGTTTTTAATAACTTCAAAGTGCAAATGCGGACCGGTTGAACGACCTGTTGAACCGACATAACCGATAACTTGCCCTTGCTTAACGCGAACACCAGGTTTGATACCACGTGCAAAACCGCTCATATGCGCATAACCGGTAGAATATTCCGAATTATGTTTAATAACAACATAACGGCCATAACCACCAACCCACTGTGCACGTTGTACAACACCATCACCACTGGCATAAATACGCGATCCCATTGGCGCTGCATAATCCACCCCGCTATGTAAAATACGCTGTTTTAAAATAGGGTGTCGTCTCCAACCAAACCGCGAAGAAACTCTTGCAGAAGAGAACTCCAATGGCTTACGCACCAATCCACGCTTCAAAGCCATACCGTTTTCATCATAATAGTCCACATTACCGACTGAATCCTTATAACGATATAAAGATATCTTTTTCTTCTTACCCAAATTTAACTCTGCGTACAAAATATTGCCGTTCTTATAAACCCGACCATCGGCTGTCATCTTTCGATCATACAATACTTTAAATGTATCTCCGGCACGAATATCCGAACGAAAATTAACCTTATACCTGAAAATATTAGCAAAATTGCTGACAATATTGGCCGGAACACCGGCATTACTCATTGCTGCCGACAAATTGGAGTAATTAACAACGCCGGAAATGACTTTATTTTCATTAACCATTTCCTGTTGCTCGGCTTCGGTAACATATTTCTCATCCTCATTACGTGTCACTGTGTACTTAACACTGGGTGTCGGCTCGATAACAATCTTATCAACACTGAGTAACTCACCGAAAGGTACATCAACAGTTTTTGTTAAATTAATTTTTTGTCCCGGACGCAAACTACGAAAATCAAATCCGGACTTTCTCAAACTATCGGCAACCTGACTGGCTTCTGCATATTCCATGCCTATTTTTTGTAAAATGCCGATAATATTGTCTCCCTCCTCGACAATAAAGACATCATCTTTAACTTCCGGTTGGGTTTCTTCTCCCTGAACAGACCATTCGACACTGGGATTATCGAAACTTTCATCTATGCTACTCTCATCTTCATAAACCTCAGGAGCGTCCATCCTACTGACGGCAAGACGTTGCTCATTAGCGCGACGTCCTTCCGCAGCCATACGTTCCTCAGCCATAATCTGCTCTGGTGTCTCGAAATTTTTACTAATAACCAACAACAAAGCGAACCCGACCACTGCACTGTACAAAAAGAGCATCACTGCCTGCCCGCTTATACCCTTGCGATCAAGATCCTCATCATCATACCATTCGTCGTTGGTACCGACATTTTCCAAAAATTCCAAAGAAGACATTCTTCCCCCTGAACTATACATAGCATATAGATTTAGAAGATTACCAAAAAAATAAAAGTCATTTTTGTTGTTTATACACACCAACAAAAAATACCGACCATTAAATAAAGTTTAATCTTTTTTTGTTAAATTTGTTGCGTTGTAACACAAAGAAGGTTAAAAAATAAATAATACCCGAATGATATTTCTATAACTATAGTTATAGCACTATCGTCAGACTTTACAAATGAAAAAAACTATGATAGAATGCCCTTAATGAGGTTTTTATTGTGTAGAGGAAGATAGAGATGAGAACAAACGAGCTCGGCCGTTCCATGATAGAAATGTTAGGTGTATTAGCCATTGTGGGTATTTTATCAGTTGGTGGTATCGTTGGTTATTCCAAAGCTATGTTAAAATACAAGCAGGATAAATTAATGTCAGAACTCAGCCAACTGATTGTCAATATCCGCGTCCTTTATACTTATCAACACAAATATACTGGTATAGATAGCAAGCTTCTAATTGGTAGTGGTGCTGTCCCGGCGGAAATGGTGGATAAAGATGCCAGTAGCGAAATGATTATAAGACACGCTTTTGGTGGCGATGTTGTTGTTTATCCGAGCAATGGTGCCGCCGGTGGAGATACCGCTTTCGAAATCTACGCTAAAGGGCTGAACAAACAGGCCTGCCTAATCTTAGCAACTATGGACTGGGGACAAGATCTCGCATCTGGTTTTAGAAGCATGTATGTTGGTACCGAGGAAATAACAGAACCGATAATGAAAGACGTTATTCAACCTGACGATGATGATCCTAATCTTGGTATCTACACAATCGGTCAACATGAAGACTCTATCCCTATACCTGCGTACAAGGCCTTAAATATATGCTCCTGCTCGGTCAATGAATGTGTTATCGGCTTAAAATATGCCAACTAATTTAAAATCTGGAAAATCTATCTTAATATAACCCACGTTATCAAACATGGCTATGTTAGACAGCTTTCCAGATTTTTAAATTCATTAAAATGTATAACGTAACCCGGCCGTCACTTCCATTAAGTTATCTAAACTTGCCATACCGATATAGCTGTAACGCCCCATAACTCGCATAGATATATGATCTGTGAAATCATAGGAAAAACCGACACCGCCACGATAACCGACACGTTGTTTGTCTTCACTTCCTCTGACAAATTTGTATTTAACATTATAATCTGCTAAGCCCACAGATGCTAACAAATTAAAATCAGAACACATTACCGGAGCGCGACCATACAAATCAAGTCCCCAAGCATAGAATTCTGATTTTATCGTATCAGCTCCCAAGTGAGTTTTCCGATCAAAAGCTTGTTGAAAGAAACCTTCCAAGCTAGCATAACGCGACATTTCCGTGCCAAGATTTACCGCCCATGAGTTATAATCTTTTTTAGCTCTCTTGGCATATCCTCCGGGTTTGGCGTGAGTAAAAATATAATCAGCCCCGATATACGGTCGCATCAACATATCCTGCATATTCCAATCATTAGCTTGAGCATTGACGGCAATTGTTGACACCATTGCGGCAATCAAATAAACTTTTTTCATCTTCATACTCCATATTATAAAACTAAAATTAACTTTAGTCCTAAAGTATTATATAGGTCTAATACTTCTCACCGCTTATATAGACATTAAATCCGGCTTTTAAATAGCTGATAACCGAAATTTTACGTTTTATTTACAAAAATCTTTTAGAATCAATCAAGTACAAATTAAAAAAAGGATGTTTGATGACTATTTACACACCGGACAAAAATTGCAACCTGTGCGACAGATTGTGTCTTTTTAGGAATGAAAATCGCTTAAATTTTCCCTCTTATCACAATGCTCCGGTTCCATCTTTTGGTGACATCACAGCAAAGATACTCATCGTTGGTTTAGCACCGGGACTTAACGGTGCCAACCAAACCGGACGACCTTTTACTAACGATTATGCAGGAGATATACTTTATCCGGCACTAAAAAACAACGGTCTTGCTGAAGGTACATACAAAAAGCGGAAAGATGATAATTTCAAACTGATTAATGTCCGTATTACCAATGCCGTACGATGCGTACCGCCGCAAAACAAGCCGACCTCAACTGAACAAAAAAACTGCCAACAATTTTTGGCTCATGAAATCAAGTCGATGCCCAAACTAAAAATTATTTTATGTCTCGGCACCATCTCACATAAGAATGTGCTACAAGCATTGGGAATAAAACAATCATCCGTGGAATTCAAACATGGCGCCGTTCATCCCTTGCCCACGCAGAACATAAGCTTAATTGACAGTTACCATACCTCTCGTTACAACATCAACACCGGCGTGTTAACGACAGAAATGTTTGATGAAATAATAAAAACAGTAAAGGACTTACTCTAATGATAAAAAAAATCACCGATACTTTAATCTTCTCTCTTTTCACTTTTTCTATAATAGTACTGTCTATGGCTCTATATATCAGATACCTCTGGCCTTCTGTTGACTTCGAACAAATCATAAACACTGCTAGAGATCTTACTTTGGACGTAATTAAACAAAGTATCTACCCTAAGGATATTCTCTTTGCTTTTCTTCCTTTTATCATCATATGGCCTATTATAAGCCTAAAAAGCAGCACAAAAACTCAAATTATAGTAACTGTCGTTGCGTTGATAACAACAATCTTTTTATCTGGATACCCGGAATATGCCTACTTAAGCAGAACAACTTCCACACTTTATGAGACAGAATACGTCCACCCCAAAGATGTAACCTACGAATTTCCAGATAAAAAACGAAACCTCATCCTTATTTTTGCGGAAAGTTTTGAACAAAATTATAGTCAAGAACAATACTATGGTAAGAACCTCATTCCTAATCTGAATCATTTACAAACACCAAAAAATTATGATAAAAAACATATTTCACTATCAGGAACAGACTATTCCATCGCCGCTTTGGTAACAGATTTATGCGGCATTCCATTTCGGTTGGATCCGAATATGGATATTGAACAAAGTCACTATTTTTTACCGCAAACCACATGCTTCCCGGAAATATTACAAAAAAACGGCTACCAGACAGAAATTGTTAAAGCCGCTGACATAAAATTTACACGAGTTAATATTTTTGCACAAACACATGGTTACAACAAAGCCTTAGGAGTTAATGAACTTCAAGCTAAATACCCGGAGCTCAAACAAAAACCTTACTTAGGAACTTTTGGCGGTATAAATGACAGAGCTTTATTTGAATACGCTCTAAAGGAACTGAAAACACTAAGCCAGGAACAACCCTTTATGTTAACACTATTTACTCTGGACACGCACACACCAGGATTTTTTAAGGATCCCCAATGTCCTGAAAATTTCAATGATCTGCGAGATGCCATAACTTGTACAGACAACATCATCAGCGAATTTGTGGAAAAAATCAAAACCATGCCTTACTACAAAGACACAACTGTCGTTATCGTAGGTGACCATTTACTACCCACACGCTTAAAATATATAAAACGACATACGCGCGGCATTTTTAATGTATTCCTAAATTTGCCGGATCAACTTGAAATCAATAACCAAAAAACATTTTCCAGCTTAGACATTGCTCCGACAATTTTGGAAAGCTTAAATATCAAAATGTCGCCACGCTCTTTTGGCTTAGGACGATCTTTGTTTAGCAATAACCAAACACTGATGGAAAAATACAAAACAAAATTAAACACCCTTGTAAAACAACAGTCCGTCGTTTACGATAAATTACGAACCCCTATATTACCGGAAGATAATGCCTATGTTAATTATGAATTAAATACCACATTGGATAATAAGGACTGTATCCTATATACACGATTTTATGAAAACCTCTTTAATATTAATTACCTGGATCGCATGAACTTTCTATTTACCAAAGAAATACAATCTGACCTGCTCGTTAATCTGAAATTTAATGCCATCTCAGATGAAAAGCCTATTATCATCAAGGCTAACAAAGTAAAATTATTTGAGTTTTACCCACCCAAAAACGTTGCGCCTCCATTTGATATCAAATTTACCGTCAGCAAAAAACTTATCCGCAATAACAAATTGCAGTTAATCTTCAAAAATACCAAAGGTGTAAGAACTGTAACACAAATGGGAATTGCTCCTCTATTCCTGACAATATCTGAAAAATGAGTATAAATTTTAAATATTATTTTACACCTCCGTACTATAATATTAAGGGTAAATATCAGGAAAGAAAAAATGTTAAAAAAATGGTTTTTAAGCATATTGCTTTGTTTTGTCATCTGTATTAATGAAGCCTTGGCCGTATCTTTTGACCAAAAAAACGATCATGTCAAATTAACAACCATTCCCCAGTTCTCAGAAATTTCCACTAATACAAGAGAAATATCTTTAATAACCAAAATCAAAATCAAACCTGATTGGCATATTTATTGGGATAACCCTGGCGACAGCGGAGATCCTACTGTTTTAATCTACAAAGATTCACCACATTATACCATAACAAACAACATTCACAGTGCCCCCGTAAAATCTGTTTTTCATGATATCATCACCACATACATTCATAAGCAGAACCTTTATTTTAAAACAACCTTTAGCTTAAAAGACACCGATGATTTAAAGGAATTGCCTTTCAGATTGGTACTATCCTACACCGCGTGCAAAAAAGAATGTCTGTCGGAAAAACTAACCCTGGATTTTTCTTTACCTGTTACCCAAACTCCTCTGAAAAATCCTGAATATCAACAAAATGATATCTTGGCAGAAAACACCTTTCCTCTCGCTTTGGAAATTGATCCCCAGTTTGACAATAATATCGTTAATATCAAAATAACCGAATCCATATTAAAAGATTGCCCCAAACCGGAATTCGTCAGCTATCATCAAAAAAGAAACATCCTTTCTGATTTACCGCAAACAAAAGTTCTCCTAAACGGTGATGTACGCATAACATTTGATGATAAAGAAGCGCCCGCACACACAGATGGTCTGCTTTTATGCGACACACATGCCTACGAGTTACATAACAAACAGCCTCTTTCCGACAACACATCAAACACCTCTCGCACGTTTCTTTACTACTTTATCACAGCAATTTTAGCCGGACTGATCTTAAACCTAATGCCCTGTGTTCTACCAATTTTAAGCTTAAAAGCTTTATACCTTGCAGCCCACAAAGAAAAAGCATCTTTGAGTTCGGCATTAATCTATCTCTCCGGTGTGCTCTGCTCATTTCTGGTACTCTCCGGTATGCTTTTTTATCTGCGTGGTATCGGTGCACAGCTCGGTTGGGGATTTCAGTTACAGTCACCGGCCTTTAACATTTTTCTATTAATATTATTCTTACTGATATTTTTAAGCCTGATTGATAAACTACAAATTCCGGATACCTTTGCTGACAAACTACACAAGATTTCTGCAAACCAAAGTTTCTTAACCGGCTTTTTTGCTGTTATTATCGCCTGCCCCTGCACCGGACCTTTTATGGGCGCAGCCTTAGGCTATGCCTTACGCGAACCACCGCTGATTTACTTTACTATCTTTATGAGTTTAGGTTTAGGATACGCTTTACCCTATGTCCTCATAGAAACCTTTCCCGGATTCTTCCTAAAATTTATTCCCAAGCCCGGTGCCTGGATGTTGACCTTAAAACATATCTTGGCTATTCCGATTGCCCTTACTTGCCTCTGGCTCGGTTGGGTTACATTTCATCAACTGCGCACACAGGCTACAGACAATGAATTACTTTGGGAACCCTACAATAAGAAGAACGTTGAACAGGCTCTCAATAATAATGAACCGGTCTTGATTGATTTCACGGCCAAATGGTGTTTGATTTGTTTGTTAAATGATAAAACAGTTCTTTCCTCAAAAAAATTTGAATCTCTTGCTCAAAAACAAAAATTACGCCTGTTTAAGGCCGATTGGACCAATCACAACAAAGAAATTACCGAAGCCCTGACAAGCCACAACCGAAACAGTGTACCGCTTTATGTTTATTATAAAAAGGGTGCAAAAACCCCACAATATTTACCCCAAATTTTAACATTAGATATCTTAGAAAAAAACTTCTAGGACACCTACTCTAAACCATACACATCCCCATTGTCTCAATTGACAATCTTCAGATGATTTAATAAGATACTTCAGTTGAAGGAATAAAAATGATACTAAAAGACGAAGGCTACGTTTTAAATGCCAGAAAATACGGCGAATCTGCTTTAATTGTTACCCTGTTTACCCTAAACAAAGGCAAAATAACGGGCTTTGTTTCCAATGGCGCAAATAAAAAAAATCGCGGTCTATTCCAACCGGGAAACAAACTCTTTTTCGAAGCATCTATGCGCTTAGAAGAAAATATGCGCCGACTTTTTCGTGTTGAATTGATGGAACCGAACGCTGCATCTATTATGACAGATTATCAACGTTTAGAGCTTTTAACCATTGCCCTGCCGATGATGCAAAAGCTCTTAAACGAAAATGAAGATACTTTTGAGCTTTACAACATTATCGGAAAATTTTTTAGGGCCACCACCCTCAAAGAAATGTTAACTTGGTATGCTTATTTTGAGTTTTACGCCCTGGAATATCTGGGTTTGGGGCTATCTCTTGACTGTTGTGCCGTTACCGGACAAACCGAAGAACTAGCCTATGTTTCTCCCAAAACCGGCAAAGCCGTCTGCCGTCAAATCGGTGAGCCCTATCATGACCGCTTGTTTACATATCCGCATTTTATTGTGGATAAAAATCAATCTCCATCTTATGAAGAAATTTTTAATGTGTTAAGAATGACTGAATTTTTCTTAAAAGAAAATTTCTTTAAGTTTCATAACCTGCAAATTCCTGAGGGGCGGTTAACGTTATGGCGTTTCCATAATACCTCAGAGGAATCTGCCCCACTTGAAGAAAAAATTGCTGCCGGATTTTAAGTATAAAAGAGGAAAATATGGAAGAACAAACCGACAACACAGAACAAAAAATACACGACGTTAAGCTCAAGGAAGAATTGAGCAAACGTTACCTCTCTTATGCTATGTCAACCATCGTTGCACGTTCTCTTCCCGATGTCCGCGACGGCCTAAAGCCGGTTCACCGTCGCTTATTATATGCTATGCGGCAACTAAAGTTAGATCCCAAATCAGGATTTAAAAAATGCGCACGTGTTGTTGGTGATGTTATCGGTAAATACCACCCGCATGGTGATTCGGCCGTATATGGAGCTATGGTGCGCCTTGCTCAAGACTTCTCGGTCAGATACCCCTTAGTAGACGGACAAGGTAATTTTGGTAATATTGACGGCGACGGCGCAGCCGCCATGCGTTATACTGAAGCACGTTTAACGGAATTTGCCATTGCCTTAATGGAAGGCTTAAACGAAAACGCGGTAGATTTTATTGATACCTATGATGGAGAAGATGAAGAACCCGTTGTCATGCCTGCCGCCGTTCCCAACCTGCTTTGCAACGGATCAACAGGTATTGCCGTCGGTATGGCAACCAACATTCCGCCACATAATTTGGGTGAAGTTGCCGATGCCCTTTTATATATGATAAAAAATCCGGATTGTAGTGTTAATGACCTGACAAAATTTATCAAAGGTCCGGACTTTCCTACCGGTGGTTTAATGATTGCCGATAACAAAGCAATCATTGATGCCTACACCTCCGGCAAAGGATATTTCCGCATTCGTGCAAAATGGCAAAAAGAAGATTTAGGGCATGGACAATATCAAATTATCATCACCGAAATCCCCTACCAGGTTATCAAGTCGAAGTTAATTGAAAAAATTGCCCAACTCTTAGAAGATAAAAAGCTACCACTTTTAGCTGATATCAGGGATGAATCGGCACATGATGTACGTATTGTACTGGAGCCCAAAAACCGTACGGTAGATGCCAACATTTTGATGGAACATTTATTCAAACAAACCGAGCTCGAAATTCGTTTTGCCATGAACATGAACGTTCTCTCCTCAGACGGTGTGCCAAAGGTGATGAGCTTAAAAGAAGTTTTAAGAGAATACCTTGATCACCGCCATCACGTTCTTATCCGCAAGACAAAATACCGTTTGGATAAAATTGTTGCGCGATTAGAGATATTATCGGGTTACCTTATTGCATACCTTAATTTAGACGAGGTCATCCGTATTATCCGCCAAGAAGATGAGCCCAAAGCGGCATTGGTTAAAAAGTTCAAATTAACCGATAATCAAGCAGAAGCAATATTAAATATGAAACTCAGAAACTTACGCAAGTTAGAAGAAGATGAAATTCGTGCCGAGTTTGATGAATTAACAGAAGAAAAAAATAACTTAGAAACCATATTGGCCGATGAAACAATAAGAATGCAAAAATTGGCCGAAGAAATCAAGTTAATTAAAGAAAAATTCGGCAAAAAAACCATTCTTGGCCGCCGCAAGACAGAATTTGTTGACCAACCAGAAGAAGTAGAGCTGACAACCGAAGTTTATGTTGAGAAAGAGCCGATTACCATCATACTCTCCAACAAAGGGTGGATCAGGAGTATGAAGGGTTATGTACCATTAAATGATGATTTCAAGTTTAAGGAAGATGACAGTCTATTATGCGCTATACATGCCTACACCACAGATAAAATCGTCCTTCTTGATACCACCGGCAAATTCTTTAACCTTAATGCTCACGAGATTCCATCCGGTCGCGGATTTGGTCAACCGGTCAGATTAATGGCAGAATTGGGCGTAAATGATAATATTGTTGCCATGTTTGTTTTTGAAAAAGGGGCAAGATATGTTGTTGCATCAGATTACGGCTATGGTTTTATCATTGATGAAGGTCACATCATCACCCAAACCAGAAATGGTAGAAAAATTCTCAATTTGGCCGAAGGCGAAACCGCCGCCTTTTGTAAAAAAGTAACCGGAGATATGATCGCCACCATCGGTGAAAACCGGAAATTACTCATCTTTAAGCTTGAAGAAATCCCCACTATGGCACGCGGTCATGGTGTACGTTTACAAAAATACCAAACAGGTACCAAGATGTCTGATATTCAGGTGTTTAAGGCTGAAGATGGTTTTTGCTATAACCGTTCCGGCGGCATGGCTAATGAAAAAGAACTTATTACTTGGCTTGGTCACCGCGCTCAGGTAGGACGTCTGGTTCCATTCGGCTTCCCAAAGACAAACAAGTTTTTTAAGGAATAATTTTTACATTTAAACATAAAAAACGCCTTTCCGCCCCCAGAGGGGTGAGGAAAGACGTAAGTGATTGGTTCATTCGATGAGCAGAAGAGCTGGTGTCAGAAGGGCTGATCCTTGGATGCATGTTCCAGCTCATAGAGGATATCCCTCTTCCAGTCTGAATCCATCACGTGCATCCTGGCTCTGACGGAGAAGATCCCTCTTCCGATGGCCTCGGAAAGCACTTTCCTAAAGTACTTATTATGGAGGGACCGCTCGATGAGCATCGTATACACGACCTTCTCATCAAGCAAGAAGCCTCGCTCATGGAAAAGGTCATACTGCCACTCCGTCATCTCTGCCTGTGCGGCAGGAACAACGGAATCAACCATCGCAAGATATTGCTGCCACTGCGCTTTATCTTTCACCAGAGTTTCGTGGCATCCAGAGGCAGTATAACTCTGCTCATAGCAGTCAGCCCGGCGCTTCCTCATAGAGAGAAAGGCTTCTTTCTTATCTGTGAAGCCGTTTTCTTCACAGATATCAAGGAACCTATCCACCGTCTTTGAAGACAGTGCGTCTCTCGACGCGATGTTAAAGAAAAGATTGTACCCTTCTTTAGTGTCGATCTTCTCCACGATGAGATCAACAATCTCCTGGGAAAAGGTTTTACCCTTATCCTTCCAGTAGCTGTTGAGGAGCTCCACCGCTTTTGGACTCTCTATCATCCCGACGAGAGCAGCCAAAGTTGGACTTGAAAGTTTCTCCAAAGAAGAAAGTACACCGTAGGCGCGATGAATTATACTTTCATCGTCCCCATTCTCGGTTATTTTACTAACCAGGAAAGGCTCGAGATCTTTAGGTAGGTCAGAGCTCTTGGTGGAGACGACATAGTCTCTGAGGGTGTTGTAATCCTCCTCACTGTCACTATAGAAAAGCTCCCTAAGGCTTTTCATGTGAAGAACACGGCTCTTGGAAATAATCTTGCGGTCTTCAGGACTGCGTTCCCACAGCCTTTTGACCACCTCTTTCCATAGTACCTTCTCTTTCAAGAGAGATAGCTTGTTGTCGCCTTGCCGGTCAAACCACGAAACCTCCCACCTTATTACCGGAAACAGCTTTCTGAGCCGTGACCACATCCAGGATAGGATTTTCTGAAAAAGCCAAGAAGGGCAGTACAGGGCCATCTTGTAGATGTCCTGCCAACAATCATCACCTTCTTCTATTTCCGAGACAACCGGCCTCTCGAGGAGCGACTTGGCCTGTACCGGCCACCGCCACAGCATAACGGGGTACCAGACCAATGAAAGGCAAATCAGCACGAGAGCAATCACTCCGAAAAAGAGGTTGAAGATGCCCTCGAGGATCAGAAGAACCACCAGAGCCGACACTTTGAGTACTACTACTAGCTTCTCCCAACGTTCCTTGCAGTACCGACGCCAGATGACACCCATTGCTAACTGCAACCGCTTTTTCAGCGGACACTCAGTTGCTCTGAGTATCTGCTTAATACTGAATTTGTTCTGAACGCAGTACCGCACTGTTCTGCATTCTGAGAACTCTAAAATTTTTCTTTCTTGTTCCATTGTAGCAAGTAAGATTTTTTCTCCTAATTTCTTTAGTCCGACGGAGAGTGAATAATAAAATTTGCCTGCATCAGAAATTACGATGACTCATTCGGATAAACACAGGCAACCTTTCTTAGATGTTACTCATTCTCAAATCTGTTCTCAAAGCTGGAGAAATCAAGCAGAACCCGATAACATGAACCTTAATACTTAAACCTGATAATTGACATACATCTTAGATTAGCAATGATGAGTATACCATTTTGTGCAGCTTTTGTCAACACCAAAAATACAACTTTTTTCTCTATAAAAGGAAGTTTAAGGATGAATCGGTAAGTATACCTTAAATGTTGTCACACCATCAACTGAACTAATCAACATGTTGCCTTTATGTCGCTTGATAATCTGCGTTGCAATAGAGAGCCCCAAACCTGTTCCTTTGATGTTTCGATTTTTATGTTCTTGTAAGCGATAAAAACGTTCGGTTAAACGCGAAATTTCATCTTCTCTGATTACAACACCCTTATTGGTAACGGAAATCTCTACCGCTTCGCCTTTGCCGACTTCATAAAAACGATGTACCGGAACGGCTTCTACTTTTTGCGTTTGTACTGCAATTTCAGTATTTTCGTCAGCATATTTAACTGCATTATCTAAAAGATTTTGTAATACTTGCCTAATTTGTTTCTCATCCCCTACAATTTGGGGCAATCTGGGTAAAGTGGTTACCATTTTTAACTCTCGCTCTTTCATCTTAAGACTAAGAGCTGTCTTAATTTCCTTAATAACCGTGTTCACACTCACCTTATCTTCCGGCGGCGTATCGACACTCATCTCTATTTTGGAAAGAGAAAGTAAATCCTCAATTAACAAAGACATATAAGACGTTTGCTCACTAATCACACGCAAAAACTTATCTCTTACTTTTTCATCATCCTTAGCTGATGTTTGCAATGTCTCAATAAAACCGGAAATAATTGATAAAGGTGTTCTTAATTCATGACTGGCATTGGCCACAAAATCTTGCTGCATCTGCTCAAATTGCAACATTTTTTTCAAGTCATAAAAAGAAACCACCACCACAACTTCCCCCTTGGCAAACCATGGCAGCGTCGTTAAATTAACGTGAAATTTTGATTTATTCGTAACATTATTGAGTGTTAGTTGCAGATTTTCATACCGACTTTCTTGAGATAAAACCTTATTAAGTGCCGCCTGAAAAGCGCTGTTATCAATAATGGAATCAATCTGACAATTAGATAAATCCTTCTTAAATAGCTGCCGAACAGCTCGATTAGAACCGATAACCATACCATTTTGGTTAACCATCATCAAAGGTTCAGGCAAAGTATCCAAAACCGCCGCATCAGATAGAGTACGATTTTCAAGCATCTCAACCTTATCAACCCAAAACTTATGCATGGAATTAATAGCTTTGGTCAGCTCCTGGGTTTCCTTTTCCGTCATGTTTTTTAATAGTTGGTCTTCAGATGCCCCCGAGGATAGATTTTGAATATATTTTTTAATCTGCTGAATCTCCGCAGATACCGGCCGCAAAAACACCGTATTAAAAAATAATACGCAAATATAACAATTTAAGCTGATAGAAAAAGGTAAAACACCAAGTGCACCCAAAATAGCAAAGATCAATCCTGCCGGAATGGATAAAACCAAAACGCGCAACGCAAATCCTGAGTTTTTATCAATACCTAAAAATTCATCATCATGATTTATCATTTGCATATCTCAAAATTATCATAGACTCAAAAATATATTTTGAATATAATCCTTCCATACTTTAGAATTGGTTAATGAAAGCAGACAAATGAACGAAACAACGGATAAAAAAGATACTTCAGATGCAAAAAATATATCAGAAAGTACACGCCTTTCCATTACGGATGTTTCTTTAGAAAAAATGACACCGGCTATGAGACGTTATCTCGAGCTGAAAAGAGAATATCATGAGTATCTCTTGTTCTACCGCATGGGTGATTTTTATGAACTGTTTTTTGAAGATGCTATAACCACTTCAGGAGCTCTGGGTCTTGCTCTAACCAGCCGCTCTAAAATTGATGACCGGGAAATCCCAATGTGCGGTGTTCCTTTCCATGCTTACGAAATCTACATGGCTCGACTAATTAAAATGGGATATAAAGTTGCCATTTGTGAACAAATGGAAGATCCTGCTGAAGCAAAAAAACGCGGTTCCAAAGAGGTTGTCCGCCGTGAAGTTGTTCGTCTGGTAACCTCCGGAACCTTAACGGAAGATACTTTGCTTAATGCCAAGCAAAACAACTACATTGCTGCCGTACACACACGCTCTTCAGAAATAGGTATCGCCTGGTTAGATATCTCAACTGGTGCCTTTTATACCCAACAGCTTCCTTTAGAGAAGACATCCCCGGCCACATTAATATCAAACACTTTAGCCCGTCTGTCACCGGCAGAGTTGCTCCTAGAAGATAAATTGCTTGAACATCCGGAATTTTTCGCCCTCTTTGGGGAATATCGTGATAAATTATCCATGCTCCACAAAAGCCTGTTCAATATCGACAGCGCCACCAATACCCTGCTAAAAGCCTATAAAATTCAAAGTATGCAAGCTTATGGTGACTTTTCTAAAGCAGAAATCATTGCTGCCGGTGTCCTACTGGAATATGTTGAAAATACCCAAAAGGGACACCTGCCGCGCCTATCTGTTCCCGTAAAAATCTTTAATAATGATATTATGGAAATAGATGCCCCGACACGTCGCAGCTTAGAGTTGCTTAATTCTAACCAGGATAATACCTCAAGTCTGCTAAAAACCATCGATAGAACGGTTACCGGCATCGGAGGAAGACTATTTGCGGAGCGTCTTGCTGCCCCGACAAGAAACATCCGTGAGATCAATGATCGCTTAGATGCTGTGTCATTTTTTGTAGATAACCCTAACGTTCGACAAGAAATGCGTAACGCTTTACGTAAATGCTCGGATATGGAACGTGCCGTCCAACGCTTAAGTATTGGTCGCGGTGGCCCGAAAGATCTGTATGATCTGGCTCAAAGCCTAAAAATGTTGCCCCACATCCAGACTATTGTCACCTGTTTTGCCAACTATCAAAAGGACAGCGTCTATACGCAACCCCCGCAATCCTTAAAAGAATTAGCGGAAAATCTTTTTGATCATTCAGCTTTACAATATGATATTGAAACAACACTTTTAGAAAACCGTGATGATTTGCCTACTCTACCGCGCGCCGGCGGTTTTATTCGCAAAGGTGTTTATGCCGATTTGGATTATCTGAAGAACATTCGTCAAAACTGCCAACAAAAATGTGATGACCTAAAAAATAAATATATTGAAAAAACAGGTGTTTCTGCCTTAAAAATCAAAAACAATTCTGTTATCGGATATTTTGTGGAAGTCCCCATAAAATTTGCTGATAAGTTGCTCAATGACACGGATTTCATTCATCGTCAATCCGTATTAAATGCCGTTCGCTTCACCACACTGGAATTATCTGCCCTGGAAAATGAGGTAAACTCCTCAGAAGAAAAAGCTCTCGAACTGGAACAAAATATTTTCAACAATATGGTTGACCATGTTTTAGCACAGGGAGATGCTATTAGTCGCACAGCTTCTGTCTTGGCAAAATTTGACGTTTCTTCTGCTCTTGCTGAATTAGCCACAGAACAGGGATACACCAGACCTTTGGTTGACGAAAGTCTCGATTTTGAAATAATTGAAGGAAGGCATCCTGTGGTTGAAGCTGCCATAAAACGCGAAGGCAGTGGCAGCTTTGTCAGCAACTCTTGCTTCTTAACACCTAAAAAAGATAACATTTGGCTGATAACCGGCCCCAATATGGCAGGTAAATCAACATTTTTACGCCAAAATGCCCTCATTGCCATTATGGCACAAATGGGCTCCTTTGTTCCGGCGCAAAAAGCCAAAATCGGTATTATCGATAAACTTTTCTCACGTGTCGGAGCAAGTGATGATTTAGCCCATGGTCGCTCCACTTTCATGGTAGAGATGGTGGAAACAGCAGCTATTCTTAATCGCTCAACCGAACATTCCTTCGTCATTCTTGATGAAATTGGTCGCGGAACAGCAACTTTTGATGGCTTATCCATCGCTTGGGCCGTTGTGGAACATTTAGCAGAAATCAATAAATGCCGAACTCTGTTTGCCACACACTATCACGAACTCACAAAGCTTGAAAACCGTATTAAAAACTTAAGTCTCCATTGTATTAAAACCAAAGAATTTAATAATGATGTTATCTTTATGCATGAGGTTGTCCCCGGTTCAGCTGATCGATCGTATGGTATTCACGTAGCTAAATTGGCAGGAATGCCGGATCTAACCATCAAACGCGCAAAACAAGTTTTAGCTCTGCTTGAAAAAGAAAAACAACATAAAATCCTAAACAGCATAGAAGATGAGCTTCCTCTGTTCCAGAACCTAAAACAAGAAGTTATTGATATACCGGAAAATCCGACACTTGAAGAACTAAAAAAATTAGATATAGATGCCCTTTCCCCAAGGGAAGCCTTAGATAAACTCTATGAGCTAAAGCAAAAAGCACTGCTGTAAGGAACCCATATCATGAGTAAACAACTGTTAGCCAAATTTTATAAAACACGAAATAAAACTACGGAGACAAAAGAAAATAATGTTTTGTTGGAACGATTTATAACCATCACTTATCTAAAAAAGTATATCAAAGCAAATGACTCCGTTGCCGAAATTGGCGCCGGAATTCGTGCTTATTCTCCAGAGATAATAAAATTTGCAAAACATGTCCTAGCCATAGATTTATTTCAAGAAAATCTCAATAGATTATCAAAGCAAATTAAACGCACAAGTTTTGCTACATTATGTGCTGATATCTTAGATTTAAAAGCCGTAAAATCCAACAGCTTTAATGTGGTATTTGTAAATGGTCCCTTATCACACTTATTTAACGAAGATGAAAAACTTCAAGCCATCAAAGAAGCTTTAAGAATATGCAAAAGAGGGGGTATAGTATTATTTAATTATCTAACCCATACACCAATAATTTATCGTTCAGGATTAATAAAGGATAATAAAACCAATTTCAAAAAATACAACAAACGTACCCCAAAAGACATATACGCGACATATTTTGTAAATGATTTTCATAACCTTGTTGCCAAAACAAAACTAAAATACATATGCGATATATCACTAGATGGCCTGTTTGAAGTATTAAAAGAATATACCAACAAACTAGATAAATCTGATTTTAATAAGATAAAACAGATGCAGCTAGAGATAGCAGAACGCCAAGACATGATCGGTTGTTCCTCTCATGTCATGAGCGTATATAAAAAACTATAAAATAACCGAAACTCCACCCTGTTGGATATCTATCTCTATCCGGTCTACATTGCCCCGTGAGTTTCACGAGCACACCGTACATAGTCCTTATAATATTCATTCAAACTCTGTTGGACAAGATAGTTAACAGTGCCTCTAGGATATTGTCCTTTTTTATTGGCCTTGCCTGCAGGAATTCCCGTTAATAACTCTATACCATCGTCAACGGTATCTATAGCATAAATGGAAAACTTACCATTCTCAACAGCCTCGACCACATCTTCCCTTAACATCAAATTAACCATATTTGTCCGTGGAATAATGACACCTTGTTTACCAGTTAACCCGCCATATTTACAAACTTCAAAAAATCCTTCGATTTTTTCATTAACCCCGCCAATCGGCTGAATCTCACCAAACTGATTGATAGACCCTGTAACAGCTAAAGATTGCTTAATAGGTACTTCGGCAATAGCAGAAAGCAAACAATAATATTCGGTAGAAGAAGCCGAGTCGCCATCAACCCCTCCGTATGATTGTTCAAAAACAATAGATGCAGACAGCGAAAGCGGTGAACGTTTGGCAAAGCGATTAGAAATCAAAGATTGTAAAATTAATACACCTTTTGAATGTATTGGTCCGCTCATCTCAACTTCTCTCTCAATATTAATAAACTCTCCTCGTCCCAAACGAACCTGAGTCGTGATACGTGCCGGTTTACCAAAAGAATTACGAGTAAAGTTATAAACCACCAAACCATTGATTTGGCCGACACGCTCTCCTTTAACATCCATTAATATCGTACCCTTATCAATCTGCTCAAGCATGGCTTGATTAACTCGATCTGCACGATAAACTTGCGATTTTATGGCCTGTTCGATGTGATTTTTTCCGATCTGACTGGCCTTAGACTTACGCGCCCAATAATCTGCTTCTTTTAAGAGATCGCCGATAGAAGAAACATGTGCCGTCAGCTTTTCCGTATCATCAGCCAATCTTGAAGAATATTCAATAACACGCGCCACAGCTTGACGATTAAGCGAACGCAAATTCTTCTTTTGAGACAGTGAACCAATCAACTTGGCATATTCTATCTCATTTTCCTTTGTACGATCAATCACTCCGCCAAAATCAGCTTCAACCTTAAAGAAATCTCTAAAATCCGGATCTCTTTCACTTAATAAATCATAGAGTTCCGCATCACCTGTCATAACAACTTTTACATCTAACGGTATCGGTTGCGGATCAAGAGAAATAGTGGAGAAACTCGTATCTTCACTCGGCGCTTCGATTTTAATAACCTTAGATGCCAAAGCACGCTTTAACGAATCCCAAGAATACGGCTGCAAAACCAGCTTACGCGCATCAATTAATAAAAAGCCGCCATTAGCACGATGAAGCGCTCCACCTTTAATCAAAGAAAAGTCAGCAATAAGTGCACCAAATTGTTGTATACGCTCAACCTTTCCTACCAAATTTCCCTGTGTTGGGTGATCCAATAAAACGATAGGCGCACCACTGTTAGGCACATTTTTGACCACTATATTAACCTTAAACTTGGAGTACTTATCTTCATCTTGCTGTCCTTTCAACTGACTAAGCAACCCCAAAACCGGCTCATCATCTGACGAGGACTTACTATCTTGATTATAATCCGGAACGTACAGAGCAATATTTTCCAAAATATAATCACGTACGGTTTTCAGATAATCATTAAGCTTCTTATTGCCTTTATATTTTTGTTTAAGCTCTTCAATCGGCTTTTTGATGGCGTCTTTAACCACCTTTGCTTGCAATTTTTTAATCTCTTCGGTCTGTTTCTCCTCCCATTTCGGCGCATTATCCTGATGAGCAGCAATTTCTTCCTGCATGGCATTCAAATCAGCCATAATCTCACTTTTTTCTTCCTCAGAAAGGGTATCAAAAACATCCGGACTGATGATTTCACCGTTCTTCATAGGAGCAACAACAACCCCCATGGGCATATGTAGTAACGAAACTTTTTTACCTTTAGCCTTCTTCTGCAAAATTTTGACATAATCATTGCGTTTTTCTTGATATTTTTCACGAATACTCTTCAATTGCTCTTCATATATCTCATCTTTGACAACTTCCGGTAAATCATGCTCCAAAAACAGCGCAAACTCATCCATAGCCTTTGCAAAATCACCGGCTTCTCCTGCTGCCAAATTAATTGCAATCGGCTTATGCGGTTCATCAAAATTATAAACATACACCCAATCATCCGGTGTTGGACGCGTTTTACCGTCTTTTTCCAAAATACGCTTAACCAAACTTGTCTTACCGGTTCCTTCTGGTCCCAAACAAAACAGATTGTATCCCCGAGATTTGATATTAATACCTAGCTCAACAGCACTGATTGCCCGATCTTGTCCCAAGGCAGAAAGCCTTTCCTCCAAATCGGCTGTCGTCTTAAAACCAAATTTTGACGGATCGCATTTGCGATAAAGTTGCTCGGAAGTTAATTTCGTAATAGCCATTTTAAAAAAAATCCCCTATATAATATCTGATGGATACATCATAGGCACAAAAAACTAACATAGAGTAAAAATTTTGAAAGATTTATACATTATCATCGTCTTTTTAGCAGTTATTTGCACCACACTGATATTTTTATTAGGGTTTATGTTTCATTTGCGCATAAAAGCCCTATCAAAAACTCTTGAAAAAAAATATTTTAAATCCCTACAAAAAAAAGATCTCCCTTGGTTTTATTGCACACAAAGTATCCGCCATATTGCTTTAAGAAAAATATTCCGTCTTTCACCAAAAATTGAAGATGTATTGGCAGCTGCGGCCATAAAAAATATATATAAAGCCCAGCCTTTAATTGCCAACGCCTTAAAAAAATACAAAAAAAACAAAAAATTACTCATTTTAGATGCCGAAATCAGTGTTCTAACCCACAACAGATCCCGTTTTCGCCATATTCTAACAACCTTTGAGATAAAACCATTTACCAAAAAAACAAAGGCAAAACTCCTATGGTTGAATGCCCAACATGAACTTTACCAGACAGATATGATGTCCGCTTCTATGCATGCCTCCAAAGCCCTAAAAATATATCAAAAACTTAATTATTCATACGAAGAAGCTCAATGTTATCAATTATTATCGCAGATTTACCGTATCAGTGGTCTGTTTGATGTTGCATTTAATATGCTTAAAGAAGCCGAAAAAATTTTCAAAAATCTTAAACTTTATGCTAAAACTGCAGAAACAAAAGCCTATTTTGGCATGATAGAACTTGGTAGAGAAAATTATGATGTTGCCATAGAATATTTAGAAAATGCCGCCAAAATATCCAAATTGCATCAATTAAACAATACCTTAGCTGATATATCTAACTGGCAAGGTTTAGTATTTTACCTTAAACCCAAGCTGTTAAAAGCAAAAAATTGTTTCACTCAAACCATAAAAATATCGTCAAAGCCTCCATCTTTAGCCTTTGCTTTTGAGATGATGGCACGTATATCCCTAAAACAAAAAGACGAATCAAATGCCTTATCCTACATTGATAAGGCTCTTGAGTTTAGTCATAAAGCAAAACTTGACGCAGCAATCTTTGAAAACCTCTACCTTAAAGCTGAAATATACTACAATCGTTGTCAATATGATGACAGCAAAAACATCTTAACTCAACTTATCAAACAAAAAAGACCGCCATCAACGGTTTATTATCCCGCAAATGCTTATACCCTTTTGGGCCTGATAGAACTCAAACAAAACAATTTATCCTTGGCACAAACATTATTCCAGCAAGCTCTTGACCTGGAACATAGTCAAAATCGCCTAAAAGGTGCCATCATTGATTACAACAATTTGGCTGAAACAGCGCGTCGTAATCAAGACATCCCCAAGGCCAGAGAATACCTGCAGCAAGCACTTTCGTATGCTGAAAAAATCGAAGACAAAGACCTCATCAAAAGTCTAACCGAAAAACTCAATTACACCATCTGAACAGGTTGGTATAGCCCTATTTAATACTATATTTCCCTTATTATACCGCCATTAACTAAAAAAGGACAAAACTGTGCCCCATTTTTTATTTGTTGTTTTGCTGTATATGATGCCAGTGATTCTGCTGATAACTTTTCTGACACTGTTTTTCGATATATCTCCACGTTACAAAAAGGAAAACAATGATGACGAAGATCTCGATAAACTGGAAGAAAAACTGACACAATTAATTAAAAACAATGAATTAGCAGAAAAACAAGATAATTTGTATCAAGAATTGCAAAAATCTGACACAAACATCATATCTGCTTACTTAAATATCAATAAAAAAAGCTTAAAAGGATTTCATCTTTTTCAACTCCTCTTTTCCCTTATAAAAAACCAAGCCGACGACAATAAAATCATCAAAACCCTACGTCATTATTTACCATCTTGTTCAACATCACATTTATACGCTCTTTTGCGTTCATGCAGAGAATTCTTAAAAATAAGTGCCCCTGATGACCATCAAAAAACATTAATACGCAATCTAAACCAAAACAAAATCTATAAAACGCTTATTTATCTGCAACAAAAGCTCAACCAAACACTTAACCTTGCCAATAAAAAAGATCCACTGGAACAACAAGCTCTCATAGAAGCTGCTGCTATTTACAGTATCATATTTGCTAATTTCTCACAATTTTATGATTCTGTAATAACGAAAAAAATGTTAAATTTAGCTCAAAACCTGTCACCGCAGATATTTAACCTATGGCATCAAATACCTTACCGCTTTAGCAAACAAAATAGAGCATACCCCCTTTATCTGAAACAACAAGCTTTGCGTTCTCGCATCGAAAATAAAAAAACGTAACAATTTCAATTTAAATAATTTTTTTCTTGTTTTCTTTTTTGCCATATGTTATAGCACCAGAGCGAAAACATAGATTTATGCCAAACATATGATTATGCCAAAAAAAACAAAACAAACTGACCGATCGTGTATTCCTTTAACGATTAAGGTAGACAAGTTACTCCGGTACGGATGTTGGAACAACAAAAACAACGACACCTTCATCTGTGAACTTTTTAGCGTAAAAAACTTTTATTTCATGTTCACTTTCCTACAACAAAGAGGAAAACACAGCAGCAAGCTATGTGAAATAAAAGAAGAATATTTCCACGCTAAAGAAAGGGAATTTCTGAACAAGTGTCCGAGACCAGGCTGTCAGTACTGGAGCAATCCCAACAATGTTCAACGCTTTGTGCTGAAAACATTTCACAACTACACTTTAAGAAAAACAATCTCTCAAAAGTGTGTTCTTTCTGTTGATGCAAGACCAAATCCGCTTCAAACCCAAATTGCAGAAGCTAGAATCGAAGCAAAAGAAAGCAGACGTCGCCACTTGCCTGTAACCCGTTCTTCCCACAAAGAAGAAATCAACAGAGCTCACCAATTCAGCAAGCAAACAGGTATTTCTTACCCGACTGTTCGTGCATTTGGGCAAAACACAGAGGGCGCACAAACTTTTCAGGAAAGCTACAAACGAGCCTTATCTAAGGTAAATGGGTTGCCCTTAGATAAATGTCATTACCTGTTTGCCCTGCTTACTTCTACAGAAAGAAACAGCAAACAAAGAGCCTTAAGAGAGCTTGGTATTAATTATGGTAAAGTTGACGTCAGAAGACTAGACCTTTCCCTTTTAGAAGGAAAACTCTACTCAAGAACACAAAAAGCACCAAAAAGAAAGCCTTGACATTGACTCACAAAAAAGAGAACGCGCAACAACACTGTTGCGCGTTCTCTTCTTAAACTAAAATCAGCCCCGATTCGAAACCTCTATTATCTCTAATCAGAACGACTAACTGTATTCCTATATTACTCCAAAGCATAGATATTTGTAACCGCCCAAGTATTGTCAGATCTGGGACTTAACGAATATACAACCGTTCCCTTGCACAACCCAAACCACATTGCATTGCAATCAGAATCTGTGTACACGGATATATCAGAACTCTCAGCGATTGGTTTAATTTTTGTAATCTTAAACGAAATCTCGGTAGGCCTATCCTCTTCTGCTGCTTTGCCTAAAATAAAACTTGGAATAAGCCCTTTATCACATCCGTCCATCTCCGGAACCAAAGTACATTTAACCGTCCGTTCCACTGCACAAAAAATGTTATCATCAGCTAAACATTCAGCTTTCACACCCTCAGCTTGATATGTATGCCACGCATCTGCTTTAACTTCCTTTTTTTCAACAACTGCTGCTTCCTTCACTTGACGCACAGGTTGCCCTTCCGATTTTTTCTGCATACAGAACAATCCCCATATAGCCAATGCAAAAATTAAAATAAAACCACAAATAAAAACAACCTTTTTTATCATCAGCAATTCTCCTTCAAAATATACAAATCTTAAGAATATATTTAACCTTATTAAATTAAAAAGTATAGAGAAATATCTTATTATTGAACAAAACGATTGAATTTTTTGCAAAAATTTATTACAACACCTAAACAAGGGAGAAAATGATGACCAAAAAAAATAATCAACACGGATACACGATGATAGAGACGATTTTATACATCAGTCTGTTGATTATCTTGGGTGGCATTTTGACAGGATATGCCCACAACGTTATCAGAAGATACCGAATCGGACGCGTTGCCCAACAAGTCATAGAATTAAAAAAAGCCATTTTACAATACACAGCAGTCAATGAAGATTACACAGCTTTGGATATCAATAAAATGATTGAAAAAGATGCACTCCCCTTAGATATGAGATCCCAAAGGCATGCCCTGGGCGGAGCAGTGAGTTTAGGTGCTGTATCTGACCTACCTGGTGTACCACAAAATGATAATTACAGATATTTATTTTATATTCGCTTTGATAACTTATTTAGAGGGGCCTGTACTGAGCTTTTGACACAAGGACAATTTTACGGTGACGGTTCAGACTTAGACACACTCATTGTCAATAATGATCATGCTTGGAAATATAAACACTCATATTTTGACGACACACCTACGGAAGGCACAAACATTCTTGAACCAGATATCTCTACAGCCACTCCCGACCTTATGTCTGCACCGAACATTCGTCTCACTATCTCTGAAGCCCTCGATGCCTGCCATAAAAAGGACAATAACCACATTATATGGATTTTCAGTTAAAATAGTTGATGAATATCTTTTTTTACTTGCAGTTAGATTTTCTATTGTTATCTTGTAGAAAATATTTCTTCGCAATCACTCTGTAAACAAAGACAAAGGAGATAAATTATGGAAAGTTCTGTAACCTTACCGCCGGATTATGTACCAAACAAAAAAGAAGAGTATATGAATGATATGCAATTAGAATTTTTCCGTCGCAAATTACTTGATTGGAAAAAAGAACTTTTAGCACAATCTAATGATACCTTGGATGATTTACGTCAAGGTGGATTAAATCAACCAGACGATATAGACCGCGCCTCCTTGGAAACGGATAAATCTCTTGATTTGCGTACAAAAGATAGAGCCAGAAAGCTCATCTTAAAAATTGACGAAGCACTCGATCGCATAGAAGATGGATCATACGGTTATTGCGAAGAAACCGGAGAAGAAATAGGTATTGAGCGCTTAATGGCCAGACCAATCGCCACCCTTTGTCTGGAGGCCCAAGAACGGCACGAACGCAAAGAAAAAACTTATGATGACGAGGCATAACTAAATTCATATGAAAGAAAAAGATTTCATATTGGCATCAGGTTCACCCCAACGCCGCCAATTGTTGGCTCAAATCGGATATGTCCCCAAAAAGATAATTCCGGCAGATATTGATGAACAAATATTGCCTGATGAAAAACCGTTACCCTATATCCGTCGCATAGCTCAAGCAAAGGCCTTGGCTGTGGCCTCAAATCACCCACAGGAAAATATTTTAAGCGCAGACACTATCATTGTTGTCGGACATCACATTATCCGTAAATCCAATGATGACGCGACCCAAACCGAGGTTATGCGCGCACTTTCCGGTCGTAAACACCGTGTCATAACTTCCGTATGCTTGATTGATAAGAAAAATCATCTCTGCCAAAAAACCATCACCACAAAAATTGTCATGAAAAATCTGACAGAACGGGAAATTACAGAATATATAGACAGTAAAGAGTGGGTAGGCGTTGCCGGTTACAAAATAGAAGGATTACTACAAGGCTACGTGAAAAAAATTATCGGCTCTTACTCAAATGTGGTTGGTCTGCCTTTATGTGAAACGAAAAACATGTTAAATAGTGTCGGTATTTATTAATATTTGACACATAACCCTTTAAAAAGGAGAAAAAGATGATAAAGAGAGAAACACTTGTATATGAAAAATCCGGAACGGATGCCTGCTTGGCCGTTTTAGGAGAAGGAAAATTACAGGAATTTGAAGTGTTCAATGAAAGCGGCGCTGTGGAAGGCAATGTTTACCTCGGACGTATAACCAAAAAAATAACCTTATCGGAAGACAAAGTCGGTTTTATGGTTAATATCGGTGACAAAGAAGATGCCTTCATGAGTGCGCAAGAAAAAGGGTTACTTGAAGTTAATATGACAGAAGGACAATGCGTTGTCGTTCAGGTCCAAAAAGAAGCACATGCTGACAAGGGAGCCAAGCTCGTCAGAGCTGTTCAAATTCCGGGAACATACTTAGTATACCGTCCTTTTGGCAGCTATGTCGATGTTTCACTAAAAATTGAAAACCAAGAAAAGGTTGATGAGTTGCGCCAAGCCGTAACCAAAAACATCGGCACACAACAAGAAGGATGGGTTGTACGTACATTGGCCGCAGAATCTGACATAAATGACGTCATCGAAGAGATGACAACATTACGTGAAATTTATGAAAACATCCGCGTTAAAGCACGTTCTGCTGCAGCTCCGGCATTACTTTATGCCAAAGAAAATCCGTTATTTGACTTAATTCGCCATTACCAAAACACTCTCAAGACTGTTATTGTCAACGATCATAACCTAGAAGAAAAGGTACGTGGCATATTTTCTGGAGAAATCCGCTATGTTGCAGATCCCAGCGAAGAATTCGGTCTGCAAGACATGTTACAAGAGGCAATGGAAAAAACCGTCAAATTGCCCTGTGGTGGCGAAATACATATTGAAGAAACACATGCCTTTGTTGCTATAGATGTTGACAGTGCTAATGTTGCAGCGCGTGGACAAACAGATACGCTCAACCATGAAGCAGCTATAGAAATAGCACATCAAATCATTTTAAGAAATTTATCCGGAAAAATCATCATAGACTTTGCCGGATCATGCGAATACCGCTTCATGCGTGGTGTAATGGATACCCTTGCCGAAGAGTTGGCTGGAGATGCACAAAGTGCCCGCGTTGTTGGCTTAAGTAAAGCTGGTAATGTAGAAATTATCCGTCGTCGCAGACATCCCTCCTTATTGGAGCTTTTTTCAGTTGCTTGCCCGACCTGCAAAGGAACAGGCCGCGTGGAGCCGTAAGAATGACAGATGAAAAAGCCACAGATTCTAAAATAATAAAAGTACACAAATGTCCGATATGCGGCACCTTGACGGACAATGAAAAATATCGTCCGTTTTGTTCCAAACGGTGCGCAGACATTGATTTAGGAAAGTGGTTTAATGAAAGTTATGTCATTGAAGGTAAAAACCCGACAGATGAGGAAGAAGGCGAATAAATGCCCCAAACACTTAGAAAAGACTTTGGTTCTTTTTTAAGTGTTTGGTAGATAAAAAACCAATCTATTATCTAATTCCCTTCAAATACTCAATTTGAAGTGCCGCTAATTCTTCCACAGATTGCAATACAACATATTCACCTTCAGCATGCATTCCCTCTCCTGTTCCGGAATGCATAATAACGGTTGCTCCTTTTTCTGCAAATAAACGTGCATCGGTTGCCCCGCCTATTTGTTCAAATTCTATCGACCTCCCCATTATCTTTTCAGCAAACTTTTTATAAGCAACAATATCCGGATTATCTTCTGCCATAACCACAGGAGTTGAGGCAGAAACAATTTCATAACTGACACCCTCAATCAAAGAACAACGTAAATTTTCTTCTAACTCTGCCAATGTTGATGTTTCTGTTAATCGAATATCTAACAAAGCTTCCGCTTTCTTAGCGATAATATTTGATACCTCACCACCCCCGATTTTTGCCACATGCATCGTATCAATCCACGTATTATCCGGTTTTCCGGTATACAAATCAAAATAAGGATAGTATTTCCGCAAATTATAAAGAGACTTCATCAATCGTTCATTTGCATCCAAACCTTCCCAAGGTGTCGAACCGTGAGCAGCTTTTCCTTCGGACTTAAGTTTAACAAAAACCGGATTTTTGCACTTATTAATAATCTTTGTTATATCACCACCAACATCATTATCCAAAACCACTTTTGCATTAAGTTTTGAGTACCTTTCAAGAAAAGCATGCGTACTTTTGCTACCTTGTTCTTCATCTGTAGAAAGGATAATACCAAACTTAACCGGTAATTGATGCGCCAAAACATAGTGCATCGAATTCATTGCTACTGCTGCAAAGGACTTCATATCGAGACACCCTCGCCCATACATTTTCCCATCAATAATTTTTGGCTCAAACATCTCATCTGGTGCTGCTACCACATCAATATGTCCCAAAACCAAAACATCCTGATTCATATCATCATTATTAGAGATATAAATAACCGGACTGGCTTCATTAAAACGTTCTATCTTAATATGAGCTGATGTATTATCAAAACTGGCAGCAATGTAAAATAAACACTTATCAATCTCTTCAGCATGACCAGTAATTGTCTTAAATCTTATAAGATCTGTAATTGTTTCAATTAAATTCATATTTTACCCCTTTCTTAAATCATCCATGAATTCTATACCGTTTTTTATAAATATTTCCTTAAATTTTTATTTTAAAATCAAACAATTAGCTTCTTCAAATATGGACAAAATTAAACACACTATCATAAATTAAAAAAAAATCGATTCGAAATAGAATTTAAAAACTTCTCAGATATCAAATAATATCGGCATTAGACTCAAAAAATGGACTCATTTAAAAAATTTTCATCATTTTTTACCGATTCTTAATCATTAAAAGAATATCCTAACATAAAGACGAATAGGCAGGGACTCTTTATGATAAAAAAAACAATAAAACATCTGGGAAATATACTTGCTATATTATCTCTGATGATGTTGATAAACATCAATAGCGTGTCAGCACAAACCAGGTTGACACCGTACCACATATACTCCTGGGCAAGAGATGCCAATTTGGTGCGTTTAGATGAGTTTCGGCATTACATAAACCTTTATGATAAAACAACAAAACAAACAGCTTTATGTATCGCTGAAAGCAGACAAGATGAACAAGCTTTTCAACTCTTACTCCGTTATGGAGCATCAACCCATGTATCCTGCCTATCACCACAACGTACTTCAAGAACATTTATCAAAGAAACCGGTGGTCTAAGCACCGGTGCCGTTATTCTGGGAACAGTTCTTGCTGGTGCCGGTACTATCGCTGCTTTGACATCATCAGGTGGCGGTTCAAAACATAAAAAAGCTCATACAACTTGCAGCATAAGTGACTATCCTTTACAAGAATGTCCGGAACATGGTATCTGCGCCAATTGTACCGGAACTTATAGCGAAAATGGTTCCTCTTTTCAAGCTACACGCTATCGCTTAACAGGAGCCGATGAATTCTGGATGATTGGTGATGATAATCTTAGCGTCGTACCGGCTCCCTGCCCGACAAATCATAGTCTAAAAGGCACTTGTCCGACCAACCCGGGCGCAGACCTATCTGAAGAACCCTCTGCATATTATTCCGGATACAATCAATGTTACAGATGCGTTTACAATTGCCATGAACAACAAGGCTATTACAATAATAAAAACACCTGTTTAGCAACATACAAAGGTTATGATTGTGAAATGGAAAATGGCTGTTATGTAAAAGCCGGTCCTTTGCCTTGCCCAAATGGAGAAGAAACATCTTGCCCTGATAAACCCGGATTTACATCCGACCCGAAACAAACACAAAATTATTCCGGCACAGATGTATGTTATAACTGTAATTATAAAGAAATTCCCTGCCCTGAAGGAGAATATAAACAAGGATCATGTCCTCAAAAGGTTGGAAGAAAAACAATTGAAACACCGACAGGAAACATGTCCGGAGATATCCAGTGTCAAACATGTAGTTACACCTGTGATATAGATCGTGGATATTACCCTGCCGAAAGCAACTGTCTTAGTGCTAATCCTGAGTACACTTGTGATCTAAATGAAGAATCTGGATGCTACCGCGTATCCGGATGTGATACTTCAAAAGGATATTATGACAGTCAAAGTGCTGTAGAAAGTGTCTATCCAGGATACAACGTTGTTGAAAAGAATGGATGTTATACAAAAGGAAGCGCTAAAACTTGTCCCTATCCTGATCGTCAAACTACTGATGAAACTTGTCCCGAAAAACCGGAAAAAAAATATAAACGCCGAGCATCTACTGATTTTGCCGGAGATTTAAGATGCTATTGGTGCGATTATGGTTGCAATAATGAACAAAATTTCTATGACCTGTCTTCCCAATGCACAACTGCCCATTATGGAAATCTGTGCCAACAAAATACCGAAACCGGATGCTATCACCCTTATGGCTGCGATACATCAAAAGGTTTTTACCAAACCAATTCCCTCTGTATCACCTCCAATCCGCAAAAAACATGTGTATACGATGCAGCCTCTTCATGTTACCAAGTAGTGGGTTGCAATAATGATGCTGGATATTATGATTCTATTGAAGATTTTAATACTAAAGAACCGGGATATAACTATGTTAAAAATGGAGATTGTTATACACGTGGCACAAAAAAATCATGCCCTGAAAATCAGTTTATCAGCTGCACACCTCGTGAAGGAAACACAGTTGTTCACACACTAACCGGAGCCTATTCAGGAAAAGATGCTTGTGGTACATGTGATTACACCTGTCGATCTAATTTAGGATATTACTCATCTGCTCTGGAGTGTACATCAACCAATTTAGGTAAATTATGCCAGTTAGATCAAACCTCTCAGTGCTATAAAGTCAGTGGGTGTAACACTAATTTAGGCAACTATAATGATGTCAACTCCTGTGAACAAGCCTTTATCGGTTACTTTTGCCAAAGAGATGATTATTGTTGGATAAAAGGAGATAAACGTCCTTGTCCGGAAGGCCAAGCCTTAAAAAATCATTGTGAACCTAAGCCAGGTAAAACTCTTACCGAAATAAAAGGTACAGATAAATCCGGTGAAGACTATTGTTATATATGTAGCTATAGCTGTGATAATAGTCTAGGTTACTATGATAGCAATCCTCAATGCCGAACCGAAAATATTGGAAAAATATGTGCCATAGATGAACAAACCGAATGCTATCGTGTATCCGGTTGCGACACGGAAAACGGCTATTATAATGAAGATGGCGAATGCATGACACATAATCCGGGACATATCTGCATAAAAGATAATCAGTCTCAATGTTATAAATCAGATGCTTGCGACCAAAATAACAATTATTATGACAACCAGAACGAATGTGAAAACAACTATCCAGGGTACTCTTGCCAAAAACAATATGGATGCTATATCAAAGGCATAGAAAAGCAATGTGAACCAGGATTTGATACTTTATATCAAAGTGTTGCTGACTGTGGTGACAAACAACACACCGAATATTGGAACTGGTATCAAGATACTGTTACACCTCTATCAGGAAAAGACAAGTGCGGTAAATGTACCCCAATAGGGTGTTCAATAGGTGAGACTTCCTGCTCACAGCCTGTGTATGGTTATACCCTTTCTACCTCAGAAACCGGTGTTTTCTCTGGAGATGATCCCTGCCTAAACTGTTCTTACGCTTGTAAAGAAGCAGACCATTTTTACACTAATGAAATCGATTGTACTGGAAGTGATAACAATTATACCTGCGATGAAGTAAACTACTACGACACAAGATGCTATCATCGTATAAA
>JBGUWS010000011.1:0-33100 GCA_045221335.1 Alphaproteobacteria bacterium | reverse complement strand
ACACGCTGTTGCGGCTACTCAAAATCTCAAGTCTTTGTTTGCCGAAACCCTCAACGAGCTAGACGAAGGAAAAACCTTTGCGGAAATGTTACGCAGAATCAACAGTGAGCGCAGCGAACATAAGAATGAAAGTACAAAAAGCAAAGCAAGAGGCCGACAAAACCAAACAAAAGATATATTCAATAAATTATCTAGCATAAACAGAAAAGGACAACCGACAAATAGGGATAAAAAAGATGTTGCCCATTTATTCAGACAACTAACAGATGAAATAGCTTCGGATCGCGGTAATTTCAATGACAAAGAAATAACGCTACTTAAAAGCATTTATCAAAAATTTAAAGAAGAAATTGATAGTGTCTACAGCAAAATTGAAAACCCTCCGGCAAATTTAGCCAGATTGTATAGTGAAATATCCGGTGCAGCTGTTACTGATACAAGCGTTCTAAAGAGAGAATTAGCAACAACATTAACCGCAATATTAAGGGATGCTCCTCGTCGGATTCAAAATGAAACTACTCATGATCCTGTTCCTTCTTTTACTTCAGATCAGAACGTAGATACAGATACAGATATAGATACAAATACAGACACAGATCAATCTTCGGATTCCGAAGTAGAACCACCTCTGGAACCACTTTCTCAACCTGACAGTTTTGATAGAGATGTGGATATGGAAACCGTTTCAGAAATGCTTGGATTAAAGGAAGACGAAGATATTTGGGATCATGTCTATACAGAAAAAAACAGACGTTTAAAAGCATTATCGCGTCAAGAATTAACTCTCTTACGCCAGGAATTAGATTCCTTTAAAGGACTATCAAAAAATGGTGTTTCTCTTTTACCAAACGTTGAAGATTTACTTGCTGCTAATGAAGTCTTTAAGGATGATGCACGTTATGCCGGAAAATTAAAGGATTTAACTGATGATCGCTTAAAAAATCTCAGAATAGAGGACATAACACCGCAAAATGCGACATTATACTTCTTCCTTTGTTCTCAATGCGCTAATGATGATATTAAGCAACAAGTCTTAAAATTGATTGCCACTGCATTAGAAAATTATGATAGAGAGCGTTTTGGAAATAAAGACCATAATGAACTAGCATCTAACTACTCCGCACTAACTGAGATGTCCAAGGACTATAACCCATTTGATGCGGATGAGAATGTAGAAACTGGTCGCGATGGATCGTTATATGAAACAATCAACTTATCTAAGGTTGAATTTACTAAAAATTCCGGCCGTCCGCTAAGTGAAGAAGAGCAAGAAAAGCATAGAGAAGCAGTTGCCTCTTTAGCTAAGGAAATGGCTATCCAGCGTTTGATTGGTAAAGATCTCAATCAAGAAAACCTGGAAAGAGAGATTAAAAGGGCCACTGCGGAAATCCTGGCCCCCTCCATGTCCGGAACAAGAAATAACGGTAAAGCCCAGATTAACACCAGAAATCTCTCTGCCTCTATTGCCAACAATTATATGGAAATAGAGACTTTCAAAACGCGAATTACCCAAAAATTCAAAAAGATTGCTGAAGATTCTCCTTTGGTCAGAGCCGTAACTGAAAACGTCAAAAGAAGAGATAAACATTTGACTGACGTTTATGGAGATAAATACATCAAAGCCAAAAGGGTATTAAAAGTCGTCGGCCAAACCTCATACAACGCCGGTAAAATGGCTGTCATGTTTACTGCAGCAGGCTTGCTTCCCGGCGGAACAGCCGTACTTATCGGTTATAATATGGCCAAAACCGTCAAAGCAGCCAGAGCACAGATGAAAGAAGGGAATCTTAATAAATCCCAAAAAGCAGGTGTTACCATAAGCACCATAACAAGTCTTGGTTTGCAGTCCATCGGTATGGCCAGCGGTCTAAGCGCTATTCTTCCGGCAGAAGTTTTACCAAATATTGCTCATGCAATAGTTCCAACAGGAAGGGTAGCTATAGGTGCATTTGCTGCAACCATCCCTAACTGGATGGAATCTGCAAATATTGGTCTCCAACGCAGAAAATTAAAAAGAAAGTTAAAAAGAACCACTGATGAAAATGAAAAGCAAGAATTAAACGAACGTTTAGAGCAACTAAAGGTTCGTGCCTCAGATAATAAAACAGAACTTTTGTTAAAAACAGTAGGCCTTACTGTTGGCGTAACCGGTTCACATTTCTTAACCCCTACGCTCGGTAAACTGGCACATAATGCCGTTCAGTCTCTACAAATAACATCCGCAGAACAAATTGCAGAACTTGCACAGCAAGAACAGCAACAACAGCAACAACAACAGCAGCAAGAAGGATACAAAGAAGCAGATCGCCAGATAGACGGAAATAACTACCGTGGAGCTGAAGGACAACAATTATCACCGGCTGAACAAAACATGGCTGAGGCAACAGCCAAAGATTCCAGCGGCATACAAGGATTGAGTGCAAAAGATCATGCCCAGTCTTTGATTGAGGGTTTGCATGACCAACGTTATACAGATCCATCCTCAATGGCCAGCCAGATCTCCGAACATGTCGGTGGAAAGTCAAACTTAGCCGTTATGGCTTGCCGCATGGCTCCTTATGCCTTACAAGATGTTTTGCATCTAGACGTTGCCAACGGTACCCCGACAACACACAATATGTTAAATGCCTTGGCTAGTAGCGAATTAACACCGGATCAACAACATGCTTTAGAGAAATTTATCAATGAAAACTTTGATGATACCAGATTCAAAACAGAAAATTTCCCTAAAGACTATGGTCCAACGGCAACATCGCATGCATCTGCATCACACGCAACGTCGTCATCACATGCGACTGCAACCAGCACGGCTACACATTCACAACCACAACCGCAGCCGCAACCACAAACATATACAAGCACAACCAATCATACGGCCTCTGCAGCTACAGCCGCCACAGCTGCCACCGCAACTGCCGCAGCAGCCACATATCAAGCAGATGCCAAATATGATCTTCACCATATGGATGTCCCAAAAACAGGAATTCCTGTTGTTGACCAACTTAATGAAAAATACGCTGTTACCAATGATATGGAGGGCAAAGATAAAATCAGCATGAAATTCGAACCGGTTGATAAAATGCCTTATCAGGATCAAGATCAGAACCATCAAAATCATCAAAGCCATCAGGAGAGACGTGTTCAGGTTATCACAGCCGAGCAATCTCATCACTCAACCGGTGTAGAACATGATATGGATGTATCTGCTGCCGATGTAGCAATGTTTGGTAGCGCTGATGCTGCAAGATACGCTATATCCCATGGTTTGGTACTTGATACACGCTTGACACCGGCATTAAACCATTTTCCAACAGTTGATTTTCATGGAAATGTACTTCATGGAGGATGGGCTTGTGTTTGTTTTGATCCCGATCACCCGGCAAGAAGATATATCATCCCGAATGATCTGACTCACGATAGCGTCAAATGCCAATCCAGAGATGATACGATGAGAAATATGGCAAACCACTCAGACGAATATAGTTTTGGTCGTGGCGGTAGGCACGTTTACGGTGCCGGAGTACCTATTCCAGATAATGGTGCCATCGAAAAAGTACATGGTATACTTGGTGCTGTCGAGCACGGACTTGGCGCTATTCAGCACGGAATCGGTGTCTTTGAACATGCCAAAGATGTAATCACCGGTCGCCATCACTGATAATCATCAACTTCAACAAAAAACGGCTCTTTACTGAGCCGTTTTTTTTATACTTATCAAAAATCTACTCAAACACCACTTCTATCTCTTTTTGAGCCAAAATAATATATCCGATAACTTCACGCGCTCCTTCATGACGCAAAACGTGTTCTTGGACCGAAATTGTCTTAAAACCACAATATTTCAAAAGTCTCTGAATATAACTGATTGTGTGCACAAAACGTCCGGATGGCGACAAAAAGTAATTATCCGAATTAAATGTATTCTTAGAAATAGAACATGCAAAAAATCCGCCGAATTTTATCACCTTTGTCAAAAGCCTGAATAACGGTTTCAAATCTCCGATATACGTCAGCACATCACCGGCAACAACGGCATGATATAATACATCAGTATTTTCCATAAAATTCAAAATATCATCAACATAAAGCTTGGTAAAAATATTTTTCTTACCTGCCATGTAAATCATTTTATCCGAGATATCTACCCCATAAAACTCTTCATTTGGGAAATAAGTTCTTAAAGCTTCCGTACATAATCCCGTTCCACACCCCAGATCCAAAATCCGCCGTTTTTTAAATAACTTAACCTTCAAATTATCTTTAAGCTGATCTGCAATCAAGGTCGGTACCTGATACTCCAACTCCTTAAGAATATCATCAAAAGATGATGCAAACCCATCAAATAACCCTTTTACATAAGAAAGATCCATTGCAGAAATTTCCTGCCTGTTCTCTAGCGCACAACAAGCATGATGAACAATGGCATTATCTCCAAAACGCTGTTCCCAATCTTTTAAATACTTTTCAACAATCTCGGCATCAGCTCCTTCATCTTGAGCTTCATAAAGCAAATAGGCAAAATTAATGTGATCGTCGACAGAAACACTCCCTTCCTTAAAGCATATAGCCTTCCAAGCATAATGCAAACATTGCTTCCAATTACTTGTCTTTCGAAACAGGTTAGAAACCGAACTATATAACCAGGTTGATGTTGGCTCAAGTTCCAAAGCACGTTTCAAATATTGCATGGCTTTCTCGTTTTGAGAAAGCTCGGTATATGAGTTACCGGCAATAATGTACGGATTAGCACTATTCGGCCTTTTAGCTTGCGCCATCTCTGCATATTCTATAGACCTGACATATAGTCCTAAATGATAGCACGTATCTGCAATACCAAGAATTGCTAAATAAGATTGTGGATTAAGAGCATACATTTTTTCATAAAAAGCCAAGGCTTCATCATATTTACCCAAAGCATAATGTGCATTCGCTAAATTTGTCAGTACTGCAAAATTATCAGGACTAAGTTCAAGCGCACTATGAGCATATGCCACAGACTTTTCATACTTTTTAATTTCATAATAGATGGTAGATGCATTTAACAGTGCAGGGATTGATTGTGCATTGGCGGCCAACGCTTTTTTATAAAGACTCAAAGCAAGCTTTTTATCACCAAAACGATCATAGCAATTTGCCGCAGAAATCAAAAACCTCTCTTGCTCAGGACTGGCCATAGCCAACTTCAAATATAACTGAGCGGCACGTTCAAATTCATTATCTTTTAAAAGCTCTAGCGCGTTGCGTTCCTGTTCTTCCACAAAATTATCCTTAAGATTCCTCTCAAAAACAACCATTTCTTTGGTATTATAACACAAAAAACTAAATCTTCCAGCCCTTTAATCAAAAAAACTCAAAAAAAACTATTGACTATCAAAAAAATATACGATAAAAAACTTCCCTATCCGATGGGGGTGTGGCGGAACTGGTAGACGCGCTAGACTCAAAATCTTGTTCGCTCAGCGAGTGAGAGTTCAAGTCTCTCCACCCCTACCATTAAAGCCCTGTAGCATTGCTACCAGGGTTTTTATTTTTTAAACGATTCGCCGGTACCCTATTTATATATCCCCGTTAAAATAAGCAATTAAAAAATAAAATTTAATCCAGTTTTTACTTTTGTCTGCTATAAGAAAATATGATTTAAAATTACAGGAGATTAAATATGCGCCCCTCATCACATACTTTTGATGAAAAAACAGTGCGTTATCGTCGCTATCTAAAGAAAGTAACTAAATTTTTAACCAAAAACATCTTTCTAATTGTAGCCACACTGGCCACCTGGAGATATTTATTTGATATAGATCTTTGGCCAATCAAATACGGCGATGGAGATGGCTACATGCGTGCACTTCGCATAAAACATTGGATTTTATCCCCCAGTTTTTTTGAGCAACCTATCATGGAAAGCAATTATCCGTTCGGCGAAATTCAACATTGGACCAGACCAATGGATATCTTATGGCTTTTAATGATGGTGCCTTTCTTATATCTGGATAATCTTAAAGATATCATCTTTTTAGCCGGTACTTTTTTGGCCCCGGTATTGGGTATTTTAAGCACTGTCGTTCTAGCCTACGGATTAAGAAGACGTTTCAATATCTATTTAGTTCTGTTTGGGTGTGTACTGTTTATAAATAGCATCACAAATCTTAATTTTTTCTCCCCAATAAGACCGGATCACCATGCCTTAATGTTATTGCTGGCTATTTACAGTTCATCACTGACCATGTGTTGGCTAAAAAAACGCCAAAACCGCTATATGCGCTTAATGGGCATAACTTTAGCGCTTTCTGTTTTCACGGCTGCAGAGGGAACCATATTATATGCCCTGTTTTTAAGCTTTTTCCTATACCTATACATAAGAAAAAATATCTCTTTAACCCCTGCTGTCAAGGCAAGCAAATATTTTGCTCTATCTCTAACGCTTTTTTGGTTCTTAAATCCGCCCTATGAGGGTTGGATGTTCCCGGATAACGGACGCTTGTCAATACTATACGTCACCGCCGGATGGTTTGTCTTTGCCGGTTTGTGGATATTAAACCTAAGTCACTTACACACCGCTCGATTAAAGTTCATGAGCTTATTATGCATTACGTTAGGTTTTGCGCTGTCTCTGGTTGTTATTTTCGGCACAGAAATTTTGCATCTTCCGATAGACAATCAAATTCTCTCATCTTTTTATAATCGCATTAGTGAATGCAAAGGTATTACTCAGTTACCGATTTATAAAATTATTCCTTATTATACCTTCCCATTCATTGCCATTATTTTAAACATTGTGCTATTAGAAATCGTATCTTATAAGCGCGTATTGATCTTAAATCTCTTTTTGGGATTGCCGTTGTTTATGATATCTCTTTATAGCAACCGTTTTTTGGTTTATCAAAGCACGTATACCATTGTACCGTTCCTGGCATTAATCGACCATCTCTACAAAATATCGCCCTTTGCTAAAAACAAAAATGTCGATTTTCCGGGTTATATTTGGATATTACTCGCTGTAATTTGCATTATTCAAATCCTTCCTAATGTCTATGAAAAAATAAGGGTTAATAAACCTCAACCCAAACAATTGATATCCACTGAGCTCTGCCAACAAGTCAAAGGTATAGGAGGCACACTCTTAACGGATATTTTTATATCTCCAAGATATATTTGGAATTGTGATGTCAATACTGTCGGTACCTGTTATCACAAAAACAAACAAGGAATAATAGATACTGATGAGCTCCTCAAAAAAGAAAAGACGGTTGAAATGATTCCTTTGATATTAAAGCACCAGATCACGCAAATCTTACTGTTTGATAACTACGACTCAAGTTACTACCCTTTAGATGAAGCCAATAAAGACAAATTATACTGGCGTTTGATTAAACGTGAAAATATTCCCCCATTTTTAGAAGAAGTTCCCACTTCACTAAAAAATGCACGTCTTTATGAAGTCAAAATATAATGTGGATTTTATTTGCCCTCCCCTTGAAACTGCTATACTTTTGCTTTATAATGGTTTAGGTGTTTATGGAGGTTATTATGCGTTTTAAGCTCTTTATGTTGGCTCTTTTGTATTCGGCTTGTATCATGTCCTCTCCCTGTCTGGCTGCTATTGACATGAATGATGATGTAAGCCTGGATTGGTTATTGGGTGATGAATTCAAATCGGAAAAGAAAAAAAGATCTGAACAGGAAAAAGAAAAAAAGAAAAAAGAGAAAGAAAAAAAGCAGGACGCACAAGCCCAGGCCGAAAGTGATGCAAAAATAAATACCGATAATACCTCTGAAAATACTTCTGAAAGCATTTCAAAAATTCAAATTATGAAAAAACAAAATGCTGAAACTGGAGACATATCTCCAGCAGAGCCAATGCCTGTTATTAAGAGATTACCTATCCCTGATGTTGACCTTTTAACCAAGGTGAGAAAAGGAGCAAGTTTTACTCCTGAAGAAGTAGAATATTGGCTCCTCAACACGCCAGACGTCAATACCTGTTATGAAAACGGTCAAACAATGCTTTTGTACTTAGTTTCCCGCTATCAAGACAACAAATCTCTCAACTTACTGATTGAAAATGGCGCTGATATCCAAACCCACTGCACACCTCGCTACGAAGCTTTGTTTATTGCTGCAGTTAATAACTCTTCTCCGGAAATAATAGAAACATTAATCAACAATGGTGCCAATGTTGTTGACCGTGATAATGAAAAAAACACCGCTTTAATATTGGCTGCAACATTTAATCCCTCTGCAAAAGTAATTGATACCTTAATTGATTACGGACTAAAAACAGATACCGTCAATAAATATGGCTACAATGCATTAATATTAGCTGCCTATGAAAATGACAGTATCCCGGTTTTACAAGCCTTACTTGATAATCAAGCTGACGTAAATTTCAAAGATGAACAAGGACACACCCCACTAATGGCCGCTGCCATCAGAGGACGTGATGATGTGATGCGCTATCTGATCACACGCGGTGCGGATTTTAAAGCTGTTGATAACAATGGTGTCAGCGTACTGGATTATTATAACAAGCGCTTTTATCTAGAAAAATTTTCTTTCAATGATGAGGACCTAAACTCTCCCTCAGAAAAACTATCTCAACAATTTAAATTTATTACTGAAAAACACCATCTTTATAATAATCAACTAAAACAAGCCCTACGCCGTCCAAATCCGGATGCTGCTATTGTTGAAGCCCTGGAAAACTTAGCTACAGTTGATGCAACGGATGATGAAAATTGTACCATGTTAATTAACGCCATCCGCAACAACAATCGCCTATCTGTCGTCAAAACATTGGTTAATGCCAAAGCAAATGTCAATGCACAATGTCAAAACGGCAAAAATGCTCTCATGTTCTTATCAGCTTTAGCCACCAAAAACCGCAACGTAGAAGAACAGATAACAAAAGCACAATATCTATTGGATAACGGATTAGATATCAATGCCACTGATGATGATGGCAATACGGCGCTAATGCATGCTATCAAAAACCGAGCAGATAGCAGATTTGTCTTAATGTTAATCAAAGAAAAAGCTAATATTAATGCCCTCAATAATGCCCAAGATTCGGCACTTTGGTTGATATTAAAGCAGCAAGATTCTCCGGATAATCTCAAGCTACTTTTAGAATATGGTGCCGATCCTAATCAGAAAAACCTAAAAAAGGAAACACCGCTTTGGTATCAATTACACCAAAACGGTAACGATGTATTAACTCAAATTCTGTTGCAAAGTGGTGCTGATGCCAATACTCCAAATGCTGCGGGAGAACTTCCTTTATGGTACGCTTTCAACAAAAAAGCACCCGTTTTGGTATTAGAGAGCATTATTTTGGCACAAAACGATATCAATCGCAAAAACGAGAATGGAGATACACCATTACTATATGCCGTCAAAAATGAGTATCCGGCAATCATTATCAAAGCTCTGCTGGCCAAAGGTGCTGATCCGGAAATACCGGACCGCAATGGTTTAACCATGTATAACATTCTACAAAGCAGTCAGTTTTTTGATGCCGCTGTCAAAAGGGTAACACGAGACCGCGTCACCAGCGATTGGTAATTAATAAATTTATAACTATTTAGGAACTATAATAAGTCTTTGAGAAATATGAGGTAAAGATGAAAAATACTGTCGTCGCTTTGGTTTATGACTTTGACCAAACATTATCTACAACCTATATGCAGGATTATGTCTTAATACCGGAATTGGGCATGTCTCCGCAAACTTTTTGGAAAAAGGCCAACCAATGGTCAGCGGATAACTGTGCTGACCAAATTACCGGCAGCATGTACTATTTTATGAAGACCGCTAAAGAAAAAGGTATCCGCCTCACACGTGAAAATTTCCAATACTGCGGAACATTAGTAAAATATTACAAAGGCGTAGAAGATTGGTTTGAAAGAATAAATAAGTACGGCAAATTTTTAGGATTAAAGATCGAACATTACGTCATTTCGTCGGGTTATGAAGAAATTCTCTGTGGAACGTCCATCTGCAAATATATTACCGGAATGTACGGCTGTTCGTATGCTTTTGGCGAAGACGGAACACCTGTCTGGCCGGCCCGTGTTGTCAATTATTCCACCAAAGTGCAATACCTTTCTAAGATTAATAAAGGTCTGGGTAAATTGGATGATCGATTGGTTAACGAGTATATGGAATACGGCAAACGTCGTGTACCTTTCCCGCGCATCATTTATTTCGGCGATGGAATGACCGATATCCCCTCTATGAAATTCGTTAAAAGCAGAGGTGGTAACGCTATTGCCGTATATAAACCCAAAAGTACTCAAAAAGAAAAAGCCATCAAACTGCTAAAAGATGACCGCGTCAATTTTGCTCTGCCGGCAGACTATTCGGAAGGAACAGCTATTGATACGGTTGTCAAAACCATCTTAGAAAGAGTAGCCACCGAGCGCAATTTGGAACAATTAAAGAAAAAAGAAGAACTCAAAAAGAAATAAATTGCAATTTAAATTTGCTGTCGCTATACTCTCCTTTGATTTATAACACTTTTGATATCAAAGAGGTAAAAGATGGCAGCTTCACAAATGGAACAACTTGTTTCTTTATGCAAAAGACGTGGTTTTATTTTCCAAAATTCAGACATCTATGGTGGTCTGCAGGGCTTGTATGACTACGGTCCATTGGGAGTAGAGTTAAAAAATAATATTAAAGCATCTTGGTGGCGCGCTATGGTATATGAACGCGATGATGTTGAAGGTTTGGATGCCGCCATCGTTACCAACCGTAAAGTATTACATTATTCCGGTCATGAAGATACTTTTTCTGACCCGATGGTTGACTGCAGAAAATGTAAAGGACGCTTCAGAGCAGACCACATCAATGGTGTCTGCCCCAACTGCGGATCTACGGATTTAACTGAGCCTCGCCCCTTTAATTTAATGCTTAAGACACAACTTGGTCCCGTTGTTGATGAAGATTCCGTGGCCTATCTCAGACCGGAAACCGCACAAGCTATATTTACCCAATTTAAAAACGTTATTGATTCAACCTCTCGCAAGCTTCCTTTCGGTATTGCCCAAATCGGTAAAAGTTTCAGAAATGAAATCACCCCGAAAAATTTCATCTTCCGCGTTCGTGAATTTGAGCAAGCTGAATTGGAGTTTTTTGTAAAACCGGGTGAGGATGAAAAATGGCATGAAATATGGCGCCAAAATCGCATAGAATGGTGGCATAATCAAGGTATTGTTTCAGATAATTTAAGAATTTATGACCAAGCACCTGATGAGCTGGCACACTACGCCAAGGCCTGTACAGACATTGAATATAAATTCCCATGGGGCTTTGATGAACTGGAAGGCGTGGCCAACCGTCGTGATTATGACCTGGGTAACCACACCAAGGCTCAAGAAGAATTCAACTTAGAAGCCAAATGTCATGAAAATCATGAATCCACTACCAAACTCTGCATCCGTGATGAAGAAGAAAATAAATGGATTGTCCCGTTTGTAATCGAACCATCCATGGGTATTGACCGTGCCATGTTAGCCATTTTGGTGGAAGCTTATAATGAAGAAGATTTGGGCAATGGCAATTCGCGTATTGTCATGAAGATAAAAAAGCACCTCGCCCCGATCAAGGTAGCCATTGTTCCGCTTAAGAAGAACAGTCCGGAAATTATGGCCAAATGTCATGAATTAAAGCAAAAAATCATGAAATTAGGTATTGGGCGCGTTGCCTTAGAAAATACCGGAAATATCGGTAAAGCTTACCGCCGCCATGATGAAATCGGTACTCCCTTGTGCTTAACTGTTGATTTTGAAACCCTAGAACAAAAGCCGGAAAGCGTAACCTTGCGCGATAGAGATACTATGGAACAAATCCGCGTTAACACCGCTGATTTACCGACCTATTTACGAGAATATTTCGCTTAAAAACACATGCAAAACTTTACGCTTCATACCCATAATAACGAACTCCATTTTGATGGGAGAGACTCAGCGCGTGCAATGATACAAACCGCTGAAAACATGGGTTTTAAAACCATTGGCGTTACCAATCATATGATTATGCACCCAAATCTCACGCCCTACTTAAAACTCGAACCAATGTTTTTTGATGACTTTAATAAAGCAGAAAAAACTTATCTTAAACACATTGAAATCTTAGAAAACCTGAAATCAGAATTTAAGATAGATATCAAAATTGGTTTTGAAGTTGATTTTTTCACAGACTCCAAATGGCGTAAGGCCTTTGAAAAAATGTTGCCCCGCCTTCCCGTAGATTATTTAATCAGCGGCAACCATTTCCTTAAAAACGAAGATGAAAGTTTTATCTTTAATATTTTTCACTTAAGCCGCTTAGATCCAAAACCGGATGATGAAACCCTGCATGAACTAACCATTCATCACCTGGAAAATGTTATTGCCGCCATCAAAAGCGGCTATTTCAGCTTCATTGCGCATTTGGATTATTGTACCATTTTCGGACTAGGCGAAGGCGAGCGTTATATTGAACACAAACATCGCATGTTGGAAGCCTTAAAACAAACCAAAACTCCATTCGAGCTAAATACCGGCGGATATGACCGGATTAATCGCCCGCACCCGGATGTCTGGATGATAAAAGAAATGGCAAAAAACAATGGACAAGCTCCGATATTAATCAGCGATGACTCACATGATGCCGAAAAAATCGGTCGCCATTTCAAAGAAGCCGAGCAACTGTTACAAGACTTGAATTACACCAATCGTTTTACTTTAGATATGCTCAAAAAACCAATATAAACAAATCGTTATAATCGATTTTAGTCAATCCTCATTTTGTTGACACCTTCTAAAAAACGTAGTACAATTATATTGGTGGGAAAAATTTTTATGGAGGTTGCCATGGCTACGAGGAAATATACAAGTCGTCATACGGTAACAAGAGAATTATCAGACGATGCAAAAATAGCAAAGATCGAGGCTTTTGCTGGTAAAGAAGTTACCAACAAACTGGTTGAGCTTTATGGACCATATGCTTACGATATTTATGAAAAGGCTTTCACTGCTCCGGCACACCTGATGGCGTATACTGACGGAAATTTTAGAGATTCCAAAGCTTCTTTATCCTACCTTGCCGAACATGAATTATCTAACAAGCAATTAGCACAATTATTCAACACCACGGAAACAGCAGTTGAAGCTAAAAAAGCATCTTACCGTGTAGAACATCAAGCAGATACAAGAGATGAAGCCACTCCCTCAACAGCTACCGCCGAACGCTCATTTGATAACCGTGTTGATAGCAGAACCGGCTCCTCAACGGGAAGTAGCCAACAATCTGCCCAAGAAACAACCCCGGATGCAGAAGATGCACCTGAAATGACCTTAGACGACTATGTAAAATACTACAAAAAGGAAGATCGTCCATTAAAAGGACAAGCCTTCAAAGATGCTGCATATAAAGATTTTGGTAAAGGTGAAGGTGTTTCTTCTAAAATTTATGTAGAATGGCAAAATGACGGAAATCCTACCATTGGTAAAGGAAATTTAATTTTCCCTAAAATTTTATTGGATCCCAAAGCTTCTAAAAAACAAAAAGATAAAGCTGGCACTCTTTCTGGTTATAAACAACGCTTCAGAGAAATGGAACTTACCAAAGTTGTAAATGGAAGGACTGTTACCCTTACCATAGCAGAAAAAGACAAAATCTTTGATGATCTGGTTGCTGCCGTTAAAAATAAAACCCTCAAAACCAGAAATGAAAATGGATACAATGTTGTTATATCCCCGGCAAGCGCCGCGCAAGTAAGGATGAGCGAGGCAGGAATGCGTAAACAGTTTGATAAAGATATAGATGCCGTTTTGCAAAGAACTTATAAAGGCTTAGGCAAAGGCAATCCAACTAAAGGTAAAGAAATATTTGATAAATATCCTAAAGATTTGCAACTGGCCCTAGCCCATGCCTACTATGTAGGAAACCCTGGAGCAAATATAACACAAGCCATACAAAAAGGCGAGGTTAATCCACAGGATCCTGTACAAGTACTAACAAAACTATCTCAAGTCCGTTATGTAGGTGATGAAAAAACCCTTCAAAAGTTAGAACGACTAAATCCTGAAGTCTTCAATCCTGCCAAGCAATCTCAAATGAAACAGCAATACACGAAAAATAGAAAAAACGCTGCCCCAGTATATGATGCACGGCAGATAGGAAAGGTCGCAGACTCTTTAAGCGTTGCCCAAAACAGATATCAAGAAAACTATCTTAAAAAACAACAACCTTATCGTGTCGCAGATGCTTCTAACGGCAGATAAAGAAGTGGTAAAACACCTGTTACAACCTAAGGGACGACAAACAAATGTTTGCCGTCCCTTACGTCCTAGAGCACCAAATTCGGCGTGTTCTGGAGGTATTCAATAATTGCATCAACGTGTGGATTTTCTCCCATGCAATGCAAATCTTCATCGCTACCACACCATTCACAGGCAACTTCTTCACCAAAGTGACTAAAAACTTCAGGCCACATTGAATAAAGAACGAATTGATCCCCCCGTCGAAACATCACCCGGCATTTATATTGCGCGTTATATTGCTTCATTATCGGCTTAATCTTATTTTTCCGCAACGGATAAACAACATTAACCAACCAATCATCAATATCTCCGGCTTCGCCCGGATCTTTTATCACTAAAAGCCGAAGATCGCACAAATTCTGGGTGTCAAATGCGGAAAACTCATAACCGGGACAATCTCTCCGCAAATCACTCAAAAGCAATTCTTGATCCAGCTCTGTCATATTAGTCATAATAGTTACAAAATTAGAGAAAATAATGATAAAGTATTTGCCAAAACTCTACCGATAAACCCTAAAAGTGTCAAGATGAATCTATCAAAAAGAAACATTTTATCAGTATATTACATCACAAACTTTATGAATCAGCACAAAAAAAGGCGCGCGGACTTTCGCCCGCAACGCCAAAAACCTCAAAAGTACTTCGTTCTCTCAGTAAGATATCTGATGATAAGGTCAATGAACAAAGCCCAGCCAACATAATAGCTATCAAATCCACAGTCATGATGCTCTACACAAAAACGAGGAATCTTCAAGTCATCAAAGACTTCACTCTGAATCAAATGCGGTGAATACAAAACAAAGTCAGATCTCCGAATGAAAATAACCCTGATAGGCTTACCATGTATTATCCTCGCTATTTCGTTCCAGTAAAGAGGACGGACCATACTCTCATACCAAAGATCTCTTTCACTTTTCGAAGTATAAAAGCCCCTGATAACAACTAAATGCATATCCCGTCTTTTGGTAGGTAAAGCAGAAACCGTGACATCATCGTACTTGCAAGCCTGCCTCATCTGCTCTAAAATTTTTTGAAATTCGTTTTCGTTCATAATTATACGTTTTTTAATAAGATAAAATAATGTTAAATGATTGCCTTCATCTTACTAATCAAAATAAAAAAGTCAACAAAAAAGCTCCCCCAAACGGAGGAGCACAAAGAACTTTAAAGAGAAACTTAAGCTGATTCTTCCATAGCCGCTTCATCATCACCAAGCAATTCGGTCGTCAAGTGGCCGGCATCAGCACGAATTTTATTTTCAATCTCATCAGCCAAAGCCTGATTATCACGTAAGGCTTGTTTAGCATTCTCTCTGCCCTGCCCAAGTTTTTCCCCATTATAGGAGAACCAAGCTCCTGATTTTTCAACAATTCCGGCTTTAACACCCAAGTCAATTAACTCACCAACCTTAGAGATGCCTTCACCGTACATAATATCAAAATCAACTGTCTTAAATGGCGGAGCCACCTTATTTTTAACGATTTTGACACGCGTCTGGCTACCGATAACATCATCTTTATCTTTAATAGCACCGATACGACGAATATCCATACGAATAGAGGCATAAAATTTCAAGGCATTACCACCGGTTGTTGTTTCCGGATTACCGAACATAACACCGATTTTCATACGAATTTGGTTAATAAAGATAATCAACGTATTAGAACGCGAAACGGTTGATGTGAGTTTGCGCAAGGCCTGACTCATTAATCTGGCCTGCAACCCCATATGTGAATCACCCATTTCCCCTTCAAGCTCAGCCTTAGGAACAAGCGCAGCCACAGAGTCAACAACCAACACATCAATAGCACCCGAACGAACCAGCGTATCAGCAATCTCTAAAGCTTGTTCACCGGCATCAGGCTGAGAAATAAGAAGATTATTAATATCTACCCCGATTTTTTTGGCATAAGACGGATCCAAAGCATGTTCAGCATCAATAAAAGCGCATGTACCACCCTTTTTCTGTGCCTGAGCAATAACGCTTAAGGCTAAAGTTGTTTTACCGGAACTTTCCGGACCGTAAATTTCAACAATCCTGCCCTTAGGCAAACCGCCAATACCCAAAGCAATATCAATACCCAAAGAACCGGTAGAAATCGCCTCAATATCAATCTTGGTATCTTGCCCATAGCGCATGATCGAACCTTTTCCGAAAGCTCTCTCAATCTGGCTTAATGCCGCTTCCAACGCTTTATCTTTTTCCATGTTATACCTCGTTAAAAAATAATCAATTTTCATTTTCAAACGCATTATGTTCTCTTTTTGTTCGATTTGCAAGTGTTTTTTTCAAATTTTGCCAATTATTTTAAAAAACACATTGTTTTCAAACAGTTATATCAAAAATAAACTTTTTTAAATCAACTCTCCATACACATTTTGTAAAAATAATTGTTTACAAACAAGTTTAAGTTTGTTATGAGGAATATCCGGTTGGTATCTTCAACCATACCATAACAAATTTAATGAGGTAAATACATGACAGAGTTGCTTATGGCCGGTAAAAAAGGCCTGATTATGGGACTAGCTAACGATAAATCAATTGCATGGGGAATTGCGCAAGCTCTTAATGCTCAAGGCGCACAGATTGCCTTTTCCTATCAAAACGAAACCCTGGAAAAAAGGGTTATTCCACTGGCCCAACAGCTTGCCTTTGAACCGACACTGATACAATGTGATGTATCAGATTCGACCTCTGTTGAAGCATGTTTTGCCAAACTGGGAGAAAAATGGGGTAAGATTGACTTTGTCGTGCATGCCATTGCCTTTTCTGATAAAGACCAGCTAAAAGGCCGCACGATTGATACCACATTAGAAAACTTTACCAATACCATGCACATATCCTGCTATTCATTTATTGAAGCCTGCCGTTGTGCCTCCCCTTACATGAATGAAAATGGTGCCATTCTGACCTTAACTTACTTAGGTGCCGAACGCGTTTTACCTAACTACAATATCATGGGCGTGGCCAAAGCCGCCTTGGAGGCTTCCGTTCGTTACGCAGCCATTGATATGGGCCAACAAAAAGTACGCGTTAACGCTATTTCTGCCGGTCCGATAAAAACTCTTGCTGCTTCCGGTATCGGTGATTTTAGAAAGATTTTACGCTGGAATGAATTAAATGCACCTTTGCAAGCTAACGTCACTCAAGAACAAGTCGGTCGTGCTGCATTAGCCTTACTATCTCCTTTGGGCGAAGCCATTACCGGTGAAGTTTTACATGTGGATAACGGCTATAACAAAATTGCTATGCTAAACATTTATAAAACACGCGAAATCGCCGATGTTGTCGCAGAATTTTAATAAGAATTAACACACATATAAAAATAACAGACAATAAAAAAAGGGACGTATCAAAACGTCCCTTAAAAATGAGCTGATTAAAATTTATGCTTCATCAGCATCTGCTGCTTCAATACCTGCAAATTCATTGACTTCCTCAGCAATATCGCCTTCATCGTCATCATCTGCATCAAGCCATGTCACCGAAACAACATTTTCATTTTCAGCTGTTCTAAACAAGATGACACCTTGTGTTTTACGCCCGGCAATACGAATATCTTCAACCGGCATACGAATGAGCTTACCTCCGTCGGTTACCATCATAATCTGATGATTGTCTTTTACCGGAAAAGAGCTGACAACTTCTTTGTTACGTTCGCTCATTTCCATATTGGCAACACCCTGACCACCACGCGCGGTAATACGATATTCGTAAGCAGACGAGCGTTTACCATAACCGGTAACAGTAACCGTTAAGATAAACTCTTCGTTTTCACGCATTTCCTTAAATTGGTCATAAGAAATTTGTGGTTGCAGTTCATTAAATGCTTGTTCTTCCGCACCCTCTGCGATTTCTGCTTTCTTTAAGCCCGAAGATAGTCTTAAGTATTCCTCTCTCTCTTCTGTCGGCACCTTAATATGCTTTAAGATAGACATAGAAATAACTTCATCACCCTCTGCCAGCTTAATACCGCGTACACCCGTAGAATTACGTCCGACGAATACACGACAATCTGCCACGGCAAAACGATTACACTTACCGGATTTTGCTGCCAGCATCACATCATCATTATCATCACACATGGCAACATTAATCAGCTTATCGCCCTCATCAAGTTTCATGGCAATCTTACCGTTTGACTGAACATTAACAAAATCGGTCAGTGCATTACGGCGAATATTACCCTGAGATGTTGCAAACATAACCGATAATCCTTTGCAAGCGGCCTCATCCTCAGGTAATTTCATAATAGCGGTGATATTCTCGCCTTCTGTTAACGGTAACAGATTAACAAACGGCTTACCTTTTGATGTCGGTGAACCTAACGGCAGTTTATAAACTTTCATCTTATAAACAATACCCTTAGAGGAGAAGAACAACACCGGTGTATGGGTAGAAGCCACAAACAACCGTGTTACAAAATCCTCTTCCTTCGTGGTCATACCGGATTTTCCTTTACCACCGCGTTTTTGAGCCTTATAAGCATTAAGCGGTACGCGCTTGATATAGCCGGCTTCCGTCACGGTAACCACCATTTCTTCGCGTTGGATAAGTGATTCGATATCTGTATCAACTTCAATATCCTCAATCACGGTACGACGTGGCGTTGCATATTCCAAACGAATAGCCTGAAATTCATCTTTCATAATGCCCATCAATCTCTCGCGACTACCCAAAATCGCCAGATAATCCTCAATTTCATGCCCGATAGCACGCAATTCTTCATGAATTTTGTCACGCTCCAAACCGGTTAAACGTTGCAATTTCAAATCAAGGATAGCCTTGGCCTGTGCTTCAGAAAGTCGATATGTTCCATCAACAACATCCCTGCCCGGCTCGGCAATCAATTTAACCAGCGGCTCAACATCACCGGCAGGCCACGCCTTAGCCAACAACGCATCTTTGGCTTCATTCGGATTAGCCGCCGTGCGGATAAGCTCAATCACAGGATCAAGATTTTCTACAGCAATCGCCAAACCGACTAAAATATGCGCTCTATCACGAGCCTTACCCAGTTTATAAACGGTACGCCGACGAATAACCTCTTCTCTAAAGTTAACAAACGCTTTGATGATATCTTTCAAATTCATCATCATCGGACGCCCGTTATTAATCGCCAACATATTCATACCAAAACTGGTCTGCAGTTGTGTATATTTATAAAGTTGATTTAAGACCACATCAGCCTGAAATTCCTTTTTAACCTCAATAACAACACGAACACCCTGACGGTCTGACTCATCACGGATATCAGAAATTCCTTCAATTCTCTTTTCCTTAACCAGCTCGGCAATTTTCTGTACCAACATAGCCTTATTAACCTGATAAGGAATTTCATGTACGATAATGGCTTCTTTGTCTTTTCTTATTTCCTCAATGGTACATTTTGCCCGCATCATAACCGAACCGCGCCCGGTCAAATACGCTTGCTTTGCCCCGCCATAGCCTAAAATCAATCCGCCGGTCGGAAAATCCGGTCCCGGAACAATATGGATAAGCTCTTCATCAGTAATATCCGGATTGTTAACATAGGCTGTACAAGCATCTAACACTTCGCCCAAATTATGTGGCGCAATGTTTGTAGCCATACCGACCGCAATACCGTTGGTGCCGTTAACCAAAAGGTTAGGAAAACGTGCCGGCAAAACACTCGGTTCTTGTAAAGATTCATCATAGTTGGGCATAAAGTCAACCGTATCGCATTCAATATCTTCAATCAACGCATGGGCAACTTTTGCCAATCTTGCCTCGGTATAACGCATAGCCGCAGCCGAGTCGCCATCCATAGAACCAAAATTACCTTGTCCGTCAATTAAAGGCAAACGCATAGAAAACGGCTGTGCCATCCTCACCATAGCATCATAAACCGAACTATCGCCGTGCGGGTGATATTTACCCATAACCTCACCAACGATACGTGCCGATTTCTTAAACGGTTTATTATAGTCATAACCGTTTTCATAAGCCGCATAAATAATACGGCGATGTACTGGTTTCAAACCATCACGCACATCAGGAAGCGCACGCGAAACAATAACGCTCATTGCATAATCCAAATATGAGCGGCGCATCTCCTCCACAATCATTGTCGGCGCAATATTTTCCTTTGGTAATTGCTCTGCGGCATTTGTCATATCAATATTTTCTTCAGACATCAATAAATCCTCATAAAATTAGCTTACAGTTGCTAGAAGTATACATCACCCCCTCAAAAATAAAATCTCATTTTCAACTTATCCCCATTAAAGGCGATTTTTTTGCCTTAGAAGAGGTTTTAAATTTTATTCAAACAGGGGGGCGAATAAATTTCACACAAAAAAGGCTTTACTTTACTTTCTTTTATGATTACAATACCAGGCATAAAAACGAGGAGAACAAGATGTTTTATCCGGATAAAAATTTTATTGACACCTTATCGGCAGGCGAAAGATTTATCTTTGTAAAGCTAATATGCGGCTTAGTTGCAATTGACCGTAAGGTTACACGTGAAGAACTCTTATACCTAAAGGAATTAGCTCTAAAATTCGGTGTTGAGCCTGAAAGTATCTCCACCATGATCAAAACCGCCGATAAACCATCTTTATTAAAACAAGCGCGCATGATCACTGATCGCAAGAAAGCCCTTATGCTTATCAAAGACTTATGCATGGTTGCCAACTCCGACGCGGATTTAGCTGACGAAGAAATAGACTTTGTCCTGGACGTTGCAGAAGTCATGAACATTGAACCAAACACGGTCAAAGAAATCAACAGTGTTGTAAACGAATACTTAGAGCTTTCTCAAAAAGCCTGTATTTTATTGGAACAAGACCATTGGACCTAACCATTACAAGGAAAAACAATGCCTGAAAGAATAGCCAAATTTCTCGCCCGTAGTGGCATATGTTCAAGACGCAAAGCTGAGGAATTAATTGCTCAAAATAGAATCACCGTCAATGGAAACACCATAGAAACACCGGCTTTTTTGGTCAACGGTAATGAAGATATCCGCTTTGATGGTGAAAAAATAAAAAAGAAGGAAAAAACAAGGCTCTGGCTCTATCATAAACCGGCAGGCCTAATCACTTCACACAAAGATGAAAAAGATCGTCAAACGGTTTTTGCTAATCTCCCTATAGGCTTACCGCGTGTTATTTCCGTCGGTCGGCTTGATCTAAATTCCGAAGGTTTGTTGCTTTTAACCAACGATGGCGGGCTTTCCCGTGCCTTAGAATTACCGAGCAACAACTGGAGCCGCCGTTATAAAATCAAAGTTCACGGTTTTATCAATGAAAAAAAATTAAAAGAGCTTGAACACGGTGTCACCATTGATGGCATAGCCTATGCTCCCTGTAAAATTACCATAGATAGCAAACAGACTTCAAACGCCTGGTTGACCATCTCTTTAACCGAGGGTAAAAATCGCGAAATCAGAAAGCTCATGGCCTCCGTCGGTTTATCCGTAGCGCGCCTTATTCGTTTATCTTACGGTCCTTTTCAATTAGGCAATCTCAAAAGGGGAGAAGTCCGCGAAGTGCCTGAAAAAGTTATCAAAGAGCAATTAGGAAAGGTATATGATATATGCGAATAATTGCCGGTACCAAAAGAGCAAAATCCCTTTTTACCCCCAAAGATAACACCATCCGCCCGACATCTGACCGCGCACGAGAATCTGTTTATAATATTTTAGCTTCAAAGTTATCCACATTTAATGATCTTGATGTTTTAGATGTTTTTTCCGGAACCGGTGCCTTAGGTTTAGAAGCGGCTTCTCGTGGCGCAAGATCCGTCACTTTCGTTGATATTGACTTGAGCTTGACAAAAAAGAATGCTCTTCTTTGTGGTTTTAACAACCTTTATTACCTCAAAGCTGATGCCACCAAATTACCCAAAGCCGCGCGTTCTTTTGACCTCATCTTCTTAGATGCACCCTATAATCGCGGGCTGACCGAACCGACTTTAAATGTTCTTTTAAATAACGGCTATTTTAAAACCGCTGCCATTATCGTCATAGAAACCGCCAAAGAAGAAAAATTTACCTCTCCCTCCGCGCTCTTGTTGGTTGATGAGCGTATTTACGGCGCAGCAAAATTCTCATTTTTAACCCTAAAATAGCTCTATTTTCCCCATAATGTGTCAAAATATACAAAAAATTGACTTATTTCAAAAAAAGTCTTGATTATACAAAAAATATACGCTATAATGGTAATGCTAAAAAAGAAATTATTGTGTACCGTTTTACCTACATGTTTTATTATTATCCGAGGTTTTAGGTGCACATCAAAATATAGATTTTTTTAAAACATTAATTAATAACTTTTTTAATTTTACAGCAATGAAAAGATTTAATTTTTTGATGGGCCTCTTAGCCCTCGTTGTTATGTTTGCCATGCTTGCCGCCTGCGAGGCTGAGCAGAATGAACCGGCAACCAAAACTCTGGATCCGGTAGGTAAGTTGGAAGTGACCAACTTTCAGGGTGGTTCAACCGCCACCCACACCTACGACGGAGGCAAACTCTTGGTCCAGATCTTCTTGGACAAGAAGGTCGTCCTTTTGGACGACAAGTCCAAACTTGGTGTCGCCAACTACGTATCCGGCAGCGTTGCCGACACATTGTTCTATGTAGACTCCCAGAAGGCCTGGGTATACATTTCTTATGACAAGAATGTATACCAAAACGTAAACGTAACGTTCCTGGGATACGACCCCGCCACTAACGGCCTGACCGCAAACATCACTCAACAATGGGGAGTGAGCTTTGGATTGGTGAAAGTGGAAGGTACCTTCGGCAGTGACCCCAATTTGAAGGATAGTTATTGCCGCCCCTGGTACATCCAATCGGCAACAGAGGACGATGATATCGTCATCGTAAAGACCGACACAACTTTCACAGTGACGACGACGATTTCCAGCTCGTCTGTTACTGGAAAGTCAACGGTCAAGTACCCGACTGTTGAGGTTGACAAAGCCCAACTGGGCAAAGTCAACATCACCAATGAAACGGATCCTGAAGTCAGCACTTTGCCTGACGGATTTGTGATGGCCGTCGGCGACAAGTTCAGCGACTCACAAATCGTAAGCAACGTTGCAACTTGCCGTCATGATGACGATGCAAGGGCGTGGGTTGAAGTGACAGACATCAAGTACGTCACATACTACTCCACGCCGGGAGACGGCGAAGCCACCATTAAGGTGAAAGAGGTCTACAGCCTTGAAGGCCGCGGCAAGTTGAGTGGAAAGAGCTGGCAGGTGGAGCTCTACCCGAGCTACCGCCAGGTTGCCAAACCCACAGCAGACAACATTATTTTTAATGTCGTCAACAGTGGCACAACATCAACCGGTACCGGTAAAACCAGCATCAGTGACAGTCAGATATCTGTCACTTTGAAACTGGCAAAGGCAAGCGTTGAGGTTGACAAAGCCCAACTGGGCAAAGTCAGCATCACCAAGACCACCGGGCCTACCCTTACAAACTACTCTGCCAACGGCAAGAGTGGCAAGAAGGGAGAGCAAAGTTGGACCCTGTCCGACGGGCAGGTGATTAACGGCAATTGGCAGTGGCTCTACGCTGCCGCAGCCGACAATCATCTGGAACTAACCTCGCTGGGAACACCGGCATTCACCTCCAAGTCCCTCTCGGATAAGGAGGCAGAAGTAACCGTAAAAATCCCCGCCACCGTCAAGATGGTAGGTGAGTCTGCCAGCAGCAAGAGTGTAGAGTTCATCCTCGTTTACAAGCAGGTCGCAAAAACTACTGACGACGGTATTACTTTCACCGTCACCGACGGTGTGGGTAGGTCAACCGGCACAGGCAGGACCACAATTAGCTCCAGTTCGCTGGATGTCACCATCACTCTGGGCAAGACTCAGATTGAGGTGGATGCCAACAAACTGGGCGTTGTCAATCTGAGCAACGCCGGAAGCGTAAGCTTCTCAAACATTTCTTCCGGCAATCAAACCGGCAAGAAGGGCACGAGAAACTTTACCTTCAGCGATACTCAGACCGCCGCAGCTGTTTGGCAGTGGCTCTATGCCACCGCCGCCGCCAACCACTTGGAACTCGAAACCATCGAGTTCAGCAAGGCCGAAATCTCTAACAAGACTTCGACCAGCTGCACAGTAACCCTCGTCTTTACCGGCACGGTGAAGACCGTGGGAGAGGTTTCAAAAACCAAGAACGTGACCTTCCGTCCTACCTACACCCAAGTGGTGAAAGAGGACGTGTACACGGTCACCGACCGTACTTGGTCTCAAGAATCGGGCAGCTCCATGCTGCAATATACTGAAGTCACTGTCTTCAAAAACGGTGATCAAATCAGTAAAAAGCAGTTTAGGAGTGCAGCCTGTGGCGTTATCACCGGTGTCACCGAGCTCTATGTGAGCTCTACACAGGTGACAAAGAACGATAACGTGAGAGACGATACCAGCCCTGACTGGACTGGTACCAGCACGTCAACCGATGGTGTGGTGACCTATGAGTTCGCTAAGAACTCCAAGATCCACCACTACACCAGAAGCTTCGTCAGTGATGCCGGTGGCCAAGTAAATGCCATCGACGGCGAGTATCGCTTTATGACCTCAACCATCACCGTCAAGGTGAATGGCAAGGTCGTAAAGACCGTCACTTTCAGCCCGTCGACGACGGTAACCGTGGACAAGTTAACCCAGGTTTCTGGGGTGCCCTCAACTAAAACAGCCAGCGGCCATACATATACGTATGCCGGCAGCTGGCAGTTGCAGATACAGAACAAGATCAACGGATCTGTGTTCCACATCAGCGACTGCAAGCCGACGCTGTGGAAATATTGATTGATGGCCGCCCGACCTAAAACCGAAAGAAAGCCCGTCCCCCTCGTGGGGATGGGCTTTCTGATTTTAAATTAAAATTTCAAAAATTCTTGAGCATTTGCCATCAGTTGCAAAGACAACTCTGCTACGTCAATATTGGCAATCTTTGCCAATCGATGCAAATTTTCTTCAACAATATCGCCATACTCTGTCTCACTCACCCGATATGGCGCATCTGTTTCAAATAACACCCGATCTCTTGGCATTTTTGCCCACATTTCACTTGCTCTTTCCTGCTTTAAGAACAAAGTCCCTAACCCGATATATCCCCCGGTTTTATTAATAAAACGCAACAACTCATCACTTTTAACAAATCCATGATGGACATAGCGTACATTCTTTAGCTCTTTTTCATGTTCCATAAGTGCACTAAAAGCTTTTGCCGCATGCACAATCACCGGTCTTGAAAATTCTTTGGCAATCTCTATCTCAGCACTAAAAAGCTCATGCTGCTCATAAGAAACAGCCTCTCTTAGCTGGTCAACCCCGATTTCGCCAACCAACGCCCGATCAAATTTCTTCAATATTTGAGTTAATTCTTGAAGTCCCCATTCCTGATGACAATACCACGGATGGATGCCAAAAGCCCCGCTTATTTTTTGCGGATATTTCTCCATTAAAGCAGAAATTTTATCAAAATCATCTCTTTTAGCCGATACCAAAACAAAATGCTTTGCATTCGCATTTGCCAAGACCTGCGGTGCAAAATCCGGTTTAAAATCTTGCAAATGAATATGTGTATCAATAAACTGAACCATAAATAAACCCTATAACAGGAAAACATTATGTCCGTTTATACCACACCGATATTTAACATCAACTTAAAAAAACTCATCGCCAATTACAAACTGTTAAAAAAGTTATCTGCTCCGGCTGTTGCCGCCGGTGTTGTTAAAGATGATGCCTACGGCTTGGGCGCACTTGAAATCACCAAAGCCCTATACCGTGCCGGATGCCGCCACTTTTTTGTAGCCCATGGATTAGAAGGCTCTCTTATAAGAAATGTGGCCCCAAAAGCCGATATTTTTGTTTTACAAGGTATAGGCGAAGATTCTCTTCCCTATTTTATCAAATCCGAGTTAATCCCTGTTATCAACTCACCTGAAATGCTTTCTTTCTGGAAAAAGAACCGCATCAAAAATATCAAACCGGTAATACAGGTAGAAACAGGATTAAACCGCTTAGGCTTTTCCGTTAAAGAATTAGAAAAGCTCAAACCCGCAGACATAAATGAATTTTCTTATGTTCTATCGCACCTGGCCTGCGCAGATGAACAAGCGCATTTTATGAACGCGCGCCAACTAAAAAATTTCCGCAAAATAAAAAGCCGCTTTTTCCCCAATACACCGGCCACCTTATCTGCTTCAGACGGTGTCTTTTTAGGCCCTGATTTTCATTTTGATCTAACCCGCTTGGGCGCCGCTCTATACGGTATTAATACCGCCCCTTATCGTGAAAATGAAATGCAAAACATCTTGGAATTAAAAGCTCCCGTTTTACAGGTAAAATCTTTAGATAAAGGGGAGTTTGTCGGCTATTCTGCCACTTTCCGCGCACCGACAAATATGAAAATTGCTATTGTTTCCATCGGCTATGGTGACGGTCTGCCTCGCTCTCTTTCCAATCGTGGTAAGGTCATTTTTTATACCCGCAACACCCCGCATTTCTGTCCGATTTTAGGTCGTGTGTCGATGGATAACATCATCTGTGATGTCACAAGCATAGACAATGTTAAAGTTGGCAATTTTGCTTATTTAATAAATGATGATTATACCATTGATGATATTGCCCGTGATGCCGGTACAATTGCTTATGAGCTCATCTCAAGAATTGGTAAAAATCCCCGTTTTATTAAAAACTATCACGACTAACCTGCCGAAAATATTTCTTGACAAAAAAAACAAAAACTTTTATCATAAGCCCAATAAACGCTATTATTAACTACTCTAAAACAGTTACAATTATGTCAGAACTGAAACAAGCAATTGAGAAATTATTCCCGGAGAGCGAAGGATTCACGGTAACAATTACGGTAAATCCCCGCTTCATCATCATTGAATGCCCCAAAGTCGCCAGAGAAAAAATTAAGGCATGGACAAAACGATCGGACAGCTACTTCAAACGCCTTCGTAAGGCCATGGGAAAAGATGCGGAAAGGTTAACCCTAGTTTTCCTCTTAAAAAATGGAAGAGATTGGGATTTCAACCTCTACTCCAGAATAGAAACCCCCATTAGATATAAGAAGGTGGGCTTTGAGTTCGATACCAGCAATTTCTTTCCTGGTGATGCCGAGGTGTGGCGTGGCGTGCGTGATGAATTTCAAGTTAGGCCAATTGAACCTTATAAAATGGGTAATCTTTTCTCTTATGATGGAGCAATCTACAGGGGAGAAGAGAACTTTGAAGGCTTCATCGACTACCTTTTGAACATCTGGATCTTGGAGCACTTACACAAGAACTCCTAAACATTCGGCTTAAAAACCAACACAAAACCCTTTGTTATCAAGTTAAAACAGTAATCACGCTGTCTTTTCTTTATAACAAAGGATTTTTTTTATAAAAACATCTATCTTCCTTTATCCTTAAAAGCATCAGCCACTTTATACACCTGTGAGGAATAGTGTGATCCTTTAATCAACACAACATCTCCATCTTTTAAATTCTGCATCAAAAATGCACTCACCCCGTTGACATCCGGAAAGTAGTGTTGCTCTGTCTCTGATGATAACTGCGCCAAAACATCCTCTGTCTCTTGGCATACCCCTATGACCATATCAATATTATTTTTCCTTAAAGCTTGACCGACGCGAATATGTGCTTCTCTCGTATAATCGCCTAATTCCGCCATCTTACCGATAACAGCAATCTTACGACCTTTTGTCTTCATTTGCCCAAGTGCATCCACAGCCAAAACCGTTGCATCCGGCCCACCCGAATAACTGTTATCAATCAGAATAATTTTTTTACCATCAATATTTAAAGGATATTGCTTACCCCTGCCTTCCAGTGCCGTAAAGTTATTTAAGACTTCAACCGCAGGTTCTAACGGTAATTGAAGTGCTTCAATCACACTCAAAACTGCCCAGGCGTTGTATAAAAAATGCTCCCCTTTTTCTTTGAGTTTCAAATTAACTTTAGCATGATGTTTGCGCCCGAAAGCTATCATCTTCAACCCATGATCCAAAACAGCACGCCGCAAAATCTCCGCATGAGACGTATCCTCATTAAAAATACCAATACCGCCTTTTTTAACGGATTCAAAAATCTCTGCCTTAGCATGGGCAATATTTTCAAGAGTTTTCAAATATTCCAAATGCATCGGATAAACATTGGTTACCAAGGCAATATCCGGTTCAACAAACTTGCTTAAATAACGAATTTCTCCAAGACTGGACATTCCCATCTCAATAACCGCATATTTTGATTTCATATCTATATCCAAAAGAGAACGCGGCACACCGATAAAATTATTAAAGTTCCCTGTCGTCGCATAGGTCGGTGCATATGCTTGCAAAGCAACCTTAAGTTCTTCTTTGGTAGTGGTCTTGCCACAACTTCCCGTCAACCCGATAACAGTTCCCTTGTAACGCCGACGATTATATTGTGCAATTTTTCCAAATGCTAAAAGCGTATCAGCAACTACGATCACCCTTTTGGCATCAACACCTTTGATTTTTTTCTCAGATACGACCAACGGCGCACCTTTATCTAAAACCTCTTTAATAAAATCATGCCCGTCAAAACGCTCTCCGCGTAATGCAATAAACAAGGTATTTTTTCCAACCTGACGACTATCTGTGGAAACATCTGAAATATCGACATCAATAACATCCGACTCATATTCCAATATTTCCGCAATCTTTAAAGAACTTATTTTTCTCATCTGTCATTTGCCCATATAAAAAAACTCTCTTTGATTATTATTCGTTGCAAAAGTTAATTTCACGTATAAAAAGACTTGATTTTTTGAAGTTTCTGCCCTACATTGGTCTTCTAGATAGATAGGAGTAACTCTTATGAAATGCCCTTTTTGCGGACAATCAAACACCCAGGTAAAAGACTCTCGTGACACCGTTGACGAAAATGCCATTCGTCGCCGTCGTGAGTGTCCGGATTGTGGTGGTCGGTTTACAACCTATGAACGTATCGAGTTACAAGACCTGATCGTTATCAAAAAAAATGGCGAGCGTGTTCCTTTTGATCGTGACAAACTGTTGCGTTCCATTACCTTGGCCGTTAGCAAATGCGGCGTTTCAAGCTTTGAAATTGAAAAACTGGTTGATGAAATTCGTCGAGAATTTGAAAACACCGGTGTAACGGAAATCTCCTCTAAAGATATCGGTGAAAAGGTAATGGATAAGCTAATCAGCATTAACAAGGTCGCCTACATTCGTTTTGCTTCGGTATACAAAGATTTCAAAGAAGTAAAAGACTTTGAAGAATTCGTCAGCAAAATCAAATCTTAAGACATACCAGTGATAAATAAGGGTTAAAAAAATGGTAAAATTTGTTTCTGAAAAGATAAGAAAAAAATCCGGTGCACGTCTGGCCGCCGTTCAAGCAACCTATATGGTCGCTTTTTCTGAGCTCAACGTTGATGAAGTAATTGAAGACTTTAAGTCCGGTGCCATCGGTCGCTATGCCATTGAAGAAGATGCCCTAACCGGTGAACATGCCGTTGAACTTGAGGAAATTGATAAACCCTATTTTGAAAAACTGGTCCGTGGCGTACATCTTAAAAAAGAGGCTTTAGAAAAATCATTGCGCACTTATCTTAAAGAAAGTACTGCCTATGACCATATGAACACCACAATGCAAGCACTACTGCTCTGTGCTGTTTATGAGCTGGGTTACACACAAGATGTAGATACCAAAGTCATCATTCAGGAATATGTTGATTTGGCCTATGCCTTCTTTGTAAAAAATGAGCCCAAAATGATTAATGCTCTTTTAGATCAAATTGCAAAAAACGTTAGGATGTAAGCATGGCCATACTAAAACTTCATACCTATCCGGATAGTATTTTAAGCCAAAAATGCCTAAAAGTCCCATTAGTCACGGACAAAGTCAGAAGCTTTTTAGACGATATGCTGGAAACAATGTATGCTGATAAGGGTGTCGGTTTAGCCGCGCCTCAGGTTGGTGATTTAAGACGCCTGATTGTTATTGATGACAAAACCGGAGAAGACGGCCAACCCGGTCCTCATCCGCTTTATATGGTTAACCCTGAAATCATCGAAAAATCAGAAGAAACAATCTTCTTTAATGAGGGATGTCTATCGGTTCCCGGACAATGTGCCGAAGTTGAGCGTCACCAAAGCATCACCGTCAAATATCTTGATTACAACGGCAAAGAACAGATACTAAAAGCACAAGATTATTTAGCCGTTATCATCCAGCATGAAACAGACCATCTTGACGGCATTTTATACATTGATCACCTAAGTCGCCTAAAACGAAACATGATTATAAAAAAGCTAAAAAAACAAGCTGATTAAAAAAAACCACATCTTAGGATGTGGTATTTTTTTATTGCATAAAGATAAAAAATATGATACACACCAGCCGTGAAGAATAAACAGATGTTTTACAATTATAAAATATTAAGGACCTTTCCATGCATACTATACATAAATATATTCATATTTTCGGTTTGTTGCTGCTTTCTTTTATTGTTTGTTTACACTTCCCTCAAAATCCATTTTATGGCATCTATTTTGGTGACACATCTGTATATGAATATGTAGGAAAAAGGATAACCGAAGGGGCCATTCCTTATAGAGATATATTTGATCATAAAGGACCGATAGTTTATCTCTGGCACGCACTCGGATACAAAATCTATCCAATGTACGGAGCTTGGTTGCTGGAGGTTATATGGCTGTTTCTAAGCCTAGTCTTATGTCTTCATATCATTAAAAAATATGTTTCTGACAATATAGCTTTTTTCCTCACTCTTTTCATACCGTTAATCTTTAACCTTTTTGATACCATCGGCAATACGGAAAGCTTATCCTTATTACCGCTAACCTATTTTGTATATATTGCCCAACAATATACCACTTCAGAAAGATTAAAAAAATCGACTGCATTTATCATTGGTTTCCTTTGTTTTATCCTTATAATGATTAAACCCAATCATTTAGCAACTCCACTTATAATTTGCTTATATATTGCTATCAGCCAACTGAAAAATAAAAAATTTAAGGAACTACTCCATTTTATAATATTTGGGCTAACCGGTTTTTTGTTACCCACGGCAATAATCCTCTTATGGCTTTATCACAACAATGCATTACCTGATTTTTATAACACCTACATTGCCTTTAATTTACTATACACAAAATCGTTTGCCACAGCCCAGACATACACAAAAACCTTACAAGGTTTCTTTTCTCTTCCAGAAATTATCATAGCTTTTGTTTCTATGGTTATTATATTAATACAAAGGAATCTCTACTCTTCCCAAGAGAAAAAATTTATCTATTTAATTATGACTGCATATTGCTTTACTTTTGTTATTAACATTATCCCTAAAAATATCTTTCCACATTATATGTTTGTTTTATTACCTTTGACCCTCCTGCTTTGTACTTTCGTAATAGAATCTTTTAAATCACAAAAATTACAATTAACCATCTTAGAATGGCTGTTCATTATGGCTTTGTACCTTTTTCACACACACTTCATACATAATCAACATGCCTATGTCATTTTAAACTCAAATTACCCGCAAATGGTAGAAATTATCCAAAAACATATAAAACCACATGAGACCTACGCTTCCACCCACGTAGATTATTGCGCTTTATATTTATATTCTAAAAGAAACTCAACTACCAAATACCCGATTATTGAATTTACCAACAGAGTAGACCCACAATCGATAGAAGAAGAATACAAAACAAAAAAGCCAGCCTATATCTTGGCTGACATATACCACTCCTACCCTAATCTCATCACAAAGGATTATGAATTAATAGATAGATACAAACAACTTCTTCTATATAAAAGAGTAACTCAATAAAAAGATTATGATACTTATTTTACAATAATCCTATCATATCTTAAGTTACTTACTTTTGGGTATACGATTGATTAACTTCTTGCTCAAATTTTTCATAATTACCAAGCATATTTGTCGCCTTACCCAAAGGATAAAGAATATTGTAATAAACTTTTGTACGCATTGTTGGCTTATATCCATCTTCATCTTTGCTTAAAAAATTTCCTTTTATTGCATCATCAACGCGTTTTTCAAAAAAAGCATCCTTATATTCTTGAGAAATTTTCAATTCTGGAAAATAATTATTTTGGACTGCGTAAAATAGTATAAAAGTAGATAAAGAACGTTCTACGGCAAAAGGAACAAGAAAAACAAATGCAAAACCGAAACAAACATATGTTATATAAATCAATATTGAATCAAAAATGTCTCGAAATTTATTCCACCAGATCAAAACACCTACTAACGATGAACCGAAAATAAAAACAGGCATATACAATAAAAGAAAACCTGAACCATACTTATAAAAAATAAACATCAATGCAATTACCAGGGCAAGATAAATAACCCCGCCTAGACAGAACCAAAAAACTTTCCTCATAAATTCAGAATTCTTGCTACCCGACATCAGTCCACCTCCAACTATGAAATATATGCTATGTTAGTCACAAATAATTGTCAACCAATTTAACTTTAGGAGATAAACAAAAAAGGCCGTCAACTGACGACCTCTCTTCAACCTATAAAAATGATAAAATTTTGCGAAGTAACCGCGGAAGTCCACCAAGACACACGAACGTACATAAAGGTACGTGACGTGTCGCAGTTGTGGCTTCCTTCCGCGAATTAATTCACAATAATTTTACGTTTTTATTCTACGATCTTGGTTACTACACCAGCACCAACAGTATGTCCACCTTCACGAATAGCGAAGCGCAAGCCTTCGTTCATCGCAAT
>JBGUWS010000010.1:0-14996 GCA_045221335.1 Alphaproteobacteria bacterium | reverse complement strand
GCGTGTCAACGGCACGGTTAAATCATACCTCAAACCGCTGTCCACCAAATCATCTTCCGTCAAATTCTCTTTATCTAAATCCAGCTTTTGCCCTCTTTTTAAGAGCTTAAAGATCATCGATAAATTCTCTCCGCCATCACTTTTATTGAGGCGTTCAATATCCTCCATCACCGGCGTATTAATCTTGCTAAAACCGAAACACTTATAACATTCCTCAATTTTAGTCCGAATATAATCCCTCACTTCCACCTCATGAGGCAAATAATCTTTCGTTCCCCTAACCGGCAATGCATTCATCTTCATTTTATCCAATTCCTTCTTTTAATTAAATAAAAATCCTCTCTTTTAGCCTTTATCATCTTACTTTTTGGCCTTATCCTCTCTTTCTTATACCGTTAAACAAAAAAAATCAAATATTTTTTATTTTAGGGCTTTAAATTTCGTTTTTTATATGTTATACTCTCTCGGAAATGCAACAAAAGGGGATTTTGACAATGGTTCACACTGACAAGAACGCAATAGAGAAAAGACTGCAGAAGTTGGTAGCGGCATATAAAAAACAAAATATTCCTGCCTCATTGAAATCGATATATTCCGATATAGAAGGCAGCGGTGAGGGTGAATTGCTTTATCGTCAACTCGTTGTCGGTGATCACGTGGATATAGAGATTGAATATGCCCCGGATGGATCAATTGTTGCTGTTTACAGGATAGATAAAAAAGGCAGACGCATTAGTATGGACTATATTAATGAGGCTAAGAAAGAAATTTCGCCGGAGCTTATCGCTAAGCGTTTCCAAGATTTGAGCCAGAGCAAGACCAAAGCTCCAAGGCGTCGCGTTGTTACCCGCAAGAAAATGGAACTCCCAAGTCGGCTCAAAAAAGAAATGACAGAAAAACAACGCGATTAAACAAAGTTTTACTCCTCAAAACCTCATCCAAGTGATGAGGTTTTTTATTTATTAAAAACAATATCTTTGCCTATAACCTGAAAAAACCGCTTGAAAATAATTTCCCTTCATACTAAATTAACCGGGAACAACAAAAAAAGAGGTCTCAAAAATGAAACAACTCATCAAACTTTTGTCCCTGCTGTGTTTTTTAAGCTTTAACGCACATGCCGCCGCCACTAAGGAAGATATTCAAAAGGTTGAAGATTACCTTAATTCCATCAAAACCTTATCGGCAGACTTTATCCAAATTGCCAGCAATGGTGAAAAAGTTGAAGGCAAACTTTATGTTGAAAAGCCCAACAAAATACGTATGGAATATAAAGAGCCATCAAATATCTTGATTGTCGGCAATGGTGATTATATCGTCTACTATGATAAAGAATTAGAGCAAATTACCAACATCGATTATGATGACATTCCCGCTGCGCTGATTTTAGCCAACACGGTTCATATTAATGGCAAAGACCTCAAAGTAACGGATTTTTCCAAAGATCCCGGTATGACAAAAATGAGCTTAAAATATGCCAAGTCCGGTGATTTAGGGCCCTTTACTCTGGTTTTTTCAAACACCCCTTTTCAGCTTAAGCAATGGAAAGTCATCACCCCACAATCTTTAGAGGTTTCCCTATCCCTCTACGACACGGTGGTTGATAATAAGCTCAACGAAAGCCTGTTCAAATTTAGCAAGCACGAAGCTCAAAAATCCTCCAAGAAATATAATAACAAAAGAAAATAACTTTTATGCGCAACAAACAAAGAACCCCACTCTGATGAGCGGGGTTTTCTGTTTTCTTGATAACGGCCTCATGCGGCCACGTTTTCCTTTTTCTATTGACAAAATTAGGAAATTTTGTTAAAATAAAGTCCTAAACAAACACTATTATAAACTTTAACATTAATAAGAATTATGGATTACATTTTTGTATTTTTTATTCAGGTCATCGTTTGGGTCATCTTCAAGTATCTGGCTATAGATACCATCTCGTTCAGGTCTGTCCGTAACTTCAAGAGCGACCTTGAATGTCTCAGGCATAATTTGCCCGCATCGCTGATGCAATGGGCAATTGCCATTGCTGCTTCAATCAGCGCCCCTGCGGTGTTCCTTGGTGTTAACTACTTCTGGTCTATAACCATGGACCCGAAGTGTTGGTTTATCTGGATCGAGCTGTTCTTGACAGCACTCATCGCTTTAATCATCTACACAGATGAGTATGACGACGATGGTCCGGTGACTGCCATCATCATCCTCATCTCATCCTTGGTCATCGGCATTTTGTGCCTGATGTACACTTGGGATAATTTCCACACCAAGAAGGTACGTAACCTGCTGACTGTAGAAGAGTTCGATGAGAGTTTGGCTGACAGCATTGTCTCACCAATTCCGTTGGAAAAGATGTGTGTTGTCTCCCCCGAGGTAGCAAAAAGAGCTGTTTTAACCAAAATGGGTGACTTAAAAAACACCTATGAGGTTGGCACCTTCACCAAACAAGCCTTCACCGGCAAGTTTATCGCTACCACCAATGATGGTCAAAAGGTGCAGATTGACTACCAGGACCAACTGATCTATGTCGCTCCCTTAGAGCACAAAGGTTTCTGGACTTGGAATTCAAAAGGCTTTTCTGAGGCGTTTGCCTTGGTGGATGCAACCGATGCCGACAAATGTTTCGTCATCACTGCGGTGAATGACAAACCGGTTAAAATGTATTACACCGAGCAGGCTTATCTTAATAATATGATAAGACGTCACCTGCGCCTCAACGGCTATGCCTTTAAAAAACTAGGCGGTTTTAGGATGGAACTCGATGAGAACGGACATCCGTTCTCGCCAAGAACAGTCTTAAAAAACTCCATTGGTACGGCGACACAGGTCGTCGAAGGTGTTGCTGTAACCGATATGGAAACAGGAGAAATCAGGTTCTACAAACCCGATGAAGCCCCTGCTTTCATCAACTGTATCCAACCCATGAGTTTGATTTATCAACGAATCAAAACCTGGGGTGAGTACAAAAACGGTTACTTCCATTGGTCCAACAAAACCGGACTAATGGAACCTTGTGAAGGTGGCGACATGGTACAGACCCCTTACGGTTGCTGCTACTATATCGGTGTAAAAGCCTTAAGTGACACAACAGGCACTAAGGGCTATATGCTGGTAGATACCAGAAGTGGCAAAGCGCGTTTTTTCCCGCGCAACGGCATTTCTGAAGCAGAAGCCATCAGGGTATTTGAAGCCATCACCACTGCCAACCTGAACATTCAAGTCAAGAGCGGAACGGTAACTTTGACCGAACCACTGTTCTACAATGTTCAGGGCCTCAAAAGTTATTTCACGACCTACGTCTCAACCAGAGACTTGACCGTGAAATATTTTGCCTTCTGCTCCACAGAAGACAAAACTATCTGGGGCCACGGCACAACAATGGATGAGGCTCTATCTGCTTATATCACGGCTAATTACCGAGTAAAAGCGGAAAAAAACCGCAAGATCCAGGTGGCTGAGAAGCAAGCCTATGTGACCGTCCAAGGCAAAGTCCTTGAAAAAGTCGCCGAAGGTTCTGCTTACTTCATCAAACTGGAGGGAAGAGATGAAACCTTCTATGGATACTCTTCTTTCCTTCCGGAAATTAGATGGAGTACCAAAGAGGTTGAAATCACTTATAATCAAACCGATGCCAAGATGATTGCCATCGCAGATTACAAGGTGATTAATTAAAACCTTATCCTGAACAAAACAAAAGACCGCTACCAAGCTTGGTAGCGGTCTTTTGTACTTTGGCTTATTTATTATTCGTCGTGGTTTACCGCTATAACGGCTATTCCGACCAACGGTGCGAACCTTCCGACCCACAGAGTAGCCTGCGCTGCCATGTTAGACATCTTACCACCTAACTCAAGTGGCAAGAAGTCGTTCACAGCAACAATACAAACTCCCCACAGAATCACTGCCGCACAAAGTGTCACCCTGCGCTCTTTCCAGAACATTTTATAGATTGCCCGGAGCTTAGTACCTTCTTCGCGGTCTCTAATCTTTCTAAAATTATCAACCACGCTGCCCCACAGACATGCATCTAATAGGACAAGAACCAAAATTAATAAAAATATCTTCATAACTGATCTAATTATAGGTGATTATCTATTTCTATTGTAGACAAAATACATTCCCCTGTCAATATCTATTTTCATTGTCATAATCAAAAATTACCATTTTCAAGTGATAACTTCGTTTCTACATCACAAATCCGTAGCAATCCTTTTATGCTAAAATTTTATCTAAACCCTTCTTTCCTAAGACACATAAAACAACCGCAATACTCGGATATAAAACAGCATAAGGTGCCGTTGAAACAATATAAAATGCCGCCACAAAGAAAAGCAGAATACCAATCAGCAAACTATAAAGCACTTCCCTATAAGATAGCTTAAACCATATCCCGCATAATATCACTACGGCATTGACCGTTAGAAGCGATATCAATTGTAATACCTGCGTTAAAAAATTCGAACAAAACAGCGAAACAACAAGCGTTATCACTGTCACGAAAAACAGCGATTTTTTTATCTCATTAACTGTCTTTTTCTCATCAATATTCTCAAAGCACGCCTCATCCTTAATCCAAAACCCGTATCTGCCGATTTGCGTTGCCAAAGCAAACAACACTGAATCCAAAGATGACATAAAAGCAGCAAACAATGCAACCGTGATGATAGGCAAAAACCAATCCGGCGCCGATGTTCTTAAAATATCATAGAATATGGTATCAGAATCTTCAACCATCCCTTTAGCACGCACCGAAAGTCCGATAACAATAAGCGGAATGATAAACAACAAAACCAAAGCACTTGAAACAATAATACTCTTCTTTAGATCATAACTGCTCTTTGCGGCATAAACCTTTTGCCACATATCCGGCTGTACCAAAAGCGTTAAAAATTGCGATACCCCGAGACACAACGCCCCGATCATTAAGGACTTATCTTCTATCATTGGCATCACGGTTTTTGTTGTGAGCTCTGACGTATCCACAAAAAACAAAAGCCCCAAAAACAAAAACATCAAAATTCCCTGAAAAACATCCGTCAAAATCTCTACTTTTAATCCGCCTTTAACCACATATAAAAAAACAATTCCCCCGACAGCCAGTGTAGAGACATATTTATTCCATCCCATAATCACAGAAAAAATACGCGTATTTACAAAAAACTGCACACAGACAAACAAAAACAACACCAAAATAAAAGAAAGATTGAAAACAGAGGCATTCACTCGCCCGAACCTATCAGCCAAAAAATCAATAATCGAACTAAAATTCTTTTGCATTAATTTTGTAACATTTTTATTTTTAACAAAGTGATAAATCACCACAAATCCCAGAAGTGCTCCCACATAAACCAGCGCCACCCACGGCCCGAAGATATAAGAAAAGCTGATCCCCACCACAATATTATAGCTTGAGATAATTGAAGCAAAGATAGAAACGGCTAAAAACTTCCACGTTACATTTCGTGAAGCAACCAAAAAATCCTCCCCGTTATCACTCTGATAAGCCTTAAAGGTAAGAACAAACAAAATCAACAAATATACCCCTAAAGCAACATAGTTTGCCATCATAATCCCCCTTCATCAATCATTATGATACCTTAAACATTTTATTATTTATTACAAAAAAAGCAACAACTAAAAATCAGCCCTTAATTCTTAAAAAAAAGCATAAAAAACGTCCCAAGCCCCGCGGGCTTGAGACGTTTTTTTTAATGGTTAAACAATTGGGATTTTACACATTGGTCGCTACGACGACGCCTTTCGGCGTAAGATAGAACCTATCGCCGTGCCAGGAGGCCAACCCTCGTTCCACAAGCAGAGGCGGTACGCTCCAAGGCATCATGAGCTCAACCTCAGCCTTCAAGACGGAGCCTTTGGCTTTTGCCATGTAGCGCAAGCTCTGGTAATACGAGAGCTTTCTCGAACTAGCCCTCTTGTAGGCCATCCAGAGCACAACCTTGGCTTTAATCTGGGCCAGTGCCTTTTGGGACCACTTGTGCCCGAATGCGCACAGCGTATGAATCAAATTTGATCCGCCACCGTTGATGATCGCCTCCTCTGCCTCGACAGGGAAGTGATTATCATCATAGATGAGCACCATCACCCTCGCGTAGAGTTCCGACAATTTCTTGTCCATGCTCACCAAATGAAGGGCCTGCGGGCAATGGTGCAGAAACACCGCCACCGTGATGAAATCCCTTACATCATTACTCTTAATTGCCTCAGTTACAACGCTGAAAATCAGCGCATTGTACTTTGTTGTCGGGGTGATCTGAGGATTAAGGGGCATTGATTGCCTCAGAATAGCATCCACTGGACGTCCAAGCTCTCGCTGGAGATTTTCTAATAAATTGTTTTCCATTGTTTAAAAGTGAATAAAATGATATAATGTTAATAATAAAACAAAAACTGGCATTAGAGCCACACACTAATTAAAAGGTTACGCATATTTTAACAAAAGCCAAAAAATTTGTCAATAAAAAATCTGCCAAAATTTAAACCACAAAAAAGCGCCCCAAGTTATGCAACCTGGAACGCTTTTTCTTTCTTTGTTGTTCAGAGCCATTTAGCGGATGTAGAAATTCTCCACTTCTTTGGCATACGCCAGCCCCTTCTCTGTGATCTGCAACCCCGAACCATTGTGCCAGTCCAAGAAACCTCGGTCAATGAAATCGCCGTAAACCCCCTCAGAAACGTGATCAAGATCATAATAGACAAACCTTGATACGACTTTTTTCTCGGTAAAGTAGGGCAAAGTATCATAGTACGGCATCACCACCGACATTGACTTGGCCACGTCGCTTTGGCTTTCTTTCATGATCTCACGTGCCGATTTGGACCACCTATGCCCCAATTTCGAGAGCTTCTTGAGTAGCGCGTTTGCCTCACTTTCAATGATGGCCTTCTCAATAGCAAAAGGTATATCCTTACCATAAAGTCGTGTCAGCCACAGGCAATAGAGCAAGCCGAGGCGATCATGCTCGTTGATCATCTGAAGGGCTTTCTCTGAAAGATGTGCATAGCAGATAACGGCCTTGAAGTCAGAATCATCCTTCGGATTTTTCACGTCCGTTTTAGCAACGATACTGTAAACAGCATCTGCATACACATGTAGACTTTGTACTTGATCAGGCTTGATAGGTAATTCTGCTGCGATCAACTCCTCAAGCGCACACCCGGTCGATGTTGTAAGAAATTCTTTTAATCTCTCTTCCATAATAGTACTTTTAGTGAAACAATTGTAATGTCAATAATAAAATGTTGCGCTACCTTAACAAAAAACAAAAAATTTGTCAATAAAAAATCTACCCCGATTTAAACCACAAAAAAGCGCCTTAGGTCATACAACCTAAAACGCTTTTTTTTCTTCAGCACCACTTGAGCTCACCGCTTCTTTTTACGAAGGAAATTTTGATATGACAGAGCACCCATCCATCCTTTCTCCGTAATAGCTAAACGGTCTCCCCAAAGTGATACAAGGATCCCTTCCCTAGAAAGATAAACGTACATCTCACTTGAGATATTAATTTCAGATCTCAAACATTGTTCGTTTTTTAAAAAATGAGCTAACACCTCGTAGTAAGACATCATTCTTTCGGCTACGACCTTGTTATAGGTACTTTTGTATCCGGGCTTCGCCTTCATGTAATCAAGTGCTTTCTCGGACCACTTGTGACCGGCAAACATCATGTAATAAGTCAGGTGCGTCTCCTTGCGATCAATGATGGCCTTCTCAATAGCAAACGGCACTTCCTTATCGTACAACCGTGTCAACCACAGGCAATACAAAAACGAAAGCTTACCATAAGTAGCAACCCTGTCAAAAGCATCCTTTGCAAGATGAAGACAGCAAGCAACAGCCTTAAAATCAGGATTTGTTCCCGGATTACAGAGACTGGTCTCAGCAACAACTTTGTTGACGCTATACACATACCCGTCCAATTGGAGTATCTCTTTAGGCTTGATTGGCGCTGTTGCTGCAATCAAATCTTCAAGAGAACATCCAGAGCATCTCTCTAAAAAATTCCTTAACGTCCAATTCATATTCCAATAATACTTTTATGATGAATAATAAAATTCGATAATAATGAAATGTTGTGCTCAGCTTAAAAAAAACTCAAAAACTTGTCAATAAAAAATCTCCCCAAAATTTAAACCACAAAAAAGCGTTAAAGGTCTTTCAACCTAAAACGCTTTCTTGTTTCTTAGTGGCTCTCTTAGCCGGCGATTTCACTTGCTTTGCGGATGCCCTCGGGAGTAATCCTTATCCAAGTGCACATCCAGGTGATGAACTTTCGCTCTTCGAAATCATGCCTGACGTACATGGGCATGGCGTAGTAATCATTCTCGCGTAACATTCTTTTCTCTCCGAGATATTTGAGCCATTCCCAGTAGGTCATCTTGACCTTGGATGCAGTCTTAAAGGTCATCTCATCATAATTAATACCAATGATCTCCAGAGCCAATGGGGACCACACGTGTCCACAATCGGAGAGGCAGTCCACTAACTTGTCATTACCAAGGTTGACGATAGCCTCCTCCACCGCATCAGGAAAGCATTCCCTGATATAGAGCTTTACCATGTGCAGGCAGTACACACGACGCATGGTTTCATGCCCTGCGATCGTTCGAAGTGCCTTCTCTGAAAGATGCGCGTAGCAGATAACGGCCTTGAAGTCGTTGCTCTGCTCACACTTCTCCGGGTCGACCCTCAACACGATTGCCTCGATTTCTTCAAGCAATACCGGCGCAATCTCAGAGCGCTGAAAGGGGTTAATCGGGCTATCTGCATTCACCAATAGAGGCACAGAATAACCGGTTGCCTCTTCTAAAAGTTTTTCTAATGAATGTTTCATTTCTCTAATAATTGATCATAAACCGTTATTTAAGTAATACAATGTTGTACTTACTTTAACAAAAACCAAAAAATTTGTCAACAAAAAACCATCCTCCACGGGATGGCTTCACTTAAATGGTGGGTGTGACAAGTCTCGAACTTGTGACCTCTACGATGTGAACGTAGCGCTCTAACCAACTGAGCTACACACCCGAAAGTCATTCTTAATTACCACACTTATTTTAAATGGCAACAAAAAACCACTAGCTTTAAGATGGTTTTAACTTAAGCACAAATACCATCAAACATGAATTTATACACAAAATAACCGCCCTATAAATTTTTAATTCGACAATACGGATTATATAAAATAGGCTGACAGTGTATTAACTTAAAGAAGGAGACAGATATGAAAAAAGCACTCTTTGCTCTACTGGCAACTTTTACATTTATCAGCCAGGCAAATGCTCAATTTGAAGGCCCACGTGCCCCATCACTAGCCCCGACAACAGTGGAACAAGCTCTAACCATGAATGATGATACCAAGGTCGTATTAACCGGAAAAATAGTCAACAATTTAGGTGATGAAAAATATACTTTCAAAGATAGTACCGGTGAGATTACCATTGAAATAGATGATGAAGACTGGCGCGGAATAAAAGTAACTCCGGATGATACATTAGAAATCGTTGGCGAAGTTGATAAAGAATTCAATGAGCCAACAAAAATTGACGTAAAATCATTCACCGTCAAATAAGTGATTTTATTCAATCAAAAAAACTCCCCTTTCGGGAGTTTTTTTATATGGAACAGAAACGAATTTTATTCTAACACATCAACCAAACTTTGCGGACAAATTCTTGGCCCACGCACAGTTTTAACACCGTATTGACCAAGTTTGGCAAATACCATAAAATCCTTAGCATATTTTTTGATGCGTTTAATCTTCATCACTTTGCTTATTTTGAGATTCTCGTCCTCATAATTATAGGGAATATCAACCTCTACCACTATACATTTATATAAAACAGCTTTAACCGGTGCTCCAACATACATATATGCCGTATCCCCAACCTTTAAATCACTGGACTGTTTCCAAATAATTTCTTCATTTTTGTTAAAGGCCACTTCAATATCAAAAAATTTTGGATTTGCCGGAATAAGCCATGCATTATTTCCATCATGACGACGCTTATGTTTTCCGACACTAAAAGCATGGCTTTCATCAAGCAAATGAAACAAAACATCATCACTAACAGTATCATCTAGCACAATCGTTATCCAACTTTTTTTATTCATGTGATATGCCGGATAAAATCCCTTTTGTTTTTGCAAACGCTTAATTTCATCTTCATCCAATTTGATATTAACCACCTCAATTTCACCAGAAAGTTTTTTATCCAGTTTGCTTTTATCAATACTTAAAATCAGCGCATACCATTTTTCGCTATCAGGATTTTTAAAAACACCATGACCATTAAATTTATCCCAGGGAAATACCGGTTCATCCCCATATGTATCATAAATTGCCTTCGTTAAACGATTTGCCTGCGGATGTATAAAATAATTGACATAGCAACACTTAGCTTTGATATCTTCTAAAATCTTCTTATATTCCGACCGCACCTCACCAGCAAAACCTTCCATATCTTCCACCCGCAAAGGCAAGTACTCATCATCTGTTGCAACTTCATAAACCACACCGGATACTTTACCTTTTAGGCTAATATATATAACTGCCTTAAAGTCATCAGACATAAACAACTTTGTGTAAACCCACCTACCCTCAAACTTTATAAATCCGTATTTGCTAAGCTTACCAAAATCAATAATCGCTCGCTTAAAAATATTGTCTTCTATGCTCATTATAAATCCCAATAATTATTTATTTTTATCCAATATTTCTTCAAAACTATCATAGTGAAAGAAAATATGATGTCTCGCATTTTTAATAATCTGCAACTTATCTTGATAAAACCGCTTTTGTTTCTCAATATCAAATATCAGATCATTTTCTGCCGCAATGGCTTTATCAAAAACAGGATTAATTTCTTTCTTCTTTTCTCGGTACAGTTTTTGCAAAGCGTTTAGCTCATTTTCACAGCTTTCAATTGTGCGCAAAGATTCCAGTTGATTGTATCGTTCATATTCTTCATCACTAAAGACCATGTATTTTCGGCGAAAATCGAGATAATTATCCAAAGTTATTTCCCTAAAAACTTGAATGTTTTTTTCAGATATTCCCAATTTTTCATCAAACAAATACGGGTTTCCGCATAAAGCCACTTTCTTTCGTACATTTGGAACATGATCAGCAAATATCGAAGCCACAAACACACCGGCAGAATAAGCAATAACATAAACATTCTCATATTTACAAAAATCAAAATCCAAACTCAAATCCTGATAATCATATAATATCAAAACATCTTTATTATCATGCAAGTTGGTAAATTGATTATAATCGCATCCCCACCCGGCAAAAAATAAAATCAAATCACTTGAATTGTTATTCTGATAAAAATACTGCATATCCACCCCTCAAAACAATTTATATTACTCTAGCCTCTTCTTCCTAATATTTCTTTAAAAAGAAACTCTCTAACTAATTTTTTAATATAATTAAAGTGTCAAGACGACAAAAGCACATAAAAAATTAATACTTAAAAGATTAATATACAAAAAATGTTGAATTAAACAACAATTCATGGTACAATAAGACCCATTAGAAGTTTATTTTAAAGGATATGGCTATGCGTATTATTGGTATTGAAACTGACGGATTGGGTATAAACAATCAAATGCGCGGAATAGTAATACAAGGTGCTAAGATGCGCAAAAAGGGAGAAAAGACCCCTGTATCACGTGACTCCTTACTCAAGGCTGTCGATGGTACACTTCTGCACCCGAGAAATTTTAAAGACTCAGAAGCATTAGAAAAAGCAGTTCAAGCATCTATTGATGCCTTCTTGGCTGAAAACAAAGCTCCGGAATTTGTTGTTTTGCCACTTGATCACTCACACAAACACCAAGAAAATGAAGATGTTGATACATTATCTCTGGCTGTCAAAAAAGCCTTTGCCGCCCGTGGCTACAATGTCAAAACAATGGTTCTAGCCAGCAATCTTTATGATTACCAAAATATCGATTTAATTCATGTCGGAAAACATCTGTTAACCCCTGAGGATGAAAAAGTTTTAGCCCAAAATCCAGCTCTTAAATCAAGAGTTGTAGAAACCTTAGGTGTTCCGAGTAATATTTCGTGGACATCAATTCGCAATTACGCACATCGCCCGGTAATCGAAAAAATCTTAACCAAATATCGGTCATATAAAAAAGTTTTAGCCGGAAAAAAATTGTGTGGCAAGGAAGCCTTTTTACAAGAGAAAAAAAAACAAAAGAATGTCCTGTTTTCGCTCGGTGGAATAACAGACGACGGCGCGATCAAGTTTGATCTAACAGATGCCGTAAATCTAATGCAAGCTGCAGCCACCCTCAAATTTAATGGTTACAATATCATCTTTACCAATTCACCGCGAACACCTTCTGATATAACGGATTATTTGTATGAAAAATGCCAAATTTATCATATGGATTTTTTCAATTCCAAAAAAATCGCTCAAACAAAAGAAGAAGCTGAAAATTTCAGAAATTACAGCGGCAAACATAAAGAAGAATTCATCGAACAAGCAGAAAAAATCGGTAACATTTACCCTGCAATTTTAGATGTTTGTGAATTTGTAATTAACACGCATGATAGTTTTTCATACACATCAGATGCAGCAGCACTTGGCATCCCGAGCGTTGTTTATACCGGTAACTATATTGATAAAGAACGCCGTCCGGATTGTTACAAACTATTTGATTTGTGTCATAAGGGTAAGTATGTTATCTCGCTTGAAGAAGCCTTAGAAAAGATTAAGCGCAACGAAAAATTAAAAACCAAGCGAATGACTAATGTTTCAACCCAACTTATCAGAGCGATGTCAAAATGTTTAGCAAACGGCCGTCAAAATTTTAAAACACCCGAAAGATAGAAGAACATAAAAAATATTTTCAATCACTCTAAAAAAATCACGCACTTACAATATATTATGTAAAAATAAAATTTCATTTAGAAAACGGCCAAAGTATTGACATATGTCATAGATAGATATAAAAATACTTATAGGGGTAAACTATCACCGTAAAAGCTCTCTTTTATTGAGAGCTTTTTTTTCATATGCAGAGTATTTTTTGTATATATTTGACCGAGCTGTAATCACAAAATTACGGCTTTTTTTGTTTTACACTTATTTTATAAGGAGAAATATCATGATGAACAAAATAGCACAAGTTGCTTTCAAAACAGTTGCCCAAAAAAACAGGCAGTACCATATTGCAAAAAGCTGTTTGGCCTCTAGAAAAACTAGATAAAGAATGGAGTGGTGGAAGACCTCTCAATGTTGGAGAAGATGAATCCATGAGATGCTATAGAGCAATGCCAAAAGACTCCACTGGTTTTTGCAAAAAAATTATGGAGTACGAAGCCAATAAATATCGTAAAACCGGAAAATATAAATAATAGTATAAAGGTAACAACAAAAGTGGTTGCCTTTTATTTCTTTTTAGCTAGTATATAAGCAAACGAAAGGAAAATGATGTTATACGCCAAAAAAATTTTATACTTTATTTTGGGATATATTTTTATTCCGATAGGGTTAGCTTTAACAACCTCTTTTTTATACAAAGTAGTAGATTTTCATATAATGGTTGATTATTTCCAGATTTCTTTTCTTATTGTATATCTTGCTTTCCCTGTTTTATATCGTAAGGATATGCCGAAACGTTTTCCTAACAAATATATGTTCTATGCTCTACAATATTTTATATTTTGGATTTTTGGTATTGTCTTAGCTTTATATACAATAGAATAAAACAACCTGCCCAACACACCATACCAAGTATAAATAATTTTTAAGGAAAAACAATGAACAGGCAAACAACTAAAAAACTATATATTTTAAGTAGTATCTTGGGAAAGTTGTTAATTTCTCTTATTTTATCTATTTGCTTTGTGTCAGATTATTTAGAAATAGATGATCTTGATAACCATATGGTATACTTGTCTTGCTTTTTAGCATTTGCCTGCTTATTTTGCTTATTAGGAACGTTCATACAAAAAATCCGTAAAATTTCCTACATATTAGCAATATCATTTTTCATAGTATATTTATCGCTGCAACATTTTGTTCCATCATTTAAAGAGGCACATCAAAACATGGCTTGTTTAGAAAGTGGTCATGGTGTCTGGGATTATAACGAGCACCGTTGCCGCACGGACTGCTGGCGCTGGACTTTTGAAAAAGGCTGTGAAAAGGAATAATAAAGGACAAATACGGATACTTTAAAGTGCAACATACTGAAATTACTAAACGTTAGTATCCCTCTTTGTCCAGACCTTTTTCATGGTTTGATCGCAATTTCTCCCGTAACGCAAGTTAGCAAACATAATAAAAAGAAAAAATCCTGACCAGACCAACACTTTCTTAAAAAAATATTTTCAATCATCCTAAAAAATAACGCACTTACAATATATTAGATAAAAATAAAATTTTACTTAGAAAACGGCCAAAGTATTGACATATGTCATAAACCGATATAAAAATATTTATAGTGATAAACTATCATCGCAAAAGCCCTCAATTTGTGAGGGCTTTTTTTCATATGCAGAGTATTTTTTGCATATCTTTAACCGGGCTGTAATCACAAGATTATGGCTTTTTTTTGTTTTAAACTTATTTTATAAGGAGAAAGTAAATGCCTAAATACGGCGATAAAACACAAAAAGAACTTGAAAATTATCTTGATAACTATACTATACCTACATGGCCAAATTATTTTGGTCCATTAGCTCCGGCAATAGACTTTGCTCGTAATTATGCAACAATGCGGTCAAAGAAATTAGATCCGAGTGATAAATTTTTTCATTGCAAGGCAAATTACGAAGCAGCATCCAGAGGTTATTATGGAGGAGCTATAGCTAAAGAAATTAGTGATAGGAGAGAAAACTTTGACCAAAAAGTTAAAGGATATCCAATCACTGATATTTTGGCTGACCAAAGAGCTAATTTTCGTGGACGTCATGGTGCAGCTATGGGAAAGACTTTACGTGAGACCTGCCCAA
>JBGUWS010000009.1:0-203327 GCA_045221335.1 Alphaproteobacteria bacterium | reverse complement strand
AGACTTTACGTGAGACCTGCCCAACACACCATACCAAGTATAAATAGATACTAGATTTGAAATAGGTGAATCAATGAAAAATAAAATTGTAAGAACCAGCATTTTTTTTGTTAAATCATTTATTTTACTTGCCTTAACTTTATGTATTTCTATAGATGTCTTATTAACCATAGGAATTAGTCAATATTTGCTGATTTTTTATATATTAAATGCATTGATTTGCCTATTTTCTTTTATCGGAACTTTCTTTTCAAAATATAGACAAATATCATATCTTATTTTTTTAGGAAGCTTACTTATTTACCTTATCTTAAACGGCATACCTCAAGTATCTGATAAATTTAATGCGGATAAATGTTTAGATAGTGGCATTGGTGTCTGGGATTATAACGAGCACCGTTGCCGCACGGACTGCTGGCGTTGGACTTTTGAAAAAGGCTGTGAAAAGGAATAATAAAGGACAATTACGCTGGACATCAAAAATTATCCGTTGTATAAAGAAAAAAACTCTAGCTTTCAAACTCGGCTTGGTGTTGTATATATTTCCTTATTTTTATCTTTTTTCTTCGCGTTTCATTTTCGGCACTAAATAACCGAAACCGTAAATCATCATTGAGGCTTGCGCTAAAATCCCCACGATAAGACTGATAATATTCGCCTCGGTTGATACCAGATTATGGCTGACAAAATACCACACGGTATAAATACCGAATGGAATGTTCAAAAATACGCTGGCGATAAGCCCCGGATTATATTTGTTTTTGAATATAACCGCCATTCCGACATGAGATAAAGCATTGAGCGCGGAAAAATACGCCGTCCACAATCCGAAAGCAAGTCCGAAAAAGTGCGCTAAAACCGCCGAAAACGGCATAGCGATATAAACAAGCGGAATGTTTATCCAGAAAGAACCGATTGTCGTTAAAGGATAATCCCCGCGTTTTGAACCCATCGCGTGACGATTAAAATAATCCAAAAATCCGCTCGGGTAAATATATTCCTCAAATTCATGCACCCAATAAATAATGCCTTGTAACCATATCAAATAAAGCGGATAATTCACGTTTTTAACGTATAAAAACACCAAAATGAAACTGTAAAAAGCCAAAAACGGTGTTGCTTTCATCCAGTTTTCATAAAGCCATTTGAGCATACTCATTCCCCTTTCAACCATTTTTCTGTTATGTCATAAATTTTGCCATTAAAATATTCTTATTTTTCACATTCGCCGCAATTAGAACATCCGTTGCAAATAAGCCGAGAACCGCAAGTTTCACAATTTTTGCGCCAGCACTTAACATACCAGCCGTCATCAAAAAGTTCGCTTTGCGGCTTGTGTAGTTGCCATTCAATCGGTAATCCTTCAAATTGCAAACCGGATTTGTATGCTTGTTCGCTTTGCAAACGTTTGCTCGGCACTGTATAAATTTTGCCGTCTTTCTCAAACTTCGTTCCTGTCTCTATAAAGCAAAACATCACATTATTTGCCTTGCATTCATCATAAAGTGATTTAACCCATTCGTATTTCAAAACACGGGAGCCGTCATAATTCTCACCGCCGGCAACAACTTGTTCTATTTGTCCGCTTTTGAGCCACTTTTCTAATGTTATTGCTCCGATAAACGGTGCTGTCATCACACCCTTATGTTTGAAAGGTAAATCCATTAAAATCGGTAATCTTTCATCGGCTCTTGCTTGATTTTCTGCCGTTACGCTAAAAAACACATTATCTAAGCCGTTTCCCCAATCTTTCGGCAAATGTTCTGCCACTCTTTCCGGTCGCTTGGTAAGCAAATAAAATCCGACATCAGGACGCTTTTTGATGATATTCCACGCTTCATCACGCCATTCGTCCGCTTCCTCCAAAAAGAAATCCGAAGTTAAGCACGCACGCAAACATTCTCCACTTTTAATTTTGTATGTTCCATCGGCGTTTTTGTGTAAAGGATAATCAAAGTTGTTTTTGACACGATATATTTTGGAGCCGTCAGCATTTCTCTGCTTGTCCAAAAAATACATATAGCAGTGCTGACAGCCCTCGCTCTTTTTTACGCAACCGTGCCATGGGTTCCAAATATCGTGCATAATATTACCTACATCAACTTTTGCAAATCATCTAAAACATCGGATAGTTTCATTGCGGCAAGCTTATCCTCCATTGCTTTCTGAACGCTTAACAGTCTGTTATCCAAAATGTTATGAATATTTTTCCCCACCGGACACTTTGGGTTTGGATTTTTATGAAAGGCAAAAAGTGTATCGTGTTCCAAAGGCTCAATCGCTTTGTAAACATCTAAAAGGCTAATTTCTTCCGGTTTTTTCAACAATGTGATACTTCCGCTTGCACGACCACGGGGAATTTGCACAATCCCCGCAGTCTTTAATTGCAGCAAAATACTACGGATTATTACCGGATTGACTTGTACCGAAGATGCCAAAAATTCACTCGTAACGTGATATTCGTCTTTAAATGTTTCAATGGCTGTTAATATGTGCAAAGCAATCGTAAATCGGCTTGAAATCTGCATTTAGCATATTCCGTTAGCAAAGTTCGGCATCACCGAAGCCAAACTGGGTTAAAGAACCTTCTTTAGCTTGAATGCAGATAAAACTAAATTCTCCGTCACCGGTGTTTTCAATTGTTCTGGCAACACCGGTTGCAACTCTCACAGCCGAGCCTTCTCTAACGTTGATTTTGTTATCGCCAACAGTGATAATACCTGTTCCCTTCAAAACAATATAAACCTCTTCATTTTGTTTATGTTTGTGATTAAACGGAACTTTAAATCCTTTTGGGGTAACATTAACAGAAATTTCACAACTGCTTAAATTCAAAGCATCGTGCAAAAAAGCTTTGCCGTTCTCAAGTTTGGCAATTTGTTCAAATGTTCCTAAATCGGTATTTGTATAATCAGTCATTGTATTTCTCCTAATTGTAATAAACTTTGTTACATTTCAAGAATGTGATATAAAGCGAAATATTTGTAATGTCAATAGTTACAATTAAAAAATTATAATTTAATTTTGATGCACACGGTCATCTTCTATGACTGCCGTGATTTTCACTTGGTTTGAACGTGGACGAATGCCGGTTACACGAGCATATCCATTGTTTTTTCCTTTCAACAGACAACACTCCGTAAAATCAAAAAATCGTTCGGCATAATTTGAAAAATTTTTTATGCTCACAAAAACAGGGGTTTTGAAACGCGAACAGTTGGGAATAAAAAGCCTTAGTTTTAAGCCGAATTTGGTCGGGTCTGTCCCGACCAAAAGTATCTATTTTGGTATCTTTTTTGGGAAATTGGTAAAAATAAAAAATAGATACGCGACCGGACCACCGCATAAAAGAGCTCATAAAGTAAATGCATAGAAAACCGGAAAGTGCCGGAAAATAAGGGATATAGAGGGTATAAATTGCGCTAAAATCGCACCTGAGAATTTAAAACAAAAAAACCTCTTCACTACGAAGAGGTTTTTATATGGTGGAGGATAGGACCCACTCGGATTTTAAATTTTAAGAAATCCCGGAAATACGGGAAACCCTGATAGATACAAGCTCAGACCAGTCTGGCCGGTATCTTTTTAAAGGTATGAAAAATTACTTACTTCTTGACTTTTTGTAAAAGATAATATATTATACATAAATGGATAAAATAAGCATTAAAGGATAATATAATGTCTTTATCATTAAAAACACCGAAAGAAGTTTCGCTTGAAATAGCCTCCCGCCTTAAAGAGAGGCGATTAGCGCAAAATCTGACCCAGGCTGGACTTGCTTTGCGTGCCGGCATGAGCACTCCGTCACTCAAACGATTTGAAAAAACGGGAGAAATCTCGTTTGTGTCTTTGTTAAATATCGCACTTGTTTTAGATTGTTTAGATGAATGTGACCGCTTGTTTGAAAACAATAATAAACCGGTATCCCTATTTACCGATGAGGCTAAACCCAAGAAAAGAGGATCAATCAAATGAAACTGAATGTTTTTTACAATGCCTACGGGAAACGGTTGTTTATGGGAATTTTGGCTGCCGAAAATCGTCGTATCTTTTTTCAGTATACACCTGAATTTATTGCCGAAGGAATAGATGTTTCTCCTTTCAAATTGCCGCTAAAAAACGAGGTATTTGAAGGTGATTACGCGCTTTTCGACGGTTTGTTCGGACTTTTTAATGATAGTTTACCGGATGGCTGGGGATGTTTATTGCTTGATAGAAAATTACATCAAAAAGGCTTGTCTTATGATACAATCAATCCGCTTGACAGACTTTCGCTCATTGGTGCAAATCCTTTCGGTGCCTTGGAATATGAGCCTGCCGAAAGTAAAGATTTTGAAGATTTCGCCGTTCATTTAGATTCTCTGGCTGATGATGCCGATATCATCTTAGAGGGGCATACAGGTCAAATGTTGGACGACTTGTTAAAATTAAACGGTTCCTCCGGTGGTGCTCGTCCAAAAATAACAGCCCTTGTTTCCGATAATAAAAACAAAATTATACATGGCGGTAATGAAGTTCCAACCGGTTTTTCTCATTGGCTTATTAAATTTTCCAACAGAAAAGACCGTAAAGATATCGGTTTGCATGAATATGTTTATTCGCTGATTGCTAAAAATGCCGGAATTGTAATGCCTGAAACATACCTTTTTCCTTCAAAGACCAGTTACGGACATTTCGGGGTTAAACGTTTTGACCGTATCGGCAACCAAAAAATACATATTCACTCGGCCTGTGGTTTGCTCAATGCAGATTTCAGAGTAGCCAGCCTTGACTATGCAAGCTTATTAAAACTCACCAAACTTTTAACCAAAAACAACCAAGATGTTGAACAAATGGTTCGTTTGATGATATTCAACGTCAAAGCCGGCAACAAAGATGATCACAGCAAAAACTTCAGTTTTATGCTTGATGAAAACAAAAACTGGAAACTGGCACCGGCTTATGACTTAACGAAATCAGCCGGTATTAACGGTGAACAAACCGCCATGGTCAACCAAAAAGGCATTGATATTACTGATGCTGATTTAATCATTGAAGCACAAAGGATAGGAATTTCTGCAACCAAAACAAAAGAAATGATTGAACAAATAACATCTGCTCTGGCTGATTATGAAAAGCTGGTAAAAGAACATAAGTGATAGTTTCAACTGCCCAAGGAATGTCTTCCGTTAAATTTTGATAATTTGAAAATTTATGGTGTCGAATTCGGCACCTTTTTTGTTGTCCAAACGATTTCATTAAAATTTTTTTATTTGCCGGGGGCACATTTTCCGACTTTTTGACTCTTTACCTTTTGTAGCAACCAAACAAAAGGAGTTAAACAGCGAAAAAAGAATCATTGAAAATCAATAACTTATAAAAAAGTGAAAATTTTTTGAGGGGATTTTCCGTTTTCCGGGGGATTTACCTTATGCGAAAGGACAACAAAAAAATGAAAATTTTGGAGAAACTTTTCCGTTTTCTGGGAATTTACTCAGTGAAAGGAAAAAAATGAAAATTTTTGAGACCGTTTTCCAACTTCCGGGGGATTTACCTTATGAGGCTACCAAACAAAAGGAGATACTGATGAACCAAAATAAAAAAATCACTCAAAATCAACAACTTATAAAAAAGTTTGTTTTTTGGGGGGGTATTTTCCCCACTTCCGGGGGTTTTACCTCATGTGAAAGGAGAATGAAAAAATGAAAATTTTTGAGACCGTTTTTCGACTTTTAGCATTTTTACCACATGTGGCTACCAAACAAAAGGAGATAGTGATGAGCAAAAATAAAAAAAAGAATCATTCAGAATCAATTACTTATAAAAAAGTTGAAAATTTTGGGGCACATTTTCCGTTTTCCGGGAATTTACCCTATGGAAGGAGAAAAAATGAAAAAAATAATTTTTTTTGAGACCGTTTTCCGATTTCCGGGAATTTACCCACTGAAAGGGAACAAAATGAAAAAATTTAATTTTTTTGGGAGGATTTTTCAACTTCCGGGGGTTTTACCTCATGTGAAAGGAAAATAAAAAATGAAAATTTTTGAGACCGTTTTCCAACTTCCGGGGTTTTTACCTTATGAAAGGGGAACAGAATGAACGAATTGATTGAACTTTTAAAACCTGTCGTCGAACAGATCCTGTTTGAGCAAGAAGTGCAAGAAATATGCACTAAGGCTCAGATTTCATTGGATAAAAGTAAAAAACAGAGCATTCATTGTGTCAAAAAGAAAGGAGTCACTCATGACCAGAACAGTGGACTTAGACATCGCACTTGAAGATATTCCGGATATGCCGTTCCATGACATGTATTCTTTATATGTCACCTTGTTCAATCGACCGAACAAGTGCACTCGCAAAGAGTTCTATATCTGGCAAATCACAAATCGCCTGCAAGAATTGCGCTTTGGCGGGTTGGATCGAGAAACGCGGCAACTTTTGGAAAACATGGATGAAGATTACACCCCGAAACCGGAGTGCAGTGTTCCCGTCGGCGTTGAGCTGATTAAAAAATACAAAGGAGAAACCTATAAAGTCAAGGTTTTAAAAAATGGTTATGAGTGGGACAACGAAGTCTTTAAGTCATTATCTGCCATCGCGTTCAAGATAACCGGCCGCAAAATATCCGGCCAAGAATTTTTCGGAGTTCATAATGGAAACGATTAAGAAAGTCAGATGCGCCATATATACCCGTAAATCCACCGATGAAGGGTTGGAAAAAGAGTTCAATACGCTGGAAGCCCAACGTGAAGCCGGTGAGAATTTTGTAATGAGCCAAAAAGCGCAAGGCTGGGAAATTCTTCCCGATCATTATGATGACGGCGGCTATTCCGGCGGCAATATGAACCGCCCGGCGCTGGAAAGATTATTTGCCGATATTGAGGCCGACAAGGTTGATATGATTGTCGTTTATAAAATCGACCGTTTGACCCGTAGCCTGATGGACTTTTCGAAAATGATCGAAATATTTGATGCTCATAATTGCTCATTTGTATCGGTTACGCAAAACTTCAATACCGCCGACAGCATGGGACGGCTAATGCTGAATGTGCTTTTATCTTTTGCTCAGTTTGAACGGGAAATCAGTGGTGAGCGTATTCGTGATAAGGTCGCCGCCTCCCGTAAAAAAGGTATGTGGACCGGCGGTGTCGTCCCATTCGGTTATATCCCGATCAATAAGAAGTTGGTGGTCAAAGAGCGTGAGGCCGAAATCGTTCGTTTTATGTTTGACGGCTATGTAAAATACAAATCCATTACCGGCATTTGCAAACTGATTAAAGATAAATTCGGCGAAGAATACCGCCGGGAGATGGTGAAAAGAATTTTACGCAACCCGATTTATATCGGCAAAATCAAGCATAAAGATGTGTTTTATGACGGTCAACACGAAGCGCTGGTCTCACAAGAAATTTTTGATGAGGTAGCAAAAATTCGCGCCTCAAAAGACCTGACCAAGCGCACCTGTTTATATAAGAAAAATGAAGTCGGTATATTGCGCGGTATTCTCTATTGCGGTTGTTGTCATACCAAGATGACACCGACAGCCACCAACGGACACAAATTACGCCGGTATTACTACACCTCAACCAAAGCAAAATATTACGGCTATCACACCTGTCAAAACGGATCGGTGGCGGTGGCTGTTTTAGATGAAGCCGTTTTACAAATTATTACACCGATGCTCCGAGACACCACTTTATTAAACGGCTTGGTGAAGGAAATTGCGCAGGATCGGATTAAAGAGATTTTCAAAATCATGCAAAAGCCGGAACTGCTCTTAAAACGGATGTCCGAGCTCGATAAATCACTTTTGGTCAGAAAACTTATTGAGCGCATTATCGTGCAATATGACACGCTGGAAATCAAATGGACAGAGTTGGCGCTTGATATGTTACCGGCAAAATACCAGAAAAAGACCACCGATGGTGTGATGACCATCGCCACCCCGCTCTCTCGAACCAAAGATTTGTTGCAAGTCAGCATTCCGGAAATTGTGGAGCCGGTACCGACCATTAACAAAGAACTAGTGCGAGCACTGGCCAAAGCATTCCGCTATCAAAAAATTTTAACGACTACAAAAATCTCGTTGGCCGAACTTGCAGCTAGGGAAGAAACGGATGCCGGTTTTATGGGACGGATTTTGCGCCTGACCTGTTTGGCTCCGGATATTATCAAATCCGTCTTAGCCGGCACGCAACCTGCTGACTTTATTTTACAACCCTTAGTGCGTAACGAAATCCCGCCGATTTGGGCAGAACAGCGCAAGTTATACGGTTTCCCGGAAATTTAGGAGGTTTTCATGAAAAAAGTGATACACCCGATATCTCTCTCTTTCTCGTTTCAGGACACAATTCCGTCCGGTAACGGCTACATTATGTTGGACCGCGAGTTTGTTAATTGGCCTCTTTTTTATGATGATGCGGCTTGGAAGCTGTTTACCTATCTCTTAATGCGGGCAAACTATACTTTGCGCCTCTGGGGAACACATCAGATTAAAAAAGGCGAGCTCGTTACCAGTTATCAGCATTTGGCAGATGCTTTGAATAAATCCCGAGATGAAATCAAACGCCTTTTGAAAAAGCTGAAAGATATTCATGAAGTGGAGACCGTTCGTATCGGTAACGCCCTACTTATAAAGTTGCCCAATTACTTGAAATATATGAGTTTGCCGGATAAGAAAAAAGGAAAGTCCGCCCGACCTCAGCCCTCAGAAAATCCCGAACAAATCCCGGATGAGTCCACGAATAAAGAAAGTAAAGAAGGGAATAATTTTATAAGGAAAGAAAATTTATACCGGCCTCAAGTTTTTTCAAATAACTCAAGCGGCGGTTTGCGCTCGATAGGCAGTATATTTGCTCAGCAAGTAAAGAATGCGCTTCCATATCATTTTAATGAATTTCCGCCGGATGAGAATGAAGTGAGGCGATATGTGGCAGAAAAAGATATGGACATAGATTTAGACCGCTTCTTTGACCATTATTACAGTACCGGCTGGTGTGATAAAAAAGGCCGCCGATTAGACGGCTGGCATTTTGCGTTAAGCCGACTTGCCAATCATGGGGAGTGGTTATAAATATATTTTACTTTCATTTTTTGAAAAACAATGCTATAAACGGACCACAAACAGAAAGGATATACAATGACATTTGAAGAATTAAGCACAGCGCGTTATACGCAAAGAAGTTATGACAATAAACCTGTTGAAGATGAAAAAATCCAAAAAATCTTGCAGGCCGGTCGAGTTGCACCCACCGCTAAGAACAATCAACCGCAAAAGGTTTATGTTGTTCAATCTCCGGTGGCGATGGAGAAGTTACGCACATTAACCCCTTGCCATTACAATGCCCCACTTGCCATGATTATTTGCTACGATAAAAATCAAGAATGGCATAACCCGGCTGATGAAAGCATTACATCCGGCGTTGAAGATGCCAGTATTGTGGCAACACACATGATGTTGCAGGCCGCAGACTTGGGCGTGCATTCAACTTGGGTAAATATGTTTGTGCCGAATGAAACACGAAAAGCCTTTAACTTGCCGGAAAACGAAGTACCGGTTTTACTCATGATGTTCGGTTATCCGACAGCATCTTCAGCACCGGCACCAGCACATACAAGCAAGAAACCTTTGTCCGATACCGTTCAATTTTTATAATTTCTCTGTTGTTTTGGTTGCCAGCCACCTGATAAAAAGGGTGGCTTTTTTGTATCTGAGGGGGCGCAAGCCGCAGTGTTTTTTTAGTAAAATGGAAAAAATTTTGGGTGGTCAGTGGTCAGATAAAATCCTATAAATATCAATAACTTATGTAGTTTTGTTTTAAGTTTGGGTGGTCACTTGGCGATTTTGGGTGGTCACCCGGGTGGTCAGGCATCAGGGCATGGGTCCTTCCTGGCGAATTTTCATATGCGGGGCCTCAAGCCGCGCCATTTTTTTAGCAAAACAGAAAAAATCCGGCTGGTCACTGGTCACCTAAAAATATAGCAATATCAGATAGTTATGCAATTTTCAAAAATCGGGGGCTGGTCACTTTTAAAATCGGGCTGGTCACCTACTGATTTTAAGTAAGAAAATTAGCTTAATCATTACACAAAATAATTTAGGGGCCGATAATCAGCCCCCTTTTTCGTTGGATGGTAATTTAAGCGTTGGCTTTGAGGTAATAAGTCCGGATGTCAGCTTTCTTTTCGGAGGCGATGGTTCCACCGGTCTTTTTTGCGTAAGCTGACATTGCACCGCGTATGGAGTTTTCTTTCCACCCGAGGGCCTCGGCCATCTCTTTTAAGGTTGCACCTTCCGGACGGCTTAGCATCACAACCATAAAGGCTGTTTTGTCGCGGTGGTCAAGCGCTACCGGTTCTATTTTGATTTCTACTTTAGCTTTGGAGGTCGATTTTTTTGTTGTGGCCTTAGCTCTTGAACTTTTCTTTTGTGTTGTCATATTCGTATCCTTTCTATCTGGTTAACACAACACAATGAATGCTTGGAAATAACATTATATCCAGTAAATAATGCATAGAAAGTGCAGAAATATGCAAAAAATTCCACAAATTACCGAATGAAAATGTCACAAATAACCGAATTAAGAGGAAAAAATAAGGAAGTAGAGCAAAATTAAAGGTAAATATTATTCTACGTCAGCTTCAAAAATTTTGTATGAATCGAATTCTATACGGTCAATGCCTCTTATGAGGTCAATTTCATCTTCAGCCGCAACGTCTATTCGTGCTTGTTCAAAAAACAAGCCTTCTTCTTTTCGTTTAAGCTCTTTTTCAGCGACATTTAGTTGCTTTTGAATACGCAACTCCGACAGTCTATCTGAAGCGGTAGATATTGTTTCGCGTATTTTTTTAACCTCTTGCCTTGCCTCGGACAGATTCTGTTCCAATACAGATTTTTGGCGGCTTGCCTTAATTTTAATTACATCCACATCGGCATCAAACTTGCTTGCATAATCGTTGACATAATGCTCTTTAAGGTCGCGTTGAATACGTGTATCTAACAAATCGCGACATGATCCTCCAGTTGCTTTTAACCAATAAGGATTGCGTTTTTCTTCAGCATTGAATTCTTCAGCTGGTGAATTGATGATTTTATAGCATTCGTCCTCTGTCATAAGACGGCCATTAGCTGTATTTCCAACCAAAATATCGTATTCAGACAGGAATTGACGGCGGCGATTACGTAAAACAATATTATAAAATTTTATTGTGCACTTTTCAGTCGGATCAACGGTTTTAATTTCGGCTTTATCAGCACATTCAATTTCCACTAAGATACCGCGAACCAGTGGTGATGTTAAGGTTATACGTCCACCAACCGGTTTAAAATCTTTACTCATGCCATAAGTTCTGCGACCGGCATATGGTACGTTTCTTGTTCCGGTGTAGTAGTAAAATAAGTGCGGCAATTCCTTATCGTCCGGTAAAGTCAGCGTTTGATTATAATCGTCGATTACATATTCCGGATGCTTAGTCGCAAAATAAAACTTTACAACTTCCCATAAATCTTTATTCAAAAACTTCGCTTGTTCCTCTATGTATTTCGGCGAAACCGATACTTTCTCCGCAATATCTTTGGTAAACGTAGTAAAGAGAGAGCTTTCAGCCGCCGAAACGATGCGTTCATTCGGCTCGCGGTTTGTTTCCAAGTTTGTTTCCATATCTGTGCGTATATCGGCAAGCGTACGGCGTTTTTGTAAAACATCTTCCAGTTTAACATCAAAATTACCAACAATATCGTCCGACATACCGAAAATGCCCTCAAATTGCAGAGTACGCTTGTTTATCAGCTCCAAAATACGGACATCGGATATATTTTCTTTACTTAGAAGATTGATAACCAAAACGTCTGATTGCTGGCCTTGGCGGTGGCAACGACAAATACGCTGTTCCATTTCCACGGCGTTATAAAGCAAATCATAATTAACCACAACCGGACAATATTCGATATCCAAGCCTTTGGCCATAGCATCATTACAAATTAAAATTTGCAAATCTTTTTCTGCCCGAAAACGTGGCAGAGCATCATTTTCTGTATGCCTGATGACATTATATCCGGCGGTGGTTAGCAAATCAGCCAAAACCGGCACGGTTGCAAGATTGTCCACGAACACAATAGCTTTTTGTGTTTCCTTACGCGATTTTAAGTGTGCAAATGTCGTTTTAATGGCCTTGACCAGTTCATCCATTTTAGTTGTTTGTGTTATTTTGACCGCCATATCGCGCATTGATTCTAAAATGACACGCTCATCGCCTTGTGTTCGCTCAATGGGTGCATTAAGCATGGATGCAAAAGCTTGTGGCGATGAAGCTAAAATATGGTAAAACATCAGAGCCAGCTGGTAATTATCCATTTGCGGATAAGCCTGTTTTTCAGCTAAATTTAAGTATTTTTCGGTCAGTTCATAAATTTTCTTTTCATCATCTTGAGGTACATAGTTCAAAACAATCGGTAGACGGCGCGTAAAGTTTACATACTGGCTTGCTTGACTTTTAAGGGTACGAAAAGCAAATTGTGACACCCAATTTGATAGCTCCGGATAGTTTTCAGGCTTTCTAAAATACCGGCGATAAAAGCTGTCAGGATCTGGCAAAACGCTTTCATCAATAAAATGTATCAATCCGTAAATATCCATGATACTCATAGTAATCGGCGTTGGCGTTAAAAGCAGTTTGAACGCATCGCCGACAGCATCTTTAATGGTTATTACCGATTTATTATCCGGCTTAAAAAGAAAATCAGCCTCATCAAATATAGCCAGATCCCAGCGAATACTTTTGATTTTTTCTGCTTCGCGGATGACATCATCGTATGTGACAAGGCAAATGCCTTTGCTATCGGCGGTATATTCTTCCCATTTGATAACTGGTAAAGTGAACTCTTCATCAAGTTTTTGTTGCCATTGCGCCATAAGGTTTTTGGGCAAGACAACCAATATACGTTCTTTTCCCTCATACCAACGCTGAGCCACCACAAGCAAGGCCTCGTATGTTTTACCGAGAGAACCCTCATCGCATAAAATGCAACCTTTTAACACCGATGAACGCAAAGCAAATCGCGCCGCGGCTATTTGATAAGGTAATATTTTAATTTTTGAAGAAGCGTAAACCGCAAGCAAATTATCATCATCGCGAAAACTGGTCAATCGCCTAGCTTCAACCATGGCGGCAAATTCGGTTGGAAAACGATATGGCTTAGTTTCTTCCATAATCTACACCGTTTTTTTGAATTCCTGCCAATTTCTGACCGGTTGTTCGGAGTAGATAACATTATCAAGAGCTTTGAAATGCTGTGCGCCACAATGGATCTTTTGTTGTTCTTCCGGTCGCAAGTCATAGAACGAATCTGTTCCTTTAGTTTCAAGCACAAAATAAAGCTTCTGTTCGCCGTTTTTCTCTAAATAAACAGCCCAGTCCGGATTATAAGTCCCGATAGGTGTATCAATCTTAAACCGGCTCGGAATTTTAAAGAACATTTTAACGTCCGGATCCTCATCCAAAGCCACAGCAAACGGCTTTTCAACTGTGCTACTATCATAAATAACATAATCATAAACGCTGTTTTTAACTGCAACAGCATTGCGATCGAGGTTGGCAATCAGTTCTTCACTTGAGAAAATCTCTTGCACAGCATACTCTTCGCCGGCCAATTTAATGTACTTAATCCCGTCAATAGCCAATGCATGGCGATTGCGCTGGATAATTTCCAAAACCTTTTCGTAGAAGTCTTGCGGGTTCTTCAAAAAGTCTTCGGCTCGGCCACTTTCTTGAATGATTTTATTCACGGTAGAGCGTTTCAGCAATGTTTTGGTAGAGATTAAACGCAAAATATCCGGTAGAACATCATAACTCTTTTCCAAGTTTTGGGTAAACATCGCACCGGCTTGGGCGGTTACGCCTGACTTTTGAATATCAACTGAGGCTGTCTGACTAAGTAAACGGGCCGAAGCAATTTCCGGCATTTCGCGAATATCTTTGATACTGTCGGCAATTAGTTTATCTAAATCAAATTGAACGCGATATGTCGTTTTTTGTTTGATTTTATTCCACAATTCCATAAATTCTGGCGATAACAATGCGCGCTTATTGAGTTTTACCGTTACATCTTTGGAAGCATCACGAATATTGAGTTTATTTTCCGCTTTGTTCATAGATTGTAAAACGGCACGTTGCGCGGCTTTAGACCAGCGTTCGCTTAAATTAAGCGTACCGGCTGCAAGTTGAGCTTTTATTGTGTCTTTAATTTTGTTTTTGCTGTCAATGACCTTTTTATCTTTCAGCTCATCCATAATTGCGGCGGCTTCCTCATACGAGAAGGTCTTTTTCTCAACAACAGTTTCTTTATATGTTGTGTTAGCAAGTGCGGCAACCGACACCGGCTTTGAAGTTTTGATCATATCTTGAACATGTGTTTTTACCGGCTCCGGCATCGGGATATTTTCGATTTTTATTTCTTCAGCCTTAACTTCCGGTTTAATGTAGCCACCATCATCAATTAAGCCGAATTTTTGTAAATCTTCAACAATAGCGGTGGCCTCGCTTTCGCTGACTTTGCGCTCAACCTCAACTTCTTCATCATAAGCGTAACCAATAAGCATATCAAGTTCAAACATACCAAAGCGAACACCGGTTTCGTCTTCAATTTCTTTTTGTAACTTCTCGGCAAATTCGGCAAAGCTCTCGTTGGCGATAACGTGCAATACGTTAATATCTTTATCCTCAATCCGCTCGCCGTCCTGATTAACACAAAGTCTTAAACCGCGCCCGACTTTTTGGCGGCAAGTAAACAGCGACTTTTGTTCAATCAAAGTGCAGACTTGGAAAACATTCGGGTTATCCCAACCTTCCTTTAAGGCAGAATGTGAGAAAATAAAGCGGAGCGGACATTCAAAAGACAACAGCCACTCTTTATCTTTCATGATGGTATTATAGGTGTCGTCATCAGCCTGCGTATCGCCTTTGGTATCCTTATATTTACCTTTTTTATCTTGGGAGAAGTAACCGTTGTGCGCTTTATTTACGTCTGTATCAAATTTTGTTTTCAAAATAGCATATTTCGGCTTGTTTATCAGCTCGTTATAGCATTCTTCAAACATTTCGGCATAAATACCCTTGCTACCGTCTTCTTGGCGATATTTTTTAACTTCATCAATAAAGAACAGCGACAAAACCTTAATACCCATATCAAAATAGCGCAGTTCTTTATCGAGGTGCGTTTTGATAGTTTGGTATATTTGCGCACGTTTCAAAACTTTTTCATCAACGCTACCGATGGCTTTACCCAAGGCAACATATTCGGAATTAGCAAATTCCACACCCTCAAAACCTTTGGTGCAATCAATACCGGCGACAACATAACCGTCATAAATTTTGCGGTGACCGGATTTCATAAATAAGTCGTCATTCGGTTTAACTGTGATAACCTTACGGGTAACATGACCGTTTTCATTTTCCACATCAATCTCAATTTTAGCCGAAAAGCCGTTGGCGTTTGAAACGTCTTTTAAGGCGATATACGGCTTGTTTGAATCGTTAATAACCGAGTTTGAAATAACGCTGATTTGCTTAACCAAGCCCATTTGGTACGCATCAACCGGCGTCAAACGATAAACAAGATTCTGCTTTTCGCGGTGGGTGGCGGAATAACGCAAAACGCACAGCGGATTAAGCATCGCGATGGCTTCCTTTGCCTTTGGCGTGTTATCAACACTTTGCGGCTCGTCAATAATCACAACCGGATTTGTGTCCTGAATATAGCGCATAGCCGTTTCGCCGTTAAGTTTATCCTGTTCCTGATTGATAACGTTTTCGGCTTTTTTGAACGCGTCAATATTGATAATCATTATCTCGATATTGCTTGAAGTCGCGAAAGTGCGGACATCCGAGAGTTTTGCTGAATTATAAATAAAATATCGGTATGGCACGCTGTCATACTGATTTTTGAAATATTCTTCCGTAACCTGAAATGACTTGTTTACGCCCTCGCGAATAGCCACACTCGGCACAACAATAATAAACTTTGTAAAGCCGTAGCGGTGGTTAAGCTCCAAAATTGTTTTTGTATAAACGAAAGTTTTACCGGTTCCGGTTTCCATTTCAATTGAGAGCGGCACCGCCTTTATGCCGTCAATGTTGGTTTGCGGCAGAGAATGAGCCTTTTGGATTGCATGAAGATTGTTGTTTATAGTTTCCTCATCTAACACCAACTTGTTACCGAAGCCGAATTCATTTTGCAAAAAAGAGGCTTGCGCGGAGTTATCAGCAATCGAAAAAGTCATATTTGCTTTTTCTTGACCTTTGAATAACTCCACCGCCGCATTCACGGCATCGGTTTGAAAATCTTGATTCTTAAACTTTAGTTTCATGCTTTTTTCTCCAAATTTTTATTCGAGAGAAGCTCATCTTTTATTTTAGTGCCTTCATAAGGCATATTGAATATTGTCTTTTTCTTTCCCTGATTCAAATATTCTACGACACCCATTATATAATCAGCGGCATCCATTTCTATTGTTTCTGTGTATGGCTGAACTATTTCATACACAACATGTAGTTTTCTCAATTTTAATTTTACATTTTGTTTAATTATATAAGCATCATCAAACTCAATGTCTTTTTCATGAATCCCATAGTCATCATCTTTATTTGCTATTTTTTGTTGTAATTCATATAAAGAATATGTTTTGTTCGTAACTTTATCTTCAATAAAAACTTCCGTATTTAGAGAACCAGAAATGTGAATTTTTTCTATATCGATATTGTTGTCTTTAATGTATTTTCCATCAATAAATGTATTACAGCTTATTATTCGTGGCGCAGAAAGCATAGTGAGATTTAGCGATATCCTCCTAACAAGTGGTTGTCCATTTTCATCAACCCAATCACTATCATTTTGGTTACGAACACAAAGTATCTCTATACCGCAGTTTTTAGCTTTTTCTTTTGCTCCAGATTGATACCCTTTAGTGGTTGCAATAATACCTCGAACAGTCGGAAAATCTGCCAATTTTCCTACCAAAGCATCAATCTTTTCAATAGATACAGGAGAGTTATAATCTTTACATTCTATTATCGTGTTATAAGTTATACCGCCTTGTTCATAATCCCATAGTACATCAAATTGCCGTTTAATACCAAATCTGTCAGGAATTTCTTCGTTATGACGCACTTGAATATTTTTTTGCCCACATTGAGTTTCTGAATCCAAAATTGCCTGCATCAATTTCTGAACAAATCTTTCATACTCAACACCAGTATTGCCCATCATCCACCTCTACAGCAACATAATTTCAACGCCGCTGTCTTTGCTTATATAGAAAGCATTTGAGAGGGCTACATCGTCCTTAAAGGCTTCTTCAGCCGCGACAATTTTTGCCGGCGAAAATTCGCACATCGCGGTTACGTCTTCCGGAGTAATACCGCCGTTTGAGCCGTCCAAGCAAATAAGAATTAAGCCATCGTCGCCGATTGAGTAAACCTTGCGACCGTTGAGATTATTTTCAAAAACCTGATAAGTCGCAGGAATACCGAGTTTCAGCATAACTTCATAAATCACATCAAGTTCGGAGCGACCTTTCTTTATGCTTTCAATCATTCCGTCCATACGATTAAATAAATCAGCCGTATCGGTGCTGGCAAGCGGCGTATCGTCCCATTTAACCAGATTTGACGTATCCAGTTTCAAAACCTTAAAGCCAACATCCACATCAGCGTTTTGCTCTTTGATTTTAGCACCGGCACGGCGAATGCGCTCTTTGCTTATCTCGCATAAATTACGTGGTTTTCCTATGCTATCTAAAAATTCACAGGCATTTTTTGCTGTTTTTGAAGTCTTATCATCCTCAGAAACTATTGAAGGCAATTGAACCATGATAAATTGACGTTTACTACTATCTTCCGCGTTTAATTGCATAACTGCATGAGCGGTGGTGGCAGAACCCGCAAAAAAATCTAAAATTATATCTTCTTCAGATGTATTGAAGCTAATTAAATGCTTAATTAGTGCAATTGGCTTGGGATTATCAAAAACATTCTTGCCAAACAAGGACAAAACCTCGCTACTGCCATCCGCTGTTGTTCCTTCATCCTCAAAAATTGATTCTTCCAAAAATATAGTGCGAGGCTTTTTCCCTTCTGGTAACCTTTGTTTAAATTGTACTGACCAATTGTCTTTTATTTTAATAATACGAGCATCTCCTTTGGCTAAATCGGACTTAAATCTTGGTTCAGACCTAAGCCAGCTAATTGGATTGCCTAGATCATCATATTGCAAGACTGTACCATCTGGACACGTTATTGGATAATACTGTTTTCCTGATTTTCTCTTGAATGTATCCCAGAAAAATTTCCCTTCAGCATCTTCTTCTTTGTACCGCATTAAATATTGAGGAGAGTAAGGAACAAATAATTCAGTTAATTCATTCACGTTTTTTGCATACATTATAACATATTCATGTTCAACAGCGACAAATTTTGAATCATTTCCTCCGCCACGTTTATTGTGCCATACAAAATCAGCAATAAAGTTTTCTTCTCCGAATACTTCATCACATATTTTCTTTAAGTTATGCATTTCCGTTTCATCGATGCTTATAAAGATAACTCCATCATCGCTGAGCAAATTTGATGCTAATCTTAAACGTGGATACATCATGTTCAGCCAATTGGTGTGAAATCGCCCCATGGTTTCAGGATTGGACTTGGTGGTTTGACTGGTAATTTCTTTATATTTTGCAAGCGGATCTTTGAAGTCATCTTCATAAACAAAGTCATTACCGGTATTATACGGCGGATCAATATAAATCATCTTAACTTTGCGATAATAAGCCGTTTGCAACAGCTTTAAGACCTCTAAATTGTCGCCCTCAATATAAAGGTTATTGGTATTTTCAAAGTCAACACTTTCTTCAACACACGGGCGGAGTGTACCGGTGGAACGTTTTCCGGCAATGCGCAAGCAATCAGATTTGCCTTTCCATTCAAACCTATACTTTTCAAAGTCATTGTCAATATATTCGCCACATAGCGACAATAGCTTGTCAATATCCAGCTTGCCCTCAACAAAACATTGCGGAAACACGGCTTTTAACTTTTCTTTATCTGCCTCGGCAATATCCAAACTCTTGCCGTCCAACTTTTTAATATCCAATTCTTGCACCATAAGTCCACCTTATTTTTAGTTACAAATGTTTTCGATATTTTACGTCACCACTATTAAAAAGCAAGCAAAGAGAGTCGTTTATGGGCAGATTTTTCGTTAATTCGGCAAAAACGTCACAATATATGCTTGATTTTCGATTTTTCAATCCCTACATATTGGGTATATTAACATTTTTTAAGGAACTATCGTAAATGGTTTTAATTACAGAAGAAAAATTGCTGTCATGGAAAAATCCTGCAAGCGACACAGAGAAAACAAGGTGCGATTCAACAATCACCAATATTAGAAACTGTATTCAAAATTATGATTTTGGAAGATTAGGCCAACCGAAAATAAGATTAAGAGGCTCATATAACAACAATACTAATGTGAAAAATGACAGTGATGTTGATATGTATGCCTTGTTTAGTGATTTTTGGTATAATTTTGATCAAAATTTTCACTGTATGCCATCATCTGGCACTGGACCATCTTACTCGGAATTTAGAAATGCAGTTTATTTAAGTCTCAAACAGAAATATGGTGCAGAAAATGTCAAAAATGGAAACAAATCTTTGAAAATAAAAAGTAATACATATAGAGTAAATGCAGATGTTGTCCCTGTTATAACTGCACGTTATTTAGGGCATGACACTCTTAAAGGAGTGGCATTTTTCTCTCAAAAGGGACAATTTATTATAAATTTTCCAGATCAAGATTATAATAATGGATGCATGAAAAATAAAAATACAAATGACCGTTACAAATTTTTCGTCCGTATCCTTAAAAGGTTTAGAAATGAGCTTGAAGATGAAGGAGTTTTGAAATTTAAAATTCCATCGTATGTCATAGAAAGCCTATTGTACAATGTTCCTGATCAATATTTTATGTCGGAAACCTACATGACAGGAGTGATTAACATAGTTAATTATTTGTTTGGTAGGCTTGATACCTCTCGTTTTGTGGAAGTTAATCGTATCAAAGACATGTTTAGACCAGATTTATTTCCTGAACAAAATACGACGAGGACAGAAGTAAAAGCGTATTTATCTTTGATGTGGCAATCAATGTTAGAGGCACAAGCGGCATGAGCAGGAATAAGCTATATATATGGGGGTCCATACTTTTATTGATATCTAGCGTAATTAGTTATTGCTTTGAGTACAGTATACCACGAACTTATACCACTTCTTTAGCTATTACTTGGGGTTTTTGGTTGATATGGGATTATTGGTTATGGCAATTGTTTGCTGGAAAGTTTGGTGTTCCTAAAAAAATATCAGGCAGATGGCAAGGTGAATTAACATCTTCATACGATGTATCGAAACTAGTTAATATTGCAATAAAACAAACATTTTCTAATGTTCAAATTGAAATAAAAACTGATCAGGTAACTAGTCATAGTATTTTTGCACATTGGGAAAATAGTTCATCACTATTTCCGCGTTTACTGTATATATATCGGACTCAACCATTAGCTTTTAGTGATAAAGACAATATGCAGCAGTATGGAGGTGGATTGTTATGCTTGCAAGATAAAGATGTTATGACAATACACTATTGGACCTCCAGCCAAACAAGAGGTTATATTAAATTAAAAAAAATATCATCACATTTATGATAAGTTAAGAGGAAAATGAAAATGGGATGTTTAGAATGTTTTTGTGATTTGCTATATAAGCCAATTGTTTGGTTAAAAGACAATTCTCAAGAGATATCTACAATTGTATTAGCTGTTTTTGCGGGTATGCAATATTATGTTGTTATGAAACAAAAAAATCTTGCTTTACTAGATAAACGACTAAAATTAAAAAATTATTTTGAAAATCACGTAGATGATAAGTTAAAAAATTGTCTTGAACCTAAATTAAATATAGATACTTTCAAGGAAAACTATGAGAATATGACTAAAATGGCAGGTGATGCTTATATCTTATTTAATAGGGATATTTCAGAAAAAATTATGAATTTAGCCCAAAAATTCGAAGAATTAAAAACAGCTATTCACTATTATCTTCGCAAAAACAAAAAAAAATGATCTTGGATTTGATAACTTACACGATGGTGAATTTGAAAAAGATTTTGGTAAAATTCATGCGCAAATAAATCACCAAAAAAATCTGCTTGTAGCTGATATGCAACTTATTATGCGAAAAGATAAGGTATAAAAATCTATGATCAAAGTTTTGTTTGTATGTCTGGGGAATATATGTCGGTCGCCGATGGCGCAGTTTGTGTTTAAGCAAATGGTTGAAGAAAAAGGCTTGGCTGACAAGTTTGAGATTGATTCCGCCGCGACTGAAAGTTACAACGAGATGTGTCATGCCGGCATTCATCACGGCACGCACGAAATCTTAAAATCAATGCATGTGCCTTTTGAGGAGCATTATTCCCGTCGCATTCGTCCGCGCGATTATGCTTATTATGACTATATTTTAGCGATGGACGACAGCAACATTGAGGACATTCAATCGCTCGTTGGTCCGGATACGGAAAACAAAATCCACCGCTTGCTTGATTATACGAATAATCCGCGCAATATCCGCGACCCTTGGTATACCGGAAACTTTGACGAAAGCTATTGGGATATTTACGAGGGATGTCAGGCGTTTTTAGAGCATTTATTGAAGAATATTAGTCGGCTAAAATAAGGATAAAATAGGTATTATTAAAATTTTTAATCTTTTTTGCCGAGCTTATTAACATCAACAATAATTTTATCCGGAGCTGATTTCCAAAACTCTAATAAACTTTCATGTAATTCCTCAAAATGACATCTAGAAACTAAAGGCTCTTGTGCATCTTCTAAAATATATCCTTCATTATCTGTCTTAGTATATTCCTCTGAAGGATAAAAAAATTCGGAATAATTATGTTGTAAATCAGTTAAAGATTTTCCTATACCATGTTTAATTGCATTTATCAAAGTTGAATATTTTTTTATTTTTGCAATTAAATCCTTATCCATAACATTCTTAAATATACTTATTATTGTACCAAAGCCTGAGTTGGCAAATATTATTTTCTTAGGATGAAATTCATTTCCACTCATTACGAGATATTCTTGTAAATTATGAAACCATAGATGAAACATTCCAACAATAAGAGCTTTTCGCATTTCGTTTAATGTGGAAACAGCCACACCATATTCCCATGCACAATTGTTGTTTTCTTTTTCCATTCTTTTTACCTCTTTGTCGAGATATATTAAAGATTTCATAGCCCCTTTGTAATAATCATTTATAAGTTCTACATGAAACCATTTAGGGGTTTCCAACGAATAAGTAATTTGTTCGCTTATTTTAAGATTATGTATATTTATTAGCTGTAATTTTTCATGTTGATTATTCACAACCATTGGAAGTCTCCTGTTCAGAAATAAATCGTAAAAATTCCTTACCTAAATCCGTTATTATAGTCGGTTCTGCCCTACCAATTTTATCTGCCACGATATAAGTCAAATGGTTTTCAGCCAGGCTTTTTATAATGGCTTCTAAAAGTTCTTTATCTTTATATTTTGTGTATAATTCGTGAAATAGTGGATTTTTTGCATGGAAACCATCCGCACGTAATGTAACTTGAGGGCCTTTTGATTTCGAGATGTCTCTTAAAACTTTGATATGTAGTGATGTAAAATCTCTTAACATATTCAAAAAAATATGTTTTTTTGCATTATCAATATTTTCATTGTTAATTGCATTAATTACAACATTTGCATATAAAGCAACTTTATCATCTTCAATATCTTCTAAGGCACCCCTCTGAGCAGATGCTAATATACTAGCAAAGTTTGAGGTTTCTTTTATTTTATTCTCTATTTCTGCATCCAATTGAGACAAACGCTTTATAATTTCTTCTTTCCACAAATCTATCCGTTCTTGCCAACCTTCTTGCACAAAATCTTCGAAGAATTTACCAAAGGCTGCAGCAATTGGAATTTGACTAAGAACTGCTAAAGCTGCATTTTTTCCTATTTTCTTTTTTATATTATCCATTATTATTTACCCGAATATTTATTAATATCTTATTTTTATCTAGGTTTTTATTAAAAATAATGCAAGTTTATAGTTAATTTTACTCTTAAAATTCTCATTATTGCATTTTTAATATTTTATAGTATAGAATATTTCCATGTTTTATTTTTATAAAAGGTTGGACTATGTCGGATTTAAAGTTATTCAATATTAAAAGCGGAAAAGCTGTTGAATTAAGCAACTCTGCTGTTGCAAAAGAGCGGAATATTCAAAGACTTGTAGAGGAAAATTGCGAAACTTTATTAAACGTGCGTTTTTTGAAAACAGAACATTCATTTAAGGCTGAAGACGGCCATAATGCGCGTATTGATTCCTTGGGGATAGATGAAAACAATTGTCCCGTTATTATTGAATATAAAAGAGACGGCAAGGATACTGTCATCAATCAAGGTTTGTTTTATATGGATTGGTTGGTAAAACATCCTAAAGATTTTGCGTGGCTTGTTTTAGAAAAATTCGGTAAAAAAGTTGCCGATGAAATTGATTGGTCTCAACCACGTTTAATATGTATTGCACAAGATTTTAGCCGATACGATGAATTTGCAATTAAACAAATGCAAAAAAATATTGATTTAATTCGGTACCGAATATATGAAAATAACCACTTGTTGTTTGAATTGGTTAATAGCTCTAATGACGAGGAAACAAAAGCGGTTGTTCATAACACAACTAAAAAAGACCATAGCTCGGATAAAAAAGTTAAAACGGTAACAGAAAAAATAGAGGCTTCTTCACCAGAGATTAGGAATCTGTACAAAGAATTAGATGATTATCTTCTTTCTTTGGGTGATGATGTCCAGAAAAAAATCTTGATGCATTATATAGCATATAGACGTTTGAAGAACTTTGCTTCTGTGCAATTTTACAGCAATAAGATACTGATTTATGTTAATGTGGATGCAGACAGCATTACCTTAGAAAAAGGCTTTACACGTGATGTTCGTAGTGTTGGCCACTATGGAACAGGAAAATTGGAAATAACCATTAATAATTTGGTTGAGTTGGAAAAAGCCAAGCCTTTGATAGAAAAAAGCTTAACTCATTCTTGATTTGTAGATTTATTCTTCTGATACTCAGCTTTCAAATCTTCTTGGCACTGTTTGTAGCGGGCGGCCATTTGTTCGAGTTTGAATTGCAGTCGATTGAGGCGGTCGCGTGGTCTTGTCGGTAGCGGATTACCGTAGGCCTTTTTAAGTAAAGTTTCAATTTGAGTTAAAGTGCGGCCGGCGTGATAATAAACCATCACAAAGTTTGTCCGGTTGCTCGGTTTGATATTCTCGTATTTGCGCATTTTCATAATTCAACCCCCATGTAACGGCAGTATGAGGAACCGGACGGGTCAACGTAAAGTGTTGGCTTGCCTTGGCATTTTAAGGCAACTACTTGGCGGTGGTTTTCATCATCATAACCGCCTTTGCCGGATAAAAAGATGTAATCGTCAAGTGGCGCTCGGCACACTGCATCATACAAGAGCGGAGGCAGGTTAACCGTTTCTGCAACCGTTACTTCTTCGGCTTGATTGTTATAGCGCTGGCATAATTCCATTACTTCGTCGATATCTGAGGGTTTCCTGACCATATAAATCTTAACTGTTTTCATTCGAATTCTCTTTAAGTTTTTGTATTTCTTGTTTAAGTTTTTGGTTTTCGGCCTCTAAAGCTTCAATCTCGCCCATGTAAGCCCAAGTACCGTCTTCATCACAGATGACAATTCGTGCATCAAAATCCGGCGCTTCTTTTGTTTCATGATACCATGTAATAGTCATTGTAAACTCCTTTCGTTTGATACAATGAATGCTTGAAAAAACGAAGAAGTCCAGTGAAATAGAAGAAAAATTGCAGATTTTCTATCTTTTCTTGCTTTTATATAGATATGTGGTTATGCTTCTAAAAAAAGGAGTTAATTATAATGGCGCAAGACAAGAAATCAGAAGAACGCGAGTACTTGGAATACTTTTTAGCCTCAGATGAAGGTAAAAAGTGGTATGTGAAAAATAAAATAATATCTTGTCAAGAGTCAGAACACCCAGATTTTATTTTTATGACAGAAGATAATCAAAAAATTGGGGTAGAAATTACTAGGTTTCTGGTTAAAAGCCTACATGGTCAAGCTTTACGTCACTTAATGACCATTGGTAATCAAGCTTGTAAATATGCTCAAAAGCAGTACGGATTAGACATTTCTATTTTGATTGATAAATGGGATAAACGAGTGCATCAAGCACGAACTCGTCAAGAAATTATGGATGCTATTTATAATCCTGGATTTTGGGATATTTACAACAGAAATGCAATAAAATCTGGTATAGAAAATATTATTGATAGAAACATTGAAAATCTAAAGCGGTGGCCTCGTCTTGTTAAAGAAAGTATCCTTGTTCAAGATGAATATTTTAATATTTCGGTTAGCGGTTTTCCCAACATTAACGGTAAATTTGATTGTAACGTTAATAATGAATGTCTAAGCAAAGAAGATCCTTTTGATGAACTACAGGAGAAAATTAATAAAAAGAACGAAAAAATTGCAAGTTATTTAAAAAAATGCGATAAATGCTTTCTTTTAGTGTATCTGCCTGACGTTTCAAAAGGTAACTATTGTCATTTTACTCAAAAATTAAGTGAGCATACTTTTTCCTCGAAGTTTGAAGCTACTTATTTATGTCGCTGGCAACGAATATTTACAGGTGACAATTTTGCGCTGAAATTGAAAAGCCTTTGAAGAAAATACAACTAATCCCTCTTAACCTCGGCGACCTGATTTTCATCAAACATTGCATAACCGGAGGCAGTATAAGTGATTGGTTTGATTTTGCCTTCTTTCAGCCAATATCTGATGGTTGAAACCGGAAGTCCGGCCAATTTTGCAAACTTGGCAATCGTCAGAAGCTTTCCTTGCGGTTCCGCTTTTTCAACATCAAGCAAGTCAATCATCATTTTGAGTGAGCGATTGAGCGCAGTCAGCATAAATCTGTAATAAGGCTCGCTGTTTTCTTTGGTTTGATAGGTTTCTAAAGCGCTTAAATATCTTTTACGGTCGATTTTTCTGATAATAACCGGCGCATAACCGCTCTCAAGCAACATACTGTTGAGGAGCAATCGCGCTGTCCGCCCGTTGCCGTCAACAAACGGATGAATTGAAACCAAGCGATAATGCGCTTCTATCGCTTTTAGCAATACATCATCACTTTTTTCGAGCAACCATTTACCAAAGTCACGCATTAAATCCGGCACTTTGAGCGGATTAGGCAAAACTGTCTGCGAACCGGATATCCGAACTCTGACCGAACGATAAAAGCCGGCATTCGTGTCATCTATGCCTGATAAAATGATTTTATGAATCTGCAACACATAATTTTCATCAATTTTGAGCTTATTTTTAGCGGCATGACAGATAAAATCAAAAGCATTAGCGTGATTTCTGGCTTCCAAATAGTCGTTTATCGGTTTGGCGCCGGTGGTGATTTGCTCTTCAATCGCCAGCTCCGTCTCGCGCCTGGTCAAAGTATTACCTTCAATAGCGTTTGAAGTATAAGCAAGCTCGGTCTTGAGCCATTTATCCAAGACCTTTTGATTGTCCTTATTTTGCAATAACTTTTGCAGTTTCTTGCGGCTTTCTTCAATTTTAGAGCGGATTTCCTGCATGCTAACCTCATACTTCATAGTTTTGATATATTTAAACTATAAACATTAAATATTATCTTGTCAAGAGAATACTTCATAGTTTAGAAAAACACTAAGTATGAAGTTGGAATTACGACTTATTATAAATCCTTCATACCCCTGTCTTAACAATCCCTTTGCCGAATTTGGCTTCAAGCTCGTCAACGAGGTGTGAGAGTTTGTCGTCATGAGGTTTTACCTCCTCAAACAGCGACTGTTGCACTTCGCCGTAGGTTAGATGTGTTAGCGTTACGCCGGTTGAGCGATAAATTAAATTCGGCTGGTAGAGTTGTTTCAAAAGGTTTATGGCGGTCATGCGCACTTCCTGATCGCCGTTGGTCGGGTTAGAAAGTTTCGCCTCGATGGCGAGATATTTAAAGTCCTTCGTGCGGAGCATGATTTCCACGCCTTGGCAAAAGCCGTTCCACCGCCGCAACTTCTGACATGCCTCGTGAACATACCGATTCAGTTCGTGTTCCAAATATTCCAAACTCTGCGTAAAGTCCTCAAAACTCCGCGTTACCTGTATGCTCTGCGGTGAGGTGGGTTCGTTATTTACCAAAGATGTCGCAATTCCTGTCAGCTCACTTTTGAGATTTAAGCCGTTAATTCCGAAAGCTTTTCTAATCCAGCCGTTTTCTTTCTCCACAAAATCTTTAATCGTGAAAATGCCGCTGAACTTCATGTGCTCGCTGTTTTTGCGCCCGATACCGCTGACATCCTCAATCGGCATCTCGCCCACAATATCCAAGATTTTATCAGGCGGAATAACGAATATCCCGTTGTTATTTTTTGCCTTGTCGCTCGCCAGTTTCGCCAGCGTTTTGGAAGTTCCCAAGCCGATGGAAACGGGAATACCGACCTTGTCCCACACCGTCTGGCGGATATTTTTGATAATGTCGGTATAAGTTGAGTGATAAACCTTGTTGAGGCTGGTCAAATCAATAAAAGCTTCATCAACCGAGGTGACTTCGACATCCGGACTGAACGTCTTAATCGTATCCATCACAACTTTTGAAATCTCGGTATAGCGGTGGTGACGCGCCGGAATACAAATCGCGGTCGGAAAGTTCGGCTTGACCTGAAAATAAGGCTGACCCATTTTAATCCCGAGCGCTTTGGCTTCTTTAGAGCGCGACACGATAATGCCTTTTGAACCGCCGCCGGTCATAACGCACACCGGCTTTCCTTGCAAATCGGGATTATCCTTCCGTTCGCAAGAAACGAAAAAGCAGTCGCAATCAACCAATACAATAACGTGCTGGCGCATTTTACCTCTACAATGTTCTATTTCTGTTCTATTATTAGCGCGGAAATATGGAGAGTCAATAAAATTGGTGTGATAATCCCACTTATAATCGAGGCGATATTTACCGGTATCTCTTTTCTTATTTATTCAAGAGTGGCGAGGATATAGGATACGAACTTGGGTGGGTCAGAGGCTAATAAAATCAGGGCGAAATGGTCTGAGTTAGCTCAAACCAAAAGTATCTATTTTGCCACTTCTGCGCGCCATAAGCACAAAATCATCAAAAGTGACATCTTGGTCGCCTCAAACAAATCTTTTGCAAACACCCGCAAACATTGGGCTTTCTCGCCCCATTTAAAACAGAAAAAAAGAGGAAGTATATCTTTCCTCTTTTTATTATGGTGGGTCCTGTAGGACTCGAACCTACGACCAGACCGTTATGAGCGGCCGGCTCTAACCAACTGAGCTAAGGACCCATAAACAACGTTGTCTCCTCTTTTACGATATCTGATTTCCATAGTCAAGCACAATTTTTTGATTTTGTAATATTTTCTTTATTTGACAGCGTTAAGAATTCTACCAACGCGGAACCGTCTCACCATTACGCCATCTTCTTGTCGGGTATGTTCCATCACGCAAGAAATCATACCCTGCTGGCAACTGTGGTATATCTGTCACTAAAACATATCCGGCGGCACGCCAACTCTCTGCACAACGCATAGCACTATCCCCACCATGGTCCGTACAAACAACCTTTGCTCTGGTATAGGGATGTATCAACACCGCACCACCAGCTAAAACATCAGCAGACACATTATTATAATATGTCGGCATCGGCTGAGCACAGGGTTGTGGCGGTAAACGTGTATCGGGACAACGTTTATGTGGCGGACAAATCGGTACACCTGCAACATTTACCTGCGTACGCCCGGATTTACCATCCAATTCAATCCGCTCTTTATCTGACCAAATACGAGATTCTAAAAAACCACCGCCATTTTTAGGGGCACAAGGAACAGAGGCATAAGGTGTTCCTGACATTGCAACATTGCAACTGGCAATTTCCATATCTTCATCAACCTCATACACTCTCTCCCTCGGATGAGCACATGCGGCTAATATTCCGATTGTACAAAATAAAACAGCTATATTTCTCAACTTAAGCATACACTAAGCCCCATTATCAATATACTATCAAAACTCTAGCTGTAATAATCACAAAATGCATTAAAAAATATCGGTTATGAACAGATAATTATCCCTTTGGGATAATATCAATCACGGTTATCCTCGTAATGAACATGCTTCTTGATAATATTGCGAATTTCTGCCGCATCTTCCGGTCTCATTGCATACATCGGTATCGAAAAAGGCGTAAATATATTATCCTGACATAATTTTTGCATAAACGTCAGCCGATAATTTTTCAACCTTCCCTCCTTAAGATGCATAGCAATAAACGGCCGGCGGCTGATATAAGAGGTATATTTTTCTTCCGCAACCTCAACATCATCCCATAACAACGTCTGATTGTGATCAATTTTAATACCCTCCTTATTAACATAAGCTAACCGAAAAGGTACAATCGTTACAAATAAAGTAATAACCAATGCCAATAAGATTAATATTTGCGTTGCACACAAAAAGCCGAATAACATCCAATTATCGTACAAATCAACGCGAACCAAATTATCAGATATCAAATAAACAAAAACGGCAATCATCCCATATAAGGCCAATAATACAACCAACTGCCGCCGATCATAATAAAAACTAACTTCCTTTTGCGGGGTAATAATATCTTTGATTTTTTCCTTAATAACCCCTTTGATCTGCTTAGATTTTGAACCTTTCTTTCCCTCTTCCATTTTTTTCAAAGAAGAGGACATCGTCGTCGCTCTTTTAACTTGAGATTTAGCAGCTCTGGCCAGTTTCTGAACTTTTTCTAATTTTTTAGCCGTTTTTGCAGCCCTCTTAGCAGAACGCTTCACATCGGTATTTGCCGCTTTTTCTACAGCATTAATAGCCGTATTTAGCGCATGTTCAACAATCTTCTGCGGGGCAGACTTTACCTTATTGACCGCACGTCTTGCCGCAGATGGCTTTTTACTAACGGAATCATTCATCATATCTCTCCTAGAAAAAATCTTGGTTAATGGTATGCCAAAAATAATTAAAGTAACGTTAACTCAACACCCGTTTTCTTAAATCTGAAAACCTATTTTTACCTATCCCTTGATAAAATTTCTTTAATATTCGGAACCCAAATCAAACTTTTGATCTATTGTGCTTGTCTCCGCATCAAGCATCGATCTGCCGTCATCACCAACCACACGTTGCCTGTCACCAAATTTAAAGTCAGGTTTTAAGGCTTCATTGATAACAACCCTGTCACCTAAACCCGCCGGTCTTCCGGTATTAGGATTGATACGAACAAACTTAATCCCCTGTGGAACACGAAATTCCAAATTCGGCTTATCTTTCAAGGCCTCTTTCATAAAATCATAAAAAATAGGTAAAGCCGCCGCCGCACCGGTTTCAATTTTACCCAGCGTACGTGGCTCATCAAAACCGACATAAACACCAACCACCATATCCGGCGAAAAACCGATAAACCAAGCATCCTTATTTTCATTAGTTGTACCGGTTTTTCCCGCTAAATTTTTCCTCAAATTGGCTAACCTTGCACCGGTACCGCGCACAGTTACACCATTTAAGATAGATACCATCTGATAAGCGGTCAATTCATCTAAAACACGCTCCCTGTCATCGGTAATTTCCGGCACTGACATTTCTTCTTCATAGTGAGCCACTTTACAACCGATACAATGAACATTGTTGTTCTTATATAAGCTCTTACCATAACGATCCTGAATTTGTTCAATCAGATAAGGTGAAACCCGATATCCCCCGTTAACAAACGCAGAATATGCCGTCACCATGTCAATCAACCGCGTATCTGCCGCACCCAAAGACATGGAGAGCAACTGCGGCAAATTATCCATCACACCCAAACGCTTAGCCATGGCCGAAACTCTATCCATACCGATATCTTGAGCCAAACGCACCGTCATCAAATTCTTAGATTTTTCGATTCCTTGACGCAACGTCGTTAAACCGGAAAATCCTTTAGAATAGTTAGACGGCTTCCATAAAGGCAGCCCCGGACCTTGATCCAGTACAAACGGCGCATCCAAAATCAAATCCGTTGGAGAATACCCCATCTCCAGTGCTGTCACATAAACAAACGGTTTAAAAGTAGAACCTGTCTGACGATAAGCCTGTGTTGCGCGATTAAATTGTGATTTATCAAAAGAATATCCGCCAACCATGGCCAAGATCTTACCATTATGCGGGCTCATTACCACCATAGCACCTTCCACGTCAGGAACTTGGCGTAATTCAAACGCACCATCTGCCACCTCTTCAGCATAAATAACATCACCAACTTCTAAAACATCACTTACCGTCTTTGGCGGAAGACTGACGCGCTGATCCGGCAGATTTTTTCTGGCCCATGCCAAACTCTTTAAGCTGATTTTCCCTTTCTTTCCCTCAATCGTCTCAATACGTGCCCCATCTTTTTCAATCTCCAAAACCACACTCTTTTTCCAGGTTTCATCAGCCCCCTTAGGTAGTTCTGCCTTCTCTAATTCCGCCTTATAGTCACCTTCCAAACTAATTTTAAGACCCGTTTGGCGATAACCATGCCGTTTATCATAATTAATCAACCCCTGGCGAAACGTCTTGGTAGCCAAAGCTTGCATTTCCGGATTAACAGTGGTGCGAACCATCAAGCCGCCTTCAAATATGGCATCATCTCCCAAACTTTTAGCCAAAAGACGACGTACTTCATCACTGAAATATTCTCCGTTTTTCAAATACCCGAACCGACGATCAACTACCTTAAGCGGCTGATCCTTTGCTTTTTGCGCTTCTTCTTTGGTAATATAATCATCTTCTTGCATCCGATCAATCACCCAGTTTCTTCTTGAAACAGCCGCATCATAGTGACGTGTAGGATGATAGTTATTAGGACCTTTGGGAAGTGCCGCCAAATAGGCAGCCTCTTCTATAGTTAACTCTGACAAAGCTTTATTAAAATAATTAAGAGATGCTGCCGCAACACCATAAGCACGGTTACCCAAATAAATCTCATTTAAATAGAGTTCCAAAACATGCTCTTTAGAAAAAGCTCTGCTGATGCGATAAGCTAAAACAGCTTCTTTAATTTTACGGGTAAGTGAACGCTCCGAACTTAACAAAAAGTTTTTGGCCACCTGTTGCGTAATGGTAGAGGCTCCAACCATTCTCTTTCCGGTAGCATAATTTTTAACATTGGTAAATACTGCACGAACAATACCGAAAAAGTCGATTCCCGGATGAGAATAAAAATGCTTATCCTCCGCTGCAATAAAAGCATTCTTCACCAAGTTCGGAATTTTATTTTCGGGCACAAAAATACGTTTTTCAACGGCATACTCCATTAAGACCTGACCATCACCGGCGTAAAGACGTGTCGTTACAGGCGGTTCATAAGTGGCAAGTTTTTTATAATCCGGAATATCAAAACCGTTTGCCCTAAACCATAAAAATATGCCTACCACTGCCAGTACCAGTAATAAAAACGCCATACTGACAAGGTTTAGAAAAAGCTTATACATGAACCGACCTCTAAATAAAAAGTACTCGAAAATCTATACCAATATAGCGTTATCCCTCACTTTGGCAACCTATAAATAAGCATTATCCCCTAAATTCAGGGAAACTTATTTTTTTTTAAATCTACCTATCCGTAAAATCAGATAACAAAAAAGTGCGCATTTCCGTTAGGAAAATACGCACTCTTTTGCCAAAAGCAACAAATCACCACTGATGGCGATTGTTGTAAAATTCAATCAGCTCCGGAAAACGCTGTCTCAAAACATCCAAAGCCTCCCCGCACATGGTGTGGAACTCGACGTAGGAACGGATGACCTCAGCCGAACCGACCTGAGCAAATTTAATCTCAGCCTCCCAGCACATACCGTGTTCAGAGTTAAAGGTTGAAACGAATGTTGCTGTCAAGTCGGCATTTTGACGACAAACGAGAGCCACTTGTGCCGAATCGTCCAACCACCGTCCCTTTTCCTTGAGTTCTTTTAAGTACGTCAAACAAGCCTTGTAGCTTGCGTACCTGACGTACGTCACGGGATCAATGTCGCAGAACTTCTTGAAGGCATCATCGGCTCCGCTGGCTTGAGCAAACTTGTCAAAAAGCATCTGTTCCAAGCCCTCTTCAAAGCGATATCCCCCAATGCCGTAGACATTGCTGATATGCGCTCTGAACAGTTCCATGCCTCGCTCGCCACTAAACATCGGCTCCTGGATATCGGATACCAACGGCGTTCGTTCGACCATCACTCGGATTAAGTGATCATCCTCCAAACAAAAGACAGCCCATTGGATTTCACGAGGAAACATAACCTCGGAATCATCCTTAGCCAACATTTCCTGATACGATACCTCCTGAGCCTTCTCCTTAAACCGGCGATACATCCGCCATGCAATAGCTTCAAATGCCTGGTAGTTCCTTGAAGAAACAATTGTCATCACAATGTCGTTACTGATGTACCGACCGTGATTAACGTAGGATGCAAAGAGGCTGGGATTACTCTCAGCTCGTTTAAGCAGCTTCAAAACTTCTTCATCTCCCACCAGTTGCACTTCTCGTAAGTACAAATCAAGCATCTGATCGGATGCATTGTTCAAAAGGTAATCCACATCATCGACGAAATGACGCAACTTGATGAAGTCACTCATCACAGCCATCAACTGCACATTGAGTTGTTCATCGCATTTCTTGCTTTGATCGATAATGTGTTTGACCGTAGAGCCGTAAAGACCGTAGCGGTTGATGTAGTCCATCCGGCTCTTCTGATCCGCCTTCTCAACAAAAACTTCTTCTACCTTCGGGTCGAAACGAAAGTACCGAAAGTAAGCTTTTGCTTCAGAAACAGGACCTTTTTTAACAAGTCTCATCTGACCTTGCAGATCAAGCTCCAACGGGGGCTCTTCTGACTTTTGAAATTTTTTTTCACACATAACAACAATTTTTTATATAATGATTCACTAATTATTAATCATATCTATACTAGAGTGATTACAAATATAGTTACTTTTCTGACGAAGTCAACACAAAATGTTTGACTTTTGTCAAAAAAAGTGTAAACTACGTGGTATCTTAATCAAAACAAAGGAGCCTAACCATGCTAAATAAATCAAGTTTAACCCTTTTGCTGGCTTTACTGGCAAGCGCTTGCACCAGAGAAGTTTATTTACAGCGCGTACCCTGTGTGGACTGCGAACCAGAACCTCAAGTACAAGTTGAGGAAGTATGTCCAGAAGAAAAACCTGTAGAAGAGGTTTACAAGGTTTATGATCAGGTACCTGTTGCACCAGTTCCGGCACCTGTTCCGGTATGTCCGACATGCGTTGTTCCGACCTGTGTTGTTTATCCTTGTCCGGTTATGGTTCCGGTATGTCCGACATGTAATTATACATACACATACGGATACACATACTAGAACCTTTATTTATCGGTATTTAAAGAAAAAGGCCTGCAAACCTTGTAGGTCTTTTTTTATTTATAACAATCTGTAATTTTTTGTTACTTTACCAAATCGCATAAGTTCTTTACAAAAAACTCCCTTATTTTATACTTAAAGAAAAATAACATATCATCAATTCTATTATGGGAGAATCCAATATGATACATCAAACAGCTGTCATTGAGCCGGGTGCCGTTATCGATCCAACCGCAGAAATCGGTCCTTTTTGCTATATTTCATCTAAAGCTAAAATCGGTGCAAACTGCAAATTAATTGCACGCGTTACCATCTTAGGAGAAACCACCTTAGGAGAAGGAAACGTTGTTTTCCCCGGTGCATGCTTAGGCGGCGGCCCGCAAGATCATGGCAATGAATTTCAAGCAAATGCCAGATTATTTATCGGCAATAATAACATGATTAGAGAAAACGTTACCATGCACGCCGGTACCCCGAAAGGCCAAACCTCTGTTAATGGTGAAGAGCCGGAAAAACTAACCACTCGCGTGGGTTCAAATGGTATGTTTATGATTAACTCACACGTGGCCCATGACTGTGTTATCGGCGACAACGTCATCATGACAAATAACTCCGTTATCGGCGGTCACGTTCGTTTGGGTGATGGTGTCATTTTAGGCGGTAACTCTGCTGTTCACCAATTTGTCAGAATCGGCAGAAAAGCAATGATCGGCGGCTTATCCGGTGTTACACGTGATGTTATTCCGTTCGGTATGGTTACCGGTGACCGCGGTCATTTAAGAGGTCTAAACCAAGTTGGTATGAAACGTAGCGGTTATGATGAAAAAACTATCAAATCAGTTATCCGCGCTTATATGTATATCTTCAAATCCAAGGAAGGAACATTTGAGCAGCGCATAGAAACTGCCAAAGAAAAATTTGCCGGCAATGATATTGTTGCAGAGCAAATTCAATTCATCAACGAAGCCTTGCGCGGACGTCGCCAAATCTTGGTTGCTGAATAAAAATATCAAACCAAATCTTAAAAAAGGGGAAGCACAGTCTTCCCCTAAAATTTTGCCTTAACAAAAAATACACAACTTAAGATAAATTTTGATTGCTAAATCACGAAAAAAATTTAGAATATGCTCTGCATAACTAAGGGAGCATATTTTGTCACACATAAAAAAGATTATTTTAAGCCTAGCCGTGCTATGTATCTTAGCACTGGTCGTTTCGCAGCTTTTTTACCACCGTCCCGTACGTTATGTTGTTTTTGCCGGTTATAATGCCGATAACACTATTCACCCTTATGTTCTCACGTACCTTAAAGGCTTAAACGAAATTTCTGATGGCGTGGTTTATATCGCCGATTCTGAACTAAACCAAAATGAAATAAAAAAACTTAAAGGCCTTACAATCCATACCGTACACCATCGTCACAATGAATACGATTGGGGCAGTTATAAAAGAGGCTTTAATTGGCTTAAAGAAAACGGTTATTTAAAAAAAGCCGATGAGCTGGTTTTTGCTAACGATTCCTGTTACGCTCCGATGGACAGTTTCAAACCGATATTTGATGAAATGCAAAAAAGACCTGAACTTGATTTTTGGGGAGATTTGCAAAACACCACATTTACCACCCATCTGCAAAGCTATTTTTTGGTTTTTCGTAAACCTGTCATAAACTCCAAAGCATTTGCACACTTTATTAATACCGTTCATCATCATGAATATCCAGAAGAATACATCGTCAATTACGAAATTGAGCTCACCCCCCTATTAGAAACCCTCGGTTATAAATGGGACAGTCATCAGCCCTATGCTCAATTGGGATTTTTAGACTCAACCGATAAAAACTCTTATCCCCTAACCATGATCAGTCAATATCATCATCAATTCTTAAAACGCCGAACATTTACCACCAATCTCGCAATTAAAGAAAGCATTACCGACCTGTTAAGATACATTTATTACCACTACCCGAAACGTTATCACGAAATTGTAATTGAAATAAAAAAAGATTATATTCCAAAAGATTTAGAGGACAAATAAATGAAAATCTCCAAGAAATACCTTTATCAAACCATCTACGCATTGCTTTTTATCTCCCTGATCCTAAGCTTTGTTCAATCACGCCGTACTCAAATTAACATCACCGAAGATTTTGCCGATATAATCCCTAAAACAAATGTTGCCGTCTTTGCGGCATACAGTGCTGATGGTACTGTGCCTGATTACGTTTTAAGATATCTAAAAACACTCAAAGAAGTTGCTCCCAATATCATCTACATCACCGATAACCCGATCAGAAGAAGCGATATAGATAAAATAGCCCCCTATATCACGCACCTTATTGCCAAAAGACACGGCGAATATGATTGGGGCAGTTATAAACGGGGCTTTAACTGGCTAAAAGAAAATAACCATCTCTCCCATATAGAAAACCTTATTTTTGCCAACGACTCGACTCTTTTAATAGCAGATAGCCTAAAACCTGTTATCTCCGCAATGAAGCCGGAAACAGACTTTTTTGCCATCACAGCCAACCAAGATGGTAACTATCATTTGCAAAGTTATTTCATGGTCTTTCGCAAACCTGTCTATAATCATGAGCAATTTGGTCGTTATCTCAATAACGTATCCCCTGAGCCTGACGGCTTGACTGTGGCTTATCGCTATGAGGTTCCCTTTACCCCGTTTTTGCAAAACTTAGGCTTTCGCTCACAAACCTATATTCCTTACAAAGATTTAAGCAACTTGCCCCTAAATGACAAGAATTGTTATCCTCTCACTCTGCTATCCAAATACCATACACCTATGTTAAAGATGCGTACTTTTACCAATCGTCTCAATGTCCAGGAACCGCGCCGATTGGTCTTTCACTGGCTTAAAGAAAATGCACCTGAAGCTTATAAATCTCTAATCAAGCACCTGAAGCATATTAAGGCACCTTACCTAAAGGAAAACCACTGATATAAAATTAACAAGCTTTACCTTCTCGCTCATCAATAACAGCCCAAACACCATCGACCGTTTTTTGCTGATAAGGTTCCTTACCAAAAACCTGCAATTGGCAATTTTTTGAAACCACCGTATATTCACGTTGCAAAGATTTTATATTAAACCGCTTTTCTTTACCATCACAGTTTGCACAATCATTCCGACGAATACACACTGCAGAAGTAAACAAAGGCACGTGTGCATACACTACTTGTGCCAACTTAATTCCCGCATGGCTAATAACTTCCTTCATATTATCAACCGAACTTTCTAATGCCAAAGTTGCAAATTCCGCACCGATTTCTTTTAATACCTCTGCTGCATAGCTATTCATCACATAGATAAAATCTCCGGCACCGATATGGATATCCTTATATTTTTTGAGTAACTCAAATCCATAGTAATTCTGCACCATAAAATGACGCACACCGGCAGCATAAAACTTATCTATTGTCTCTTTTAGAGATGACGTCTGTCGAGAAACCAGCGGTAATTCAAACCAATCATGAAGAATTTCCTCCTGATTAAAATCTGTCGGCAGACACCCCTGCTCTATTTTTCTTAAAATGAGTTTTTCAGGTTTTTCAAACACTTGTTTAAGCTTTTTAATCTTGGGCAACAAAATATCATCATCTTTTTTATGAAGAGAAAGCATCTCAATCAACTGCCGCCGTAGTTCGTTTAAAAGTGAAGCCGGAGCAAATAACCCTAAAGGATTAACCACCTTTATATCATCAAATTGGTAAGCGCTATCCTTAGTTTTACTAAAAGCAGTCTGCACGGCCTGTTCGGTCTTTTGAGCATCTTTTGCCGCCTCGAATTGACCATCAACCGATACCGCCGCATCACCACTCATCGCCCAAATTTTATCGGATAAAATCTCCACCTGCACACTTGCATGAATGTAATGCTTAAAAGCCCCCGCTTTAGGACAAACATAATCATATCTTCCTTTCACTTCAGAAGACGATGACAAATACACCGGTGCCCCGATACCCAAATGCGGATGTATTTCAGGCAACTCAACTTCAACCACCTCACCGCCATGAGCCTTAAATACCGATTTTTGTTTAACAAACATGGCTTTAATACCAAACCCAAACGGTTTTTCCTCACCCTTAACATCAATTTGCAAACCATCAAAACGAGCAACATCACGATTAGGCCTAAATCGAAGCTTTGAGCCGAAAACACCTTCAACCTCGCCGATTTTAAGACCTCGGTGCCCGACAAATTCTTCATCAGTAACATCTTTATTTTTGCCCTTAAAATGGAACAAACACCACGGTCTGGAAAAAATTTGCTTAATATCTTCCGCTTCGCGTTTATCCGCTTTCTTGTTATCTAAAATATGTCGATAATAGTTCGTTACCGCCGCCACATAAAGCGGAGATTTTTTTCGTCCCTCAATTTTAAGCGATAAGACAGGAATTTCATTAACCAATTCTTCAAGCGCCAAATCTTTCATTGAAAAGAAATGCGCCTTTAACCTGTCAAACTTAGAATCTTTTTTCTCATCAAGTAAACTATATTCACCCCGACACGGATAAACACACCTGCCGCGATTAGCACTTTTACCAAATTCTAAAGCCGAAAACAAACATTGCCCGCTATAAGAATAGCACAATGCTCCATGCACAAAAACTTCCAAATCAAGACCGGGATTAGCCGCGGCAATGGCCTTAATTTCAGATAAACTCAATTCCCTCGCTAATACCACGCGCTTAAAACCCAAATCATGCAAAAACTTTGCCCCTTCGGCATTATGCACGGCCATTTGTGTACTGGCATGAAGTTCAATCTCCGGAGCCAATTTTTTGCAAAGATAAAACACTCCCAAATCCTGGATAATCAAAGCATCTACCTCTGCTTTTTTTAAGGTAGCAATAATCTTTGGCAGATCATTAATTTCATCTTCAGTCAAAAGAGTATTAAGAGCCACAAAAACCTTGCGCTTAAGGGAATGCGCATAAGCCGTAAATTGATCTAATTCTTGAGCCGTAAAATTTTGTGCACCGGCACGTGCAGAAAATTTGGTCAATCCCAAATAAACCGCATCCGCACCATAATGAAGAGCCGCATACCCCGCCTCAATATTTCCGGCCGGTGCCAAAAGTTCGTGTTTCATCTGTATTCCTAACTAAAAATTATTATCATAAACCTACCCTTTTGCTTTTATGTTGTCAAGCCAAAGCATAAAAACAAAACCTTGAAAAACACCCTTAAAAGATTATATCACTCCAAAAAAGGAGTTAACATGGAAACATATTTATTCATTGCCCTGATTTTTATTTATCTTTTAACCGTCTTATTTTTACCTTATCACATCAGACGCCGTATCTGGACGGCAGCCTATATCATTGCCTTTATCCTCACGGCAATTGCCATCGGCTACATCAAATTATATGCCGACGAAACTTTAATGAAAGTAGGCGAATTGAATTGGTATTACATACTCTACGTCTTCGGCTCAATCAGCGTCATCTTGGGCGTCATCAATTTATGGATGTATAAAAAAGGCCTCTTTGAAATATTTACCGCCCCAAAAGATTAGTCATCAAGCCGGTATTTGTGATATACATTAATATAATACCCGATAAATACTACAATAGCACCGCCGACCCACGCCAAAGGTGATGCATAGTAAATACCAGTATACCCTATCTTATTAGCCAAAATAATGGCAGCAAAAGAACGTATGCCCAACTCTACAAACCCGGATATCACCGGATACAAAGGTTTGCTCATGCTTTGAAGCGTATTCTTGAAAATAAAAATCATCCCCAAAAAGAAATAAAACATCATACTGATACTCAAATAGGCCACCCCGACACCTACAGCCAGGCTATCCGGCCGATTTAAGAAACTACCTACCAACCCGCGCCCATATAAAAACATAAACCCGCTCATCATAATACTTAATAAAAACGAAAGCATAGCTGTTTGTCGCACACCATGACGAATTCGTGCCATCTTTTTAGCACCGAAATTTTGTGCCGCAAAAGTTGCAACCGATAAACCCAAAGCCATCAACGGCTGAGTAGTCAGCTGTTCAATACGTAGTGCAATGGTAAATCCGACAATAATCTGCTCACCAAAAGAATTACATACCGCCTGTATTACCATAATACTCAATGATAAAACCGAAAACTGTATCGACATCGGTACTGCCACATGCAAATGCTCACGCATAAAAGCGGAATCATATATCCAATCCTTCTTTTTAACTCGCAAAATCGGATATTTATGGTAAACATAAAGACTGCAACATATCACCGACACCGTAATAGCCAAAGCCGTTCCCATGGCCGAACCGATAACCCCCATATGCGCATACTTGATCAAAACAAAGTTAAAAACAATGTTTAAAATCGAAGAAAAAATCAAGAAATAAAGCGGTGTCTTACTATCCCCCAATGCACGAATAAACCCGAATAACAAGTTAAAAGCAACCATGAAGACCATAGACATACTCAAAATAAAAATAAACCGATACGAGTCTTCATAAATACTTAACGGCACATTTAATAAATGCATCAGCGGATGCAAAAATGCCACCAAAACCGATGTCAAAAGCAAACTCAAGACCAAACTGGCACGGATGGAATGCGTCATCGAACGCCTTACCCCATCATAATCACCGGCCCCAAATCTCTGCGCGGTAATAGCTGTCAGTCCGCCGGTAAAAGAAAAAGCAATAATCAAAAACATAAAATAAATCGGTCCCGAGGCTCCCACCGCCGCTAAAGCCGTCTCACCTAAAAGTCTGCCGACGATAAAAATATCCACCAAGTGATAAAACTGCTGAAACACATTACCAATTAAAATCGGTAAAGAAAACCATAAAATCAACTTCAGGGCACTGCCCTTTGTCATATCCTTTATCATCACGGTCCTTCGCAACATCAAGCCACAAAAATACGCGGCACTCACTAAAAAGACACCACAAAATGTTTAAGATTTACTAAACCATCAAAACTTATTCTTAAGCAACTGTTCTTGTAACCGAACCAATGCTTCATCGGAAAGCACCAAAACAATATAATCACCATAGATAAACAAGCTTTCCGGTGCCGGCCAAGCTCTGGCATTTTTAAGCAGATAATCCCTAATTTCTGCTTCAGACAAAACTTCACTATCCGCATCTGCCTTAATAAAATCGGTCTGGTAAAAGAAGTTATAGGCCTCTTTTGCTGCTCCCTGCGGATAGAACGCTTTATCAAGCAATGCCCCGCTCTTCATCTCGCCTTTCTGCTTTATATAATACTTGGCACGTAAACTCATCTCGCCTACTTGCAACAATTTATACTGGTGATTAATATCAAAATCAGGCATCTTCTCCAATCGGGTAATAATTCTTTCTGCTAATTTTGTTTCCGCATCCCAACCGAATTTCCAAACTTTTTCGGCATAAGCAACTCTTACAAAATTCATAAAGATCAAAAGCACGGCCAACACATAACCCAACCGCAACACCTTCATACCGCCCATCCGTACAATCACTACAAAAGATAAAGCATATAAGGATGGCAACCCGAAAAAGCTGATATGCATAAATTCCTCTGCCGGATTGGCACTAAACAAAAGGGCTATCAGTGAAACCAAAATCAACAACGGCAAAAGCAATACTCCTCTTAGTGCAGCTTTGCCGGAAGGAGCACTAAAAATCATGGTAAACAGCGCAACCACAACCAAAATACCATACACCGTCTTATAAACAATATCCATAAACGGTAATGGTAACAAAAACTGCCAAAAGGCATATTTAACCAATAGTGGTAACCGATAAAGCGGCAAAGATAAATTCAACACCGCCGCATGCATTTCGCCCAAACGATTCGTTTCTTTTAAGAGCATCAATACCAACAGATAAATCATCAGCGCTGCCGTCAAATTAACCAGTGCCTGAAGCACGCGCCTGGCCGCATCCTTAAAACAAACATCAGCATAAACACACGTCAGTAACATTTGGCCTAAAATCGCCACTCCAATAAAATTAATCACCGGCATACATGTCCCGATTGCTATAAAAAACAGCAAAATTGAACACAGATTATAAAAATAGGTATGAACATCATTATCACCGCGCTTTTCTGCCAAAATCAGCGCCGCCAAAGATACTGCCGGCAAGAAACACACCCCAAGCGAGGTTTTAACGCTGTAAAGCACACCCACTGTATATGGCGTGACGGCAAGCATCAAACCGAAAATCACAATGAGGCTTGCCTTTTCGGGCAAATTCCAATAAACCGCAAGCAAAACCCCTGCCAGACTAAGCCCTGCAAAAGCCCAAAGATTATTGATAACCGGTAAGATCTTGCCATCAAACAAAAGTTCCTGAAGCCAATAAGCGCTGAAAGAACCGGTCTTCAGCGCTTCTTGGTGGTCTACCACCCGCCTGATAGCGCCCCAGTCCTCATTACCCCACAAAAAATGTATGGTATGAAACAGGAACGCAAGATTTATAAAGCCAAACAAAATCCAGAAGCTGCGACGATATCCGGCCGGTATCCGCAAATAAAATTGCCCGATCTCAAAAGCCCAATCATAGTCACAACAAATATGCTTTAACCGATTAAATACCGTTTCTATTAATAGAATATAACAAATAACGGCAACACAAACACCAAGAACCATGAGACTGCCCATTGTATAAGCGGCTCCCGATTTATTAATCAAAAGACCGACAGCAAAAGCAATCAATCCGGCAACTAAGGCACATAAAAGGTTAAATATCTGTCTGGACACGTTAATAACTCCATAATCAATATCATCGCCGATTATAATCGCCCTAAAACCGATAATCAAGCCTATCATAAGGGTTATGCACCACCATCAACCATAAAACCCCGTAAAACACGAAAAAAAAATGTAGTTGTTCATAGAACATTTTTTTATATTTACACAAAATTGAGAGTGCATTATAAAGTATCCGAAATAACATCGGATAAAGGGAAAAAAATGAAAAAACTTTTGACATTACTCACAGCCGTTTTTCTATTAACATCTCAAACAGCAAAAGCTCAACTGAACGTCAGCATTAACGGTGCCACACAAGCACCGATTCCCGTAGCCTTTCCGTCCATTGTCTCGGACAATAACGGTATCGGCGCGTTTTTAGGTTTTTCTTATGCTAACAAAGTACGTGACGTTGTCTTAGCCGATTTGGAAAGAAGCGGTTTATTCAGAATCATCAATGATCGTAGCTATATTCAAAAATTCAAATCCATTGATGAGGAGCCCATCTTCGGAGATTGGAAAGTCATAAATTCTCAAGTTTTGGTTCAATCCGCCATTATGGAAAACAGCGGTAACGAACTCAAACTCCGTTTCAAATTATGGGATGTTGTCAGCCAAAAAGAGTTGATGTATGAAGTTTACAGCGCAGATAAAAACAACTGGCGTCGTATGGCACACTCTATGGCTGATGCCATTTATGAGCGCTTGACCGGTGACAAGGGTTACTTTAATACCGTTATTGCCTACATTTCCGAATCAGGTCCGTCAAGCAAACGTGTTAAAAGATTAGCTTTAATGGATCAAGATGGTGACGGACACAAGTTTTTAACCTCGGGTGCCAACCTGGTATTGACACCGCGTTTTTCACCGGATATGCAATATATCGCCTACTTATCGTTTGTAAACAACAAGCCGCGCGTTTATATGTATAACCTCCGCACCCAAAACACCGAATTGTTGGGTAACTTCCCAGGCATGACCTTTGCTCCGGCCTTTTCACCGGACAGCCGTTATCTCTTGATGAGTTATGCCAAAAACGGTGTTACCGATATTTATGAAATGAATTTGGCCACCCGTCAGACCAAAAAGTTGACCTCCGGCCCCAGCATTGATACTTCTCCGAGTTATTCGCCTGATGGTCAAAAGATTGTTTTCAATTCTGACCGCGGTGGTAATCAGCAGATTTATGTCATGAACAGAGACGGTTCCAATGTTGAACGCATCAGCTTCCGTCAGGGCAGCCGTTATGCCACACCGACATGGTCACCGCGCGGAGATTATATTGCCTTCACCAGAATGGAAGGAAAATATTTCTACATTGGTGTGATGTATCCTGACGGTTCCGGTGAGCGCACACTAGCTTCCGGTTGGTTGGTAGAAGGCCCGACATGGTCACCAAACGGTCGTGTTTTGATGTTCTTCCGTCAAAACAAAGGCTCTGCCACCACCAATGCGCCGGTTCAACTTTATTCGGTTGATATAACCGGTCAAAACGAGCGTCTGGTTCTAACTCCGGGCGACGGTTCGGATCCGGCGTGGTCACCATTGCTTCAGCAATAAACTCCAAGACAAAGGGCACCCCGAGGGGTGCCCTTTGCTTTTAACGCCAATAATTTTCCGCTGTTAAGAACGGACAATGCCTACGCATACATCGAAATCCTCAAGAGGTCCGGCAACCTCGCGAAGATATGCTTCATAGTGAGCATGCGGCGTGCTGCTGTCACCAATACAGCTCCTGTATGCCTTCATCTGCTCGGGTGTTGCCATCTTCTCAAAGACCTCAAAGGCCTCATCAGGAAGCACGTTCAACAGAAGCATCAATTCGATCAGCTTCTCATCCCCTCGTTCAAGGACGGCAAGCATGCCTTCAAGCGAGAGCTTGTGCGCAAGGATGTACTTTTCGCACAGGCGCAAACGATACTGGGCAAGAAAGCGACCCTCATACTCGGCATCAAAGCTGTGGAATTTGATGTAGCAATCAATGCGAAAACCATTGTTGCTATCAAGCAAAAACCCCTGCTCCGTCGCATTTAAGCTCATCTGCTCAAGCTCTCGGCGCTTAGCACGCGTATAGAGCAGCCCCACATGTTCTGGATAGACATACCCGTTCCACTTAAGGTAGCACTGAATCTCGTTTGAGTGCCCTCTTTCGATGAACTTCTTCTCATTGGCAAGCGAGAAACGATGCATCTTGATGTAAGCCTTGATCAAGCGGTAATTTCCCTTCTTCAAGAGCAAATCCTCACCTTCTTCTGAAAGCCTTTTGCACTTAGAAAGGTACTTCACAAGCCCATCAGGTTCGGGATGGTTAATTAATGCCACATCGCCGCCCTTGGGCTGGTAGTGCTTGACATAAGACACAACCATCTCAAACGGCATCTTCTTGGCAAAATACTCCCAGGCTTCTCGCTTGAAGCGATTGCATTTGATGAATGCATCCACTTCCTTCTCGGCCCCGAAACGCAACAAACGAATCTGGCGCATTACTGCCTTAAAATCGGACTTCTCCTGACTGACGATAAGCTGATCCACGTTCTCCATCCTGGCCGTATAGAGGATTTCCCTCTTCTCACGCAGCGAAAGATTGGAATTACAATCAATCAGCTTAGAGATCATGTACGCGTCATTCGTGCGAATAACTGAGAGATTAAAGAAAGGCGATCCCTTACCTTGTTCCACAAGGTTCAACATCTCCTCTCTGTTGTCTTGTTTCAAGATCTCCTGTTCAGGCAACTCGGGCACATCATTATTCTGAATATAGCCCCAAATAGTCCCATAGTGTCCCTCGCTCAAGAAGGATTTCATAATCACCCGGTTATCTCTGCATCTGTGAAGCAGCGTATAAACAAGAGCTTGATCGTCTGAACGAAAGACTTGGACCGCAGGCGACGGTTTCAAACCGTGCCTCTCAATGTACTCTTTGACAATGTTGCGCTTACGACAATTCAAGAGTAACGTTTCTGTGTCTGGTGACCGGAAAGCGCTTTGTTCGATATACCTGAGAAGTTCGTCATCTGAGGCCTCTTGAACAAACTGACTCTCATTAGTCACAATTTCTAATGTTTCCATAACTATTTAGTATTACACAATTATAATTAATTGCCCAAGATTTTACCCACATTTTATTTTTTGTCAATAGCTGTGATGCAAAAAAATGCAAAAAATAAGCCTTACTAATTTTTTTTAGCCAAAGGTATTGACAAATTTATCTAAATCTATATAATGGTGTTAATTAATTACGGATTATCTCAATTAAATACATATACTATTATTCATCTTTTTAATAACTCAATAAAATGACAAAAGAAGCAAAAACAACAGATTTAACAATCACGGCTGATGTCTTTGGTATTCAAACAACTCGGAGAATGACCAAGCTAGATCTCAAAAACGTCAGCATCACCATCCAAGAAGGGGAAAACGAGAAGCTCCCCCTTGATGTGTCAAACATCAAAGAGAATGGAGCGCCGTCCATCACCTTTGCCTTCGGTACGCTTGATCGTGCCGCGGTGAAACACATATACCGCGTCGTCAAGCCACCAATGCGGTACCCCCATACGCCGTGCAATACCTGTAGGATTCAGATCATTCTTTCTCTTACCCCCAGGGGTGACATGATCAAAACAATCATGATCCTGAATCCCACGACAATCCTGGCATCAAACCTTTCCTTCCGTGAAGGATTTGTAAACCGCTTCTTCGAAGAGATTAGTGCCGAAGCCAGGCGCCGCCTTGAGTGCAATCCCGGCATCGAAGTTCCGGTAACCGCAAGGGACATCACGTCCATCCCGTGAGGGAATCTCAACAATTAGCTGAAAACACCGGATTTGCCTCGGCAATCCGGTGTTTTCTATTTTAAATAAAAAAAGCTCTTGACATCCCCGCAAAGAAAGGATATCTTGGTAAGACTTAGTGTATTTTTATATAAACCATCTAACTATTTTTCACAACTATTATGGCAATACTAACAGAATGTAGGAAGTACCGCATCACTGGCAGTGGCTTCTTTGAAAGTTTGAATGATCCTAAGGGAGAGCGCTTTATCTCTCTTGACGTCCGTGACGTTTTTATTCGACCGGAAGACAAGAGACACCCTGATGACAGACGAGATCCCGTATACGTGAAGCCGGGACACCAGCTCATCTTGGACAAGGAGTGCCTCAACGACACCTACAAGGAGCTCAAGTTGGGCGACAAGCTCAGCTTTAAGTGCGCCTATTGGCGAGTTGGCAACAACTACTACGCAGAGATTGTTGAGTGCAACCTGGAAAGAGGTGATACCTCCACTCCCCTGCTGACCAAGAAGCACCCCTGTACGATCAATGACAGTCTCGTGCACCGAATGGGTAAAACCATTTATCACCAGATCTTAACGCTTTCTGATCCCGAAAAAGAGGAAAACGCTTCGATCCACTAAGGTTGCAAGAGACATCGTTCTTTTTTAAGAAAGCCCGTTGATACACCACGTATCAGCGGGCTTTCCGCTTTTTTAAATAAAAAAATATCTTGACAAAATGAAATTGATTTGCTAGCCTCAGCGCAATACCTTACAATTATGTTTAAGCCTATACCCAAAAGCAAAACAGTGAAACGCGGATCCTCTCCGTCTATTCACTGAGTATTAATTAACTCTTTAATAATTTCAAAATTTTTACCTTTATGTCACGAAGTATTAATGATCAAATTGCCTGGTACAACCAAATGGCTGCAAACAGGCGCGCCGAAGAGGCAAGACGGCAAGCTATCCAAGATGGCCGTATTCCCACCTACCCCTTCACATTAAGGAGTAAGGGGGGAAAAATTTACCGCTACTAACACCTTTTAACAGGTAAACATTCAAGCCTCCGTTGATCCAACCATCAACGGAGGCTTTTTTTTAAACAAAAAAACATCTTGACAAAATTTCTTCTATCTGCTACATTAATTGAACAAACTTAAGTATTAGATTGTGTTAAATATAGATTTGTAAAACTTTTTTAATCTACAACGACATGAACGAGAACAAAAATGTGCCATTCATCGCGCTTGTGACAATGGCTTCAGACAAGGCCTGTGCCTACCTCAGTGACGTAACCCTTAGAGGTCAGCGTTATGACGGAGCGACGTTTAAACTCGACCTTAAGAACTTGCCACTGGCCGAGGCCCCTTCTGACAAGGCTGACAATAAGACAGTGAAGCGCCCTATCCAGAGCGGAGATGTTGTTGCCATCAATACAGATGCCGACTTCAACATCACGGACGTATCCGTTCTCAAGTCCGCCCCGGCACCCGACACTGACACGCTCGACGTCAGCAACGCCATAGATGCCATCGCCGCCCTGCGCCTGCTGAGGCGTCGGCAGTACGAAGAGCGCCATGCTCTTGAGGAGATGGGCATCATCTAACCCCCGCATTCGCGTTCAACATCAACCCCGAAAAAGCTCATTGATCCCCAAGATCATGGGCTTTTTCATTTTTAAACAAAAAATTATTGACAAAAATACAGAAAAATGTTATCCTCAGAATAATCCCGAGTTATTAATATATAGATACCTAAACTATTAAAAACTAAAAAAATGAACAAATGTTATCAAGTTGCCGGAACCTTCTGTGGTATTACCACCAGAAATAACCATCTGGCTTTAAGTCTCGAAGACCTCTCAATTGAGGACAGGATCTCTGAAAAAACTATCTTCGTCCAGAACACCGATGATAGCCTCCACCACCGGATGATATATTATCTGAATATGGCGGATATCACCTGTCAATTCACGAACCTTGTCAATCGAACGTTCTTGACAGGAGATAGGGTTGTTTTTCAGATTGTGATCACTCCTGAAGGCCCCTGCGGAGTCTTCGACTTCCGACGAGAATGCAATGGAGATTTCCCCTTGAGAAGGGAACATTACAACGAGACCTTCACCAACCTGATCGAGTTCTTGAGGAGCGCCTAGCTAAGCCGCACCACGCACCGACCACCCTTCGTTGTTGAAACACCCCCGCTGATCGCAAGATCAACGGGGGTGCCGTTTTTTAAACAAAAAATTATTGACAAAATCTCGCTGATCAGATATACTGCCCTCCTAAATAACAATTTTTTTAACTAAGTCTATTTCAATAATTTAAAAACTTCACTTAACATGGAAGCTTCAAATTTTCCAATCGTTGAGGGTACGGTTATTAAAGCCACCCCCATTGTTGATCCGTGGTACAAAGTTACCGTCAAAGTCCACCGTATTGACAGATACAATGCCGACACAGAATGCGAGATTGTGACTGACAAGCCTTTCAATGAGGGCGATGCCGTCAGGTTTACATTTGAACCCGTAACGGCTAACAACGCCGAAGGAGCCGTGATTACCGGTAGGGTTGGAGAGCTCATCTCTGTGACAACAGAAAGTGCAGGCCTTCCGGTTATTTACGACAAGGCAATTCTCTACGTTCACCACATCGGTAATCAGGCCGTCCGCGAACGTTGTAACGTAATCGCTGTGAAGGGTCCAAAAACAGGCGAAAACATCGCGTACCGAACCGTCTTCCCGACTGGTGCTATGATCCATGCCACGGTTGCAGACATTCATCCGGTTAGTGATGGCAGCCCGTATGACAGACTTGGCCTTATGGTCACCACAATCGACGGCGTTAGTCCCAAAAATGAGGAGCATTGCGTAATCGTCACCCCGAGGTGCCAGGACACCAAGGAGGACTCGGCCCCGTCGTTTAAAATTGAATTGTGTGATCCGACCGATCCTCAATCAATTTTCGGCAACATCCGTGCTATTTTCCCCATAGAAGGAAGCACCTTGCGTACACTGGACATTGACATCATGCGCATCGGTAACCAAGACCTGGAGACGCCCTGCACCATCATCCTGCCGATGTCGGATGCTTTAAGGAACGATCTTCCCATCAGCTTTAAGATCACTCCCGTGATCCAGCTGGCTGGAAAAATCACCAAATCCGAACCCTTGGACGGTGGGTCTTACATTACCCTTGACGTCAGGCAGATCAATTACAGGCCTGCCCATGAGATTTGGGACTTTTTCCTTCCCAAGGCTGATGTCAAGGTGGGTTACACCATGGAAGCCAACGTCATCCTTGACCAAAATGGCAAATTGCGCGAGATTGTTGACTTCGAGGTCTGGGACACAGAGGGAGATGTTTACAAGGAACCCAAACGCGGACCTCTCCACCGGTTTTGTCTGTGGATTTGTAAGCGATGCGGTTGGCTCGATCTTTGCTAACTGGCCGACATCACGCACCTACCCTGCTTTGAACCACCCCCGCTGATCGCAAGATCAACGGGGGTGCCGTTTTTTAAACAAAAAAAAAGTATCTTGACAAAAACAGATCCATCTGATACACTTTACTCCTGAATAACAAATTTTTTTTATCAAGTTTATGTTTTACAATTAAAAAAGAACGTCATGAAATTACAATCTTTCGAAGGACAAATTGAGGGATTATATCCCGCTGATGGCGGTCACATGCGTACTGCCCAAGTTCGTGTTCTCTCCATCAACGGAGAGCCTCTCCCCCAAGATGGCCAGAGTGTCAACGTAGCACTCCAACCGAACGACGACTCCCATATGGGAGATCACGTTTTCGGCAAGGTAGTCATCAATGACAATGGCGAGGTGCAACAGATCTCAGAAATGACGACCAAGGCGCCCGGTCCCAACGAGCCTGCACCTTCCGAACTTGAGAAGGTTTATGGCCGCATCGCAGACACCACATCAAATCCTTGTGGTCTCTCAATTTTAAAGGTCGACGTCATCACCATGGATGAACAGCCGACCCCCAACACAAGGTTGCAGTTCGCAGTCGCTGCGAAACATACCCCCAAAGGGGCGTACTTTGAGGCGAAAATTCGATTCGATGAAGAGGGAAAGGTCGTGCAAGTCGTAGACTTCAAGATCGTTCCTTCTCCTGTCTTCAGCGCGATTGGAGACTGTGTACCGGTTCCTGATTCTGATGATTTTAGCATCGTAGCGGTTGTGGCCCATTTCATCGGCGATACCCATGAAATCTACCAACCCTGTGACCTGGTAATCCAGGCACAACTGGCCCACAGATTCAATGTGGTCAGCTCAAGGACCCGCATCGCCGATCCTGATGAACCGGGAGCAGCTTCAGAACCGGGAGCGGTTTCAGGTACAATCGTCGGAGTAGCAGAGATCTCCGAGCTCCACTCCAACCGGAAAGTCGACGGTTACTGTCTTTTGACCGTTGCCGCAGATACAATCTGCGGCCATGAAGTAAAAAGAAAAAATAAATTTTGCTTCATTATTCCCACAGCCACCGACTTCAAGAGAGGTAAGAGAGTCACATTCAAGACCGAGTGCGAACTCACCAAGGCCGAGTGCAAGCACAAACGCGTTTAAGACAAGTAGTTTGGGCTCACTGCATTAAGACACCCCCGCTGATCATCATGATCGGCGGGTTTGTCATTTTAAACAAAAAAAATATATGTTGACAAAAGTTCATTTATCAGATACACTACTCGTCTAAACAATACGTTTTTCACTAAGGCTTATACTAATTATTTAACAAACTTTACTTAATTATGGAAGATTCAAAATTTCCAACCATTGAGGGTACAGTCGTGGAAGAATGGTATGATGATGTCGTCATGGTCGCCGACAAAGTCAATATCAGCATTCACGCCATCAACGGTATTTCCGTCAAGTCAGAGTGCTGTGTATACTCCTCCTATCAGTTCAATCAAGGAGATGCCATTAAGTTCCGATTTGAGCTTGTGGCAGATAAGACAAAAAACACCGTTACCGGCAAGATTCGCTGCATTTTACCAATCCCGAGAACTGACTATTGCTGTGTTGTCACCAATGTACATCGCATCGGTGATAATCATATAATCGCAACTGATGACTGTCCGAACTGCAATTGTGTAATTATCCCGAAAGATGAAAAACTCAAAGTGGGCGAAGACATCACCTGGCAAGTCGTACTTGTGACCGACAACGAGTAACCGGTATGCAACCCACAACCCTGCTTTGAACCACCCCCGCTGATCATCATGATCGGCGGGGGTGCCGTTTTTTAAATGACAAAAACAGATTGACAAAAAATATTTTTTCTGCTACACTCCCGCCATAAAAAAATTATTTTTTCTAGATCGTATGTTTTACAATTTAAATCATTCAACATGAAAGAAGAAAAAGAACCAGTTGTGCCTGCAGGCACCATGAAAGAACTGAAACCTGATGAACTAGTTGTTCTCCTTGTGCAAGGTAAGGTTGATGAAATTACCCCGTTGGGTAATACCGGCATGACAGAGGTCTGCATCATTGTGGGCTCTGTCAACGGCACCCCCATCATTCTTAAAGATGAAGAGGAGCTCTACGATTGGGCTCCCATGCCTAACGACGTCGCTGCCACCCTCAAGGAAGGAGATGAAGTCATCATCAGGGTTGCCATGGTTAAACCCACGTCTACCGCCGATGATTTCATCAGGGCTAAGGTAGATCAAGATGAGGTGAGACCATTGCAAGGATCACAGTTCGCCGATGTATCTTTCTTCGTGGGAGGGATCGAGAGCCACATCGGTGATGGGAGCTTCTGGGTCCTTTTACCGACAGACGAAGCCAGGAAGAACAAGGAGATCTGCCTCAGGATTGAGCTGATCACGCTCACGCCTAAGAGCGACGAGACCGCAACCGACGAGCCCGAGCAGTAACTCGCCCGTTCCTGCCTACCCTTCATTTTGAGACACCCCCGCTGATCGCAAGATCAACGGGGGTGCCGTTTTTTAAATGACAAAAACATATTGACAAAAACTCATTTATCGGGTACACTGAACGCCCAAATAATATATTTATACGTTTTTGCATTTTATGTTTTATAATTAATTCTTATCAAAATGAGAAAAAATGAATCAATCTTCACAGGTAGGATTGCTGACATCAGACCTATTGACATTTACGGTATAGGTATGTACCTGTTGACTGTAACCGGAGAATCTGTCGCTGGGAGGTATGATCTCATCATCAGGCCCAAACCCGATGGCGAGGTTCCCAAGAAAGGTGACATATTCGAAGCAAACGTCATCTTAAAGGAGGGTTACATTACCCAAGTCAAGGACTACAGAACATACCCTTGTCCCGACAATTCTGAGGATCCCACGATCAAGGGTGAAGTCCCTGAGGTAGAAGAAGTTTTCTTTGACCTCCGGGGAACAGTTGTTAAGAACACCTACGATCCGGACTCCAACAACACCCCACAGAAATTTGGATACTTTGATGTCCAATTCTCCCTGGATGTTGTCGATGGCATTGTCATTCCGGAGGATGAGAAAGATGCAAATGTGACGCACTGCTACTTTCCCTTGCTGAGCTATCCCGCGCTAGGCACTAAAATTGCATTACACATTATTCCCGACGCTGTAACGCACAATGACAAGCAGACACTTGTCCATGGTACAATCAGAAGTGTCCTGTATGACCTGAGCAACCTAGAAGGTCTGCAGCAGGTGCTCATTAATGTCACCAGCATCAATGGCAACAACATCGAGAATGAACGGTACATGATGACGATGCTTCTCCCAGAAAGCATTAACCTCCAAGAGGACTATGAGTTCCAGTTCGCATTCGAGGTGATCGAATGCCCCGAGCCCAACGAGAAAGACATCGCCGAGAATTCCCCCGTTTTCTTTGACCTCCGGGGAACAGTTGTTAAGAACGACTTCGCGGATGATTCCAATGTCACAACTGCCATTCCGGGATTCTTTGACGTCCAGGTATCCGCGGATACTGTCAATGGTATCGTCAGACCTGACAAGATGCGCGATGACTGTTACTTCCCTCTTCCGGTCTATCCGAAATTAGGAACAGCGGTCACATTCCGCATCATTCCCAACGCTTCTGCACTGGACACTGACAAGCAGACACTTGTCCGTGGAACAATCAGTGATGTGGAAGATAAGTACAGAGATCAGGGTCTGATCCACGTGTTTATTAATGTCGACAGCATCGATGGCGACAACTTCGAGCTCATGAATTACACGATAGCGATGCTTCTCCCAGCAAGCTTTAAGCTCGAAGAAAAAGACACGTTCCAGTTCGCATTCGAGGTGATCGAAGAGCCTGCCGCCGAAGAGGACACACCCGTGCTTCAGAGCAAATTCCCTTATACGGGATGGATTGGGTACACCCGTGATGCGAATATCACCACCATCGGTGACCTCACCTACAATCTTGTCGATGTCCATGTTGATCAATTCAATCATCTGAATGTCGACCAAGTCTACACTTTCATCGTCCCGACGACAGATCCTGTTGACTTGGGTGATTTCATCATTTTCCACGTGGAAACTTTGGAAAGTCGCGAAATACAGACGCCCACGATTTCAGGTATGATCACTCAAATCACACCGATGGAAAATCTGCCTGAGTTGTCTGTATTCTCCATCCGACTGGAGCAAATCGACGGTTACGATGTTGTTGGACATACAATCGAACTTATTCTCCCTAACAACGAGGATTTACGTGAAGGTGACATCATCAACTTCCGTGTCTCCTCGGCAAAATGCATCGAAGAGTTCAAAAAGCATGATGCCGATGAGGACGCACCAGAGTGTCATGACACCGGAGGAGACACTGCCCCCTTACCAACAGTAAAACCCAAGCACGGGTGGCGCTATTGGCTGGGCTGCCGTTGGCTGGCTGATCTTTTTAAGTAATGACACGCCAACATCTACCTTTCATTTTGAGACACCCCCGCTGATCGCAAGATCAACGGGGGTGTTATTTTAAACAAAAAAATATAGTGTTGACAAAATTTTTCCATCAGGTATACTGTCCACCAAAACAATAAATCAGTGTTTATTAATCTTTTCATTATTAATCTTTTTACAACTAGAAACAAGATGATGAATATTCAAGCTATCGTTGTCGGTGTTGTCACAAACATCAGCATGTGTCCGGATAACAGTGACAAAGCCATCGCCACTGTGACCATTGTTAACCAAGATGGAGAGCTCACAGAAAGAAGCTTCAAAGTAATGTACGACCTAGGTCCGAAGCCGTCTATTGGAGAAGTTGTTGGTGTGAAGTTCCACTTGCCGCTGGACGTCATCAGAGACATGAACAATGAAGACATTGTGGAAACTAGCTTCACCCCCAACGAAGAATAGACGTAGCTATTTCCCGCCGACGTGCTCAAAAGCACAATCCTTTTTAGGACACCCCGCTGATCGCAAGATCAACGGGGTGTCGTTTTTTAAATGACAAAAACATATTGACAAAAAATAAATTTTCGGATATATTGAATACCTCAATAGTACATTTTATGCATTTACAAACTTTATGTTTAACAATTATAAATCAAATTCGAAATGAAAGAAAAAAAAACAAAACCAGTTGTGCCTGCAAATGGCCAACTCAGAAAGGACGAAGACATTTGCCTTATTCTGCGCGGGAAGGTTACTGAAACCGCCCCATTGGACAATGGCTTGACAGAGATTGACATCGATGTGTACACCGTCAATGGTACCACTCCGATAAGTTCTCCAATAAGTTACAAGGCATGGTTCCCTCTCAAGGTGGCTACTCCCCCCAATAAGGGAGATGAAGTCACCATCAGGGTTGCCGTGGTTAAACCCACGTCTACCGCCGATGATTTCATCACAGCCACGATCGATTATGTAGGGCAAATTGACGGAGGTCCATTTGATGATTTCTCCTTCTTCGCTGAAGTCAAAAGTTCCACCTCTAGAGATGGGAGCTTCTGGATCCTCTTACCGACAAACTCTGTCGATAATGATGAGGAGGAGAAAGTGGTCTACCTCAGGTTTGAGCTGATCCAACCCGAGAGCGATGAGCCCGACGATAAGGAAATCATTGAAGCCACAATCGAAACCCTGAACGAAATTCCGGATAGCGACTATGGCCAAGCTGAAATCCGTATCACCTCTATTGCCGGCACGCCCGTCGAGGATGAGTACTGTCATCTCATTCTTGGACCCGATGCCTATGACTACTCTGACGATGGTGATGAGATTACCATTGAACTTCGGGATCTCAAACCCTGTGCCGAAGAAGATGGTTCTGCGGAAGGTAAGGTTTATGATATCCGCCCGATTGCAGGTACCGATTTCTGTGTGATCGCTTTCGTAGTTAATCGCATCGATGGTGATGAAATTCAGCCCACGGCCCACTGCATCATCGACTCTAAAGACCACAACTTCAAGTTAGGTGATACCGCGTTTTTGAGCCCTACGTCTATTGACGACGACGAAGAACCCGATGAACCCAAGCGCGGATCTTGGGACTGGGTAGCATCTGGCATCGCATCATTCTTCCGTTGGCTGATTGGCTAGAACCAGTAAACGACATGAAAACGTTCACAGTAACAGCCATCCTGGCTTCCTGCCAGAATGTCCGCCTCGGCGTCTATCGCCTGACGATGACCAAAGTTGTCATCCACCGATACGGCGAACAGCGAATGAAAGCAAACCGGAAGTACTTCCTTGAAGTGCCTTTTGGCGAGCCGGGCCAACCTACAGAAAAGGACCTGGCAGACTTGAAACCTAAGGCGCCAATTGAAATCACCCTTACCGTAGAAAACGGCAACTACACCGTTTCCGAAATAAGGATGACCGGAAGGCCTTTCGGGCGCTTTGCCAAAACTGAAGGCAAAACAGAGAGCCTCGAAGACGTCCTCAAAAAGCCAAGATTTGGCACAGATGATGAATTGTAATCGAGTAATCAAACAAACTCTATCAAAAACAAACCGGACTCCTTTACTGGAGCCCGGTTTGTTTGTTTTAAAATCAAAAAAAACGGGTTGCCCTATTAAAGACAACCCTTATATCGCTTATTTCTAAAACAATTACAATGCGGTTGCATCTACATGTACACCAACACCCATTGTCGAACTTAAAGAAATCTTTTTCAAATATGTTCCCTTAAGTGTTTGCGGTTTAGCTTTCAAGATTGTTTCAATGAAAACTTTTGCATTTTCATAAATCTTGTCTTCATCAAACGATGCTTTAGCAATACCGGCATGAACAATACCATTCTTTTCAACACGGAATTGAACTTCACCGGCCTTAGCTTTTTTAACCGCTTCGGCAACATTAGTGGTAACGGTACCAAGTTTCGGGTTTGGCATTAAGCCTTTCGGACCCAAAACACGTGCAACACGACCGGCTAACCCCATCATATCAGGAGTTGCAATGCAACGATCAAACTCTATCTTACCTGCTAAAATAGAATCAACCAGATTTTCTGCGCCAACAACATCAGCTCCGGCAGCCTTGGCCTCATCAGCCTTTTCTCCCTGAGCCATAACGGCAACGCGAATTTTCTTGCCGTTTCCGTGTGGCAAACCACACACGCCGCGAACCATCTGATCAGCGTACTTAGGATCAACACCGAGATTAATCGCAACATCAATTGTTTCATCGAATTTTGCTTGGGCATTAGCTTTAACCAGCGAAACAGCCTCTTTTAAGGAGTAGCTTTTATTTTTATCTACATTCTTATAAGCATTAACTAATCTTTTTGATGTCATGGCCTTACTCCGTTACTTTAATACCCATAGAAACCGCCTGACCTTTAACCATGTTCATGGCAGCTTCAACTGTTGCACAATTCAAATCAGGCATTTTTGTTTCGGCAATTTCTTTGACTTGAGCCATAGAAATCTTACCGGCAACTTCTTTGCCCGGATTTTTAGAAGCAGACTTAACACCGGCAGCCTTTTTAATATAGAAAGAAACCGGTGGCAATTTAGTAACAAAAGTAAAACTCTTATCCTCAAAAGCCGTAATAACTACAGGAACAGGAATTCCCGGTTCCATAGATTGCGTTGCTGCGTTAAAAGCTTTACAAAATTCCATAATATTCAAGCCTTTTTGACCGAGAGCCGGTCCAACCGGAGGAGAAGGGTTTGCCTTACCAGCCGGAATTTGAAGCTTGATTAAACCTAAAATTTTCTTTTTAGACTTAGCCATTTTAATACCTCAATTCTTTAATAAATTAAACCAAAGGTCTGTGGTCAGAACTTAGGCTCTGTTCTCCCACAAAATTATTCTGCTAATTTAATGACTTAAACTCAAAAAGCGATTCTTTGTCTTAATTAGCGTCAACTCTTCTATCATAAAAATTTTAAAAGTAAAGCTTTTTTTATGCCTTATCTTGATTGATAATAAGCACACAGCTCATCCAAACCGCGACACAATAAGCCCTTAATTTCTTCATTAAAATATATCCGTTCTCTGGCGCTTAATTCTTTAGGCCACCTGATTTCCTTTTCATCCAAAACAATTTTATAAATAACCGGCAAATTGCACCGAGAAACCTGCTTTAAGGCCTTGCGAAAACGCTCGGCAGCTGCTCCGACACCCACATTCTCCACCCTGCGCAATGAAACATCCACTCTTATAAGGTTATAGTTAGTGATAAGTCTCGCCCCTCTGCGCCATAAGCAAAAATCCTCATACAACCTTTCTCCTGAATTAAGCCTATCCTCGGCACTATAATGTTGACAATAGCTGTGTCCGTCAAAATATCGCCGTTCAAGCCACCCCATCTTAAAATATTTTGTAAGCAAACTTACCCGCCGCACCTCAGCCATGAAACACCTTCCCTTTATTCTGGGCCACAATGTCCAATGTCTTGTCAAAATCACCGAACAACCCCTCTTCCACTGCCAAACGATACCGCTGATGATAAGTTGTCTTACTAAATTTCTCCTCGCCTAAAACCTCCTTTAGTTTGACATTTAACACATACTGCACTCCTGCACAATAAGTCGGATAAAAATATTTACACCGCCCGGCTTTGATATCCTCATTCATCAAATATGATTCCGGAAAAATCGGCAACTCATCCTCATCATCAACCTTATGTTTCGGTTGATAGGGATATACATATTCCTTAAATTGCGCAGGTAATGGCGCAAAAGATCCGTTTTTGCTTGTACGATAATCTTTTAAGGCCTTTTTGATATCCTCAAGGCTCAATTTATTGAGCATCTCATCCCATATTTCCTCATCAATCGCCGCCGGACGATTAAAACTCGGATACATCTCTTTAACGTTCAAGAAAAAATAGTCAGTTTGTTTACTCATGGTCTTCCTCCGCTTTGATATCATATTTTTTCACACGTCTCATAAACCGTTCAAACGGTTTACCGCTAAAGTCCAAGTCCGTTTCATTTTGCTGATCAACAGCAACATTTTGCCGCAAACCCAAAGGTTTCGGCTGTTCTAAAATTTCTGCTTTACTGGTCTCATAAGAAGTCATTCTCTCCTCTAAATCAGACCAATACCGCTCATCTTCCTGACGATTTTCCAGATTTTTATCCTCTCCTTTCTTAGCTGCTGACACACTGCGCTGATGCCAAAGTCTAACTGTCGCCTTCCAACTGCAAATAGGCGTACGCCCGACCATCCAGCCGTGCGATTCATAAAAATCCACAAATACCTGCGGATCAACTTTAAGCTGATTTTTTAACACAAATTCACGTACATCTTTAACCGTCGGCGCCACAAATTCCCTTGAAATTTTCGCCCGTTCTGTACCTTTCTTTTGAGAAAATAAATGAATATTATTATTTATATTTAAATCTTCTTCTTTTGCTTCTTTTCTTAATAAACAACGTTTCAACGTCGTTGTAACGCCGTTGTTTTTCTTAGCGCGCACAAGAGCACTTTTTTTGCCCAACTCCTGCATATGCTGTCTTTTTTTAGAAAAATTCTCCGCCTCATCATGAATATAGGTATAAATGTTTTTCACCATCTCATCAGAACCGGTGTATTCCTCCTCTAAAACCGCGGTAAACAACTCCCCGCGCTGCTTCATATCAAGCCCTGATAAGATATATTTGAGATTTGTATTTAAGACAACTTGTTCCATATCTCCCCCATCTGACAACAAAAAAGCACAAAAAAGAGTTCAACTCTTTTACTTGAAAAAAAGTCCTAAATAGTCCGAATAGTTCAAGATAGTCCAAGTTGCCAACATCAAAAAAAGCTCATAAAAGGCAATAGCATCGGGCTACTACCCACTTGACAACTTATCTAGGCTAATATATGAAAATTCATACATTGTCAAGACAAAAAAGTCTTCTATGAAAAAAATATATTTATTATAGCCTTAAAGCCAAAGGAGAAGCAACAATGGCAAACTTAGATACAATTCGCAAGCGTCTTGAAAAATACATCCTTTCAAGCGGCCATACCTTTCGCGAAGTTTCACTGAGCATCGGCAGAAAAGATTCCTATATTCAACAATATATCAAGTACGGTTATCCTAAAAGATTAAAAGAGGTAGACCGTAAGCGAGTCTGTAACTTCTTAAATATCAACGAGGAAGAATTAATTGATGATGATTTATCAAAGAGTTCCACGCTTGATACCCTGCAACTTAATTTACATGACCTAAAATCAAACATTACAGATTTTGTATGCATAGATATTTGTGATCAAGACTATCAAAACCAAGAAAGAATCATCGGTCGCATGGCCTTTAATCAAAAAGAATTTTACGGTTGGTGCAACGGCAATCCGCATCACCTGAAAATTCTGCGTTTTAATAGTGACAACATGGAACCGACGCTTCTTGCCGGCACACTTGTTATTTATGACTCAAACTCAGCAGAATATTCCGGTGATGGTCTTTATATCATCCGCTATGATGACAATATTATGCTCAAGCGTTTACAAAAAACAGCCGCTGCAACGTATGCACTTAAATCGGATAACCCGCGCTATCAGGATATTACTTGCCACAAAGACGAATTTGAAATCATCGGCCGTGTTGTCAATGCGCTGCAATCACGTCCGCTCTAAGAAGCAAAATTTCAAATAAAAAAGTGCCCGACAGATTTTTATAATTTTTTCTTGCGACACTAAAAAAAATATGGTATGCTAGTCCCAATCACAAAGTACTTAGGTAAATTAGTTTGTTTCTTATTGTTAAGGTTTGAGATCAATTATCATCAGATGGTTGTTTGAAAGTTTTGATAGTAAGTTACAGACAAAACTTGCTTTGTAATTTTAAATCAAATCATATTAACACTTAATCCAATCTACGTATGAAAAAGATCTTTTTAATGACGCTGGCCGTCATTATGATGCTAGGAACGCTTGTGCTGTTCCACATTTGGCATGACAGCACTAACCCCAATGTTGCAACTCTGCTTAAATGGCTCACCATGGTAAGCATCGTAGCAGCATCTTGGGCTTTTTCCATTCCCCTTAACCCTGAGGAGAAAGAAAAAGCCTGGTGGAAACCTAACCCCTGTAACCTTTCGCTGGCAGCCATATTGACGGGATTGGGGATGGGCATCATTACCCTGATCACTGGGGCAATCACCCACGCATCACCGATAATGGCGCTTGCTGCAAAAAGTTCCACCTGGGGTACTATCTGCATCATACTAATGCTTTCCGGCCTGGCACTCATCATCTTATCCCTAAAGAACAGATGGAGATATAAGCTGTTTGATGCATCCGCGGGAGCATTCCTAATCATCTTAGGATTATGGCTAAGAAGCAGCCTTAAGCTGTACCCCACATTCCCGGCTGACATAATGAACAATTTAGCTATCGCGGGAGGAGCAGCCTTCATCTTAGCTATCATCGGCCTTATCATAATCAATAAGAAACCGACGAAATAGCTCAGCGCCACAAACTCAAACCAAAACCGTCGTCCCCTAAAAAGGACGGCGGTTTTATTTTGTTCCATTTAAGGACAACCGATTTTTCTTGCCTCACCGCTAAAAATATGGTATAATAATCCTAGTTTACAAAGTATTATGTTTACGCATCTGTCTTCTTATTATTAAGGTTTGAGATCGGTTATCTTCGGGTAATTGTTTGAGAGTTTTGATGGTAAGTTGCGGATAAAACATATACTTTGTAATCGTTTTATTCACATCTTTAATTCAAAACTTTACAACAATGAAAAAGAAACTTTTAATTTTCGTAGCCGCTTTAACATTGCTTGCCACAATCGGGCTGAGCTGCCTATACACATCCGTGGCCGCTTTGGTGGCAATTATCTTGGCCGTGCTCTTCATCTCTTGGGCAACAGCAATCCCGACAATGCCAGATGAGGGCAACCCCTGGTGGCAAACCGAATGCCTGCCATCACTAGCCTGGGTGCTGGTATTTTCCGGCATCACAGCTGCCATCTTGATGGTATTGTCAGGCAACACGGCAGACCTTTCGGCACAAGTTTTTGTGATCAAAGAGGCCAAAGGTCTCTTCGCAATCACATTATCGGTGCTGATCGTCCTAGGAATCATGTCCATAGGATATGGTTTCAAGGTACGGAACCGCGAATGGCTCATGCGCATTGCTGGGGGCATTACAGCAATCCTGGGGGCAACTCTGGGATTTGACCTGATGCTCGACTGTTTGGGCAAAGTTACAAACAACTACTGTACCCACACCTTTTTTGTTGCCTTAATATTCACCCTCCTCGGATATGCTATATCCGGAAAGGGAGGAAAAAAGGAACAAGAAGAGAAGCAACCTGAGCAGTAAATCCGCATTCCCAAACCTAAGAAGACCGCTGGCCCAAAAAGCCGGCGGTTTTCGCATGATAAAAGTCGGCTCATTATAAGCCGACTTTTACCTTAACCTAATCAGTTTCAGCTTAAATTACTTACGCTTTGGTTCAGGCATAGCTTCAGGTGCCTTCACCTCTTGCAAAATCTGTTCGGTAACGACTTTTCTCTCACAGATAGTCAAACCAACACTCTTCAAAGTAGTATCGGTCGGCAAGAACAAATCCATTCCTTCTTCCGTCTGCTTTGCTGTATTGGAAATACCGTTTACCGTACCTAATTTATCAATCAGCACGCTACCCGGAGAAACTTTGTTGACCAATGTATCAACAACAACTTCTGTTCCCATAACGTCAGAATAACGATATCCGTGAATTTTACCATTATCGTCAAGATAGTTCTTGCTTGCTTCATCCATACGTCCCAAAGCAATAAATCCTTCCTGATCAACTGCCGGTAAATCCATATTCAGAGCCAGCGGCGTATAAGTCGCCGGGGTATCTAAATGAAGCAAAGCAATCTTCTTACCTGGATTAACTCTGACAGCAGTCGCTTTTAACGTATTACCGTTCAAGGTCTTTATATCATAAGTATTATGGTGCTTATTAACCAAATCGGTAGAAGTTAAAACATACGAATCAGAAACAAGCAAACCTGTACCCTTCTTACCGGCAAAGTTCGTTACATCAACAACATCACCGCGAACTTTAAGCATGTTTTCCGGGCTGAGTTCATTATAAGCCGGACGATCAACAATACAGCTCAAATTAAAGCTGGCCCAATCTAACCAATTCGGGCAATAATCCGGATCATAAACAAGGTTTCCGTCCTCATCAACACAGTTTTCATAAACTTTATGTGTCTCAACAACGCCGCCTTTTTCCTCAATAACAGGTTCCTCTACAACAACCGGTTCAGGTTTAGGTGCCGGCTGAGCCGGTGTATATTTCAATACTTCAACCTTTGGCTGAACGGTACGCTCGCTGCAATCCTCCTGACAGCTGTTGGTGCACTTTCCGGTGCTCTCGTCACAAACTTCTGTGCAGATACGACGGCACTTTGGTTGCTGACAAGTCTTGGTGCATTGAACTTGACATGTCGGTTGCGGGCAGATCGGTTGGCAAACTTGTTGGCAAACCGGAGCCGGAGTCTCAACTCTGGTCTTTGTGATTATCTTTTGTTCAATAATCTTCTTCTTGGTCTTAACATCAACAAATTCCTCAACTTTTGGTTCTGCCGGAACAGGTTGGGCACAAGGACAGCTGACAATCGGACAAGAACAAACCGGCTGTGTGCAAACACAAGGTTGCGGAATAGCACACGGACAAATCGGTTGAGCCATCATCACAGGTTGAGCCATCATCATCGGCTGTGCCATCATCGGGCAAACCGGCTGACCGCAAGGTGTCGGGGTCTGCATCATTGGCTGTCTGGTATATCCGCATTTACCCGGATTATAACGTGCATCAAAAGCAACTAAAGCGGCACGCTCTCTGGCAACTTCTTCTTCGCTGACACGAACATTCAATTGCGCTTCAAAACCGGGCAATGAGCTCAAACGAGCAGCTGCGTCGGCAAAAGCTTCTTCAGCCAATCTTGTTTCACCCTCAAACACACCGTCTTCCAACTCAGCATAACCTGTGGTTACACCCTTCCAGAAAACTTTGCTTTGGCTCAAGTTCATCAAACGCCAGGTAACAGTCATTTCTGCTGAACCGTCACGACGATTCTCTGAACGAGCATTTTCCCAATCATATTCATCGCAAACATTCATAAAGAAGTCATTGATTTCGGCTGTCAAAACATATTCCGGCAGACGAACAGTATTATTGGCTAAGCAAACGTTATTAGGAATTTCCATAACCTTATAGCATTTATCGGCTGACTTTCTGAAAACATCACGAAAAGCCATATCTTTCTGCATCACGCGACCTTGATTAAGAATCGCCTTTTTGCTGGCACGACGGCAACCGAAAATACGAAAACGATAGTTTCCGACTTGGGAGTCGCCATAAGGATTAGAACCACCTTTATTATTTAATTTAAAATCAACATTTGTCAGTGCGAACGGAGCCAGATCGCCGCATTGGCGCTCAACACTCTTATATCTTGGCTGAGCAAAAGCATAACTTCTCTTATCCGAAGTTGAGCAATTTGAACAACCGCGTTTTCTCGTTCCGTCGACAATTTTTACTTGTTTATTGGATTTTCTGGTTGCACTGCAATTAGTGCAGCTACCGCCCGAAAAAATTCCGTCGGCAGCACTAGCGGCATTAATGCTTGGCACGGAAAGCAACAGTCCCAATGTCAAAAAGCCGCTGAAAAATATTTTATGAATGTTTTTCGCTGACATATTATTTATTCTCCTAATTAGGTTTTCTAAAAAGCCTATGCCGATAAGACAAAGCTTCGATAATGTGCATTTTAGACACCTTTTTTTCATTTTGCAAGTCTCCAATCGTTCTTGCTAACCGCAAAATTCGCATTAATCCTCTGGCTGTCAAACCGCACTTTTCTGCTGATTCTGCGGCAAATTGACGCAAATTTTCATCCATATCTAACGCTTTTTCTAAAATTTCTCCCTTTAAATCAGCATTGACTGTTGCATTTTTTATTCCAAATTTATCGAATCGCTCCAAACAGATTCGTCTGACCCTCTCAACCTCTTTAAGCATAGTACTCGAATCCGTTCCCCTATCAGCTGCGGTGAGCTCATACGGATTAACCGCCGGAACCTCAATTTCAATATCAAATCGATCCAAAAACGGACCCGAAAGTTTACTTAAATATTCCGCCCCGCACAAAGGCGCTCTAGGACAGATATGTCCGTTTGTCCCGAGATGACCGCAGCGGCAAGGATTCATCGCCACCACTAACTGAAAATGTGCCGGATATTCCGTATGCGCCAACACCCGTGCAATAACGGCTTTTTTACTCTCCAGAGGTTGTCTGAGCGAATCGAGTGTAGCTCTGGAAAATTCAGGCAATTCATCCAAAAATAAAACCCCGTTATGTGCCAAAGAAATTTCCCCTGGTGTCCCTCGTCTGCCACCGCCAACCAAAGCTGGTGTGGAGGCACTGTGGTGCGGCGCACGAAATGGTCGCAAAAAATGAATATTCTCATCCAAAAGTCCGGCAACCGAATGAATCATCGCCGTCTCCAGGGCTTCCTGTACCGTCATCTTCGGAAGAATCGTTGCCAATCTCTCTGCCAGCATGGTCTTACCGCTTCCCGGAGGTCCTATCATCAACAGGTTATGCCCGCCCGCCGCGGCAATCAGCATTGCTCTCTTTGCACTCTCCTGCCCCTTTACATCAGCCATATCAATATGATACTGACCGCGTTCAAGCAAAGGTTTTTCCGGTGCATTGATAATTGTTTTTCCTTTAAAATAATTCAATAACTCCAGCACATGTTTGATCGGCAAAATTTTAGCACAATCACTCCAAGCCGCCTCTCTGCCGTTAACCTTCGGGCAAATAAGACCAAGATGTTGCTCTGCTGCTTTTACCGCTGCCGGCAACGCACCGTTGACACGTTCCACACTGCCATCAAGCGATAATGCTCCCATCACAATAAGCCCTTGCAGTTTTTCTTTAGCCACATAACCCATCATCCCCAAGATAGCAAGCATAATCGGTAAATCAAAATGCGCCCCTTCTTTAAGCAAATCCGCCGGTGCCAAATTCACAATCACATGCTCATTAGGAAATTCTAACCCCAATGCATTAAACGCCGCGCGCACACGTTCGCGGCTCTCATTAATAGCCTTATCCGGTAACCCGACAATAACAAACCCCGGTAGCCCTGCACTTTTGCTGGCTTCAACCTCCACAAGCTGCGCCGCAATCCCGTTAAAAGCAACTGTCTTAACTTTACAAACCATTTTTTGTTCCTTTTTTGTTCTGTTTTGGTTAACGGCAAACTAGAACAAAATAAAAACATTGTCAAGAACATTTTTTAAGCATTTATTTTGCCCATCCCCTTGATTTCATGATATCCAAGTCTTATATATGAATTATAATATATAAATTCTCATATATTTCAGAAAAAAAAGCAATGGATATCATAGAGCAAATTAACTACCTAAAGCAACGCATACGGTTCAATGAAACCGCGGATGACGGTTATTACTTAAGTCGTCAATATAATAAAGACTGTCGCCTGCTCTACTATTTGCAGTCCTTATTATCTAAAAACCGATCAAAACCAGATGCCACGCATAACAAATAAAAGGCGGCCTTTTTAGACCGCCTGAAAATAAGTAAGGATAATCTACCACGGATCATTATACCTTAATGTTGGATCGTTCAAACGCTCAACATATCCCGGGCTTTCCTCACGTTTTCTACCCTTTCTAAAGGTAACACCGGAAGAACCTCTAATCGCACCGAGCTGATCAATCGGATCGACAAGAGTACCCCATTCACCCTCCCTAAAATTCGAGCGATCAAAATAGCAATAAACCGTCGCATGTCCTTCAAGTGTGTTGGTCGGAACCGGGAATAAATTCCAAACAAAACCTGAATAAAACTCTGTAACACTACTCTCGTTACTGCCCGAATCATTTGCATTGGAAACAATTGAGTTCTCTCTTGAAATACCGCCGGGTACATCCGTCCAAGCATCGCTATCGTATAAAAAGCCCATATAGGCTCGCCATCCCCGGGCATCATCACCCGTTTGTGGAACAACGGAAGTCTTAAGCCAGGTATTCTGTTGGAAATAAAGCGGCTCAGCCACTGTCCGGAAGCTATCCGAAGAGGCATCTCCACCTCTGTATTTCCATGCTGTTGAACTATCTCCTTCAACAGCAGAAACTGTTGTTGACCAATCTGATGTCGGGTGAACGGCAGGAAATCCCATAAACCAACCTTCAGAACGCCACTGTGTATCCGGTTCAGGGATGTATGAGCTACTGCTCCAGGTACCTGTCATACTGTTAAAGACAAAGCTGCTGACATGCTCTAAAGTCGGATAAGCAATCCGTGAACTTGTTGATTCGTTCGCTTCCGCCAATATCCTTGCCTGTCTTCCTGCCGGATTGACTCTAAACCTTTTGTTACCATTTATTTCTTCAACAATGACATCACCGGCTTGCCCGACGTTAAATGAAATCGGTACAATCGTAGCTAATTGATGGTATCCCGGCGGACAGGAGGCAAAAGGAATAATACCTATATACGGATCCGCCCATGAATTCATATATTCTGTCTGTGACGATGGATCACCACTTGAATCACCCTCTTCATAGTTATTAATCAGGTTATAAACCCCTTTTAAGATATAATCCGGTAAGATATCACTTAAACGTGCACCACCTCTGGTGGTTAATTTAATATCGTGCATCACGGATGTATAAGCCGGATTAACCATATATTGATCATATTGTATACCGCTATCAAACGCGCCGGTAGCAGAACTATACGTCGGAACAGTTTGTCCGGCATTGGAAACAAAGCGGTTAGCCATAATATAACCATATCCGGTATCAGACGAATATTCTGACGGATCTCCCAGTACACCACTGGGCATACTTTGTTCTAACTCAATAGCACCCTTACGGATATAAATGGATGCATCTCCTGGGTTTGTACCGGCTTCCCCGTCAAGATTATCCGGATCAATCCTTAACATTGCATAATATCCTTCACTACCACTCGATCCAACATAATCCCCTGTGGAAGAATTCCTGGACCACACTTGGATATAATGCGGATCAATTTCTAACATGGCGTGTCTGTCATCACCGCTTTCACTGCTGGCCCTATTAAGATCATTAGAAGAAATATGCAAAATACTATTATCATTAACATGGAGCGTTCCTCTGATTTGAACATTGGCATTACTTGAATTATCGCTGTTTGGCTTAACCAAGAATACCGTCCTTTCAATATCTTCTCCACCTTCGTCATCGTCCATAATTCTAAAGTCGACATCACGCGTTGCAATCTCCTGATTATTAACCTGAAACTGCATTCTGCTTTCTGATCCGGGTTTTGTCGTTTTGATTCCGAAATTACCGGTTTTTGCCACAATCTTACTGCTATATGTTTCTGAGCTTCCGGCACCGGCAACAACATTCGGATGTCCGAAAACTCTAAATCCGCCCTGCTGAATATCAACAACTCCGGATATTGAAGAATCTTCCGTATAAATTCTGGCTGTATCATGCCCCATCATTTCAATATAGCTGCTCTCTCCCTCTGATGCGGCCACAAAGTGGTTACGCTCTCCGGTACTGGTGCTATATTCCATCTTTGCGCCACCCTCTAAATGAACTGAAGCTCCGTTTAAATCTCTCATTATGATACTGCTGTCTTTAGCCTCAAACATTGTCTTATCAGCACCGGAAGCAAGTTTGTTTCTCATCGTCACACTCGACCCCGTTGCGTGGAGCCACCCGTTATCAATATTATTAATATAATCACTGTAAGAAGAATAACCGGCATGCAATTCCTTAAAACCGGAGTTAACAAACCAAGCATTTCTTGCCCATAATAACCCGTCAATATAGGTTGAACCGGAAACCGTTAACCGCCAATCATTACGATTATAAATCCTATATGCCGGAAGCACTTCCGATGAATCAGGAGCATTTACCATGTTATTTCCACCCATAAGTGTACTTCCTAAAACATCAAAATACTTGTTATTTGCAACCATTGTTCCAGTAAAGCTGGAAGTACCAACCAGATTTTCACCACTATGCCCCGTAAGAGCTTCTAATGAAGCAGCATGCACAGCGGGACTAAAACTTGCACTGTCTTCTGTACCTATACTATCCACATTATAGAGCAAAAGCCGACCATTACTTAATGCAACACGCTCATTTTCCATATGAGCCATAAAATGAGAGTCGACATCACTGGAACCAATTGTAAACACAGAAGAAGACCCCGGCTTCATCAACATATGAACATTAGCATCAGAGCTTCCGCCGGTGGCAAGCATCCAATTTCCATCTTCACCGGCAGATAACGTTCCACCATGATCATTAATATATACTTCAGAAAGTACCCCACTGGAAGAAGAATCACCTACACCACCAATATAAACGTACCCACCGCGTCGGTTAATATTAGTTGTAAATGCGCCACTGGGCACCATTATTGCATCAGGAGTATTTAATGATAACTCATTTGTACCGGTACCTGAGCTATTACCCACATATCTTGCACGAATAAGCCCTCCTTCACCGCCGGCAACCGAACTGTTTCCAACCAAGAATTCACCATTCATTGTACCTGCAGTAGCATCCGGATTTTCACGTGCCGCAACAAATCCGTTAATCATCTCCACGCTTGCGCCGGATCCGGCATTTTGTGCGCGCAAAACCGAGAGTTCGACTGCCCCTACATCACTGCTATCACCTGTATCAGAACGACGTGAAAACTCTAAAACGTCATAATTTTCAGAATCACGCACCACATCAAACTCATCATCTGTTGTTATGGAACTACCGTCACGATATAAACGAAAACGTTCTTTTAAGGCCGATAAATTACCATAAAACCATGCCGCACCGGTGTTACCTTTATTAAGGATGTCATCCCAAGCACTCTGACCTGAAAACGGACTAATCGTTGGTCTTCCGATATAAAGATCCGCCACATTAGGATCACAGCCTGCTACTGCACCTGATGAATGAACAACTCCCGGCGTACATACGGTATTAAGGGTTAACTTTCTGACATTCCAAATGGAATAATAGTCTTCCGCATTGTTTGTCCACGATGTCGGCTCACTGGCTCCCCCCATATAAAGGTCTGTTACCATCGTATTATGATAATCTTCGCCATCACCCTCCGGTGGTACACGGTATAAAAACTTCTCACTGTCTATATTAGAAATTGTAATCGGTTCTGCCGCCGTTACCACTAAAGAGTTAAGCGGAAGAGTGTTCGGAGAGGCCGGATCATAAGCCCCCAAGTCAGCCAACATTTCTTGACTGAGTTTCCATGCCCCGCCGGTACCATAAACCAATACCGAACCCGTATCACTTGAATTCAAAGGCTCCGAAGCCGTACCACCGTTAGCACCGACAAGCGAAGCTATACGAGCTGCACGCTTTTGCCCCGGATCACTGGTTGCCGGGAAAACAATATAGGAAACCAACGTACTGCCGTCACGGTGAACAAACACCCTCGGACTACCATAGTTCTTCAAATCGCCTGCTGTATAACCGAACGGTACATATGCCGAATAACCGATAGGATAAACCTCCTCACCCTCTGTATTATCATCATAAACCAACACCAATGTACTGTTGCCCTCAACAGATGCTGAGTTCAGCAAATTATCAAAGTTGGATTTAACAAACGTCTCCACAATACTGTTCATCGTACGCGCCTGACTGGCAACGTTAATATCTTGTATTTCTTGCATTCTTTCAGCAGATTTTTTATAAAGTGTCGGTGTCACGATAGCTATCAAACCAAGCATCGCAATAGCCTCGACTAAAAGGGTACCGCGCTGTCCTAATATGTTATATCTTTTTTCCATCATCGTTCTCCCTTACAAAAAATCTCTAAAACGCCCGTATTTTTATCAAACACGCCGGTTTACAAAAATTTGTATCTCCTCCCAATCCCTGAAAGTAACTCTCCGTAAAATATTTCGGCAACTTCCATACGCTTTTTTGTGTCAGCTCAACCGGATAAGTCATCCCCGGATGCGTCGATATCCAAGCGTTCTGTTCATCAATATAAGCCGGCCGAAAATGAAGTTTTCCTCTAAAAAGCCAATACTTTTCATCCGCAGTTTCTCCGTTATGCCAGGTAATAACCCCGATATTTTCTGCATAATCATACAAAGATACCGCTTTTAATAAATCAAAACTAACCTCTTGGGTAACCCGATTAAGCCACCTCGGATCTACACGCATATAGCTGAGTAAAAAACGTCTGCCCGAAGAACAACAGGATTTGACATATGTACCACTCGGATCCATATTCCATACCCTTTCTCCGGTACTCTCATCAATACTATAAAGCTCGCAATCTTTAGCACCACTAACTTGCAAATCTGCATCAACACAAATCACACGGCTGATCATTCTGCTGGAGGTAAAAAACTGCCTGCCGATAGAAAGCTCATCAATCAAATCGTGTTCACCGTTTTTATCTTCTGATTCCTGACAAAGACCCGTACGACGCATAAAATAAGCATGCGGAATATTTGCCCCGGCTGCATGTTCATCACTGCTTGCATGATAATAAAGAGTAGTGTCATTTTTATAATTCACTCCCTGTGCCGAACCACAGGCCCCATTTACGGCATCAAAATGCGCATAAACCGCATCATTAGGCAAAACCGTATAAGGCAACCCATACGTATCCATACTGCCAGAGGAAACCTTAACTAACAGCTTTTTAACTTCATTATCCTGAAAAAGAAACTTATAAATAACAGCTTGTGCCTTTTTGATGGCAACATCACGGTCATAATCAGGCCGCGCGGATAAATTAAATCCGTACATCTGAGAAATAAATGCTGCCAACAACATTAACAAATACATAAAAGGCACTCCATAACGCATAGTGGGCTAAAATGCCCATACATTGCAAAAATTATACCATATTTTAAACAAAAAATCAAGCAAAATATCCTGTTTTACAGTGTTTTTCAGCCCAAAAGGAGGCCTATTTACCGACCTTTGCACGAGCATAATATACCCTAATCAGTTAATATTTTATTATTTTTTATAAAACCATTATCTATCTTTTAGATTAGCACGAGCCTAAAACGCTCAAAATATGCAGTGCTGCCTGCTTTTTATCCATATTAAGCCGCACCGTTTCATCTAAAACTTTAAGCGCATTTTCATAACCTTCATACAACGCCCGCGGACGCTCGAAATCAGGCAAAGTATCCCTGACAAAACGACAGATAAGCTCCTCAAATAACTGCCACGTTTCATCATCTTCTGCCGCACGATCGGCCAACTCTGATAATAAACTTCCTTCACACTTTGCCCCTTGATAACATACCTTTTGGATAGCCTGATACATACCGATTGCATCATTCTCGGCATAATTTAGAGCCCGGCCGATACTGCCTGATGCAATTTGCGCCAATTTTTGCACCGCCGTTTCTGAAAGATCCGGCCGATAGCGACGTAACAGCATTTCCGTATTTAAGGTACTTAAAGGTTTCAACCCTAATTTAGCACACCGCGAACGAATGGTCGGCAACACGGTTTGTAAATTATGCGCCACTAACAATAATATACTTTTAAGCGGCGGTTCTTCTAATATTTTTAATAATGCATTAGCCGATGATGCATTTAAATCATCAACACTATCAACAATCACCACGCGCCAATGATTATCAAACGACTTTTTCATCAAAAAAGAAATTGCCTCGCGCACATCTTCAACTTTAATCACGTTAGAGCGCTTCAACCCCTGCTTCATCTCTTCGCTGATTTCTTCACCTTGATTGATAGCCTTAATGATTTTTTTCTTATCCGTATCGGTATAATCCCTCTCTAAGACCTTAAAATCTGGATGCGAACCGGAAGCTACCTGCTTAAACACCGCGCTCTTAGGACTGATATCCAAACTGTTATAAACTTTTTTATCCTCAGCAGAGAGCAAAAACCGCGCCAATTTATAACAAAAAGTCGCCTTGCCGATACCTTTATCGCCAAAGATCAACCACCCGTGGTGTAAACTACAAGAATTATATGCCGATAAAAACAGTTTCTCCGCTTCTTCATGCCCGACAAGACAAGTATTTTCTGCAACAGAAACTGTACTTGTCATCTGAGGTATTCTCCCTCATCAATCATCGGGACATCATCATCGTTAGCATCCATAACCGGTGCATCATAAGCCGGTGCTACATAAACCGGTTTCTTACCGCTAACTTCTTGATACGTCGGTATCTCTATACTGTCAGAGACCACACTTTCATCCCCTTTCCAGTGCATCACTTTCACATCCCCGTTAGCTCTTCTGACCTTAATGGCGCGCGGATATTTACCGTCCAAATCCTCCATACGGGCACTCCTTGACTTATAATAAGGGGCATCATCATCTAAGGCACTAAAATCAGGCTCTTTTACTCTTATATGGGAATTTCCGGCTCTTCTAACCCGAACTTTTGCCGGACGATTAATAATGCGAACTTTTCTTCTTCCATGATCAGGATAAACGGGCATAAGCTCCGGCTCTTGAGGTCTGGCTACCGGCAATTCATTGACGCTTACTTCTCTTTGAACAAGTGTCCCCTCAACAACTTGTGTTAAAATACCACGTGTTTCATCACCTTCATTCACATCAAACGACCACAAAACACCCTCGTCTTCCGGTCTGAGCATTTCCACACAACTGGCATTTTGAACAAAAACCGCCATAACAAAGGCCAAACTCAAACATACCAAATTTTTATTTATCATCTTCCCATTCCCTTACTTTTTGTTAAGGATTTCGAACTTATAATAATGTAAACTTTGTAATTGTCAAAAATTTTTTATTGCCATAGGGATAAATAAAGAAAAGCTCATAACTATAGAAAACCGCTTTACATAGCAAAAAAAAGTTTTAGACTTGAAAGCTAATAAGGATACGAAAATGATGAATTTTAGGACCACAAAAATAATATGCAGCTGCTTGATGCTAGCCTTACTGACAGCCTGTTCCGGCAGACGCGAGTTTGAGTTTAAAAACTTAACCGAAGAAGTTTCTGCCATCAAGGAAGACGGTGGTATATATAAAGTCGGCAACACTTACACGGCTTTAGGTCAAACCTATACCCCGAAAGAAGACTACAGTTATTCTGAGGTAGGCATGGCCTCCTGGTATGGTACGGACTTCCATAATAAGCGCACAGCCAATGGCGAGCGTTATAACATGCATGCCGTTACCGCTGCACACCGCACATTGCCTTTGCCTTCTATCGTTCGTGTTACCAATCTTGAAAACGGCAAATCCATTATTGCCCGTGTAAATGATCGTGGTCCGTACGTCAAAAACCGCATCATTGACTTATCAGAAAAAGGTGCCGAGCTTTTAGGCTATAAGATAAAAGGTACAACCAAAGTAAAGGTAGAAGTTTTAGCCAAAGAAAGCCGCGCCATAAAAGAAGCCATGTTATCTCAAACAAACTCTTCTAAAATTTATAATGAAGCAATTAAATACTCGACGGTTACCGAAACCGCAAAATCAGCCCCTGCCGTTGCACCAACTCCGGTTGCAGCCCCGGTAGCTGTTGCTGATAACAACCCGGACAAAGAAAGCAAAACAATTGCTGATAATAATGTACAAGCCCCTGCTACGGAATACGGGACATTTTATGTGCAAGTCGGCGCTTTTTCGGATTTAGATAAAGCCAAAGAGATGGCCTCATCTATGAAACGTTTCGGTACAGTCAGCATTTATGAAGCTTATTTAAGTAAAGACGGCGTTTATCGTGTTCGTTTAGGTGCCTACCAGAGTCGCGATGAAGCCCTAAAAATTCTCGACCGCGTGTTAGATTATGGACATGCGGATGTCACTATTGTTGAAGGTTAAAGGAGCCTTAAATTATGAAAAATAAATATATGTTAGCAACACTGACCGGCGTTTCACTGTTAGCGTTGGCAGCAAATGCCTCTGCCTTTGAAACCAAAGCACAAAATGCCATTTTGATGGACTATGAAACCGGAGCCTATCTTTTTACCAAAAATCACCAAGAGATGATAGCACCGGCCTCAATGAGCAAATTGATGACGGTTTACATTCTGTTGCAAAAAATCAAAGAAGGCGAAATTTCCTTAGAAGACACCTTTACCGTTAGCAAAAAAGCCTGGGAAAAAGGCGGTGCAGCTTCCGGCGGTTCAACAATGTTTTTAAATATCGACCAAGAAGTTAAAGTAGAAGATTTAATCAAAGGTATCCTTATTCAATCCGGAAATGATGCTTGTATTGTGGTTGCTGAAAACATTGCCGGCTCAGAAGAAGAATTTGCTTCTTTAATGAACGAAACAGCCGAGAAGATGGGCTTAAAGAATGCTCATTTTGAGAACGCCACCGGCCTTCCGCATCCGGATCACCGTATATCTCCGGAGGATTTGGCCATCCTAGCGCGTCATATTATTAAAGAGTTTCCGGAATATTACCCGATATTCAAGCAAAAAGAATTTACCTTTAACGGTATCAAGCAAGGTAACCGCAATCCTCTGCTCTATACATTAAAAGGTGCCGATGGCTTAAAGACCGGTCATACCAACGAAGCAGGTTATTGTCTGACCGCTTCTGTTGAGCGCGGTGATCGTCGTTTGATTGAGGTTGTTACCGGTTTAAGCAGCAACAAAGAGCGTTCGGTTGAAAGTGAAGAGCTGATTACCTGGGGTTTTGCTAATTTTGATAACTACAGATTTTTCAAACAAAATCAAATTGTCGCCCAAATTCCGGTTTGGTATGGCACACTTCCATCGGTTGATGCCGTTGTAGATCATGACGTTGTCAAAACCGGTAAAAAGAGCACCAAAAACAAGTGGGGTGCCAAGATTATGTATGACACACCGCTTAAAGCTCCTATAAATAAAGGTGATAAGCTAGGTGAAATTCACATCACTTATGGCGATGAGACACGTGAAGTTGTGCCGATTGTGGCCAAAGAAGATGTCGCCAAGATGGGGTTCGCCAGTCGTTTTGTTGCTAACTTAAAATATTTTGTCTTTGGTGGAAAAAAATAATATGAAACGCGGTTTATTCATCACATTTGAGGGTGGCGAAGGCTCCGGCAAATCGACCCAGATAGATCTTTTTGCGCAATACTTAAAACAAAAAGATCTCCCCGTTGTCTTAACCCGTGAACCCGGTGGCACTCCCGTCGGTAAACAAATCAGAAAGATTCTGGTTGAAGGGGATAAAAACAAGTTTGATGAATTAACAGAAGTCTTGTTATTTTATGCTGACCGGCGCATTAACTTGACTCAAGTTATCTTTCCCGCCCTTGAAAAAGGCAAAATTGTTTTATCCGATCGTTTTAACGACTCGACTCTGGCTTACCAATATTATGGCGCTGCCAAATTTGGCGATACTCAGATTATGGACACCCTTTATTGCCTGGTTGCCGGTGATTTTAAGCCAGATATCACCTTTTTATTAGATATAGATGCCAAAACCGGATTAGCCCGTAGTTTTAAAAAATCCGAAGCCATGAAAGATAAAGAGCTTCGTTTTGAAAAAGTTGCCTTAGAATTTCATGAGCGTCTGCGCAGAGGATACTTAAAGATGGCAGAAAACGAGCCCCAGAGGTTTAAGGTTATCAATGCCGCACGCTCGATAGAGGACGTAAATAAGGACATTATCACCGCTTATGAAAAGTTCGTTCGCACCAATAAATTAGACAAATTGTAATTTTTTTTAATTTTTTGTATTTTTTGTCTTGACAACCCTAAAAAAATGTGTTATAAACGTCTCATCAAAATAAGAATTGTCTCAATTATTTGGCCCCAAAAACTCTATCAACTTTTTGGTTCCATGTATTGAGACGTGTGTTAATTAACTTTATCAACACTGATTAAATACTCTACGACGATGAAAGAGAGGTATAGCATCAGTTGCTGCAGAGGTGCCCCCAGCATGGGCATCAATTTCTGCACCACAAAGTAAGTCCCGCGCCGCCGCGGGGCGAGGATTGTGATTGATAGATTCCTACTCCAGACTGGAGCGTCACAAGACCCTCTACCCCCGCAAAACAATGACTCAAAATGTCGCAACCAAAATGATCAAGATCAGAGCAGTAACCATGGCGCTTTAAAGTGAACAAGCCTTTCTAGAAGACAAAGGCCCTCACGAAACTCGCGACATGCGCCAAAACAGACCCCGACCTGTCGACCTACCTACCCCGACATAACATTACTAACTACTAACCAGGTTAAACTTTTTTTCTTCGGGATGGAATGGTTCTCAGGTTCGGCAAAAAAAAAGAATTCAGGCAAGCCACCACGGCTCAAGAAATTCCCCCCCAGTTCGCGAGTGCTGGGGGGTCGCGTTTTAAATGGCCCACGTTTTCTTTCTTAAAACGTTAATTTATATAGGGTTGTTTAATCCTCGGGCCAAGGATTAGCTCTCCCCCACGTCACCACGACAACGGGGAGAGTTTTTTTTATATATATATATTTAAAAGAATGCCCTTCGCCAAAGTGAGCGATTTTTTTTCATATTCCCATCTTGACAACCTCAAGAAAAAATGTTATAAGCACCGTCATCAACAAATTACTTAAATACCGATTGTGTCGTGGGAATCTTCTTCTCATTACGTCGGTTGTTTTTTTTATCAACCATATAACATTACCGCACATGATTAGAGCTCCTACTTTGAGCGCGCATTAGCGTGAAGCTCCCTCATTAAAAACCAAGAGGTCCCCACAAAATCGTTCGCAAGCGCTCACAAAAAACATTAACCACTGCTATTTGACCTACCCTCAAACCAACAAACACTTTTCATTTTAACCGTTAATTAGATAAAACTATAAAGAAAACGAGGATGGTCAACTCAACTGGTTAAACTAATCCCTTTGGTAGCGAACGGCTAAAGGCAATCGATGCCCCCCCTCTTTTCCTATTAACAAAGGTTATAGGTTATTAATTGTTCGTTCTTGGCTTGGGCAAAGATTCTCTTCCCCCGCTGTCACACACGTGGCGCGGGGGATCTGTTTTTTATTCCCCTATATTTAAAAGACTACTCTTTGTTTTTAAAAAAAACTTTTTTCAAATTTTACCTTGACTCTTCAAAAAAAAGATGTTACAAGCGCCCTCACCAATTAATTATATAGATATAGAGATAACTATAGATCTGAAAATATCGACTGGGATTATCTAGTCTGACTGCTCCAAAGGAGCCACAGTGTTTAATAATCTTTTTTGTTGACTTCTAAAAACAGAAAGCATTATGAAAAAGTTCTTTAATTTCAGCCCTCCGTGGCTGAAGGGGATTTTTCCCCAGCTGACCGACGCCCACAACAAGCCGCGACCTTCTGCTGCCGGTGCTCCTGCTTTTACCGCTGATATGATGGTATGAGAGCGATGGTGAGTACCGCCCCTACGAGGGGCTCCCCCAACGGCTTGCATACTTTTTCGCGACGAGTATGCTTTAATCTGCGGGCTTTTGCCCACGCGAGTTAACAAACCAAAGAGCGTACAGTATAGCATCATGTACTGGGGGAAACATGCAATGTTGCCAAGGCCCTGTTGCCTGTGCCTTTTGTTGCCTGTCGCGACCCGACCGCTCTTTCGTCCATCTGGTATCACCGAATCCGGATATGCAAGCAGAAATAAAGATTAGAACACCTACCTAAGGCTCGACCTCGTAAGATTTGATTTGCTTTTGCAAATATGTGCCCTCAAACCGAATCCCTTAAAGGATAAGGTTTCTCTTTCACACATGAAACCCGAATGCATTCGCGGTTTCTATGAATTTTGTTGTACACATACTATTTCGTTCGTTAATGTAGCCTTAAATTTCGCGCCTAGTCACCACGACCGGGCGCGATTTTTTTATATTTTTCCTTGACACCCTAAAAAAGAGGTGTTATAAACACCCTCACCAATTTATTATAAAGATATAGAGATAACTATAGATCTGAAAATATCGACTGGGATTACCTAGTCTGACTGCTCCAAAGGAGCCACGGTGTTTTATTCTTTTTTTATAACAACTTTCCAAACTGTATTGTCATGAAAAAGCTTGTTTTATGCCCAGTAACGCTGGGCTTCCTGCCTTTTAAGGCCACGAGTGAAGATGCTGTTGAAGTGACTGCGTTTGCTAACAACCAGTTCACTACGTGATGAGCGCCGAGATGCTTGAACCCGTAAGGGGCTCCCCTAAAGGAAAACATGCACTTTTTGCGACAAGGCGCATGTAACAGAGAGGGCTTTTGCCCACGCGAGTAATTAACACGGAATATATGTAATGCAATGCATATAGTTGGTTGTCGCAACCTTTCCGACGTAAGATATTCCACCGCAACTAGCGCGACATTATGCGGACAAAGATTAGAACACCCACTTTTGCTGGGAACGCACTACTTCGTTGTTGTACCGAACCCCGGAGCCTGATCTCGTAAGGGACCGGAGAAAGGGCTCTCAGAACTACAAATGCCATACGGCCGGATCTTCAATAAGGGAACTAGGGATCCAAGCCTATGCGCCACAACAAACAAAGTACTAATTTCTTCACGCACCCCCTGCCCCCGGCAGCGGGGTGCACTTTTTTTTATCTACCTTAAAAAAGCAAACCAAAAAAAATAGACGAAACAAGCATTTTTTGTCTTGACAAACAAAAAAATGTATGCTACGTTGTACCCACTTTCCAATTACTTATATATTATAAGGTCTTTCGGAGAATCCCGTTCTCGTGTACTTTTGCCATAATGTTTTTTCGGGAAGGCTGGATTCTCCACTATATAAGGGTTCCCCCGGCAAGGAGAACCTGATGTGAATAAAATGAATAAGGAGGATGCCAAACTCCAGGGGCCTATACGGCGCATCCACACACCGCACGCCCACCAGGAGCCATCGACCCGCTCGACAATCTTGGGCTTTGACCCGACATCTCGAGCAATGACTCCTTGCCCCCACCGAGGGGGACGCACGTTTCCGCGCCGGCCACGCACCATATCGATCTGATATGGTTTCCGCTTCGCCGCCGTGGGTTGCTGGTACTACAGACATTGCGCAGTGTTTGTAGTTCTGAAAATCCTAAAGGATTGGAGGACCCCATTATGCTGGGGGGGGACCACACCAGCAGAGCTCATACGAGCTCATCCCAAGACCGCCCCGAGGGGGCGGTCTTGGTGCTTTTAACAGAATCCTTTTTGGAATTCTCTAATATATATACTAGATTCTATTATATATACTAGATTCTCTTATAAACTTCCCCAAATCTCTTTTTAAATACCGCGAATCCCTTATATATAGTTCCGAATCTCTTTTTATATAGCTCCGAATCTTTCGTAAATCGCGCGAATCTCTTGCGATTCTTTCTAAAATCTCTTTGTTTTTTCTTAAATCACCACCAATTTTTTTGATTTTTTCCAATTTTTTTTTAAAATCCTCAAAAATTTTCTTAATTTTTTCTTAAAATTTTCTCCTATTTTTCCTAAAAATCCCCATGTTTGGGGATAAAATCATGCTAAATTGTAAAATAAATAAACGTAAAATCAATAAGATGTAAAATTTTTTCATTTTTTTTGAATTTTTTTCTTGACATTTCGAAACAGATATGTCATGTTCGTTCTCACCGACATCTTATTATGACTATACATTGTGTTAAAGATATAGAGGGCAACTAGGATAGATCTCGCGAGAGCGTAAGATCTCAGATGGAGCCCCAACTAAGTGAAAGACGCGAGAGCAGGGTAGCATGAGTTGCGTCAAAAGATGGTTTCACACCATTCTCAGCTATCCAACCAAAACATTCCCAAGGCTGTAGCCAAAACCTTTTCCCCTTCTTCACCGAAGGCTGAAAAATGGAGTTAAGCACAAGCACCTCGAAAGAGGACAACACCACGGCAAACACCCTAGCGAATGTCGATTGCAGCAACAAGCCCCCTGAAAACAGGCTGCTCTTGCAAGCAATCACCCTCCCTCTGATTGTTGGAGTGGAGCAAAGTCGAAGAGGAACAAACTTCCTGGAGAGTAACTTCCCCCTGAAATGTTATCTTCGCATTGCCTTATCTCCAAACAGGAGTAAGGAGACTGTCTCCAGCGACGAAACCCACGGGTTAGTTGGCGACAGAATCCCTAAAAAAAGGGAGGAAAGACCCACGCCAAAAGGTCAAAACACGAGAAAGGAACACCGGTTCCCCTTCGCCGTCCGCATCGGTGGTCATCATGACTCACCACGCAGAGGAAAGTTCCAGCCAAGGAGACGCTTCCCTCTTCTGCACATGATTTTCATGCATGCGAAGAGAACTCCAAAGGAACACATTCCAAAATAGGGACAGGCACACAGGGATAGCACGAACACAGAGGCAATGCTTCTGATGTATTCCCCAAGGAGAACATCCAACTCGTCGCAGTTAGCTAATTCCAGGCAACCGACGAAACTCGTGACCGCAGCTGAGAAGGCAAAGAGAGCTCTGCTCCTTAAAATCTCCGCTTCCGTTAAATTACGGAACTTAACTGGGAGTGCAAAACCAGTGACAACGCCGCGACAGATCGCTTAAGGATAAACAGGGAACCGCCCAGGACCAACCAATCCCACGGACGACCACCCCAATCCTACAGAGGACCCAGTGACGGACAATCCTCACCGAACCGAACCTGCCAAGGCACAGACAGTTCCCCGCTTTCCTTTCCAAAGGAGCGGGGACGTTTGTTTTTAAATCAAAAAAAATCTTATAAATCAGCCTAACCACATATCACAAAGCATCCATCAACGATTAGGCACTCTCCTTTAGGCTAAATGTGTCGAAAAATTTGAGATGGATAGAGATGAGCTCGAAAGTAATGAAAATTTTAGTGTACAATAGAGGTACATGAATTTTCATTAACTTGAAGAGATCGCTCTAGACGCTCAAATTTTTCACACATTTTAGGGCGTCGACGGAAGCCGAAACAATCCCTCCTGCGTAGCCGGCCCCTTCCCCGATCGGATAAACACCTTTGATGTTGCTCTCGCCTAAAGAGGAGCGGATAATTCTAACCGGTGAGGAAGAACGCGTTTCTACGGCTGTTAAAACCGCATCAGGGGAATCAAAACCTTTAAGTTTGCGCCCCATGAAGCGAATTCCGTTTTGCAGAGCATGATAAATCTCTTCCGAAAATAGGGATTTCAAATTGGCCGGTGTCACACCAGGGAGATAGGAAGGCTTAACTTTACCGAAGGCCTGCGTTGGCTTATCTGATAAAAAGTCTTTGACAGTTTGAGCCGGAGCAAAATAATTCCCGCCACCCAAATCAAATGCTGCAGTTTCAAGTTTTTCTTGAAAAAACATACCGGCAAGCGGATGATCTGAATTAAAATCACGGCTATCCACATTAACCAACAGGGCAGCATTAGCATTCTTTTTATCACGGCGAAATTCACTCATACCGTTGGTAACAACATGACCTAAAAGATTGGTCGCCCCGACAACAACACCCCCCGGACACATACAAAAAGTATAGATTGAACGATTATTTTCAAGATGCACAACAAGTTTATAATCCGCAGCACCTAAAAGCGGCGAGTTATAATAATGCTTGCCGTATTGCGCAAGATTAATATCCGTTTGTTTATGTTCAATCCTTAAACCCACGGCAAAGGGCTTTTGCATCATCTCAAAACCTTTATCATAAAGCATTTGAAAGGTATCGCGTGCCGAATGCCCGAGAGCCAAAAACACTTTATCGGTTACAATTTCATACTTACTTTTATCCGGCTTTTCAACCACGACGGCCTTTAAGACATTATTTGAGATTTTAAGATCAACCATTTTTTCATAAAAGCGGTATTCTCCGCCCATAGCCTCAATACGATGGCGAATATTGGCGACAACCGTTACTAAATTATCCGTACCGATATGAGGTTTCGCCAGATATAATATTTCCTCCGGCGCTCCGGCTTCAACAAAGGTATTTAAGACCTTAGCGGTAAACTTATCTTTTTTGATACCGGTCATCAATTTACCATCAGAAAACGTTCCGGCACCTCCCTCACCAAACTGCACATTTGTGGTAACCGAAAGCTCACCGGTTTTAAAGAAACGTTTAACTGCAAGACTTCTTTCATCAACCGGTGCCCCGCGTTCAATAACAATCGGACGAGCACCGGCTTCTGCCAAAGCAAGAGCCGCCATCATCCCGGCAGGCCCTGAACCGATGACTACCGGACGACTTTTAAAACAACAATTTAGATGAGAAAAATCAAGTTTTTCTTCAACCGCAACCTCTGTCAAATCTTTATCAGAAGCGATTTTACCATCAAAATCAAATTCTAAAGCATACACAAAGGATAACTCTCTTTTATCACGAGCATCAAGCGACTTTTTAACAATCTTTAAGTGCGAAATATTGACCGCACCGAGTTGAGCCAAGCGCAGACAAGCCTCTTTTAAGACCTCATCTGTGGGCGTTTCTATTAAAAATTTGAGATTAGATAACCGATATCGTGCCATAGCTTTACCCTTATTAACTAGAAGAAACATACATTAAAAAAAAATAAAGTCAACTACCGCATCAGCCGCTAAATTATCGTGAAGTTCCCCAAAAAAAACTTGCAAATAAAAAATACATCATCTATAAATAACTCCGTTGCCGTTTTAGCTCAGTTGGTAGAGCAACGCATTCGTAATGCGTGGGTCACGTGTTCAAGTCACGTAAACGGCACCATTTTTTTTAAATAAAATTTTCTAAAAAATATATCGCATGACAACCCTTAAAAAAAAGAAATCCCCACTACCCGTAGATAGGTAGCAGGGATTTCTTTTTAAAAGTCGATCAAGCCTTAAACAAGGTTGTAGATGGAGCAGTCGTTGTTCCTGATCTCATAGACCAGGTGGTGATCAAAAAGCTTTGTGAAGATCTGGAAGATACCGCACTCACCAACCAACTTGTACCCTGATCCGATGCACTTGGCGTTGACATCATACAGGTCAGAACCGACCAAATAATAGTCGCCGCAGCGCTTTGGAGTGCCAACAAGACCCTCTTTATTCCCTTTAGGATCATAGAGATGATATTCTGGACACGTAGTAGCAAGGCCTACACACACCACATAGTACCCGGATGACAGAGGATAAGGTGCACTGTCCCCTTCAAACTGTATCACTGTGGAAAGCGCCTCCCCTTGAGGAGTGAACACCTGTTCCTCTTTACCAGGACCCCATCCCCAACACAGGTAAAATCTACCGCCGGGAAAAGTGTGCCAGGCATAAACGTCACCCTTAAGCTTCTCTTCCCGATCAAAGTACTGAACGGAATAAACCTTTCTTTCATTAGTTTTGACGACAACAAAGCCATCGCCGACAAAATCCTCAACGCCCTTAACTGTCCTCAAAGGTTCAGAATCATCATCAGCAGAATAAAGGCTCCAGACATCCTCGTCATCAAAGATACCGGGCTGCTTATTGTGCAAGGCATAGCCTGAAGGGAAAACGCGCACATCACAAAAATCGGAATCCGCACGAACCTTTCCCTCGTTATCATACAGCACCCACCCACTCTGAACGTAAAGAGCAAACCAGTTATTGGCAAAAACGCGAATGTCGTCAAACTTCACCTCGCGCCGATGCTTATTAACTTCGGGGAAATAGAAGGTTCCTTCGGCATCAACCCCTCTACCCACACGTTGCTTAAACACAGCGTAGCTATCATTGGGAAAACAAACACCACCATACAGAACACCAGAATCCACCTTGTCGTAAGAACATCCTTTACGTTCACGACCTTTGGCATCAAAGATGTGTAAGCAATAGCGCTCCCCATCTTCATCAAGACAGAACAACGATGACGACCCGTTGGGCAAACCGCACATGTAGAGCGCATATTCCTCGCCACGAAACGTCAACACCTGAGGAAAACGATAAAAAATTGGCATAATATCACAGATTTTTATAAAGTTAATAATTATGAATTGGCCACATTATGTTTACCTTAACTGTTTTTGTCAAGCAAAATTTGTCCCCGTTATCTTTAGAAAGATAACGGGGACTTCTCTTAAAAGGCGATTAAGCCTTAAAGAAGGCAGTAGACGAAACCATCATTGTTCCTGACCTCATAGACCAGATGATCACCATTGGGCCTTGCAAAGATCTGGAAATTTCCGCACTCGCCAATCCACTGATACCATGATCCGATGCGTCTGGCGTGGGCATTATACAGACAAGAACCGATCATATAGTAGTTGCCGTGAATTTCGAACTTCTTGCGGGTTAAATCATCCGCTTCCTTTCCCTCACGATTGTAGAGCCTGAACCTGTTACCGCCCTTCTCCCGTACAACATAGTATCCGGATGGTAGGAAGGTAATAAGGGAAGGATGCATACTGTCGCCAACCCCGCTCCATACATCACAGCTGATGATCTCACCCGAAGGATCGTACATCCGTGACAGCGTGTCGACTTGACCGCTCCAAGTAAGGACAAACTGCCCTCCCGGGAAAGTGCGCCAAGACGAAAAATCATCCCGAAATTTCACATCTCGATCAAAGTACTGGATTGAATGGAGACACTCCTTTCCCTTTACGATAACAAAGCCATCGCCGACAAAGCCTTCAACGTCCTTGACCGTCCTCAAAGGTTTAGAATCATCAGTAGAATAAAGACTCCAAACATCCTCGTCATCAAAGATACCAGGCTGATTGAGCAGAGCATAGCCTCTAGAGAAAACGCGCATATCACGAAAACCGGAATCCGCACGAACCCTTCCCGTGTTGTCATAAAGTGCCCACTCACTTTTGCCACGAAGGGCAAACCAGTCATTTTCAAAGACACAAATGTCGTCAAACTTCACTTCGCGCCGCTTCCCGTTCACTTCGGGGAAATAGAAGGTTCCATTGGCCGTGATTGTCTCACTGTCAAGCTCACGCTGCGTAAACACTGCGTAGCTATCATTGGGAAAACAAACACCACCATACAGAACGTTGGGGTCCACCTTGTCGTAATGGTACTCTTGACGTACCTGTCCTTGAGGATCAAAGATGTATAAGCTTAAGTGCTTATCATCTTTACCACGACAAAGCAACGATGACGATCCGTTAGGCAAAGCGCACATATAAAGTGCAACCTTTCCGCCTTGACACGTCAACGGTTGAGAAAAATGATAAAATTTTGGCATAATATCACAGAGTTTTAAAGTAAATAATTATGGTTTGGCCTCATTATGTCTACCCCAAATATTCTTGTCAAGCAAAATCATTTAGATACTATTCTTGAAAATAATTGTTGTTACCACCGTTATTTTCCTCTTCTTCCTCCTCTCCTAACACAGTTGACACCTCGTACTTGCCATCTTGCGTGTTTCCTGTGGCAAATCCTGTTAATGTGTTGACATTAAAGTTACCATAAGGCTCGGCATACCAGTTCGAATCATCGGAGTTGACAAGTTTATAGATTTTTCTTGTCGGATAAACTGACGAAGAATCTCGTCTATAAACTACAACAGCCGTTGTCTTATCGCCTGAAAGTGTCGGAACATAACAGCAGTTAGAATAAATGGCTGAATCTGTCGGCATAGTTATCGTTAAATCAATCTGGCTAAATGTCTTTGCTGTGGGGTTAAACTCAAAGAAATACACGTTGTCGTGTGTTCCTACGCAAAGATATTTTGTCCTGCTGTCGTATCTGACAACCGCTAGGTTATTAAGTAAATTCTCTAATTGTAGCGGTAAATCTGTCGGCACGGAAATAGCATAGTTTGCCCCTATCTTATAGGCTTTTAACGTCATGCCCGTATTAATAGAGCCGGTGGTTGAGTTTGTCGCTTGGAAAAAGAGATAATCGCCAACGCCTAACCCTGTGCCATAATAGAAATAATAACTGTTTTCTGGCAAAGTGATGTCAGCAACGCTTGTTATCGAGCTTAAATTCGATATGTCAAAATATTCCAAGTGGGTTGCCGTACTACCGCCGCCGTTGGTCGCAAGCATTAAAATATTTCCATCAATCATAATATTATGGGCAATATTGTAAGTAGTGGTAAATGTACCCAAAACGCTTCCCTCTGTTCCTGTGGTGTGGTCAAACTCAACAATGCTGTAATTCTTATTTGCTGTCCACTTTAAGCACCTATCATTTCCGATATAAAAACTGGGACTTGGGGTTGATTGTGAAATACCGCTTGGATTGACAATAACGTCTTTGAGATAGAGTGACGGGTTAGATGTATCAGGATTTCTTAAAACAAGCTCTGTTCCCACAAAATAAGGGTTGTAAGCGGTAAAAATACCACTTTGCAGGGTTTCCGAACTCCAAGATCCATTGCTAAAAGACCATTGTTTAAGCGTACCAGTGGCATTTTCATATAAAACATTGCCAATGGTAAAAAAACACGTATTCTTGTTAGAACTGTAAGAAGCATAACTATCCCCTGTTACCGATGGGATATTATGTTTATTAAGCCACACTTTATCGCCTTGAGAAATTGTGCTTCCTGTGCTGTTAATAGCATATACGGTATTACCACCGCTACCTGTTGTTCCGATAATACTGTTTGTATTTCCTTGCATTTTATTTTCCTTTCATAAAAAAAAAAGGACGGTTTCCCGTCCGATTGTCAAAATTTTTGACTTGTTAAAACAAAAAAAGGCAGCCTAAGCCACCTTTACCAAAACGACAAAGCGCTTGGATTTCTCTTTCCCTTAAAAAAGATTTTAAAGAAAAAACTGATATATTTTTACCACTCAACGGTCATGCCGTCATACCCCGGCACCATACAATCAAGACACCTCTTTTTGACCGCCTCATAATCACTCTCAACCGCCATATGATTGATAATCACCCTCTTGGGACCAATCAACTTGGCATAATAAATCAAATCATCTAAACCGGCGTGAAAATTCATCCTTTGAGGTGTTGTCAATGGCATAATCAAGACCTCCGGCTGACGTTTGATTAATTTTAAATCCTCACTGTTAATGGCCTTAAAATCAGCAATATGCACTACTTCCCCATCATTAAAAATATAACCGGTTACTTCAACATTATGCCCGTTTAATAAAATCGGTGTTACTTTCAAATCTTTAAGATAAAAACTCTGATTATATTCAAATACATTCGGTCTAAGAGCTGCCCGATAAGTCGGATTAATAGCATCCCCTTGTTGAACAACCAAATACCCGAAACGTTGTTTAATAATCTCCATATTCGCACGTGAGGCAAAAATATCTATCACATCACCCCTTAATCTGTTGATTTCACGCAAGTCATCAATACCGTGCAAATGATCCGCATGCACGTGCGTATAAAACACACCATCGATCATATAAATATTATTTTTTATCAGTTGCATACGCAAATCCGGTGACGTATCAATTAAAAATTTTACCCCGGAAATCTCCATATATGTTCCGACACGCAACCGAATATTCTTAACATTATTCGGATCACAATCACCAAATCCCAACGATAAACAAGGCACACCCGGTGCCGCTCCTGCTCCTAAAATAATTACCTTAGACACGTCTTTGACCTCTTGCTTTTTGATATAAACGATAAAAATTCTCTTTTGTGATACACATCATCTCTTCTATCCCAACATTCTTAATTTGTGCAAGCTTTTCTGCTGTTTTAACCACATATGCCGGCTCATTTTCTTTTCCTCTGAAAGGAACCGGCGCCAAATACGGACTATCCGTCTCAATCAATATCCGATCTTTGGGATAATTCTTAAATACATCTCTAATATCCTCAGCACTGTTAAATGTAATAATCCCCGAAGCAGAAATATAAAAACCAAGCCCATCTATTTCCTCAGCAAACTTCTGATCCGAACTAAAACAATGGATAACCCCTGTCAAATTCGGATATTCCTTTTGCCCGTCTTTCAAGATTTCTAACATATCCCCTTCTGCCTCACGTTGATGAATCATCAACGGCAATCCGCTTATTCCTGCTGCTTTGACATGTCTTAAAAACATCTCTTTTTGCTCTGCCTTTGTCTCTGCACCGTAATGATAGTCAAGCCCGCATTCCCCGATAGCTACAACAAACGGATCCCTAATTGCTTTTAACAGCTCCTCAACCCCTACTTTATCCAATTTATCTTTTGCACTATCCGGATGCACACCAACAGAAGTCCACACCAAAGGCACCTCTTCTCCTGCCAAATAGCGTTCATAAAAACGGCGACACATCTCCAATTGCGCTTGAGCCTCGTCAACATCATTTCCGGCATTAAGCATCCCGCCAACACCGGCAGCATAGGCACGCATAACCGTTTCATCATCGTTGATATGACAATGGCTATCAATAAACATAAGCTACATTTTCTCCGGAGCTTTAAAACCTAACAATTCAATAAAAACGAAACGAAAGTATCAAAGAGATGCCCCTCTGTCAAGCACAAAATCAAGTCCTAACAAGGCAAAAATATACCCTCTCCCATATTTGCCAAAAAACACCTTGACATTTGTCAAGATTTACGTTAAACTTTTGCCCAAACGAATATTATTAACGCTAAACTAAAATAAGTTATGACAACAATTAAGTTCAAATGGCTTACCTTGCTGTATGCCACATTCGAGTTTCTCTTTAAGATGCTCTTTGGTGAGCTCAACCTTGATGAGCAAAAAAAACTTCTGTTGCACCCGCGACTTTTCGGTTGGTACTTTGCCAAGCACGATCTAGATGCAAAGATTCATCCCCTCGTTATTGAGAGTACCAACAAGGTCTCGTTGATCAAAAAGTGTATCAAACTCAAGAAAAACTTCAATGTAATCGCTGAAAAAATGTTACTTCAACTTCCGAAGGACTATAATGAGGTTGTTCTCGAGTACGTTGATACTTTTTCTCTCGACAATACCCTTGAACGCGACGTCGTGGATCACAGATTGGGCACTAAACTGCTCTCAGTTTATTGCTCTCCACATGGTTGCAATGTAGGAATGTTAACTTCCGAAACACAACAGTATGTGTTCGAAAAAAAGCCGCCAATCTACATCATCACCGCCAGCCGATATTGCACATTGGACGAAAACATCTTATGTAATATTCCGCCCAAAGGCTTGGATATCTTTGCTCAAGTAGCAGACAACCAAGCGTTCCCAGCAGCAGCCCTGCTTGCAATACGTGACTGTGATGACAAAGAAGAGTACTCTAAGGCTCTGCGCATCTACTTTGACAAACGAAGACTTAAAGATGATGAAAAGATCTTTAATGATGAAATCCTCATTGACATCGCCCAAGAAGGCGATCCGGAGTTCATCAGAAAAGTGGCAGAGCGCCAGAAGTTCCCTTCTTCGGCATTAACACAGATGGTCACTCACCACAGAGATAACTACGCTCTTTTGTTGAATATCTACTTTGATGCCAGGGCAAGTACTACCGAGAAAAACATCTTTGATGATGACCTCCTCTGCGATGTTGTCAGAACAGGTGACGTTGCCCTTGTTGAAAAGGTCAGCAGAAAACAAATGTTTCCCCTTAAGGCATTAGAGCTTATGTTAAAAATGCCCAATGCCACCGAACTTTTGAAGGCCTACCACAAAAACAGGAACTTCCCTCAAGAGTTCAAAGAGACATTTGACAAATCAGGAATAGATCCCAACCTGGTTTTTCCTGATTGACCGTTAAAACTCTACCAAACAGCCGTCGAGCACCATGCTCGGCGGTTGTTTGCATTTTAATAACTTTAAAACAACTTGACTCTACACTTCTCATATGCTATTGAACAACTAATTTCTTATCATTATCACTAATCACTTAGATAGCTTTATGAAACACTCTTTAACACCAAAAGAACAAGCCATCTTCGATCGTTTTGCCCATGATCAAAAAGAACTTTTTGGGGTTCAGCAATTGGTTCTGTTCAAGACAGATGATCCAAGAGCATGGATTACAAAGTATCTTGACATGTATGATCCTGGCGATGAAATGCAGCTTTGTATCGTAAAGGATCCTTACTTGGCTGACTTGCTCAAACCTCGGATCAAAACGTTATGGCTTGGTCAAAAAACAAGAATGTATTTGTTGAAAAAAGACCCAGACGGTTTAATCAGAGACTACACAGATACACACCAACTCCCCAAAAAGGAAGAATGTATTTTCGTAGCTTCTGCTTCAACAAAAAGTGTTGTGACGTACATCAACCGTTGGAAACTTTCAAAAGAAGCCCAGCGTATCGTCATGTCACGAGAAGAACAAGAGCCGATTTTGGCCTTTATCAGGAAGTACTATGTAGATCCCACAGCAGAACTTTTGTTAGCAATGCGTAGGGATGTAGAAGGTAAACTTCTTTGGGAGTACAAAAGGCGTCACAACATCAGACGCTATGCCCGAAACGTCCTCACAGCCAGAGGCTTATTGCAGTAATGCAAAGCTTTCCTTCAAAACACCAACCGCCAAGCACCCACGTGCTCGGCGGTTGTTGCGTATAAGGCTTAAAAAAAATACTTGACTAGCTTTAATTTTTATGCTACATTAGTGCCAATTCAATAATTACTTACATAGAAATTTCTTCTTATTTTTATTAATCACAAAAACATTCAAATTATGGACGAACAGAAAATTCAGCCGAAACGCTTACGAGTTGGTATCATCTCCAACGGTGCCATTAACGTGGATACCTTGAGAGCCATGCTCGACATGACCCCTCCTGGAGAAACCTTACACATCTGTACCTCCGGAAGGAGATTCGATGTCGTCGAGGTCGGTAGTGCCAGTCCTGAAGAGGAGCAAATCGTAAGAGAAGCGCTCGCCAACGGCACTCCCATGGAACAGGAAGCCCTGAAGGTTGTCACAGAGGCAACCACTGAAGAGGAGGTTAATGACTTCCTTAGGCAATACAACATGCCCTTCAGGGAGCTCGCATACAACACGCGAAAACTCACCTGGGGACCGGGTATGCTCGCTGCAGGCAAAACATACAACGAGGCCTGCTTGGGAGAACTTCATTCGCCAGAGGAGATTGCCAAAAAGGCTGCCGAGGCCGCCGAAAGGGCTGCCCGAGCAGCAAAAGCAGAACAGAAGCTGTCTCAAGGCTCCCGCAAGGAGCAGGCCGCACTGCTCGCCGTCAAAGGCAACAGCGTGAATGACATCCTCGCGCTTATGGAGTTCTATAACATGAGGTTTCAAGAACTCGTTGATCTTACCATCGACGTCGAGTGGGGCACGGCAATGTTTCTTCTGAGTATTGAAATGCTCACAAGCGGAGCCTACCAGGTCTCCGAGCCCGCTGCCCAGGCTTAATCGCCTACCCATTCAGTCCAATTTGCCAACAACCGCCAAGCACCCACGTGCTTGGCGGTTGTCGCGTATAAAGCTTAAAAAAAACGCTTGACCGCCCCTTCTTTTTGTGCTAGGGTAACACCAATCAACCATATTAGTTAAACATTTTTACCCAAACTATTGTATCATGAATGATGAAAAAAAGAATCCCTTAGTAATTATTAAACCCGATCCGGATGATTTTCAGCAGATCTTATCATCACTCGTAGTTGAGCCTCCTGTTCATGTCATCGAGCCTTCACACACTGACGATGCACGCGAACAAATGGCTATTGCTCGACTTGCCAACGGCACCCAGCTAGAGAAACAAGCATTAGTTGTTGTCCAAGGCGACAACCCGGATGCCATCCGCGAGCTCATGAGGTCCTATATGATAACATTTGAAGACCTCCATCGAATGACAACCGGTATCCCTTATGGACCAGCTATGCGCCAGATGGATCTGGAGCGCCATGCACATCTTTTACATGATGGTGGCCCCATAGCCGAGGCTTAAGCAAACCCAATCAACAGCAACCGCCAAGCACCCACGTGCTTGGCGGTTGCTGTATATAAGACTTTTTTTATTCTTAAAACATTCCGCGTTTTCTAAAATAAATGATGGTCGCAATGGTAAATATGGCAGAAAGCCCTATTACCAACAAAAATCCATTCGGATTATTGGCAAAAGCAACCGGCACATTCATACCCCAAAAAGAAGCCAACATCGTCGGAATGGAAAGAATAATCGTAATCGCAGCCAAAAATTTCATCACCAGGTTAACATTGTTGTTAATAATACTGGCAAATCCATCCATCATCCCCTCCAAAATGGAACGATGCATATCAACCATTTCTATGGCCTGTTTGTTTTCAATAATCACATCTTCCAAAAGCTCCACATCATCATCAGAAAAGCTCACAAACTTGGTCACGGCAGGTGTCTTAAGAATACGCAATAATTTAAGCAACACCAAATGATTATCCTTTAGTGCGGTTGTAAAATAAACCAGCGACTTTTGAATTTCCATTAACTGAAATAATTCTTTATTAGATGTTGTCTTTCTTAACGAATATTCTATATCTTCCGTTCTCTTATTAATGATGGTCAAATACTTCAAATAAAATTGCGTACATTTATATAAAATGTTTAACAAAAAAGCGGCACGTTCGCGTGTACTGAAGGTTGGCGCTGTTGTGCGATTAAATGAATTTAGCACCCTGTTATCACGCGCGCAAATGGTAATAAAATTCTTTTTTGTTAACACCAATCCACATGGCAAGGTGTCAAAATTTCCCTCATCATCTAATAAAGGAAGGTTGATAATGGTTGCCAAAGAATGTTCATCCTGTTCTATTCTGGAACGCTCATCCGCGTCCAATGAGTTACTCAATAAATCATAATCCACACGCAATAAATTGGAAACAAATTGCAACTCTTCCTCATTCGGATTAATCAAGGAACACCATGTCATCGGAAGAATTTTATTCTTTTTAAGCTTAACCAGTTTGCCGTTCTCATCTGTTCTGTAAATTCTCAGCATCGGCCCCTCCCCGTCATAAAGACAACATAAAAAAATATCAAGAGAAAAACTGGTGCGGCCAAGAAGACTTGAACTTCCACGGGCTTAGCCCATAACGACCTCAACGTTACGCGTCTACCAATTCCGCCATGGCCGCACATTTAATCAAAGCAATACTGAAATATAATAAAAAAAATAAATAATCAAGATTTTTTTCCCGTTGATGTGTATTTTATAACAAAAAATTATTTCCAAACCCCGCTTTTAATCGCTTGCGCAATCCTTTTGGCGCGCTTCGGAAATTCTCGAGCGTAGTCAGAAAGCAAACATTCAAATGCCGCCATTTCAAAATTTTCCTTTTCCATCGATGTTAACATTCCCCGAAATTTTTTGACCCCCTTAATTCCCAATTGAAAACACAAATCAAGCAAAGCATATTGCCTGTCAGGACAAAGATTTTCATAAAATTTCACCTTCTTTTTAAGCACTTCATAGCACTGTAAAATATCATGCCGCAAAAGCATTTTTGCCCCGTTTACCGTAATACCGTGCTTATAATCACCTAAGGCCTTTTTTTCATCTGTTGTTAAGGGATTAAACTCCAAATAACGCTTTACCCCGATAGCCCATTTTTTTGAACCGCAATAACACGGCATAAGCTTCATGCCCTCTTGTTCAATCAGACGTTCACACCACTGATGCATATCAAAATCACACATATATTCCTCCCATCTGAAACAAAAAAAGACCCTTCCCAAAGGAAGAGTCCAAAAAAAACGCCTGATAAAAATATCGGCGCAACACAAATACAAATTTCGACTATACGCATATTAAATCACCGCTATGACACATTGTCAAGTACTTTGCCCGTAAAAATAAAAATTTTTCTTTTAAAACATATTTTGCTTGCAATGGCAAAAAAAAAGAATTATAAAAGACGCGATGTTTGCTTCAAACAAGGAGATGTCATTAAGCAACGGCGCCCATCCGTAAATATTAAGAACCGTGCGCCCTGCCTTAAGACGAGAGGATATATGGCTATATAGCCGCTTGAAACAAACATTCGGCAAGCTAATAAGGCTACCTAATCAACAAGAATAAGCGCCTTATTTTGCCGCGGTATCAGATCACACATATCGTCCGAACATAGCGGGGCGATAATTATTAGTTAGGAAATAACAGTTATGAAAAAGATGTTAATAGATGACACCTTGCCTGAAGAAACACGTGTTGTTATACTGGACGGCAACAAGGTTGAGGATGTCGAATTTGAAAGTTCCGTAAAAAAACAAATTAAAGGCAATATATTTACGGCAAAAGTCGTCCGCATAGAACCCTCTTTACAAGCAGCCTTTGTAGATTACGGTGGCAATCGCCACGGTTTCTTGGCTTTTGGAGAAATTCATCCGGATTATTATAATATTTCTGATGAACTAAAAGCCGAAGTAGAAGCCGAGGTTGATGAAATCATTGCCCGCAAACGTGCCTATCAGGCAGAACGCAAAGCCGAGCAAGAACGTCGTCGCTTGGAGCGTGAACAAAAACGCGCTGAGTATGAGGCTAAAAAAAGAGCTGAAGAAGAACAAAGAGAAGCTCAAAAAGAACAACAAGAAACATCTGAAAGTGAAGATGAAAATCCTAAAGCATCACTTGACGATGGCGTGCCAACAGACTCTAATGGCGAACAAAATGATTCTTTTGATGATTCTCAAAATCTTGAACAAAACGATTCTAATATTGAACAAGATGCAACACCGGATTCATCTGATGAAGAAAAAACTGTTTGTCACACCGACTGCGGTTGTGATGCTGATTGTGCTTGTCGCAAGGAAGATGGCCAATGTCATTGCCATGAAAACGGCGTTTGCACCTGTGACCATAAATCTCAAGAGGATGCGACCGAACAACCTGAACAAGCACCTTCATCCAAGGATGATTCGGACATCAACTCTGAAGAAACAGAAGATAATGAACCCGAGAAATCTCTATCAGATTCGGCCAATAATGGTTCAGCTGAAGAAAATTCCGGTTCTGATGTAAAACCACGCCGCACCCCGCGTCGTGGCGCTCGTTTTCTCGGTGCTCGTCGCGGCAAATATAAAATCTCAGCCGAATCAACCGGTCTGACCGGGGATTCTGTTGCCGAAGAATTAAGCGAAGAGGATTTATCTACCGATAATACTCCTGAAGATGACAACAGTTTTGATGATGACGAGCGTACTTGTCGCGAATTTGACAATGATGAAGATGAAGCTGATTTTGAGCACTATCTGGAGATCCAGAGAAAGCTCATCTACGCACGGAAACTTTACTATCGTTCCACTATTCAAGATGTCATCAAAGAAGGACAAACCCTGCTCATTCAGATTGTCAAAGAAGAGCGTGGTAATAAGGGTGCCGCCTGCACCACTTATCTATCCTTGGCCGGTCGTTATTGCGTCTTAATGCCTAACCGTATTAAATCCGGTGGTGTTTCACGCAAAATAACCTCTGTAGCTGACCGTAAACGCTTAAAAGAAATTATGCACGACCTTCCGCTCAATGACAACATGTCCTTAATTATCCGCACTGCCGGTGAAGACAAGCAGAAAGAAGACATCGTTCGTGATTATAATTATCTGATCCGTTCTTGGAATCACATCCGCCATACGGCTTTAAGCACACCGGCTCCGGCCCTTATTTATGAAGAAGGTGACCTGATTAAGCGTGCGCTTCGTGATATGTATACTAAAGATATCGGGGAAGTTATTATTGATGGCAACGAGGCTTACAAAAATGCCAAAGAATTCAGCAAAATTCTTTCTCCAAATATGGGCCGCAAAATAAAGTGCCGTAAGCCTGGTGATATGCCTGTATTCCAACAATATCAAGTTGAACGCGAACTGGATAAATTGCATAATCCGGTTGTACAGCTTCAATCCGGCGGATATCTGGTTATTAACCCGACAGAAGCTCTTGTTTCTATTGATGTTAACTCCGGACGTGCCACCCACGAGATGGATATTGAAGAAACAGCTCTGAAGACTAACCTTGAAGCTGCAGATGAAATCGCTAAACAATTAAGAATGCGCAATCTTGCCGGTCTTGTCGTTATTGACTTTATTGATATGGAAGAACCGGCCAACAATCACGCGGTTGAAAAACGAATGAAAGAGGCCATGAAGCCTGATCGTGCACGTGTACAAATTGCTAAGATGAGTATTTTCGGCTTATTGGAAATTTCTCGTCAGAGAATGCATTCTTCCTTTATGGAAAGCAATTACGTCACCTGTCCGTACTGCAAAGGTCAAGGTGTTCAACGTACTTTAGAATCAAGTGCTGCGCTGATTTTACGTGCCATTGAAGAAGAAGGCATCAAAGGTGTTAATAATCACTTAGAACTTAAACTTCCGGCTGATGTGGCTGTCTTTATTCTCAATCATAAACGCCGTCAATTAGCCGATTTAGAGGAAAAATACAATTTGGAAATCATTATTTCAACTGATTTAAATATCAAAAACATTAATGATTACAAATTGGAGAAATCCCGTATTGTATTAAAGAAACCGGAAAAGTCCGTTGCCAACACAGCTTATGCCAATGATGAAGACGAACTATCCGCATCTGATGATGATGACGACGATGATGATTATTCCTCTGATGATGATTCCGAAAATACAGAAGATAAAACATCCTATAACAACCGTTACAATCGTCGTCGCGGTCGTTATAATAATCGTCGGCGTAATCGCTATGATCGTAAGTCTCAAAACGATAAGCCGGTAGCTTCTCCGGAGCCGGAAAGTAAACCGGAAAAGAAAACTTGGTGGAAAAAGTTATTAGGTAACTAATAACAAATCTTAAAAAAAGCCGCTGAATACATTTTCAGCGGCTTTTTATCAATCTGTAGAAAATAAAATTATTTTCTTCTTTTATGCCTCATTTGTTGCAAAATTTCTTTTTGCTCGTTTGTTAAAACACTCTCAAAATGTGCTTTATTTTCCTCTCTGAGCTGATCCATCTTTGCACCAAGTTCCTTCATCTCGTTGATCAAAGGTTCCATTTTAGCCATATCTTCCTGACGGAATTGCTCCAACTTCTCTTTCTGTTCATCCGTCAAACCGAGCTTTTTAGCAAAATGCTCTCTCATCTCCGGTGTTGGCTCAAAATGATTTTTCTTCAAAGAGGAACGTTCTCTATCAAAATGAGGCTTTGGCATATCCTCTCTCATCATTTTACCATGACGACCAAATCCATGATGTTTGTGATGCATTCCATTATGCGCAAAATGCCCCTTATGGTGATGCATCATCTTAACCTCAGGCGGATTAGCTCTGAAATCACCGTACTTTGCCGGTCCGCAACATAACGAACATACCAAGAGACAAGCGCCTATACCGGCTGCAAACCCTCCAATAACGGCAATCCAAAAATTTTTCTTATTCATCTATTCTCTTCCTTTCAAATTACAGTTCCAAATAAGCAAGTTTATCATGCAGTTTTGCTTTTGCATTATGCAATCGTGACTTTAATGTCCCGACATTAATCTTCATTTTTTCAGCCGCTTTTTCATATGAAAGCCCCTTAAACTCCACCAACACAATAGCTTGTTTCATCTCAGAAGGCAATTCATTAACCGCCTGCAAAATCAATTTTTGCCGACACTTCAACAACCACGCTTTTTCCGGATTATCTCCCGCAGAAAAATTTTCAATACCACTCTCCTCTTCATCAACCGATACCATCATCAACTTATGACTTTTGCTCTTAAGATAGTCGCGACAATAATTTTCTGCAACCGTACGAACCCAAGCCCAGAGCTTATCTTGCTCCTGATAAGTTGAAAACTTTTGCCATAGTCTGATATAAATTTCCTGCTCAACATCCTCATCACGACGATTAAGCATTTTTTTAACCACACCTTGCACCAGTTTTTTGCACCGCTGATTTGTTTGTTCGTCCGCCATTTTTAGACCTCAATCAAACCATATTGATCAAGCGGAACAACCCCGTCATCAACAAAGTCATCATACCCGCCATCGTTCATATAAAGAGCAGTAAAATAACTGTCAAAACCATCTTCATCAAAAGCAATTGTCTTTGGCTGAGCTAACCAAACCCCAAAAATCAAACAAAGTGAACACATCAAACCTAAAAAGGCTTTCTTTTCTCTTTGTTGTTTTATATAAAGCGGTCTGGCTTCTTTTAATAGCTGAGATACCTTATCCATTTTCTTTTGACCTCTTATTGTTAAACTTGACATTGATTATAACGGTAAAAAATAAAAAAAGTTCAAAAAATTTTTTAATGACTTGCTAAATTGTGGATGAAATTTCTCCATTGTTGCACCACCTCAAGGTTTTTGTATAATAATGAAAAATAAATAAGGAATGAGCCCCATGTCGATACGGATTTTACCGGATAATCTGATTAACCAAATTGCTGCCGGCGAGGTAATTGAACGCCCTGCATCTGTCGTCAAAGAATTAATCGAAAACGCTATAGATGCCGGTGCCACACATATTGAAACAACCCTAAAAGCCGGTGGTAAAACCCTCATTTCCGTTGAAGATAACGGTAAAGGTATGAGCTATGATGATCTAAACCTTGCTGTGGAAAGACATGCCACTTCAAAACTTCCAACCAACGATTTATTTAACGTTCGTTTTTTAGGATTTCGCGGTGAAGCCCTGCCCTCCATTGCTTCCGTTTCTAAAATGACAATTATCACACGCCAAAAAGAAGATTCTTCTGCTTGGCAACTAGACGTCAAAGGTGGAAAAAAAGGCTCAATCATCCCTGCAGCGCGTTCCGTCGGAACACGCATTGAAGTTCGCGACCTTTTTTATGCAACCCCGGCACGCTTAAAATTTCTAAAAACAGATAGTGCTGAACAAGGAGCCGTCGCAGATATTATTAACCGTATTGCTTTGGCAAATCCGCATATCTCTTTTTCTCTTTACGTTGATGATAAGAAAAAAATAGCCTTAGCTTCTGCTTCTGGCGATTTATCTGCTGCCAGAATTCGCCGTGCGGCTGATGTTATGGGAAAAGACTTTTCAAATAACTCCATTGAGATAAACAGTGCACGCGATAACATGACCTTATCAGGGCTCATCAGCCTGCCCACTTTTAGCAAAGCAAACAGCTTATCTCAATATTTGTTTGTTAACAACCGCCCGGTAAAAGATAAATTACTTTTAGGCGCACTCAAAGGCGCTTATGCCGGTGTTCTGGAAAACGCACGCTACCCTGCATGTGTCTTATTTTTAGAAGTAGATCCGATGTACGTAGATGTCAATGTTCACCCAACCAAAGCAGAAGTTCGCTTTTTTGATCAACAGGGTGTTCGTTCCCTTATCGTTGGTGCTGTGCGGCAAGCATTGTTAAGCGGTGATAACAGAAGTGCGGATACGCACTCTTCAGACCTTCTAGCCTCATTAGCACTCCGTCTTGATGATGACTACATTCCGGATAATCCTGCCTCAAAATTATCTTTAGAAACAAATACCGGTTTCTTGTGCGAAAATACCTCTGATGCAACTTTTATGAAACCTGTTTTTCAGTCACCAACACATTCGCTTAATACCATTGCTAAAGATATATTGCCGGAACTTGAACATAATTATTCCGTTAAAGTGCAAGAACCATCCGCCCAAGATATTGCCGAAGCCGGACCTTTAGGTGTTGCCAAAGCTCAATTTCACGATACTTATATTTTAGCACAAACTGATGATGCCCTTATTCTTGTAGATCAACATGCTGCTCATGAACGCATCGTTTTAGAGAACTTAAAAATAGCCTTAAAAGAAAATAAAGAACTGGCTTCTCAATTGTTACTGCTTCCCGTTGTGGTTGATCTGTCACTTACACAAAAAACAGCTCTTTTAGCCGAGGTTGATGCTTTCAAAAAACTCGGTTTGCTCATGAAAGATTTTGGTAATGGTGTTATGATAACAGCTGTTCCCGCACTCATCAAAGATGCCGATACCAAAAAAATGATAACCGATATGGCTGATGAACTTATCGAATGGGGAAACTCCGTTACCTTGGAAGATAAAATCAATCACATTGCTGCCACAATGGCTTGTCATGGTTCTGTGCGCGCCGGCAGAAGATTAAATATCGCTGAGATGAATCACCTTCTAAGAGAAATGGAAAAAACTCCGCATGCGGCACAATGCAACCACGGACGACCAACATACGTCCGCTTGGAACTTTCTGATTTGGAAAAATTGTTCCACCGCAAATAGTCGGCTTAAAGATTTCACTTTGTCTTTTTACAATTACCTCTGGTGAACATCCAACTGCGGGTAAGCAATCTCAATATTTTCTTCACGAAAACGCTTTAAGATAGCATACCGCAAATCACTGTTTGTACTCCAGTCATTACGCACATTAGCCACATGAAAACGTAGTTCAAAATCAAGTGAAGATGCCCCGAAATCCTTAAATAAAACTATTGGTGCCGGAGATCTGGCCACTTTTTTGCTGGCACGTGCACATTCCAACAGCAACTGCGTCACTTTATCAACATCAGCATCATAGGATACCCCGACAAAAATACTTTGCCTCTGCCAATTATCTCCATGCGTCAGATTAACAAGTGATGATGAAATTAAAGTAGCATTAGGAATAATTACACTCCGTTTAGTCCATGTTTCAAGCTCGGTCGAACGAATATTGATTTGTTTGATTTGGCCTTCTTCACCGCCCAAAATAACCCAATCGCCAACCTTAAACGGACGTTCAAACAAAATGATAATACCGGAAACCAAATTCTTAATAACATCTTGTAATCCGAAACCGATACCAACGGAAAGAGCACCAGCGATAACAGCCAGATTAGAAAGATCAACCCCCATCGCCACAATGGCTAAAATCGCAGAAATAATAAAACCGGTAAACGATACGCCGGAAACCAATGAGTGCTTAATGCCCTCATCCATATTAATACGTGTAAGCAAATTGTTAGCTAACCGTTTTTTAAAAGCTCTTACCAACGTAATGGAAACAAAAAAGACAAATAGGCCGGTTAAAATAGCAATCAAGGAAATATTAATACCGCCAACCTTAAAGCCAAACACGAATTTCTTAATACCATAGATCATGAAACTTGCCGGCACACCCCACAACCTAAGCAACATGTAAATCAAAAACAGAACCAATATCGGTGTTATTAATAATGACATCAAAAAGTCAACTTTAGATAAGAAACGCTTGCGCATTCTGTAGGTCTTAATTCCAAATACAATACTGCGCTTTAAGATATCAAAAATGACACGGCGCACAATGACAAACATTCCGCATAAGAAGATAGAAGCAAAAAAGCGATTAAATATAAAATTAGCTAAATGCGGATAACCAAACAACGACACCAAAAAAGTAACTAAGGCAAACAATGTGGAAAATACCATAACACGCGTTGCCGTGCTCATACCTTCACTTACCGTCTCACCTTCAGTAATCCTTGAACTGTAACTATCATCGGCATTTTTCTTAATCTTAATATTACCAAACACACTAAACGTTACCCAGACGATAACAAACGCTTTCACCGCAGCCATGCTGACATCAAAGAGTAACTTAAGCTCATCACTGGCATCAAAATATGATGTAATGTGTTTAAAGAAGCCGGCAACACCCCATAAAATAATAGATAGCGTCATCGCTCTGAAAACACGTTCCGCACGGGCATCAGAAATATTAAACAAACGCCACCGGCCGTTCCACGGAGCTAAAACAACACGTACCGCTGCACGCATAAGAGTAATCGCCAAAGCAAAGTAAAAAGCACTGGCCATCACCTTACCGAAACGACTGCTGATCAGACTTTCATTGGTAAATTCCCAAACCAAACAACCACCAATCAACAAAGACGGAATAACACCATATGCCAAAGCTGTTACAAAGGCTACTAACACCTTCTGCCAATACCTCGGCTGATCTTCCGTACGACGATATCCCCAGCGCCTGATAATATAACCACGCAACAACAATCCCAGTAAAAGACCTAAACCGATGGTCAACAGGACATACCACCCTTTTTGATAAAGCCCGGCACGTCCCTCATCAGAAAGCTCTTGATACCATGTAACCGGCAAAACCGTCAACCGCCAAAAGAAAACCGCTGCATCACTAATGGCACGCCAAAACGTACGCGGTACAATCAAGGCATCTTTTTGAGCAACCAAATTACCGATAAATATCCGTCCCCTGGCCTCAGCAACCAAAGAATTAACACGGGCAATCTCTTTACTGAGCAAATTGGCTTCCAGCAACTTATTTTTATAACTAGCGAGATCTGCCATATATTTCTCTCTCATCTTGGCAATATCCGCATTCTCATGCTGGCCTTCAACATTATCCCCAGATTCGCCAAAAGCAGCCAATGCTTCCTGTACATAGGTTTGCTCTTTTTCCAATTTGCGGATAACCCCCCCAAGTGATAACTCTGTCTCATTTAAAAAGGTCGCATATTTTTCCAAACTGTGACGCGTAAAATCATCATTTTTGATATTTTCTTCAAATTCTTTTAATTGTGCGGTAATCTGCTTAAAATCAAAATCCTCACCGGTTGTAGCCTCTTCCGACTTCTGTACCACCGTTGCCTCATCTTGTGGTGCACTCTTTGTTTTTTTGGCCCATGCTAAATCCGTAGCCGAACTACTAAAAACCAAAATTAACGCCAAACAAAAAATTTGAATTATCCGTTTCATTTATCAATCCTTATCAATCTACTTTAAAGACCTTAACATTCTCTCTAACAAGAAAAAAGCAGCTTTTGCGGCACCGGCACGCAAATTATCTGCCACTGTCCAAAAACTGATGCCGTTTTCAACCGAAACATCCTGTCTCACGCGAGACACATAAACATTATCTTCCCCTTGTACATCATCAACACTAACAAAACCACCATCAACCGTCTTATCAAAAACCACTACATGATCCACAGCTTTCATCATTTCACGAACATCATCAGCATCAATCTCATCACTAAATTCTGCATTAACGAAAGCCGCATCGCCAATAAACGTCGGAACAAATGCACAATTGGCATGCACCTTAATATCCTGCTGCAACACTTTTTTGATTTCCGCATTAATAGCCCATTCCAAGGCCGTCTCATCACCGATAAACTCTCCTACCTGAGGCAAAACATTAAAAGCAATCTGCTTTTTAAACACCGTTTGATCATCCGCCAAAGTCTCATTCAAAAAGATTTTACGTGATTGACTGAACAACTCATCCATCGCCTGATGACCAAGGTATGATGTTGAAGCAAAAACATTGATAACCAACCTTTTAAGCTGATGCCTGTTAATAACCTCTGTTAAAGGCAACAAAGTTTGGTATACCAATGAACACGGCACACCGACAACTTTGACTCCTTTATCAACCACAGATCCATTAATTTCATTGATTACTAACGGCACATTTTCATCGCTAAAAGTTGCCCCGCTTAAATCAATAACCTTTACACCGGCATCAACTGCCTTTTTAATATACCTTTTACCGATTTCTTTAGTTGTTGCAAAAACCGCCACCTCAACCTTTTTAAAATCAAATTCTTCAAGAGATAAGACATCCAACTCATCATCTTCCCCATAAGAAACCATCGTTCCCAAAGGTGATTTTACTTCCAGCGCCACAACATCTTCAACCCTAACGCCGTTTTCTGACATCAGTGTCAAAAATTCATGCCCGATATTTTCCTTAACTCCCGCAACAGCAATTTTAGCCATCTGTCTTTCCTTTCAGGGCAAAATTAAAACTTAATTTATATCTTCCCCTTTTTTTCGTAATTTTCAAGCACATTCCTATTTTTTTTTACCTTATCCCCAAACAAAACAATATCTGCAAAAGGGGGGTTGAATTTTATCATAAAAATTATAATATCAAGAACGTTAAAATCTATTTTTTAGGAGAATAAGATGAAAAAACTTGGTTTATTTTTGACTGCTGTTCTATTTGCCTTTAATGCCAACGCATTGGATTTGGTTGATAGCTTAAATAAAGTATCTGCTACTGCAGATTCTGCTGCAAAAACAGTAGAAGCTCAAAAAGCAGCTGATGAACAGGCAAAAGCAAATCTTGATGCAGCCGTTGAAGCTAAAAAGAATGAACTTGAAGCCAAAGTTGCAGAACAAAAGGCCGCAAGTGATGCCAAAAAAGCTGAACAGGAAAAAGCCGTAAAAGACGTTAAAGACAGTGTTAATAACCTCAAAAAGGCTTTTACTAACTAATCTTACTTAGATTAACCAAAAAACCGCCGGTAATAAGACCGACGGTTTTTTTTATCCCTAAATAGAAGAAGCAACTTCCGGATCCTTGAAGTAGGACACGACGGCCCTTGTAATAGCTGCACCCAATTTCTTTCGATAACTGGCATCACGCAGATATTTTTCCTCCGTATAGTTGGAAAGATATCCCAATTCCACCAAAACAGACGGAATATCCGGAGCCTTTAATACAGCGAACCCGGCAAAACGATGTGTATTATTCAACACTTTAATTTGCTTTCTCATCTCGCCGACAACATATGCCGCAAACTTAGAAGACTTATTGCGACTATCATTTTGTGACAATGAAATCAAAACATCGCTAATCTCCGGAGAGTTATCCGAAAAATCCATACCATCAATAATATCTGCCTTATTTTCACGTTCGGCCAATGCCTCGGCCTCCCTATCGGATGCCGTCTCTGATAAAGTATAGATAGACAAGCCCTGCGCTCCGCGATTAGCCGCACTGTCTGCATGCAAACTGATAAACAAATCCGCATGATAACTACGCGCAATCCTGACTCTTTGTCTTAGAGGGATAAAAATATCCGTCGAACGAGTCATATGAACTTTAAATCCACGTGATTCTAATTGTTTCTTCAGCTCTTTTCCCATTGATAGCGTAATATTTTTCTCATATGTCCTGAAAGACCGACCGATAGCTCCCGGATCTTTTCCACCATGTCCAGGATCCAAAACCACAATTTTCTTACGCTTAGGATCAGGCTTATAGGTCGAAGTCACCGGTTTACTCGGGCTAACAACAGGCTTTGAAGGGGCACTCTTTCCACCGTTTGTTGCTAAGTCAACTACCAAACGCCAATTTGATTTTCCGCCCTGCGGCTCTAGTGCAAACTTTTGCTTAATCTTGGCATTGCTTTTCAGCTCAAATACCAATCTTTTACCCTTCCCCCGCGAAAGTTCACCCATTCGAAAATCTTTAATCAGATAATTGGCCTTAACCTTAGGTACAGACTTAAATGTCGCATCCTTTAAATCAATCACCAAACGATAGGGCTTATCCAACAAAAAAGCATCATATTGAAATTTTTCACTACCGTCAAAAACAAGTCTTATTCCGTCACTCTGCTGCCCGGTACGGATATCACTAATTGTATTAACGGCAAAAACTGCCGTTGCATAAAAGCAACACAGCAAAAAAACACCCAAAACTGTAACAATTCTCTTTAGTTTCATAAAAAAAACCTCATTAAATCGGCAATATCCGCTAAATTTCCTGACTATGATAAACTAAAACTTATTAAAATTGATTTAAAAAAATGTATCAATTCATCTTAATTAATCTTTTATTCATAATTACCGAATAATATTCTAGAAAAAGGAGGAAATTATGACAAACAAACCCACAAAAAAAGTTTCAATGTTCAGCAATATCGCAGGAAGAATAGCTGAAAAGATGATTAAACTGGCTAAAACCGGTGCTAAAAAAATTGAAAATTACGCTGAAAATTCAGCCAAAGAAAATCAAAATAAAAATGCTGAAAAGCTGGCAAGCGTAATGAACAACCTCTCCAAAAAGCTGGAAGACAAAGGTGATGAATACGTTGTAAGTGTCACAGAAAATGCCGAACACCTTGTTGAAAAAAGCAAAGAAACATTTGATAAAGCAAAACAGGTTTATAGTGAAATGAAAACGCATGCCAAAGCAGCAAAAGAAAAAGCCAAAAAAGATGTTGCTTCAAAAACAGAAGAAGAAAAAAACAAGAAGGCTTAAAAAATCATCAATTTTTCAACGATTCTAATTAAAGTAAAGGCCACCCCAAAAAGGATGGCCTTTTGTAATGAACTAAGTAAAACACCGTACTTAAAATGACCTTAATTAAAATATCAAAATCATAATAATGACAGTGTGTTATCAAATTCTCTTACTTCAATTCAACCTTAGCACCGGCAGCTTCAAGTTTAGCCTTGATTTCTTCTGCTTCAGCCTTTGGAGCACCTTCTTTAACAGTCTTTGGTGCACCATCAACCAAATCTTTAGCTTCTTTCAAGCCCAAAGAGGTGATTGTACGAATTTCTTTAATAACGTTAATCTTGTTAGCACCAGACTCAACAAGAACAACATCAAATTCTGTCTTTTCTTCGCCAGCAGCGGCAGCGCCACCAGCAGCAGGAGCAGCAGCAACGGCAGCAGCTGCAGAAACGCCCCATTTTTCTTCTAACATTTTAGATAAATCAGCAGCTTCCATAACGCTAAGAGCTGATAATTCTTCAACTAATTTGGCTAAATCGGCCATCTTTTTTCTCCAATAAAATTAAACTTATTTATTAAAATATTTTTCTAACTCATTTAAATTAAAAGTATTTAATCTAAACAACTTCTTTGATAAACCGTCAGTTTTTGATTAAAGCCTGAACCCTAAAACAAAACCTGAAACGGCTTGCACTTGAAAACTTAAGCAGCTTCTTTTTCGCTGTAAGCCTTGGTAACACGAGCAAGCTGAGCACCAGGAGCCTGCAACAAACCGATAATCTTGGCTCTGAGTTCGTCCATAGACGGAATAGTAGCCAAACGCTCGATTTCTGCATTACTCAACATACCGGTATTCAACGCACCGCCGACAACCAAAAACTTCTCATTTTCCTTTGCATATTCAACACACAATTTGCATGCCGAAATCGGATCAGATGAATAAGCCATGATTACCGGACCTTTGAACAGATCAGAAAGACCCTCAAAAGCCGTACCTTTAAGAGCAAGACGTGTGATGCGGTTTTTAGTAACTCTTAATTCTGCACCGAGATCACGAGCTTTCTTTCTTAATTCAGACATTTCTTCCACGGTTAAGCCTCTGTAATGAGCCAAAACCACAGCCTCTGAACCTGAAATCAAACTGTTCATCTCAGACAAGAGTTGAGCTTTTTCTTCGCGATTCACTTGTATATACTCCAAATTTTGATTTCACCGAAAATAATTACAAGATCGATAAAATCGTTACCACATCTGTCAGTTTTTTGCCCTATAAAAACAAAAAAACCGGCAGCACTAAATCTGTCCGGAGGGAGAAAAAAACAGCATCGGCAAACAAACCTTTGCCTTTATTCGTTTACTCCGTCTGCGCAGGAAATTAAGGATAAGTCTGAAAAAAAATACACTTTTTAGCATCAATGTACTTTATTTTCATAACCATGACCACCTGCGGTCTTGGACAGCGCTGTGAAGCAATAACAACATTATCACCTCACAAGTTAACCTGCTTTTAAATCATCTTTTTTTCAAAGTCAAGCATTTTTATAAAAAAAAAGTTCCGTAGTGTTTCCCAACACCATCGGAACTTTACTGAAACTTTACCCCTAAATCTTAAAAATACTCGTTTCAGTGCTTAGTAACTATTTTTACAAACCAACTTCAATTCTAGCGACGGAAATGACGATTTCCGCGCATATTAGCTTGCTGCTTATCTTGCTGATAAGGTGTCAGCTTCTTTCCTTTTTTATCGGAACGTGGCCTCTTCTTCTTACCGTCCCGTGTCTTAACGTTCGTCTTCATACAACATACTGTTTATTAAGTTTAACATGCGAATAACACTCTCTGGTTATAAGCTCTTGCGCACGGCGTAATACTGCGCACGATCCACCAGCCACCTGAAAAGATACTGCATAGCAACAGACTGAGCGTTGTATTCATACTCAATATCAATGCCGATAGCATCACACCCTTTAATCATCCAGATTACAGGTACGCCATCTTTATCCCAACCGATGATATCAACCCAAAGAGGATGATCATTCATGATTTCTTCTCTGCCAGTGAATACAAACAGCTGAGATTTATGGCCAAAGATATCAGATACACCATCGCGCAGAACAATCCTCCGCCTGGATGTCGGTTCAGACCTCTCCATGCATGTAAATTTCGCTTCGCAGACACTAGCCATAGCTCGAGCACCATAGTCAATGCCCAAAATGGGAATAGCAAACTCTCGCGCACGGGCAAAAAACTGACGATAAAGCTCGTAAGCTCGCTGTCTTTCTTTTGCCAATTGTTTGGGAATTTGAAGAGGAAAATCCTCAGAAACCCACATAGAAGTAAGCACGGCCATGTCCGGCAGAACCAGTCCGGAGCATTCATCTAAGTGCTCAGGATGTACGTCCGTCAAAAAGACCACATCCACATTCCTGCTGGAACGAAGAATTGAGCTAACATTAGATGCCTTGACGACATAATCGCTATCGCCATGCGGAGACATCAACAAGCCGATTTTGACAGTTTCCTCGGTTGGTTTTTTGATACCCAACCTGCGACGATCATAGTCACAGACAACAACAGGTCCATCTGCATTTCTAGCATCATCGCTACTCAGCCAGAACTTGTTGCCTTCTAAATGAGAATACGTTTTCATAATTTACACGATTATAATGAATAAAAATAAGTGAATTGGGGGCATTATACCACATTTTTACAATATTGCAACCAAAAAATAAATTGACTTTAAATATCTATCTTTGTTAAACTATCAGCCGTTGTCAAACTTATAATCCTGAGGACAAAATGAACACGACAGAAATGGATAAATATTTTACACCCGATAAAGCCGAAGAAAAATGGTATAAAATATGGGAAGAAGGCGGTTATTTTACCCCACAGATCAAGGAAGGTAAAGACCCCTACACCATTGTGATTCCACCGCCAAACATTACCGGTAAGCTCCACTTGGGACATGCCTTGGTAAATACACTCCAAGATGTCGTGATCAGGATGAAAAGAATGCAAGGTTTCCCAACACTGTGGTTACCCGGTACGGATCATGCCAGTATCGCCACCGAAGCCAAAGTTGTTGATATGATAAAAAAAGAAGGCTTAAGCAAAGATATCTTAGGCCGAGAGGGTTTCTTAAAGCGTGCCTGGGAATGGAAAGAAGAATACGGCGGTACGATCATCCGTCAGTTAAAAAAACTCGGTTGCTCTTGCGACTGGACCAGAGAACGCTTCACACTTGATGAAGGTTTGAGCAAAGTCGTTCAAAAAGTATTTATAGATTTGTATAACGAAGGCCTGATTTATAAGGGCGAAAGATTGGTTAACTGGTGCCCGTTCTGTCATTCCACCTTATCTGATATTGAGGTTGAGTATGAACAAGAACCATCATCATTATGGTACATTCGCTATTGGGCAAAAGACAAATCATTTTATTTAGATGTGGCAACCACACGTCCCGAAACGATGCTTGGTGATACCGGTGTAGCGGTTAACCCGTCAGATGAGCGTTTTGCTAAATACATTGGTAAAAAAGTGGTTGTTCCGATAGTTGACCGTGAGATAGAAATTATTGCCGACCCGTTTGTTGAAACCGAATTTGGTACCGGTTGTGTGAAGATTACCCCGGCACACGATTTTAATGACTTTAATGCCGGCAAAAAACACGGCTTAGAGATTATTAAAGTTATCAACGAAGACGGCAAGATGAACGATCTCGTTAAAAAATACGAAGGTATGGATATTTTAACCGCCCGCAAGCTGATTGTTGATGAACTCAAAGAGTTGGGCGTTTTGGTTAAGATAGAGCCCTATACTCACAATGTCGGCAAATGTTATCGTTGTCACCATACGGTTGAACCGATGGTTTCTAAGCAATGGTTTGTAAAAATGGAAAGCTTAGCTAAACCGGCAATTGATGTCGTCAAAAATAAAGAAATTACCATCTATCCCGAACGCTATGAAAAAACTTATTTTCACTGGATGAAAAACATTCAGGATTGGTGCATTTCCCGTCAATTATGGTGGGGACATCGCATTCCGGCATACTACTGTAAGAAATGCGGTAAGATAGAAGTTTGCCCGGAAATGCCAACCAAAACTTGTGCTTGCGGTTGCTCTGAATGGGTGCAAGATGAAGATACGTTAGATACTTGGTTTTCTTCTGCTTTGTGGCCGTTTTCGACATTAGGCTGGCCCGAAGAAACAGAAGACTATAAATACTTTTATCCGACATCAACTTTGATCACCGGTAATGATATCTTATTCTTCTGGGTTGCAAGAATGATCTTCTCTGCCCTGCACCATACCGGTAAAATACCATTCAAGAAGGTCGTGTTAAATGGTTTGATACGCGATGCCCAGGGTAGAAAAATGTCTAAAAGCTTAAATAACGGCGTTGATCCTTTGGATGTCATCCGTGATTACGGCGCAGATGCGCTACGTTTTTCATTAATGCAAGGCCTATCGCTTGAAACAGATATCCGTTATTCCATGGAACGCCTGGATATTGCCAAGGCCTTTATCAATAAGTTATGGAATTCCGCAAAGTTTGTATTAAACGGTATCAATGGCATTGATTACAGTAAAGTAGATCCCAAAAATTACCAACCTGAAGATAAATGGATGCTCAAAAAGTTAAACCAAACGATTAATGATGTCACCCAGGAGCTTGATAAATTTGAATTTGGCGCCGCTTTACAAAAATTATACGACTTCTTCTGGAATGATTATTGCAGTTGGTATATTGAGATGACCAAACCGCGGTTATATGATGAAACTGCTGCCTCCCGTAAAGAAGCGGCCTACGTTCTGCATCACGGTTTGACCGTTATCCTAAAATTGATGCACCCGTTCCTCCCCTTTGTCACAGAGGAAATCTATTCTCGTTTATCAAAAGATGACACACCGCTGATCATATCTTCATGGCCCAAAGCCGAAGCAGTCGATTATGAAGAGGAATACAACAATGTTGAATTAATGCAATACTTCATCACCAGTATTCGCAATGTTCGTGCTAACATGAATATTCAGCCTTCAAGAAAGACCAAATTGATATTTGTCACCAAAGATAAAGGAGACTTTTTGCTTTCTGCTGAACCGATATTCCAAAAACTGGGCTTTGCCAAATCAATCGAAATAAAGGATAACAAAAACGGTATTCCGACCAATGCCATCTGCATCGAGCATTTGTCCGGCGCTGTTTACATTCCTTTTGAGGATTTGGTTGATATTGATGCTGAAATTAAGCGTCTAGAGCAAGAAAAAGAAAAGTACGAAAATCTGATCGCCCGTGTTGATGCTCAGCTATCAAACGAAAACTTTATATCACGTGCTCCTAAAGACAAAGTGGAAGCCGAGCGCACCAAAAAGGCAAATTACGAACAATTATTAAGCTCCGTGTTAACACGTCTTGAGGAACTCAAAAAACAGCCCTTAAGTGCTTAAATACAAGGTTTACAATTTTGTTCTTAATATCTGGTTTTTAAACCTTGAATTCCCACTGATGAAATGTTATCTAGCTTCATAACACAAAAATCAGAGGAAAAGATGAACTTAAAAGGATTGTTATTAAGCCTAAGTTTAGGCAGTGCACCGTTAGCGGCTCAGGCCATGCCTGAGCCGGCGCAAACAAGTGCCGCCAAACAAACAAAAGTAACATCTCATCAAGACTCCACTATAATCATCTCAGATACAGAAAGGCCGGACTCCGTTTTTGCCTCTTCAATTGATAGCATAACCATTACAAAAAAAATAAAAGATGCAACTGATAATCCGGTAAAATGGTGTCAGCTCACAGCACGTGAAAAAATCTTATCCTGCTCTGATCAAATCATGTTATTTCTAACCCCGATTGAAGATGTTCGTTCCAAGGCATATGTTGATAGAACAGGTGGCCAAAGAACACCCACCGTCGGTGTCGGTTTCACCCATATAGATGGTAAGCCGATTTCTCAAAACTATAAAATCCCCAACATGGAAAAGATGGTCAAATTATGGAACTCCGAACTCCAGCAATGGGTAAATAACATGGATACTTACTTAGGACCGGCAATTGATTTAATGCAACCCCAAACCGAAAAAGAATTACTACAATGCAAGAGTGCATTATGCGGATGGTTTAGTTTACAATGGCAAAACGGCCCTGGTACCCTCGGCTCCCAAAACAAACCCTCACCATTGGTAACCGCCTACACTAATTTCTTGGCCACAGGTGATTCCATAGAATACCACAAAGCAGAGACACTATTTAAAAAATGGTGCAAAGTAACCCAACGTGACAAAAGAGGTCGACCATTAAAGGATAAAAAGGGCAATGTCATCAAAAAAACGCTCCCTTCTTCAGTCGCACGCCGTGAAATGGAATGGAGCTGTATTAAGGGCTATTGCATCATCACAGTCGGCCCATGCCCAGCATCTCTTAAAAATGACACCACCTCACAATACATGGATATTTTAGAAACTGTCGTCGGTAGCATACCAACTATAAAAAACCGCAAAACCGGTGAACTTCCGAGAGATTGGGTACAAAAAGCCAAAGAAGTTCCTGGAGATACGGTAACAGTCAGATATCAAAAAGAATTCCCGGAGTTGTTTGAACAAAAACCCGCTGCCGATAAAAAAGCGGAAGAAACAACCAATCCTCTGATTTTATTTTTCAAAAAACTACGCGAATATTAATTTTTAATAGAAAGAGCTTGACAACCCTTAAAAGAAAATATAATTTCCACTCCAGTTTAAATTAAGTCTATGTGTTTCATATTATGATGTGTTTTAGGTAATACCCTTATGTCACGAGTTTTCTCCTCGTCATAATATATCCCATTGTTAAACTTTATAAATGCTTAGAAATCATGCTGATCACAATCATTGTCAATGGTATCTTGATTTTCGCTCTCTAATTGAAAGCAACAACCTCAAATGACGGTCACCCGTTTCAAACGGCCTCTAAAACAGTGCAGATAAGAAAATCCGAGCCTGTTTTCATTGCTTCAGCCTTATCAAACCGCTTAAGCAATAATGTGTGGTTATTCTATTATTATAACGTCGTATAAAGTACGATAAAATGAAATTCAAAGAAACTGGAACAGCGATCGAAATCGAAGCAAAAGTAAACATCTGCCGCATTATAGGTAACACTGTTTACTTAAACTTTACAATTTCATCCGTTCGCGCCGGAAACAAAGAGATTCATTCGAAAGGCACAAATCAAAGTCCATCGGCTGAACTTACCTTCAAAATTAACAAATGGCGTACCCATTCTACGAAGGATATTATTTCCTTTAGAGAAGGAACATTTATTAAGATTGCAGGTTATTTGTCAAAAGACAATAAGTTCAAAGTCTGTAAAATACAGAAGTCAAAACCCGATACCATCGAGGATGCTTTGAAGAAATGCCAACAACTGCAAGAGGAAACATCTGATCTTAAGGATTGAGAACAATCTCAAACCTATCCAACCAAAAACGCCGCGCAGAACAAGTCTGCACGGCGCTTTTTTTCTTAAGAAAATGAGGGGCTCTAAATCTCGTCATGATCAAGTTCCTTTCCAATATGAGAAAAATTCATTCCCAAATGGATCAGTAACCCTCCGGCAACGGCAAATAGCCCCCAACATCCGATGTTGACAAGAAAGTACGTATTGCTACCCACCAGGTAACTGTCCCTGCAAAAGATACAGAGCATGACAAACATCCCCAAAAGGAAGAGTCCGACACTGTCTTCTTTTAAGAGGGACAATCCCATTCCCAAAATCGCAAATAAGGGAACTAAGAAGATAACCCAATACCACACAGAGCCAATGGTAACACTCGGCAACAACCAGTAGCAGACAACGGCCATAGCAAGAACCAGAGCCATAAACCACCATTCTCCTTTTTCAAGGCGTTTCTTCCCCAAAAAGAGACCAATTGATATCATGATACTTGTTACCAAACAAGGTAACACCGCATGTAACATCTGCCGTGCCTCAAAAACCGGGGATGCCAAAACCTGGGATGCCAAGACACTCCCTAAAAGGAACATCGCGAAAGCAAAAAACCACCAGCACTTTTGTCTCAACAACAGAAAGCCTACGACACCACCAATGACACCCGTCATAACGGACGCAAAGATCAGATGCTCATCAGGCACCATTTTAAACTCCGGATAGCAAGCAATCACGATGAGAACGGCCGCCGCAATGACAACCGTTTTCCAATTCTTCTTTTCTTTCATCTTGTCTTGATTTTAAAGTTATTTTAATTATTAAGATAATGATCTAACACAGGTTTAAAAATTTGAGCGCAAGCTAACACAAAAACTGACAAAAGTCAAGCAATGATTATCAAGTTTAAAAAAACACTTGTATTTATTTTTTTTAGAGTGTAGAAAATTGTCATCCGGGGGTATAGCTCAGTTGGGCGGACAAGAAAAATCAGTCCGGTGGACTAATTTTTCGATGACCGCGATGTTTTGTTATTGAGTAAGCGAGTGCAAACGAAGCGAAACGAAAGTTACAAAACGAGTGACCGAAGCGCCGTTAGTGAAAGTTTTTTTCTAAGAACTTGAACTTACAAGCAAGAAGCGACTTGTCGCTCGACCTTATTATTAGTTTAAGATTTGGGGGTATAGCTCAGTTGGGAGAGCGAATGGTTCGCAATCATTAGGTCGGCGGTTCGATCCCGCTTACCTCCACCAGTTAAAAAGAACAGGGTTTATCCCTGTTTTTTTTTATTGTCGCAGACAATGCGCGGGATTGAACCGCAAAAGGCGGTTTGACTACAAGCGCAAGGCGGGCGGAAGAACGCCGGTAAGCTTTGCTTATGCGTGCCCGTGCGGCCGAACGTAGTGAAGGTCTTCCCGCTTACACAGGGTTTATCACCGCTTATTTATCTTAAGCGTATGCAATAATGATATAATTTTCGATTCTGCAAGACTTCTTGATGTTTCTTTTACGGCAACACGCTCAGCCGGCTCCATTTCCTTGGCAAAATAAGTGTCCAAATAATGTTTCATAAACGTTTTCTTAAAATCACCGTAATATTGCGCATTTCTATCAAATTGAACACCGGCGAATAAACACTTTTTGGAAACCATCCATCCGCTTTTATCCATCAACCATTCTATCGGCTGAACCTCAACCCAGTATGGTTTCCCTTCCTTTACTTGTTCCCCGGTAGATAACTTACCGTCCTCAGCATGCCGTCCAGGAACGCGGATATACCTTTTACCATCCATTTCATATTCCGGATAGGACGTGGCCTTAAAAGACGTAATATAACCATTTGAATCAACTGAATCATCTAAATCAACTGAATCAAATGTGTAATTTTTTCCGCTCAAGCGAAGAGATCTTGAGTCATGTAATCTTTCTAATCTTTCGCAGGTCACATCATCGGCGACCGTTTGCGGGTATTCCCCATATTCCGCCACAAAGATTCCATTGATAGCCCGAGCAATGCTCGGGCTGATTTTAGATGCCTCCGATGGAGGCAAAGCGGGGCGCACCGAGTAGATAATATTATTATTCGGAGTACTCCAGCCCTCATAGCCCCTCTCGCTGACGCAACGCACGCCTACATATTCAGCCGACGACGCGGACCAAGAGGCACAAGTTAGATCACCTTCAGAAGTACGATCACCACGACTGGACATCCAACCACCCAATATGACTGTCAGATCCGTTGGCGCAACCTTCGTGCCATAACGCTTCATTACTTCCAGGGCACCATCGCCCCATATCTGATTTTCTGTTAACAATGTAAAATCCATATAAAACTCCTCACTCAATTTTTGATATTTGGTATAGGTATATCACAAAATTGACTGCTTGGCAACATTTTTTTTTGTCGCTTTCCCTATTTTGAAACTGATTTTATTTTACATTTTTATGCATTAATGCGGTAAATCAGTTAAAAGAAACCCTGTCAACCATTCACGGTGACAGGGTTTCCTTGCATCCAAATTTTGTTGTGCCTTACAGCTTTTTTTTACCTCATTTTGCTTTTGCGCGCCCTATCGTATGTATCTTTTGCTTCTGCTAAACGAGAATCCGTATCCAGAATATTTTCAATTTCCGGCAACAATCTGTAACCTCCTCCAAATATATATAGCAAATTTCGGAAGTTTTCCCACCATACTTTGCCTCCCCACTCTGTTTTATAGCAACTGACGAGCAATTGCTGAAACTCTTTATCTTCCTCGGGATGTAAATCAAGCTCGGCTATATTCTTCCAGAATGTGTCTGCTATATACCCATAATGGTTGAGATATGCCAGACATTCACCATCATGCATCAACAATGGTGTCGCTTCCTTAAACCACTTATCGTGCTCATCAAAAGGACGCGTATTCGGACTGGAAAGATTAACCTTCATCAAGTTTGATAACAAATCGTTACCACTAGGATTAGCATAAGAGTACTTACAAAACATAACACCCTTTACGGGTTCTAGAACCGGAGCAGATGTATCTTCCGTACGAGTAATCTTCTGCTTTTTGCAAATAGACGAAGCACACCGAATTATGCCCAAAGCCATAAATAACAACAAACAGGCAATGCCTGCATACAAATAATAGTGTTCCATAATTTTATAGGTTTTACATCAATAATATACCATTATACAATTATAAATATTTACGAAAAATGTAGGCAGAAAATTACCCAATGTCAATCGTTAAATTGATGGAACGGCACTATACTTTAAGTAAAAATACTAAAAACACTTTTCATAAAAAAAGCCCGTCTAAAACGGACCAAACCTTAAATTGGTGGATGTAAGGGGGCTTGCAAGATAAAAAACATTCGGTGAATGTTTTTTATCGAAAGCTATAGTCGTTGTTGGTTGATGACTTGACGCAAGGAAACAAAATCAACCTTACAACGCACTTGACCGCAGCGCAGTTGGTTAAACCAACGTAGCAAGACCGAACCCCTGAAGGTGTGAGATTCCCCCTTTTATATAAAAAAAAGCACCACTTAAAGGTGCTTTTACTGGTGGAGGTAAGGGGAATCGAACCCCTGACCTTTTGAATGCCATTCAAACGCTCTCCCAACTGAGCTATACCCCCAGAAATTCGAAACATTGGTTTTTATAACGATATATTTTGATAAATGCAAGCAAAAATTTCATTCCTAAATAAAAAAGTGCACATCTTAATCAAACGCTATTCTTGTAACAAAAATGTCATACCGAAAAATCTGGACAAGAATGGAATTTTATGCTATCTTTAAAGTGTGGAAAACTCCAACAAGGAGGTGCGTTATGTCTAAAAAAAAGAAAAAAACACAAAGAGGGGCAACACATCAGGCTTCAACACCCCTAACAGGGCAAACAGTCATTGATAAATCTACAGTTGATCAAGTCCATACAGATAGAAAAACTGAATTGGATATTCTGTACCCTGAATTAAAGCGCGAAGACTTTGCCTCTGATGCAGAATACCGCCAAGCTCTTGTTGCACAATATAAGGCTATGCGCCAAAAAGAATACGGCTACGTTGTTCAAAATGAGGCCATGAAAGCTTACACCGTTTTCAGTGACGCTAATAAAAACGCTGGCAGACGTGTTGAAAATGAAAAGGCTTGGAATGGATACAGGAACAACAAAAATGCCTCAGACACATGTATTACGCGTGCTCCAGTTATCAACAAAGCCACCAACGGACCGCAAAATGGTTCATTTGCATGTTGTGCTATTACCGGAGCTTCCATGACATCTCAAATTTCCGGCAAAATGGGATATGATGGAAAAAACAATCTCATTCAACCAAAATCCCGATACAATAGCAGTGGAGAAGTTACCAACAAAAACAACATCGTCTCTGCGGCAGAAATTGATAATCTGCAATCCATAGCACCTCAATATCGCTTTCGTCCTTCAAAACCGATAACATTAAGTCAAGCGGTCAAAAACGGCTCTGTCGGCATTGGTGATGAAATTTCCATAAGAATAAAACAACCACAAGACAACACTACATCCGGCTGTCATGCTATGGTTATTGTTGATATCCAAAGAGACAAAAACAACAATGTTGTCAGCTACACATTAATGGCCAACAATCCTCCTTGTCTCCAAGTTGTTGATGCAAATTCCCCAAACGACAAATATGGAAGCAAAAATTTACACTGCGCTGTTAGAACATCAAAGTGGATAGGCGATAAAATCAATGGTGAAATCGGACAAAATGAAAGTATTGAAAGCATAGAGAAAAAAGTTGCCGCAGAACGCCGGAAATTACAAAACTTAACCGATGATATGTACAGAACGGAAACAAATTACGTTGCCGGTAAGCATTATAATGATAAAACAAAATTAGCATCCAGTACCGGTTTTGGTTCGGTTTATAATAAAAAAGCCGGAGAATTGCATCAAGTAACCGAAAATGAGCGTCAAATAGCAGAAAACAGAAGACAAGAACAGGAGTTGGCCCAACGTGAAGCTCTCTTAAGAGAGCGCGAAGAGCAATGTGATGCCGAAATAGCAGCTTTCTTAGCACAACATCCGCAATATAGCCAAAACCTTCAAACAACTTTAACCAACGGACAATGCATCATTATTCCTGAGGAAACAACCTCAAGAGATGTCGCTAAAAGAGCCGAAAATGTTGCTGCCCGCAGCGAAGCTTTACGTCAGAAAAAAGAAGAGCTGGACCAACGTGAACAAGACCTTAATGCATCTGAAGCCAACCTAAAACAGGCAAAAGCAGAAGCACAAATCCGTCAAAAGCAAACAGAAACAACTGACGAAAAAACAAAACAGTCCACACAAACAACACAGGCACCAAAACCTGAACAAACAACGCAAAAAGAAAAGAAGGATCAAAAAAAGGAGCAAAAGAAACCCCAAGATAAATCTAATTCCAAAAAAACACCTGCTGTTGTTCCGTTAAGTGACAAAAAACAAAATGAACCTGAACAAACGCCTGCTGTTGTTCCGTTAAGTGACCAAAAACAAAATAAACCTCAACAAACGCCTGCTGTTGTTCCGTTAAGTGATAAAAAACAAAATAAACCTCAACAAACACCTGCCGTTGTTCCGGTAGAAGGCGAAAACAGACGGCAGCAAAAGGCTGACTTTAAGGAAGAGCATTTCAACGGAGAAGTCGATGGTCATCAAAAAACCAGTGAAGCCAAAAAAGAGAATGCACGCATAGCTGCACAAAAAGAAGAAGCCCAAAAACAAGCCTACGAAGAAGCAAGAAAACGTTATGAAAAAGCAAGAAAGTCTAAAAGCACAATGAATTATGGCAAAGAGGGTGTGACCTATGATGAAACCAAAGTACAATCAGATCACACAACCGTTGTAAAACCCGTTAATCCAAATCTGGTACAAAATAATCAGCAAGAACGCCAATAAGAAATTTGACGTTTTTGCTTGCAACAATTGCTAAAATCAGTTATAATACTCCTATATAGGATATGAGAACAATTATGGAGGCCATTATGACAGAAGAAGTAACAACACCGACAGCAACTCCTCAAGCTGATGCAGCTGCTCGTCAACCCGAAGCCCCAACCCAAACAACAACGGCAGCGCCGACGGGTGTATCCAGTGCTTATGGTGATGCCTCCACACCTGAAACACCGACATCCCAATCTCAATCCCAACCATCTGCAGACCAGCAACAAAGCACAGGCGATCCGATGATGGATTTGGTTATAGCCATGTTGCAAATGTGGCTTATGATGCGCCAACAACGCTTTGACGAAGAATTGAGATATTATGCAGAATTAGAACGCGCCGCAAGAGAAGGAAAAACCGCAAGCGTCTATGACAATCAGAATACAACTGACCAACAAACCAACGAAAATGTGGCAGCTCAAGAACAGAAATCACCAACAGACGCCGTCAATGCCAAGATGGAAAAGATGGGTGATGAATTATCACAATCTATTGGCAAAGAAGGCGTAACAGTAGAGGTCGTTAAAAAAGACCAACTACCTGAATATGTACAACAAATAATAGCTGCTAGAAAAAGCAGATAATCAAACCTTAACATCCAAATAAAAAAACCTGTTTCAAGCAGGTTTTTTTATGCTCCTTTATTGACAAATAAGAACTTTCGATTCTATATTCACCTTATGATAAAACAAGAAAAAATACTGCTGCTATCCTGCTGTGCGCCGTGCTCATGTGCTGTCATCAAAAAATTAAAAGATGATGGCTTTGATTTTGCTGTGCTGTTTTACAATCCCAACATTCACCCTAAAGAAGAATATATTAAACGTCGTGATGAGCAAAAAAATCTATGCCAAAAATGGGATATCCCCTTTATAGAACTTGAATATAACCCAAAAGACTGGTTAGAGATGGCATCCCCCTATCAAAATGAGCCCGAGCGCGGTAAACGTTGTTCTCTTTGTTTTGAATATCGCTTAACACGTGCCATGACCTATGCTCAGCAAAATGGCTATACGCGAGTCGCTTCTGTTTTGGGCGTTTCCAGATGGAAAGACTTAGATCAAGTCAATGCCGCTGCCGCTCGTGCCAGTACCAAAACCGGCATGCCTTATATAGAGATAGAAGGGCGTAAAAACGGGATGCAAGAGGCTCGCGCCCGCCTCATAAAAGAACTCAATTTATATAATCAAACTTACTGTGGTTGTATCTTCTCCAAACAACAGCCCGATTAGTTTTTCTTGTTTATTTTCCCAATAAACGCACCTTATTAACCTATTGTTTTAAATAGAAAGATGTAGTTTTTTATAAATAATTAAACTTTTTTGCTTGCAAATATAAAAAATATATCATAGAGTCACGCTATCGTTTGAACAATGACGATATTTCTTAACTCATGAGAGGAATTTATAGAATGAAAAAAGTTTTATTATTGGCAGGTCTTGCCGGAATGGTTGCTGCAAATGCAGAAGCTGTTAATGTAACTCCTTATGTTGGTTTAGATGCTACTTATGGCATGATTGATTCTGACACTGGTTCTCAATTAAGTTCTAAGAACTGGTCTGCTGCTCCTGTTGTTGGTGCTAGAACAGATCACTTCGGTTTAGAAGGTTCTTATGACTATGGTTTGAGAGAGCACAAAGCTGGTGATGCTACTCGTAACACAAAGTACACTGTTGATGCTTTAGCATTCCAACAATTAGGTTGCTCTGGCCGTTGGGAAGGCGTTGCTTCTGCCGGTTTGACATGGAACAAGGTTGAAGGACACGGCAGATATGAATCTGACCATGGTTATGGCGAACGCGTTGGTGGCGGTTTACAATATGCTTTGACAGAAAATACAGCTGTTAGAGCTATGTATCACTACAACTGGATTCACCACTCTTATGTAAACCATGCTAACGAAGTTACATTGGGCTTAAGACGTTCTTTCTAATCTGAAAGTTCAAATCCTATAAAAAAAGAGAGGTTCTACCTCTCTTTTTTTTTATACAAAATTTTTTTAAATACCCTCTTTACAAATATAAGATTTTATATTAGTATATCTCTACAAATGCGTATAGATGTTATATTTTTAGTAACTAAAATTTACAAACAGCAATGAAAAAAGGTTTATTATTAATTTCACAGCGAAACGTGGGACAAATCGACGGTACCACCATACCGTGTAGCTTGTGCATTAACGCTGACAACCAGATCCTCGCCAAGACCCCAAAAAAATATGGGGGAATGGAGATTGAGGTGCAGACGATAACACCGTCAGTGGCTGAGCAGTTCCGTCACCTGTTGGGAAACTTTACCAACTACGATGTGACAGCCGTAGAGAAGAAGGACTACCCTGATGACATGAGATCCATTATCAATAGCCTCTGGCAGACTGCAGCCTTGTTGGGTCTCTCCGTCATCCAAGAAGACGATGACGACGAGGAACAGCCGGCCTAACCACACCACAAGCCTCAAGACGTTTCAAAACAAAACAGAAAGGCCTCGCATCCAAAAGATGCAAGGCCTTTTTGTTTGCGCGACTATGCTTATCTCCGTCTTAAAAATGATGGAATCTCCAAATCATCTTCATTAGCGCTTTCTTTTTCTGCAAAATCTTCAATCTCATCAAACTTCGGCACAGATACGGGTTTAGGTGCTTGTTTTTTAGCTTTAGCCCGAGAAATACCTAAAATCTTATCAATAAATCTCTGCCGTGCCGGTTGTACTGGCTCTTCTTCAATCATTGCCTGAGCCTCTTCACGTGCTCTACGTTCAAACGGCTGTTCAACCTCGCCCTGCTCGGGGAATAATTGCGGTTCTTCCTCAACAATTTTTACTGAAGCACTTGGGGCAAAAGGCTTTTCTACCTTAACTTCAGAAAGTTCATCTTTAACCCCTGCCTCTTCATCAGTATTAGCAACAACCGGTTTATTAATAATAGCATTAAATAATGCTGATGAAGCATGTGTCTCAGCTTGTGGCTCATCTTGCTTCATCTCAGCAAATTCTTCTTGTTTTGGTAAATCTTTATTCTTAACATCGTCGATTTCTACCACATTATCTTCTTTTTCTTCCGGCATTTCTTCAGCAACAACTTCTTCTTCCACCGGTTCTTCAATTGTTACTTCCTCTTCAACAACAATCGGTGTTAACTCTTCAACCACCGGCACAACCGGCATTTCAACATAAGAATTCATATTGTTATTTTTAGAAACGGGCATAGCATTATCATCAATTCCTGTTACCACAACAGAAACACGAATACGTCCTGATAATGTGTCATCATAACTGGAACCGAAAATCAACTCAGCATCGTCATCCAATTCTTCCTTAATGATATTAACAGCCTCATCAATTTCCATCAAAGTAATATCCGATCCACCGGTAATATTAATCAAACATCCCTTAGCTCCTTTAAGAGAACAATCATCTAGAATCGGATTTGATAGAGCTTGTTCTGCGGCAACTCTGGCACGATTTTCACCTTCTGCCTCACCTGTACCCATAATTGCTTTACCACGATCTGCCATAATCTTTTTAACATCGGCAAAGTCCAAATTAATCAATCCCGGCATAATCATCAAATCAGTAATAGAACGCACCCCATCATAAAGTACTTCATCAGCCTTAACAAAAGCATCTTTTAAGGTCGTGCTTTTATCAGCAATTCTAAACAGGTTCTGATTAGGAATAACAATAATGCTGTCAACTTCGCCAATAAATGTGGTCAAAGCACTTTCGGCATTTTCCATTCTCTTTTTACCTTCAAACGCAAAAGGCTTAGTAACCACACCAACCGTCAAAATTCCTTTTTCTTTAGCAATCTTTGCGACCACAGGCGCAGCACCGGAACCGGTACCACCACCCATGCCGGCAGTAATAAACACCATATTGGAATCGGCAATTTCGCGCTCAATATCTTCTTTGGCTTCTTCTGCCGCCATTTTACCGATTTCAGGTCTCGCACCGGCACCCAAACCTTGTGTTATCTCCAAACCCAATTGAATCTTACGTGTCGCTGGAGAAAGCGCCAAAGCTTGAGCATCTGTATTTGCCACTACAAAATCAACACCCTCAAGCTTTTTAGCCATCATATTACTGATAGCATTTCCACCGCCGCCGCCAACGCCGATAACGGTTATTCTTGGTTTTAATTGTGTAAAGTTTGTTTCGCCGACAGCCAATTTTATTGCCATATTTTTTTCTCCATTAAAGCTAAAATCATTTTGAGAACATTATAATTGGCAATAACTTAAGTTTTGGTTACCAAAGAAGATATTTTTTAAATATCAACAAGTTTTTCTGAATAGTTCCATAATTTTTTGCAAAAGCCCCTCAGAGCCGGCGCTGACATTAACTTTTTTAACAATCTTGCGCTCCATATTATTTACAGCAAACAATAACAACCCTAAAGATGTGGAAAAAGTAGGACTGTACAAAACCTGAGGAATATTTTCAATATTGCGTGGCCGTCCGATTCTAACCTGCTTATCCAAAACCATACTGGCAACCTCTCTCATTCCCGGAAGCTGTGCTGCACCACCGGTTAAAACCACACGATGTGATGCTGTATTTTTATACCCGGCTTCATCGAGTTTACGCCCGACAATCTCAAAAATTTCTTCAATACGCGGCGAAATAATATTAATCAAATCTGAGCGATAAATTTGCTTAATACTGCTGTCATCTTCCTCACCCACCGGGTAGACATTAATAATCTCATGCTCATCTTGACTGATTAAAAAGGCGCATCCATGTCTGTTTTTAATTTCTTCCGCATAGTTAAAGGAAGTTGTCAATCCGAGTGCAATATCGTTCGTAACATTAATTCCGCCCACGGGAATCGAAGCAAAATAAACTGGATGTCCGTTCTTAAAGCTGGCAATACTTGTTGTTCCGCCACCGATATCAATAATAGTCGATCCGAGCTCCCTCTCGTCATCAACCAGGCAAGCTAATCCGGAAGCATACGCCGAAAAGGCCTTCATTTCAATATCCAAATGTGAACTTTCAACCACGGTTGCCAAGTTTTTATACATAGACTTCGGATACAAGCCCAAAAGAATATCCACACTTAAATTATCACCATAAATATTAATCGGATTCTTAACTTCTTCATTATTGTCAACACGGTATCCCATTGTCAAAAAGTGAATCGGTTCGTTCCCTTCCACATTGACTTTCATTAAGCCCTTATCTGTTACTTTCTTCACATCTTCATCTGTTACCGGACGATTCTTATGAATGGAAACAATAGAACTGCGAACAACACTTCTGGTTCGCTCACCTGAAACATTAACAATCACGTTAGTAATGCGTTCATTAGCCATCTGCTCGGCAGCTTCCACAGCATTGCAAACAGAAATCGTCGCCTGATTAATATCAACAACAACACCATTCTTGATGCCTTTGGATGCGTTATAGCCGTACCCCAAAATAGAAATTCTCTTATCTTTTACTTTAGCAATAATACAACAAACCTTGGAGGTACCTATATCCAAAGCAGCAATAATCGGTGATCTGTTAAAAGAACGGTTCATTTCATCCCCTTTATTCTTACCTTTTGAACATTAAATCTTCAACAGACTTGTCAATGTCAACAACTATTCTATTTGGGTATCTTAAATCAAAGGAAGTTAATTTACGCTTAAAAATTCCACGTCTTTTATTTAATAATACAATTTTTTGATAAGCTTTATCAAAATCTTTTTCCGGAAGCTTCACCACAACACCATTGCTTGGATTGTCAAAGATCAAATTCCACCTTCTTTGCGAAACAAATACTGCAGCCTTTACCCGATGTGCCATTTCCTCATCACTGTTAAGCACGGCTAAAAGCTCTGCCAAATGATGCGGTGCGCCCTCTCCGGCCAACAATAAGATTGGTGCATCCGGTTCATAATCTTCAACTTCAATCACATTTCCTTCCGCATCAACCGGATAATAACGCCCCTCATATTGCCAGATAGCTTTTACTTGCCGTTCCTTAATATTTACCAAAATATTATTTGGGAAAAAACTCCTCTTAACCACACAAGAACGGACCCACGTCAACTGCTCGATTTTAGTTTGCAACTGTGCAATATCAATTCCCAAAATACTCTCGTTATCCGAAAGATTTAGCGCTGTGACCAACTCTTCATAAGATGTTCTTTTGTTCCCTTCAACAATAATATCCTCAACATACATACCATAACGCGCCGAAATTTTGTATACGGCCTGCATAAATTGATGAAACTGATTAATAAGCACATTATCGCGAATAGTAACAGCAACTAAAGATAAAGATAAAATAACCAAAAAAGACGCAATCAAACCCGTAAAGCGATAACCGACCTCATGCTCGGGATACACCGCTGCTTCTTGCATATTTAATTGTTTTGCTGAAATAACTGCCATCTTATTTTATTTCTTTACCCCCATGCGACGCACTTCCCATTCAAGCGTAATTGCCGTTTTGGCCTTCACTCTTTCAACAATTTCTTCCCCAAGTTTTTCCAGATCCTCTGCTGTAGCATGACCTTTATTTATTAAAAAATTACAATGCATGTCAGAAACCTCAGCCCCACCGATTTTTAATCCGCGACACCCTGCCTCATCAATCAATTTCCAAGCCGATAATCCTTCCGGATTCTTAAACATTGAACCGGCTGTCTTTTTATTAATAGGTTGATGTTTTTTGCGATAATCAGATTGTTCTTTCATTGTCTCTTGTATTTTTTCTGCCGTAGATCTGACACCGCGCAACGTCACATCAAGAATAATCCATGTATCAGGAAACATGCTGGAATGACCGGAATGATTCGAAAAATTAAAATCATCTGCATTAACTTCATAAATCTCGCCCCAATCATTCATAATGTGAGCCTTTACAAAAACATCAGAAACACTCTTCTTAAAACACCCAGCATTTGTCCGCAACAGGCCGCCGATTCGCCCCGGAATAGAACAAATAAACTCCAACCCGCCAATCTGACGATTAATCAATTCCTTTTTTAATTCGGCATTTTTTAAACCGGCACCAAGTGTCATTTCCATCCCGTTAAAATCCATCTTCAAAAACGGTTTAGCCTCAAGTTTAATAACTACACCGGGAATACCACCATCACGAATAAGTAAATTTGAACCACCACCGATAACCGTAACCGGAACTGCTTCAGGCTTACGTAACAAAAATGTTCTTAAATCCTCATAATCTTCCGGCAAAAATAAAACCTCTGCCGGACCGCCAACACCAAACCATGTGTACTTGGCAAGATTAACATTCTCAATATATTTACCCCGAACCTGAGGCAATATCTTGATCAATGAACCCTTTTTACAAAACAGATTATTAAACATATTTCCTCTCCTCACTACCCGCTATCTTTATCTTCAGCGATGGCATTTTTCCGCGTAATAGCAAGCAACATTCCCATGGCAATACAACTTGCCCACATTGAAGATCCGCCATAAGATATAAACGGCAAAGTCATTCCTTTAGCAGGCATTAACTGCAATGAAGAGCACATATTAACAACGGCCTGTCCGCCCAAAGAAGCAGCCAATCCGGTTGCTGCATACATTTGAAATAAATTATTATCCTTGGTCGACAACATCATGCTCCGAACAACAATAACCGAAAAAATAACCACAATAATTGTCGTTAACCACACACCATATTCCTCTCCGGCCAAAGAAAAAATAAAATCCGTATGCACATCAGGTAAACTCATCTTAATTACCCCTTCTCCCGGACCTCTACCCAATAAATTACCATTGGCAAATGCATCCATGGATTTTTGAATCTGCGATCCGATTTCATTTTCCGAGGCCAAAAATCGATCAATACGATCCTGCACATGCGCAAATAAAAAATAAGAAGATACTATGGCTAAACAACCGGCTATACCCAAACCAAAAATTAACCAAACGGGAATACCGGCCAAAATCATCTGCAAGCCCCAAACACCGGAAATAAGCATCGTCATTCCTAAGTCCGGCTGAGCAATAATTGCACCCGCCGTCACAATAAATGCCACCACAGACAGCAACATACCCGGAAAATCTTCTGCCCTTTTGCGCGCATCCAAAAGCCACGCCGTTACCACAATAAACATCGGCTTAATAAATTCTGAAGGCTGCAAAGAAAAACCGGCAAACTTGATCCATCTGGAAGCACCTTTTGTCGCATCTCCGACAACGTAAGTCAAAATTATACCGATAAACGCACACAAAAAGCCCAAAACAGCGATTCTCCTGATTGTCCTCAACTTTTGCATAGATATCCCGACTAAAAGCACTAATCCCATACAAATAAAGATACCTTGTTTTTTAACAAACGCAAATTCATCTAACTGACGATCGCGATGTGCCGCTGATGGACTGGCCGATAAAACAAGCATTGCACCGATAAAAATCAAAATCAAAGTTAAGACAAATGTTACCTTATCAACCGTCCACCACCAGTTGGAAATTTTACTTTTCGAGTGTCTGGCTAAAGAAAACATCTATTCCCCCTACATCAAAGACGCTGCAGCAATCAAACTGGCCAATAATGTTACCGCCCAAAAACTGTACACAACCTTCGTTTCGCTCCATCCTAATTGCTCAAAATGATGATGAATCGGGGCCATCTTAAAAAAGCGCTTTCCTGTTTTTTTAAAATAAGCAACTTGAATGATAACAGATAACGCCTCTGCCACAAACACCACACCAGCAATAGCTAAAATCAATTCATGCTTTAAAATAACCGCAATAACGCCTAAGACTGCTCCCAAAGCTAAGGATCCTGTATCTCCCATAAAAACACGTGCTTTTTTAAGATTAAACCACAAAAAGCCGACACATGCACCGGCAAGTGCCGCACAAACCACAGCCATTTCAGCACTCTTTGGAATATAAGGAATGGAAGTGTCCGCAAACATCGGATAACCGGTCACAAAAGCAAATAACATAAATACCGAAAAGACAATTGCCAGCATGCCGGCCGCTAAGCCATCCAGTCCATCACTCAAATTAACGGCATTAGAGGCCCCGGAAATAACAATCAACGCAAACGGAAAATAAATCCACGACAATTGAAAAGACCATTTAACGTAAGGAATAAATAGCACACTATCTACCGAGTTCGGTGTTGCCGCCGCAATAACATTAACCGCCAACACCGCTGCCATAAATTGAATAAAAAGCTTCATTTTTGCCGTCATGGCATTAGGTGTTTGCTTCTTCACTTTAACATAATCATCGGCAAATCCCGTCAATCCGTAAATAACCAAAACCAACATTGAAATCCAGACAAAGTGTTGTTTAACATTGGCAAAAATCAACATCGCAATAAGACTTGTTGCCAATATCAAAATTCCCCCCATTGTCGGCGTCCCTTTTTTCTCTTCAATATGAGTTTTCGGCCCATCATCACGAATGGGTTGCCCACCTTTTTCACGCCCCTTTAAGAAAGCAATCAATTTTCCACCACATAATAAAGAAAGTATAAAAGCCGTCAAAAAAGCAAAAACAGCACGTAACACTATTGTTTCAGGTAAATAAGACCACATAGTTTCAATTATCCCATCTAAAAATCAGACCAAATATACACTTACCTGAAAGTGTAACATCAATATCTAAATGAAGTCTTAAAAAAAACAATAATCCAGCTTTTTTTATCATCTTTTTTTCTTTTTTTTTTATAACTGTCAAAATTTCTCCCCTATTTTCATAAAGCTAAAAATCTGTTGTATTTTTTTCTTTTTAAGATTATAATTATGGAAATTAAGGGAGAGATACGATGTTAAGATATTTTTTAGTGTTGTTTTTAGGCTTATTATCTGCAAATGCATTAGCACAATCGGTAGAAACACCCGTTGAATTACAGTCTTTCGAAATATTTTCTGATACTTTGCCGTTAGATGAATTTGGCCAGGAGCGTGGAGTAAAACGTACCGTCCGCCAACAGGAAATTATTCCCTACATTAAATCGCTGATTCCCGATACGGCAGCATATAATCTCTCAAACTCCGAACAAGTTTTTTGTTATCACATTGCCAAACGCCCGGCTGATTATAAGGGATACACCCTAGATGGTATGGCTATAACCGGATTCTGTGGTGAATTGGATATCAATCAAACTACAACCGCTTATGAAGCTCTGTTTACCCAAAGCCCTAACATCATCACCAGCGTCGCCGATTGCCGTATTGAGCCACGCATTATGTTACGTTTTATCCGCGGTATTGACAGTACAGATGTGTTATTATCCTCACCCTGTCCGTCGTTTACCGTTTTCTATGCCGGCAAATATAAATCTTTCAACATCAAGCAAGCTGTCATAGAGGACATCATTCAACAGCTGACAACATCTAACACACCTTTTAATTCTCCGGCATTGTTAGGACAAACCATTGCCAATGCCAATCCCAATACAACCGAAGAAGAAGAAATATTAAAAAAGAAACAACAAGATACCGAACCGATAATGAATTGGAAACAACAGACCGAGCAACAATCGCCTGAACCGGCAAAACAAAAAACCGGTGGTTGGGGAAACCTCAATTTTAAACTCAAAAACACCCCACAATAAAATTAATTTCCCGGATTTCTTAGTAACACCCCATCCCCCGGGGTGTTATCTTGTTTCTTAAAAGAATTTTAAACTCTTATATAATACTCTGCAAAGAGTGATAATTTTAATTTAAAACGCGAGGGTTTAATGAAAAGATCAACGATTCTTCTTAGCGGTATCTGTGCAGTTGCATTGATTGCCGGTGCAATATGGTACAAAACAGGTAGTAACAAGGCAAATGTTTCTGCTTATTGGAATAAAAAAACCGAATTAAACACCAAAGCACCGGATGGAACACTCCCTCTCATTAAAGCCATCATCGCCAATGACATGGATGCGGTTAAGTATTTTATTGAAAAAGGTGCCAAAATTAATATTCCGGATAAAACGGGACTAAGTGCCCTCGATTTTGTACTAAAGAATGGTAATACAGAAATAGCACAATTGCTGACAAAAAACCAGCCTATCAGCTTAGATTCGCCACAGTATCTATCAGAAGCCATCGACAGCGGACAAGCCAATATGGTTGAATTTATACTTAAAAATGGCGGCAATGCTAATGCTACTTTAGAAATTAAGGGAAAATATCGCCCTGATGAAGAATTAAACTACCAAGATGCTCGCGTCATAACACCACTAAAAAAAGCCATTAACGAAGACAAAGCCGCTATTGTCAAAGTTTTGCTTGACCACGGGGCAGAAGGTGCAGAATATTTTCTAAAACAAAATTTAACCCAAAAATCTCTCCCCACTGTCAAAAACTTAATCCAAGCACTTCCTAATATTCGTGAAGTTAACGTACGTGGCAGCGATATTCTGACTGCCTCAACAGCGGAAGGTTCTCCTGAACTGATCAGTTATCTGTTAGAAAAAAATACCGGTGATGCCAACAGCGCGTTGGAAAGAACCATTTTCTTCCGTAACAAGGATAACAATTACATACCAACTATAGATATGTTCTTAAAAGCCGGCGCAATGCCTAAAGAAACTTCCATAGAATACTCCTTAAAAAAAGGAGAACATGAATTATTCAAAAAACTCGATTCCTGTCTTGTTGACGGCAATATAAAACTATCATCCACCAACCAAACTTTAATACGTTATGCTTTAGATCACAACTATAACGACGTTGTTTCCTACTTATTAAAAAAACCAGTGGATATCTGGGCAAAAGAAGCAGATGGCAAATCATTGTTGGAGACAGCTATTGCGCAAATAAACGAACATCCGGAAATTTACGCAGCTCTTAAATCAAAAATTAAGGATATCAACGAAGCCGGCTACGAAGGCGAAACGTTGTTAATGCTTATTGCCAAAGCCGGCAACAAAAATGAATTTCAAAAAATTCTTGATAGCGGTGGAGATATCTGGGCCAGAGATTTATCCCAAAAAACCGTCATGATGTATGCTGCCGAAGGTGGTAATACCTCTATATTAGATGACTTACTGCACAAAGGTGACAGTCTTTCCTCACGTGATAAAGAAAATAAAAACGCTTTAATGTACGCAGCCTTTGCCGGACAAAATAAATTTTTAACAAGTCTTATTCGCCATGGACTATCCATTAAAGAAAAGGACAATGATGGCAGAACACCAATAATGTATGCAGCTCGTGGCGGAAAAGCAGAAACCCTAAATTTTCTTTTAGACGAAGGAGCATCAGTAGTCGAAAGCGATAATAACGATAAAACCGTTGCCATGTATGCGGCTGAAAGCGGTGATTTAGCAACATTTAATATCATCAATGAACGCGGTTTTAATGCCCTCACTCAAGACAAAGATAATGTTTCCCTATTGACCTACGCCGTCAAAGGCAATAATCCCGATATTGTGGACATTATCTTAAAGAGAGGTGCAGATACACACATAGCAGATAAATATGGCTATCAACCTATCGTCTATGCCCTCAAAAACGGTAATAAAGAAATAGCGGAAAAAGTCGGTCTATATTCCCCAGATACACTTCGTCAATACACAAGTGACAACGGTAGAAATCTGGCTATGTATGCCATCGACGGCGGCAATCAAGACTTGATTCGCTGGGCTGTAGATAGAATGCGCAATATCCATACCAAAAAAGATAACAATGGCCAAACTTTTGTTATGCTGGCAGCAAAATATGGTCGCCCGGATGTTTTACGTGATATTCTAACACAACGTGGTTCCGCTACTTCTCGTGATAATAACGGTAAATCTGTCCTCATGTATGCAGCCGAAAGTGAAAATGCCGTTAACATGATCAATACTATTAAAAATGCTGACGAAGAAACCGTCAATCTTCGTGATAAACAGGGAAAAACAGCATTAATGTATGCCGTAGGCGGTAAATACAATCCCATAATCAAGCAACAACGTCTGATCCAACATAATGCAGACGTAGATGCCAAAGATAATAATGGCAAGACAGTCCTAATGTATCTTGTAGGTAATCAAGAAGCAAAAGTTGATCCTCAGTCCGTCAGAGAATTACTGGCACAAGGGGTTAACATTAACACCAAAGATAACAATGGCAAAACAGCTCTTATGTATGCTGCAGAAAACCCCAATGCCGGCATCTCTATCATCGAAATCCTGCTTGAAGCAGGTGCCAAACTTAATGATACGGATAATGATCAAAACACCATATTAATGTATGCCCTAAAGAGTGATGACATCAGCAAATTCCGCTTATTGCTGGAAAAAAATGCTTCAACCTCTGGCATTAGTCCGGATAAGCTAAAAGATAGTTGTTTTAATAATGCTGTTAAAACCTTATTAAAGAACTAAATTATTAACAAAGAAAACTTTTTATCCTTTGAGAAAAAATGATATCTTCATCGGATATGCTGCGTTTGATCAGCATATCCTTTTTTTTGCGGGTTCGCGATAAAGCTACGTATAACTGTCCATGAGCAAAAGTTCCTTTATCAATATCCACAATCACCCGATCAAGTGTCTTGCCTTGAGCTTTGTGTATCGTTAAAGCATAACCCAGTTGCAACGGGTATTGTATAAAAGATCCGCTTTCCTTCTCACTGACTTCACCGGTTTCTTCATCTATATCATAAACAAAGGATTTCCATTCCTCACGACGTACAGTCACATACTTATCATCCTGCAAACATCTGACCACAATTGAGCGCTCATCTAATTTAACTACCATACCGGAAGTCCCGTTAATATAGTCCGGATAATTATTCTTATTAAACACCACTAAAGCTCCCTCCTTTAATACCAAATTCTTGGGAGCCGGCGTATCCTGCATTTGCTCAAAAAATCCATTTAGTTGAGCCTCATAACTTCTTTCCTTGCTATCTAATTTAGCAAGCCTCGTTCGATTAATATTTTCTGCTACCTGGCGATAAGGTGTAATGGTTATTGCCGTAGTCAAAAAATCCGGCGCATACTTTTCCGCCCGATTAAAATAATCAATCGTTTCTGCCAGATTCCTATTTTGCCGCAAATCTTTAAGATGCCTCAACAATTCTTCATCACTCTGACGATATACCTCTGTCAGTTCTACTTTTTCAAATCCACCCTTAAGATAAGCCTTCGCATCAAAAAAATAAGGTTCATCGGTACCGTATTCTTGCTTAAAAATAGCAGCAACATCCGGTTTAATAATCGGTGGCAATTGGCATACATCCCCAATCAAAATCACTTGCAGCCCGCCAAACAAAGCCAGATTTCCGCGCGCCTGACAACAAAGCGCCTCCACAGCATCCAAGATATCCGGCCGCACCATAGAGATTTCATCAATCACCAAAACATCGGTTTTTTTAAGAATTGTCCGCAATTTTCTACGTCGCTTGGAAAGGACATCACGCATAATCAAAAAATCACTTAGCGGCAAATTAAACATTGAATGAAGTGTCATTCCCTCGATATTAAGTGCGGCAATCGCTGTCGGTGCTGTCAAGCGTACGCGTTTTTTGGAATTCTTTTTAAGATATTTGATAAAAGTGGATTTACCGGTTCCGGCCTGTCCTTGAATAAAAAAATTTTGATGTGAATGCTCGATTCTATCAAACAATTTTCGTTGCACCAAATTGAGCTGATTAAGATCATTAACCGCCTTGGAAATAGATTTTAGAGCATTTGTTTCATTTTTATTTGCCATAAAACAAATATATCTTCGAAACTCAAAATGTCAAAATATCATTCTTCAAGCTGTTGACAGGACCAAAAAAATATGCTACAATCCCTTCGTTTCAATTAGCTGTTATTAACAATTACAATGTCTTTTTCCTTATTATGAAAAACAAATCAGCAGGCTTAGGTATGCTTTCTTGCATTGTGATGACATTGCTCATGATTGTGGCAATTTTTTACGCATTCGTGTGTAAAGCAGAAGACCCCATCGCCAACATCTATATAAGGTCCCTGCTTTTCTGCGCCACAGCGGTTTACGCCGGTGGAGCGGAATTGTGTCGACGACACATTTACTCCCTACCCTAGATTTACTACTTTTCTAACCAAAACGCCCCTAGCCAAACCCAGTTAGGGGCGTTTTCAGCGGCCGATTCTTTATTTTGAGGCACTCAATTCCACTTTTTTATCCCAAACACCCGAAAAATATGCACCAAATTAAAAAAATTTTTTCATACCCCTTCAATTTCAATATTTTACTGCCAATAAAAAATTAACATTTTGATTTAACGTTAATAAATAAAGAAAAAAACATCCCTTACCTCTACTTTTCCCCTCAAAAAACAGCCTTTTGACAATAACTTTTCCACAAATAATTGTTATCAAACAAAAATTTATTTTGACATTTTAGTAAAACCCTGTTCACACTATCAGCAGAGGTGGTTGTCACCTCGTGTTGACTTTAACGTTAAAGAAAGGAATGAAGATGAATAAAACAGAATTCGTTGATGCCGTTGCTAAAGAAGCCAAAGCATCTAAAGTTGCTGCTGCACAAGTTGTAAATGCTGCTCTTGAAGTAATTACAAAGTCTTTGAAGAAAGGCGAGTCTGTTCAAATCACTGGTTTTGGTACTTTTGATGTTGCAAAACGTGCTGCTCGTAAGGGTCGCAATCCTGCAACTGGTAAAGAAATCAAAATTGCTGCTTCTAAGGCTCCTCGCTTTAAAGCCGGCGCACTTTTGAAGAAAGCTGTAAAGAAATAGTCAATACATTTCTATAAAAATCCTCGCCTGAGCAATTGGGCGAGGATTTTTTTACCTCTACGCTCGCAAAAAATAAAAAAAATTCACTTGCAAAAAAAGGACGCACGCGGTATACAAAAAAAAACAAATCATCACAAAAAAAGGCGCAAAAAATGAAAATTGGAATTATAGGAACAGGTTATGTCGGTCTTCCCACTGGTGTTGGACTTGCAGAATTAGGTAATGATGTTATTTGTATTGACAATGAACCAAAAAAGATTGAAGCCCTCAAAGCCGGTCATATCACACTTTATGAAGACGGACTGGAAGAGCTCTTTCATAAAAATTTTCAAGCCGGACGCATAAAGTTTACCACTTCAATGCGCGAGGGTGTAGAAAATGCTGATATTGTCATTATCGCCGTCGGCACGCCGCCACACCCGATAACCAAAGAAGCAGACATGAAATATATATATGCCGCAGCAACCGAGTTGGCCGAATACTTAAATGGCTACACCGTCATCGCCACAAAGTCGACCGTTCCTATCGGTACGGGTGATGATATTGAGGCATTGATTTCTCAAAAAAATCCTTTTGCTGACTTTGACGTTATTTCCTTGCCGGAATTTTTACGCGAAGGATTCGCTGTTCATGATTTCTTTAATCCGGACAGAATCATTGTTGGTGCAAACACAAAAAAGGCACGTGACATTATCCGAGAGTTATATAAGCCCTTCGCTGAGAAAACGGAAATATTGTTTGTTAAGCGTCGGTCAAGTGAAACCATCAAATATGCCTCCAATGCCTTCTTAGCCATCAAAATCCATTACATTAACGAGATGGCAAATTTCTGCGAAAAAACAGGCGCTGACATCACGGAAGTTGCGCGTGGCATGGGGTTAGACAGCCGCATTGGTCCCCGATTTCTCAATCCCGGCCCGGGATATGGCGGCAGCTGTTTTCCTAAAGATACCATGGCCATGTCATATATGGCACGCCAAAACAATGTTGAAATGACCTTAATCGATGCTGCCATATCCGGCAACAATAAGCGCAAACAACTGATGGCTGAGCGTATTTTAGATTGTGTTAAAGACATCAAAAACCCGAAAATTGCCATTTTAGGTCTGGCTTTCAAAGACGGAACAGATGACTGTCGTGAGAGTCCGGCAATGGAAATTGTTTATCACCTCATCAATAACAAGGCAAACATCACTGCCTATGATCCTAAAGCCATGGGAACTGCCTGTCAGATTTTGGGTGATAAAATCGGCTATGCCGATAACATGTATGATACTCTCAAGGATGCTGATGTTTTGGCAATCTTAACCGAGTGGAAAGAATTCAAATCACTGGATTTAGCTAAAGCAGCTGCCCTCATGAAACATAAGGTTATTGTTGATTGCAGAAATCTGCTTAACCCAGAAGAAGCCTTATCTCACGGTTTTACTTATCAAGGCATTGGCAAAAAGCAAGAACACAATGACAAAATCATGCATCATGCCGCTGCTTAAGATGTAGTATCTCATAAAGGACGTACTTCCTGATTAGGTCAAACACTAAAAATCAAAACACCACAGATACAAATGTATCTGCGGTGTTTTGTTAATAGCATACCAACAATGCAAAATCATAAAAACCGAAAGTATTACCTCTACCTTGAGCTTAAGTTTAGTGCACTGATTTGAATACCGGGTCTTTCCGCAAAAGTGCCGTCAAACCATCCGTTGACGAAAACTTTACCACTGGTACCCCGCAAAGCTGCTCCGGACATTTCAAAAGATCATACGAGTGAGGCCACCTCTGACGCAATTTGTTTGAAAAATCCACTGTCTCATCCTCAAAGCATCGCGGACAACGTCGCCACTCGCCTCGTATTGCCTTCCTGCTCATCGGCTCACGCCCCGTATCATCCACGAAAACAGCATCAACATCCGGTCCGTACGGAGTATCTTTAAACAAGCGAATCTGTTGTTCCAAAAGCGACCAATGATCTTCAAACCCTGCATCAGAATTTTTGTATCCCAGCACATATAAAATCGGAAATTGAGAATTAGAACATCGTGTCGAATGTCCATGAGTATAATCCCAATCAATTTCACAATTCTTATGGCTAACCTCATGTAGTTGAATATCCCAGAAAATATCATCCGGAGATTTAACCATCATACCCGAAAGCTGGATATCCCCAAACTTTACTTCCATACAGCCCGGACCATAGACATCCAAAACAGCGTTAAAAAAAGCTCTTGCAACAGCTCTCTGATGCTTATTCGTCCCTTCTATTTCCACTTGTTCATGTTGATCAAAACAGAGAGTCTGAATGTCAGAAATGATAAGAATTTCCGGGACACTAAAGGTCATTCCATTAAAGCTAATTTTTTTCATAATCCTTAAATGCAAATAATTGAGATAAAACATTAAAAATTTGCGGCAATTATATAGCTGATTTATCTTATGTCAAGCCAATTTCACTAAAAATGATGAACCTGTTTTTCTAAAAAGCGTTTCTTCTTTATTGTTGAAAATCTATCATTAATATAATGATATCGCGGACAATTCTTATCATGATCATTAATCATCCCTGATGCCTGCAAATGAGAATAAACCGTAATCGTACCCAAAAACTTAAATCCGCGCTTTTTTAAATCTTGACTGATTTGATCGGAAAGACCATTGGAAACAGGAATATACCCCTCATTATGCTTATCATATAAAATCGTTTTACCCTCACTATATCGCCATAAATAATCACAAAAGCTACCAAACTCCGCGCGGATTTTTTGAAAACACCGTGCATTACAAATAACGGCATCAATCTTACGTTTGCTTTTAATCATGCCTTCCGTACGCATAATTCGCTCAACATCACTCTTACCATATTGTGCAATTTTATCATAATCAAAACCATCAAAACATTTGCGAAAAATCTCGCGCTTATTAATCATCATATTCCAGTTTAAGCCACATTGCATGACTTCCATCATCAAATACTCAAACTGCTTTATATCATCATCAACAACAGGAACACCCCATTCCTGATCATGATATTTGATGTTTAATGCTGATGTCTTATCCCAATTACAATAACTCATTTGTCTACTGTCTTAAACTCACCTCAAAGATCACCCGCTTATTTTAACAACAGATAATCTTTACTTAAATACGGCACTGACCATTTTTTCCAAAGTTTTTCCTTCGGACTTACCATCATAAATAACTTTTCCCTGTTCCAAAATATAGGCCCAATCGGTAAGCGGAAGCAATGTTTTTAAATTGTGTTCAACAATCACAAAAGACGTTTCCATTTCCTCTTTGATTTGCTTAATTCGATGAAATGTATCATTAATCAGCTTCGGTGCCAAACCGATAGACGGCTCATCCAAAAACACCAGCCTCGGCTTATTTAACAGCCCACGAGCCAAAGCCACCATCTGTTGCTGTCCACCGGAAAGATTACCGGCTAAATCATCTAATCTTGCTGCCAAATCAGGAAAATGCTCTAAAATATTTTCTAATCTTTCGCCAAACTTTGATTTATCTTTCCAAAAATGCGTTGCTAACTCCAAATTCTCCTTAACCGTCATATGCCGAAAAACACGTTTACCTTGCGGCACCATAAAGATACCGGCTTCTACCAGTTTTTGCGGTGATGGTGTAATTTTAACCCCATCCAAAAAAATCTCACCGGCACTTTTTTTCAATAATCCGTATGCTGTTTTTAACAATGTCGATTTACCGGCACCATTCGGTCCCATCACCACAGTAATCGTCTTATCCTTAAACGTAACCGATACATCCTGTAAAACTGTTTTTTTACCATATCCGGCAGAAATATTTTTTAATTCAAGCATTTTTATTCCTCAACACGAATGGTCTTACCATCCTCAATTTTCATTAATACGGCACGAGAATTAAAAATCCCGTTTTCATCTTGGCTGAGTTTTCCAACTACGCCATCATACTCTTTAATATTGGCTAATTCCGCATAAGCCAAATCTTTGGTTTCTGCCTGTTCAAAAGCTTTAACCGTCAACATAATCATATCATAGATATTACCAATACCATAACTTGATATATCACCGAATTTTTGCTTATATCTTTTCAAAAATTCATCATTTGCCACAGCTCCATCACTATAATATGCCCCATCGGCAATTGTCAGATTAGTTAAGGTGGCAAAAGTTTCTATACTGGTAATTAAAGCTGTCTCACCGATTTCTTTGAATTGCTTAAAGAACGAAGCAGCTGTTGAACCATAGATTAAGGCAAGATAAACATCCGGTTTTTCCTTAGATGCTTTAGCTAAAATAGTGCGGAAATCGATTTCTGAAGGAGAAACTAAAAAGCGCGTTACCCGCATATCTCCCTCTTTTTTAACCCAGTTCATAAACTGCTCTTCCACACTCAACGTACCGGCATTATTGGATATAATCGTCACGATATTTTTAAATCCGCGCTTTTTATAAAATTCAACCATACGACTTGACGTATATGCAGGCGTTGTCCAGTCCAAAAAGTTATACTCACCTTGGGCAATTTCTGCATCTGAAGACAAACTGATATGAAGAATTTTATCCTCTTGAGCGTGTGGAGCAACAATTTTTCCGGTCTGCGAAAATATACTTAAAATAGCATCAACCTTATCAACCGCCTTAAGCTTTGGATAGATCAAAGCCGTCTTACGAGCCTCATAACCATCATCTTCCACAACAAACTCATATTTGTTCTTAAGCTTTCGCGCTTTTAAATCTTCTTCAGCCAAAGTAATAGCACTTCTAATCCCTTCGCCGACCATAGCCAAATTACCTGTCAATGGCGCTATGATACCGATCTTAATAACGGGCTTAACCTCAGCTTTGACCTCATTCTTCTTCTCATCTTTGCACGCGACAAGCGCTAACACCATGCACAGACTTGCTAAGAATTTCCTCATGACCTTACTCCTCTATTTTTACCCACTCACCATCCTGATAAACTCGATTCTGAACTTCTAAACGAACTGTACCGTCTTTCTTAATTTCCATATTACCGAAAACACCTTTCCATGTTTGGAAGTCTTTAACTGTGCGCAAAACATCCGCATTACGAGGAAGATTTTCGCCATCTCTGACAGATGTGTTTTCAAAAGCAGTGATAATCATATCCAGACCATCATAAAGGTTTGCTGAACAGACTTGCACACGATTCTGATACTTATCAAAATATTCTTTTTGAAAAGCTTCGTTACTACTCATTAAATCTACGGACCAAACACCGTTAACTGCAGGAAAAACCTTAGTATCTATATTACAAAATGCACCCAAAGAAGCAACATTATTTTTACCGGTTAATTCATGGTATTGTTTGGTAAAAATACTATTCATCGGCTCAACACCGAAAACAAGATAATAATCAGGAGCATCTGCCTCAATCTTTTGAATAGATAAACGATAATCTTTTTCACCGATGGCATAACGTTCATTAGCCAAAACCTCTATACCGTCTTTTGGTAAATGATCAGCCGCATAATTTAAGATAACATTGCTGACAGCGGCATCACTCCCAACCAAAGCCACACTTTTAACATGTCTTTGACGAAGTTGTTTTAAGGCTTCAACATAAATTTCTTCATTTTGTATTCCCATATTAAGCCCATATTCCGGAACATCGCTTTTTCCATAGGAACAAGAAAGAGAAATAACCTTATTCTGATTAGCAATTTCATCAACAGGTCGATCCACTATTCCAAAAACAGAGACAACCACTTTCGCTTTATCTACATCAATAAATTTGCGAGTATTTATAACAGCTTGTTGTGGTTTTACCATATCATTTTCGAAAACTATCTCATATTTATATTTCGTATTTTTAGCTTGCCATTTATTCAACAACATTTGTAAAGCATTTTGTGCGCCATTTCCAACATAAGATAAATTTCCCGTTAACGGCAACGTCGCCCCAATCTTAACAACAGGCTTAGCTTCAGCCTTAACCTCATTTTTCTTCTCTTCTTTGCAGGCAACAAGTGCTAACACCATGCACAGACTTGCTAAAAATTTCTTCATGACCTTACTCCTTTATTTCAACAGGCTTGCCGTCTTTGAGCACCTTTCGTATCGCCGGTACATTCAGTATACCATCTTTAATAGCAACCTCTCCATACACACCGGTAAATGATTCCAGATTATTCAAATACCTTAAAGCCTCCGCATTATTACGACTGTTTTCAAAGGCTTCAACGACCATCATAACAGCATCATATATATTGCCGACACAGAGCTCGGATGTGGTAACACCCTTATTAGCCTGAAGTATTTTTTCCCTTATCACTGGCTCCGGTGAAGGATAGGTTACCCACTGTGTGCCATCCGGCAAGATGGAAAGATTATTAACCAGATCCATAAAGTTAGTGGAGGTAATCGGTTTATTAACCCCCTTTTCGCGCATTTGCTTATACAAAACATCGAAATTAGGAGAATACAAAGTAACAACATAAATATCAGGATCATTTTGTTCCATCTTATCAATCAGCCCGCGCATATCTTTTTCCCCGTCATTAACGACGTATTGCGTATAATTGATACCATGAGCATCCATTTCTTTAACCATTTCTGCTGCTGCTGCAATACCGCTAGCTTCGTTTAATACAACTAAAGCCACATTTTTATAGTTGCTCAATATATCTCTGATAAGAACCTTAGCTTCCATATCCGGCAACGTTGTGTGCGAAAAATTATACTCACCTTGAGCAACCGTCTTATCCGATGAACCGGTATTTATGTGAATAATTTTGTTCTTCTCGGCAAACTGGGATGTAATTAATCCCGGATTAGAAGCAAAATCAACAATAGCATTTACTTTATCGGCATAGGCAAATTTATTATTAATAGCAATCACATTTTTGGTATTGTAGGCATTGTCCTCAACAATGAACTTATATTCGTTCTTTAGCTTACTATTGGCTTTCAGTTGTTGTTCCGCAACCATAACGGCACCCTTTAGAGCCTGGCCCATATAAGCAATATCACCCGTCAACGGTAAGCTGACACCGATTTTAATGACAGGCTTAGCCTCCGCTTTAACCTCATTTTTCTTCTCGTCTTTGCACGCTACAAGCGCCAAAACCATGCACAGACTTGCTAAGAACTTTTTCATACCATTACTCCTTTACTTCAACAGACTTACCATTAACAATTTTTTTAACACTGGCAAAAGATTGAACAATTCCCTCTTCATCAACAGAAAATCTTCCGATTGCACCAACTCTATCTTTTACCGAAAGCAAAAGCGGAACAACTTCATCAGTATCACAATGCAGAGATTTTTCACAAGCTTCAATAAATAAATCTAAATTATCATAGCTGTTGGCACCACACAAAAATGCAGGCTCGCCATACCTTTCTTCATAACTCTTAAGAAACTCATCCGTACCCGATGCCGATTCCACAAACCACAAACCTTCAAAATAATCCCTTATCGGTGTTTCAATAAAATCATTAATTGTCGTTAAGTTTATATTTCCGGTAGTTTCCTTCAAATATTTGGCAACCAACATAGCATCCGGCGTAATTCCGTCAACATAAAAGATATCCGGTGCACCGTCTTGTATCATTTTTTGGATGATCATTCTAAAATCTCTCGTTCCGGGATTAAAAATCTCCTTACCGACAATTTTGATAGAACCATCGTTTCTAATCTTATTTTCCAACATTTCCGCCTGCTGTGTTGAACCGATATTATTAGAAATCAAAAGTCCTATTGTTTTAATTCCCCGCTTTTTTAGCTCATTAAACATAAGTTCCGTTTGCGTATCATACTGCGTCATATTATTAAAGTTATAAAATCCCTCTGCAGGCTGTGAACCATATGCCGATGCCATATGAATAACTTTTGCCTGTTGCGTAATAGGACTGGCAACATTTGCCCCTATCGAAAATATGGTAAAAAGAGCCTTAATTTTATCCTGACTGATAAGTTTATTCGTAATCAAAGCAACTTTTTTTGCATCAAAAGCATCATCTTCCACAATGAGCTCATATTTGTATTTCGTGTTTCTGGCATTCCATTTATCCAATGCCATTTGCAGAGACTTTTGTGCAGAATTTCCTATATAAGCCATATTCCCCGTTAATGGCAGACTGGCACCGATTTTAATAACAGGCTTTACCTCAACTTTAGCGGTATCCTTCTTTTCTTCTTTACACGCCACAAGGGCTAATACCATGCACAGACTTGCTAAAAATTTTTTCATTACTTTACTCCTTGATCAAAACCGGTTCGCCGTTTATCACTTTTTTAAGCCTCGGCTGACCGTTTAACACACCATCAGCCGCCGTTATAATTTCTCCAACAGCTGTTTTAGCTCCATTGCTATTATTCTGAATAAAATTTATCACCTTTTCTTTATTAGTTGTTCCTGCCCCTTCATAGCCAAACGTTATCATCTGTAAAGAAAAGTCCATATATTCGGCATAATCAGTGGCTGTCCGACCGGTTTTTATCCGATATTTTTTAACAAACTCATCTGTTGCCGGCGCAGCATCAACATACCACAAACCTTCTGCCAATTCTTTATTTTGCAAATAAGCGAAAGTTTCAATACCCGTCACCGGAATACCAATATTGGATTCCCTATATTGCTTCATGAAAACATCAATTGTCGGCATAAATAAGAATGCCAAAATATAATCCGGTTTATTTTCTTTGATCTTAGTTAACATCAAACGAAAATCTCTCTCATCCTGATTAACGTGATAAACCTCTCCGATGCTCAACTCTTTTCCTTGACTGACCCGTTGATTAAAATAATCAACCATTGTCTGTGAACCGGTAGCATTCATAACCACAATATCAACTTTTTTAGCCCCTTGTTTAACTAAATGCCGATACAACAAATCTGCCTCACCATCCGGATTAGATGAAGTTATCATATTATAAAAACCTTGAGCCACCGCGGGATCTGTCGCTACCGAAAAATGTAATACTTTATGTTGTTCCGCCAGCGGAGAAACCACCGCCCCAAAATTAGACATCGCGGTAATCAACACATCCACCTTATCTACATTGATTAGTTTCTGCGCCAGACTGGCTTGTGTGGCCAACTTATTTTGATTATCCTCAAAGACCACCTTATAATTAAACCGATGCGGTTTTTGATAAAACTCATCAAAAAACATCTCAACATCAGCTTTAGCTGCATCCCCAAAAGCCGCCCCATCTCCGGATAAAGGATAAAGCACCCCGATCTTAATGATAGATTTTGTTTTTATCTTAACCTCATTTTTTTCCTCATCTTTACATGCTACAAGGGCTAAAACCACACATAGACAGGCTAAAATCTTTTTCATTACCTTACTCCTCAACGTTAACGGCCTTCCCGTCTTTGATTACTTTAACAACCATATTAGAATAAATCAACCCTTCATCTAACAACATTTTACCTCTGGGGCTGTCATAGTTTTCAACAATATAGCGCATATTGCTTTCCATAACTTCCTTATCCGCTTGTTGTGGCAAGCCGAATTTTTCAATAAATTCTCCTATAAGCATCACATTATCATAAGTATTGATACTGGCAGCCTGTGCTTCTACTCCAAATTTTTCAAAATAAGCCTGATTAAACTTATCGGATGCATCTTTCAAATCAACCACCACTTGGTCATTAAACAACTCCGGATTGTTGCTGTAAATAAACAACAGAAAAGAGCTCAATTTACCGGCATAACCATATTGCAACAACTGCTTAGAAAACAACGTCATCACCGGTTCAACCAAGTGCATAAAAACCATGTCCGGATTTTCTTGTTTGATTTTCAACGCCTCCATCTTAAAATCACGTTGTTCCATATTAAACCGTTGTGTTGATAAAATCTCAATATCATTATCTTTCAAAACTTTTTCAAGCTTCTGTAACACCGGCTCTGTTGAAAGATGATTAAACACCACCAAACTGATAGTTTTCATATTTTTAGATTTCATATAAGAAACCAACTGCTTTGCGGCCTCTTTGATAGAATAACTGTTGACATAATTAAAAACATTGTCTGCAATTGTATTATCCACCGCAGAAGAAATATGTATCACTTTATCTCTAAAAGCGAGCGGTTTAATAACCTTGCCCGCCGCTGTGTTAAAAGAAGCCAAACCTGTCACTTTGTCTATCTGTACTAATTTATTATAAATCGCAAGAACTTTATCGGGAGAATAACCGATATCCTCATAAACAAACTCATACTGGTATTTTCTATTGGGTAACGAATTAAGTTTTTCAATTGCCATCAATGCCCCGTTTCGAGCCCCCTCACCGATATGTGCGATACCTCCCGTCATCGGAAGCGCACCACCGATTTTGATAACAGGCCTTGCATCCGCATTTGCGGCATTCTTCTCTTCTTTACATGCCACAAGTGCCAAGACCATGCATAAACTCAAGAGCCATTTTTTCATTACCTTACTCCTCAACTTCAACATAGTTTCCATTGATAATTTTTCTAATAATCGGCTGTCCGTTTAAGATTCCGTCAGGTTCTGTCGTAATTTTTCCGATAGCAGTTATCTGACCGTCACTGTTGTCCTGGATATAATCAATCACGGTTTCTCTATCGGTTGTTCCTGCGCCTTCATAACCAAACGTTATCATTTGTAAGATAAAATCCATATATTCGGCATAATTCGTTACAGCTGAACCTGTTTTAGCCTGATACCGAGCCACAAAATCATCAGTTGCCGTAGCCGCATCAATATACCACATTCCCTCTGCCAGAGATGTATTTTGTAAATAACTGAAACTTTCTATACCCGTTACAGGAATATTTATCTGATTCTCATGATATTGACGCATAAAAGCATCAATTGACGGCATGGCTAAAAATGTAATAATATAATCCGGTTTGTCTTCTTTTATTTTGTACAGCAACGTACGAAAATCCATTTCATGGGGATTAACATACTGTATTTTACCAATACTCATCTTCTCTTCTGAATTGACTTTTTGTTTCAGATAATCGAGCCACATTTCTGTTCCGGTTACTTGAGCAAGCACAACATCAACCTTTTTAGCACCTTTCTTTAATAATGTTTCATACATCAAATCTACCTCTCCCTTTGGATTAGAAGAAGCAAGAATATTATATTTACCTTCTGCAACATTTAGATCTATGGCTACCGAAAAATGCATAACCTTACTTTGCTCTGCCAAAGGAGACACAACAGAACCAATATCAGAGCTAAGTGTTACGAGAACATCAACTTTGTCAATGTTGATAAATTTTTGAGCTAACACTGCTTGTTTAGATAACTTATGCTGTCCGTCTTCAAAAATAACCTGATACTTAAATTTCGAAGATTTTTTATTAAATTCCTCAAGAAACATATCAGAGGCAGTCTTTGCCGCATCTCCATAGATGGCTGCATCGCCTGATAATGGAGCAATTACGCCCACTTTGACCACAGGTCTTGTATCAGCATTAGCCTCTGTCTTTTTTTCCTCTTTACAGCCAACAAGAGCCAGTGCCATACAAAAAACAAATAAGAGTTTCTTCATTATTTTATTCCCCAAGTGTTTCAACAATCGGCAAATATCTTACAGCACGCCCATCCAAAACTAATTTTCCAAAAATACTGTCGTTTTCTTTAACAATTTTATCCAAGCTATCCCCCTTATGTTTCAGAATATCCAACATTAATGATAATTGAGCATAAGCCGTAGCAGACATTTGTTCCAATCCCTTGCCGTATTTTTGATAAAATGCTTTCTTAAATACTTCATCTTTGCTTCCCACATTCAAACAAAAACGCCCTTTATACAAATCCGGATTAGAGGATATAAAGAACGCGTATTGAGAAGTTATTTTCGCATCAGGAACAATCTCCAACAACTGTTTGGTTAAAATATCAATCTCAGGCGGAAATGTTTCTATAAAAAAGATATCCGGGTTAGCCTGTGCGGCCTTATGCAATAATATGCGATAATCATTGGTTGCACCCTGAGTAAACTTTTCATTGAAAACAATATTCATACCATATTTTCCTGCCAATTTGGTAACGTTTTCTTCAACCAAATTAGCATACATTTCATTGGCCGTTATCAAAGCCACATTATGATATCCCAAATCCTGCATATATTGGAGCAACACGGCTGTCTCATCTGCCGCATCCGGAGCCATGGTATAGTTATAATCTTTTGCTGTAAAACGAGTATCACTGGAAATTCCTAAATGAATAATTTTAGCAAGTTCGGCAGCATCAGCAACAATACTGGCTGTTTGTGATGTTCCGGTTAACAGCGCATCAACCTTATCCATCTCTATTAATTTTTTAGCCCCCACAGCCGCTTTAGCAGAAGACTGTTGATCATCAAAATAAATCAGCTCATAATTAATGTCAGGATGCATATATTCCCTGACAAATTCATATCCCTCGCGCATTTGACTTCCCATAAAAGCATTGGAACCGGTCAATGGTAAAATAATTCCTATTTTAACAGCAGGTTTTGCCTCCGCTTTAACCTCATTTTTCTTTTCCTCTTTGCACGCAACAAGTGCCAACACCATACATAAACTTGCTAAAAACTTTTTCATAATCTTACTCTCCTAAAAAAGTATCTACTTTACTCTATTATCAACGAAGATAAAAAACAATCAAAAAATGATATATCCAATTATAAAATTATGTTGAAATTTTGATATTAAAATATATTTCCGTGCGACGGATAAAAGCGGACGCTCCCAAGAAATCCTTGAGATCATAAAGTCAAATTAAGCACATCGCTTTGTTTTATCTATTCAGTCACTCCCTGCCACTTACCATCACGATAGATACGTACCATCGGATCATTAAGAATAAAACCGTTAGGATGAACCACACATTGACCACTCATACATGGAAATACTTTTTTGTTATGAATGTACGCCGTTACTTCTTCTATAGTCGGCTTCTGCCCTTCCTTATAGAGGTTTTCATAAGCCTCAATCATCAGATTAACATAATCATAAAAAACGGCAGAACCATAAGTAATATCAATATTATACTCGCTTCTGATACTATCAACAAAATCATCTGTTCCTGAATTATATGTAACAGTTTTCATCCCCTCATAGAATTCTGAAGATTTACGAGTATCCAGACTGAAAACAGAAATCTGATCTTTTTTCACCCCTGCTTCTACAAACTGCTTTAGGATAATATCTCCCTCCGGTGGAAAAGCCACATCAACAAAATTGGTGTATCCCTCATTTTTAGCTGTTTCAATCGCAATTTTAAAATCACGTTCTCCGGGATTAAAACTATTAATTTTATATTTGATACCAACTTGTGCAAGTTTATTCTCAAGATAAGTCGTAAATGGACCTAACACACCAATATTTTCCACAAAACCAACAATATTATCAAGTTTATTTTCTAAAAGAAGATTCACAAATTTATCAACCACAGCCTCAATTGACATTCCTTGCACAAAAACATACTTACCAAAACGCTCATAATTCTGTTGTTCCATAGAAAAAACATAAAGCAACTTTTTATTTTGTTCACAAACCGGTGCAATAACCCTAGCCATAGCTGTAGTCATAGTGCTGATAGCATCAACATTATCTTGCATAATCATCTTGCCGGCAATAGCTGGCATCGAAGCTAGCTTTGCCTGATTATCTTCAAACACAAGTTGATAATCATAATGCAGTAAGGACTTGTTCTTTTCTTTTAATGCTTTTTGCATCCCAGCTTTACATGCTTCTCCTATAGAAGCCTGTGGCCCTGTCAACGGCAATATCGCCCCAATTTTAACAACAGGTCTTGTATTGACATTAGCCTCTGTCTTCTTTTCCTCTTTGCACGCAACAAAAGCTAAAACCATACATAAACTTGCTAAAAACTTTTTCATAATTTTACTCCTCAATTTTAAGCCATTGACCATTGTGATAATAACGCATGTCTACATTAGGACGAACAATACCGTTTTGCTCAATTTTTACGTTTCCTGAGGCCCCCTCCCAACTCTTAAAATCTTTAACCGTTTTTAATACATCTGCATTGTTTGGTAATATACCTCCCGACTTAGGTGCTGTTTTTTCAAAAGCCTGTATAATCATATCCAAACCATCGTATAATTGAGGCGAACAAGTCTCCACACGATGCTGATATTTTTCAAAAAACGCTTTCTCAAAATCTTTTTCACATAACATATAAACCGACAAAACACCTTCTATCGGCGGAAAAACATCCAAACTTATATTAGCAAAAGCCCCCAAAGATAAAAGATTATTCTTGCCGGTTGCCTCCCAATATTGTTTGGCAAAGATGGTATTCATCGGTTCGACACCGAATACCAGATAATAATCAGGATTTTTTTGCTCAAGCTTTTGAATATCCAAACGATAATCCCGTTCACCGATAGCATACTTTTCATTCGCCAAAACTTCTATACCATCCCGAGATAAATGTTCCGCCGCATAATCCAGCAAAACATTGCTAACCGTCGAATTACTGCCAACCAACACCACTTTTTTAGCATTACTTTTCTTTAATTGTTCCAACGTTGCCGCATAAACCTCTTCATTTTGCGATCCGACATTGATACCATATTCCGGAAATTCACTCTTACCATGCGAACAAGAAAGACTGATAACCTTATTTTGGTTAGCAATATCATCAATCGGTCTATCCACCACCCCAAACACGGAAACAATCACATTGGCCTTATCTATATCAATAAATTTATGTGCATTCAATGCAGCTTGCTGAGGTTTAAGCATATCATCTTCAAATACGATTTCATACTGATATTTGGTCTCTCTTTTTTGCCATTTTTCCAAGACCATTTGCAAAGCATTTTTTGCTCCTTCTGCAATATAAGCCAAATTACCCGTTAATGGCAGACTAACGCCTATTTTAACAACTGGTTTTGCCTTAATCTTTACTTGTTTTTTTTCCTCTTTGCACGCAACAAGTGCTAACACCATGCACAAACTCAAAAGCCACTTTTTCATAACCTTACTCCCTTACTACCAATTCACCATTTTCGAATTTGCCTCTTAACAATTCGGCATCAATAATTCCGTTTTCATCAACACTAACTTTTCCCCCTATTGCAGAATCAAAATTTCTAAGATTGTATAGATCATGATTAATTTGTTCAGAGGACGGTTTTATATTATACTTTTCATATAATTGCACAACTATCCGCACAGCATCGTACAAATTGGCCACACATGAACTTATAGGTAAGTTTGTTCTCTCAATAAATTTTCTCTTAAAATCGCCCGAACCGTCAGGTGATAAAACAAACTCCGTTCCGTTAAGCTGCTTTTTATAATTTGTTGCCGGCAACAAATCAATGGCGGTATACGGTTTATCCAAATGTGCCTCCATTGCTTGTTTAATAAATATATCAAGTTCAGGATTTAACATAACCAACATGATGATGTCCGGATCTTTCAACTTAATTTTTTCAATAATTGTCCGGAAATCTCTTTCACCAAAATTAACTAAAGTAGTCGAAGTAATTTCTATATTATTTTTTTCCGTATCTTTTTTGATATATTCCAGCATCTCATTCATTGAAGCATAATTAACAGCAACAATAGCTAACTTTTTAATCTCTTTTTCAAGTAAGAGTTTCATGAAAGCACGAGCTTGGGTTTCCGGTTTAGAAAAATGATTGAAAGAATATTTATATTGCTGAAAAAACTTCTCACCCCATGCGCATCCTATATGATTAATTTTATGATTTTCCGTAATAGGAGCAACAACAGCCGCTGCCCCATCAAATAATGAAAACACAAAATCTGTTTTTCTTATATCGGCAAAATTATTTATATTAAGTGCTGTTCTTTTATAATCATAACCATCATCTTCAATAATCAATTGATAATTATATTTGCTATCTGATGGAATTTCTTCCTGTGCCATCAATATAGCCTCTTTAATAGCATTCCCTATATTTGCCAAATCACCTGTTAATGGCAAAGTAACACCAATCTTAACAACTGGTTTTGTCTCTATTTGAGCTGTTTCTTTCTTTTCCTCTTTGCACGCTACGAGTGCTAATACCATACATAAACTTGCTAAAAATTTTCTCATTACTTTACTCCTCTATTCTTACCCATTGACCATTCTGGTACATCCTTAATTCAGCCTTTGGGCTGGCAATTCCATTTTCAAAAGATATATTGCCCGTTGCACCTTGCCAATTTTTAATACTTTTAATTTTAGCAATAACGTCTGCCGTATCAGGTACAACATGATCTTTTTTTACTGGTGTATTTTCAAATGCCCAAATCAACACATCCAGATTATCATAAGTGTTGGCACTACAATTTTTTAAAACATGATGCGTTTTATCTGTAAATGCTTTTTCAAAATCCTCTGTTCCGGCAATGGTATAAATTGTCCATAAGTTTTCAACCAGTGGCAACAATGTCGGATCCATCTCAGGAAAACTTCCGAAAGAAGAAACATTTCTTTTCCCAACAGTTTCTTTAAGTTGTTTTACAAAAATATCCGTCAAAGGTCTCGTTGCAAAAGTAAGATAATAATCCGGTTTCTTTTCTTCCATAGCCAAAATTGACATCCTCATATCGCGGGTATCCATATTATATTTTTCATAAGCAACAACTTCAAAACCTTCTTTGGGCAGAAGTTCTGCAAAATAATCACCAACCGCACGACTAACGATTGTATTTGCCATCACCAAAGCCACTCTCTTTATATTTTCTTTTTTTAATTTTGGAATCAAAGTCTCAGCCACCTGACGATTCTGAACGCAAATATTTGCAGAATAATAAAGAACATCTGTTTTTCCATACGAACAAGACAAACTGATAACTTTATGTTCGTTAGCAATATCATCAACGGGCCTGTCCACAATACCAAACATGGTAATAACTGCTTGAACCTTTTTAAGACTGATAAAATTTTGAGCATTTAAAACTGCTTTCTTAGGATCTGCAGAATCATCTTCCACAAACAACTGATAATCAAATTTAGTATCTTTATTCTTCCATTTTTCCAAAGCCATCAGAGCCGATTCTTTGCTTAAAAGACCAGATTCGGCAAAACTCCCTGTCAGCGGTAAAGATGCTCCGATTTTTATCACAGGCTTTGCTTCGACCTTGGCTTGTTTGTTCTCCTCCTTACAAGCGACAAGGGCTAGAACCATGCATAAAATCAGAAGCCATTTTCTCATTTTACACTCCCAAATAGGCCTCGCGAACATCTTTATTTTCAAGCACTTCCTCCGGCTTGCCCTCAGCCAAGAGCATTCCATGATCAAGCACGATGATATAATCTGACAGCCTTTTAATTAACCCCATATTATGCTCAATAATAACAACTGTCTTTCCCTGTTTTTGCAATCCTCCTATAATCTCGCACACTTGCTCCACCATCTCAGCAAAAAGACCGGTAAAAGGTTCATCAAAAAAATATATCTCAGCATCTTGCATCAAAAGTCGTCCGATCTCCAATAGCTTTCTTAAGCCATAAGATAAATCTTCCGCCTTTTTATAGCGATGTTCTTTTAGCGAAGTTATCTCCAAAACTCTTTCAAGCCTGTCTTTATAGTCATCAATGGATACTTCCTTAAAACTATCAATAAGCTTATTTTTCGTCACCGGCAAAAGCAGATTATCAATAACAGATAACTGCTCCACCAACCTACCGTCCTGAAAGGTTCTGGCAATACGATAATTTCTAAGCTCATTTGACTTAATCCGGTGTCTTTTCTTATCTCGGATTGTAATCTCTCCTGAATCCGGCCTTATCATCCCTGTTAGAATATTCATCAACGTTGTTTTACCCGAACCGTTCGGCCCGATAAGTCCCGTTGTTTTTGCCTGCGGAATCTTAATAGTCAGATCATTAATGGCTTTAATTCCCATAAACTGTTTACAAAGATGTGTGCAAGTAATAATATCCGACCCATAAGGCATAACACTTTCTTGGGGTTTCTCTGTACTTGCTTTTTGTTTTTTTATGAAGTTCATTATTTTCATCACACAATCCTACATTTTATATTTTCCGAACAAACCTTGCGGCTTAAATATCATCATCAAAAGTAACAATAATCCGTAGATAATCTGCTGAAACTGTGCTGCTGTTTCATAAGGCAATCCCACAAAACGCAAAATTTCCGGCAGAGAAATCAAAATCAATGCCCCGACAATACTGCCTATAGCAGAAGAAAGCCCACCGACAATGATAATTGTAAAGAGAAATATACCTTCCTTGAGCTGAAATGTCGAAGGATCAATAAAGGCAATATAGCTGGCAAAAAATGCTCCACCAATACCTGAAAGCGCCGCAGAAAGAACAAAGATAACACTCTTGTAATGTTTGGTTTTATATCCCATAACGTGCGTTAAGTGTTCATCCTCGCGCAAACTTTTTAGCACGCGCCCAAAAGATGATCTGTCAATCCACATATACAAGAAATAAATAGCCAGCATAAAGACAAACACCAGCCCTAAGAATGTACTGTTAGAGTAAAAAACATAAGAACCGACCACCGGTTTACCGATACCGTAAATACCCAAAGCACCGTTAGTCACATTCTTCCAGTTAAGTAGAATTGAAAATACAATAACTGATAGACCGGCAGAAACAATGGCGTAATAATCATATTGAAAACGCGCCAATATTTTACCTACCGCTAAAGCAACAATGATATTAATCAAAATACCCAGCCAAATAGTGGTAAAAAAGCCCAACCCGAGTGCTGTCATTCCAATGGCTGTAGCATACGCGCCAATACCATAAAATGCCGCCTGTGCCAACGATACCAAACCGCTCATACCGATTACCATATTAAGCGACAAGGCCAACATGGAGTATATACAAAATAAAATTGCTAAATTAATTAAATATTCCATGTCTACTCCTCAACAATAACAGATTGACCATTAACAATTTTTTTAACTACCGCCGGTGACATAACAACACCGTCTTCATTCATCGTCAACTCACCAACTGCACCTTTGTAACCCTTAAGCTGATGCAAATAGTAAGAAACCTCATCAGATGTCGGAACTTTTCCGTTCTTTTTATAAAGATCGGTATAAGCCCTCATCAACAAATCAGCCACATCATAAGCATAACCGACAGAAAAATAATTGGTAGAGCCTGTTTTGGCCGTTAATTTCTCCAACAAATCCGTCTTGCCATCAGGGGTAGTCACAAATTTCATACCCTCAACCAATTGCTTATCCTGAGCAAAAAGCAAAGAATCAATCGCGACCAAAGGAGTTTCTATACTCTTTTGAAAATATGTTTTCAAAAAGACATCTAAACTCGGCGGCAATGCACACAAATACCACACATCAGATTCATGCTGTTTGGCTTTTTCCAACATTAATTCAAAATCAAGATTATCCGCAGTGAAATTAAATCTTTCTGCTTCTATACCTTTTTCATGTAACAATTTTTCAACGGCATCCGTGTGCTTCTGCAAAGCCGGTTGATAAACAGCAAACAACGAAACTTTTTTAGCTCCAAGATTTTCTATTTGCTCAACCAATTTTTGAGCCAACGCCTCTGAAGGAGTAAAGTGAGTAAAATTATATTTTCCCTTGGCAACATTAGCATCATTACAAATAGAAAAATGGACCAACTTATGGCGATCTGATATCGGCGATACAACATTTCCGGCAACAGAACTCCAACTGATTAAAGCATCCACCTTATCAGCATTTATCAGCTTATTAACAGCCGTTGCCGCACGCATGGAATCATAACCGTAATCTTCATATATAAACTGGAAATCAATCTGCTTATTTTGATAATTTTGCTGCGCCAGCTCAATGGCCGCCCGAACATTTTGCCCGTTCTCTGCATACTTACCACTTAAAGCATTAACAACACCAATCCTAACCACAGGCTTTATACTAACTGCGGCAGTATTTTTCTTCTCTTCTTTGCACGCCACGAGAGCTAAAACCATACATAAACTCAAAAGCCATTTTTTCATTTTTTTACTCCTTTACTTCAACGAGTTTTCCACCCTGCAATTGTTTAACAATAGATGGGGTATTAATGTGTCCATTCTCATCAATATCGTATTGCCCAAAAGAGGACTTAAAGTTCTTATTATGCAAGATATATGACGCTATCTCTTCATGAGTTGGCAAACTCTTTCCATTTCCAACATGCTCATAAGCATCAATAATCAGGCGAACATTATCATAAAAATTAGCTGTGCACCCGATAACGCGCTGCCCAGTTGCTTGCTCATAATGTTCGGCAAATTGAGCCGTACCTGTAGCATCCTGAAAAATATATGTTCCATCAAAATACTCAGCACTCAACAACAAATCATTCAAATTGCCGATCTCAATATCCCAATTCAATTCTTTTAATGTCTTTGCAAAAATTCCTCCCTGTGGCGGTAAGAGTTGCACATGCAACATATCCGGATTGAGTTCTTGAACTTTTGCCATAGCAATTTTTAAATCTCTATCTGTTGGGTTAACTGCTGTTTCTGAGACGATATTAATGCCTTTTTCTTGCAGTTTTTGACGAAACAAAGGTAAGAAGTCATCAAACTCAGCACAATTATAATAAAATAAAGCCAAATTTTTAACCCCTTTATTTTGATAGAATGTTGCAATTTTTTCTGCGTGTGTAACAGGTTTGGTGGCATTATTAAAATTGTAAAAACCTTTGGCAACATCAGAAGATAAACCACAACTCATATGAATAACCTGATTTTTTAGAGCAAAATCAGAAGCAATTCGTCCCATCGTTCCCCATAGTGTAAAAATTGCATCAATATCTTTCACAGACTTAAACAAGTTCCAGTTGCTGACAGCTTTTTTAACCTCATATTGATCATCTTCAAATAAAAGTTGATAATCATATTTGAGATTTTGTTTGGCTTTTTCATCCTGCAAAGCTAAAGACATGGCTTTCTGTAAATTTTGCCCCGTTTCAGCCATATTTCCTGTTAGGGGCAGACTTGCACCTATTTTAACAACAGGCTTTATAACAGCTTTGGCTTCATTTTTCTTCTCTTCCTTGCACGCCACAAGTGCTAAGACCATACATAAACTCAAAAGCCATTTTTTCATTTTTTTACTCCTTTACTTCAACGAGTTTTCCATCTTTAACAACAGTAACCTGCCCTTTTGAATGGAACTGCCCCTGCTGATCCAAAACATATTCGCCCACAATCCCATGATAATTTGTACGACTATGCAAATAGTAAGAAACCTCATCAGATGTCGGAATTTTTCCCTTTGCAGGTGCATTTTCATAGGCCTCTGCCACAATTTTTCCCGTATCATATAAGTAGGCCGCATAAGCAGCATTCTGACCTTCCAATCCCCATGACTTTTGATAATCTGCAGGTGTCATTAATGAACCTATATTGTAATATCCTTCATAAATATCATAATTATTTGTCATCGGCAGACCGTCATTATAGGCCACCAACTTAAGGACACCCTGTTGACGAATTTCTTTGGTCAAAATATCTGCTTCCGGCTCAAAAGCATAGATAAACACCGCTTCAGACGGTGATGATTTTACTTTTGCTACCAATACCGAAAAATCACGCTCTCCTTTATTAAAGCGATGCACATCATAAGAAATATTTTCACTGTCCAACTGTTTTAATAAAGGCATCAAGAATTGATCTGCTGCTCCGATATTTTGATACAACAAATCAACATGCTTAACATTGTTTTGCTTAAAAAAGCCAACAATCGCATCATTCTCAGCCTCTACAGTCAAAAAATTTTGAAAATTATATCGACTTTGCAACACTTCATTACCAAAACCAAAATTAAAATTAATAACTTTATTCTGTGCCGCAAGCGGAGCTACAACTCTTCCTGCCGTTGAAAAATATGACACGATAACATCAACCTTATCAGAAAAAATAAATTTATTAGCAATGTTATTTATCAATTTCGGTTCCATCTGATCATTCTCAACAATCAGCTGATAATGATACTTATTGTGCGGATTTTTATTAACATCAACAATAGCTGCCGCCAAAGCCTTTTGTGCAGCAATTCCGATGGCTGCCATGTTTCCGGTCAAAGGAAAAGAAGCCCCGATCTTAACCACAGGCTTTACTTCAGCCTTAATCTCACTTTTCTTCTCATCTTTGCATGCAACAAGTGCTAAAACCATGCATAAACTTGCTAACCATTTTTTCATCTGACTATTCTCCTAAAAAGACGGGTTTACCGTTTTTATATGTACGCCACTCTGCTTTATTAGCAATAAAACCATTATCAAGCAATCTACAATCACCAGACATACATTTACGCGTAGCATGCTCCTTAATATAAGCGATCAACTCATCAATATTATTTCTATCTTTTACATTTTCAAATGCATCTATGGCAAGACTTACCAAGTCATACGCAGAAGCTGCCATATAAACATTTTTAACACCATAATCACGCATTAAACGATCAATAAACTCCGGTGTGCCGGAATTACCGCCAAAGTGATGAATATCATTATAAAGCGAAGTATCTGTATCCACATCTATACCTGAACCGAAAACATGATTTGGTGCAACTCTGTTCTCACTCAATTGGCGCAACATAATATTTGATTGCGGCGGCCAAAACTGGATATAAAAATGTTCAAATCCCTCAGCAAGATATTTCTGAATAACAAAACGGAAATCTAAATCAGATGGATTAAAACACTCTACTTTTGTTTCAAACCCTTGGCTCTTTAAAACTTCTGCTAAGCGCTCTGTTCCTGTGCAAGCCACACCGGCATTCGCCGCTAATAGGGCTAATTTGGTAACATTTTCTTGCCGCAAGGCTTTCATAACCAATTGCCGATAACTCTGCAGCGTCGGTCCTTGGAAAAAGCTTGTTTTACCCATCGGTACCGCATTTTCGTCTTCAAGTGTGGCACACATATGTAACAATTTTTTATTTTCAGCCAAAGGCGCAATCACACGCCCTATGCCGGTCGTAAAAGAAAGCAACATATTAACTTTATCAACAGCCATTAATTTATTAGTAGCTGTTGCAGATTTTGCCGGAGAGTGCTGATTATCCTCAAGAACAACTTTATACTGGTATTTAAGATTACCTTTGGCTTTATCATCAACTGCCGCCTGTGCACCTGTTTTAACAGCAAGCCCAACCACCGAATTATCACCGGTCAACGGCAATACCGCCCCAATTTTAATAACAGGTCTTGTATCTGCATTAGCCTCTGTCTTTTTTTCCTCTTTACAAGCTACAAGAGCCAACAGCATACATAAACTTAACAACCACTTTTTCATGTTCTTATTCTCCCCTAAAAGATACAAGACTATCGTCCTTAATCATCAACAATTGCGAAGGCATATAAATCATGCCATCTCTTTTAACAATTTCACGATCAAAAACTGTCGGTACATTCTCACTGTTTTTTAGAAAATCTGCCACCGCCACTCTATCACCATAACCGGCATTCTCAAAAGCATGAACGATGGCTTGAAAAGAGACAAACCCCGCCACAGCACCGAATAAATAATTTTCATCATTAAACCTTGTTTGATAATTATCTAAAAAATCTTTATTAGGCAACGCCGGAGAAGCAAAAACACTTCCTTCATAAAGTTTTTTGTTTGCAACATTTAATCCTAAATCTAAACCGGTGATAATGACATCATCACCATTAATTTGTTTTAATTGTTTAGCCAATATATCAGCTTCCGGCGCAAAAGCACCTATAACATAAGCTTCTGCTGAAAAATCATTAGCTTTGACAATGTCGGTCTTAAAATCCCTCTGTCCAAAATTGAAAAATGTTTCCTTATAGGCTATATTTTTTTCTGCAAGTTTATTCTTCAATATTTCTGTTCCACCGATAAAACCTGTCTGATTAACTGTGAACAGATAAACCTTCTTAATCGCTTTTGCCTCAAGATAGTCCGCAATCAGTTGTGCCTCATCTGTCATATTTGCATAAACGTTATAATTATATTTATCCGTCACATATTTTGGGAACCACGATTGCCCGAAGTGAAGTATAGAATTTGCTGATGCAATCGGCCCAACAATATTTGCCGGAGGATCAAACATCGTAATAATCACATCAACCTGATCAACACTAACAAGTTTCTGCGCGATATGTTGTATATTTTTATTGGCATTAGCAGAATCTTCAATAACCAACTCATATTTATTTTTTGCTCCCTTTAACAACATACTTTGCGCAAGCAACAAACCATTCTTTTCAGAATTTCCCCAAATTGCCAAGTCTCCGCTTAAGGGCAAAATCGCCCCAATTTTAACAACAGGCTTAGTTTGAGCAGTTTGCTTTTTCTCTTCCTTACATGCCACAAGAGCCAAAACCATACACAAACTCAAAAGCCATTTTTTCATTTTTTACTCCTCAACTCTTACTCTGTTACCATTTTCAATTTTGATTAAAATCGCTTTAGAATTAAAAATTCCATTATCTTCTTGAGTCAACTCCCCTACAACACCATTATAGGTTTTTATTTTTGCTAACTCATCAACCGCGACAGTTTTATCTTTTGCATTTTCAAAGGCTTCTACCGTGAGCATAACCATGTCATACATTGTTCCCACGCCATAATTGGATATCTGTCCAAATCTTTGTTGATGCCTTTTTAAAAAGTCATCATTTGCGACAGCCGCATCCGTATAATAAGAATTTTCAGCAATAGATAAATCAGATAATGTTGCAAAAGTTTCGATACTGCTAATTAATGCTGTTTCACCGGCTTCCTTATATTGCTTAAAGAAAGGCACAAAACTTGCGCCATAAATTAATGCTAAGTATGCATCCGGCTTCTCTCGTGATGTTTTTAACAACAATGTTCTAAAATCTGTTTCTTCTGGAACAATAAGATGTCTGGAAACAACAATATCCTTATCATTCTTTACTAATTCCATAAAAGCCTCTTCCTGAGGCAATGCTCCTGCATTGTTTGGAACAATGCTGACAATTTTATGTATATTATGCTGTTTATAGAATTGTAACATACGTTCTGCGGTATATTTAGGCATTGTCCAATCTAAAAAATTATATTTGCCATTTGCAATTTCCGCATCAGAAGAAAGACTAATATGAAGGATTTTATCAGCTTCGGCACGTGGTGCTATAATTTTTCCAGTTTGGGAAAACGTACTCAAAATAGCATCAACCTTATCTATAGTTTTAAGCTTAGGATATATCATTGCGGTTTTACGCGCTTCATATCCATCATCTTCAACAACAAATTCATAATTGTTTTTAAGATCACGCTTCCCCAGATCCTCTTGGGCCAGAATAATTGAACTCTTAATTCCTTCTCCAACCATGGCTAAATTACCAGTTAACGGTGCAATAATACCAATTTTAATAACCGGTTTAGTATTAGCTTGTGTTGTGTCTTTTTTCTCGTCTTTGCACGCTACAAGTGCTAAGACCATACACAAACTCAGAAGCCACTTTTTCATGATCCTACTCCTCTACTTCAACAGGGGTACCATCCTTGTATATTTCCAGTATTGCTTCAGAATTGATAATACCTCTATCATCAACAGAAATATTACCGACAGCCCCATGCCAATTTTTAAGTGAATGTAGTGTTTTAACAACATCTTCCGTATTGGGAACACTCTCTCCCTGACGAACAGGTGTATTTTCAAATGCCCAAATCAATAAATCCATATTATCAAACTGGTTACCTGTACAAGGTTGATTTTCTATACCTGTTTTTTCTTGAAACATCTTACTGAATTCTGCTGTTCCGCTGGAATCTCTTACTGAATACCTACCATTAACCAATGGCCAATATTTTTGCGGCATTTCATTAAAGACATGAAGCCCTATCATTTCGCGTTTGCCTTGCGTTATCTGATCAAATTGATTAATAAAATTAATAGTTCCCGGCATTAAAACAAAATTGATGTACGCATCCGGATTAAGCTGTTCTAATTTTTGGATAGAAAGTCTGAAATCTGTTTCTTTAGGCGCATATAATTCTGTTGCTAAAATTTCAATCCCATTCTGAGGCAGAACAGATTTGAAAACATTCATTTTTTCAACATATGCACTGGCATTGGTGCTGACCAAAACAACGCTTTTAATTCCCTTTTGCTTTAGCAGCGGTATAAGCTTTTCAGCTAATTTATCATTTTGTGTAAAATGGTTGAAAGAATAATAAGGTTCGGCAACCTCTGACATTCCGGCGCAAGTCATACTGATAACTTTATTTTTATCGGCAATTTCAGCAATAACAGGTGCCACAACACCCCATGTTGAGATAATTGCCTTCGTTTTATCCGCATTAATAAATTTATTGGCAATAACGGCCGCCTGACGTGCAGAAAAATTATCATCTTCAAACACAACCTGATAATTATATTTTGTATTCTTTGCTTTCCATTTTTCCAAAGCCATTAAAATTGCTTTCTGATTTGCTTGTCCTATTCGCGCATAATCACCGCTTAACATCAAACTAACACCAATTTTAACAACAGGCTTAGTTTGAGCTGTTTGCTTTTTCTCGTCTTTGCACGCTACAAGTGCTAAGACCATACACAAACTCAGAAGCCACTTTTTCATGATCTTACTCCTCAATATAAGTAGGTTGTCCGTTAACAATTTTTTTCAAATAAGCACGAGATTCTATATGACCATCTTTCATAACGTTTATCTTTCCGACACTGCCATCTCTATTCTTCACACCATGCAATACTAAAGAAACTTTTTCTGCAGTTGGAATTTTTCCTGCTTCACTTTCGGCATTTTCATACGCCCAAATTAACAAATCAAGATTGTCATATGTATTTGCGACACAAGCCTTTGCTTCTGAACCTGTTTTTTCCATAAGGGATTTTCTGAAATCGTCATTCCCTTTGGAAGCCACGACATAGAAGTAATTATTAAAAATTTCTTTATTATCGGGATCTTCAAAATAATCAACCGTTGTTAAAGGTGTTTGTATTCCCATTTCATTCTTTTGCTTGGTAAAAGCAAACAAATCCGGAAGTAAAAATACCGCCATAATAACATCTACTGGTTTATCCTCAACACTGGCTAAAAACATTCTGTAATCTTTATTACCAATATTAAATGTTTCTTCATAAGCAACTTCTATTCCGGCTTTTGCCAATTCGCGCATCATATTGTCTTTTAAATGCATCGGTCCGCGATTATTTTGAGAAACATAGCCAATGCGCTTAATTCCCATTTTTTTCATATAACCAACCAACCTCTTTGCCGCTTCTGCATGCGATGTAATGTTATTGAAATTATATGTTTCATCAGATAAGTCATCACCCCAAGAACAAGTCATATGAATAAATTTTTTTTCTGTTGCCTGATTAAAATAATAGTAAGCCGGCTGATCAAAAAATGAAATAACGGCATTAACATGGTCATAATTTATAAGTTTATTTCCCGCTGTTGCTATTTTTCTTGGTTCAAACCCATCATCTTCAATAACAAGTTGGTATTGATACTTGGTGTCTTGTTTTTTCCATTTTTCAAAACCCATTAAAACAGCATCTTTTGCAATATTTCCCATAAAGGCAAGGTCTCCGGTTAAAGGCAGGCTAACCCCGATTTTTACCAACGGTTTTGCTTCGGCTTTGACTTCATTTTTTTTCTCGTCTTTACAAGCAACAAGCGCTAGAACCATACACAAACTCAAAAGCCATTTTTTCATTATTTCATCTCCTTTTTCTGAAAAATGCCTTGCGGACGCAAAGACAAAAATGCAATAAAGATAACAAAAGCTATTAAATCACGCCATTCTGAAGCAAACAATGCCACACCGATATTTTCTGCTAAAGCCAAGAACATCGCACCCCAAAAGGCACAACTCAAACTCGCCGTACCACCGATAATTGCACCAATCATACCCTTAAACAGCAAATTAAATCCCATTGTCGGCTCCAAACCCGTGTCATAGCCGACCAAAATACCGTCTATACCCAAGACCAATCCGGTCAAAATAGAAACCGTTAAAATAATCTGATTGTTTTTCAAACCGATAATATCCGCCAGCGTTGAACTATCATTAACCGCACGGATTTTCTTACCCATAAACGTATGATGCAAAAAATAATTCAAAAATAAACAAATAGCAAAGCTGGCAATAACCATCAGCACTTGCACCAGTGGGATTTCCATCACCCCGAAATTAATCATATTCGTTGTACCGATATTACCCAACGTTTGGTATTGCGAGCCAAATAACAAGTGAATAACCGATTCGAATATGGTATAGACACCAAGTGAAGCCACCATCAAAACCATAGATGATGCCCCGTGTTTGCGCATCGGAGTATAAATCCCTATCTCCAAAGCGCCCGAAAAGAAAGCACTGGCAAGCAAAGACAGCACCACAACCCAAAAAAGAGGTACGCCCAATCCAAATAACCAATAAGCAGTGTATCCGCCTAAAACAGCCACTGCACCGATTGTCATGTTAAAAAAAGGAGAAACTGAATTCATCAGCCGAAAAGCCATAGCTACCAAAGCATATCCTGAACCGACAATTAAAGTATTGATTAATAAATGTAGTAACATATTTTTTTTATCCCTTACTTGAAATAAGCTTACAAGAACAATACTTTAAATTTCTTTAAAAACAAAGCATAAACCTTTAAATATCCCCGCCTTATTCTCATTTTATAAAGCCTTTAAAAAGATTAAAAATCCCCCTTAAAGGTATTCCAAAACACTCCTGACAAAATCACTTTTAAATGTGCCGATAGCATAAAAAGACAGCGGGGAGATTACTTCTCCTCGCTGTCTTTTTCTTTTATGACCTTCTATCTTCCTGAAAGTCCATCCATTTTTTGCCGAGCAATTCGACGCTCAGCTTCCTTACGATTTTCACTTTTTCTTTTCTCAAAGCGATGATACTCATCCTGAAATCTGTTAAACTCCTTACTTACCACATCCCAAACAGACTTATAGGGAGAACCATTGACATCAATAACATCATTCTCACCTGGTAGGGATTGAGAAAGACCTCTTCTTTCCAATAACTCACCGTTCTCATCCTTCAAAAGCGCATATGATCTAGGTGTAGCAAACTGATCATATTCTACACTATCGAATTCAACAAACCATTTTTTACCCGTTTTTTTGCTGCTAATAACAATTCTATCAGGCTCCCAACTTTTTTCCGGATCACCCTCACTCCTTACTTCCAGTCCTTTTATTTTCCTTCTGTTGCTGGCTTCTCTCATTGCTGCTTTAATATCATCTAAAAAACTCATAATTTTCTCCCCTGCTAAAGTTATTAATTACCGTGCATTGTACACCTTTGTTCTTATTTTGTCAAATAAAATCGGATTAAATTTTATGATTAAAAATTACTGAAATTAAACAAACCAAACTATATACATTTTGGGCAATCAGTTATTTCCACACACTCGGAATTTGTCGAATCACAACATTTATTGACCTGCGATGGATAGTCCTTTAATTGATGCACACCGCAACGCCCCTTCGATCTGATGGTAACACAGTCATTTTGTGTTGAATCTTTACAACATTTCTTCACCGGAGAATAAGGATACTCCCTAAATTCTCCCTCTCCGCAAAAATCATTGGTATGCGGAATACTGCGGCAATTATTTTCCGTTGCATCCTTACAACATTCCATCCGGGAAAAAGAATGAAAAGAAACCGATAAAGGATAATCCTGCCATTGCCCCAAACCGCAATCTTCAACTTCGGCTTTAAGGATAACACAATCCTCTCCATTTGAGGCCTTACAGCATTTTTTCGTAATTAAAAAATCATCAGGACACGGTTTACAATTTGAACCGATGCAAGCACGTGCTTCCATAGAAAATAAAAAAAACATACCAAAAACTATCAAATTGATAAATAAAACTTTCCTCATTTTTTCCCTTTTACTTCATAGATGTTATCGCTCATTTCCATTGTTGACAACATGTCGCCTCTGAGAAGCCGCCCCTCTCTTTTGCGCTTGCTTTTTCTGTTTTGCTCTTTTTTCCCTTTTCTCAGCTTCAACATCCATTCGTGTTCTGATATTTGCCCCGGTAATTGATTTATATCTCTGGCGAATGAGTTCCTGTTCTTCTCGTCTTTTTTCATTATCAACAACAGGATACCGTGACATCAACTGCTTGACCTCATCAGGATAGACATGAACACCATGCTTAAAACACCAATTTTTCAGCCCGAAACCAAAAGGATTATTTCCCGGAGTAGGAAACGTTAATCCCAATCTATCGAGCCCCAACAAATTGACATCTTTTATACCAAGCTTTTCTAAAACAATCAGAATATTCTTTGAGCAATTATTACGCCCTAAGTGAAATTTTTTATAACCATATCGTATATTATGCTTATCCATCTCTCTCATAATTCTTTTCGGCTCAAGACCAAGCTTTGAGGGATAAATAGCATAATATTCCGTATACCCCTTATATGTCTCATACACCGGATCCGTATAAATGGTTGTAAGCAAGCGATTGATAACCCTGTCTCTATACTGCATACCGATATGACCATATATAGAAAATCCCTCTATCGGCATAATCGCAATAATAATCGGATCTTCTGCAAACAAATCCAATTCACCTTTGTCATTGCGCGGTACTCTGTTAGAAACATCCCCGCGTCCACGCAACAATTTATTATATTTTTTATATTCTTCCGTTGCCGAACAATCGTGTCTTTCGGAATAATAACGCGTACCTTTGTATAAAAACTGAACCTTACCCAAATTATAAGCGATTTCTCTTGCCTCTTCATAACTGTCAGCTTTAATATTTTTCAAAAATGTATGGTACGGATTAAGACGTGTGTGTCTAAGTTTTTTTATCAACCAAGTGTTTTTAATTATCTTGCAAAACCGGCGAAACATCGGCATCATACCGGCTTCCATACGCACCAAAGGTGGCACTTCTGTTTCTTTTTCTGTCATTTATCCCTCCTCGTTCAAACATATAAATAGTATACAACAAACTGAAATTCTGTCAAGATATAGATATAAAAATCGGTATGCCACAAACAGAGAACCCGCCGGCTGAGCCGACGGGTTCTCTTTGTTTTTAGAAAATGATCACAATCGAGAAGATCGATATGCGATCTTTTGTCCGATTACTTTACCTATTTTTTTTCCACCTACAAGCACACCAAAGCATACACCATAGGCAAAAAATGTTGTTATTCCTTCTTTATCCAAGAGAGGAACAAGACCACCCGTATCATGTGGCACCTCGCCAGCACTGATAGCAATAACGGTTAGTAAAACCGAAGCTAAAAACAGTGCAGCAACAACGCCGCCACATATTTGGAACATGGCTTTTATAACTTGCATTTGGTTTCCAAGCCAGCTGCAGAAACCATTAGTTTTCTGGACGCTAGTCATATATTCAAGGTAACCATAAACGACCACCTCAAGCACAAAAGCCACAACAAATAAGATCAAAAAGTTTTTCATTTTACAAATGCTTAATTAAAAATTCAACATAAGTTATGTTCACGGACAAAGATCACCTTATACATCATAATTTCTATATCCATAAACATAACAATTTTTTACACGAGATTATTATACCATATTTTTGGATTTAAAACAATAAAAATCGGTATGCCACAAACAGAGAACCCGCCGGCTAGGCCAACGGGTTCTCTTTGTTTTTAGGTTGTGAGAAAGGGACTAGTCCTTATTCCCCTCTTCCCCCTTGAAGATAACGCCTACAATTTCATGGTTTCTAATGATAACTCTAATTTCCACTTACAATAGCACAAATACACCTTGTTGTAAAAAAATATCTGACAACAAAAACGGAATTTTTTATATTTGATCAGCAACACCAGAAACTTTTCACTACAAAATAGGTATAAACCCCTTAACATGACCTATAAAACTTTTGCATTCTTTGTCATTACCAAAGCCAAAATAACACTCAACATACACCTTGTCGCCCACCTTACGTAAAGGATTTAGTTTTAACTCACCATAAAAAGAGGAGCTATCAATTAATTTCTTAAATTTAATTTTTTCAAATTCCAAAATATAAACTTCTTGCCAACGCCGACCAAAATCATCTGGCGTCATGCCACCGTAGTACGAAAACATTTTTTTATCTATACCGGACAGCATGGCCACATAAACCATCTGATTAAAACATATCTTTAAGCAAAGGCCAACGGTTTACCGCACCATTGATAAGGAAGCGTCACCCCATCCAGCGATCTCGCCATTGTCATAATATTCCCTTGATAGGACGAATCTTTTTGAAATCCCTTTTTAATGTATAAATTAACCGCATGCTTATTAATAACCTTATCAGTATAAAGACGACATACTTTATAACCATAGTCTTTCATCTTTTGTAGCTGCAAATCCAATATACTTGAAGCATAGCCCTTTCGACGATATTCCGGACAAACCCCAAACCAACCTAGCCAACATTCATCATTATTGTCCGCATAAACACCGGAAATACCGACAACCACACCATTTTCACAACCAAAATAATATTCCAAACGTTGAAAATCATGTTCTCCTGTTATGGATTGCTCATAATGAACTAAATCGTATTCAGTCTCTGTCGGAAATATTTGGTAAAAAAAGCTTCTTACCAGCTCAACATCTTCTTTGGTCGTAATCTTACGCAATTCCATCTTTAACCCTACCAAGCTCAGTTACATACTTTAGCTAAAAGTATTCTAAAAACATTTCACTGTCAAGGAGGATGAAAAAAAAAGAAATATAACCGGCGTTCTTTAAGCCCGCCTTGCGCTTGTAGTCAAACCAACTTCTGTTGGTTCGAATAAATCACTATATTATCAACCATAAAAAAACCACCCATAAAGGGTGGATCTTTTATGGTCGGGAGTATTGGATTCGAACCAACGGCATCTTGCTCCCAAAGCAAGCGCTCTACCAGGCTGAGCTAACTCCCGATCAAAACTATGGTGATATTATCCATAAAAAATATTTTTGCAAGTACTTTTTTTTATAAAAAGGAAAACATTTGACATCTTCTGCAAAAAAAGATAAAAAACAAACCAAGTAAACACTTAAAAGAGATAGACCATGGCTAAATTAACAAAATCCGCAAAAGAGGTCCGCGGCAGAAAAATGCTTGCTGTTCGCCTAAAAGACGGACGTTATCACTCATCTTCTTCTAACCGTTGGCTGGAACGTCAGCTAAATGACCCTTACGTTGCTGAAGCCAAACAGCGTGGTTATCGCTCACGTGCCGCTTTTAAGCTCATCCAATTAGATGAAAAATACAAATTCTTAAAGAAAAATCAGGTTATTGTTGATTTGGGATGTGCCCCGGGTGGTTGGTCTCAAATTGCCGCCACAAAGCTAAAAGGTACCGGTAAGCTTGTAGGATTGGATATTTTGCCGACAGAACCCCTTGAGGGCGCAACTTTTATCTGCCAAGATTTTACTGCTGACGACGCGACACAAAAGCTATTAACCCTTCTTGATGGGCAAAAAGCCGATGTCGTTATGAGCGATATGGCTGCCAACACCACCGGACATCAACAAACAGACCATCTGCGCACAATAGGTTTGGTAGAGGCCGCCTATGATTTTGCTAAAACCGTCCTTGCCCCCGAAGGCATATTTATTGCAAAAGTCTTTCAGGGTGGCGCAGAAAACGACCTCTTATCAGATATGAAGAAAAACTTTACCAAAGTGGCTCACTACAAACCCGATGCCAGCCGTGATAAATCTCCGGAAACATATGTTGTGGCACTTGGATTTAGAGGATAATTTTCTGGTATAATTTTAATCGTGACAAGATTGTATAAGCTCTGCAACAACAGCCTCTTGCGCCCCTTTAAGTGATGCAATCAAACAATCACACCCGAGCTCACGATAAATCGCCCGAAAAATAACCAGGGCCGCAATAAAAATACCGGCACGATTTCGCCCAATGTAAGGCGATGCCACACGCTTTTCCCAACTCATACGAAAAATCTTTTTAATCAACTTCTCCAGTTCTTGAACCTTTACACAAGCCCCATCAGCAGCAAATTTATCATATTTATCCTGTCCTAAAAGCCATGCCGATAATCTAAGCGGGGTAGAAGATGTTGCAATAAGAGCCGTATTCCCTGAATAATCAAAATCCTTTATTTTATCTAAAAACTTTGCCATATACCGGCGAACATCCTTTTGTAACCGCAAAACCTCATGATGATTATAGTTCTTAAGATGGTACAATTCTGTGGCATTGCGTGCCCCCAAAGGAATGGATATTGTCGCCAAAATTTCAGGACTTGTACTGTTTGTTGCCAAACTCAATTCGGTTGATCCGCCACCTAAATCGTAAACAAAAAGATATTTCTTATCTTGCGGTGCATTAAACTTTGCACCCAAAAGGGTCAATCGTGCTTCCTCAAACTCACTGATAACTTCTAAATCAATACCGCTGGACTTCTTAACCTCTTCTTTAAAAACATCGGTGTTTGAACTCATACGGCAAGCAGCTGTGGCTATTGCTCGATATTTCTTTACACCATACAAGTCCATCATTTCCTTAAAGTCCATAAAGGAACATATCGCCCTCTCCATCGCCTCATTAGAAAAACAACCGTTTTCCGCTAATCCTTCGCCTAAAGCTACATGCCGCACATCACGATAAAAAGGTACCCCGTCAAAATCAGCAATCAACAAGCGATTGGAGTTTGTTCCCAAATCCATCGCCGCTACCAACTTCTTTTCGGAATTATATTCCTCTTCCATCATCCAAAGACTCCAAAAAGCCGTAAAATCGGACTTTATGCTACCAAACGCGGACTGCTTTCCTTTTTTTCATTATTTTTATGCTCACCATTATTAGAGCATGTACCAACCAAAACAGCCCCCGGTTCAATAGCAATCGTATTATAGATGGAATCTCCGACAAACTTTGCCGTACCGGAAATAAACAAGCTCTCGGCCTTAATTTTGCCATGAAGCTCACCATAAAGTTCTAGCACCTTAGCCTCAGCATTACCATTTAAAACACCGGTTTTGCCGATAATCAGCTCCTTACAAGAGATATTTCCTTCCAACTTACCGTCAATATGGATAATATCACCATCCAGTATATCTCCTTTTATTTTTGTACCACTGCTGATGATACAGGGAACGATATTTTTCTCCCCCCTGAACAATCTGGCCATTTTCAAAAATAAAATACGTCTAAGCTTCCTCATATCAAAACCTCCAAAAAATTATCTGGCCTTAATAAAGACCATTGGATCAACATTAACACCCTCATACAATATTTCATAATGCAAGTGCGGACCGGTCGAACGACCTGTAGAACCTACTTCACCGATAGCCTGCCCTTGCGTCACTCTGTCTCCCTGCCGGACATAAACTGCATTCAAGTGAGCATATTTTGTCTTAAATCCGCTCCCATGATCAATCTCTATAACCTTTCCATAACCGTTCATCATACCGGACTTTATAACCCTGCCGCCAGCCATTGTTTTAACCTTATTTCCTCTATTTGAGGCTAAATCAACTCCTTTATGAAAGGCACCTTTACTGTTGATGGGATCAGCCCTTTTACCAAAAGGTGAAGTCAACCAATATGTCCACACCGGCTTACCTAAAGGCATTTTTTTTAAAGCATCATCATAATAAGCCACATTGGATAGCACATTAAACGTCTTTTGTGCTTGTTTAGCAAGCTCTTCTCCGCCCACAGAACTCAACTTATCCGGAACAAATATCCCGCCTTTACTATCCTTTTTAGAGTTAGCCAACGGATTAAAATATTTTCCTCTTCTTTTCAACTCACTGTTAACGGAATTAAGCGAACTCTTAACTTTATCCATCTCTTTAGAAGAAATACTTTCAACCCTTTTTAAGATGTCCATCTCAAATTGTGTCAGCTCACCGATAGCTGCCTCTAAATGAGCTACTTTCTCCTCTAAAAGCTTCTTTTCTTCTAATGCCAAATCACGATGCATCAAAGCATCTCTTAAAGCGCTTTTCTTATCCAGATCTTTTTCATCAATCCAATCTTCACGCGCTGTAATGCGGCGAATCTTCTCCTCAATAACTTCAACTTTTTTCAAATAATCTTCAACATTTTCCGCACTGGACTCTTCACTTTTACCGATATTATCCATCACTGAAGAAATATTATTATGCACCGCAACAAAATCGCTCATCAAATCAACATAAGCACTACGCGTTTCATCCAATTTCTTTTCCTGCGCGGAAATTATCCTATCTGAAACACTATACATCTGATACGAATATGCTGTCCATAACCCAAACAAAAGCAATAATAAAAAGCCCATACCCTGCAGCCTTTTAGAAATCTTAAAAACTCTGGTATGTGCTCCGTTACGGATAATAATCTCCTTTTCGGAAAAAAAAGGCTTATTTTCCGTCGCATGGTACTTTATGGTTTTTGGTCGTTTCAGACGTCTTCTATATCTCAATAAAAACCCCATCAACATATTTGACGGATAAACCATTATCCGCCTTACAAGGGTATTTATAACAAATATTTTTTAAATGACAATGTTTTTTTAGTTGTTATCAATATCCTGCTCTAAGATGACATACTCGCCATCTTTCGCCATATTTAAAACAATTCTGGCACGCTCTTCTAAATAATCCAAATCAAGTGACTGCTCTGACAGCATTGCCACTTTACGCTCTAAATCTTTTTTAATTATCTCATACCGTTCCAGATTTTGTGAGGCTGTAGCCACCTTATTTTTAAGGTAAAGGTAGCGAAAAATACCCCTGTCACCCTTAATAGCATTAATCACAAAATAAAATGAGCAAACCCCAAATATAATCAAAAAACCGGATCTTTTGAGCTTGTTAAAAATATCATTTAGGGTATTCATCTGGATTTCTCTGCATCGTTAATTAAATATATCATATTTCTCATATTACACAACCTTGATAGTTAATATTTAGTAACAACCACAACATTTTTTTTATTTTTTTGCCCTCTAACATAAAACCATCGTGCTCCATCCGAATTTTTCAATGTCTTAGGCATCCGCTGCTGGATGGCTGTATTCACTTCCTCAAGTGTAACATGACGAACTTTATCCTGTCTTTTTTGTAAAAAATCAGCTCCTAGCCTTTGCACTTGCATTACCTTTAACATTTCAGCAATTTGTACCAGGCTGGAAAATCTTAAATTAAAGGAATTAAGAAGCCCTCTCTTAGCATTCTCCAACTCTTCTTTAGAAACCCCATTTTGATATAAACGCTGATACTCATCAGCAACAATATCAACCGCTTTATTAGCATTTTCCGGTGTTGCAGAAAAGTAAATCTGCCATAAATCCACCCCGTCAGAATTGGTAAAATAGCTGTATATACCATATGTTAATCCTTCTTTTTCTCGCACAGCCTTATTTAACCGTGAGGTAAAACCGGAACCGCCAAAAATATAATCTGCAATATAAAGCGGATAAAAATCCTTGTCCAGCCTCTTAACACCTCGCGCCAACATTAGCACAAAACTTTGCGCCGAAAATGCAACATCAACTTCAGCTTCACTGGCATTATAATCCGCTACAAACTCATCTAATTGATGAACCCCAGCTTGATCCACAAGTCCGCCAAATACCTCTTCTAAAACGTCTTCTGCCTTTTTACGATTAATATCGCCTGATATCCCGATATGAAGATTATTCTTCCCCATAACTTTTTGTAAATATGCTCTTATATCTTCTCTTTTAACTGACAAAAGTGCCGCATCATCAGCAATATTTTCCCTTCCGTATGGATGTTGACCATAAAAATGCTTATCAACCAAACGCCCCAGATAATACGACGGACTTTCCTTTTGCTGTTGTCTGATAACAGCTAATTGCTGACGAGCCAAAGTCAAATCTTTTTCATCAAAATGCGGTTCATACAATATAGCTTTAATAACATCAATAGCTTCTTTCTCAAACTCCTTAACATATGTCAAAGAGAAATCCAACCGATCTGCACTGACATCAACACCTACTTTTATTCCTTTTTCTTTCATTAAACGGCGCAAATTCTGTCGTGAATACTTTCCTGCCCCATCAAGCATGGTACTTTTGATTAAAACCCCTAATCCTTCCTTATTCTCATATGCTCGACCGGCTTTTTCAAACCCAAAGGAAATAGCCACCAACGGTACACTGTGCTCTTCCATCAAATAAGCATGAATATAACCGTCTTTGGAACTGATTTGCTGAACATTTCCCTGAAATGTACGTCCTTTAAGCAAAGATTTTTCTAAAATTCTATCTGCATCAAACGAAAAATAATGATTAAATAATCCGGCCCCCAACACCACAATTAACGAGCAAAAAACTATATATATGTTAATCTTGTTTAAGCGTCTCATTGTTCTGCCCTTTCAAGATATCCCTTAATTTTTACCTGAGATTCTAAAACTTTATGCCAAGCATCCATCACATCTTTAACTTCAACCGCTCGAATAATCTCATCATAATTTTCTATTTCTTCCACACGATATGAGGCCAAAAGCATACCCCCGACAAAACGTGCTGCATCTTGCGGATTTTCCTGCAAATACACCGTATCCGATAAAATCTGATGCTTTATTTTTTCAAGCTTATCTGCATCAAAAGCCGCAATACCATCCTCTACAGCCCTCTCAATCCATTTCCAAATATCCGAAGCTTCTGCCCTTTCATCAGCCGGCGTGGCATAAAAAGAAAAAACGCCACCTGTATCTTTATCATAAGCAATACCGACATCAATACCTAATAACTTTTTAGATTGATACACCAACGCATCATAAAGAAAAGCCGTATCATCACCGGCAAAATATTCAGCCAAAATTTCTAAGGCTAACACATCCTTATTGTTTAGAGCATTCGGCTCTATACGAATATAGTTGACAAACCGCGATTGCTCTACCCCTACAAGTTTAGCCTTTATAAACATATCTGTCTGACGTGGCGGTAACACTTGATTTTGAGCAACCATCAGTTTTTCTTTTACACTTATACCACCATAATATTTTTCAACCAACATTTTTGCTTCCTTCGGTTTAATATCACCCGACAAAACCAATAAAGCATTATCCGGTCTGTACCAACGCTTATAAAAATCTTCGGCATCTTCTTTTTTTAGCCCCTTAATATCTTCCGCACTGCCACTGACAGGCTGAGCCCGCGCACTGTCCTGCCACAAAAGCTTGTTTAATGTTTCATAAAAAAGCGGAGCTGCTTTAGTTTCAAAGCGCTGCATTCTCTCTTCCAATACTACATCCCGCTCTTTCAAAAATGCTTCGTCACTTATCACCAGATTTTGCATCCGATCCGCCTCAAGCGCCATCATCAACTCCAACTTTGTAATATCACTGAATTCGTAATACCCCGTTTCGTTATAAGTTGTATAAGCGTTATTTTCCGCGCCGTACTTATCGGTCAAATGACTAAACATCTGATCCTTGACACGCTTTGTTCCGCGAAACATTAAATGTTCCAACAAGTGTGCAATACCATTTTTTCCCTTGGGATCATTAATTGAACCGGTTTTATAATAAAGCATCTGCAAGACAACCGGCGCTTTGTGATTTTCAATCACCGCCACTTCCAATCCGTTATCTAACGTAAAATAAGAAACGTCCAATAACTTAGCAACAGCAGAAAACGGCAACAATAAAGCTACCAAAAAAAGTAACCTTCTCATCAGATAATCCTGTCTAACCAAAAATCCTACGTTTACTTAGCCTCAGGCGCTGCTTCTGTCGGTCTGACATCATAATCCGGCGGAATAACCAATCTTTCTTTCCGGCTCTGATAACCATCATCAGGTGTAACACGTGCCATCCCTAAATCCTTTTTAGTCAAGCTACACGCCGACAACAAAACTACAACGGCAAATAAAACTAAAAATTTTCGCATAAAACCTCCTTCTGCGTTATTATTATTTTCTACCCTTTACATGACAACATAAGCTACCCAAACAAATAAGCACGGCCCCAATACAAATAAAGCTGTCTGCCACATTAAAAGCCGGCCAATGATGAGCATTAATATGAACATCCAAAAAGTCAAAAACAGCCCCTAAACGTACCCGATCAATAACATTACCTGCCGCACCGCCGATAATCATCCCTAAGGCCAATTGCATAGTCTTATCTTTTTCCCGCCAAAGCCAATACAACAACAGCCCTATAATCACCAAAGCAAAAGCGGACAAGACATACACACCGTATCCGCCCAAATTGGCAAACATAGAGAAACTGACCCCTTTATTCCAGGCCATTACCAAATTAAAGAAACTGGTCACAGCAACCACCGGCTCTGTCTGACTTAAATAATCATACACCAAAGCCTTAGAAAACTGATCTGCAACAATAACCAAAAAGGCCGTAATAATGCCCAACAAATGATGTCTCCTTAAAATCTCATTAGTAAAATATACCAAATATTATAACTTTTTTTAACCTCTGCAAACGTTATTTTTATTTTTCCCCAATGGAGACGTTTCAAACAATACCCATAAAAAAAAGCACCGTCCATCCGGTGCTTTTTTTTATGACATTATTCCTCTGTCTTAATAGGTATCTTCTTTAGCTGATTTTCCTTAACTTCTGTTTTGGGAATAAGAACTGTCAAGACACCATTCTTAAACACAGCTTCAATCTTTGATTCATCAATATTTTTAGGTAATCGGATAGATCGGCTGAATGACCCTGAAGAAATCTCTTTTAGATAATAATTTTTATCTTGTTCTTCAACTTCCTGTTTACGTTCGCCGTTTATGGTTAAAACCCCATCCTCACAAGTCAGATTGAAATCTTTTTCACTCATTCCTGCAAGCTCGATCTTAACCTCGATCTTATCCTTAAGATCCACCACATCCATTTTAGGCTCACGCACAAACTGGTGTGCCATCAGTTTTTGCGGTTGAAACATCATCGTATCAAAAAACGAATCAAACGGATCCTGACGACTGTTAAGCTGTGCATAAGCCGGCTGTGAGGCAAACAGCACCACAGCCAGCATCAAAAAATATTTCTTCATCTTTTTTTCCTTATTTAGCAGATATTTCTATTTTTCTAACCTTAGATACTGTCGGCTCTTTTTTAGGCATATCAATAACTAAAACGCCTTTCTTAAATTTTGCTCCAATTTTATCATCAGCGATATTATCCGGCAAGCGAATAGAACGACTGAATGAACCATAAGAACATTCTTTTAAATAATATCCCTTATCTTTCTCTTCCGTTTCAGCCTTCTTTTCACCGCTTATGGTCAGAACACCATCTTCAATGGATAAATTAACATCTTTTTCATCCATCCCCGGAAGCTCGGCTTTAATTTCAAATTTGTCTTTAAGTTCAGCAATATCCAATTTAGGTGACATAGAATTTTTGATTTCCGTACCATCAAACGGACTCATAAAAGCATCAAATAAACGATTTATATCTGATTGTAATCCCCAAACATCATTTGTTCTGGGTTCTGTATCATGTTTTCTTAACATCAAGTGTGACATCATTTTTCTCCTTTATAAAAAATCCTACCGAACAAAAATTCGGTTCCTAATCACTATATGGATATAAGATTTTCCTTCTGCAAGATAAAAAAACATTTTAAATCTCTTGATTTACACACAAAATTTACCTATATAATGCCATTTTAAAAATTTCCCTCTTATGTATTGCAAAATATTTCATATCCTATAAAATAGCATTACTTGAACTAAAATAAGGAAATGATAAGATGGAAACCAGAAAATTTATTGCCAGAGAAAAAAAGCTTTGCCCAAAATACAACTGCGCACAAGCAATCATTTGTACCTATTGCGATAAAATAAAACTTGAACAAGAGGAAGCCTTAAATATCGGCAATGCTTTTTCTGCCGGAATGGGAAACACGGAAGGTACTTGTGGCGCACTTATCGGTGCCGGCATTGTCCTGGGACTTTATCATAAAGACCGTACCAAATCAACCCAAGATATGAAAAAAATTATGGCAAAATTTCAGGAAAGAAATAACGCCACGCAATGCAAGCAACTCAAAGGCATCGAAACAAAAAAAGTCCTACGCGAATGTCCGGATTGCGTAGCAGATGCCGCAGAATTCTTAGAAGAGGTCATTGCATAAATACCACAAAAAGATTTTTAAGAGACTATGCTTTACATAGCATCTTTTAATATTTGCACAATTTCATCTTTATCAAGGACTTTATATCCCCCTCTTAAGATAAACGTTGCATAAGCAATACCTTTTATCATATCCTCAGTAACACCAAGTTCAGATATCCTTAAGGATAATCCCAATTTTTTCATCCAATTTTCCATTGCTTCAAGACCTTCTAACGCAACCTTTTCATCAGATTTTCCTTGCGGATTTATATGCCAGACTTCCACTGCAAACCTCTTAAACTTTGGAAGTCCGTAGGGCATAATATATCTATAATAAGGCAAAGAAACTGCAGAAAGTGTCATACCGTGCGTTGCATCCGTATAGGCACCAACAGCTTGACCTAACATATGAACCATCCAATCCGTAGTTTTTCCCTTTGAAATCAAGGTATTTAACGCCCATGTAGCACTCCACATAATATTGGAACGTGCTTCATAATCTTCAGGATTTTCAACGGCAATTAATGAAGAATGTATCACTGATTTCATCAATGCTTCAGCTATATAATCACTTGTATTGTCATCCGTTCCCGAAAAATATTGTTCACATATGTGGCTAAATATATCATAAATCCCCGCAACCATTTGTCTTTTTGGTAAACTAAATGTAAACTTCGGATTGAGAATAGAAAACTTAGGCATAACCTCTTGGCCAAAGACATGACCGACTTTTAAATTTTCTTTGCGATTAGTAATTACCGCACCACCATTCATTTCTGAACCCGTACCGGCCATTGTTAAAACACAACCTACCGGAACAATTTTGCAATCCGGCTCCTCAAAACGAACAAAATATTTCTGCCAAGGATCTTCTTTGCAATTAATTGATACAGAAACGGCTTTAGCATAATCACAACAAGACCCACCGCCAACAGCAAGAAGTAAATCCACATTATTTTCACGAGCAATTTTCACACCCTCATATAGTTTTTCAACAGTTGGATTTGGCATAACACCGGCATCCTCAATAACGTTTTTACCGTTGTTCTTTAAGATTTTTATAACCGCATCATAAATACCGTTTTTCTTAATTGAACCACCGCCATAAATCAATTGGACATTTTTGCCATACTTAGGCAATTCATCATTCAGATATTTAAGTGAATCATCTCCGAAATATAGTTTTGTTGCGTTTAAATAACTAAAATTACCAAGCATGGGATCCTCCTCATATTTCTATCAAATTTTTGATTAAATGTTTTTACCTAATTCATAGGCCTTTGCAAGTAAATCTTTTCTTGCTTCGGCATCCTTGACATCCCCTAGTCCGCCCCCGGCCAAAACACCGGCCAAACGTGATTGCTCAAAACAATTTATCCACGCCAACAAGCTACTTGCAGCCGTATCGGAAGCAACATCAGAATCATCATACGATGCAGTGATTATATATACATCTCTAAATTTATATTCCTGAGTATAAAGCGGATAACACCTATCCAAAAAAGTTTTAAGTTGTCCGCTTAACTCATAGTAATAAATCGGCGTTGCAAAAATCAATACATCGGTATTTTGCACTTTACCAATCATTTCTGCCATATCATCTTTCTGAACACATTTAAGCGTCTTTTGACAAGCTTCACATCCCAAGCAAAATTTAATATCTTTGCCTTTAAGGGTAATAAATTCGACTTCATTTCCGGCATCTTCAGCACCCCTTTTAGCCTCACGTGCCAAAATCTCAGAATTACTACCATTGCGCAAACTTGAGGAAACAATTAATACTTTTTTACTCATTTTTATTCTCCCTGCTTTGCATATCCCAATGGCTGATGGATTAAAACCTCCTCATCAGCAGACAACTTCAAAGCCCGATGCAACTCTTCGGTATTTATCCACCCACGCACAATTGTGGCAATACCCTTAGCTGTTGCATATAAATACACATTTTGGTACGCAGATCCGGCATGGGCGTACCCCCAGTGCTTATCCGAACTCGTATAAATCAAATGAACCGGAGCATCCATAACATAATCCTGATTTTCACCGGCAAAACCTATCGCATTCTCATCAGAAATCTTCTCTAATTGATTAGCAGCGGCATTATAGAGCCAAATTCCCTCTTTTTTTAAAACAAAAACTTTTAAGTTTTGTTCATTTCTCGCTGTTGGGATAGTACGTTTTTCCCATTGGTTAACACCAAAAGCCACCCATAAAATTTCACTTAAAGTTTGATCATCGATTTGTTTATTAGCATCATAAGAACGATCAGAATGACGAGTATTAATCAATTCCATCAACGCTGCTGAACTTTGCCCTAAATCAGGATTCGGCAACTTTTGAACATCCGCCGCCATCGCAGACGTTGCCATTAAACCCATTGCACCGATTAAAAATGCTTTCTTCATATCTTCCCTCCCTTTAAAAATCTTTTATGCCCATTAACACCCTAGGTAGCAAAATAAGCTATCTTAAACTCTACCCTTTGTTGCCACAGCTTGCCATGAACACATCGAAACCAATTCATGCGCTGTTTCACTCTTATTAAAGGTATCATACACGGCTTGCAATGTTTTAAGATATTGTGGATTATCATGCAAAACAAGGCCTTCTATGCTCCCTTTATTAACCCCCTTTTTACCGCCTAAAAAATGGTATAAACTCGGATTAAAATGCCGGCAAAATGCCCATTCTGCCGCCTCTAAATCATCAACGCCATAGCCAATAGAGCAAAGCATCTGTACAGGTGTTTTATCACTAAAATGATGTTCTTGTTTAACATCATACCACAGACCAACCCCGTTTTCAGCCAACTTTTGCCAACAAAACATTGAGCCCGGATCGATTTTTCTGGCCGGAGCCAAGTCAGCATGTCCGATAATTTCTGTAGGTGCAATATCATATTTATCAATTAAATGCTGACATAATTCAATTAACGCACAAATCTGTTTATCTGTGAAAGGCTCTTCACCAAATAACCCGTTACACACCTCAATACCTATAGATGTGCTGTTAAGATCCCGTTCGCCACGCCATTGACCGACACCGGCATGCCACGCCCGGCAAGCTTCTGGAACCATACGTGTCACTTCACCTTTTTCGTCAACCAAATAATGTGCCGAAAGCTCACGTTCAACCAACTTAGCCATCAGAGCATCAGCGGTATGCTGTGCGGATGCATGAATAACCAAAGTCTTAACTTCACGCCCGCGCCGATCATTATAATATGGCAATAATATCTCTCTCATCTATAAAAAACTCTCCCCTAAATCAAATGGTTGAAGATTAAATTTAGCAACAATCGTTGCCGCAATATCAGCATAAGTTTTTCTAAGCCCAATATTCTGCGGTTTAACTTTTTTACCAAACATCAAAACCGGCACACACTCTCTGGTATGATCACTGCCTTTATAGGTCGGGTCACATCCGTGATCTGCAGTAACAAACACAATGTCATCATCGCCTAATACATCAACAATCTCGGGCAACCGTGAATCAAAATACATCAATCCTTCGGCATAGCCCTTTACATCGCGACGGTGTCCCCATTCCATGTCAAAATCCACAAAATTGGTAAAAACAATTCCATCATCATGTCCCATACGCCTGCATTCTTCGAGGGTAACATCCCAAAGTTCCTTCAAACCGCTGGCCTTAACCGCTCTGGTTATACCGGATTTAGCATAGATATCATTAATTTTACCTACTGCCGTAACCGCCAAACCGGCATCTTTAGCCTTATTTAATACCGTTGGCGCAAATGGCGCTACCGCATAGTCATGACGATTTTTCGTACGGACAAATTCCCCTTTCTTTTCACCGATAAACGGCCTGGCAATAACCCGCCCGATACGATAAGGTTTTATTTCCTCAAAAGCAACTTCACACAACCGATAAAGGCGTTCTAGCCCAAAATACTTTTCATGTGCGGCAATCTGCACATTACTATCTGCAGATGTGTAAAAAATAGGCTTTCCGCTAGTGATATGTTCCTCACCAAACTCTTGAATAATTACCGTTCCTGAAGCCCCTTTATTGCCAAGAATACCCGGAATTCCACTACGTTTTGTTATTTTTTCAATCATCTCCTCAGGAAAACTCGGATAATCTAGCTTAAAATGCCCGAAACTCTCTTTAACCGGCACACCGGCCATTTCCCAATGCCCGGACATTGTATCCTTATCAGCACTAACCTCTTCCATCGCCCCGTATTTAGAAGGAAGATCAATCTTAGCTGATCCTTTAACTAACATTGCTCTTTCACCACAGGCAATAACACCGGCATCAACCAAGCCCAAAGCCTCCAAATTCGGCAACGAAAGTCCGGAATAATTCTGTGCAATATGTAAAAAGGTATTAGACCCCAAATCGCCAAACTGCGTAGCATCTCTTGCCCCACCGATGCCAAAGGAATCCATCATTAAAATAACTACTTTTGCCATAAAAACCTCTCCCCATAATTGCAAGAAATATATGACAAATACGATAAATTCGCAACATTTTTAAAACTTTTCCCCAAGACATTCCACTAGCACATATTTCTTAAAGTCATGATCTATAAGAAAAGGTTCCTCGCATTTCATGCTAAACAAGTTCATTGACTGTCAAGAAAAAATATGATATCATCACAACAACAGATGTCTTAAGAGGAAATTAGAATGACTGAAGACGAAATGCTTGAACTTGAAATAGCAATAGTTAATGCCACAACTAAAGAACAAATTGATGATCTGGTTAAAAGAGGAGCTGACGTAGATAATAACTCATTGCTTGATAACGGCATGACTCTTTTAATGCAAGCCTGCAAGTATGGTGATATTGAGGTCGCATTAGCCTTAATTGCAAACAAAGCAAACGTTAATGCTCAAGATAACAATGGAAAAACAGCCTTAATGTATGCAGCACAAACAGAAAATTCTGCACTACTAATCGAAAGTTTACATAAAGCCGGTGCAGAAATCAATGCTCAAGATTATGATGGACTCACAGCACTTATGTGGGCTTGTATAGGAGAATCTCTTGAATCATTTAAGACCTTAATTAAGCTCAAAGCAGACATATATCTGAGAGACAAGGAAGGCAAAAGTCTTGATGTAGAATACATGTGGTATGCAAACTCCAGTGAGTTTGAAAGAATACTCAATGAGGAAAAATTGCGTTTAATTGAAGCCAATAAAAATCAGCACCGAAATCATCCCCAGTGGCATAAACAAAACCGCAACGTTCCTCACAGGAATCACAGAGATTAACACCTGTTATCAGGCATATTTCAAAATTCTTTAAGTTTCCGCTCAATATCTCTTTTTTTAATGCTCTCTCTCTTATCATAGAGCTTTTTACCTTTGCCAAGACCAACTTCGATTTTGGCCCTGCCATGATCATCAAAAAACACCCTTTTAGCAATCAAAGAATACCCCTTTTTAGCCATCGCACCAATGATTTTATCAATCTCATGACGTCTTAAGAGCAACTTTTTCTTACGCAGAGGATCGTGTTTTTCATATCCCTTATTGGTGTAAGCTTCAATTTTTAAGTTTTCAATAAAGAGCTCACCATCACTGTAAGAACCATAGGTATCCGTCAAGCTGGCCTTTCCTAACCGCAAAGATTTTACTTCCGTTCCCTTAAGCTCAATTCCGGCCACAAAAGTTTCTTCTATAGCATAGTCAAACGTTGCACGACGATTAACAACAACCTGCCCCGTAGCTATAAAATCAGAATTTTTTACCTTTTTGGCCATAACACCTATATTCCTTTTTAAAACAGCACAAAGGATACATTTTTTTTATAACTTGTCAAGACCTATCTGGTGTAGAGCGCCTATGCATCGGGTTGTTGAACCGTATTATGTACCAAGCAGTTATTAGGTATATCAATAGGTTTTATCGGACATTCCAATGCCTCTTTTAAAACCTCAGAAACATGCTCTACCATCACAATCTTCAGCTCTTTTTTAACAATTTCCGGTACTTCAGCCAAATCTTTCTCATTGCCCTTCGGGATAATAACTGTCTTAATTCCGCCTCGCAAAGCCGAAAGCAACTTTTCTTTTAACCCGCCGATGGCAAGAACACGTCCTTGCAAAGTAATTTCACCGGTCATTGCAACATCATTTTTAACAGGAATTTTAGTAAAGACCGAAACCAACGTTGTATACATGGTTACTCCGGCAGAAGGTCCATCTTTTGGTGTAGCCCCTTCGGGCACGTGAACATGAACATCTGTCTTTTCAAAGACCTCAGGATCAATACCTAATTGTAAGGCATGTGATCGTACAACAGAATATGCCGTATCAATTGATTCTTTCATCACATCACCCAATTTTCCGGTCTGTTTGATATGCCCTTTTCCCGGCATATCCACAGCTTCTATAAACAGCATATCTCCGCCGACCTCTGTCCATGCCAAACCATTGGTTACACCGACATGATTCTTCTCGCCTTTCATACCATAGTGAAAAATCTTAACTCCGAGATATTTATCAATATTTGAAGAATCAACTTTAATATGTGCATTTTCTTCATGATTTAACAAAATATCCTTTGCACACTTACGAGCAATTGCCGCCAATTTGCGCTCCAAATTACGCACCCCGGATTCTGAAGTATAATAGCGAATAATATCAATAATAGCTTCATCGGTAATAAACAATTCTTCCGTTTTAACCGCGTTTTCCTTAAAGACCTTCGGAATTAAATGCCGCCGCGCGATCTCTATTTTTTCCTGCTCGGTATAGCCGTCTATATGGATAATTTCCATCCTATCAAGTAACGGACGCGGCATATTTAAGGAATTAGCCGTTGTCACAAACATCACTTTAGAAAGATCATAATCCACATCTAAATAGTGGTCATTAAACGTAGAATTTTGTTCCGGATCCAAAACCTCTAATAGTGCCGAACTCGGGTCACCGCGCCAATCAGCCCCTAATTTATCAATCTCATCTAACAAAAACAGCGGATTTGACACTCCGACCTTTTTCAAACTTTGCAAGATTTTACCCGGCATTGCTCCGATGTATGTCCGTCTGTGACCGCGAATTTCCGCCTCATCACGCATTCCTCCGAGAGAAGCACGCACAAACTTACGCCCTGTTGCCCGTGCAATAGAACGTCCCATTGAGGTTTTACCTACTCCGGGTGCTCCAACCAAACATAAAATAGGACTTTTCAAAGATCTCGACCGCGTCTGCACAGCCAAAAACTCAATAATTCTCTCTTTAACCTTCTCTAACCCGTAATGATCCTCATCAAGAATATCTATTGCCTTCTGCAAATTATGATTTGTCGGAGAATATTTCCCCCAAGGTAAACTAACCATCCAATCCAAATAATTACGGATAATCGTTGCTTCCGGACTCATAGGCCCTGCCGCCCGCAACTTATTGAGTTCGGATTGAGCTTTAGCGCGAGCCTCCTTAGAAAGCTTCATCTCATTGATTTTCTTTTGATATTGCGTCAGTTCATCATCTTCCGGATTATCCGAGCCGGTTAATTCCTTTTGTACCGCTTTCATCTGCTCATTAAGGTAATACTCACGCTGATTCTTCTCCATCTGCGCGCGTACTCGATCCTTTATCTTACCTTCTACCTCCAGACGCGTTGTCTCTTTGCCAAGAACGGTAATCAGCTTCTCCAACACTTCTCTTTGGCTATGAGTTTCAAGCAAATCCTGCTTATCAGCAGTTTTAAGCTCCAAATGCCCGGTAACGGCAGCCATCAACTGATTAAAATCCATATTCGGAGTATTAAGTGCCACCAAACTTTCTTTAGAAAGCTTAGAATAATCCAGAGCCTGTTTCTTAAATTCTTCTAAAGCCAGCGACATTAATGCATTAATTTCCTCTGCCGAACTGTCATCACGATGCGTGTCATAAGGCTCGACATAGGCAGTATAATATTTTTCAAACTGATTAAGCCGTTTAAGCTGTACCCGCCGCATCCCCTGAACAGCCAAGTTTAATGTACCGTCCGGCATGACCACATAACGACGGATCTTTGCCAATGTACCAACATGATACAAATCATCAACACCGGGTTTTTCCACCATCGCATTTTTTTGTGTAAACAACACCAACGGTGTATCAAACTGATAAGCTGCCTGAGCTGCCTTTAAAGAGAGTGTTCGACCGACAAACAAAGAAGCTGCATTTTCCGGAAAAACAACCATATCCCTTAATGCCAAAACCGGATACTCTTTATCAAAGTCAACATCACCTTCATTGCCGTCAAACTGATTATTATCTTTTTTAAAATTCTCTTGCTCAAAACTACTTTGATTGCTCATAAATCCTATCCTATAAAAAAATCTTATTTGCTTAAATCTTTCCTCTATGTGACATCATTTCACTCTAATATAGTGTCAGCTTTCCTTTTCTGCAATAGCTGAATGATAATTTTCCCTCTTTTTACACAGGATTTATCATAAACCATAAAATAAGAACATAAATGTGTATAAAAAACAAATTAATATGGTCATTTAACAAAAAAACAATATCTTGATAACAAGAATATTTCTTAACATCCGCCTTTATAAATGAAAAAAACAAAACTGATATATTACATTGTGCGGCTTATCTGGCCGGATGCTTTTCTGCTCAGGCAGATACAGCCGTTATCACTCAGATATTGGATTATGGTCAAATTGTTTTATCCCGACCGACATCTTCAACAACCATTTACTTAAGAAATGATGATTCTGCATCATCATCAACCGCAACCATCAGGAATTCCAAAACTGCAAGAATCCTGTACACCAACACCGATAGCGGCCAAAAAAACGTCTCCATTTCAGGCGGCCAGGCCTTATCCCTAACATGTACTGACAGTAGCACCTGCGGATCCTGTGGCAATGGTAGTGGTATACCTATTTCCAGCATCAACTACGGTTCTAAAAACAAGATCAAAATTCCGGGTAATTCTTCTGACACATTTCAATACTTTGATGCTCAAGTTTCCATTCCGGCAAACTGTGGAACCGGTCTTTTTACCGGTACCATTCCTGCCCTAACTTTCACCGCACAAGGAAATAGTATTTCTGTTTCACTCCCAATCAGACTGGAAATCTTATCAGAATTCAGAACCATTTCCGTAAGTCATTCCCAAGACCTCAATTTCGGTAGCATGTTTGCCTCCACGGCACATAACGTTACCATCGATTATAATGGTAATCGCAGCGGTAACAGCAACTATTTACTCAATGACCCTTCAAACCCTCCCGCAGCCGGCGAATTCATTATCACAAACGAAGACACTGCCGATAGAACAGTTCAAATAACTCTACCTTCAAACGCTGTTTTAAGCCAAAACGGTTCCAACTCTATGAACGTCACAAACTTTACGTCCAATCGACCAACCGGCACGGATATTACTGTTCCTGCAAACGGAAACGTCACCGCCTCTGTGGGCGCAACATTAAGCGTTCCCGCCAATCAACCACCCGGTGAATACAGCGGAACCTATACCATAACCGTAGACTATTAAAATACCAAAAACTTAAAGCTTATCTTTCAGATATTTATACGTATATCCTTTAGCCTTTTTAACAATATCTTCCGGCGTACCTTCGGCAATAATCTTGCCGCCGCCATCACCACCTTCAGGCCCCATATCAATAATCCAGTCTGCCACCTTAATCACATCAAGGTTATGCTCTATCACAACCACCGTATTTCCATTATCAACAAAAGCTTGTAATACTTTCAACAACTTATTAATATCTTCAAAATGAAGTCCCGTGGTCGGCTCATCAAGGATATAAAGCGTTTTACCGGTTGCCCTTTTGGAAAGTTCTTTAGAAAGCTTAATTCTTTGTGCTTCACCACCGGAAAGTGTGGTTGCCGGTTGACCAAGATGAATATACCCCAGCCCTACTTTTTGCAAAAGTTCCAATCGTGAGCAAATTGATGGAATATTAATAAAAAATTCATGCGCTTCATCAACCGTCATATCTAAGACATCAGCAATAGATTTCCCCTTATAAGTTACCTCTAAGGTCTCACGATTAAACCTTTTACCATGACATTGTTCACATTCTACATAAACATCCGGCAAAAAGTTCATCTCAATCTTCATCACCCCATCGCCCTTACAAGCCTCACAACGACCACCGGCTACATTAAACGAAAAACGTCCTGCCGTATAACCGCGCGCTTTAGAAAGCGGTAAACCGGCAAACCAATCACGGATATAAGTAAACAGCCCGGTATATGTCGCCGGATTAGAACGCGGTGTCCGCCCGATGGGAGATTGATCAATATCGATAACCTTATCAATATTTTCCACACCTTTAAGTTTATCATACACACCTGTTGTCTCGCGCGAACCGTTAAGTTCACGATTAAGTGCTTTATAAAGCGTTTCTAAGATCAGCGAAGATTTACCCCCCCCTGATACACCGGTGACCAACGTCAGTGTCCCCAGTGGCAACTTCAATTTAACATTTTTAAGGTTATGGGTCTTAGCTCCCGTTAATTCCAAAAACTTCCCATTTCCCTTTCGTCGCCGCTTGGGAGTAGCAATTTCTTTTTGCCCGTTAAGGTACTGCGCGGTTAGACTCTTTTTATTCTTAAGCACTTCATCAACCGTACCTTCTGCCACAACATAACCGCCCTGTTCACCGGCTCCCGGCCCCATATCAACCAAATAATCCGCTGACCTGATAGCATCTTCATCATGTTCCACCACAATCACTGTATTGCCGATATCACGCAAACGATCAAGCGTTTTAAGCAAACGATCATTATCCCGCTGATGCAGACCGATAGACGGTTCATCTAAAACATAAAGTACACCTGTCAACCCCGAACCGATTTGTGATGCCAAACGAATACGCTGCGATTCACCGCCGGACAGCCCGCCGGATTGCCGCGAAAGTGTCAGATAATCCAACCCAACATTATTCAAAAATTGCAACCGTTCAATAATTTCTTTTAATATCTTATGTGCGATTTGAACTTTCTGTGGACTGAGTTGTGCCTCTACACCGTTAAACCATTTAAGCGCTTCCTTAACCGAAAGATCGGAAACTTCCATAATATCCTTACCGCAAACCTTAACCGCTAGCGCCTCAGGTCTTAAACGTTTCCCTTGACAATAAGTGCACGGTGCCGCCGATTGATAATGCGACAATTCCTCACGAGAGGCAACAGAATCCGTTTCCAAAAAACGCCGTTCCATATTTGGAATAACTCCCTCAAACGGCTTATCGGAAACAAAACTTGAATAATATATCGGTACACAAACATTACCCGAACCATAAAGGATAATTTGTTTAGCTTCTTTGGGTAAATCCTTCCATGGTGTATCTTGCGAAATATGCAAAAAATCACATAAAGAAATCAAGGTCTGCTTATAAAAAGCCGATTTAAAACCGTACCATGGCGCCACTGCTCCCTGGGCAATAGATCGATTAACATTAGGCACCACCAAATTTTCATCCATATAAAGCTTTGCCCCGATACCATCACAATGCGGACAAGCTCCCTGCGGATTATTAAAAGAAAAGAGTCTGGGCTCAATTTCTTCAATTGTAAAACCGGATACCGGACAGGCATATTTTGCCGAACAAACAAAACGTGTATTATCTGACAGATTTTCCACATAAAGAATACCATCGCCAAGCTTCAACGCCGTTTCCACAGATTGAGCAACCCTCTCTGCCATATTCTCTTTTTTAATCACTAGGCGGTCTATGACCACCTCAATATCATGCTTAACATTTTTTTCTAAACTCGGCACCTCTTCTAAATCATAGATTTCGCCATCAACTTTCACGCGTTGGAAACCCTGTTTTAATAAACTCTCAAACTCTTTTTTATATTCACCTTTGCGCCCTCTGGCAATGGGAGCCGCCAAAATAATCTTGGTCCCATCATTAAGCGCTAAAATCTTATCAACCATCTGACTAACTGTCTGCGCCTCAATCGGCAACCCTGTCGCAGGCGAATACGGTGTACCAGCTCTTGCCCACAAAAGCCGCATATAATCATAAATTTCAGTAATCGTCCCCACCGTAGAACGCGGATTATGAGATGTTGTTTTTTGCTCAATCGAAATTGCCGGAGCTAACCCTTCTATTGAATCAACATCCGGCTTTTTCATCAAATCCAAAAATTGCCTGGCATAAGCAGATAAGCTCTCCACATACCGACGTTGCCCCTCGGCATAAATCGTATCAAACGCCAATGACGATTTACCAGAACCGGACAATCCCGTGATCACCGTCAATTTATTTTTAGGGATAGATATATTAATGTCCTTAAGATTGTGTTCCCGTCCGCCTTTGATTTCAATAAATTTGCTTTCTGCCATATCCTTTTTCACTCCTTCCCTTCTGATAAGCCACTTTTGTTGCTTTTGCAAGTCTTTTTTATCAAAACAATAAAATATCCTTTTTACCAAATATTAAAATTTCCCTGTTAGCCTAAATAAGAGCGGAAACTTTTGGAGAATATCCCATGCCAAGAACATCAAAACAAGAAACAGTCAATGCCCTAACCTTGATAAAAATATGGTTAGATGGTTGGAAGAAGACTTTTGTCTTAAAAGGGAGAAGCTCCCGTTTTGAGCTTTGGGTTTTCATATTGCTTAACAGCATTGTTTTAACCATCATTCAAATGAAATGTTTATATTTCTTGTCTCCACGATTTTTAAGGGATGCCGCTCAAAAAACAATTGATTTAGGTACAATTGATAATTATATCATCACAGCAGAAATTATTCTATACCTGAGTTCCATTATTTCCATTTTTCCACTTGGATCTTTGCTGATTCGCCGTATGCACGATATTGGTCTGTTAGCATGGAAAAACTACCTTGAACAAACATTCATGTCGATGATTATGGTCTGGCTGTTATTTATCGGCATTGATTACGCCAATAACACGGATTACACAAATACATCAATATTATTAACCGTTTTCTTTATTACTTTCTCATATGCTCTGGGTTACTATTGCTTAAAGTTTTTAATCCCGACTTTATTTTATAAAGGCAATGAAAAACAAAATAAATACGGCCCATCCCATTACAATACCCCAGCTCATGAGGCTTTAGCACTAAAATTCAGCTGTTTTTACTTTTTATTTATGGCGACACTCGTGTTTTTAATAACATTATCTATGATTTTCTAGTCATTTCTTTTAAAAAACGCGCGACATGTTGAGCCGCTTCCACAGGTTTATAAAAATCAACCGTTATTTTTCCGTCGATCAAACAACAACCTTCACCGATATGATAACGGCAATAAGGTGTCACAAAATATCGGCCGTAAATTTGCGAATCATCAATATGGAAATCTATTCCTTCTTTAGCACAATAAAGTGCCTTTGCTCTATCCCATATATCCGTCGGTACCTGAAAACTGCCATCATCAAAAAAAGCCGCCTCACCCTGCTCTGCACAAGTATCCAAAATAGCCCATACATGATCATATTCTATACCGCATTTATCAAGATACTTAATAATATCAGCCTTTGGGCCACCGCTGATAATATAAACCTCAACACCCAATTTGCGAATTTCATGGCAGAAAATTGCAAAACAATGTGGTTCGGCTGAAATAACACCATGAAAATCCAAACCAATTTTATAAGCCATTAATATCACTCCTCTGATGAAAACAACTCTTTAATTGAATTTGGTGCTAATGTTGACAGTGGATTGATGGAAACCTCAGGCTTACTCAAATCACCGTCAATAACATAATTGGTGGCAAAAATAGAGCCGTCCTTACCTGCCAGAACTTTCCCGACAATCGGTATATTTCCGAGAAATTTATTCAACCCATACGCTGGTATAACCATTCCTTTTACATCAAGACTTTCATCCACCAAATTGTAATATCCTTTAGATGTAACCCCCAAAACCGGTCCGAAAATACGCGCATCATCAGTAGCAAGGTTTTTAGTTGAAAAAGTATAGCTAAACGGCGCATTTAAGTGGGTAAATCTTACCCCTTCCCCACTTAACATATCAACAATTCCTGTCAGCGAAGACAATGATAGCACTTTAGCAAAAATCGGTGTATCAACTAACGAAAAATCACGAATTTTTGCATGTCCCTTAAAATTTCTGTACTTATCACGCTTAGCCACAATTTGTAAATTACCGCCACGCATATTTTCATATAAACGCAAAACCTTAAGTGTACTTCCGGCATTATTAGAATCAATATTTAAAACATACTCATCTCCGCGTGGCTCAAAATTAAGCTTCATCTTTACATCTTTACTCGACCCGTAATTACCAACCATATTCATCTTATAAAGGCCGATACCATGGCGAATTTCCGCCCGACCGGCAAAGTTTGTAACCGGCACATTCTTGTTAGTCCATAGCTTATTCACGCCAACAACAATATCTGTATCCATCACATCTTCCAACGGATCTTTCAAGCTCTTTTTCTTCTTTTCTTTTTCTTCCGTCGTTAACGTCTTTTTCGTATCAAAAAATTCTGTTAAATCATAAGAATCACCACTAATAGTCACTTTCAACTTTAATTTTGGATAATAGCTGAAATCAACTTTAGCCTTAGCAAAAGCCTTAGGAGCCTTAATCTCGGAAATATCAATTGTTTGCAGTCTCCCCTCTTTGTCCGCTTTCATCTTGCCTCGCGCTGAAAATTGTGCCTTAAGCAGCGAAAAATCGCTGACTTCCTTAAGTTTACCCTGACCGATTAACAAAGTTGCCTTAGCCCGACAAGGTATTCCTTTAGCCTTTGCAAATCCCAAAAAAGCATAATCAATCGCCACATCTTTAAGCGAGCCATCAACAAAAATCTCCATGTCTCCGTTATTTAAAAACGTTACTGTCGTTTTAACTTCAGATTGTCCGGTAAAATAGGGTGCTGCAAGAATTTCACTGTCAACACCTAACTTTTTTAAAACCGCATCATCAATTTTGACATCAGCAATAATCTTGCTCTTATGTTTCTTCTCATGAAAATTTTCTTTCAAAGTAAGATTAAGCGGAATTCCCTGATATTTAGCTATTCCGGATAAATCAAATCCTTTTTCGGTAACTTTTAAAATCAAATTATCTGCAACAAACGTCTCTCCTTGCTTTAAACCTAAATACTCTACTTGCTTCAAATCACCATTAACCTCAACCTTTATTTCTTCAGGTTTCAAATCCGTTTTTAACTCAAAATCCAGTTTCAAAACAATATCCACATCACCGGCAACATTATCAGGATTAACACCCATTTCTTTTGTAAATCCGAGCGGTTCATGATCAATTAGTTTTAAGGCATCGGTAATGGTTGAATTTCCTGTTAAATTAATAGATATAAAGTTATCTTCCTTATTCAAATCATATAACAAAACCTTACCACCGGTTAAAATAACCCCATCAGAGACGCCCTTATCAACCGTAATATCTATCTTATCCTGCGAAAAACTCGCTTTCCCGTACACATTTTTAATGACAGGCATTCCCTCTAAATAAAACAAATTAGCATCGGAAAAATCAGCCGTTCCTGCTAATTTAAGCAATCCAAAACGTTTCTCTTTCTCATTCCAACCAAAATCAAACGAAAACTCTCCACGTTCAACCATTCCGCCGTAAAGTCCTTTACGACACCATTCCCATGCCTTTTCACCTAAATATCTGGGCCATAGGTGAGATAGTTCATTCATTTCAAAAGCTCCGACATTGGCCTTAAAATTAACCTTAAAGTCCTCAAGATTACCTTTAAGAATATAATCCTTAAATCCCTCTGCTGACAGACTTAATAAGGCCTGCTTTCCACCAAAGTCAAAAGCTGCATCAAGAATTTTAACTTGATCCAAACCACCTGTTAATTTGCCTGATAAATTAAATGATGAAACTTCATAATCAAAATCACTGCTATCACCAAACCCTATTTTTCCCTTGCCACCGTCAATCACAAAACTGATATCTTTTATGTTGTTGCTGATTGTATCCGCAAATTGCTCCTTATGCTTAAGCATGCTACCAAAATCAATTACTGCCGACAGTTGACCATTAACAGGAATATCAATTCCACGTATATTCTCTTTGTCCGGTACCAAAATATCATATAAATCCGTTACCACCAAATCAGAAAAAGATAGCGTATACAAGAGCTCATCATTAAACAGTCTATACTTAACTTCCATATCCAAAGCCGATGTACGATTTTCAAACTGCACGGCACTGTCTGTTCTGATGACAAAATCTGCTAAACCTCGCTCAAACAAAAAATTTAAATTAGCTAACGTAAATTGATGACCGGTTTCAACCTCATTAACCCGCAATGTACCGTTATCAATTTCTATACTGTTTATAAAACTCTCCATATAAAGTCTTTCAGAGGAGTTAAATCGCTCCAAAAACCCTTCAAACTGACCAAATAAAAACTCCAATTTTTTTAAGTTAACACTACGTTTATCCTCAACTGTCTGCCCATCATTTTCTTTCAATCCATAAACATTCTTGATAAACATTTTAGGATCTTCAACCCGTACAGAACTTGGCGCCAACATTCCTTTTAACAAAGCACGCGCCGAAAAAGAAAGCGATAAACGCGGCGCTTCGACCAAATAATCCCCATTTTTAGCCTTAAAAGACACATTACGTGCAATAATTTTAACCGGTTGCACCGAATGAACAAGTTCCAAATTAACCGATTCGACAGCCAAATCATATGATGAAGTCTCGTTCGTTAAAGCCTGAATAATGTATGGTCTTAAAAAATTAATCTTAATTGGACCTTTTCCCAAATTCCACAACAAAACCAACAGTGCAATTAATGACAATGCACTCATATAATCCCAAAATAAGGATAAAAATCGCAATTTCCGACTTTTGGTACTCAATGATCCTTCCTTAAAACAAAGTCAAGCTAACCTTTACCATATCAATTTACCAATGTAAATATTTTTTTTAGGAAAAGGCGACATCTGCCGCCTTTTCCTCCATGCTATCCATCACCACAACTTATAGTGCTACCGGAAAACAACCTAATCCGAAAGAACCTATCATGCGGCGCGGACTGTAATTACCACTTTTTCTGGATACAGCGTCATCACACGGATAAGTCCCTGTATTTGCCAAGGGGTACTCATCTGCATAATAACTCTCGACTGGAAGTTCCCCCAACTCCGCATAGTTTCCGTACGGAAAAGGAACAACACTTACAAGAGCCAGAAAAATCTTGGATAGTGCATTGTTTCCGCACCCAAGAGCCAACTCTGCCTCTTCCAGAGACGAAATTTTACTTTGACAAAGAAAAATGGCAATTTCTTTTTGATACCCAATCTCTAAGAAACGCACCAAAGTTTCCAAAAGCGCCAAAGCTTCCAAAGTTTTCTTTTTCATACTAAAAATATTTTATAACAACATAATATCATTACCTAATAAGAAAAAAACTACCCTGTTGCTTATAACAAAACACCAACTTTGTCAATTTGTTTTCAAAAAAAATATCCACTGTTTGAGTTTTTGGGCTTGCAGGCAAAAGAGGTGTCTGTTAATCTTGTAAAAAACATCAAAGAGAGTGCTATGCAAACCCCAAAACTTAATCAAGAACTTTCCCGTTGCCTTTCATGCAGACTTAAGCCCTGCGAAAAGGCCTGTCCGCTTGGCGTATCACCCTATGATTTTATATCTGCCTCAAAAACTGGCGATTTTAAAACAGCAGCAGCCCAAATAGCTGCACGCAATCCCTTACCGCAAACTTGCGGTTTAATTTGTCCGGAAAACTTTTGTAAAAAAGCTTGTATTCGTGCTAAAATAGACAAGGCCATGGAAATCCCCTGTTTGCAAGCAGCAATAATGAAAAAGGGCGATTACCCCAAACTTGATCTCCCTCTACCGGTCAATAAAAAAGCGGCTGTCATCGGTGGTGGGCCGGCAGGTATAGGAGCAATGTTTGAACTATTACTATCCGGCTGGCATGTTGATATATATGAAAAATCTTCTGCTTTAGGAGGAGCCATACGTTTAATTCCTAAGCATCGCCTACCTAAAACCATCCTAAATTTTGAAATAAAACGCCTGATTGCAAACGAACGCACGCATATCTATCTAAACAAAAAAATATCGGATTTTAATGCTCTTAAGTCCCAATATGACGGCGTTATTCTTGCTTTGGGCGAAACCTCCCACCGCTTACTCAACATCAAAGGAGAAGAATGGTCGGTTCCCTACACCGAATATCTATGTCATCCTGATACTTTTAAAGGTAAAAAGATTGCCGTTTCAGGTGGCGGAGAGGTCGCACTGGATTGCGCTGTTACCGCCAAAAAGAAAGGTTGTAAGCAGGTAGAAATGTTTGTTCGCCGTCGACAAGCTGATATGCGTATTCAATCCAGCGATTTTGAAAAACTCAAAAAATATGGTATCATTGTCCATGATTTATCTTCCGTTTTATCAATCACTAAGACAGGAAAAACATTAACATTGGATACCATTAAAAATCGTATTAATGCTGATGGCAAAGCAGAAGCAACAAATACCCACAGTATCCTGAAAGGATATGATATACTAATCCAGGCACTGGGTTCATATTTCCCTCCAAAAGAAATTCCCAAGGGATTTATTCTTGCCGGAGATATGACCGGCTCTTGTGGAACTGTCGTTCAAGCACTAGCCTCCGGTCGCTTGGCCGCTAAAAAGCTGATAGACGGAGAAAACAAATGAAAATCACCCTAGGTGTTATCGGCAAATGTAAATCCACTTCCCCGGAAGGAGAAATCATCAAACGTTACCAAGAACGAATAAAGTGGGATTTAACAATAAAAGAAAAAGATAATGCTACACAAGCAGAAGAAGCAAAATTTTTGCAAAGCTGTATTGCCCCCTCTGCCAAAGTTGTGGTTTTAGATGAACGCGGCAAAAACATGACAAGTCCGGAATTTGCTACAATTTTGGAAAATTGGATAGATTCCGGAACCCCTGAAATTTGCTTTTTAATTGGCGGAGCCGACGGCCATCTTGAGGAAACCAGAAAAAAAGCAGACCTCATCTTATCTTTCGGTAAAATGACTTTTCCCCATATTTTGATGCGTGCCGTATTAACCGAACAAATTTATCGCGCCCAAACAATTATTTCCGGTCATCCTTACCACCGCATATAAAATTATTTTGATACTCTTGACACACCACCAAATTTATGATACGATTGTCCATCATAACATTATTAAGATAGGAAAAAAACAATAATGGGAACCGATTTAATCATACCCGAAATAACGCTCATTGAAAAACTCAAAGAAGTAGAAAAAACTTTAGCGCCCGTTGTTTATGAACAATTAAAAAACGAGCTAACCGTATGTTACGAAAAAGAAAGTGAAAACCTCCCGGCAAAATCACGCGCTAAAAGACGTGTATTTTTATCGGATTTTGTAAATAAAGCCATTAATCTACCCTTGGAAATCATTCCAAAACTATCAACAGATGTCGAAAGACAACTTTACCGTCTGCATTTATTTTGCTGTGAACAAACGGTACATAATGCAGAAGTACGCCGCAATCCATTATTGCTGGGATACAAAGCCTTACAAGAGATGCACGATGCCTTAATGGGTATCCTTATTTCCTATCGACTGATTCACCCTGAATGCCCATATTCTTGGGATGAAACTTTCTTTGAATATAAAATTATCACTCATAAGGGACCAGATGGGCATACAATTATCAAATTCGCTTCTCCCTTAACCGAAGAAATACTCAACGCTGCCATAACCGAAGAAATGGTCACTGATTGGCTGATATACCGCGCCCATGATCATAATGGCATTCGCACACTGATGGATATCAAAAATAACCTGTTGGATATTCCTAATTTTCAGCGCGGTGGCAAACCTTATACCGAATTTTCGCGTTTTGAGCGCAAATTACAAGAAAAACGCAACCGTAAAAAAGAAAAGCAAGATGACGCTTTAGAATTGGAACTAAGAAAAAAAGTGGTAGAAACTGTTGCAGGCAAAGCTGTCGAACAAATGTTATCCAATGGTGTTTCTCCTAAAGAACTGCTAAATCAAGCTATTAATGGCGATATAAAACAACTAACGGAAAATTTAATTTCCCAACAACCTGAAAAATTAATAGAAAAAAAAGAAAAAGAGAGTAAAAAACTAATATCTGAAAAAAAGGATACCAAAGAGATTGATAATTACATCGCCGGTCTGCTTGGCACGAATGATTAAAGAAAGGACGCAACGATGACCTATGTTTGGCTTATATTACTGGCACTCTGCCTAATTTTTATTTATGATTACAACAAGCTCATCAAACTTAATCAACAAACCATTGAGGGGTGGAGTGGTATAGATGTCCAATTAAAACGTAGGCATGATCTCATTCCCGAACTGGTTAAAATTGCCTCCTTTTATGCCAAACACGAAAAAGACACATTCTCCCGTGTTGTTGAATTACGCAACAGTGCGCAAGATACCACCGATGTAGAAACACTTGCCGCAACCGAGACAAAAATATCCACCGGTCTGACCAAAATCTTTGCCATCGCAGAGGCCTATCCGGAGTTAAAATCCGATTCTCAATTTATCAAATTACAAGACAATCTTGCCACCATAGAAAAAGATTTATCTTATGCACGTCGCTACTACAACGCAGCTGTCAGAAATTACAACATTGCAATCTGCATGTTTCCGGAAATAATTGTCGCCAACGCAATGGGATACAAAGAGCGCGCTTTCTTTGAAATTGAAGCTTCCGAGAGAGAAAATGTTAAAATCGATATGTAAAAAAATATTCTTCATCTTACTTTTATGTGGCCTTGCTTTACCGGTATCCGCCAGTGAATTTATAGAACACTTTGACAGCGATATCATCGTCAATCCGGATGGTTCTCTTGATATCAAGGAAACCATTGCCGTTCGCCATGAGGGCATTAAAATAAGACGCGGTATTTACCGCAATCTATCCACTATAAAGGGAGAAAGCTACAATATCATCAGCGTCACGCGAAATGGTCTTGCTGAACCATGGTTTACAGAAAGAACAGATACAGCTCTGAGGCTAAATACCGGAGATGACAGCTATCTTCCATCCCCGGACACCTCCGTATTTGTCATCCGTTATACAATGCATGATGCCTTACGTACAGTTTATAAAAAACCTTATAATGAGCTTTATTTAAACGTCACCGGAAAATGGGGTTTTCCTATCAATACCGTAACGGTTAATGTTCATTACCCTGAAAATACCGAAATCATCAGCCGATATGCCTATCAAACCGATAAGCCGGCACAACAATACCAAAATAATGATACTTTCACATTTTACAATATTCCTCAAAATCACGAGATCACCATTGCTGAAATTTTTTCAAAAGGAACCGTTACCATTCGTTTCCCTAAAGTATGGCGTTGGGTACTAAACAGCTTACTGTTAACATTACTATATTATATTTTGGCGTGGTTCTTCTTTGGTAAAGACCCTGCACCGCGTGCCATTGTTCCGGATTGGGAACCCCCTAAAAACCTGTCTCCTTTGGAGTGTGCTTACATTAACAATAACGGCAAAACACCCAAAAACAGCTTCTTTTTACATATCTTATGGCTACTCCATCAAAAAGTAATATCCGTAAACAAGATTACTCCGTTAAATTCCAACAAAATTAAAGGTTTTCAAATCGATTCCTCACCTAACGCGAATAAAACTGATTCTGAAGCACAGATGTTTAATAAAAAATTCACCCATCTGACACTGCTAAATAACACCCCAAATGCCTCGGTTGCCAGATACACCCAAAAATTGGATAGCCATATCGCCGCACATATGGAAAAATTTTATTACCACAAGCGTGGGTTATTAACCTTTATTGGTGCTTTAATTGTTCCTTTGGTGTGGATACTATTATTTCCGCAATACATCGGAGGAATTATCATATCTTACCTGCTAATCCTCACAATAATCATCTTCCGCAGTTATATGGTAGGAGTTTTCTTAGGTTTTAACTTACTCCCTCTGATGCTGGCAATAAATTCCAATACGCCGATATTAATTTCAGCTGTTCCTTATATTGTTTTAATATTAGTCTTCAAATATTTAATGTTTCAACCGACAATTCCCGGTCAACGACAAAAGGAAAAAATTGCCGGTATTAAGATGTTTTTAAAAACCATCACCGGGTCAAACATCAGCCCAAACAGTTTGATGGATAGCAAAGATAACACAGGCTTGCCGATGGCTAGACGCTTAACCCCTTCTGATATGGAGGCCCTGTTTCCCTATGCCGTTGCCTTAGGTCTAGAAAAAAACTGGGAAAAGAAATTTAAAACAATATTTGGCACAGATGCCTACAAAGAACTGACCACAAACAACATCTATTATCAAAATGATTTCACACAACAACTGCGTCATACATCTCTTAACACTGCAAGATTTCCGCAACAAGCATCCTCATCTTCGCCATTTTCCAGCGGATCCGGCGGTTTTGGCGGCGGCTTCTCCGGCGGTGGTTTCGGAGGTGGCGGTGGCGGTGGTCGCTAACTAACTCTCAAATTTTGAACACAAGTTAGAGATTAATCAAGCTGCAATCAAGCCTTTCTGTTTGATTCTCGATTTCAACTTTAATATCTTTTGTTTCCATCGGCGCAAGGTCAAATTTCCACTCATAAACATTACCTTCGCCCCAATTTCCTTTAATTGTTTCTTTTAAAATCTTAGCGCTTGTAGGAACAACCTGCTTTAACACGAAATGAACTACATCTTTGCTCTTGCTTGTAAGCTCATAATTAAGATTATAATGGTACACTGTCGAAAGTGCCGGACATTTTTGCCCCGCTCTCTGAATCTGCTTTTCACTAACTTTATTTAAGCTCTCAATTTCGCCTTTACCATAAACATCAAAGAAACGACCCAACGGCAAAGAAACTTTCTGTCCTTCAGCTTTGTGATCAATCATATTTTCACCGATAAACTGCAAAGATCCCTTTCCATCGGGAGCATAAAAACTTATCTTTCCCTGTGGCAACGGCATCCCTAAGCCATCTTCTTTTTGGTTAACAAAATGATAGATAACCTGAGGATGAACATCCTTAAACGAATTTTTTTCCTGTCCCAAATGGATGTAAGATTGTAGCACTGCTTCTTTCTGATATTTAACTTCACCGGCATTAATAAACGATACCTGTTTCATCTGTCCGTTTTTAAGATTTGTCTTTTCTGGTATTTGATAAATATAATAGCTGTCCATACTCTCCGGCTTATCAATCACTGCTTCTGAGTTGTCGAGGTCATTAGCCATCAGCATCATACCCTTACTTACCCCCATCATACGCGGTTGCATAATATTTCTAACCACATTGACATCACCGGCAATCAAATTAACCTTAATATTTTCATAGCCGCTACCAGAATTATTGGAAATAGCAACTCTCCCTAACAAAGATAATGTCTCACTGTTATTGACTTTAGCAATATAGTTTGCCTGCCAATCAAAACCGGAAGTCAAATAAGCTAAACCCAGATTTTTACTCTCTGTTTGGTCTGCCTCAACTTTTGCCATCAAAACCGGTGTACTGTTTAACGTCGATGGTATCTCATTAAACAAAACTCGTCCCCCGAATTGTGTTTCAATACCATAATCAAACTTCAATACCGGAGTTGCCCCGTCAACAGCAACTAAAATCGCTTTTTCAAAGATATTAGCACCGGTTTTACTGTCCTCACGCACGGTTTTAACTTCTTTACCGATATTAGCATTAAGCAAAGTCATATAGTTAATTCCGGCATAATCATAATTTTGCTCCAAAACCCGAATACCATCACCATAAATAAACGCCGATTCCGGTCTCATTTGTTCGGCAACTTCATCAAAAACAATCTCATTTACCCCCTTTTGTAAGGCCATTTCTGCATTCTTTTTTATTAACGCCAAATTTTGGTTATAAATAGTAATTTCAGTCTCTTTGGCATAGACATTTAAAGCTAAAACAGAACAAATTGTTGTCAAAAGTAGCACTTTCCTCATATTATAAATCCCCCAAAAATAAAAAACTAATCAAAGATAACAAAAGAGTCGTAATATGTCAACCTATCGTTAAAATCAATTATCTAAAGGCATATTTTACCTTTTATGCATAATAAAAGATCTCTTCTATTATCTGCTTAAGCCTTTCAATGCGTTTAACAAACATCCCAAACGAGCCGGATCGAACCAAAGAAAATTGGTAAAAAATCCGTGTTTTTGTTTTTATCCAAAAATATATCCAACCATCATTTCCAACAACAAATACTTTATTAACCCCAAAAAACCTGATCAGCTCTGCTATTTTTGAATCTGCCCCCAAAGCCTTCAAAAAAGGAGCCAAGGCACCAGAAAATATGACCTTTCCCTTAACAATCTTTACTTCTCCCTTAAGCTCAGAAACACCTGGCACCAAAATTGCTAATACTACTCCCTCAAAAACTGTCGATGAAATGGGAAGAAACTTTGAAGAAACCGGCGTGTAAAACCAATCTTCCTCCAAAATAAAATGCTCTGTTTTCATCATATTAAAACATTCACGAATACGGTAACCAGACACAATATCTTGCCTATCAAACACCTTTTCATCCATACCGCGGCCAAAATCAAAATCAAGCGTCGGAAAAATTTCCCCTTTTTTTATTAAAATAAGATTTTCCCCTCTGCTCTGAAGATCTTCTCTTAACGCCCTCATCATCAAATAAAATATCGTAAGCGGCCCCAAAATTAATAAAGCCCGTAGCCAAAAATCCTCAACAAACCAGCATCCCAGAAAAATAACGCCACCGCAAAGACAAAACACAACAAAAGCTTGCCACAAATATTTATGCCGAAAATATTCTAGAATTCTCGCTTCATTTTCAAGCATATTATCTCCTTTTGCCTAAATATAAGTCTTAATTAATCGAACCTCTGTTCAAAAGATAAAAAAAACAAAGTTAAAATATCTTAAAAATTTATACTTGCGCAAAGCTTTTTTTTGTGATATAGTATGCATAGTTCTGATTAATTTCACTTCAAGGAGCTACTAAATGGCTGAAGAAAACAACACCCCAGATTTTTTCAATCAATTATCTTTATTAACACAAGATGAAACTGACAAATTTGATGAAACAAAAAAGCAAGAATACAAAGATTTAATAGCAAAAGTTATCGGTTATGCTTTAGAAAAACAAACACTGACAGACGATGAGTAT
>JBGUWS010000008.1:0-23285 GCA_045221335.1 Alphaproteobacteria bacterium | reverse complement strand
GAACTCTCTTTACGAGTTCAAATCCCCCTGACCATTCTACAAAATAAAAAAGACACCCTTTAGGTGCCTCTTTTATTTTGTTGGTGATCCCAACGAGATTCGAACTCGTGTTGCAGCCTTGAGAGGGCCGCGTCCTAGGCCTCTAGACGATGGGACCATATCAAAATCAATATCTACATAATATAAAACTTTTTAGAATGCAAGCTTTTTCTTATTTCCATTACTTTGCTTTTCTATTTTCTAGCTTATCTACCGCTGTCTGTACCATAATATAAAATAATGGGATAATTGCTAAGCCAAAAAGCGTCCCGACTAACATACCTGAAAAAACAGGAACACCAACCGCAGCTCTTGACCCTGCACAAGCCCCTGTTGCCCACACTAATGGCGCCACACCCAAAATAAACGTCAAAGCAGTCATTAACACAGCCCTAAACCTCTCTTTTGTACCAATTTCTGCAGCTTTTACAATAGATACACCTCTTTCATGCTCTTTTTTAGAAAATTCCACAATCAAAATTGCATTCTTGGCCGACAAACCAACCAAAAGCACCATACCTAATTGAGCATAAATACTGAGAGGCAACCCTGCAATATATAACCCTAAAAAAGCTCCGAACATGGCCGTTAACACAGAAAGAATAACAGAAAGAGGAATTGTCCAACTCTCATACTGAGCAACCAAAAACAGATAAGCAAACAATATTGCCAATCCGACAATATAAATTATTCGCCCTTCATTACGTTTCTCTTGCAAACTCATACCCGACCATTCATAAGAATATGACTTAGATAGCGTTTCTGCTGCTAATTTCTCAACCTTATCCATAACAGCACCGGAACTCGAACCTGGAACAGCTGCAATATTAATTGTTGCTGTAGCATATTGATTATATCGATCTATAGAACGAGGTAATGTTACTCGTCGAATATCAATCAAACTCCCCAATCGAACCATCTGACCCGAGCTGCTCTGTACGTACAAATTCTTAATACTGTCTAAATTCTGCCGATATTTCCAATCTGCCATAACCATAACCCTGTTAGCCTGTGTCCCAATATTAATATCATTAACATACATAGAACCAAGGTAAGTTTGCAATGTAGAATAGATATTACCAATGGAAACACCTAAAAGCTCAGCTTTTTCACGATTAATATCCAAATACGCATGCGGTGTTCTTGATGTAAAAGTAGAATAAGCCCTGGCAATCTCTGGCAATTGATTGAGTTTTACCAAAAATTGATTGAGATTCTTTTCCAGCTCCGTCATATCTGCATTTTCTATTGATTGCAAACGTAAATCCATATCATTACTACTGCCAAGTCCCGGAATTGCAGGAAATTCGAATAACATAATACTAGCTTCCGGGATACCTAGCATCTTCATACTCAATCGATCTTTAATATTCGTAGAAAAATCAGCATCGCTTTTCCTTTCAGCCCAAGGTTTGAGTGCTATAACATTAAAACCGACATTTTCACCCTGTCCAGCTCCAAGACTAATTCCACGCAAATCCATAACTGAACGAACTTTATCTTCCGTTTTCACAATTTTTCGTATTTTTTCAATGACTGCCTCTGTCCTCTTACCGGATGATCCTTCCGGCAATTGAACAATAGATAAAACAACACCTTGATCTTCCTGTGGTAAAAATGTTGACTGTATATGTTTTCCGGCAAATAAATTTAATCCAGCTAATAGTGCAAAAACAAAAATTATAAACATCATCTTTCGACCAAAAAGGGCAACAAATTTAACATATCTGTTTTTGGTATTATTAATAAACTGTTCAAACCTATACAAAAAGCCTGATGTTTTGGATTCAACCGGCCTCAATAACGTTGCGGATAAAGCCGGACTTAATGTTAGAGCATTAACACCAGAAAATAGCACAGCAAAAGAAATAGAAATAGCAAATTGTTGATAAATTCGACCGGTAACACCACCCATGAAAGCAATAGGCACAAAAATGGCCAATAATACTAACGTTGTCGCCACAACAGCCGAAGAAACTTGCTCCATTGCTTTTTTTGATGCTTCTTTGGGAGACAGATGTTCTGATTGCATTAAATAAAGCACGCGCTCAACTACAACAATGGCATCGTCAACAACCAAACCGATAGCTAAAATCAAACCAAAAAGTGTTAAAATGTTTAAGTTATACCCCAAAGCTAACATAACAGCAAAAGTAGATAAAATAGAAACAGGAATAGCTATTGAAGGAATAAGTGTGGCGCGCCAATTTTGCAAGAAAATAAAACAAACTAAAACCACCAAACCAAAGGTTAAGAACAAAGTAAACACAACCTCTTCGATTGAAACCCGAATAAACTCTGTTGCATCAAAAAAAATGTTCACTTCAAAATCTTCCGGGAAATACTTCGCCAACCTTTTTAACTCTGCTTTAACAGCATCCATTGCTTTTAAAGCATTTGCTCCTGAAAGCTTATTAAGCATAATACCTACGTTTGTCTGACCATCAACATCTGAAGAAACCAAATAGCTTTCAGAACCAATCTCTACTCGAGCAATATCTTTTAACCGGACAAGACCTCCTTCTGCCTCTGTTCGAACAATAATATTTTCAAAATCTTTAACTTCATTCAAACGACCTTGTGTCTCCAAAGAAAAGACCAAATTACTCGACCCATCATTAGGCTCTGAACCAACAGATCCCAAAGATGGCTGATAGTTTTGACTGGATATAGCTGCTCTAACAGCACTAATTGGCAAATTTAACGCAGTCATTTTATCAGCATCAAGCCAAACCCTCATACTTAAGGGAGAACCCATAACTGTAGCATCACCAACACCGTATAAACGGCCAAGACTATTTTTTACATTATTCGTCACATAATTATTCAAAAAGTTTTTATCATGTGTTCCTTTGGGAGAAATAGCTTGCAAAAATCCCAAAATTTCTGAAGATCGACGAATAACCGTCACACCTCTGGCTTGAACTTCATCAGGAAGTTGGTTAAGAGCTTGTTGGACGCGGTTCTGAACTTTCACTTGAGCCAAATCAGGATCTGTACCTATTTCAAAGCTAATCGTTAATTCGTACCGACCTGAATTATAGGATGATGATTCCATATACATCATATCATCAACACCGTTAACCGCTGTCTCTATTGGTATAGCAACAGTATTTGCCACCGTTTCCGCACTTGCGCCAGCATAATCAGCTCGAACCATAATCTGTGGCGGAGTAAGCTCTGGATACATAGCTACCGGCAACATAAAAATAGCAATTAATCCTGCCAAACTCATCACAATAGCAATGACTACCGCAAAACGAGGTCTTTCAATAAAAAACTTTGAAAACATTATACGGTCTCCCTTTAACTAATTGGCATTAACAATATTTATTTGCGCCCCATCACGTAACATTCTGTTGGCCAGACCGCTTGTCATAATCTTTTCTCCAGCACTAAGACCGGACAAAATAACTTGCTTTCCATCGTAAGATTCGCCAATTTGCACTAAACGCATTTTTGCAATATTATCTTCGCCAACAACAAAAACAAGCGAATTTCCCTCATTTTGAATAATTGCCTGCTCCGGAATAACAATCTCTTCCTTTGGTTTTGACGAAGTTATAAAAACACGCACATAAGATCCCGGTCTCAACAATCTTTGCTCATTATTAACATCAGCATAAACAGCTATTGTTGCTGTTCCCATATTAACCTCATTATTGGCAAAAATCTTTGACAGCTTTTGCTTTAATACCTCTCCGCTGGCAAGCTCTATATTGATATCATAGTCTTCTACATTTTGCTTGCCAATTTTTTGTAAATCCAAAAACTCCTTATCTGTTAAAGAAAAAGCAACTCGAATAGGATCAATTTGAACAACCCTTGCTAGAGGTTCTACCGAAGCGTTAACAAAATTTCCGACCGTTACCTTCGTCTTCCCTATAACTCCATCTATATAAGCCTTAACTTTAGTATTGTCTAAATCAATTCTCGCAAGCTCTAAACGAGCTTTTGCCTGAGAAACTGCCGCTTCTGCTTGTAAATAAGCACTTTCCGCCGTATCAAATGTTGCTTTAGAAGCAATCTTCTTTGCACTTAATTGCTTTTGACGATCATAATCGCGCTTCGTTTTTGTTAAATTTGCATTTGCACTCTCTAATTGCGCCTGAGCTAAATTATAACTAGCCTGATACGGCTCACTATCAATAACAAACAGAACATCATCTTTTTTAACATCGCTACCTTCCACAAAATTAACTTTATCTAGGCTTCCACTCACCTTAGCAACAACATCAACGCTGTTAATTGCTTCGATAAGGGCGACGTAACTCTTCGGATTAACAATCTGTTCCTTCTTGACTTCAACAACAGTTGCATTAACAGGAATACCTCCGTACTGTGCCCCTTTCTTAATATAAAAATAATATCTGCCTACACCAATCAAAACAATGAGACATACAGCTATTGCTATGCATTTTTTTCTATCCAAAGCTTTAAATCTTTCAACCACGCGTTTAATTTTGCTAATAATCTCTTCTTTTTTCATAAAACCCTCTCTCATTTTCTCATACCATCAATCAACAATTTCAAACCTGTCTGCACCATATCTACAGCATCATAAGCAAACCTCTTGCTTAAAGATGAAAACATTATGCCCATATAACAGGCCATAATAATATGTTGCGTTTTATCAATATCTACTCCCTCTTTTAATTCGCCATTTTTCCGAGACTCTACTAAAATTTTTTTAATTTTCTCTAAATGAAAATCTTTAATTTCTTTAAGACTCTTATCAACCCTGTCTATAACCGTTTCCGACCATTCCATCTGACACAAAACAAAGCGATTAAACTTGGCATATCTCAAATCATTTTGACTCATCTCTGCCCAAACACTAAGATCTTTTAACAAATCATCAAGTCTATTACCTACAGAAAGGTTCCCTGCTATTTCTTTTTGTTTACGCTGCACATACTCAACAATAAGCGCTGCAAGTAAATCTGCCTTATTACGAAAATACCAATAAATAGCACCTTTTGTAAAACCAGCCCTTATAGCTATTTCATCAAAAGTTGCTTTAGCAAAACCCTTTTCCGCAAAAACATCTAACGCTGATTCTAAAATCGCTTGACGCGTCTTTTGGGCATCTTCTTTAGTCTTTTTAACCATATTCCCTCAAAAATACATTCTAGAACGTATGTAAAAACATTTATAAAAAAACATCATAATTTATATTTGTCAAGAATGATTTTCAAAATATAGAATGTTAATCAATTTTTATAGAAGATAGCTCCGCAGCAAAACTTTTTCCACCGGGATTTGCTATATAAGCACCAACCTTTACTTCGCCAAAGTCTGGCATATAAAACATGCGAGATTTGATAAATTGCTCACCGTCTAAAGAATAGCTCAAAATATAATCATTATTTACACGTTGTAATCTAAACCATATTTCACTTATCTGCCGGTCTTCCAAAGAAAAACCTGCCCAATCAGAATGACCATTAATCGTATATGAAGATATAAAACAGAGGCCATTTTTTTCATCCATCAACGAGGATTTAAACCAATTCTTCTCATCTACTCTGAGCATAATACCACATTGAGAAAATTTTTCAAATTGGAAGATCTTCCATCTCAGAGTCAAAACAAAATCACGATTCTGCCGACAAAAGAAAAAATGCCCATCATCTTTCTTAAATCCATGCTGTATACTCTGCCAAAAATCAGTACCAGATTTAGCATAAATCGTCATTGAATCTTCTTCAAAACGAACATTTTCAGGGTCATTAAGCCATTCAAAGTTTTCCAAAGCCTCAAAGTACATTAAAAGCTCCTCTCCAATTCATCCTTCATTTCCCCTAATACCTTTTCTAAAGAAGCGTTTTTCTTTTTAGGAGCGAGAATAGTCAAGCTTATAATTTCATCTCCGGCACCACTTCCAACCTTAATTCCTTTACCTTTTAGCCGCAATTTTTCACCGGATGAAGAATAAGGAGGAATAGAAACACTGACCTTACCACTGATTGTAGGAACGACAACTTTTGCCCCCAAAACTGCTTCCTTAATTGTAATAGGTAATTCAAATAAAATGTTTTTTCCTTCCGCCTTAAAGTAAGGATGAGGATTAACAGTTATTGTGATCAGGGCATCTCCGCTTGTCCCTCCATTAAAACCTTTTTCTCCTTGTCCTTTTAATCTCAAAACCTGACCGGTTACTGTACCGGCTGGAATTCTAACATTTAATGTTTTACCATTCATTATAATATTTTTTACAGCACCTTTAGCAGCATCTAAGAAATCAACGCTCAAAGAATAGGCAACATCTTGTCCTTTATGAGCCCTTTGAGCAAAACCACCTCTACCACCAAATTGACTGAAAATATCTTCTCCAAAAATAGAAGAAAAATCAAACCCACCACCAGGGTGACGAAAACCCTCTGTTGAATATGTTTGGTAAGAATCACCGTAAGAACCAGAGCCAAATCCTGTCGGCTTTCCCTCTGCATCTATTTCATTATTATCATATTTTTGACGCTTGTCTTTATCACCCAAAATATCGTACGCTGCAGAAACTTCCTTAAACCTTTCTGCCGCAGTTTTATCATTCTTATTAAGATCCGGATGATATTTTCGCGCAAGTTTACGATACTGAGATTTTATCTCCGCATTCGTCGCATTCTTGCTTACACCTAATATATCGTATAAATTTTTTACCATATCTATCTCCTTATATTATGATATAAGGAAGATATTTCTAGATTGCAACATTCAGACAATCAAACGTTGCACGCATAAAGCCATCGTGATACATAGAAACTTCACGCAAATATGATGATCCGCCAAAGGAAGCATCCGCACAATATAAAGAAGCTAATGGAGAAATTTCATCAACCCTAACATTCTTATATTGATAGGTAACAAAGTCAGAGCCTTCATTCACAACAAAAACATCATTGGTTGCAAGTATCTCCCCGGCTGCTTTACTATCTAAAAATCCATCACTATTTTGAGTGTTTTCGGTATAATATCCTTCCTTAACGGGATTTCCATTCTCGTCCATCAAGATATATTTCGTGGTACACGCACTTAATACAAAAACCATCAATAACACTAAAATTTTTTTCATTTTATGTCTCCTTATCGTAGTTCGTTATAAATATCCTTCCCCGCCTGCTCCAAGATTCGCATAATTTTACGATTCGTTGCTTCATTTGGTTTAGAATTGTCCAGTTTGCTCACCATTTTTTCCAATTCTTTCCTGAATCGATCAGATTCACGTAATTTATCTAAATCAGAAACAATGTCCTTATCATTCATTTTATGGTTAACAACCACCTTCAGAACAGCCATATATTTAGCCTTACTTAATGTGGCCATTTGCGCATCTGCCGAGCCGGCACCCATTAAAAAGGATAACAAGAAAAGATACTTTAACATACTCAAACCCCACAAACAAATTAAAATTATGCTTGCATATATTTTCTAATATCATATATGTTTTAAAAAATAGCTAAAATTTGTAACTTTCCAAAAGATAGCATTATGAAAAAAGATATTTGGATATTGTTAGATAATCGAATAGGAAGCAGACACCAAGCAGAAGGGGTTGCTCACTACCTTGATGACAATAAATTTAATATTATCTACAAAGAAATACAATATAACAAATTAGCAGCCTTGCCAAATTGCATCAGAGGGCGCACTCTGTTAGGACTGACAAAAGAAAGTAAAATTAACTTACAAGCGCCCTACCCTGAGTTCGTTTTATCGGCATCACGACGTACAGCTCCTGTAGCAAGATGGATAAAGAAAAAAAACTCTCAGGCAAAGCTATTTCAACTTTTGCATATTGGTCGTTGGGGAATAAAGGATTTTCTGACAATTTTTACCCCAGAACACGATAAATATAAAACCCCCGCTCCAAATATTAAATACACCATAGGATCTCCCCACTTTATCACCCAAGAAAAATTATCTGCTGCATATAACCTTTGGTATGAGAAATTTAAGGACCTACCTCATCCATTAACAGCTGTTATTATTGGCGGAGCAATAAAAAATAAACCCTTTACCCTAAAAAATGCGCAAAATTTAGCATTAGCTATTAAAGATTTTAAACAAAAAGAGGGCGGCTCCATTTTAATTACAACATCCAGACGAACTGGGACTCAGGCTGAAAGCCAGATTATGGAACAAATAAAAGATATCCCTCAATACACCTACCTTTGGGGAGATAAGAGCCCAAACCCTTATCTTGGTTTTCTGGCATGCGCAGATGATATCATCGTCACCGGAGATTCAGTATCCATGTGTTGTGAGGCAACAGCTACTGGCAAACCCCTCTATATATTCCGCGGAGAACAATGGTTAACACCCAAGCACTTACGCTTTGTACAGTCACTGTTTGAAAATGAATACGCACAAAATCTACAAAATCCATCTTCCAAAAAGCAAAATCCGAAGCCCTTAAATATCGCGGAAGAAATCGCCACACAGATAAACCTTTTAGGATAATTCATCATAAAAAAACCTATTTAGCGCCATTTTTAGATGGTATTCTTGATAAAAAAAGGAATTTTCTTGTTTTAATAAGGCCAAAATGCGTGCAAAAAGTCGTATAGCTATCAAGGGATCCACAACTCTATCCAAATAAATATCATCAACATTTAATAAAAAATAAAAAGGATTATTATCTTGCCAACAGGTAAGCCCTTCTTTTTGTTTCATCAAAGAACAATCCACACCCAAGACATAACCACCAAATAGATCATATCCCTGGAGTATAGCTTGATTAATTTGAATAATCTTCATCACACGAGAATTATTATTTCTCCTATCTGGTTTATTATCTAATATCTTTACTTGATGTAAAATGCTTTCACATTTCTGAAAAACCTCCCAAAAAATTTTCAAATATTCACCTTCAATATTCTTATAAGAACTATGATAATAAAAGAGACAAAGCTCTTTAATTTTCTCTAACATGTCAAATAAACCAAAATAAATCAAACCTTGCGACATAGAATCTCCTAAAACTATAGAATATTAGAATAATAAAAAAATATTTACAACTATTTTTAAATATAACATAAATAAAAAAGCAATAATCGTATAAATTTTTTAGTTTTATAATAACAAAAACATATATACACAAGCAAATATATTATGGTTGTATTTTAAATATTATTCTATAAAATTAAGGAAAACAAACAAGGAGACAAAAGATGGCTGCATTATCAAATCGCGCAATTACAATATATAACCGCAAAACAAGCATGCGTTTAGCTCCTGCCGAATGGGATGCCATTGATTACATCTGCAAAAAAGAAAACATTTCAAGAAAAAATCTTTTTGAATTGATAGAATTCAACCACGACGAAAAAATAGATCTCACAGCATCTGTCAGACTTTTTACAATTATTTATTACAAAAACATGCTGGCTGAGTTAGAACATCCTCACCAGCAAAATACCGATACTTGTGAATTTTATAACCCCATTTTTGAGGCTATTAAAAAAATTGCTTAAAACAATACAGCACGGTGAAATACACCGATAAACTCCGCATTATTTACCATAAAGACAAAAGGATGATCTGCCTTAAAAATAATATAATCAGACTGATCGTTCTTTCTTGCTTGCTGAAGTTGCAAAACCTTTTGTTTCAATGCCGAATCCATGGCTCCTTCATCAATAACAATCTTCGTCTTAAACAAAACATCTTTTACATTAACAGCATTATCGAAGCTAACCATTTTAGCAAATTCATAATTATTATTTTCAAATATTTTAGAAATTCCAAACAACTGATAGACGGAAACCGATTGAGTTAGCGCATATTCAATCTCAAATCTTGGAATGTATATTTCAATATTTTTTTCTTGACTGAAATCCGCTTTTAATTTCTGAACACTCATTTGATTAACAAAACTTTCAAAAGATCGCGGGTTCTTGGGCAAATATATGGTTATAAACTCTCCATCTGCATAGAAAAGTCGTACCGCCTGCATATCTTCATCTTCAAAATAGGGAGCTTTAATTCTTTGGTGCATCATCGCAACTTCACCTTTTTGACCATCTAGTCCCATAAAGGACTCTTGCTTTGTCTCTTCTATCAAAAAGGGATATTGCCAATCCCCATGGATATAAGCAATATTCGCTGATATAATTTCATCTTCTGAAAAAGTAAATGATGGCGCCACATCACGTATTTTTCCGTCACTACGCACTTCTGCCCAGTCATTTATCGATTTTGTTGAACTATCAATATTCCAAGCTTCTGTACCAAATTGTGTTTTGATTATATTTTGAAAGCGATTGCTAAAATATTTTCCCCATAGTGAAGTATAAATTGATATATTTTCCCTTTTATTTTTCAAGTAATTTGCAATCTGACGATTAACCGAAGACAACCTCAAAACTGTAAACAAATGCGAAAACTCAGACAATGTTTCGTCAACAACACCATTCGCCAAAACAACCGATGCAATATAAAAAGAAAGAGGCGGCATAACAAAATTTTCAAAATGATCTTGTTCAAACTTATATTTAAGCAGCTTTTGCGCGATTAAGAAATCTTTATCCGCATGCACAAAATGTGGTAAAAAATCATGCCCGGGAGCTTTGTCCTCGATAAGAACATCTTCCTTTTCCAAATTCTGTCCTGACACAAGAAAATTCGATTCCTTCTTTTTACCTAAATTTTCACCACTTGAAGAGCTGGATTTAATAACAAACCATCCTGGAGAATTTGTATCAGCAAAAACTAATCCACCTAAAAAAAGCAATCCTGCAAAAATACTCAGACAATATTTCATATGCGTTCCTCATGATTATAAACCCTCTCTCATGTTTTCACATAAAAATTAAGATTTTATTACTTTAATAAAAAACAAATATGTTGTATAAAAAAATATTTTCTAAAAAAAATAGAAAATAAATATTGCATAATAAAACAAATCAGATAGAATGACACATATTTATATTTGAGGAATAAAAGATGACAAACCTAACAAATAAAATTATCGTCACAGACAAAAAGACAAGTATGAGACTCTCTCCGGATGAATGGGAAGCAATTGACATTATTTGCGAAAGAGAAAATATCAGCAAAAATTCTCTTTTTGAAATGATTAGTAAAACAAAAGGCAAAAAGATGGGGCTGACAAACTCTGTACGATTATTTTCGTTAATTTATCTTCACTACCTGTTCATTGAAAAAAGACAACCTCACTATTCTGGAAAAATTAAGCCATCCAGCCCCATATTTAATGCCATAAGAGGAATTGTCTAACTTGCTAACACAAATATATTGACTAAATCTAAAAATATACTTTAATAACATCACAAGATCAAAGGAGATATTGTCATGCCTACAGAGAAAAATCAACCCCATCCCCACCCTTACAAAATGAAAAATCACACCTTAGCCCTAGCAATCCTAAGCATTGGTATTGCCTTAGGTGGTTTCTTCCCAGGATATTATTACTATAAAACACACATTAGTAATAACACCGTTACCGTTAAAGGCCTATCAGAAAAGAATGTCACAGCAGATCTTGCTATCTGGAAACTGAAATTCGTCATTACAGGAAACGACCTACGCTCTGCACAGCAACAAATCACCTCTCAAGCAACAGAAATCAAATCTTTCTTAGAAAAACAAGGCTTTACAGAAGATGAAATAAACATTGAGCGCATTGAAACAAACGATTTAATGGCAAATCCATATCGTGGAAATGAAGCCAACACATCACGTTTCATCCTAATACAAACTATCACTGTTAAAAGCAACAATGTTGATTTGGTTGAACAGTCTGTTTCTCAAACAGATTCCCTTATTGCAAAAGGTATTGCTTTTGATAATTCTGACGGATATCCCGTGTCCTATATATTCACAAAATTAAACGACATAAAACCACAAATGTTGGCAGATTCCACGCAAAATGCCAAAAAAGCAGCTGAAGAGTTTGCAAAGAACTCTAACAGTAAAGTCGGAAAAATTCACCGTGCCAACCAAGGTGTTTTCTCAATTTTGCCAAGAGAACAGTCTTCTGGTGCGTATGAATCACAACAAATAAACAAAACCATCCGCGTTGTTTCCACAGTAGAATATTGGTTAGAATAAATATCTTAAAACAAAAACGTTCAAATAAAACATAACCCCTGCCACATAGCAGGGGTTATTATCAAGGTTGGTATGAAAAACAATTGATTATTAGAAACTATATTTAAGCATAACCATACCTGTATGTTCTTGGTATCTCTCCTTATATGCGCCTATATATCCTACACCAACAAGAATATCATCAGCCAAACGCGCGTTCAAATCAACATCAAATTCATATCCCAGACGTGGCAAACGCTTCCCGGGAACAATATAATATGCACCGTTTGCCAATCCAACATGTGTATTATTTTTGCTGTTTATCAAATCGTAAGTTAAACCCAAATAAGCTTCTGGACGGAATATTGAAAAGTCTTTACCCATGCGAACACCGGCAACTGCACGCAAAATATCATCATCCATACCAGAAACACGCTGCTGTGCACCATCTGTATAGCTATCTTGCTTAATATGATAATAACGCAGCCCTGTCTCTGGAGTAAGCCAATCAAACTCATATCCTGTCATCGCAGCAAGGGAAGCCACACGTGCATTATATTTAGCCTTATAGGTTTTACCTAAAGCAAGTTTTTTCTCATCATAATCAGATTGACCATAAGAGACAATACCATAAGCAAACCATTGACTTGGCTTGTATTCACCATAAGCAAAACCATAAAGAGAGGAAACATCTGTTTCTTTGCTTAAGGCATCAATATCTGTACTATCAAAGTGCAAACCTCCGCCAACTTTATGAGTATTATCAAACTTTTTCTCTATACCTACCATAATGCCGCGACTATCAAAATCCGCACCCGCAACAGAACCATTCCTATTAATAGTTGCCTCGCCAACATAAATTCTGCCCCAAAGACTGATGTCTTTCAATCCATCATCAGAAGAAAAGCCCATAATATCACTTTCACCATACAAATGCTTTCCGATAGTTCTAAATAAAAGATCAGAATTATTAGTTGCCATAACTTCAATCGTATTAGCTTCTGTTGGAGCTAAAGCTTTAATTGCCCTATTTAATTCAGTAACATCGCTTTGAGCCAATATCGCTAATTGTTCAGCTATATCAGCAGCCTTACTGCCTGCATCAAATTCACCACCATTACTCCATGCATCAGCGGCTCTATCAACCCAATTACGCAATACCTTTGGCTGCGGTTCTGGATCTGGGTCTGGATCGGGATCTGGGTCTGGATCGGGATCTGGGTCTGGATCATCACCTGCTCTCGTGATAATATACGTACCAGCTTCTCCCTCTTTCTTCTCAACCGTGTAAATGTCACTCTCAAACACGTCAAGGAAATTGTTAACGTCAAAATTGGCTGCATTTAACAATTGTAATGAAACTGATTCCCCAACATTAAGGAGATCATCTGCTAAAGCAATCTGAAGTTTTGCTCCCTCCGCAACAGTGATTTCATCAGCCACAATCATCCCATAATCAGACAAGCTGTTTATTGCTAAGGATAAAACTGAATTTGAATCGAACGTTATCGACTTAATAATAACTGTCTGATTTTCCAGATCAATAGAGCCGCTAATAAGGTTAAGATTAACATCAGAAGCCAAATTATCAAGCCCGGTCAATGTTGCGCCTTTTAAATTCAGCGTATTTCCTGCAAACTCAGATGTTAGCTCATGGTCTGCATTAACATTTGTCACACCGTTTCCCGAAACAGCTCCCAAAGAAACATTTTCATTAACTTCCATCACACCATTGTTAATGATATCATCACTAATTGTTGTATCTGTTAGATTAACCGTCCCCTCATTAGATATACCATAGTTAAATCCACTCATATCGCTTACATTATTCATCGTTAACGTATAGTCTTCACCAACATTAATACCATCTAATTGATTTTCTGTGGTAATAGCCTGACCATTACCATTGATTACTAAGTCAGCCTGCAAATCATTTTCAGTCCAGGCTTCAATAACCTCATCTTCTCCGGATGTAATAGAATAAACATCTGATGCATCCATTATTGCTTTTGGTAATCCGCCTACCTCGGCAACTTTAGAAAAGATAAGATAAGAACCCGTATCATCATTTCCGGCAGAAACCTCATAGCTTGCCTCACTGGTTGTAATCTCGTAGCCATCTTTTAGCGCGCCGCCAATATTTGTATCAGAATATGTTATCTTCAGATCTTCCACATCAGCATCAGAAATAATATTCAAGACAGCTAGCGTTAGGCTTCCGCCCTCATTGATTGTTGCCCCAACAAGTTTATCAGATTTTGCTTGGCTTAAATCAATATCAAATTGATATTGCAAAGCTGCATTAATCGCAAAAGTAACAGGAGAAAATTCACCGATAACACCGTTTGCCGTATTCAAAATACTACCACCAACAACTGTAAAATTATTATTATTGATTAAACCATCCGGATTATCAAGATCTGCATTAAGTGTTTCATTTTGCCCGATAGACAGTTTACCACCATAGAGATTGATATCAAAGATATTTCCTTCCTCATCACCGACCTTGTCATTAAACTGAATTTCACCAGCATTAGTTATATCAACTGTATTACCCTCAATGTCTTTATACGTTAACCCGCTTTTATTAACATTTAAAACAACATTCTCACCATATGCAGCAATAGTGTTATCAAAAACAACCTTTTTTCCATCCGCAGCATTAATATTCATCTCAACATCAGTACCACCATTTGAATCCTCAAAATAAACCGCTGCGCCTCCGTTATACGTATCTGTCGTATTGCTCGCTACGTTACCTGAAAAAATTATATCCTTTGTATTTGCAAAAATATTCAGATTTGCATTTTCTGAATATATAGCACCTCCTTCATTAGCTGTGTTTTCAGTAAAATCAGCATCAATAACATTAAAAATTGTAGAATTTGCGGCATAAATACCACCACCAAAAGAAGCCCTATTTCCTTCAAAAGAAGTATTAAAAATCGTGGAATCTGTATCTACAAGCAAATATGCACCACCTATTTCTTGAAAATCATCCCACCATATTGAACTGCCGGAAACATAATTATCCTTAAATAAAGAATCTAAAATATATATATTTCCAACATTCCATCCAACAAGAGCCCCACCTGCAGCGGCTTTATTATGTTCAAATGTAACATTTGAAAAATAAGAGGAATATGAAGGATCGCTACTTGGAAAAGAAAGCCAAATAGCTCCACCCAGAGATCTAGGCGCTTCATTATCCTTAAAAATTGCACTACTTACTTCTTTTAAACCACCACCAGTTACACTAATTGCACCTGCGTCAGCCCATGCATTAACATTATTCAAGAATTGTGAATTATTAATTGTTACTTCGCCACCACTGAGCTGAATAACACCATAATAATCCGTTGTATTATTTTGAAAAATAGAATTATTAATAGCTGTTGTTGTACCAGAGAAAAATTCTATGACCTGATCTTCTGCTCTATTTGAATCAAAAATCAAATTATCAATTTCAAACATCCCTCTAGTTAAAGTTAAAATTGCCTTATCATCATTTGTATTAGTGTTGCTATAAAAAATAACATTCCTTATTGATGCTACATCAGTAGTTTCTTGAAGCCAAATATCCAATACTTTACCTGTATTCCCCTTAAACACGATATCCTTAACCGTAACTTTTCGCGGATATGCTAAGAATGAAAAAGCACCACCATTAAACCCTGTAATAGATGCTGCAATAGTTTTATAAATCGTATCACCGTTAGTATCGGTGTATGAATATGTATGACTTTCCTCTGTTCCATCAACAACTTTACCAAAATTTTGAATGGTAATACCATCTTCCTCATTAGTATTTTGAATTCTAACTTGATATCCCGATGCACCTGTCAAAGAATACCCTCCGCCATCGATAACTTGCGGATTACTACCGGAATTTATATTAATAATCTTGGTCGATCCTTCTGCCACAATATCGTTTAACAAAAGAATATCCCCTGTTGTATTCAGCTCAGCCCAGCTTGACACCCCGACAGGATCAGCATAAACATTAAAAGAATAAAAACCCAAGCAAGATAAAGCCACACCAAAATAAAACAGTGTGCCTATCAAACTGTTTTCTTTTAATTTTTTCATAATAGTCTCCCAAAAAGTTCCAGTACAAAACAAGAGGATAGAGCCAACAATCCACCACATCTTCTTGTATTTTTACACCAAAATCGCTTAATTTTTCTTTAAAATCGTCCCTTTTAAGCAAAAACACATCTGCTCTTTCTCAATCAAAAATGGGAAGCATTTCATTGCTTCCCATTTCTTTTACGACTTCTATTTTATTTTGATTTTTTAATAACAGTCTCTTCACCCATATAAGGTTGCAAAGCCTTTGGAATCAACACAGAGCCATCTGCCTGTAAATTATTTTCCAAAAAGGCAATCAACATACGCGGCGGCGCAACAACAGTGTTATTTAATGTGTAGGCAAAATATTTCTTGCCTTCCTTGGGCTGTACCCGAATTTTCAATCTCCGCGCCTGAGCATCACCCAATGTAGAACATGAACCAACCTCAAAATATTTCTTTTGTCGAGGCGACCACGCTTCCACATCACAAGATTTTACCTTCAAATCAGCCAAATCTCCCGAGCAACATTCTAATGTCCGAACGGGAATATCCATCGTACGGAAAAAATCAACAGTATTTTGCCACAATTTGTTATACCATTTCATATGATCTTCCGGTTTACATACCACAATCATCTCTTGTTTTTCAAACTGGTGAATACGATATACACCACGCTCTTCTATACCATGGGCGCCCTTTTCTTTCCTAAAACACGGAGAATAACTGGTCAATGTATAAGGCAGCTCTTCTTCCGGAATGATTTGATCAATAAACTTACCAATCATTGAATGTTCCGATGTACCAACCAAATACAAATCCTCGCCCTCAATCTTATACATCATAGCATCCATCTCTGCAAAACTCATCACACCGTTAACCACTTGAGAGCGGATCATAAACGGTGGTACATAATACGTAAAACCACGACCAATCATAAAATCACGCGCATAAGATAAAATAGCAGAATGCAGACGAGCAATATCACCTTTAAGGTAATAAAAACCATTACCAGCCACACGACGGGCAGAATCTAAATCCAACCCATCCAAAGCTTCCATTATATCCGTATGATACGGAATTTCAAAATCAGGAACAACCGGCTCACCAAAACGTTCTAATTCCACATTTTCAGAATCATCCTTCCCCACCGGAACAGATGGATCAATGATGTTTGGAATAGCCATCATTCTCTTGCGAATTTCTTCTTGCAACTTTTCCTGCGTTGCTTCCAATTCAACAATCTTATCTCCGATTTGTTGGCTTTCTGTTTTAATCGCCTCGGCTTCATCCTTCTTGCCTTGCCCCATCAAAGAGCCAATCTCTTTGGAAAGAGAAGTTCTTTTGGCACGCAAAGCTTCAACCTCTGTGATAGCTGCACGATTTTTTTTATCCAAATCAATAACTTCATCCACAAAAACCAGCTTTTGATCTTGAAATTTCTTTTTAATATTCTCTTTGACTAAATTGGGATTCTCCCGAACAAGCTTAATATCTATCATATTTTCTCTCTTTTTCAGATAAGATTACCTCTAAACCAACAAACAACCCCTGTCTGCCACAGGCAAAGAGAGTAATACACCCATTAAAACAAAAAGTCCATATTTTTTCTAATTCTGCTCCATAATTCAAAATAAGAGATATTATAGCGAAAAAACATATTTTCTATAAAAAAACGTTGACTTTTGTCAAATTTTGGATAAAATATTGCCGAGTAATCATCTAAAACAAGGAACACACTATGTACATAGAACCGTACTTATCTCATTACGAAACCAATGAACATGATAACACTATTTGTTCAGAACAATTTAATGCATACAAAATCAATGATTTTTGCCAAGATATTGCTAATACCAAAAGTATTGACGAAGTATTGGCTTTAAGGGGAGATATGAGTCACCCAAAAGCCAAATATAACGTGTTTGAATTTCATGAATATCCATTAACTAATGATTTTTTGCCCTTATTAATCAAAAAAAACGCCTCCACAGAAACAATTTCCTGGTTTATTGATCATGGTGCACGAACATTCCAAAACTATACGCATGTGAGTTACCGATACAGAGGTTACAGCGAAACTAGCAAAAATCGTTGGAGATATATACACAGTCATAACGTATTGGATGATGCATTGGCGGCAAACCGACCAGATTTGGTTGAAAAAATCGCAGATGCACAAATTCAGACGATCTTTCATAAATTTACTCATCCAGATGATATATATGATTCCTGCAAGCAAGAAATAGAAGATTTAAGAGCCGGTGAATTGGTCCATACAATGTATCTCTCCTCGGCTGCAAGAGACGCACAAGAAAAAGCTTATCAATACTGTAGTGAAGGCTTAATCAAACAAAAATTACATGAATTTGTCGCAGCTGATGATGTGATAGCAACCTATTATGCCATACAAAACAAAAACCTTACAAACGGCCTAAAAATGGCTTTTTTACGCAAACTCTCACTTGAAAAATTACAAGAACCATTTTCACTAGGAGAGCTAACTGATGAAAGGTTAGAAGAACTTTTTGATCCTAAAAAGAATGCGCTGAGAAATAGAAAGAGAGTATCATCTGCTTACATTTTAGGGGCTCTTTATTCCGGTAACACAGAATCTCCTGAAATATGCTTGGACACTGATGAAGAAAAAGCAGCTTTTAAAGAAGGTCAAAAATTGGCCCGCTTAGTAACTCAAGAGCAAATCAAACAGGAAGAAACTCCACATTTTGAAGAACAGTACCGCCAAGCAAGAGATGAGCACTTATATCAAGAACTTAGTTCTAAAAATACTCAACTTACAGCTAAAAATGAGGAACTTACAACTCAAAATGAACAACTTACAACTCAATTACAAAGGACAAAGCAACAAATACAGGAATTTAAAAAAGAAAGAGAAGAGTGCACCAGCATAAAAAGGCTCAAAACCATACCATACATAAGAGATGAGGAGGTATTTGTTCTAACTGATGAAGAAAAAAAGACACTTTTTGACATCAAAAAACAACAACTGGAAAACCGCCAGAACGGAGTTGGTTGTGAACCTTACTTGAACACAATGTGTCTGGCATACTTCCGCACCAGAGACGAAGTAATCAAAAAGATGATGCTTGTATATCTATATCAAATCCGGAAAAAATTCCCCGCAAATGACAAAGCAAGGCGCAATATAGCCAAGGCCTTTCAGTTTGTTTTAAAAACAAATCCCATCCTACTAAATGACAAACATCTTATATGTTTAAGCAAAATTGACAGACTATTTAACCAGCCGACAAAAAACGTCAAAAAAGAAGTCTCTTTAAATAGATAATCACTTTTACCAAATAAAACCCTCCTTGATGGTGAGTTTTTTACTTCAAAGATATTTGTACTGCTAGTCCCTTTCAGCACTCTTTTTACGCGGCTCAAAATGACGAACATCTGGGCGTTTAGATCCTAATTCCTTTTTATAATTAATAGCACATTCGTCTTCTAAATCGTTATATGCTTGGAGAAAATCAGGATAAAGAGTTGGATTACAATTTGCATACTGTGCATCAATATAACCTTTTTTATAAACACCACGAATACTTTCAAATATCAGCTCACAACCACGCCTTGCATTTGGATATTCAGCAGTATCTCTTTGCAGAATACGTTTACTCATTTTTAAAATTGTGGTCATTACACTTGTGTATTGTTCTTCACTTTCACACGTTTTTGCATCTTCAGTAGCCCTGCGTTCTTCTACAATTTTTTTAACAGAATTCTTACATACAAGACTGCTAATTTCTGCCAAATTTCTATGCGCATAACCTCCTTCATTTCCCAAAAATGCTTCTCCAGATTTTTCTAGCTGTTCGAGAAATTTACCCACAAAAGTAGGATCTTTTACCATACGTCCTCTTATATAGAATTCACTAAAAAAACGAGCCCCACGCCTAGCTTCCACTATATCTCGAATTTGCTCATATGTTAAAGCACGACTAGAAAGCACATCCAAATAACCATCTATTATAGCCTTTATAGCCTTTATATCCTTTTCATAAATTACGAAATTTTCGAAACAATATGTATCTGGATTATAGCGTCTATCCACTTCAAATAAATTATTACAACCACTCTTAATCAACTCAAGTTCTGTACTGGTCATAGAAGAAGGAGATGCGGCAAGTTCTTTTCTCATTCTTATTTTCCATTTCCGAAATATATCCTCTGCTTCTTTAATTTCTTCTTCGTCTAACATAACTTTACTCCTTAACAGTTATTTTAACATATTTATAAAGCAAAAATGATTAAAAATTTGTGTACATTATTATGTTTACTTGCCTCTTTTATTAAAGAAATTTCATATTAATAAAATAAAAACCTATCATTGTAATAGGCTTTCAGAAAAATACACCACTAAAAATTCTTATGAAGAATTATAAAGGCTTACATGTACTGCAGCAACAAATCTTTCCACACCTGTGGTGCATCAACTTCTTCAAAATAGACTTTTAAGAAATTGGCAATTATTTTGTGTTTTTCTTCCAAATACCTGTGTCCAGGTTCCGTCAGCGCCATATCGCGCAAGTGAAATAACTTATCAAAAAAAGAAACCTATCAAAAAGATAGGCTTCTGCTTTATGGTCGGGACGAGAGGATTTGAACCTCCGACTTCTTGCACCCCATGCAAGCGCTCTACCAGGCTGAACTACGTCCCGACAACAAACATTGTATATAACTGCACATAACAAAAAGCAAGCAAAAAATAAAAAAGGTCGCCAAAGCGACCCTAAACTTGCTTTTTACAAGCAAACTATGCAGACATCTTACTTGCGATGACTTTTTTAATCTTCTTTGCTTCTTCTGTCAATCTGCTGTTTGGTGTAGCCATTAAATAAGCATCTAAACCACCCTTGTGTTCAATAGAACGAAGAGTCTTGGTGCAAATTCTTAACTTATAAACTTTGCCTAAAGTCTCACTCAAAAGTGAAACAACTTGCAGATTCGGCAAAAAGCGACGGCGTGTCTTATTATGAGCATGGCTCACGTTATTACCGCTCATAACACCAGTGCCGGAAATTTCACATTTCTTAGCCATTTTATTATCCTTTACTTAAAAAACTTTTGCTCATACATACAAACTTAATCCCAATAAGTCAAGCAAAATCTTCTTTAAAATGAGAAAAAAAACTAGATTTTTTATAAAATATGATATATAAGCCTAATTTGCAAAAGAAACCGGTACCCGTAGCTCAATTGGATAGAGTGTTGGCCTCCGACGCCAAAGGTTGCGAGTTCGAACCTCGCCGGGTGCACCAAAAAAGAGGCCCGCCAGCAAGCTGGCAGGCCTCTTTTTCAATTCTTACACTGATGATCAGGGTTTCAGCACTTGTTTGCCTGATCCTGAAGTAGTTTCTCAATTTCAGAAACGACATCTCCAAGCCTCTTTGCTCCCCAATCTACTCCAACATCATCAGGAATGCTAAGTTCAAACTTTTTTTGACATTCCATAACAAGCTCTATGAGATCCAAACTGTCCGCACCTTCATCACAGAGCACCGTGTTATCGTCCACATCAGAAATGCCGCAAACATCCCTTACCAGCTCATAAAAAATTTCTTTAACTTTTTCTCGTGTCATCTAAGTAGATAATTGATTGTTAATCAAAAACTTGTGTCCACTTTCGCGTATCCGTATCATAAGACAAATGCCAAACAGCGCAATTATCATACGATACGTCCTTAAGGTCAAAGCCGCATTGAAGCGCACTCAATACACCGGCATGGCAAACAATACCAATGCAATGATGCTCATCTTTCGACAGGCTTGCAAGAATACCATTTAAGCAGTGATATACACGTGCAAAAACCTCGTGCTTGCTTTCTCCACCCGGAAAACGCATGTCCCAATTATCCTTTGTTGGATAAAGAAACTCATCAACAGCCTCTCTGCCAAACTCAGCAAGAACTTCTTCAGAAGTTACCCCTTCGCATTCCCCAAAAGAGCACTCTCTTAAGTCTTGCAAAATAGTTATCGGCATATTGCTGTTATATCGAGAAATAGCATCTGCCGTTTGAACTGCACGAAGCATCGGAGAACAATACAGCCTCGTAAACCCGAAAACAATAAATTTAGATGCTAACTCATATGCTTGCCGTTCACCTGTGGCATTCAACACGGCATTTGTACCGGATCCTTGCCAAACGCCTTGGACATTATAGTCAGTTTGTCCGTGACGAAAAAAATAAAAATCTAGTAGCATAATAAAAACAGATATATTTTTAGATAATTTTTTGTATTACCCCTTTAAATAAAGAAAATTTTTATTTTTGCAACAAAAAACCACCTCAAAAGGTGGCTTTTAAAAGAAATATTTAAAACCTAGCCCAACAACTCATCAGCCAAATTCTCAAGCTGTGCCATATCCGATTCCTTCATGGCAGATTTTATCGTAACGATATTTTCAGTAAACGTCAGATTCTTAAACCCTTCCATCAAAGACTTCATCCTTTTTGCGGCCACTGGTGCCCAAGAGCCGTTTTCAATAAATCCAACTGTGCGATTTTGATAAGCTTTAGACCTCAAATGTGCAATAAACGTTTCCATCGCCGGAAAAATATCACCATCATAAGTTACCGAAGCCAAAACAAGCCTATCATAACGAAAAGCATCTTCCACCGCTTCTGCCATATCATCACGCGCCAAATCAGTAATAGCAACTTTTGGTGCCCCTTTCTTCTCCAAAACCTCCTTTAATTTCTCGACAACCGCTTTAGTATGCCCGTAAATAGAGGCATAAGCAATAAATATTCCTTTATCTTCCGGCTCATACTTGCTCCATACATCATATTTACCGATATAATAATCAAGGTTTTCTGTTAACATCGGCCCATGCAATGGAAAAATTTTGCTAATTTCCAACTGTGCCGCTTTTTTGAGTACAGTTTGTACCGGAGCCCCATACTTGCCGACAATATTAAAATAATATCTCCGCGCTTCACAAGCCCAGTCTTCATCAGTATCCAAAGCTCCAAACTTACCAAACGCATCAGCAGAAAACAATATTTTTTCTTTTGTTTCATAAGCCATCATCACTTCCGGCCAATGCACCATCGGAGCCATAATAAATTGCAAAGTATGTTCACCTAAAGAGAGCTCCT
>JBGUWS010000007.1:0-14169 GCA_045221335.1 Alphaproteobacteria bacterium | reverse complement strand
TTCTGATCCGTAGTCAGATGCTCTATCCAGTTGAGCTACGAGTGCGTTGCAAGGAAGAGTAATAAATCATGTTTTTTATTTTGTAAAGAGTTTTTTTTCATTTTCTTTAAATTTTTATTTGCAAAAGCTGATAAAATGTGGTACATTACTTATGGTTAGATTTAAGAAAGATTGATATTGTACAGATTATACATAATGACTGCTTTAAAAGATCTTTCGTTGGTTTTTTATTAACTTTTTTTTAACCTCGACTTTTATAGAGGTTGTATTGCCGGTGGCAAGAATTATATCTTAAGACTTGAGATAGCAAAAAACTATAGTTAAAAGCAATTGTAAATTCTGTTTATAACTTGGGAAATGCTTTGATAATGGTGCTTTTTGTTTTTATATTTCAGGCATAAAATAGTGAATTTTTGTATACATAGAGGTTTTTGATGAATATCGAAGATATCAGAGATATTGATACCGGTCTTGGAAAACTGGCGGATTTGTGCGGCATAGAATATCAATCTGAGCCGGAAGTTAAAGTCAGTATGCTTAAGGCTATGGGCGTTTTGGATGATAGCTTTTGCTATCAGGTTCATAGTGCGTCCCAATCAGAAGAGAATCTTCGATTAGTTAAATCTCTAATTAAAGAAATATTTGATGCGGAATTTATGAATATTGTTCATAATGTATCCGTTTTGCGCAAGAACAGAGTTGATACTATAGAAATTTCTATCCCCGACGGTGTACAGAATCTGAAATGGAGTTTTTATGAAGATGAAAATCCCAGAAAATATTACGCCGGTACATTGCAGTTCGATGATAGCTCCAAAGTCTATACCGGACAGACTGCTGTTGAAGAGTTGGAACCAGTAAAGGATAAGGATAGTGTGTATACAATTGATGGTACTGTTTATCGGAAGTATCGGTTTAAGTTTCCGTTTGATGTGCATTTAGGTTATCATAACACTGAGTTTTCTTATATTAAAGACGGAGAAGAAAAGTTACAAGGTGCTCTTCTGATTTCAGCACCGGAAAAATGTTATGACGGATTAGGGATTAAAGAGGGACATAAAACGTGGGGTGTACCTGTGCAACTCTATGAATTGCAAAGTGAGAATAATATAGGTATCGGAAACTATAGCGATCTAGCTCAAACTGCATTTATTTTAGGAAAGAACGGGGCCGGTCTTATCGGTGTTAATCCTTTGCATGCCAATTGGAATGATTTGCCGGAAAGTGCTTCCCCATATTCTCCTGACTGTCGGATGTTTTTTAACTATATATACTTGGATGTTACAGCTGTTGAAGAGTTTAAGAAATATCCTGAAATCCAAGAGTACTATAATAGTCCGGCTGTGCAAGAAAAGATTGCACGTAATCGCAGAAAATCTTTTGTTGACTATACAACAACGCAGGAATTGGTGGATGATATATTGATGCGTTGTTATGAAAAGTTTAGATCACCTAATGATAGTGAAGACCGTAATAGTGAAGACCGTAATTTATTTGATGTTTTCTGTGATAGTCAAGGTGAAGTTTTGGAGAAATTTGCCACATTTCATGCGCTTTCTCGTCATTTTGCCAAACAGAATCCTCGGCCGCTAAATTGGACCTATTGGCCGGAGGAATATAAAAATCCTAATTCAGAGGCTATTGAAAATTTTAAGAAAGAGCACAGAAAAGAAATAGAATTTTATAAGTATGCTCAATACCAGTGTGTTAAACAATTGGCAGAGGTTAAAGAAACTTGTATAAATGCCGGGATGAAAATCGGTCTATATACGGATATGGCGGTTGGGGCATCTACGAAAGGGTTTGAAGCCTGGTGCTACCCGGATATCTTTATTAACGGTTCTGCAGGAGCAACGCCGGATGAACTCTCACCAACCGGACAAGTGTGGAATTTATTGGGTTTTAATCCCAGAAAATTAAAAGAAGATAGGTATGAGCCATATCGTCGGATTTTGGAAATGAATATGCAATATGCAGGATGTATGAGAATTGATCATGTTCTGCAACTTAATCGACTTTATTTTTATCCGAAATCCGGTGGCAAGGGAACATATGTTTACTATAATGCTGAGGAATTAATGGCTGTTGTGGCGCTTGAAAGCCATATTCATAAGACAATGATTATCGGTGAAGATATCGGTGCGACAACAGAAGAATTTCGGCAGAAATTAGCTGATTATGGTATTCTTTCTTATAATGTTTTGCCTTTTGAACGGGAGTGGGATATTTATAATTCCATGAAGCGTCCGGAGAATTATCCGCAGTTATCAGTATGTGCTACTTCTACACATGATACGCCGACGCTGATTAATCAATGGAATGTGCAAAATATTTGGCTTATGAAAACGCTGGGTATTTATGATGATACAATCATTAACAGGTTGTTTGATCAGTATGCTTCACAACGAGAATCTATAAATTGGATGCTAGATCACTACGGTTGTTGGGAAGAAGTCGGCGGTAAAAAATCAGAAAATCCGCGTGAAGATGCAAATTTTGTTCCGGAAAAGTATATACAGGCGGTTACCTCTTTCTTGGCTCGTGCTAATTCTGCCGTTATGATGATGCCTTTTTCTGATATATTTGGTGTCAGCGAAATGGGAAATATTCCAGGTGTGAGTGAGATGCCGGCATATGATTCCAATAACTTATTGGATATTGAAAAGAGTGATAAGCATTCTTATCCTAACTGGCGTAAAAAATTGCATATTCGGATTGAGCATATTGAAGCGGTTGATAAATTTCAAGAGATTGTAGCTATCCTTAACAGATATCGCCATGATGGTAATGATGGGAGAGGGAAGTACTATCAATTTGAACGGTTGGGTAATAATCATTCTTCAACTATTGATTTTAGCAGGGCTTATAGCAGATATCAGATTTTGGCCAATAAGGAACGGTACCAATTAACACAACTTTTAAAATCCCGTTATGGTCAACATTTTCGTGATCGTTTGAGAAATCGCAAACAAAATGCCGTTGATCAATATCATGATATAGTCGCTGCTTATCTGAGCCAATTGCAAGAACGTGCCAGTTAGAAAAAATCATATATTTGGGCATAATAAATGATATAGCTTGATTTTATGCGTTTTAAGCTATAGCCTTTCCTTTGTATTATGGCAGGTGAATTATGTCTTCATTAAAACAACAGCAAATTGGTGTTATTTATAAGATAGGTGCTTTTTTAGCATTTATTATGCTGGGGTATTTGGGGCTACGTGGTTATAAAAACTCCACGGAAAAACTGAAGATTAATGGATGTATTGAAGAAGTCGGGGCGATAATGAGTGCCACACAAAAGGCCTATGCCAGGCAGCATAATTATTATCCGCTTGATTATAAGCAGGCGATTTCTTTAAATATCATTCCACGTAAAATGTTTAGGCCAGGGTTTACTGAAGCTGTTAATTCATATTTAGGTGGTATTGATTTGTTTTACTCTTCAGGCAATGTGGAAAATGATAATAAAGCTTTTGAAATATCTTTTCAGGGATTAAGTTCCATGGGATGCAAGGCTTTAATGAGGATTCATTGGACCGAAGGTGAGCAGGGAGACTTTATTGCTGTAGGTGGATATTCAACCCCGACACCAAGCGGTGTCTTGGATGATGTTTTGCAAGGAACACAGCAAAATAAGATAAAAAAACGTAATGTTTATGTGGCCAGTGAGGTGCGTTATTTATCTGATGATAAGGTTAATGCTGCTTGCGGATGTAAGGAAGATAACTGCACGGTTGTTTGGAAATTTAAGTAATTAAGAAAATATTTTTTATGTTTTTTGCGGGGTCTTATTTTTGGGCTTGCAAAATTTATCCGGTGTGGTATAAACAGTTTCAGTTTAATTTATTTATGGATACTAAGATGACAGAAGAAATCAGTGAACAAAGACAGAGCCGCTTAAATAAGCTTGCTCGTTTGGAAGAAATGGGATATAACCCTTATCCGTATCGTTTTGTACCGGATAGTTATGCGCAGGATTTACAGGAAAAATACAAAGATTTAGCTAATGGTGAAAATACCGAAGATAGAGTGACTGTTGCTGGTCGTGCTATGGCTGTGAGAAATGATGGAATGTTTATCGATATGAAAGATAAAAGCGGTCGTATTCAACTTTTCTGTCATAAATGTCATCTTGATGAAGATAATTTGAAGATACTTAAGTGTCTTGATGTTGGTGATATTGTCGGGGTAAGCGGCTTTATCAGAAGAACACCGCGTGGCGAACTTTCGGTTGCGGCAGAGAAGTTTGATATTATAGCTAAGTCTTTGGAACCCTTACCGGAGAAATTTCACGGCTTGACGGATGTTGAAACACGTTATCGCAAGCGTTATGTGGATTTGATCATTAATGATGAGGCAAAAGAAGTGTTACTGACACGTTGCAAGATTGTGTCTGCGGTGCGTGAGTTTTTCAATTCGGAGGATTTTTTGGAGGTGGAAACACCAACTTTTCATCCGATTATGGGCGGTGCTAATGCGAAGCCTTTTATAACACACTATAATGCACTTGATAATGATTTTTATTTGCGTGTTGCAACAGAACTTTATTTAAAGAAGCTTGTTGTTGGCGGTATAGATAGAGTTTTTGAAATCGGTAAAAATTATCGTAATGAAGGTTTGGATAAAAACCATGTACCGGAATTTACTGCTCTTGAAGCATATATGGCTTATGGTGACTATAATGATATGGCAGAATTGATGTCTCGTTTGGTACGCTTTGTTGTCAATAAAGTATTTGGAACCGATAAATTGGTACTAGACGGACATGAAATCGATTTTTCCAAGCCATTTCCGAAAGTTTCTATTATTGATTTGATTAAACGTGAAACGGGTGTTGACTTTTTATCAGCAGAGACGGTGGAGGAGGCAAGGGCGCTTGCTCATTCGATAGGGGTTGAAGCTGATCACTGTTCCAATTGGGGCAAGGTGGTGCAAGAAGTTTTTGATGAAAAGGTAGAACATACTTTGATTGAACCGATACATGTTTCTGATATGCCTAAAGATATTTCGCCTTTGGCAAAAACACATCGTCAGAATCCGCGTTTAGTTGAACATTTTGATACCTATCTTTTGGGTATGGAATTGGGTTGTGCGTACTCTGAACTTTCTAATCCGCTGGAACAGTTGGAGAGATTTAAAAATCAAATGGCCGAGCGTGAAAACGGTGATGAAGAAGCTCAAATGCTTGATGAAAGCTTTATTGATGCACTTTCTTACGGTTTTGTTCCAACAACCGGTATGGGAATGGGGATGGATAGGTTGGCTAAACTTTTAACGGGAGCAGCAACACTTCGTGATGTTATTTTGTTCCCAACATTAAAAAAGAGATAGTTTGGCTAAAAATATTCCTTTAACCACTTGTTTTTAGTAACTGATTTTTTTATATATAAAAATCCAGATAAGTTTTTTTGTGTTGTTTAGATTATATTAACTAAGTATCAGATATATATAAAGTGTGCGGGTCGATTTTGTTCGATGCGGCATATGAGGAAAAATATAATAAGGAAATTAAACATGACTACGAATGCACAAGTTGATTTTTTAAATGATATCAAAGATAATAAAATTTCAGTGACCGTTTTTTTGATTAACGGTGTGAAATTGCAAGGGGTAATTACTTGGTTTGACGATTCATCTCTGTTGCTCAGACGTGATGGTCACACTCAACTTGTTTATACACATGCCGTATCAACAATTATGCCTGCAACAGCCGTTGATGTTATAGAAGAGTAAAGTTGGTTTTTATTAAGACAGAAAAGAAAACCAGAACAGCTGTTGTTCTGCCTATATGTAGAGAAAAAGATCTTCGTTGTGATGATCTTTGTGGGGTTCAACTCCAAGAAGCAATTAATTTAGTCGATGCTATGGGGCAGAAGGTAGTTTTCAGTGAGGCCATCTTTTTTGTAAAGCCTGTTGCTGCAACCTTTTTTGGTAGGGGAACGGTTGAACGATTGAAGACGGAGTGTCTTAATAAAGAAGTTGAGTTGTTAGTTGTTGATGGGAGGTTGTCTCCTGTTCAGCAGCGAAATTTAGAAGAAATGTTGCAAGTTAAGGTTATTGACCGAACGTCAGTGATTTTGGAGATTTTCGGAAAAAGGGCGCAAACTAGCGAGGGCAAGCTCCAAGTGGAACTTGCCCATTTAACTTATCAGCGCGGGAGATTGGTGCGAAGTTGGACACACTTGGAACGTCAACGTGGTGGTGGCGGATTTTTGGGTGGTCCGGGTGAAACGCAAATTGAGCTTGATAGACGACAGATAGATAATCGTATCATTAAGATTAAAAAAGATTTGGAAAAAGTAAAGCGTACGCGTGCTATTCAACGTGTAGCCAGAGAAAAAGGATCTTATCCCACCGTTGCGCTTGTGGGATATACTAATGCCGGTAAATCAACGCTATTTAATTATGTTTCTAAAGCAAATGTATTTGTGCGGGATATGCTGTTTGCAACGCTTGATCCGACAATGCGGCAGGTTAATTTGGGACAAGGTTTGGATGTCATTTTTTCTGATACGGTAGGGTTTATTTCTCATCTACCGCATGAATTGATAATGGCTTTCAGAGCAACATTAGAAGAAGTATTGGAAGCAGATGTTATTTTGCACGTTATTGATGTATCAAATCCAAGATATAAAAAATATAGAGAAGATGTCTTGCATGTTTTACATGAATTAGGATTGGAAAATATTGAAAGTACGTCACGTTATATGGAAGTATACAATAAAACAGATTTAATTGATAACAAAACACTCGGTTATCTTCTTAATAGAGGCCAACACCAGGCTGTTGCCGTTTCATCATTGACCGGAAGAGGGGTGGATGAGCTGTTGCAAAAAATTAAATCCTATTTTATGCCTCTTGAACCTGTCAGTGAAGTGGTTATACCAATTGAAGACGGTAAGAGATTATCTTGTATTTATCAATCCGCTAAGGTGATTGATCGGTATGAAGATGATGAAAATATTTATCTTCGTATCAGAGCTAAAAAAATCATATAGTAAAAGGCATATACAATACGGCTAAATTGTGCAAAACTCTTTAAGGATGCTTGCTTTAGTATGAAAACAACGCCAATATTTTCTCATAATAAAGAAAGAAAAGGAGAAAGAGATGGTTAAAACGTTGATTGTTATTCCGGCTCGTTACGGTTCGACGCGTTTTCCCGGCAAACCATTGGCAAAGATTGCCGGTAAGGAAATGCTGTTAAGGGTGGTTGAAATTGCTAAAAAGGGAACACAGAATACCGAAGCAAGGATTGTTGTTGCCACAGAAGACGAGCGAATTGAGGCATTTTGTAAATCTCATTCAATTGAATGTTTGATGACTTCCGATGCTTGTAAAACCGGTTCGGATAGGGTGTGTGAAGCGGTTAAAAAACTTGGAATAAAACCAGAGTTTATCATTAATTTACAGGGAGATAATCCGGTTTGTCCGCCGTGGTTTATTGAAAAATTAATTGAGGCTTATGAAAGCGATAAGACGGTCGATTTAGTTACACCTGTTACTGAGCTTTCTTGGGAGGCACTTGATAAATTAAGAGAAAGCAAAAAGACAACTCCTTTTTCAGGTACAACCTGTGTTGCTGATAAGAACGGATATGCACTTTGGTTTTCTAAGAACATTATTCCGGCTGTTCGTAAAGAGAGTGATTTAAGAGAAAAAAGTGATAAAAGCCCGGTATTAAGACATATCGGTCTCTATGGTTACAAATATGAATCTTTATTCAAATTCAAGGAATTAGAAGAGACTTATTATGAAAAACTTGAAGGTTTGGAACAACTAAGATTTTTAGAAAACGGTATGAAAATCAAGCTAGCCTTCGTTGATTATGGTGCATTTGAAGGGATGAGCGGGGTGGATTCACCGGAAGATATCAAGCGAGCAGAGGCTTTATTTTTGAAATATGGCGAATTTTAGGAGAGAAAAGAATGACAACACGTATCATTATAGCGCGTCATGGTAATACTTTTACTAAGGATCAAACACCTTTGCGAGTCGGTGCACGTACGGATTTGCCATTAGTTGAAACAGAACGCGGTACAAATATTGGTAAATACTTAAAAATGCGTACATTTTATCCGGAAGTTGTTTTTGCCGCACCATTGCATAGAACAATGGAGACGGCAAGATTAGCTATTGCTGCTATGGATAGGGATATCCCGTTAGTTGAAGATCATCGCTTTACAGAAATTGACTATGGTCCTGATGAGGCTAAAACCGAAGCAGAAGTTATTGCGCGTATCGGTCAGGATGCAATGGATGCTTGGAACAGCGAAGCTATTGTTCCAGATGGTTGGAATGTTTCTGTTAACGCAATCATTAAGGCCTGGAAAGATTTTGCAGATGAAATGGAAAAATCTTATCATGGTAAAACGGTAATGGTCGTCAGTTCTAATGGTATTATTCGTTTTGCACCGCATTTAACAGGTAATTTCAAGAAATTTTCTGCAGAATTTGATATTAAAGTTGGAACCGGTGGTGTTTGTATCTTAGAAAAGGAAGATGGTGATAAACACTGGACGGTTAAAGAATGGGGTATTAAACCCAAAGATGTTTTGAAAAATACACTTGGTATAGCAGGATAATTTTAAGACAAATAAGCGCTTTTTTATTGTTACTTTATAAACAACAATCCACCAAGGAGCTCTGGGTAGCTTAGGTTCGTGGGAAGTCTCGCCCGTGCTTCTTTAGCCATCTTTGATAAGCTTTAGGATCGTCCGGAACCCAGTAAGGATCGCACATACCGGCCGGTCCTTCACCATCATCATCAACTACGTAGTGACCGCTAGGTGGTTCGTCGCTGTCGCTAGAGTCTTGATTACGAGTGACCAAAGAATGAAGGCATACAATCAGCGCAACAATGATAATAAGTCCAACACAAACTATCAACCATACAGGTAGCGTTTCTCCCATAAAATCTATAGGACATACTTCTTTTCCCATAATAGTAAAGCTTTAATAAGTTAATAAAAGTTTGTATATAATGTAAAAAATTCGAAATCATGTAAAAAGAAAAATATTATCGTCAAGTGTTTTTTTTGTATGAGTTTGTTATTGCGTTCTTTTTTTATATCTTAGTTAACATAATATACATTATGCGACAAGGCGTATATTTTTAAATTCCCCCTCATAATGTATATTAGATACTAAAAAAATAATATTAAAATTGATGGCAAATGAAGAGTTATTATTAATAGTATTAAGCTTTTTTTGGGAATATTAAAATAAATTATATCTGCTAAAATGTTTTAACCATCTATTAAGATTAATTGGTGTACACAACAAACAAATAAATGCATTTTGTGAGGTTATGATGCGGCGTTTTGGATTAAAGCTTTGGTCAAAAGATTTTTTAACAAATAAGGATTTTGTGAAATCAGCGGAAATTGCTCTTAAAGAAGGAAAATTTCAATATCTGGAACTCTTTGCCCTGCCCGATACATATGATGTTGCTTATCATGAAGCTTCGTGCTTAAAAGGTATTCAAACGGTTATTCATGCCCCACATATTAAACAGGGATTTGATCCGAGTAATAAAAACGCTTTTACGCATAATTTAGCTCTTTTGGGTGATTCTTTTAGGTTTGCGGATATGTTTGATGCCTCAATTATTATCACCCATCCCGGTGTACGCGGAGCACACAGTTTAGAGGAAAATTTACGGCAATTTCATGGCTTTAATGATAAAAGATTGACGGTAGAAAATCTACCGTACAGTTGTGTTGCCACGCATCAGGATTTGGATGGCGCCTATCCTAAAGAAATAAAGAGATTTATGGATGAACTTTCATGCCCGTTTTGTTTAGATTTTTCGCATGCTGTCTGCACGGCTAATCGTGTTGGGCTAGAGGTTTATGATATATTAGATGAGTTTTCTTCTTTTCATCCGGTTATGTATCACTTATGTGACGGTGATATTAAAAGCCCTGATGATAATCATCTGCATTATGGTGATGGTAATTATGATTTAAAGCGGTTTATAAGTGAATATACGCCTCATGATGCTCTGATTACCATGGAAACGGGTTTTGGACTCCCCTCTTCGCTACAACCATGGCTGGATGATTTGGCCTATATTAAGCGTTTTGATGAGTAATTTTTTTAAAATTTTTTATTGTATCGATTAAAAAAATAGTGTATAATTCCTATATGATTTGGTTTGTTTTGATTGAAAGGCCGAATAATGGGATGCTTCCTGCTTAATGAATTAGGCGAAGTTTTACTGGAGCTTAAGTCTGATTGGCTTGAGACAGGGAGTGATATGTGTCTTGAGGTTAATGAAGCAAAACAAACGGCCGTTCTTAAGAAAGGACAAGAAAAATTCCAGATAGATTTTGTGCATCCGGAGTTAATGCTTCCTTTAAAGATGCATAGATATCTGTTTGTTGTAGAAAGAAATAATGAATTTTATGCTAAAAAGAGTCAATTAGCAAAGGTGGTTTTTGTAGGATAATCAAATGAGTAAAGATATAAAAGATTTTTTTACAAGAAGAGTTACGGTCTATCCTACGATAAAGGGTCGTAAGCCCTTTCGTTTACCAGGTCATGCTTTGCGTCGTTCTTTCCCCCTGCTCTTAGCAACTGTTATGTTAGTGAGTTCTTGTAATCCGCGTCCTCGCTTCCCACAAAATTATAAAAAAAATCTCACGGAAACGGTTGATGATGTCAATCATAGAAAAATTTACGATGAAACAATTGATAAATATCATTTACTTGAGCGCGAACATGAAGAACCCTTGTCTTTAGAAGAAATAGAAAAGATTATATATGATAGTAATATTCCTCAGCTCAATGATACCAATTATAATCACAGTCCAGAGAATATTCGTAATTTTTGGGAAATTGTTAAAAACGGAATAAGGATTATTAACGACATTCCTGATACGGAAGCTTGTAAAAAAGATTATATGGACAGAGCATATCAGATGTTATCTCAGATTAGTCGGGATAAAAAGACAAAAGAGGTTGTGCTTGAGAGTTACAATAACATTAAATCCTTTTTGTGGTTTGAAGAAGTGGTAAAATACGGGGAAAAATATGATACGGATGATGAAAGCTATGATAGAATTTTGGGCCCACAAGTTTCCGGATTTATAAGTGAAAAAGATGAGGTTTACGGTCGATATTATCAAGATTATGAGGCTCTAGAAAAGGCTTCTCAGCAATATAAGGGCGTAGAAGCATTTGCTAAGGCCTTATATGAAAGCGGTGCACAAAACTTTATTTTACCTCAAGATAGTGTTGAAGCAAATGAAATCAGCCGCAGGATGTTAGCAGAGTGGTTAGAGAAACACGATATTCGCGATAAAAATTTATGGAAATTTTCTTACGCTGAAGGTGGTAATAACAAAATGTCTATCTTTAATGAACGAGGAAAAGAAGTTTATGCCACCGTTGTGGTGCATCCTGAAGGAAAGCGCTACTCCGGTTCCGGGTATGTTCCTGTCGGATTTGGTGTTATTCATGAGTTGGATCATGTTTTTCAATTAAAGCCCGGATCTAATGAAAAACCGGAAGATAATCATGTTAGGAATATGGATTTTGTCAGAATAAGCGGATATGATAATGATAGTATTTTCCTGCCAGAGCTTGGTCCTACATTGGAAACCATTATTTTACAAGACAAGGCATATAAGGAAATGCACCATATAGCCCCAAAAGAAGTTGTTGATTACGGATATTTTTATATTGGAAGAAAAAAAATAAATATCGGGGAATTAACAGTATGGGGAGCTGAGATGATGGAAAAATACCCTTATTTGAGTATGGATAGGGTTTTAAGAGAACCTGAAGTGTTAAAACAACTTCATGTTTGGGGAATGCAGGAAAATATGCCTTTCTATACTAAAGTTCGTTCTGAATCTTCGCATTAATTTGGCTACTCAAAAAAAGAAAAATATACTTGCTTTTTTGTTTTGTTTTCTTTATATATTGGCGGTACTGGAGAGATGGCAGAGTGGTCGAATGCGGTTGACTCGAAATCAATTGTGCTCGTAAGGGTACCGGGAGTTCGAATCTCCCTCTCTCCGCCAAATAGATGACAGCACCATTAAGGTGCTTTTTTTTCATATTACAGGAAAGCGAATAGATTCGAACTCCCCTATTTGGGAGTTCGACTTCTCATTAGAGTAAATTCGCACTTGCAGTGCTCATTAACTGCACTCGGGCAAGTACGTTGTAATGTCGGCTTTGTTGTCTTACGACAAGTCGCCGCCTAACAACGACTATAGCTTTCGGTAAAATGCGTCCACCGGACGTATTTTACTCTGCAAGCCCCTCTCTTTGCCCAATAGATGACAGCACCATTAAGGTGCTTTTTTAATTTTAAAACAGCAACCCGGGGAAGTACGAGACTTTCCCCGGGTAACAAATAAGTGTTGTGATTAATCCAGCTTGTGTCTTGACTGACGAATTTCACAGCCATGTCGGATGTCGAAAAGATTTGTTGTTCTCTTGTATTCATCCCATCCCTTTCTTGAAAACCTCTTATTCTTTGCACTCTGCAGTTCTTTAAGAACAATGCTTGAACCATCTTTGTAAGCGTAGGCGTATATGCCGTCGTTATTGGTGATGATGGTGATAGGAGGTTGCATAGTTCTGAGCGTTACTCCCCAATAGTTTAAGAGTTCCCATGTTGAATCGGACATGATGACAAAATGAGATAATGTCTCCAATACATTGTCGGGATCTATCTCCTCTCTTCTACCGGTCTTCGGAAAATAGTAGCATTTTTCTTTTTTGGCCGGAAAAGTACCGACGTAGTAGCCGCTATTTGTATCAGCATAGTAGTCGCTAATGTCTTTATAGCGAGTGAACTTCTGGAATTTGCCGAACAAGGAACAGTCTGACAAGTTGTAGACTTCAATATCATTTTTTATAGCCCAGATAAAGTTCTCATCATGAAGAATGGCTTTGTACAGAGGACGCAAGACAGTGTCACCAGAAACGGTATCCCTGACGCCGTAGTAGACTCTGCCATTCTTGATCATGGAAAACTTCATCAAATTGTTTCCGAGTGGCTTTTCCCTTACGCAAGATGTAACGATTATTAACACTGCTGCAATAACCGCTATAGCTAAAATTAGTTTTCTCATAATTGTACTGTTTTTAATAAGTTTGACATAAATGTAATTGATTAGCTGTTTTGTAACATCCTTTTATTTTAAAAGCAAGAAGCTTTCTTAAATATTTTTTTTGATTTAAAAACAGCAACCCCAGGGAAGTACGAGACTTACCCCGGGGGTGCATTGATTGGGTTGTTATGGCAGGTTGTTGTAGGTCAAATTTACTATTAGACAGCCATAGATAGTATCTATGGGGTCAGTTTGTTTGACGTAATCCCGCCAATCCTTTTCGTTTAAGCTCAGCTTCAATCCGGGCTCAACTTCTGTATCAAAGGAAGGGCTGTACCCCTTGTACAAGTTGCCATCCTTGATGACGTAGGCAAAGACATCATGGGTCTCTTCCCCATCAATGACGATAGCTACCGGATTTGTGATCACTTGCTTTTTGCCGTCCGGCATAGCGATGGTCCATTTTGTCTTGGTGGAGTCCGTCGTATAAAAGAAGTGATTGGTTCCCTCTTTATACAGATATCCGGCAGGCGTTATTATCTCTGCATTGATTGCCGGAATACTATAATAAGAGTTACCGTTGGGATATACCCCCTCGTAGATTCCCTTTGTCGGGTAGTACAAAAAGGCCTTAAAAGAACCAAGTCGCAGATGATCCTTTACCCTGATGATGTCGATGTTACCTCTGGGAGACCTGGCACAGACATAGTTTTCATCGCCCCAGATGGAATCATATCTGGCTTTATAGATGGTGTCTCCACGGGTGGTCATGATACCCCAGTAAGTTTTGCCCTTTTTAACACTGTCCTCTTTGATATCGGTTTGGGCTCTATTGTGGAAAGCCTCAAGATCACCGGTAAGAGGAGTTCTCTTGTTGCCGGAAGCAACACACAAACATATAACGAGGATCATTGCCATCGCTATAGTAAAAAGAAATCTCTTCATAATTGTAAAATAAAATTAATTATTGATAAATGCTTAGTTGGTTTGGCTATTACATATCACATTTTTGTTTAAAATCAAGGGAATTTTGATAGGCTTTTTTGATTTAAAAACAGCAACCCCGGGAAGTACGAGACTTTCCCGGGGAAGC
>JBGUWS010000006.1:0-122700 GCA_045221335.1 Alphaproteobacteria bacterium | reverse complement strand
CTTTCGTCAGCCGGTGAAACGCTTTATATGTTACTATTTTCCTAAAGTCAATACTTTTTTTTAAAAATTTTCCTTTTTTTTATTATTTCTCCCATACACCCCACTATCCCCCTGTTTTTATTATTGTTTTTTATTAACTTATTTTCTGTAGATTTTCTTTTTATTAACCTTTTCGTGTTATGTTAAGCTGAACTTTTGTTTACTTTTGTGATTCTTGTTACCGATTCTTTTAAATATATGGTAAGGTGATTTATGAAATTTGATTTTTTTACATTTGGCGGATCAATTTTTTGGGAAGACGTTTTTTTCTATCAAAAGTGGCGTATTCAACGTCATTGTTTTACAAGAAATTATCGTTTGCTGGATTCTTGGGATATTCGGCGAGCAAAAGGATCTTTTGAAACCTGTCAAAAGGCTTTTATTAAATTTATAGAGTGCTATGAAATAACGAAACAACCAGATAAAATGGTGGTTTTATTACATGGATATGGGGATGGAAAAAATATTTTTAAGCGCTTATGGCGTAAGTTTATTTTAACAAATTCTACAGTTGCTGCCATTAACTATCCTTCTTTGTTTCATTCATCGCTTTCTTCTGCTCATCAGTTACTCTTTTTTCTTAATCATGCGGAAGATATTTCCGAAGTTTCTTTCGTGACACGAGGCGCCGGAAATCTCGTGTTACAACAACTCCTTAATTTGCCTGAAGAATCTCAAACTTTTAAGAACAAAATGCGAATTGGAAACATTGTAGAAATTAACCCTATTGTTAAGGAGAGCCTTGTTTGTGAATTTCTTTCACGATTTAAGATTTTTCGTTTTTTATTAGGACCAATGTTAGTTGAATTTACAGAAAAAAGTGTCAAAAAAATGCCGGGATTACCCAAACAATACAAAGCTTTGAAAATATTTTCCGACTCCATTATTTATCAGCTGTATCTTAAATTTTTGACCATTTGTCACTTTCCGGTTGAAAGAGAAAAATATAAAAAAAATGACACTTTATATGTGAACGGTTCAACTTTTTTTACATTAAACAACGAAGAAGTCCTTAATAATACTGTAAAATTTATTAATAACGGAAAAATTTAACGATATTGTAATATTTTTTTAGCTAATTTTATGTTATACTAAATTAGTTTAGGAACTTAGTCCGAGGCGCGCATGAGATCGGTTATAGGTACAATTATAATATTTATTGGGATTTATGTCGTTATGGCAAATGACATACTTAGTTTTTTTGCACAAAAATCAACTCTTATTTTTGCTGTTTGTGCCGTTATTTTTATGCTGATTATCGCCATGCTTGTTTTGGGACTTCCGCATAAAAAAGGAGGTGAGAACCATGATAAAGACAATCACCTCAATTAAGAGAATTTTTTATTCAATTTTTACTTTTATCCTTGTATCTGTACCGGCTTGGGCTGAGGAAGAGGAATATACCAGACAGTGTCCTGCATTGCAGTCTTATATAAATGATGGGACCGGCAATAGTTTCATTTTGCAAAGTTTTTTTGATATTATAAAGGAAGTTTGTTCTAAGATAGCAAATCATTCATGGAATATTTTTGCTTCGGGTCTAATAGGTGTGGTTGCTGTTGGTTTGGCTATCTATATAGCGGTTTATACCTTGCGAAATCTTGGTTCTTTTTCTCAACAGGATGTTTCTGCCTACCTTTCAGGGGGAAAAGGCGGCATTATTCCTCTTGCCATAAAAGCCGCTTTTATTATCGCATTGCTAAGTAATAAGAGTTTTGTATATGAATATTTGATTGCGCCAATTGTTCAGGCAGGCAGTACTATTGGAGGTCATGATTTTAGTTTTTCCAATACTAATAATGTTTCCAATTTATTTCAAAAAGTTACTGATACAGCTCGTGGTTTTAATGATGATATATATGAAATTATTGCCACTGGTCGCTTAATGCTGTGCCTTTCCTTTTTGCCAAAGCAAATTATTGATTGGTATTGGATTATGATTCCTTTCGGCGCAACTTTATACGTATTTGGTTGGCTGATCCTTGTCAGTGTTTCTTTCTATTTATTAGATGTCATGTTTAAGCTTGCTGTCGGATGTATCTTGTTGCCTATGGGTATTGCTTGCGGGATGTCAAAGATTACCTCAGGATATACAAAAAAGCTTTGGGAGTTGTTTATTAATGTTGCCTTTAACTTTGTCGTCTTGGGTGTCGTGATAAACTTTGTAAAATTATTAATTAAGAAAATTGTAGCCGACGTAATGGCAGATGCCACTTTTGTCATGGTCCTGGAAAAAACAAAAATCTTAAATGCGGCTGATGCAGCTGTTTTGGCTGATAATCTTTCTGTAACAGGTTACATCTTATTAACCCTTGCCTGTTTAGTAGCCTTTAAGTTGTTTATGAGTGTGGAACAGATTGCTGATGATCTGGCCGGTGGAGCTATAAAAGGCGGTTTAGCACAAAAATTAGGCGGTGAAGCGGTTAAAAGAGGTAAACAAGGGGTAACTGTTCCTTTCCGTATTGTTGGTGGTATTACCAAGGCTACTGCACAGGGCGTTAGGGATGATATATCTCATTCCAGGCTTCTTAGCAGCGGATGGATAGGCTCAATGAGACGGCGCTTTAGAAGGTAAAGATATGGAGTTTGGGACGATGAAACGGACTGATGACATCATACAGAGAATTGCAGGAGCGCTAAAGATGGTCCTGTTGTTTTGCTGTGTTTTATTGTTGGTCTCTTGTGGCGGTGACGACGAACTTGAGAGTTGCGGCACAATACAAAGCACCACAAATGATTATGAAGATCCCGAAAGCGGGGCTACTTGTATGCTTTGCAGTTTCTTTAATATACTCACAGACAATGCGGCTATCATTGCCAATAATTCTTGGAGTGACTTTGCAAAACCCCTATCTTATGTGGTACTTGTTGTAGCAGCAATTTATGTTGCTTTAAGCACACTTAAAATGGTTGGATCCTTCGGCAAACAGAATATTGCGGATTATCTGACCAGTGATAAGGGCGGGTTATTTATTTTGATGTTTAAGGCGACAATTATTTTTTATCTCTTGAACGATAGTGATCAGGCATTTCAGAGATATATTCTCCATCCTGTATTGGGGGTAGCCTTAGAGATCGGGCATACACTATCCAGTACAGTTATGAGTGGATATGATCCTACTAGTGCCAACGGACTTTCTGAAGCATCAAGTTGGAATACTATATTTAGAAGCATTAATATGACGGCAAAACATTTTAATGATGGTATTAACTCCGTTGCTGCTCTCGGACAAACAATAGCTTGCTACGCAACCGTGGGCAAAATTTGGGTTTGGAAATGGTTACAATTAGTTTATGGTAGCATTTTATTTGCCTTTGGTTGGATCTTGCTTGCTGCTGTTTCCTTCTATCTGGCTGACATCATTATACGTCTGACGATGGTAGCTGCTTTGCTTCCTCTCGGAATAGCTTGTGCCGTATCGAATCTATCTATTGCCTACACTAAAAATATATGGAATTTGTTTTTGAATGTGTTTTTCAACTTTATCATTTTAGGACTGGTTTTAGGACTTACACTACAAGTTATCTCACATTGTATCAGTGGTGGCGTAACTCCTGCTTTTAGTTCTTATATGTACGATTTACCAAGGGCTATTGATGAAAACAGGGTAGCTGAGATATCTGCAGCGTACCAGAGCTTCGGTTATCTGTTGCTCACTATTGTTTGCTTGAGTGTGATGTATAAACTTATCGAACAGATGGGAAAATTTGCCGGTGAAATTGCCGGTGCTGCGGGATTTTCTCCTGCTACTGAGGCTGTTGCACCGTTTGCCAGAGGTGCTGTCAAAGAAGCCAGAAAGGGAGCTGAATGGGCCGGAGAAACAACTTCAACTCTGGCAAAAGATATCGGGCATGGTTTGGGAAGAGCGACCAGGCTTGATAGGTTATATAGATGGAGCGGACGCAATGCAAGCAAGGTTCGTGGTATTCTTACCGGTACAGGCCGTTACGGATACCGGGCATGGTGGAGAAGAGGCAGATGGTAGAAGCTATGGAGTATTTGTAATGTTGGACTAATAGAAAGGCAAAAAAAAATGATAAAGGCATTAGAAAACATATTATACAGCTTTTTATCCTCAAAGAAATGTCGTTCTTTGTTTGTCCTTTGTCTTGCCTTGTTCTTAGGTGGGTGCGAAAATGATAGTGATACCTCCTTGGGTGAAGAAGGAAACTATAAACTCCAATCATCCTGTTGGCAGACAACGATTACCAAAGCTGTTACTGAAAGAATTAACGAGCTATTTGGCTCGGCAAGCAGCTTGATTAGCAGTAGCAGTGGTGGCGGTAGTAGCGGTGCAGCTTTCATTTTTGTTGCATTTGCTGTTTGGTTGGCATTTAAGTTATTAAAAGTTTTGGGTTCTTTTAAGGAAGAAAGTATCGGCGAAGTATGGACAGAGATCGGACACAAACTCTTTTTATGCGGTGCATGTGCCTTTGTTGTGATGAACTCTGATAATATTAATGAAGCTATAAATACGTTTATTGTCCCAATCTATAAAACAGTTCTGGAACTTGGGGTGAAAGTCCTTGGTGGGGACCATAATGTTACTTTTGAATTAGGTTCATTTGGAACGATTTATTTTAGTGGTGATGGCGATAATATTTGTGTTGATTTAGATGCTGATACCTTTGGTATTGATGGCTTTAAGGAAAGAATCGATACATTGTCAAATTGCTTAATTTGCCGAATCAGTAATCGGTTAAATGCAGGCATCAAAATTGGTATCAGTTTGATCGTATCCCTTCGTATCGGTGCTATTTTTGTCGGACTGACCATGCTTTTGCTCTTTACGGCGGCTAAGTTTGTCTTCGTCCTGTTTATTGTTGACAGCTTATTTAGATTGAATTTTGCCGTCTTTCTTATTCCTTTCCTTATTGTGGGAATTCCATTTAACTGGTCTCGCAAATGGAGTAAACATGGATTTTTGATGTTTATCAATTCTTCAGGTATCATGCTGTTTTTGGGGTTCTTGGTTGCTTTGGCCGCCGGTGGTATTGAAAACATTATGGATAGTTTGACATCTGATATTGAAAGTAATTCTGAAGCTGCTTTTGAGGGTTTGGGTAATGCCTTGCTTTGTATGTTCTTAATGGCAACGTTGTTGGTTAATATTCCGTCATTAGCTGTTGCCTTAGCAGATAAATTTATTGGCGGCGGAAATGGTCTAGAATTTCAGAAGAAGGTATCCAAATTTGTTATGAATACCGTTAAAAAGTTTGCAGCGGCAGCTTTGGCTTCTGTTTCCGGCGGCTCCACTAAAACCTTTACAAGTGTTGCTGAAAAGTATGAAACAACAAGGGAAATCAGCGATAATATACGGCAAAAGAAAAATGCTACCAATAATATTCTTAACTCTTTAGCGGGGACAAACGACGATGACTGATAAGATAGTGAAATTAATATCCCGTATAAAACAAAGTCGCTATAAACTCGTTTTTAGCATATGTTTCTCTTTTATGCTTATTTTTCCATCTATTTGTTTGAGTTTTGATCTTTTTAGTACTTATAATCCGGAAGAATACCAGCAGTATTGCAATAGCGCCGCTTTTGAGGCAAAGTATGAAGGAGCAGATTCCAGCTGTTGGTCTTGCCGCATTATTAGAACCTTAATGGAACATCTTGGCGATGCGGCAACAACATTATCTGGATATACAATTGATCTTGGCAAAAACATATTGCTGTATGGTTCGGCGATTTGGCTTGCTTTGTATTTTTTAAAATCCCTTTCGTCTGCTACGGCTCAAGACCCTTCACGGGTGATTGATGGCGTGATTACCTTCATGTTTAAGTTTGCTGTGGCTTACATCTTTATTGGTTTGGGTATTGATGAGGTTATCAAATATATTGTTAATCCCCTCTTAGATATTGGTATCGATATTGGTATTAGATTTGCTAACTATGGAAGCTTGTGAGGAGACGATGATGAAAAAGATATTTATAAGCATTTTGTTATCATTGTTTATCATCTGCTCTCTGGCAAAAGAAGCATATGCAGATCTTCAATTTTCGTCTGTTAATCAGCTTAGTAATCGTATTGAAATGATGGCTAAGCAGATTAATCAATCTTCTTCACATATGATGATGTTTGCGGATATGCTTATTTGCCATTCCATACATGGTGAATCTTCCTATACAAGCATTTCTATTCCTGTTATTGATTATAGCATTGATGTACACTTTGTATGCCTGGATATTTTTCTTAGCGGTGTGGTTCTATATGCCCTGGGATTTTGCATTATGTTGATTGCCTCTTTTTATATGTTTGATGTGGCATTTAATATTTCCATCACTGTTGTTTTATTGCCTCTGGGTCTTGCACTGTGGCCTTTTGGGTGGACACGCGACAAGTTAAAACCTATGGTAGATAGCATTGCTTATTATACCGGATTATTTATTTTCCTCCCACTTGGCATTTGTTTAGGAAGGGCTTTGGTTGATGGAGTTGCAAGTAGTGTCACAACTAATTCTCATATAACTTGTTTGGGTATGACTTTCAAGGAGGCTTTTGATGCCGGCAATTCAGATTGTATTCGAGATAAATTTGGAATATTTACGTTTGGATTTTTAAAAATTCTCCTTTGCTATATTGTTGCAATGAGAATTATTCCTCTGATGGCTTCTCAGTTCTGTTCTTATTTCTTTGGTGAATCGCTTGCTGGAAGTCCGTTGAGTGAGACAATTACACAATTGGGACAATCATTAAAACGGCGCACTGTTAATCGAGCAGTAGGGTATGGAAGAGATGTTTTAAAGCATCAAACAGGTAGCACCATAATGTCTGCCGGTGATAAGAATGGCAATATTCTTGAGCGTGCTATCTACAACTATGGCAAAAATGTTGCCAAAACGAAGAGGTAAAGGGAGGAGAAAATTATGAATAAGCGTATATTAAAAATTTTCAAATTCCTGCCTATTTTGGTTGTTGTCCTTTGCTTGTCTGTTCCCACTCGAGCTCAAGCTTTTGATCTTGAAAAACTAGGAGATTTTATCAGTGAAAAAATTGATACGGGAATGGAAATAGCTAAAGACGGTTTTAATATTGTTAAAAGTGTTGTTACAGGAGATCAACAAGCTGTTTTAGAAGCCGGTGGAAAATTAGTTGCCGACGCACTTGGAATTGATACGGATACTCATTGTTCAGAACCTGCCAGACATCACAACTGTCTTTTCTGTCCTATGTTTCATATCTTTTTTAATGCAAGTAGTTCTGTCGCACGTACTTCGTATGGTGCTTTTCATGGAAAGTTGGGCGAACTTATTTTAATATTTTTGGCTGTGTCCCTTGCCTTAATTATTTTGAAAAACGTAGCATCTATGGGGGCACGGGATCCCGGTACATTAATGAATGAGTTAATGAATAAGGCATTTATTTGCATTGTTATTTATCTCATTATTACCAAAGATTATTTCAATGTTCTTAATAACACCCTCGCTCCTATAATAGCGGATGCTTTAGATTTGGTTACCAGTATTACCGGAACCGAAAACGGAGAGAGATCATTGGTTAACCATCGTGGAACGCCTATGGGTTATATTTATTCTATGGGAGCGATGGAAAGCACCTTACCATCCACTGCGAGCGGCACTTTTGTCGAAGGTTCTCTTGATGGTGCGGTTATGCCTGTTAGTATTGATTATATGATTGTTTATACCATTAATCAAATTGAACAAAAAATTTTCCTATTATTTGAGTATGGCGAATGGGCATTTTGTCGTGGCTTGGGACCGGACAGAATATTTTATATTTTCCCCAATCCTATCATTTTGATTGATGGGTTGTTACTATACCTTGGCGGATTATTGTATATGGTTGCTTACCCTTGGATTTTGGCTGATGCTATTTTACAGTTAGGAATATCTTTAGCGCTGTTGCCTTTTGCTATTGCCGGCTTTGCTTTTAAGGGAACTAAAAAGTATCTTCCAAAGGTCTTTAACTGGATTTTGCATTCCATGTTTGTCTTTATCTTTATGGCTATTTTAATCAATGTCGTCTTGGGTTATGTCGGAAGTCTACTAACAAAGCTATTTTTCTACGCAGGAGATCCTGTACAATTTTTCCTTAACCCGGTTAAAGGTATCGCTTTCTATGGCGCGAATATGATCAAAATTATCTTCATATTAGCTATCGGTTGGATTTATATGCCGCTGGTACGAGATTTGGCTGGTAATTTTGCTAAAGGTACTTCTTTAACTCCTGCAGCTAAGGTCGGTGATGTGGCTAAGAATAGTGTGGAAACTGTAACGAAAAAAACAGGAGATTATGCTGCCAAACTTGCTAAAGAAACGTCCAAAATTGGTATTCGTCGTTTCCATGCTTCCAACAGACATTTGGCTTTAGGACTTGCTCAGAGATTTGGACATACAAATCTTAGCGGTAATAAGGAATTTTCTGTTGCGGGTGTGAACTTTATCAGCGAATTGGATGCAGCAACAGGAAAATCTATTCTTCGCCGTGAATTTACGTCAATTACCGGGCGCAGACATGTTATGATTTCTGATAAACTCTGTACTATTAAGGAAGAATATGATAGAAACGGGAATCTCATCAAGCGTACGGTTAAGTTTAAATATGCTTCGCTTCAAAAAGGACTTATAGATAAAGATGGTAAAGTTGATTTGGAGACTTTGAATTTTGTACTTAATTCCCGAATCGGGCGTCAATATCGTCAAGCTGTCATGGAGCAAATTGCTGTTGATAGTTTAAAGGCCAAGGGTAAAAATATCGGTATCTATTATAGTTCTCGTCATGTGACTTTTAATCCAAATAATCCTACGGAAATTACGATTGAACAAATTGATCATTCCGGAAAAATTACTCGGTTTGGATTAAATATTAATCCTGTTACAGGGCAAACTGCTACTTCTTATGTGCAAGATGTTACCAAAACTGATCCTATTCATAGAACCGAACGAAAAACCAGGATCTGGATACATAAAATGTTTATCCGCAGATTTGGTCGTGTAACCCGTACGCGCGGTGCTGCTCTTTCTTTTGATACTTTCTTGGGAACGCACTATGAAATGAGGAGAGACCCGATAACGAGGAAGTTCTACTATGTGCGTGTGAGACGTAAATATTGGCTTTTTGGTCCTAGTATTGAGAAGACCTTTTTTGCTAATAGAACACAAACACGTGTCCTGAAAAGTGTGCGCCGCCAAGCGAGAGATAATAATGAGATGGCTAAAATTATCAGAAAACTCAACGGAAGAGTGCGAGCTAAAGGTTTTTGGTATACCTATAGTACGTACACTGACGCGCATGGCACGGTTATTTATAGCCGGCGCTTACGTACGGGATGGAATATTAAAAATTATGCTCGTTTAGGCTTCCGTACATCAAAAATTTTGTTAAGAATGCCTGCTTATGCGCTTAAAATATCTACCTATCCTTTGATGCATCCGACTAAAACTGCTAGGGGAATTGTTAGGGGAATCGTTCATCCCGTGATATCATACAGAAGCGTGGCATCTTCTATTCAAACAGGGCTTTCCAATATCTATGGAGATAGTTGGCAAACTGGAAATATTGAGAATTATTCCAATAATGGTGCTACAGTGGTCGACAGTACAACAGGACAGACCATTCAAGCCGACTTTAATGATCAGACGACTATTAAGAACATTGATGGCAGCAAGGTTGTTACGGATAATGCTTCGGGTGAAACCGTTGATTATTATAATAACAGAACTGTCCGCCGTGAAGTTTTCTTTGATAATGGTGTGGTTAAGATGGAAACAAAATCTAAACACCTAAGTGATGGTTCTTTCGTTGATGAAAAAACGAAGTTCCAATATTCTTCGCTTGCTCAGCAAGGACATGATAGTATTCTTGCTCCTGATGATGGTCACCAAGTCGTTGAAGGGGATGGTACAATTGCACGTAATCTTAGATCAACCGTATCCGGAAAGCCCAATCCTCTGAACTTAACATTCGGACTTGATAACATTGCAGGTATGACTGCTGTTGGTACTCAAACCGTATCAGATTTTGTGGTTAATGACATTTTCGCAGAAGGCAGGAAGCGTCGTACAAACAAGATGAGAACAAACTTTTCTAGCTTTTTGCATTAGCACCTAAACAAACAGTGTAATTAATCTGAGATAGTGATTTTATCATTTTCTGTTTCTGCAGGTAGTTTACCCTAATAAATATCCTATTTTTTGCCCTTTGACAAAAGTTATACAGATTTAATATTTTTTTTACTTTTTTGACTTGCATATTTTTTTGGCAATATTATTATCTAATAAGGTTATTTTTATTAAAGGTGGTATTGCTATGGAAGAAATTGTATTTCCTAATCAGATTAGAGTTCATCGCAAGATGCGCGGTGTTTCAATGCAAGACTTGGCTGATAGACTTGGAATCAGTTTATCTGCTATTTCCAAGATAGAAAAAGGCTATCGGCGTCTTAACCAAGAGCAACTTATTTTGGTTGCAGAAATTTTGGATTGTTCTCTGCAAGATTTGTATGTTAACGAACAAAACTCCCAACATGAAGTTGTTATGGCGTGGAAAAAAGAGCAAGAACGCAGACAAGAGATTAATAAGAGTAGTGGCTTAAAGGTTTTAGGAGCGGCTCTTCGTTACCTTCGTAATCAAAAATCCTTGACTTTGATTGAAGTTGCAGAAAGTGCCGAAATGACTCTTTCTGTTTACCATCGTATTGAAATGGGCCAAAGAGAAGTTTCAGAAAAGGAATATAAGAACATTTCCCGTGCGCTTGATTTGGATCCTGAGGAATTGAAGGCTGAAATCAAACGTTTGGATGAAGCTGGAGCCTTAGAAGAGATCATTATACGTAATGATACTAAGTACAAGGTTAATAACATCGTACGCATTGCAAATGATCATTCTAACAATTATATTGATATTGAAACGTTGAAAGTTCCGGTATATGGGGCTTCCGGTACAGACGGTTCTATTTTTGTTGACCGAACAGTTTCTGGTAAAGAAGCAACCAAGCCAGCATGTTTGTTGGATAAAAGAGATGTTTATGGTGTCAGCTTATGTACCAGACGTTTAGGCTCAATTTTATCTAATAGAGCTGTCATGTTTGTTGCACCTTCCGAGGTTGCAAGTGTCGGAGATATTGCATTGTATTATAAAACAGAACAACAGGCATTTGTTGTTAGTGTTAGAGAAGATGAGACAGGTCAGCTTTACGGTTTGATGTGGAACCCTGAAGAAAGAATTTATTTTAATAACGATGATTTTAAGAAGATTCACAAGGTTGTTGATATTGCCTTGTAACATTCTTTAGAAATTCTTGTAATAATTATGGTAAGTTGCTTTGTGTAGAGGTTTGACACGTGGAAAGTTTAAATGATGTAGAATTTGGCAGTGATAAGGGTTCTGAAGAAGCTCCTATTTTGGTTGCTCAGAGGTGCCTTAATATCTTCAGACAAGTTCATATTTTTAATAAGCAAAAGCGAGATCAGTTCGATGACGAGCTTCTGGCATTGCCTCAGAATGTTTTTGAACTCTTCAAAAAAATGCCAGGAGGCAGGCTACTCGTAGAGCATATTGAAGGAGTGAAAGCTGAAAGAGGTATTTCGTTCGTCAAGTCTCATAGAGAGGATTTCTTAGATGGTTCGGAGGGCTTTTTGGATAAAGCATCGTCTGGGACCGTACCGGCCGTCGGTGGCAATGTTGTGATGGATCCTTCTTTTGCTGAAACTTTTGCCCAGTCTATGGCTTCTGCACTTAAGCAAATTCCAAATAATGTCTCTCCTTCATCTACATCAAATATTAATCTTCCTGCGGAGCTTAGCAACGTTTTTGAACTTATTGCGGAAGAAATTCATTCTTCTCGCAGTTCTTTGCTGGAAGTATTAAAGGAAACAAAAAATATTACTGATACCGTCGTTGCTTCACAGGTTTCCATCTCTCGTATTTTGGATAGCATTTTATCGGCACGTCAGCGTGATGATGCTGATATATCAGCGTTAAATGATCGTATCATTGCGTCACAAGCGTCTATTACAAAACTGTTGGAAAAATTATGTAATAAGCCGGAATCTCTTTCTGGTGAAACACAAATGGAAAGTAAGTTATCCCGTGTAAAGAATGAAATTGTGGATGATTTAAAGTCATTGTTATCCAATTTTAAAGGGACTCCGCGAGAAAAGTCTTTAAATACTGTACAGCAAGATGATGAAAATTTTCAGGATGCTGGTTTACCTCATTTAGATGCTTTGGACAATCTTGATGAAGATTTAGGTAATGCTGATATTGAAGAAATATCTAATAATACACATGAGGAAACGGAATTTCAAAACATTCAGTCTTCCAAAAAGAAGAAAAAGAAAAAGCAAAAAAAGGGAGGAGATCAAGAAACTTTTGTTGCAAGTGCTGTTGCCCCTTCGGTAGCTATTGCAGATGATGTCCCGACCTCGATAGATGGAATTATTCGTAATAGTGCTTATAAACACGAAGATGATTTCAGTAATGTTGATCTTAGCGAGCCTCCGTTAGAAATTGATTCTATCTCAGAGCCTGACAGTACCACTTCGGCACCTGTTGAAGATGGTGATTTGTCCCTACAAGACTTTATTTCTGATTTGGATCTCAATAAGGATCCTATTAGTCATGATGAAATGAGTATTGATGATGTTATCGCAGATAATGAGTCTATGTATGCAGAAGATGATGCTGATGGAAATGATAAATTAACTGACACTTTTGTAAAAGATGTGGATATTGAAGAAGATAATTCATCCGACTATAATCCGAAAGATATTTCTGCTTCAGTTGGAGCAAATTTAGATGATTTTGTTTCTGATGATGATTTCGATTTCGAACTACCTCAGCAATCTAAAGTTGCTGATGATTATGATAGTTCTGCCAATATTGATTCTGCCACTGTTGATAGTGTAAGTGACGTTGAATCTGATGATGGATTGGAATTTGCTCTCCCTCAAAACACCTCTGACCTTTCAGAAGCAACATCTGATATAAATTTACAAAATAGTGATTTGTCAGATTTGGATGATTTTATAAAGGATGATTCTACTGCTGCGACGGATGAAGAAGATGAAATACAGGATTTCACGGAGGAAAGCCCCGTTAGTGTGGATGAGGAAGAAATTAATTCTGACCAACGACACTTGTACAGTTCCGAATTAGATAAAATAAAGGAGGCATTAACCAGTAAAGAAGTTGATTTATCCTCACTGGACGAGCCTATTGAGCTAGATGATTATAGCGATGATGAGAACGTACATGATGAGGATAACAACATATATGAAAAAGGAAATGTTGATTTTCAATCTGATGATGCCGTTTCAGAATCTGTTGAGGAGGACCAGTTGGGCAATCTTTCAGAAACCGAAGGTGCACCTCAAGCCACTTCTGATGAAGACTGGGAGTGGGAATATGTTGATGAAAACGGTAATGTTGTTTCTGCCCCTCAAGAAAATAATGATGAAGATTGGGATTGGGAATATGTCGAAGAAGATGAACCTTCTAATAATGAGAACAACCAATAATAAATTGTTTACAAAAGATTTTCTATATTCTATCCTTATTGGCAAAGGGAGTGTGTTATGGCTGATGATGAAATGACAGTTACGAAAGAATCTCTATGGTACATTGATAATTATGTACTGATTAGGGACTATTATGATCGTACTGTTTCAAGAATTGCTGCCAGATGTATCCGTAAGGGTAATATTGCTGTTGAGGATTATCCCTTTTATCCATATATTGTTGATGTTTTAGAAGAGTTGTGTGAAATAGGTGATTATATTATTGAGCACAAAGAACTTCACCCTTTTGTTGAAAAGAAAATTAAGGGCGGTATTGAAGCTTTGAAAAAGAATCTCAGTTTATACAAAGAAGAATGTGAACGAAATTCTTCTGTCGAGATGAATGTTGAGAAAGATTCTGATTTAAGCGCTGCTAAAGATGCTTTCGGAGGCTTTGTTGATCAAGCAGATGATCCAACAAAAGGAGCGGGACAGAATATTGATGATGTTGTTGCCAAATTGGTTGCCGAACAGGAAAAACTTATTCAAAAGAAAGAAGAAAATGATGAATAAATTCAGCTTTTTAAAATTTTTAAAAAATAAAAGAAATTTGTTTATTTTATTTTCTTTCATTATTGTAGCTGCGTGTCATGCTTATCAAAATGATGAAACTGTTATGACACACTCTCCTAATGATGGAACTGGTGATTTTATGGTCTTGCCGCAACAAGATCCTTATATGTTACGTACAATACATCGCGCAAATGATTTGGATTTAGAGACACCGTTGCGTTGTAATGTTAACTGGAAAACGCAGGAAATGGTGCAAATATTACCTCATAATAACGTATCCTTTCGCATAGATAGGAATGATACGAATAATCCTTTACCTGATTTCGAGGTTAAAAATTTTACATTTGATGATATTCCGGCAGAACAAGCTTTACTCAAACTAACAAAAGAGGCTAATATTACTTTGGTGGCTAAGGATGCTCCTTATCCTAATTTATTTGGTAACAATTTGAGCGGTAGTTTCAAAGAGGTTATAGATGCTATTACGCGGTCAGCAGATTTATTTTATCGTTATGAAGAAAGAACAAATTCTATTATTTTAAGTAGACGTGGCAGTTTCACTCTTTATGCTCCAAGCTCAAGGACCTTATTACTTGGCTTTCTTGATGTACTAAGAGGAGCTGGAATTACGGATATGGTTACTAACTGGCGTGATTATACTATTACGTTTGAAGCAAATTTAGAAACATTTGAAAAGATTAGTGATCTTATTCATGATTTTGAAGAAAATCCGGTTATGATTATGTATGATGTCAGTGTATTTAGGGTAATAGCTAATGAGCCTTGCGGTGTTGTTTGGAAAGATTTGTTGAAAGATTTTAAATTTGGCAGTATAGCGACCGCTCAGTCTGGTGTTATCGGAAGAATTTTGACTGTTACCAATGATATATCCAGAGAACAATTGCAAAAATTTGTTAGCAAATATGGAACTGTTCAGGATATATCCGAGGGGCACTTTGTTGTTCCGACACATTGGTTCTCGCGCTTTGATGTTGGACGTTGTGGAAAGTTAGATAATATGGAATATCCTCTTTCTATTCTTGCGAAAGCAGGATTAGAGAAGAATAATAGGATATATTCCGAAATTACTCTAGACACGACAGATGGTGAAATTACAAAATTTAAGGTTCGTAACCAATTAGGTGAAAATTTCTTGATTATTGGTTTACCCAGTGAGATTTTCGGACCTGCTAAGGAAGGTACAGAGACTATTGTCTTCATTGTTCCTCGTCTTGTTAGAATGTTGAAGACAGATGAGAAAATTAAGAACAAGATATAGGGGTAAAGATGGAAGATAATAGTTTAGATGATTTTGTAAAAAACTCTGTAACTACGAATGATGCTCTTACGCATCCGAAGCTTAGAAAGATTAAACGGCCTAAGGTTAGAATTGATAATTTACCTCCTGCGCCGGATAAAGTATTTGTTCCTGCAGAGGAAAATCGTCGTCTTGAGGACTCTCCGTTGGATAGTTTTTCTGATGCGGAAAATCAGACAGAACCAGGAACTGAATTGATTACCTCTTTTGAGGCACAAAGTTTATCTAATCCGCAGGAACGTGATAATCCTTATGTTTTAGAAGGGTTGTCTCCTGAACTCAATGATGAAGAAGATTATGATGATAGTGATGACGATGATTCGGAATATCCGTCAAAGTATGCTTCAAATAAAAAGTTATTTTTAATGGCTTTGGTTTGCTTTTTTGTTGGATTATTTTTGGGATCTACTTTGTTTTCTTCTAAAACAGAGGAAAAACATGGATTGGAGAATATTGTCTTAAATCCTGATGTTCCGACTGGAAGGCCTCGTTGTGGACTAACCGATAAGAGCCAAGCTTGCGTTTTTTATTTAATGAACTGGTATAAGCAAGAATTAACTGGACGTGATTTTTATAAATTGGTGGCACAATTGACCGGACGCGCGGAATCCATGATTGAGACAGAGAATTTGCGTTATGCAACAATGAAAATTAAGCCAGGATACTTTGCCCAGCTAAATATCCCGGCTCTGAAATAATTCTCTTTATTTTAACTCATACCTATGTAGAGTGACTCAAAGATATTGGCTATTGCTTATCTTTGTCTTTGTCTTTCTCTTTTTCTTTCGCTTTTTTAGAAGTTGGTAAAGTATGAGCCTTTTCCTTTAACTCTTTTGAAACCTTCTTTCCCGTTTCAACTATTTGAGGCACTTCACGTTTAAACTTTTCAATTAACTCCGGTATTCTTTCTGCGTTATATATAGCAATAACAATTATTGCGACGAGAATCCATATCATAACTTTGCTCCTTTCTCAAGCATTTGATGCAACACCTCTGTTGCGTCATACATATATCTCTTACCTATCTGATTTTTGAATCTTTTCAGATAAGCCGCTTTTATTTCTGAAACATCAACTTTTTCTTTTTTATTATGAATAATTTTTTTTATGATTGCAAACCGAATCTGTGCTTTTTCCGTCAGAAATCTCTTTTGATGGCATATGCTATACATATCTTCATATTTACCAGAACAATAGCAAATAGCATCAATCCCAGCATTCCAACAATTTTCTGCCCTTTCCATGATGCTTCCTCTTAGGGCATGCATATCTATTGCATCACTAACTAAAAAACTATCAAGTTTTAAGTACTGTCGCAGGATTTGTTCTATACATTTTTTTGACATTGTCACAGGAAAACAGTTATCTACCGAACTAAGCAAAATATGTGAAGTCATAGCCATTGGAGCCGTTGAAAAGTTTCGTAAATAACTAATTTCATCATAAATTTTTGTTAATGAAAGATCTACCCTTGGCAAATCCAGATGAGGATCCACCGTTGTATCAAAATGCCCCGGAAGATGTTTGATGCAGGGACAAATCCCCATATGTTCATAGGTTTCTACAATTTCTTTTACACGAACAATAATCTTACTTACTTTGGAACCAAAACAGCGACTCTGTAAAACCTTGCTCTGCATTTTCCCTTTTTTATCGACTACTGGAGCATAATTGGTATTAAACCCATATTTTGTCATTTGATCAGCTATGATTTGTGCGTGCATTTTACTATATCTTACAGCAGCCTTTCCTAGCTCTTTTTCAGATACTAGTTCTATTTTGGATAGTTTTCTTAGTTTTACTAATGCTTTGAGCCTTGAAACACGGCCTCCTTCTTCATCTAATGCGATTAAAACATCGTCTCTATTGATAACTTCCTTGATTTGATTAACTAATTTTGTTAATTGAGAAGGTGTTTTAATATTGCGTGAAAATAGAGTAATACCCAGGGGATTATAAGATGAAAAAAGATATTTTTCCTCATCGGTCAATTCTGTACCGGAACATGATAACATTGCTGCTAATATTGGTTTAGACATATCTACCCTAATTTTGCTTAATGATACAACTGATCTGGTTTTGCTTTAATTTTTCACTCAATGCTTCCGCTTCTTTCCTGGTTTTGAAAGCTCCAACTTTTAATCGATATAAAGTACTGTTGTTTGCCGCTGTAATTTCTTCAATTTCATGCGTATACGTCTTTAAGAATGCATATTTTGCAGATAGTTGCGCCCAGAGATTTTCCACGGCCTTGCGACTAGAGGATGCTATAATTTGTGTATACCATGTCCCTTTTTCAGATGGTGTTGTTGGCACCACTTCTTGAGGTGCGCTTTCTTTTTTATCCTGATCTTGGACAATTCCATTTCTTTCAATTTGGGAATTTATGCTTTTTTGTAACTTTACCTCAATGTCTTTTATTTTTTCAGGGATAATAATTTTATCACGGCTATTCGTCTTTATAGCTGATAGTTCTGTTTCTGCAACTTTTATGTTATTTTCTGAATTATTATTAATGGTTGTACTTATGCTCTTTAACCCATCATCTCCTTCTATACTTTCTACAAGATTTTCTATATTATCAGGAGCAGGAATACTATTTTCTATTATTAATTTTGGCATTTCCGGAGCTGGGATTATATTTACTTCTTCACTATCTTTTTGCAGATTATCTACAATATGGTAGATTTCTCTATCTTGATTATCAATTTCCATCCCGCCCGGATCATTTGGTTGAACCTTTACCGGCGTGATAGATCTCTTTATAACGGGAATCACTTTCTCTTTATCCAAAGTATCTGTTTGTTCAAAAAATAACCATCCGACGACTCCTCCAACTATAATACCTGCTAACATACCTATGAAGCTGTTTTTTGCATGTTGGATTTCTTCCTGCCGATCTTCAATACTTTGTATGCTTTGATCAGCAACCCGTTGCTGAAAGTTCTTCATATTATTACTTTCGTTAGAGTCAAACCCCTGTAACATATGTTTATCCCCTTTGCCATTTTTCCAAAACAATCATAAATTCAAATATGTTTACAATCATTTAATAAAATCTTTATTAAAATCATATGGTCGCTATTTCAAACAGGATTATAAGATGAAAATTGCTACATATAATATTAATTCCATTAAAGCACATGCTGCCGTTTTATTTGACTGGCTCAGAGAATATAACCCTGATATCGTTTTTTTGCAAGAAATTAAATGTGAAACAAAAGATTTTTTATATTTTGAATGTGAAAGCTTAGGATATAAAGTTGCCGTTCTTGGGCAAAAAAGCTATAATGGTGTTGCTATTTTATCTAAATATGATTTTGAAATTACGGCGCAAAATCTGCCAAATTTTTTGGAAGATAACGCTATGCGTTATCTGGAAATCTTGGTTTATAAAAACGGAAAAAACTTTTATGTTGCATCTGTTTATGCTCCAAATGGCTGTGCTCCGGATCGTGAAACTGAAAAGCTTAAGTTACAGTACAAGCTTCAATGGTTTGATAAATTACGTTGCCATTTGAAAGATAACATAAATACAGGACGCGCCATGATCTTGGCTGGGGATTTCAATATTATGAAGCAAGATATTGATGTTTTTGATGTTGAGCGCTTTAAGAACAGTCCTCTTTACGTTAAGGCGGTTCGTGATGAACTTACTGCTCTTGAAAATATAGGCTTTCATGATTCTTTCAGGCTTTTGCATCCTAAGAGAGAAGGTTTTACATTTTGGGACTATTCTGCTAACTCTTTTGTAACTAATTTGGGTTTAAGAATAGACTATGTTTATGTCACTGCGCAATTGGCTGAAAAATTGTATCAGTGTGTACCGGATGTATCCTTGCGTCAAGCAGAACGGACTTCTGATCATACGGCGTTGATTGCGGAATTTGAGGAATGAGATGTTTAGATGTTTAGATTTTTAATATTAATGTTATTATCTTTGTTCCCGATGAAGTATGCTTTTGCGTATGAGTTTAAGCAATTGGATGGCGTTTTCTTGAAGTTACAAAATGATTATGTTGAGCAAGTTAACGCAAGGCAGTTAATTCTTGATAGTAGTAAAGCTTTTGAAAAATTTGCACCAGATATAAAACTTTCTTATAGTGATTCTCAAGCTTTTCTTTATCATCATTCGGCACTTGTTAAGTCTTTTAATTTGCCTAAGGATAATGATGTTGTTTCTTGGAAAAATTATCTGACCGACGTTCTAAAAACAGCTACAACATACTCATTTGAAGCAAATGAAAATGCGTCTGAAATTGAAAATGCTGTTGTTAAAACAGTTATTGATCATCTTGATAAATATTCTCGGATTGAGGATACGCAAGATAAGAAAAGCTTTTTTGAATATACCCTTAAAAATAATGTTTTATATGTGAAGTTAGCGTCTTTTTCAGAAGGTGATGCCGAGGGATTAAAGAGAATTGTATCATTATTTCCTCATATCAATGGCCTTGTTTTTGATCTTAGGGGAAATCAAGGCGGACAATTTAATGAAGCATTAAAGATTGCAGACCTATTTTTAGATAATACTTTAATTACTTACAGTTCAGAAAGAAATCATCCCAAACGATTTTATACCGCTACTAAAGGTGATATTTTATCAGGAAAGCCTTTGGCTATACTTGTTGATGAATACACGGCCTCTGCTGCCGAGATGATTGCTGCTGCCTTTAATGACCAAAATCGTGCAATACTCATTGGCTGTAAAACTTATGGTAAGGGAACCATTCAACATGCCTATTCTTTAAGTAATCAAACATTATATCTGACAAGTGGTTATTTTTTCTCCCCTTCCGGTAAAAAAATTGATCAGCAAGGAATTGTTCCTCAGGTTTGTACCGGTATAGATGAAGATTGCTGTTTTTCTGATAGAACAGACCCTCAAAAAGATATTCTAACGGCTATCCGCTATATAAAACACAAATTAAGTTAAAAAATTATATTGACATTACAGATAATGGCTGTATATTTCTTTAAGATTTTTTTGTGTAACATGTATTTATAAGAGTAAAAAAATGGCAAAAGCAGTTAAAATTAAAGTAAAGATGGAGAGTACCGCTGGTACAGGAACTTTCTTTTTGGCAGAAAAGAATCCTCGTACTCATCCTGAAAAATTAACAATGAAGAAATATGACAAGAAGTCTAAGAAGCATGAGGAATTTGTTGAAAAGAAATTAAAGTAATTTTCTTGGTATTTCTTTTTGAGGGCGCTTTGATGCGCTCTTTTTTTTGCTAAAATTTTATATTAAAATATCTAACTGATTTTGGTATCTCTAGAGAGATGCTTTAGTCAGGAAAGGCTTTTTGATATTCTTTGACGATTTTTTCTAAATTAACATCAGTATAACGTTGAGTTGAACTCAGCGATGCATGTCCTAGTAATTCTTGTATAGAACGTAAATCAGAACCTTCGGCTAACAGATGGGTTGCAAATGAGTGGCGAAGGACGTGGGGTGTAACTGATTCCGGAAGATTTAATTCCATCCTGATTTTTTGTAATTTTCTTTGAATAATACGAGGACTTAATCTTTCGCCTTTAGCCCCTAAAAACAAGGCACCATTTTTTTCTAAATGGTATGGGCAACACGCTTTATATTGTTCTATTCTTTCAACCACAATGGGAAGAATTGGTACATAGCGGTCTTTATTACCCTTACCGTGAATTTTTATAAATTCCGACGCATTGATATCCTCAACATTTAGATTTAGGGCTTCAGATATACGTAACCCGCAGCCATATAGCAAGGTAAAAATGGCCATATCACGAGCGCCTATCCACGGCTCACTACCTGTTTTTGCTGCTTCTTCAATAACATCAAAGGTGGTATCAACATCTAATGACCGTGGTAATATTTTGGGAAGTTTGGGTGTAGATATTTGAAAAATGGCCGTGTTCCTTATGATGTTATTTTCATCCATCCACTTAAAAAAATTTCGAATAGCTGCTTCTTCTCGAGCAATGGTAGCCTTACCTATGTGTAATTTTGCACGGGTACTAAAGAACTCTCGAAAATCTCTGATATCCATTGCTTCTAGATCTTTTATTCCTGTCTTCTCATCGCCTAAATATTTAAGGAATATATTTAGATCACTCAGATAACTGTTAATTGTACACGATGAGCAGTTTCTTTGTGTTTTCAACCACTCCAACCATCGCTCTATTATTTTAGAGAGTTCCTCATCAGGCATCTTAGTTCCTTTTTTTAATTAACCTCTTAATGTATGTTAACATTAAGAGGTTAAAAATAGGTTATACCTTTTTTTTAATAATAATTGAAATCTGCCTGAAAATCTTCCATTTCTTGTTCATGCTCCAGCTCTTCTTTAAGTATCTTGAGAGATAATCGATAAGTTTCATAATCCTTACTTTCGCTTAGCTCACAAATTTCCTGATATCTTTCTATCGCACACCTTTCTGCTGCCAAATTTTGTGCGACAAGTATTTTTGCATCTGGATTATTTGGAATTTCATATCGGCATTTAGCGTGTTTTTTCCAATTTTCAGGATCCACAATTGGAATACCTCCTAGTTGTATAATTCTTTCTGATAACCAATCAGCATGCTTTAATTCTTCTTTTGCATGTTCTTCAAATTCTGCTTTGATATTTGTTTTTGCTATGCCTTCTATTATTTTTGCCCCTATCCAATATTGGTAATATGATAACCATTCCTCGGCATAAGCACATTGCAAGATATTCAATACATCCTTTTTATCTAATGTTACTATTTTTTGTGCAAATTCTCCCATCTTTTCTCCTTTCAAATTGTGTTCACGCCTTCTAGATAGTTATTGTATTTTAAATATCAATGTTTACCTCAAGTTAAACTTTTTTTACTACAATATGTCGGTATAGGAGTAATCATATGGTTTTAGTTGCCCCAAGTCTTTTGTCGGCCAATGTTGCCGCTTTAGGAGAAGAAGTTCAAAAATTAGAAGTAGCCTCTGCGGATTGGTTGCATTTTGACGTTATGGATGGTCATTTTGTTAATAATATGACCTATGGGCCATTGATATTAAAGAAATTGAAATCTTGTACTAAATTACCGTTTGATGTTCATCTTATGGTCGAAGAACCTGAAAGATTTGTTCCTTGGTTTGCTGAAGCGGGAGCTGATATTTTAACTTTCCATATTGAGGCGACATCACAACCTGACCTCCTTATCAAAAAAATTAAACAATATGGTATTAAAGCCGGTATTAGTCTTAGACCCGGTACCGATATGCAACATATTTTATCTATTACTGAAAATCCAGATCTGATTTTAATTATGGGAGTTGAACCGGGATTTGGCGGTCAAGCTTTTCGACAAGATACGCCTGAAAGAATTGCCGCCATGAAAAGAGCCTTTAATAAACAAAATACACTAATTGAAGTAGATGGCGGCATTACAGAGCAAACCGCACCTTTATGCATCACTGCAGGAGCCGATATTCTAGTTGCAGGTACTGCTGTTTTTAAGAGCCCGGATTATGCCTATAATATTCGTAAAATAAGAGGAGGTGTTTGATGAGTTTAGTTATGGTTATCGAAGATGAGGAAGCGCTTTCCTTGTTGTTGACATATAACCTCGAAAAAGAGGGGTATGAAGTTGCTACTATATCCAATGGACTTAATGCTGTCAGTGAGGTTGAGAAATTGTTGCCTTCTGTTATTATTCTTGATTGGATGTTACCGGAAATCTCCGGTGTGGAAATTTGTAAACTTATTCGCTCCAAACCTGATATCAAAAATATCCCTATCATTATGCTGACAGCAAAAAGCCAAGAAGAAGATAAAATTAAAGGATTATCTGCCGGTGCTGATGACTATGTAACAAAGCCATTTTCTGTACCTGAGCTTATGGCCAGAGTTAGGACCAACATGCGAAGAGCACCTCTGTTTGAAGAAAAAGAAAAAGTTATAACTTTTGAAGACATTTCCATGGATTTAGTTGAAAGAAAGGTAAAACGTGGGGAAAACTATTTGCATCTCAGTCCGACTGAATTTCGCCTTTTGCGAATGCTTATGCGGGAACCAGGAAAAGTTTTTTCCAGAGAAGTTTTACTAAAATCTATATGGGGAGAGAACATCTATGTGGAATCCCGCACTGTCGATGTTCATATACGCCGTTTGAGAAAGTCCCTAAATAAATATGGACCGAACTATATCCGTACAGTCCGTTCTAACGGATACGCTCTTGATAAGAATGCTGCTGATGATGAAATCGAGGACTAAAGCTGTTTACGCATATCTAAAGCCATTTTTATAGTACCATCATCCATGTAGTTTAATTCAGCACCTACAGGTATACCCTGTGCTAATGTCGATATCTTTACTTTTTTATTTTCCAGTAACGATGCAATATAATGCATTGTAATTTGTCCGTCGATGGTTGCAGGTAGAGCTAATATTACCTCGCTAATTTCTTCTTTTTCCAAGCGTTCTAGCAAACCTCTGATATTTAGATCGTCCGGAGTTACTCCCTCTATAGCAGATAACACTCCTCCTAAGATGTGATATCTTCCTTTATATAGTCCTCCTCGCTCTAATGTCCATAAATCACTGACATCTTGGACAATACAGAGAAGACCGGTATCCCTTGAGGCAGAACTGCAAATTGAACAAGGACTTTCCGTATCATAGTTACCACAAATTTCACATACTTTAATATTGTTTTGGACGTCTTCTATTGCACTTATTAATTGAGGAAGTAGTGTCTCACGTTTTTTAAGCATATGCAAAACTATCCTCTTTGCAGAACGTGTCCCCAAGGAAGGAAATTTAGAAATTATCTTTACCAGTTGTTCAATATATTGCCCGGACATTTCTGTTCCTTAAAATGGTAACTTTAATCCGCCTAAATTCATGCCCCCTGTTGCATTTTTCATCCCTTCTTCGGCTAAAGATTCAACCTTGCCGTGAGCATCGTTATAGGCAACCATAATCAAATCCTCTAACATTTCTGCGTCATCCACTGATGATAATAAGGATTTATCAATCTTAATTTTTCTCATTTCTGATTTACCATTCAACTCTATTGTGACAAGACCGTTAGCTGACGTTCCCTTTACCTCCGTTGCAGCTAATCTCTCTTGTTCTTCTTGCATTTTCTTTTGCATGATTTGAGCTTGTTTCATTAACCCTTGAATATTTAACATGACTTATTCCTCTTCTTCTATTTCTGTTGATGTTACCTCTGAAATTTCCGTTTCATTTTCCGCCAAATTTTTCCTGATAACTGTCTCTATTTTGGATCCTTTAAATTCTTCCAAAATCTTTTTTACTAAGGGATATTCTGCAATATTTTTCTTTTTAACTTCAACTGCTGTTTCTTCTTTATCCGCAATTGTTTCACCTAGATCCCCTTTAACAATTTCAATTTCCCATTGTTTGCCCGTTGCTTGTCGTAAAAGTTTATGAAAATTTACCATAAAATCTTGGCTTAAGTTTGGACTAATTGTTATAGATATATGGCCAAATGAAAAGTCTTTAAAGCTCATCTCGTGTTTTATTGAATATTCTACAAGGGCTTTCTTTGTTTCTTCAAGGTATTTAAGTAAATCATCTACGGTATTAAAGACTTTGTATTCTCCGCTTTCTACAACCTGTTCATTTTTTTTTTCATTTTCAGGTGATTTCTGTTGGGGGACAATTATTGTGTTAGTGTTTTTTTTTATCTCATCTAAAATTTCAATCGGTGTAGGCAATGAGGCAGAATATGCCACTCTCAACAATACCATCTCCAGGGCTTCTATTGCTGATGGGGCTAAATTTAACTCACTTATTCCCTTTATCAGCATCTGCCATATTTTTGATAAAATAGGTAAAGAACAATCAGAACTTAAGCTTATTAAGATTTGCTTTTCCGCTTCATTATAGTTCGCAGAATCGATCATTGATGGAATAATTTTTATTTTTGCCATATCATGCGTGAGATTAATCAGATCCTGCAAAACAATCATTGGTGTTGCACCATTCGTATATTGCTTGGAGACCAGTTCTAAAACCGTGTTCATATTACCTTTAATTAAATTTTCAAAAAGAAGCAGAGTCTGATTTCTGTCTGCAATACCTAGCATCTTTTTTACAACATCTGTTTTTATACCATTGTCGCTTAAAACAATTGCCTGATCTAATAAGGATAATCCATCACGAGCTGATCCATCGGCTGCCTTTGCAATAATATCAAGTGCTTCATCTTCGGCTGTGATATTTTCTTTTTGTAAAATCGTTGTGAAAAGATGAACCAATGTTTCTATAGACAATCTCTGTAGATCAAAGCGCTGACAACGAGATAAAATGGTTACAGGAACCTTACGAATTTCTGTTGTTGCAAAAATAAATTTCACATGTGCAGGTGGTTCCTCTAAGGTTTTCAGCAAGGCATTAAATGCTCCTTTAGAAAGCATATGAACTTCGTCGATGATATAAATTTTATAGCGTGCATTAGTAGGGGCATATCGAGCATTATCCAACAGCTCTCTGATATCATCAACACCTGTGTGTGATGCAGCATCCAACTCCAGAACATCCATATGACGTCCTGCAGCAATAGCCTTACAGTTATCACACTCTCCACAGGGGTGAATTGTCGGTCCGCCCTTACCATCCGGCCCTGTACAATTCAAGGCACGTGCAATTAAACGCGCTGTCGTCGTTTTTCCAACTCCACGAATACCTGTTAAAATATATGCATGATGAAGGCGATTGTTTTGAATGGCATTTGTCAGTGTTTTAACCAAGGCATCTTGCCCCAATAAATCTTCAAAATTTTGAGGGCGATATTTGCGCGCTAAAACGACATACTGATCTTTATTTATACTCTCTTCTGCCATCATTTTTATCTTACGAGGCGAAGGGAAACAGACCTTGATTCATCTACTACGGCTGCTTTCTTCCGAACCTGACCGGGTTTATAGCAAAACAACCCTGTCCCCTTCTTAATTTTAATCTGTTTTTATATTGCGCAAATCTTATAAATTTGCAAGTTAAAAAATAAAAATTAACATTAATTGTTGTTTAACCAATTTAGTACTTCTGAGCTATTTTTACCATAGAACCTAGGCAAATTATCGTAGTTGATGTATCTGATATCCATCTCATCATTTGCATATTCTGTTGTTCTTCTACTTGCAGGAACCAGGACTCTAGGCCCGTCTTTGGTAACTTCTAAGATTTCTAAGCTATGCCTGCTTTGTCCTGTCGGTAGTATTTTGAAGAAACCGTTTACACCGATAAATCCGCCTCTTCCCGTAATTGCTTCATTTAAGTCTGATTTGTTCTTTCCTGATAGAACAGAAGCTAAAAGAACACTATCATAGGCAAAGGAATATACCGGTTTTGCCTGCTCTCCGAATGTTTCCTTATACTTATCTGCAAAATATGAATTACCATATCCTTTTGAAACCATCGGATAAACACCATGATATAGGATTGTTTCTTTACTTAGGTTTGTGCTATCCCATGCAGCTGTACCTAAAAACAGCACTTCCGGATACAGAACATCATTATATGCAAACATAGAAACAATTGATTTCAAACGATTTCCACTATCTGCAACCAAAACAGCATCAAAGTTTCTGCCAGACGATATTTCTCTAACTATTGAAGAAAAATCTATACTATTCGGGTTATAAAAACCTACTTTTGTTAGAGATATATTATTTGTTTGGGATGACATAATTGCAGATTTTACAATATTCAGTCCCGTGTTATTATTCGGTACAAGTAAGGCCACCTTTGTTTTACCTTGAGAAGAAGCGTATGCAATCGCTCTCTCTATTTGTTCGCCATTCAGCAAGCCAATACTATAAATTCCCTTTTGCAAAACTTGAGGAGATGTTGTAAAAGATACAACAGGGACACCCGCCGACAGGGCTGTTTCGGATATACTTTTTACTTCCTCTCCCATTAGCGGCCCTAAAATGAGCTCTGAGCCTTCGGATATCGCTTTATTTACGGCAATAGCTGCTCCGCTTTCAGTACTTTGGGTGTCATAAAATTTTAATTCCAATTTATTATTTTTTAGATCATCTAAAGCCATAAACATTGCATTTTGCATACCCTGACCTATGCTTGCAGCCTTACCGCTTAACGGTAAAAGCACTGCAACATTTAAGATCCCCTCTGTATGTACCGGCTTATCTGCTATATCATAATCTATGATATCATACTGATGTTCTGAAACTTCGATACGATTATCTGTTAGTCGATTATTGCATCCCAGCAAACTGAGTAGCATAAAAAATAATGTAACCCTTTTTAACACTTGCATTTATTCCCAAAATATTGAACAATTAATTAGCTTTTAAAACAAAAAACATTTTTTGTAAAGAAAAGAGTTAATAAAATGTTAATTTCAGGTTTGTATATCGTTGCCACTCCTATTGGTAATTTAGAAGACATTTCAAAACGCGCCAAAGATGTTCTTGATCAAGCGGATATTATTGCGGCTGAGGATACACGTGTAACAAAAAAGCTCTTTAATTTATTGGGCTTATCTGTTAGAAAGCCTTTTATTACCTATGAGGATCATTCCGAACAGGAAAAATATCAGCAAATAATAAACCTGATTAGTGAAGGCAACAGCGTTGCGCTTGTTAGTGATGCCGGTTCGCCTTTGATTTCTGATCCCGGCTATAAATTGGTTAAAGAATGCCGCAAACAAAATATCAAGGTAACAACTATTCCCGGTGCTTCGGCGGTTATCTCGGCTTTGCAACTTTCCGGGTTGCCGACCAATCGTTTTATGTTTGCCGGTTTTATTCCCAATAAAGATAAGGCACGAATCGATTTATTCACCGAACTTAAATCTATCAATACGACATTGGTCTTATACGAAACGGCAATTCGGCTAGAAAAAACTTTATGCGCTTTAGAAAAGATTATGCCAGAGCGTGAGATTGCCGTGGTCAGAGAGATTACAAAAATGTATGAAGAATGCCTTAACGGTTCTGTTTCTGAAGTACTTCATAGAATTAGAGAGAATCCGGTTAAAGGGGAGATTGTTTTGGTTATCGCCCCGCCAAGTGATTTAACCAAGCAAGAAATAGATGTGGAAGCATTACTTAAAAAGGAGCTTAAGCACTTATCCTTGAAAGAGGCGGTCAAAAAAGTGACGGAAACGTACAAATTAAAGCGGAATGACGTTTATGAAGCAGCACTTAAAATTAAAAATCAGTCCGTATAAATCCGGCTATTTGGCAGAGTTTTTATGCCGTATGTATATGCGGTTTAAGGGCTATCGGATTGTGGCAAAAAACTATCATTGCGGCACGGGTAAAAAGACAGCTTGCGGCGAGCTTGATTTTGTGGCGGTTAAAGGTAAAACGATTGTTTTTTGTGAAGTTAAAAAACGGCAAAATGATGTCGAATTTTTACGGGCTTTAAGCTACAAGCAACAAGAGAGAATCTTAAACGGCGGACAATATTTTCTTCGAGCGAATCCTCGTTATAAAAGCTACACCATGCGTTTTGATGTCTTTTTTGTGAAGCTCCCTTTTTCTATCAAACATCTAAAGAATGCGATTTATAGAGATAAATTGTAATAGCAAAGCGATGCATATCTTTATAATTCAGTTATAAGAATCTTAAGGTTTTGGCTTTTATTATCTAATAAATACAAACTTCTATGAGGTTCTTTATGAAAAAAGTTTTTAGTGTTGCGTTATTTGCTTGTTTGATTGCTTTTTCAGCTTTTGCAGAAGATAATTTCGGGGATTCAGTTTGGTGGAGAACAGCAACACCAGAACAAGTTGAGTATCAACTTAATAATGGAGCTAATGTTAATCAAAGAGATGAATCTGGTGTAACCATTTTGATGAATGCGGCAAGTGAATGCACTAATCCCAAAGTAATTGAAATGTTAATCAAACATGGAGCAGATGTTAACGCAAAGAATAAAAATGGCGTTACAGCTCTGATGATGGCTTCTGCTATAAGTAAGCATGCTGATATTGTTAAAATACTAATAGAAAATGGTGCTGAAATTAATATAAAAGATAAAAATGGATCTACAGCTTTGTGTGCTGCAGCTATGGCTAATTCTAATTCGGATATAATCAAAATATTGGTCAAACATGGTGCTGACGTTAATGTCAAGCTTGAAAATGGTTATACAATATTGATGGGAGCTTCTATGATTAATTCTAATCCAGATATTATTAAAGTACTAGTAGAAAATGGTGCAGATGTTAATGCTAAAACCAAAGAGGGATATACTGCTTTGATGAGTGCTGCAAGTAGCAGTTCTAACCCAGATATAATCAAAATATTAATCAAACATGGTGCTGATGTAAATGCTAAAGACTATCATCATGGATTATCTCCACTAATGATTGCTGCTAGTAATAATTCAAACCCAGTTATCATTACTACATTAATTGATTACGGTGCTGATGTTAATATTAGAGATAAATATGGATGGACTGCTTTGATGAGAGGTGCATACCGAAATGAAAATGTATCTGTTTTTGAGATTTTAATCAAACATGGTGCTGATGTAAATGCCTCAAATATAGATGGTCTTACTCCATTAATGATTGCTGGATATAAAAATTCTAATGTAGAAATAATAAAAACATTAATTAAGAATGGTGCTGATGTAAATGCAAAGAATGCAGAAGGTAGTACCGCTTTAATAGGAGCTGCTATAGCAAATCCTAACCCCGATGTAATTGAAACATTGGTAAAATATGGGGCAGATGTAAAAATAAAGGATAAAAATGGTAAGACAGCATTGGATTATGCAAAAGAAAATCCGAAAATTTATAACACTGATACATATCAACGTTTAAAAGAATTGATGAATAAATAAATGTTTTTCTAATTAAATTTATGTGTTGTTGACATAGAAGAACAAGAGGAACTGGTTGATGAAAGATTTTATTGAAAATTTGTTGCGAAAGTATAATAATTGCTCTGTTTTTCTCATTATCTATCTTGTTTCCTATTTTATCTTAACCAGTTTAAGTAATAATGTTCCTATTTTGGATAATTTTTGCAGAATATTAATAAATCCTGTGGTTTTCTTTGGTGTTCCAGCGTTATTTTTAAAACATGCTAGATATAAAGAATTATTAAAAATACATAAAAATTATACTACCGAAGAATTTTTAGCTGCATATGACTTAGTTTATAATAGATTTAATAAAAACTTTTTCGTATTAAGAGATGGTAAGCATTACAATAATGAAGAATTATTAGAGAAATTATATCCTTTATCTATAGATTTACTGTGTATAGATAATTATAGTGATTGGCAGTTAAAAGATTGGATTAAAGAGGGGAAAAGCATAGAAGATTTTATAAAAAAAGAATACAAAGAGACATATTGTAATTTTGAAAAATTTTGGTTGTACATATTTGTTGGAATATATATACAATTATTGTTATGGGGAATAATCTGATATGCTGGAGAATAAATATTTTTATTATATTTCCTTCTGCATTTTGATGGTGGGGTATGAGAAATCCCAATTAGGCACGGAAAATTTGCCATAAGGGGTGTCCAGCTTTTTAAATCCTAACTTCTCATAAAAAGTAACAGAAGGACCATCTTTTAGAGTTGAGATAATACAATGTGTATATCCTTGCTTCTTTTTTATTTGGCATAGTGTTTCAACCAGCAATTTCCCTGCTCCCTTTTTCTGATACTTAGGGTGGCAATAAAGCGCATCAATGGCAAAGAGATTATTTTCTTTATCTGTGATGTGGGCGTAAGCTATCGGCTTATTATCATCAATAGCCAAGTACATTTTGCCGTCTTTTAAGTATTCTTCGGTCATTTGGATGACATCTTTATCTCTTGTTAGGGAATCTAAAAAATCATCCGGCAAATACCCACGATAAGAGGTTTGGTAGGTGCTGACACGGATATCTGTAACGGCTTTGGCATCATTTGGGGTTGCTAAACGAACTTCCATTTTAATATCCTTAATACATCACTTTACTTAAATACAGTCCGCAGGCGGGAGCGGTTGGGCCGGCGACAGCACGGTCTTTGGCCTCTAAAATTGTTTTAACATCCTCCGGTGCAAATTTTCCGTCTCCAACACACTTTAATGTGCCGACCATATTGCGGACCTGGTGATATAAAAATGAGCGGGCTTCAACGATAAAATCTATTTCATCACCATTTTTGATAATCTCTAATTTATCGAGCGTTTTCATTGGCGAGAGGGCTTGGCACCCTGCCCCTCTGAACGAGCTGAAATCATGATGTCCGAGCAAATACTTCGCACCTTCTTTCATCTTCTCCACATCAAGCGGATAGCCCACGCACCAAACCCTATCTTTTAGCAACACTGTCGGGGCGCGACGGTTTAGAATCCGATAAATATACCCTCTTCCCACCGCCTTAAACCGCGCATGGAAATCATCATCAACTTCTTCCACTTCTATTACAGAAACAGGGGCTTCTAATATTCTTAAACGTGCATTAAAGGCTTCGCGGATATGAAACAAATCCATTGATGTGTCCAAATCAAAATGTGCTACCTGCCCTAACGCGTGAACGCCGGCATCTGTTCGTCCGGCGCCGAAAATATCTATTTTTTGGTGAGAGAATCCTTCAAGCGCTTCTTCTAAATATGACTGGACGCTCAGTCCCTCGTCTTGCTTTTGCCAACCGAGGAGATTTGTTCCGTCATATTCTATGGTGATTTTGTAGCGCATTAAAATTAAGCGGCCTTAGTCTTTTTTATTTCTGTTTTTTGAGGAATTGTGCTTTCAAAACCAAGGGCGTCTTGTACTTTCCAGATTACACGCAACGCATTTAATGCGTCTTCGCCGGTAATGCGCGGTGTTGCTAATCCGTTAATGCAAGCAACAAAATGAGATAACTCTGCTTGTAACGGTTGATTTGTCGGAATAAACAACTGCTCTACACTACCTTTCAGGCCATAATTCATCCACTCCGGAATTTCTTCCTGATTAACATAAGGCATACGACCTTGAGAATGAACATTAATGCTTTGATTGATGAAGTCCATATCAATGTAGTTCGTGTCCGTTGTTACGGTTAGTGTACGAACGCGAGCCTGGGTGATACGGCTGGCAGTAATGTTTGCAGTTGCGCCGTTTTCAAATTCAAGAAGGGCTGTAATATAGTTTTTGCCACTAATATTGTCAGGGGTCTTAACAGCAGCAGCTTGAACATTGACAACTGGCGATCTAACCAAGGACTGGATAACTTCAACATCGTGAATCATCAAATCCATAGCTACATCAACATCGGTAATACGACCGGAAGCGGCAGACATACGCTGCGCTGTTAAAGAACGAATCTTTGATGTATCTGATAAAATCTTGCCCATTTGCTCTACGGCAGGATTAAAGCGTTCAATATGTCCAACGAGAAGAACAACGTTGTTTTTCTTTGCGGCGTTAATAAGGCGATAGCACTCTTCTTCCGTTGTAGCTAAAGGTTTTTCAATGATACAGTGAATACCTTTATTTAAGAAAAACTCACCAACTTCACAGTGTGCAACAGATGTGGTTACTACGCTGACAGCATCTACTTTATGAGCGACTTCTTCAAGCGATGAAAAAGCCTTGATATTAAACATTTCTGCTGCTTTTTGAGCAGATTCTGAGAAAATATCATATACGCCGACCAGCTCAACACCCGGTAGAGATTTATATGTTCTCAGGTGATTTTTGCCCATCATGCCGGCACCAATAACTGCAACTTTAAGTAATTTAGACATACTACGCCCCTTTTAAATTAATCTGTTTTTCTTTTAGCATTTATTTTTGAGGAAATCTTCTAACAAGATGTTACATTTTGTTACAAAAAATAAATCCTTGACTCTGCTGAATTAATTTTGCTATATTGGCGCAAAACTCTTTAATTATGTCTTAAAAATTTTGAGTATGGTTATTTTGCATTTTATTGTGTATTCAATTTGGTATTTAAGTTGCCTTGTACCGGTGCGACTTCATGAACATTTGGTATTCATCTTTCGTTTGCCTGAGTTAAAAAAGTATGCGGTTGCACTAAAAAAGCTTTCAGATGATGATTTGCTGCATCAGATCTTTGATCATTATGATGAACTGGATGAGCACGGCTATAGGAAGTGTGTTGCGTATTGTTATCATGCAGCTCAACGTGAAGCTCACAGCAGAGGCATACTGTCGCGCTATTGATCTTTTTACTTAAAATGACGGAGGTCTCGCTTTATTGCGAGACCTTTGTTGTATCTAATCGATTTTTTACTTGGCCTCCTTTATTGACTTTGCTAATAAAATTCTTGCATATTATCCAAAAACAAATATAATTCTTGTCGTGAGAGATAATTATTAAAGGAGCAAAAAATGAAAAAAGGGATTTTACTTTTAGGTTTGGTATGTTTCTTTTTGTTACTTACTCGCTTTTATCCCACAAATAAGGAAAATTTATCTCAAACAGAGCGCTTGACTAAAGTTACCATTACACAATACGGACAAAGCAAAATCTTTCTTTATCTTCCTCTTTATATTGCTATGGAAGAAGGCTATTTTGCTAGAAACGGCCTAGATGTTCATTTGACCTATTCCGGTAATGATGATCAGATTGCTGCTACTGTTGTGGGCGGTTATGCAGATTTTGGTGTTGGAGATCCTATATTTTCAGCCATTATACAAGAACGTGGCGGACAATTAAAAACAATTGCGACACTTGTTGAAAAAGCTCCTTTTATTGGTTATACAAATAAAGAGAACATTGATGTGGTAAAGGAAATCACAGATTTTAACAATCTGGTAGTGAGTAGTTTTCCGGCACCATCCACTTTATATACAAACCTTAACAACCTTAAGAATGCTCATAATTTAAATATCGATATTAAGCCTGTTACCTTTGGTGCACAGATGGCAGCTTTAGAAGCTGGTGAAGTAGATGTTGCAATGGATTTGGATCCCAATGTTGCTATTGCCGAAAAACAAGGATATAAAGCTATTATTTCTTTGAGCCAATTTTTACCACCTCAAGCCATTACGGGCATTACGACACGTCAAGATTTTATACTAAAGAATCCGGAAATAGTGCAAAAAGTTGTAGATTCCTTGCAGCAGGCCATCATTGCTTTCTATCAAGATGATGATGTTGGTTTAAGAGTTGCGGAAAAAATCTTTCCCAATATCGAAAAGGATATTCTTGTACGCGCAGTTAATCGAAGCAGAGAAAATGCTCTTTATCCAAGGGATCTATCCATTAAAGATTCTGTATGGCAACAAGGTATAACTGAACGTATTAATATCGGTGATTTAAAACAGCCACAGGAAACAAGTGTAGCAACCGATAATACTTTTGCAGATAAGGCTTATAAAAAATATGGAAAATAATATTTCGGTCGTTACAGTAAAAAATATAACTAAAAACTTTAATCGACTAAAGGTTTTGGATGATGTTTCGCTTAGTTTGGATAAAGGCAAGATAACTTGTGTCTTGGGGCCAAGCGGATGCGGAAAAAGTACTTTGTTGAAAATTATTGCGGGACTTGAAACTCCCAGCAAAGGTAAGATTGTTGCGGACATTAGTTTACCGGGAAAAGCTGTCGGTTATATGAGTCAGGAAGATTCATTATTGCCATGGAAGACCGCTGAACAAAATGTTTCCTTGGCTATGGAGTTAATTGGTGTAAAAAATCATCGGCAAGCGATGAAGATGTTAAAACTTGTACATTTGGCACGTTTTTTTAGATTTTATCCTGCGGAACTATCCGGCGGACAAAGGCAAAGAGTTAGCTTAGCTAGAATGCTCTCTATTGTTCCTCAACTATTGTTATTGGATGAACCTTTTAGCGCGTTAGACATTGTGGTTAAAAATGAATTGGCCCAGATTATAAGGAATTATGTGTTGGAACACCAAGCTGCTGCTTTAATGATAACACACTCCGTTGAAGAAGCGCTTTTGCTTGCTGATAGGATAGTAATTTTAAGCCCACGCCCTGCTTGTGTAACAGAAGTCATTGATGTTCAAGACAGTAAACGTGACAATTTGTTTGCCAAAGTGAAAACAGCTTTAGAGAAATCGATATCGGAGAAGAAATGCGCGAATTTATCTTAAAACTTTTACCGGCCACAGTATTGCTGATTGTATGGGAGCTATTAGCATTCTACGATAAAAATATATTGTTTTTGTTTTCATCGCCGATACAAGTGGTGCGCTTGTTTTTTACGGAAATACAAACATCAGAAATGTGGTATAATGTTTGGGTTACATTTGCTGAAGCAGGACTAGGACTTATTATTGGTACTATATTGGGAACTATTGTGGGACTGTTAATATGCATCAATGATACTTTGCGTAAAGTTTTGGAACCATATTTACTTATTTTAGGTGCCATACCTATTTTTGCCTTAGCTCCGATGCTCATTATTTGGTTTGGTATCGGTCTCATGAGTAAAGTTTTTATGGCTGCATTCAGTGTCTTTTTGGTGGCTCTTTCACAAAGTTACGAAGGAACAAAAATGGCGGCAGAAAAATACACCATATTTGCTCAAAGTTTAGGAGCAACTCGTTGGCAGATGCTATATAAAATTATTTTTCCCGGTTCTCTACAATGGGTTATGAGTGGCATTAAGATGAATATCGGATTGGCTCTACTAGGGGCATTTATCGGTGAATTTGTCAGCTCCACAGCCGGGCTTGGTTATTACATCCTAAAAGAAGGATCCTTATTTAATATGGCAGGTGTAATTGTCGGCATTATCTTGCTTACATTTTTATCTCTAACAATGAACACAGGATTAAAGCTGATCAAAAAATATATTTTGCCTATGTACAATAACTAAATCTTATTAATTTAATCGATTTCGGCTAAGCGTTGAGCTTGATCTTCGGTGATGAGTGCATCAATAATCTCTCCTAGTGCTTCACCTGATACAACTTCTTCTAATTTATAGAGAGTTAGATTAATACGATGGTCGGTTACACGCCCTTGCGGATAATTGTAAGTGCGAATCCGCTCACTTCTGTCACCTGAGCCAACCTGGAGCTTGCGCTTTTCAGAATAAGTGGCATCAATATTGGCTTTTTGTGTATCATACAACTTGGCACGCAGGTGGTTCATTGCTTTTTCTTTATTCTTAAACTGCGAACGATCATCTTGACATTGAACAACTATTCCGGTCGGAATATGGGTGATTCTTACAGCGGACTCTGTACGGTTAACGTGTTGACCGCCGGCACCGGATGCGCGATAAACATCAATTTTTAAATCTGCCGGATTGATATACATATCAACTTCTTCTATTTCCGGCAAGACGGCCACTGTTGCCGCTGATGTGTGCACCCTTCCTTGGGACTCCGTTACAGGAACACGTTGTACACGGTGTGCGCCGGATTCAAACTTCAGCTTTGCAAAAACATTATTACCTGTGATTTTGGCAGAAGCTTCTTTGTATCCACCAATACCATTTTCGCTGGCATCTAAAATCTCAAACTTCCATCCTTGCTTTTGGGAATATCTTTGATACATCTCAAATAATACGGCGGCAAATAGGGCTGCCTCATCCCCTCCTGTTCCGGCACGCACTTCTAAGATGGCATTTTTTTCATCTTCTTCATCTTTAGGCAATAACAAAACTTTGATTTCTTTTTCTAATTCGGGTAATTTTTCTTTTAGCTCATAATATTCCATTTCTGCTAAATCACGCATTTCTTTATCAAGCGTGTTGTCTGCCATCATCTCTTCGGCTTCTTTAAAAGCTTGTTTTTCTTTTTGATAATTATTGATAGCTGCCACAACCGGTTCTAAAACAGATATTTCCTTATTAAGTTTTACTAAATCATCAGTGGAAGTATCAGGGGAGGCTAATAATGCCTGTACTTCTTCAAATCTGGTAACGACACCGGCTAATTTTTCATCAAAATTCATTGTTATTCCTTTAATGCATTAATTTATTTGCATTTCTAACAGGGAGCTTAAAAAAAAGCAAGTCTAAAGTTATTCACGACCATTATCAAAATTTTGCTTTTGAATATTATTTACCAGATATCTCCTCTTCCTCTTAAGCTTTAAAACTTAAGGGGATAATATCACATTTATAACTTTAATTCAAGTTAAAATTTGGAGCAAAACATTCTAAATTCTATAGCGAATCGAGAGGAATATTCGATTTCCGTTTTTTGATAAGAATATTTTTTTCTACTCCTTTAACGGAAACAACCACATTACGCGGTCTGCCTACAGATAAAAACATATTATCGTTGTAGTCTACTTCTTTGATATCACCTTTATGGAATACTCCTTGTATGTATATTTTCTTTCTATCTTTCAATTCTACCCATGTCTCACCACTAAAGGATAAGACAACTTTATTTTTTAAGGCTTCCTTATCATTGGCTTCTTTAGGCGCTTCTTGTTTATCTTCTGTTTTTTTGTCTTCTTCTATTTCAGATGACTCATCGAGAGATACTTCATCATCGATTACATCCGTAGAATCCTGAACTGTTGCCTCATTTACCAATTCGGTATCCTCTATTTGCGATTCAATGGTTTTGGCGTTTTTATTTGCGGCGTACATATTCCAGATACCGTAAATGATAATAAGTGCAATTATGCCAAGTATGATATGCCACCTGCTACTTTTACTTATCTCCGGCTCAGGAGAAACTTCTTCTATCTTTTCTTGTTCTTCAACTTGTGCTGCTTTTTTATATAACTTTACAGCTCTTTCTGGACTTAAGCCTAAAAATTTTGCATATGTTCTAACATAACCCATTCCATAGGGAATCGGCGGAAGAGTTTCGTAATCACCTTCTTCCAACGCTGTCAGATAAATTTTACGAATACAAAGCTCATTAGATATTTCTTCTAATGTTTTTTTGCTCTTTAAGCGGCTGCTCTTAAGAATTGTGCCAATATCTTCGATATCAACATCTAGCTCTTTTTCTTCCGTATTTTCCATAGTTCCCGTTCCTTCTTCGAATTTTCCTTTAGAGTATTAAAACATAACTTTTAATAGATTTCAATAGAATGATCCACTGCATACGCTTTTAATTGCGGACGAAGGGTCCTTCGTGACGAAGACATAATATTATTTAAGTAATCCTCAACATCTTTGGCTGACATTGATCTTATCATTGCCTTAACCTTCCCATATGAAGAGCTGGATACAGATAAATTGCGAAAACCAAGACCAATGAGCGCCATTGCCTCTAAAGGATTACTTGCCATCTCCCCACACACAGAACAAAGCACATTTGCTTTGTTTGCCTCTTTTATTATTTTTTTCATATAGCTCAAAAAGGGAGCAGATAAAACATCATATCGGCCATTCAAACGTGTGTTACCCCTATCGCAAGCAAAAAAGAATTGATATAAATCGTTTGTTCCTACCGAGATAAAGTCACAGTATTTAAAAATTTCTCTTAGCTGAAAGACAACTGAGGGAACTTCTATCATTAATCCCAAATGAACCTCTGATGGTAAGGGATATCCTTCCTTTTTTTCGCGTTCATAGGCATACATAAAGGTTTCTCTTGCTTCCATAAACTCTTCCAAATTTGAGATCATCGGAAACATAACATATAGTTCTTGCCCAGAAGCTGCACGAATAAAGGCTCTCATTTGTTTGTGAAGGATAGCTCTTCTATCAAGTGTGATACGTATGGATCTCCAACCAATTGCCGGATTTTCCTCGTCAATATTTTTCCAGTATGGTAACAACTTATCCGAACCGACATCCAAACTTCTAAAAATAACTTTTTTCCCATTCGCGACATCTAATAGACGTTTGTAACATTGGACCTGCTTTTCTATATCCGGCATTTTTTCTGCGGACATGAAAGGAATTTCTGTTCGATATAAGCCCACACCGTCACAATTTGTGCTTTTGACGTAGTCAAAATCAAATTCCATGCCGATATTAATGTATAGATTAATCCTTTCTTTGTCTTTTGTTCTGCTTTTTAAATTTTTCAGTTTTTGTATACGGTCCAGTTCCTGCGCCTTTTCTGCCATTTTAGCAGAAATTTTTTGAACAATTTCTTTGGGTGGATTAATATAAACCGAACCATCGCTTCCATCTACGGCTATTAAAGATCCTTCCTTTACTTCTTTGAAGAGCCCTTCAATAGATGATATAACAGGAACATTTAATGCTTTTGCCACTATGGCCACATGCATTGTCGGTGTACAGTCCTCGATAATTAAGGCGCGAATCTTCTTATAATCATAATCCATCAGGTCTGCCGGCCCCATCGAGCTTGCCACGACGACAATATCTTGATATTCTATGTTTTGTTTATCGTTGTCTCCATTTAGATAAAACCTTAGTCGATCAGCTATATCTCTTAAGTCATGTAGTCTTTCTTTGAGATATGTATCTGTTGCACCAGATAAACGGTTCCACATTTCCGCATATGCTTGTTCCACCGCAGCTTCAGCCGTTAAACCAGAATCGATATGGCTGATAATACGCTTATACCATCCTTTATCATTGGCAATCATCCGATAAGCGTCCAAGATTTCTATATGTTCGCTGTTAGAAATATTTTGCGGATTTAACTTTATTTCTAGATCCTCATTCATTTTTTTGCGTGCTATTTCTAATGACTGTAGCTCTTTTTCTTTATTTTTAGAAAACATTTTAGTCACAGCTTTGCGGCGACGATGAACAACAACATTTCCAAGACCATAGCCCGCATTTATAACCACACCCTTCATGTGATCTTTAGCAACAATACCTCGACTCTTAATAAACTTTCTTATGTATTGAGACATTTCCTCTGAGGCAACTAATTCGCTTAAAAAAAGACAAATTGTTTCTAAAGATTCTGCTTCAGTTTCATCATATTCGTGGGGCTTAGCATAGTTTACCAACAACACCCCTATAGCTTTGTTCCATCTTCTTAAAGGAGTTGCAATCTTAAAAAGATCTTTTGTTTTTACAAATGATGTATGGTTATCCATGCCTACTTTACCAACAACACCCTCGCCAATTCTTACTGCCTTTGGAAGTTCCTTATCTATGGATGATGCAATACATTCCAAAGACACTTCTTCTGCACGTATGTAGATATAAACAGAAACAGCTTGCGTTTCTTCTGCTATAATTTTTGCAATTGAGTTCAGTTGCTCGATATTTTTGGGCATACTTTGCTCATTGTTAATCTTTCTTATAACTGCAAGCGCTATATTTTTATTTGTTTCTGACATTATCCCTCCAGCAATATTATTGCTTGTTTTTTATCTTATACAACGTATTATTCTTTTATTCCAGTTTATTTTTTTATAAAAGGATAAAATATTATGACAACAAACTATACTAAAGGTGAAAGCGATATTCGGCCCTGGGGAACTTGGGAAGTTTTGGACTCGGGCAAAAATTTTTGTGTTAAAAAAATTACTGTCAACCCTGGTGGCATTCTTTCTTTACAATTGCACCATTTCAGGGCTGAGCACTGGATTATTGTTGAGGGAGAAGGCGTTGTTGTTTTAGATGAAAATACATTAAATTGCCATCAGAACGACTCCATCTATATTCCTGTCAAGACAAAACATCGGATTAGGAACAATTCTAAAGATGCCCCTCTTGTTTTTATTGAAATACAAACCGGAGAGAATCTCGATGAAAACGATATTGTACGCTTTGAAGATAATTATGGCAGAATAAAATAAACTTTCTATTGTTGAAAAAGTATAGATTCATTTTTACAGGCATTTAAAAGTTAATTATTAGTTAATAATAACTCTTGTGAGGATGTTTGTAAATGCATTATGGTATGCAATATAGTGAGTGTGTTAGTAACGACATTACTATTTCGGCTTATCTACAATTGTCTGATAGTGCTGTGAGTGATGGGGGGCTATGTTGGGACTATTCCTTGCGTTTTGAAAATAACTCGGATGATGATGTTGTTTTACTTGGGAAGAAGCTTTCTGTTATTGATGCATACGGGCATATGACATCTGTTGATTTTGATGGATTTAAGGGACAATTACCCCAGCTTATTCCTGGGGATGATTTTGAAGATGTCGGTTATGTAACATCTAAATCAAGTGCTATTTTTACTGGTAGTTGTAAAGTAAAAATTGGCAATAAGATTAAAGACATTGAACTCCCTGCTTTTAACCTGGTTGCAGGCACTGAAAGAAATTTCGTTTTAAACTGATTTTATTAGCCTAGTTATTGTACTCTTGGATACTGTAATCGTTTTTAACAAACTTACTTAGGTATTCATGAATGTTTTGTTCGATGCGAACATTAAATTCATTAAATAGCTTTTGAACCATATCATTCCAATATTTTTCTTTATCTGCAATACTCGTATCTGCCGGTAGGCGCAGTTCACGCCAAGCATCGATTGTTGTTTCTGCCACCGCCATATTTGATTTATCTCTAATTTTCAAAATAACCGATAAATTTGCTCGATATTTCAGGCGATCTTTTTGTAAAAATTCTTCTGATTTTTCAAGCTCTTCGGTTACTGATGCGTCTTTTATTATGTATTCTGCAATTCTATTAGAAGAGAATCCATCGGCTTTTAAACGATCTTCTGCCCAAATTTTGGCTGTTTTTTCAATTGATACAGGAAATAAATGTTCAACATTCGGACGTGTAAACGAAGGAACAAATTCTGAAATAATGTCAACTTTTTCAACATTAAGCTCTATAGGAGCTTTGGTTTGAAAATGGGGCTCACTATATTTTAGAGGAACAGCATCAACATCGCTGGTTGAAGTGCACGAAAATAGCAACAAGCTACTTAAGACCAAAACCATATTTCTTAGTTTATTCATCTGGTTTCCCCTTTTCTATTACTTTGATTACAATTGCCTTTGGTTGCTATTTTAAGCCCAAAAAAATTAAAACTTATTTAATGTTAATTTAATTTTTGTAATATCTCTGAAATAGTAAACTCATATATTTCAGAGCAGAAACCACATTTTGTTGTAATTATCCCCCTATCATCCAACATTGAAGATAAATCATCTTCAGAAAATCCTCGTAATGTTTTTAATAGTTTTTCTCTGCTACAACGGCATTGAAATGTGTACCTGTTTTCTTTGGTTATTACCAAATTATTGGCATGATACAGGCGGTATAAAATTTCCGGTAATTGTAAGTTCTCATCAAATAATTCCTCTTTTGTCAGAGAATTCATCAATATCTTTGCTTCGTTTTTTAATTCCGCAACATCTTCAATATTTATATTTTTGCCACCTATATTCGGTATGCGTTGTAACAAAATTCCTCCAGCACGCCATACATCTCCGTCTTGTTTAGGGATATCAACAAAGAGCTTGAGCATTGTTTCTATTTGTTCTGATTGCTTAAAATAACGAAGAGCACATTCTGTTAGGTTCTTTCCTTGCAGATCAACGATACCTTGGTGATAATTATTTTTTCCATCATCTATTGTGAATGCCAATGTTCCGTTACCTAAAAGATGTGGTGTTTCCTCCATTTCACCTTCATTTTTGCGCAAAGCCCATGCCTTTTCCAAGCGATTTTGATCATAGTTAGCGCAAGCACGCAACTTACCATCAGATGATACATCAACAACAATTGTTGATATCGGACCATTACCTTGCAATTGCAGGGTAAATAAACCTTCAAACTTTAATGCATTGGCCAGAAGTACACTCAAAGATATTGTTTCTGCTAAGGCGACTGATACATTTTTTACATATTCATGCTTTTGAATAATGGTTTTTAAGATATTTTCCAATCTGACGATGCGACCGACAAATAAACCATCGTCGATTAAAAAAGATACACATGTATCAAAATTTTCATTAGCCAATTTATTATTCCTTTGTATAATTACGTTAATTTCTGTGAAGCTAATCTATTTAAAGGTAAATTTCAAGTGTTTATAAAAGAAGTAAAAAAATCACATCCAAAGATCCCGACAAAAGCAAGACTTAAGAATATTGCCCTATATTATTTAGAAAGATTTGAAAGTTCTAAAAAAAATCTTTTTGATGTCCTAAAAAGAAGGGTTGATAAGTACGTTTTTTTTGATAAAGAATACAATCCACACCAAGCATATCAATGGATTGATGAAATTATTGAAGAATTATCAAATCAAAATTTTGTTAACGACAACAGGTTTGCTCATCTAAAGATTGATAACTATCTTGCTCAGGGAAAATCAAGACGTTATATTGAACAAAATCTTATCCAAAAAGGAATTGATAAAGCAATTATTGCTCAATATTTTGAAAAATCCGAGTATTCTGAAATGGCAACGGCTCTTAACTTTGCGCAAAAGAAAAAAATCGGATGTTTTCGTTGTAGTGATGAAGATCGCATATCAAATCGCCAAAAAGATCTAGCATCCTTGGTTCGTGCCGGGTTTGACTATGATATCGCACAAGAAATCGTTAATAGAGAAATTGATAGCAACTAATTTTTTTTACATAAACCATTTGAGGACTTTAATTATTCCCATTTTAGCTACGCTATTATGGGCAGAAACATCTTTGCGATTTAGTATTTCCTCTTTGTTTTTATGATAGAAATTATATGCCCGCCACAGCATCTCTTCATTGGTTAGTGTCGGCTTAAATCCAAGCTTTTGTTTGATTTTTGCAGTATCAAAGATAAAATTTGAAGCAATCATCTTGTATTGGTATGGCCCTAAGGGGGATAATCCCAGCCAAAAACAAATTTTCATTGCCCATATCATAGGGAGCTTAGGAAAATGGACCAGTCTTGTTTTAGAGCCTGATTTTTCAATAACGTATTGATAAACTTCATTAAAACTTTTTACATTATCAGCACCGATATTAAAAATATCCGTATAATCAGCAGACAGAGCCAACTCGAAAGCCTTTGCCAAATCCTTGGCATAAATAAATTGGTACTGATTTTTGCCATCTCCGACCATTGGCAATTTTTTATTTTCATCAATAAATTCAAATAAAATACCCAATAATCCCAACCTTCCTTCATCCATGATTGTTGGTGATCGAAAAATGATGCTATTTATTTTGTCTTTGTGCGATAATAGTATCTTTTCTCCCTCCAACTTTGATTTTCCATATATTTCGATAGGATCTGCCTTTTCTGTTTCACTAACAGGATGGTCAAAATTTTTGGCCCACAAGCAGTTGCTAGATACAAAGATTATCTTCTTAATATTATATTTTAGTGCAAACCGGCAAACATTTTGTGTCCCATCCACATTAGCATGCCACAATTTTTTTAAATCCTTTTTAACATGCGCTAACAGTGCTGCACAATGAAAAATAGCATCAAATTGGTATGTTGAGAAGATTTTTTCCATCAATTGATCATCATTTATATCACCTTGATATGATATGAAATTTTCATGCCTAAAGTCATCTGACTTTAGATCAATGCTGATGCACATCTCTCCTTTTTTTAAAAAATATTGCTTTAATATCGTTCCAAAGAACCCCGCACCCCCTGTGATTAAATAGCACGACATTTTCACTCCTTTCTGTTAAGTATGAAGTTACCAGCAACAAATGAATTTTTTATTAAAGAAAGGCATCTGTGCAAAATGACAGATGCCTTTCTTTCTTGCGATGTTAGTGAGCGATCAGCTCTTCCTCCGTTTTGGCTTTTTCTTGTCTTTGACAGGCCGTTGTTTTTGATCTGGCACTTCATGACATACCTCGACGGGGAACATAGGATCGTCCACTACTATGTAGGTTACTCTTGCCATAATTGTATAAATTTTAGAATTGTTAAACAAATGCTTATAAAATCAGTATTGATATAGTAGCCTAAAATTTTCTTTTTGTCAAGTTTATTATAAGTTATTTTTAACTTTTAGGTTATAGGCTATCAGTAAATTAATGATTAGGATGATGTAATGGACCAGTGTAGCAAAAATTTTTATTTGTTTATTTTATGGGAAAAAGGCAGATTTAAGCAAAAAGAAATTCTGGATGATATCGCTCAGAATTTTAATGTTTTGCAAATTTATGAAATTACATGGAAAAAAGAAAATTTTGGAGCATCTTTGGCACGCTTTTACGGTAAGAAATTACCTAAAGGTTGCAAAAAAGAGAAAGAGACAGGATCCGGAAGTTTTTTAGCTATTTGGGTGTCTGATCATAATGAAACACTATCAAATGGTAATAATTCCAATGTCATATCAACTAAAACCCGCTATAGAAAGATGTTGGGAGGGAATCTTTTACACGCCAGCGATAATTGCTTAGAAACAGAAGAAAATACCTTGTTCCTTTTAGGAAAGAATTTAGATGAATTGCTTGAAGGATCTCCGTGTACAGATATCCAAACTTATACTCAAAATATTACTGGTTATCCTTGTTGGCGCGATAAGGATGAAGTTATAAATTTTGTAAAAAAGTGCCCAGATACTTTTATTGATTTATCACCAAAATTTGTAATAAGTACGAAGCATCCCAGTTTGGTGAAAAAATTACTTGCAGCTGAAAAACGTTTGTTTTCTAACAAATATTTTACAAAAACAGCTCAGGGAGAATTATATTTTTCTTTAAAAAAATTAAGTTAGCCTGCAAGATATGTTTTAACTGCATCATCCTGCTCAAAAAGGTATAGCAGAATCTTTAAGGATTGTCCTCGTGATGTTTCTAAATTCGGATCGTTTTTTAAGATATCTTGCACATCATCTCTGGCTTTCATCAGCAGGTCCGTATGATACGCCATGTCTGCTAATCTGAATTGAGTAAATCCTGATTGGCGCGTTCCCAAAATCTCCCCACCACCGCGTAGTTCCAGATCTTTTTCTGCAATGTAAAAGCCATCTTCGGTTTGTTTCATTATGCTTAAACGTTCTTTTGCTACTGCACTTAAAGGATATGAATAAAGCAAAATACAACTCCCTGCTTCAACTCCTCTTTTTATTCTTCCTCTTAACTGGTGTAGTTGTGCCAATCCAAAACGTTCAGCGTGCTCAATTATCATTATTGTTGCTTCCGGAATGTTAACACCAACTTCTATAACTGTTGTTGCTACTAATAATTTTTTTCGACCGGATTTAAACTCTTCCATTATGGCATTTTTTTCTGTTTCTTTCATTTTACCATGGATTAACCCTACATCTTGACCAAAACATTGTTGCAACATCTCGTATCTTTCGGTTGCTGCTGCCAAATCAGATTTTTCAGATTCTTCTATTAGAGGGCATACCCAATAGGCCCTTGCATTGTTTTCCAACTTACGTTTTAAGGCAGATATAACATCTGTTATTTTATTAACATTCATCACCGCAGTCTGCACCGGTTTTCGACCTTTTGGTAATTCGTTTATTTTGGAATAATCCATATCTCCGTAAGCGGTTAATAATAAACTACGGGGAATCGGTGTTGCTGTCATGACTAATACGTCACAAGCATAACCTTTGGAAGAAAGAGATAATCGCTGATTGACACCAAAGCGATGTTGCTCATCAATAACCACATACCCTAAGTCTTTAAATGTCACAGACTCTGTAAACAAGGCATGTGTTCCTACTAATATGTCTATCTTACCGGCGGATAATTCAGCATATATTTCTCTTTTTTCTTTCGGCCTTAATTTGCCGGTTAACAACCCTATTTTTATATCCGTGTTTTTGCATAGATCAGATATTGTTTGATAATGTTGTTTGGCCAATATTTCTGTTGGTGCCATCAGTGCTGTTTGAACGCCTTGTTCTATTACTTTTATCATGCTTAAAAGGGCCACAACTGTTTTGCCTGAACCTACATCTCCTTGTAATAGACGCAACATTTTGTATGGAGCGGCCTGATCTGATGATATTTCTGATAAGGCATTTTCTTGTGCTTTTGTTAGGCTAAAGGGTAATTGATCTATTATTTTTTTATACAATGAGCCATTTCCTACATAGGAACGTCCCTTTTGCTGCTTTACCTTCCGGCGAATAAGTGCCAAGGCTAATTGGTTTGAAAGTATTTCATCGTAGGCTAATCTTTTATACGCAAAAGAAGAAGGTGAAAGATCCGATATATTGCGCGGATTATGAACTGTATAAAGAGCTTGGTTAAAACTGATATACTCCAAGTCTTGTAGAGACTGTGGTGCTAGCCACTCCGGAATCTGGGGTAATGATGACAATATGCTTTTTTCCAGCTTTACCAACATCTTGTTATTAATGCCGGTTGTTAATGGATAAATCGGTTCTATGGTCGCGATATCCTTGATATCTGAGGCATCCGTCACATAATCAGGATGAGTTATTTGCCATGATCCGTTAAAGAACTCTAATTTGCCACTGATTGCCTTTTTTTGCTCCACAGGATAATTTTTGATTAAAAAATCAGCATAGACCTTAAAAAAAACTAGTACCAATTGAGTTGTTCCATCAGTACATATGATGCGATACGGATGTTTTTTGTTAAGAGGTTTTTGATGTTCTGTTATTGTAACTATTCCGGTCCATATTCTACCATTTTGAGCATCCTTAAGCGGAACTGTATATGTTCTATCAATTAGATTTACCGGCAAATGGAATAATAAATCTACTATTTTGTCCCCACATAAATGTTTGATTAAGCGTGCATACTTCGTACCCACACCTTTTAGTGCTTCTACAGGGGCAAACAGTGGATATAAAATCTTGGGCCTCATATTAAGCTCTTTACATTTTTTTGGTTTGAGTTATTTATTATATAAATATTTATAACAGAAAAGCATAAAATGTCTATTGATTTTAGTAAATACAACACAAAAACCCTCAGCGGCATTACTAAAGATGCTGAACCTTTTGCTATAAAAGATTTGTTTTATCAAACTGATCGTGATTTGTTGTGCATCTTAAGTGATGGTATTAGCCTGAAACAAACATACGACATTCTTTGTTCTATTGCTCCAGAAATTGAAGTTCTACTATTTCCCGCATGGGATACTGTTCCCTATGACAGGGTTTCACCTAATCCAAATATATTATCTCAGCGAATTCACACTCTGACCAAATTGGTTTTAGAACAGGATGATAAAAAACGCAAAATTATTTTGACAAGTGTTGGGGCCATTATTCAAAAACTCCCTCCTAAAAAAATATTTTATAATGCACATAAAGTTATTAAAATAGGTGATAAGCTTAACTTTGATTCTTTTTTACACTATTTTGTTGTTAATGGGTATAATCGGGTCGAACAAGTTATGGAATCCGGAGAATACGCTATTCGTGGGGATATCATTGATGTTTTTCCAAGCGGTGCAGAACAACCTTTAAGAATTGATCTTTTTGATGATGAAGTTGAACGGTTACGCTTTTTTGATGTTTCATCACAACGTAGTACAAAAGAATTACAATATTATAACTTCAGTAGTGCCAGTGAGGTTGTTCTTGATCAAAACAGCATACGCACTTTCCGATCTAAATACAGAGAAACTTTTGGAGCAAACGGCATTAAAGATGAATTATATGAAAGTATTTCAAATGGTAAAAAATATTTAGGAATGGAAAATTGGCTTCCGTTTTTTTATGAAGATGCTTTACCTACCTTATTTGATTATATACCTCGAGCAGATATTATCTTGGGAATCGATATAAATAATGCTCTGAAGGCTAAAATAGATACAATCTCGGATCATTACCAAGCCCGAATGGAAGCTCTTAATGTGCAAAATATTTCTGAGACAGATTATTACCGTCCGATTAAACCGGAATTATTCTTTTTAAGTCATGAAGACTATTCCGATATTATTCGATCCAGACGTTACTGCCAGTTTTCAAATCTGGTAATTCCTGAAAGTGATGAATGTTTTGATTATTCTACCAGACCCCAAAAAAACTTTGCCTCACTTAAAAACATTAACAATCTTTCCGTCTATAAAGATTTGGCGCTGGAATTTAAAAATAATGCATCAAAAAGGCGTATTGTATGCTGTTATACAGAAGGTTCTTTAGATCGTATGTATAAGGCATTAACGGAAAACCAATTTAAAAAGATTGTAAAAGCTTCAACTTGGCAGGAAGCTGTTAGCGAATCTGCTAAGGGGAAAATAGCCATTCTTATTCTTGAAATCCAACACGGCTTTCAATCAAATGACTACTTTATTGTTAGCGAGCAAGATCTTTGGGGCGAGCGAAAGAACTTACGAAATCGGAACAAAGTTTCTGCAGAAAATTTGATTTCTGACATTTCTTCGCTAAATATCGGTGAATATGTTGTTCATATTGAACATGGTATCGGTCGCTTTGAGGGATTGGAAAATCTTATTACTGACGGTGCCGCCCATGATTGTTTGAAACTCATTTATGCTAATAATGATAAGCTTTATGTACCTGTTGAAAATATTGATGTCATCAGTCGATATGGCTCTGAAGATAGCAATGTTGTTTTGGATACATTGGGTGGATCTGCCTGGCAAGCGAAAAAATCTCGTGTTAAAGAAAAGATTAAAGATATCGCTGAAAAGTTGATTAAAATTGCTGCTGAGCGGCAAACCAAAAAGGCAGAAATATTTGTTCCTGAACGCGGTTTATATGACGAATTTTGTAATCGTTTCTTATATACGGAAACTGATGATCAACTTAATGCTGTCCAGGATGTCATTAAAGATTTGGCGCAGGGTATTCCTATGGATCGTCTTATTTGTGGTGATGTTGGATTTGGTAAAACAGAGGTTGCGCTACGAGCGGCTTTTACTGTTGCCACCGGCGGTGCGCAAGTTGCAGTGGTTGTTCCGACAACTTTACTTGCCAGACAACATTACCTCAATTTTAAGGAGAGGCTTTCCGGGTTCCCCATTAAGGTTAAAATGTTATCACGACTCGTTTCCACAAAGGAAGCAAAAATTGTTAAACAAGAAATTAAAGATGGTGGTGTAGAGATTGTCGTAGGGACACATGCTCTCTTGGCAAAGGACATTGAATTTTGTAATTTAGGTCTTTTAATCATTGATGAGGAACAACATTTTGGTGTTGCTCATAAGGAGCGTCTAAAACATTTAAAATCTGATGTACATATTCTAACTTTGAGTGCGACTCCTATTCCAAGAACATTACAACTTTCTTTGACAGGTGTTAAACAGTTGAGCATTATTGCAACCCCGCCCGTTGATAGGCTGTCTGCACGCACATTTGTTATGCCTTTTGATCGCGTTATGATTAAGGAGGCCATTTATCGTGAAAAATATCGTGGCGGACAAGTTTTTTTCGTTTGCCCGAGAGTTTCCGATATTTTACAAATTGAACCCAAGTTACGAGAACTTGTTCCAGATATAAAAATCGCAGTAGCACATGGGCAAATGTCCCCAAGAATTTTGGAAGATGTTATGTGTGATTTTGCTGATGGTAAAGCTGATCTTTTACTTTCGACAACAATTATTGAATCCGGTATTGATTTGCCTAATGTTAATACCATGATTATTTATCGTGCAGACATGTTTGGATTAGCTCAATTGTACCAGCTTAGAGGACGAATCGGACGTTCTAAACTTCGCGGATATTGTTATTTTACAATTCCTCATCAAAAAGTTCTTACTCCTATTGCTGAAAAAAGGCTGAGTATTTTGCAGGCATTAAATCAACTGGGAGCCGGTTTTTCTTTAGCTAACCATGATTTGGATATACGGGGGGCAGGAAATATATTAGGAATAGAACAATCCGGTCATATTAAAGATGTTGGTATTGCCCTCTACCACCATTTGTTGGAGGAAGAGATTAATCGTCTCAAGTCAGCACAATATCTCACGGATACTCAGTCTGAGAATGAAGATTGGAATGTGCAAATTACGACAGGTGTTCCCATTATTATTCCGGAGAAGTATGTTGCAGATTTGGGGGTACGTTTGGGATTATATAAGCGTATTGGTAATCTTAAAACTGCAGAAGAAATTAATGATATGCGTGAAGAATTGATTGATCGTTTCGGCATCATACCGGAAGAGGTAGAAAATTTGCTTAAAACTGTGGAGATTAAACAGCTTTGTCAGTTGGCAAATATTGAACGAATCGATGCCGGCGCACGCGGAATTTTGATTATGTTTCATAATAATACTTTCAAAAATGTTGAAAAACTTATGCATTTTATTGCTGGACAGGTTGGTGTTATCAAAATTCGTCCTGATCAAAAGATATTTATTGAGAGAGATTTGAGTAAATATGACCTTCGTTTAGATACTATAAAAAAATATATTATAAAGCTGCATGAATTATCTCTTTAGACCATTTTTTCAAGAAGCTTTTTATATGCCTCCGTCAGACGTTTAAACTTTTCCTCAGCTTCTTTATCTTCCGGATGCAGATCCGGGTGATATTTTTTTGCAAGTTTTTTATATTGTTTTTTTAGCACTGATAAGCTGAAATCCTTTGTATCCAACTCCAGATGTTGTAATTGCTTTTTATCTTCTTTAGTAAAATAAATACTATCTGTCACCTTATCATAACCAGAGAATCCTTGTAGAAATTCTAACTCATCCTCTAGGTCACAACCGAACTTATATTTTATTTTTGAATGAAATCCTCGAAAGCGCATTTTTTGGCGAAAAACATCCTGTTCCGGCGCTGCTCCCTCATCAAAATAATAATTCCATTTGGAATTATATTCCTGAACATGTTCTAAACAAAACCAGTAATAATCTTGCAATAAGCGATCTTTGGGAGCTTTAAACTCTCCCGGTTTTTCGCACCCAGGGTGGTCACACTTATGCAATACGCCATCATTTTGCGGTGCAAAATACTTTTTTGTTCTTTTAAGAATCCTTGATTTTATCACAAGATTAACCCCTTCAAATTTGAATCTTTAGGATTATACTATAAAAATTGATGTGCGTCAAATATAAATATCTCTGCGTTTAAGAAATTTCTAAAAATATTCATAAATAAAAGTGTATAAACCAAAATTTTTATCGCCAGATCTGGTTTTATTGTTATGCTCTTTTTAAGAGAGGAATGTAATGCCAGAATTACCAGAAGTAGAGACGATTAAGGAGGCTGTTAAGAAGGCTGTTACGGGTGCAACCATCAGATTTGTTGTCATTCGTAATAGACATTTGCGTATACCTATTCCTCATGATTTTGAAAAAAGAATCTGTCAAACTAAAATATTACGCATTCATCGAATCGCCAAATATGCCGTTATGGACCTTGATAACGGATGTAGTATTATTTGGCATTTCGGCATGAGCGGAAAAATAAAAATATCTGCAGATGATGACTTTGCTATGGAAAAACATGACCATGTTGTTATTCAAACTTCTAAAGGTACAATTATTTATAATGACCCAAGACGTTTTGGTCTTATTACATTATGTCAGACCGATGCACTAAATAAAAATCCTCTCTTTATTGATTTAGGTCCAGATCCTTTTGATCCAATGCTAAATGAGGAGTATCTCAGCAAGAAATTAAAAAAGAAAAAAATCTCCATAAAGACTACTTTGTTAGATCAATCAATTATTGCAGGTATCGGAAATATTTATGCTTCGGAAGCTCTTTATAGTGCTAGAATATCACCTCTACGTGAAAGTTGTTCTCTTAGCTTAAAAGAAACATCTGATTTGATTAAAGCTATCAAAACGACTCTTAAAAAAGCTATTGATGCTGGTGGTTCTACTTTACATGATTATAGAAAGCCAAACGGAGATATTGGTTATTTTCAGCTTCAACATTGTGTTTACGGAAAAGAAGGAAAACCTTGTCCTCATTGTACTTGTTCTACAAAAAAAATTTTGAAAATTATTCAAAACAATCGCTCAACATACTATTGTGGTAAATTACAAAAATAGGAGATTAATATGAAGCGAATCTTGGTCATATATTTTTTTCTAGCATTAAGTGCTTTTTTTGCGTTTTCTGCGTACGCTACGAGTTTTGTCGAAGGATTTGAAGATATTCCCCTTATGGACGGGCTAAAGCAAATATCCAGCCAAGACTTTTCTTTCCATAACGAAGAAACAGGCTATACTGAAGCTATGTTAGGTGCAACAAAACGTTATAAATTCGCTGATGTAAAAGAGTTTTACGGAGATATCTTACCAAAATTCGGATGGAATCCAATAACAAGCGAATCTAACAGAGCTGTATTTCATAGAGAAAATGATATTTTAGAGATTTCTGAAATGCAAAAATCTCCATTAAAAGTGCTTATTAGTTTGAAAAGTAAAAATTAAATTAATTTTTTTTAAAAAAACTTGTTGACTATCTAAGATTATAGAGTATAAGTATTCCAGAATTTTATTTGAATTTAACTTTTAAGACAGGATAAAAAATTATGGCCAATCATAAATCGGCAAAGACAAGAATAAATAGAAATAATAAGAGAAGTCTTATTAATGGCGCTCGCAGGAGCAGAGTTAGAACTTTTGTAAAGAAAGTTCTCGCTGCTGTTGTTGCAGGTGATAAGGAGTTAGCAACCTCTGCGCTGAAAGTTGCTGAAAGCGAAATGATGAGAGCTGCTCAAAAAGGTGTTTTTCACAAAAACAAAGCATCTCGTACGATTTCTCGTTTAAATCAGAAAGTTAAAGCTCTCTAAGTTTTCTGTTTATTTTGGAATTAGGGCAAATACCTTGCGTGAGTGTAGGTATTTGCTTTTTTTTGTTTTTTTTTCAATCACTTATCTCGAATCGCTGTAAAATCCGTGTCAAGTAAATTTATTTAAAATTTGTTAAAAATTTTGTTTGTATTTTTATTTTTTATTCAATAGATTTCCCGCATAACAAATTACCGATTTGGTTAATTTTGATTTGTGTTCGTACTTATTGATTTTAATTTGTATTCATACTTTAGAATTAGCTGATGAGGGTTTATACGAAATCCCGATTTTGTTATATAATTTGTTTTCATCGTCGTTTTTCGATAATTATTGTAACATAAGTTCTGTTTAGTAGTAAAAAGTGTTTTATACATTAATTGCAGTATTTATAAAGGGGGAAGAGGTCTTGATATTTGTTAAGAGGATACTCTTGGCACTTATTAGGATAGTTAGGATAGATCTGCAGATTAGAGTATCTGATACTCAACATAAGATACTTTTTGATAATAAGGTAAACAACTATTTATTTATGTAAATATCTAAAGTGGGAGATGGATATGGCAGAAGAAGCATTTGCACAAGATTTAAAACCTATTGATCTTCAATGGGAGCAAATTTGCGGACAATTAAAAACAGAATTTGGAGCGACTGCTTTTGACAGTTGGCTTAAACCCTTGACAGTTGGAAGCTTTAATAATGGTGAAATGAATATATGTGCTCCAACAGCCTTTATGAAAAATTGGGTTGTTACCCATTATGCTGAAAGAATTAATAAGATTTGGGAACAAAAAAATCCTAGCATTAAGAAAGTTAATTTTATCGTTCAAACTGGTTTTTCTGACAGGAGAAGTGTGGATACGTCTCTTTTGAAGAAAATATCTTCCACACCAACCCCTCAAAACATTTATGGTTGCAATATAAACAGCAGTTCTTTTGGACTAGTTTCAGGGGCAAGTTTAGCTAATGATGTGGTTAAAAATAATGCTGTTAATAATGCGGCTCCACTCAATCCAAATTATACCTTTGAAAACTTTGTTGTTGGCAAAACAAACGAATTTGCCTATGCTGCTGCACGCAAGGTTGCCGAGGCTAAAAATGTTTCTTTCAATCCTTTGTTCTTGTACTCCAGTGTCGGACTAGGTAAAACACACCTTATGCAATCGATTATTTGGCATATAAAGCAACATGATCCTAATCGCAATGTCATTTATTTAACAGCAGAACAGTTCGTTTACAAATTTGTTAAAGCTTTGCGCTATAAGGATACAGCCGCTTTTAAAGAGCAATTTCGCTCTGTTGATGTCCTGATGGTTGATGATTTTCAATTTATGGGAAATAAAGGGACAACACAGGAAGAATTTTTCCACACTTTCAGTTCGTTGGTGGAAGAAGGTAAACAAGTTATTATTTCTGCTGATAAGTCTCCTTCAGATTTAGAGGGAATCGCGGATCGTCTGAAGTCACGTTTGATTGGTGGTTTGGTAGTTGATATCATGCCGACGGATTTTGACTTAAGAATTGGAATTTTACAAAAGAAAGCTGAGCTTTATGGTATTGAGTTACCAATGAAGGTTGCTGAATTCTTGGCACAAAAAATTACTTCTAATGTTCGTGAACTGGAAGGTTCTCTAAAGAGAGTTGCCGCTCATTCTCAGTTACTCTCCGGAAAAGAAATTACTTTGGATATGACGCAGGATGTGTTGAAAGATATGTTGCGTTCAATTGATCGTAAGACAACTATTGATGAAATACAAAAAAAGGTTGCAGAGCATTTTAATATTTCTGTAAAAGAACTTCAGTCTTCTCGCCGTGCTCGTACCGTTGCAAGACCTCGTCAGGTTGCTATGTATTTAGCTAAACAGTTAACATCCCGTTCACTTCCTGAAATAGGACGTAAGTTTGACCGTGATCATACCACTGTTATGCATGCTGTACGCAAGGTTGAAGAATTGATTATTGAAGATCCAAATTTAGCTGAAAATATTGAAATACTCAGAAGAACCCTTGAAAACTGAGTTTTGATAAAAAAAATTGTTGAAGACTTGTTTTTTGACTTCTGCTTTTATTGATTTGTGATAAATTGTAGGAAGATAAAAACAAGTTTTTTTTTGGGAAAAAATAATGAAATTCACAATTGAACGCGCACATTTTTTAAAAACGCTCAGCCATGTACAAAGCATTGTTGAGAAGAGGAACACAATACCTGTATTATCAAACGTTCGCATTGAAGCTAAGAATAACGTCATTAACTTCAAAGCAACTGATATGGATATTGAGATAACAGAAATTGTTGAAGCTAAAGTTGTCGAAGAAGGTGCTACGACTGCTCCGGCTCATATGCTTTATGATATCGTTCGGAAGCTTTCTGATGGAGCTGATGTCGAGTTAACCTATCCAAATGAAAAAGGTGCTTTAACAATTGCATCAGGGAGATCAAATTTTTCCCTTTCAACAATTGGAGTTGAAGATTTTCCTGTGATTTCCGGGGATGATTTACCTATCAATTTCGAAATCAGTAAAGATGAGCTAAAGACTCTGATTGATCGCACGCAATTTTCTGCTTCTGTTGAAGAAGCTCGTTATTATTTGAATGGTTTATATGTTCATGCTAAAACTGAAGGTGATACTAAGGTTTTACGTGTTGTTGCGACAGACGGACACCGTTTAGCTTGTGCCGAATCGCCTTTACCTGAAGGAGCAGAAAAGTTAGAAGGTGTTATTGTTCCAAGAAAGTCTGTTCTTGAAATTCGTAAGTTGTTAGATGATGCTTCTATTGATAATGTGTCTATGGCTTTATCTGAGAACAAAATTCGTATTTCCTTTGAGGATATTACATTGACTTCTAAGCTTATTGATGGAACTTTTCCTGACTATGAGCGTGTTATTCCTACTGATAATGATAAAATTTTAGAGGTTAATGTTAAGGATTTAACAGCTGCTGTGGATCGTGTTTCTGTTGTTACGGAGAGAAGCCGCGGTATACGACTGATTACGGATACAAACCATGTTACTGTTGCTGCCTCAAATGCTGAATTAGGTAATGCCACCGAGGAGTTAGAGGCTAAGTACGATAAAGAATCGATAGATACTGGCTATAACTTCCGCTATCTGTTGGATATTTTAGCGCAAATTAAAGGCGATGAAGTTCGTTTTAGTTTGTCTGGTAGTGCTGCCGCAACGGTTATTAATGATACCTCAGATAACAGTGCTATCTATGTTTTAATGCCGATGAGAATTTAGGTGAATGAGCTCAATTCAATCGATAGCATTTCTTCTGCTGATGCAGAGATGAGATCTGCTATTCGGCGTTTAACTTTAGTTAATTTTAGAAATTATCGCTATGTTAAAGTAGATATTGATAAGTCTTTTGTTGTGCTTAGCGGTAAAAATGGAAGCGGAAAAACTAATGTTCTAGAGGCAATATCCTTTCTTTCTCAGGGCAGAGGTTTTCGTAATGCAAAACTTTCCGAGATTAAAACTTTTGATTTCTTAGCTGTGCAGGAAAAATTACCAGATTTTATCAATGGTAGTGGTTGGACTGTTTCGGCACAGGTCTTTAGAGATGGTGAAGAATTTACGCTTGGAACTTCTGTTGAGAGCCAGATTATAGAAACAGATTATAACGAATCTAAAGAGATTGAGCGTCGTATTGCTCAAGTTAATGATCAAAAGCTATCTTCACAAAATGAATTTGGAAACTACCTTTCTTTAATCTGGGTCGTTCCACAAATGGATAGGCTTTTTACCGGAGGAACACAACATCGTCGACATTTTCTTGATCGCATTGTATGTGCTTTTGATACAGATCATGCGCGGCGTTTGTCATCATTTGATAACCTCTATCGACAGTGGTTACAGGTTTTAAAAAATGGTGGCAATACAGCTTGGTTAACTTCTCTCGAGGAGCAACTTTCAGGACTGGGTGTTTCTATTTCCGCTGCAAGATGTGAACAAGTTGATAAATTAAATCAATTTATGGAAAAGAATCCTGATGATGTTTTCCCAGATACCGTTCTAGAACTTGATGGAACAATAGAAAAAATGCTGATGAAGAAGGCAGCCGTTTACGTAGAAGATTTTTATAGAGAATCGCTTCTTAGTATGCGTCGCAACATTTTACTAAATGATGCTAATGCAGGTATTAATAAGACAGATATGAAAGTTGTTTATAAGAAGAAGAATATTCCAGCTAATTTATGCTCTACCGGTGAACAAAAATCTCTTTTATTAAGCATTATTCTTTCTCAAGCAAGATCTCTTACGTCTATTAAGGGATATCCTCCCAGATTGCTGTTAGATGAAATAGCTACCCATCTCGATGATGGTAAACGTGATGCCTTACTTTCTAAGATTGGCAGATTGAACACTCAAACGTGGTTAACAACAACGAATCCTTCTGAATTTCTAAATCTTGGTAATAAGGCACAATTTTTCGAAATCTTTGATAATGGTATCCATAAAACCTAATTACCGTCTTGACTTATTTTTTTTGCTATAGTGGTGCAAATTCTTGTTTCAAGCTACGTTCAAACATTGTGCGAATCGTGTTTTTGATATCTGCTTTTTCATAGATTGCACTGTATAATGCTTGACATATTGGCATACTGATGTTTTCAGTATCTGCAATATTTTTAACTGCTTTTAACGTATAGTACCCTTCTGCTAATTTAGTAAAGCTTTCTCCTTTAGCAAAAAGCTCACCAAACATACGATTATGACTATATTTTGAAAATAAAGTAGCTTCGTAATCTCCCAGATGTGATAAACCATACGCAGTCATAGGATTTCCACCAAAATGCTTTATAAATCGACCAACCTCCACGGGGGCTCGAGCCATTAAAGCACCCTTTAGTCCATACCATTCCAAACCGTCTAGGATACCGGCAGCAATACCTATAACATTTTTTAGAGCCGCACCAATTTGATTACCTATAAAATCTGAACCATAATAAAATCTAATTAGTTCACTCTGTAAAGTTTGGATAACCTTTTCTTTTACTTGTTCTTCATCACTATCTATGACAGCACAAGAAGGTACCTTTTTCATGTAATCCTGAACATGCCCCGGCCCTCCAAGGGTTGCTATATGTATGGTTTGAGAAATTTCCTCTCGCATTACCTTACTTAATATTTTAGCTCCCGGCTCTTCTAATCCTTTCATTGCCAATAAGAATGTTCTACCGGCGATATTATATTCATTTAATTCTTTTGCCAATTCTCGAAGATGTTGACTTCCAATTGATATGATAATCAACTCACTATCTAGTACATTAGCTATATTTTCATATAAGAACATATTATCTGTCAGCGATAAATAATCATTTTTACGTTTTTCTTTAAGTTCAATAAAATCAAGAGCGTCCGGCTTGCTATACATCTTAACTTTACTCATATGACAATAATTGGCTGCATACCAAGCAAGAAAAGTTCCCCAACGCCCACTACCAATTACAGAAATTTCAGACATCTTTAATTCCTTATATTATCCATATTTACACAGAAAATTTAAGACGCAAATGTATTATTGGCAAAACAAGTTTTTAAAAAATTAACAGAGATTATTATGATGGCAAATCAAACCTTTTTCTTTGTATGCTGGCGACCAATGATGGCGCTAATATAATCAAACTTCTCAAAATATTTGTAAGCGTAATCTAAACTCTCTTTATCATAGCTATAAAAAACCTTATTAGCCAGGCTCTTTATGGCTTCATCTATTTTCTTAAATGCCTCGTTGTAATCTTTACTAAAATTATTTTTAGCCTTTTTTTGTACTAATTCATGGTAGGCAGATATAACTTTAACTGTTTCATCTGCTGAATTTGCATAGCCTTTTTTTTCAAACTCACGCATTATCTGTGCTGTTGTTTGATAAAAGCATTTATTTGTTAAAATACTCTTTTGTATTTCATTTTTGCTATCAATAATCATGGCAAGAACAAAAACCTCCATAGTACGCTTCTAGTGTATACTATCATTATTTTATTTTTCAAGTATTTTTTGTGATTAACGTATTCTGAATAAGCTCTAAAATGAAAATATTTTAATATAAATGTTGACTTATAAATAAATTAACATTATAAGCATCTACGAACCGAGAGGCTTTTAGTTTTATTAGCCTTTAAATAATTAACAATTAACCGGAGATTTAAAATGAAAAGAACTTATCAACCAAGTAAGCTCGTGAGAGCGCGTCGTCATGGTTTTCGTACTCGTATGGCCACGGCCGGCGGTCGCAAGGTTTTAGCTGCTCGTCGGGCTAGAGGTCGCAAGAAACTCTCAGCTTAATTAAGCCAGATGACGAAAATTTTTACTTTTAAAAAGAGGAAAGATTTTTTAAGAGTCGCCTCATCTTTTTATGTTGCTACACATAATATGGTTTTGCAGGCGGCTCTTAGTTTATCTCAAGATAATGATTTTTGGGTGGGATATACTGCTACAAAAAAAGTAGGTAATGCTGTACGCAGGAATAAATCAAAAAGAAGGTTACGCGCAATTGCCAGGGAGGTTTTGATTCAATATGGACTTTCTTATGTTGATTATGTTTTTGTCGCACGTAATACAACATCTTATTGTCATTTTGACGATCTAAAAAACGACGTGATCTACGCTATAAATAAGATTAATAAGAATTTTATAACTTCCTCAACTGGTAGTTTTGAAAATTCTGAAATGGTTAATCCATGAAAATATTAGATTTTATGCATAATTTACTTAAATACACATTTATCTATATTTTGCGTTTTTACAAAAAGGCTATTTCACCTTATATGCCTCATGCCTGCCGTTTTGAACCGACATGCTCAGAATATATGATGCAAGCAATTGAAAAGAATGGCGTCATTTTGGGTATTTATTTGGGAATTAAGAGAATTTTCAGATGCCATCCTTGGGGAAAATATGGAGAAGATCCTGTTCCTGATTTGAAAAATGCAGAGCGTGATTTAGACTCCCATAAACCCTCTGATTAATATATTATAAAACTTTACAAGATTACTTTTTTATATTAAAAAAAACAATATTTGATGTCTGAACATGATATTTAGGAGACACTTATAATATGAAAGATGAATTCAGATCCTTAACATTGGCCATTTTTTTATCTTTTCTTGCTATTTATGCCGTCAATCACTATTTTGGCTATGATACCAGGGCTATCAAAAATCAACCAGCAGATGTTGCTCAACAGGTTGTAGAATCTCAACCTGCAAATGATACTCAGCTTGATTATAATTCTGTAGAGGTTCAAGATACAGAAACTGTCTTGAAAAATGATAAGCGGTTGAATTTTAAGAATGATGCTGTAAGTGGTAGTATTCGCTTAAGAGGATCTCGTTTTGATAATCTTTTTTTGAATAAATATAACGTCGAACTTGATAATAATGATTTGAAAATTGAACTATTAAAACCTGTTTTATCTGCTAATCATTATTTTGCGGATTTAGGTTGGTTATCATTAGATAAACAACTGGAACTTCCTTCGGCGACTTCATTGTGGAAATCCGAAACTCAACTATTATCTCCTAACAATCCTGCCACACTGGTTTGGGAAAATTCTTCTGGTATTAAAATCATTCGTGAAATTTCTTTAGATGATAATTATATTTTCTCAGTGCAAGATAAAATTGAAAACAATTCTTCACAAGAAATAGAGATATTTCCTTATGCTCTTATTAATAAAAACATCAAAGATGTGGCAATTTCAAGGTCTGTTGTCCATGAAGGAATAAGTACCGTTATTGATAATACCTTAAAAGAATTCAAGTATTCTGACTTAAAAAAAGGAGAGAGTAAAACTTTTGAAACGACTGGTGGTTGGTTGGGTTTCTCTGATCGTTATTGGTTTGCCTCTTTGATTTTGGAAAACCAAAATAAAGCAAATATTACTGTAAAAAATATTGATAATAACAATTATCAAATTGATTATCTCGGTTCTCGCATTGTTATTCCTCCCCATAAAACATCTACCTATACATATACTCTCTTTGCCGGTGCCAAAGAGATCAAACTGTTAGATGCATACAGAAAAAATAGAAATATTCCCAAGTTTGATAAGGCTGTTGACTTTGGATGGTATTATTTCCTGACAAAACCTTTCTTTTATATTTTAGATTTTCTGTATGGCTTTTTAGGAAATATGGGATGGGCTATTTTGTTATTTGCTGCAATACTGAGGTTATGTATGTTTCCTATTGCAAATAAATCCTTCACAAATATGGCAAAGATGAAAGCTTTGCAACCTAAACTTGCTGAGATTAGGGAAAAGTATGGACAAAACAAGTTGCTTATACAGCAAGCAACAATGGAACTTTATAAAAGAGAGAAGATTAATCCGGCATCAGGGTGTTTACCGATGTTTATACAAATTCCTGTTTTCTTTTCTCTTTACAAAGTTCTTAATATTGCTATTGAAATTAGACATGCCCCGTTTATTGGATGGATAAAAGATTTATCAGCACCTGATCCTCTTACTATATCTCAACTTTTGCATATATATGTTCCTGGATTTATTGATATAGGATTGTGGCCTATATTCATGGGGTTAACAATGTGGATGCAACAAAAATTAAATCCCGCACCAGCAAATAAAGATCAAGCAAGGATGTTTGCGTTAATGCCCGTCTTTTTTACATTCATGCTTGGACATTTTGCTTCTGGTCTTGTAATTTATTGGACATTGAGCAATATTCTTTCGATCATCCAGCAAAAAGCTATTATGTATAAAAATGGAGTAAAGTAATGGTTGAACAAAGTGAAGAAGAAAGGGCTGAATGGTTAAAGAGGGGTGTTGATCTTTTTCATAAACCTTGTAATTTTGTACTTAGTGTCGCAAATCTTAAACAACTACCAGAGGATAAATATGTAGAGGTGGCTTTTGCAGGACGTTCTAATGTTGGTAAATCAAGTTTGATTAATGCATTATTTGGGCAAAAAAAATTAGCTAAAACGTCATCTACACCAGGACGGACACAGCAGCTGAATTATTTTAATCTTGATGATAAAATTTATTTGGTGGATTTGCCTGGATATGGTTTTGCTAAAGCTCCAAAAGAAATTGTAAGAAATTGGCAACAGTTGATTAATACATATCTTGTAGGAAGAGCCAGTTTGAGGCGTGTTTTTCTTTTAATTGACTCACGACATGGTATAAAGAAAAATGATGAAGAGATTATGGATATGCTGGATAAAGCTGCTGTAACTTATCAGATTGTGTTGACCAAAATAGATAAAATCAGTTCAAAAGAATTGGATCGTGTTTTAAAAGATACAAATACAAAAATAACAAAACACACTGCTGCACACATTTTGGTTTTAAGAACAAGCTCGGAAAAAAATTTATTTCTTGATGAACTTAAAGCTGAGGTGGCGAATCTATTAAATACATAATAAAACAAGAGCTTTTTTATGTTATTTCTGTAATACCGCGAATATTGCCATCACGTACAATCTGTACAACATGCAGTCGACGACGCATTTCAGCGATCGTTTTTTCTACATCTATATGTGGTTGAGTACGCATAATACGCTTTACAAAAGCTTCATAAGCTGCTGTTGAGCTTTCAGCATGGATGGTTGATAGGCAGTTATCATGACCGGATCCCATTAATTCCCAAATTGCCGCGGCATTACTGGTTGAAATTTCACCACCAATAATAGCGTCCGGCGTAAAGCGCACAATTAAGTCAATAACTTTGGAATAATCCATACTGTTAGTCTGTTCTGTACGAGAAAGAACAATGTGTACATGGTTTGGTTGTGGAACATTTAACTCTCTGGTATCTTCAACTGTCACGACACGCTTATGAATATCCAATAGCTTTAATAAATTATTTAGGAGCGTGGTTTTACCTGTACCTGTACCACCGCTGATTAATATATGGTCACCTCTTCTTAATGCTAGCAATAATCGTTCATAGGCATCATCAGGATCTTTTATATTTTTTAGAGGATTTATTTGTTTTAATTCTTTACCTTGTTCCAAGCCATAATCACTAAATCCAAAAGCAACATCTTCTGCATGTAGACGAATCGTTATAGCAATACCACCTGTAGCCGCATCATCTAAATCATATTCTATGTTTTTTCCGGCAATCCCCGTAAAACGGTGTCCTCCTGGTATACGTGCGTAAACCACGGGAGAACCGCTTATCGGATCAAATTCTTGGTCTGTTAAATTAGCAATAATATGTAACAAATTGGTAAGATACTCTCTGGTTAACTTTGGATCTTTATAATTTACCCAAGGAAAGGCTCTTTTACCGCGTAACCGAAGCCAAATGTCTCCAGGATGATTGATTGCTACCTCTTCTATATTTTCTTGCTCATACCAATAGGCAAGCGGTCTCAAGACAGAGCACAGTACCTGATCTTCCAGCTTTCCCATTGTGTTATTTCCTCCTAATTTGTCTTCTAAAGGTATGATACCATAACGTTTATTAATATCCGGTTACACTAAAAGTCCAGATCTATTTCCCCTGAATCCTCTTCATCTACATCAGGGATATTCATTCCCGAGCCGTCTGCTGCCGGTGGCGGGAGGGCTCCAACATTTGTATTCCCTGAATTATTCTGTTTGTTAGAATTACCTTCATCTATTAATGAGGAAGGATTGTTATTATTATTGTTGTTATTGTTATTATTCTGTGAGTTTTGGTCGTTTCCTCCGCCTGAAGCATTGTTATCATCAATCAGAACATCTTTTGCTCCTGTGTTATTTATTGTTAAATTATCACTTATGTCTTTGTTTGTTCTTAGCCACAAATCTCTCATTGGATAAATGATAATCCTTGTTCCTGCCGGAATGTATGTTACAGCTTGTATTTTTTCTTTGTTTTCAATAATTTTATTCAAGATGCTATCCATTTTATTAAGAAAATTTTCACGAGCATCAGATGCTGCCTGTTGCTTTGATGTTTCCACCTCACCTGTTGCATCTTCATTTGCCGCCATTAGATATGCCATTGCGGATGATGCAAGTGTTCCCAAAAGAGGTACCGTATACTTTTTAAGAATTTGCTCATCAACATAGCCCAATGCACCACCACCTCTACCTTCAGCATCTCCGGTTTTTGCTGTGCTTATGTCAAAGGCTATACCATCAGGACGAATAATCCTATTCCATGTTATATCCATTTTCATACCACCACTTTCAGAATCAAACCTTCCGCCCATATCTCCACCTTCTAAACCACCGATAACTCGGCTACCTGCTGGAATGATGACATTTCTTCCAGCATCAGCATATATGTTTCTCTCTACGATGGCCGTTACCGGTGCTTCACCTAGTGAAATAACGGATCTAGCCAGGACTGCCGGGATAGGTTTATCCGCTGTTATGACATTGGACATATCAACACGCAATGTTGACAATCCTGCTTCTTTGGGAGTACCTATTGTTCCCCAATCATCTTGCCATCCTGTATATAATGACACGTCTTTTCCATTCGAGATTACTTTCCCGGAAATTGTCTGTCTTCTATTGCTGTAAAGCTGATTAAGAATAGCTGCACGACGCGGATTATACCTACCACCTGGGCCTATACCACCATCCGGACCAAGGTTAACGGGTTCTGTCGTATCGTCCCATGGTGATACTGTTACGTTTTTAGCTACACTTTGCCACCATTTACTGTTCATTTTTTGAGGTTGTTGTGCTGATTGTTCTTCAAATGACCCTAATCTTTTACCATCTAATCCAAATATTTCACCTTTTTCGTTTACTGTTCCTATTTTATTGCCATTATCATCCAAAACATCTTGCGTATCTGTTATTTTTCCGATATATTGGCCATTTGGAGAGATAGCTATACTAACAATTTTACCGTGAGGTTTTGTTGTCTCTTGGATGTTTTCAGTAATGACATCCGGTTTTGAAACTTCTTCTTTTCTAGCTGAATCTTCTTCTGATGGTTCCTCGGATACTACCGATTCTGTGGAAACCTGCTGTTCAGTTTGTTGTGCTGTCAGCTCTTGCTCTGCAGACTGTTTTTCTCTTGATTCCTTTTCTTTTTCTGTAGTTACTGGCTTGTGATAATATTGTAAATCTTCAGCTTTAGCAATTACCTGCCCTTCAGCATTTATTATTTCTCCATTGTCAGATAAATCACCTATTTTAATATTCTGTGTATTTACTACTGTTCCATCTAAATTCAGATATCCTATAATTTTATGGTTCTCATCACGTATATCATAATCTCTTAGTCCTCTTGCTATTAAATTCTGCTTTTTATCCAAAACAAAACCATGATATATGGCCCCTTTCATCTCACCCATAATACTATATACTTTTCCATTCTTGGCTATATATCCAACAGTCTTACCATCATTATCATACACATATAAATCATACAAAGCAAAACCGCTTTTTCCGCTATTTGTAGTAACAGAACCATTATACCTTACATCACCAATAGATTCTCCATTATCTGCAATAATCTTGCCATCTGCCGATACCCTACCCAGATAGATATTATCATCATCAAATGCTACTGTGTATTTGAAAAGAACACCAAGATCTTCTTCTGTATCTGTACGAACACCTCCATTGACATCAACAAAACCCAGTATATTTCCAGAATAATCCGTGACCTTACCTTCCAAGTTGGTATATCCTATGATTTTATTATCAAAATTTATTACCGGAGCATAAGAAATACTTTGTCCTATTATCTCTTTTTGGCTATTACGTATTTTACCATATATATCTCTACATCCTAAATTTTGATTTTTATAATTTAAGACCGCTCCTAATGTGTTTTCGACACCCAATATATCACCATTTTTACCATTTACATTTTGTGGATGTACAACATAACCGATTACTTCTTCTGTATCATTGACCACTTGATTATTTGCTAAAATCGTTCCCAAGTAAGCCCCTTTAGATGTTCGCGCATCACCATTTTCAGAAACGACACCTAAAAATTTGCAATTTGGAGCAACAACTACTCCAAAAGATATCGCTTTTCCATATAATGCCCCTTGATTATCTACAACATATTGATTTGAAGTTATCCGTCCAATTACTTCTCCAGCCTTATTTATACTGCCGTCTTCCATATTTGCACCTAAGTAATCTCCATTTATACTTATACTTAGAGGAGCATCACCTGCTTGGCCATAAACTTTGTTACTTTTGTCATTTAGGGTCACAACATTTCTATTTGGTAATATCTTAGCATAAAAATTATTTTTATCATCAGCGACTAAATTTGTTTGATTGATATACCCCAAATTCTTTCCTAGAAAATCTGTTACATAGTTCTCTGAAATGACTTTTCCTAAGATCTGATTATTCTTATCTAAAAAGAACCCAGAAACAGTCAACTTACCCTTGTCATTTAGCACAGAATTTTCGGCGCGACCATTGCTTAATAAATTCGTTATATTTGTCCCTTCTAGGGAGTAAATACTTGAAAATTTATAGTTTCTTCCTGAAATATCTCCTTCTTCATCAAATACGTACCCATAAGGAGAAATTGTGTATATTTTACCATCATACGCTAATTCAGAGCTTATACCACTCATTCCTATAAAATTATTGGCATTATCCAAACAAATATGGTTATTTAACGTCCTTCCCACTTCTTTATTCTTACGGTCAAAAGCTCTTGTCTTTTGCATATATCCTTGTTCTATACCTTCTAGCGATGCTACTGAACCGTTTACCGATGCATCAGCCTTTAATTGCCCCAGATAGTCAAAAATTGGACCTGTCTGATTGATAAAACCTATAACATTACCATTATCATCAACAACGTTTCCTGTTGCTCCAATTTTTCCTATTACGTTTCTTGCTTTTACGACTGCTCCACCGGCAATAACCCGACCAAGATATTTTCCATCTAATGTATTTGCTGTGGCAGCTGTCCCTATGGTAAAACCTATAACATCTCCTTCATTATTAATGACACGATTGTTAAAAGAAGCTCTGGCAATAACTTGCCCTTTATCTGTGATCTCTCCATTATAACTAACAATCCCAAGGTAATCTCCATTCTCTGCAAATGCATATCCACTTTCCACGATATGTCCGATAGCCATTCCTTCTGAATTGTAGGCAAAGCCGTTTGCATGAATATTTCCTATAATATTTCTTTTCTGATCTAAGACTTTTCCATCTGGAGCAATACTTCCCATAAATTTTCCTGTTGAGGATATGACCATTTTGGAAGAAATTAACTTTCCTACTAATTCTACATTCTTATCTCCGGATACTCTGTTGTAGACATAGCCCGTTGCAGAAACGAAACCACCATTATTTCCAGAAAGATCATAGAATCTACCATCTCCAGATACACGACCAACGATATTCCCTTGATCATTATAAACCAATCCCGGGGAAATGACAGCACCAATAACATCATAATTATTGTCCACAACAAGCCCGCTGGGCAAAACTTTACCTAGCAGACTATCATTACTAGATGTAACTGAACCATCGTTATTAACTTTTCCTAGAATTTCATTCTTTGTGGAGATAACTATTCCTTGTGGAACAATGGCACCTATTAAATCATCATTGTTGTTTAAGACATATCCATCAGCCGTAATGTGGCCTATCAACTCATTATCAAAATTAATAACCGAACCATCTGGTATAACTTTGCCTAATAGTTCGCCATTAAAGTCTAAAGCGCTCATATCTGCAGCATTGGCTCTGGTGCTTATCCCAAAACCAATGATAAACATACAGATAAATCGAACTATTTTTGACATTCTCAGCAAATTAATTCCTCCGATTCTGAGCGACTTCTTCCAAAACATATCCCGAAATCTTGTTCTTATTGTTTACATAAGAACCATTACTCTTTAGATAACCAATTTTTTCGTTGGTTATACTCAGAACTGTTCCATTTGGAGCTAACCTTCCTAAAAACTGACCATCATTCCCTAGTATATTAGCACCAACTTTATATGTATGTCCCATAATTTTTCCATTGTTATCTACAACTAAATTCGAAGAAATAACTTTCCCTATTGTTGATAATTCTGAATCTACGACTTTCCCATCAAAATTTATAAATCCGATCGGCAAGTCTTTTTCATTTATGACGATATCGCTATCTACTAGCTCACCAATAAGATTTCCTTTTTTATCGATCGCTTGCCCTGTTCCTAATATACGCCCTATAATTTCTTTATCTGCAGAAACAATTGACCCTTCTGCAAGAACCTGTCCTGCAATTTTACCAGAATAATTAAGTACTATTCCACGTTTAATTGTACTATAGTTTTTATTAGAAGTTCCACCCGGCAGAATCGTCGTTACAACATTGTCATTAACATCAATAATGTCCCCGAGCGCATTAAGGTAACCTCGAATGTTCCCTTGCATATCAACAACCAAATCTTCTTTTATAACTTCTCCAACAATTTGTTTGTTTATATCTAAAATATGGCCATCCGAACTTATCAATCCACTAACATTACCGTCTACGTCTATTACTTTTCCACTTTTGCTGACATATCCTAAATATGAACCATCATAACCTAGGCCCACACCTGTTTGAACAACGCCTCCGACGTACTCTCCCTTATCGTTAAACATCCTGCCGTAAGCATCTATACGTCCCAAAACTTTACCTACAATATCTATTACTTCAGCATTATCGCTTACAAAACCTATAGGATCTCCATAAAAATTAACAACATTGCCTTTAGGTAATAATTTACCCGGCTTGCCAGAATAAAAAGTATTTCCATCAGAGATAATTTTATCAACAGCAATTCCTTTTTGGTTATATACATAGCCATCAGCAAACATGTGACCTATTATATTTCCATTTGCCCCCACTACAATATTTTTCTCTGGAAAGATAATTCCCTTTACTTCTTTTTTGGCGTTAATTAATAACCGATTATATAAAATCTTTGTGTTTGGAATAACTACTGTACTGTCATATGAATACGGAGGCAGATTATTTATAAAATTCCCTTCAAGATCATATGCTTGTGTTTTATCTACAACATAGCCAATGATAAATCCATCCCTATTAAGTACTTCTCCCTCTAAATTTGTGCAACCTACAGATGTTGTTCCCGCTTTAATTGTACCATCAGGGGATACTATCCCCATAAATTCTCCACTGTAATGAAGAGCATATCCTGCTTCGTAGACTTTTCCAATCAAATTACCGTTTTTATCAAGGATGCTACCATCTGGATTGGAACAACCAATATATTCGTTTTTATCATTATATAAATAACCGTTCCGATTGGTTTTACCCAATATATTGCACTTGTTGTCATGCACCCAACCTATTTTTGCAATATCTCCAATGTATTTACCGTCTTTATCGACAATACTTCCATCAAACAGCATCTTATAGCCGGTATCCTTACCATTTTTCTTTACTTTAGCATCTTTATCAACATATCCTAATTGTTCGCATCCCCATCCAACTGCCATACCACCAATAACAGCCTTTCCAATAATTGTATCATTTTCTGTTGCCTTTATTAAACTGTTAGGTAGAACTTTTCCGATGATTTCTTCTTTACTGTTTATGACTTCTCCGCGATTATTAATTATTCCTAAACTGTAACCTTTAGGAGAGACAGCTATCATATCTTTCTTTATAACGGCACCGATTTTTACACCTCGTGAAGTGTAAACATTGCCATTATCATCTAGATAACCGATTAGAATACCGTCAATATCATAAACTTTTCCATCTGATCCGACGTAACCTACAATTTTTCCATTTTCATCAACAACCAGATTTGAGTAGCTCCCCACACGACCGGTAATTTTGCCATTTTCATCAGCTGTAAATTCTGTTTCTTCTCCAACATATCCAACAATATTTCCTTTTGCATCTACAATAGAACCATCCTCTTTCACTCTTCCTAGTATACTGCCATTGAGGTCTCGCGCTATTCCGTTTTCGTCAACATAGCCTATGATGTTTCCTTCTTTATCTACAACAGCTTTTTTAGTAACAATTTTTAGGTCTCCATTTGTTTTTTTACCTACATGACCAATGATCTCTCCACTGCTGGCATATACATTACCATTTTCATCAACAACACCCAGTATTTCTCCATTATTTCCAATCACATGACCATTTTTATCAACATAACCTATAATGTTGCCTTCTTCATCTTGAACAATTTTCGTATATTCTCCTGCTTTACCGATGAGATTACCATTTATGTCATGAATTGTGTCATCTTCTCCTAGATATCCAATAACATTACCCTCAAAATCATGGACTGTTCCGTCATCTTCCACATAGCCAATAACATTACCCTTATCATCGTAGGCCAATCGTTTACTTGCTGATGTTTTTCCTAAAATTTCACCAGATAGACCTATAACGTTACCTTCCTCATCTAAGAAGCCTATTATTTCACCATTTTCGCCATATACATTTCCATCTTTTCCAACATAACCGGTAACAGCACCATTTTTATCAGTAGAAAGTCCGACGTATTCATCTCCGACGCGACCGATAATGTTACCATCAGAATCTACAATTGTCCCATCTGAATTAGCTTTTCCTATTAAATTACCATCAAAATCATAAACATTTCCGTCTTCGTCTTTCCAGCCAATGACATTACCATTTTTATCATAGGCCAGTTTACCCACTTTACCGACTGCCCCTATGGTTTTACCGTTTGTACCTATTACATTACCATCTTTATCCACATATCCTATAGTCTTACCGTTTTTACCGATAACGTGTCCGTTTTCATCCACATAGCCTATAATATTCCCATCTTTATCGTGGGCTAAGGCCATTTTGTGACCTACATGCCCTACAACCTTACCATTTTTATCAACAATGTTTCCTTTATCATCCAACGTACCGATAGCTTTGCCTTTAAAATCATAGGCCTGGCCATCATCACCAACATAACCTATAACATTGCCAGAATCATCATAAACCAAACTTTTTGCTTCTCCAGATTTACCAATAATATTGCCATTTTTATCGATGATATTACCATTTTTATCAACACTACCTACTATATTACCCTTGCTATCAATAACGTTGCCTTTATCATCTATCCACCCAATAACATTACCATCATTATCGTAGGCCAACTGGTGTTTCTTACCGATCGAACCTATAATTTCTCCCTTGGAATTTAAGACATTGCCTTTATCATCTAATGTACCAATCGCTTCACCATTAAAATTACGAACTGTCCCGTCTTCATCAACATAACCTATAACATTGCCGGAATCATCATAGACTAATTGGTGTTCTTTGCCGACAGAACCTATAACTTCTCCTTCGGTACTTAGGACATTGCCTTCATCGTCAAGTATACCAATAACATTACCGTCAAAATCATGAACAATACCATTTTCATCGACATAACCTATTGTTTTACCCTTATTATCATAAACCAGGCTCTTTGCTTCGCCAACTTTACCGATTATCTCTCCATTCGTACCAATAATATTACCATCTTTATCAACAACACCAATTATATTGCCATTTTCATCAATAACATTACCATTTTCATCTACCCAACCAATGACATTACCCTTGTCATCATAAGCCAATAATCTCTCTTCCCCAGCATAACCTATAACATTGCCATTTTTATCAACAATATTGCCATTTTTATCTAATTTTCCTATGATATTTCCTTTAAAATCCCGCACAGCACCTTCCGGATCCACATACCCTATAACTTTTCCGTTTTTATCATAAGCCAGACGGTGCCCTTCGCCAACTTTGCCGATAATTTCACCATCAGTACCTATCACATTACCATTTTCATCAACATAACCTACTATCTTGCCATCAGAACCTATAACATGTCCATTTTCATCAACATAACCTATAATATTACCATCCTTATCATATGCCAGCTTAATGCTTTTACACGCAGTACATATTATTTCCCCTGAGGCAATCACTTCTCCTTTGTCATTTACATACCCCATTATCTTATTATTTTTATCATAGGCAAAATTATTTGATTTAAGATAACCAATTACCTCATTACTGCGATTTTTTAATTTGTTAGATGTTTTTTCAGCATAGCCTATAATATTATTTTTTATGGCTAAAACGTTACCTTCTGTATCAATAAGACCTAATACTTTATTTTCATCACCTCGCAGATAACTTTTTTCATCAACATAGCCAATAACACTATTTTCTTGTTGTGCCACATTTAGTTGTACACCCACTTTACCTAGAAGTCTCCCTCTAGCATCAATGACATTGCCATTAACAACATTACCTATAATCTTGTTGCTAAAATTCTTAACTGTGTCTTTATCATATAAATAGCCAATTATTTTTCCTGTATCACTGAAAGCCATTTTCTTACGAACACAGGTCCTTCCTATAATTTTGTCTCCAACTTTTATAACATTGCCGTCTTTATCTACAAAACCTATAATTTTGCCATTTTCATCAACAACGCGATTATTTTCATCAACAAAACCTATAGTGTTGCCCTTATCATCAAGAGCTACGCGATGAAAACTCCCTGCCTTTCCGATAACATTACCATCTTCATCCACAATAGAGCCATCCGGTAACATTTTACCAACTATATTCCCTCTAAAATCGCGGACTGTTCCATCTTTATCTACATATCCTAATACTTTACCATTTTTATCATACGCAAGCCTTCTATAATTTCCTGCCGCGCCGAGTACTTTATTTCCGGAAGCAATAATATTTCCGTTTTTATCAACTACTCCTGCTATTTTTCCTGTACAATCTATTACTCTTTTTTTGTCATTGATATAGCCAATAAATACGTTGTTTTTTCCAAAAGCTAATTCTTTGATTTCTCCAACTCGGCCTATTTTTTTATCTTTTTTATCGATAACATTACCACTTTTATCGGCTGTTCCAATGACAGCACCGCCACAAGCAATAACTGTATTGTCTGTTTCAACATAACCTATAAATTTATCATCATTATCATAAGCTATCGGGCGAGATTTTCCAACTTTACCAATAACAGTTCCTGTTGTTGCAATAATTTTTCCTTTTGAATCGACATACCCTATTAATTTTCCATCTTCACCAAAAACGCGTCCATTTTTATCAACATATCCTATAACATTGCCGTTATTATCATATGCTAATGTATTATAATCGCCCGCTTTGCCTATTTTTTGGCCGCTTTTATCTATGATCTCACCCTTTTCATTTACCTTGCCAATAAGTTTTCCATTAAAATCATACACATCCCCATCATCATCTACCCAACCAATGACTTCACCGTTTTGCCCCAAAGCTAAGCGTTTCTGGTCAACACCTTGAACAATATCTCCTGTTCCAACAATATTTCCATTTTCATCGACCTGTCCTATAAGTTTTCCATTATGGTCAAAAACCTTCCCCTGATCATCGACATATCCTATAATTTTGCCATTTTTATCTAATGCAAGCTTAGCATAACTTCCGGCTTTTCCTATAACTTTTCCTTCCTTATCAAGGATATTACCGTCTTTATCCACTTGACCAATTATATTTCCGCTAAAATCACGCACTTTACCATCTTTATCGACATATCCCATAACGTTACCATTCTTATCATAGGCTAAACGGCGGCTTGCACCAACTTTGCCGATAATATTTCCTTTTTTCTGAAGTCTTTCTGATGGATCAAATTTTACAATTTTGCCATCAGCATCTACATAACCTATGGCTTTTCCATTCTCATCATAAACAATTTTTCTGCTTTCACCACTTGAACCAATTTTTTCTCCTGACATGCTATACACAGATCCGTCTTCGCCAACGTATCCTATAACATTGCCGTTTTGATCAACAACGCTATTATCCGGCATAACTACACCCAAAACATTGCCGTTTTCATCGACCACAATGTTTCCGGACGATGTCACTTTTCCGATAATATTGCCGTTCTCATCAACAACTTCCCCATTTTCATTCAGATGCCCAATAACTTTATTTGCATCATTTATATCAACAACCGTACCGTTTGGCAAAACCCTTCCGATAATTTTACCGTTTTTATCGTATACAAAGCCAGCATCTACTGCTTTTCCTATAACATCACCCTTTTCATCGACAATCGTGCCATCAGGTAAAACTTTTCCAATAATGTTTCCCTGAAAATCAACAACTCCTCCGTCTGTCTTGACGTAGCCGATAATATTACCATCTTTATCATATGCTAACCGCATATTTTGGGCAACACCAATAATATTACCATCAGAGTCTATAATTAACCCTTCTTCATTAACTTTACCAATAATACTGCCTTCACTATCAAACACATTACCAGCTTCATCAATATAACCGATAATCTCTCCTGTAGGACCTATGGCCAACCTATGAGCCCCTTTGTGACTATTTCCCGCGGCACAAGTTCCTGTACTTTTACAGCTTACATGTGTGTCTTCAGGATAAACAGCTCTTCCTCTAACGCTAACTTCTTCTGACTTAGCATTTTGACGCCCTAATCTCGTTTCGTACCATGTAATCTTAAAATTATTTTGAACATTTCCAGGTAGATGTGGTGTCCATGAAATTATGATATTACACGTATCTGAGCCTCTTAACTCCATTTCTTTGCATTTGTTACGAAATTCGAATCCATCTTCTGTTTCTTCAACAAGCTCTACTTTTTCTATTCGTATACTTTCCGTACCATCTGTACCTATGGTCAGAACCGTTTGGTTCTGCGTATCCACACCCAACACAAATTCGTTCATATTGATTTGGCTTGGAATAATCGTTATCGCTTTTTTTATACCATCATCATTTTCGCCTTCCATATTGATAAAGGTGTCTGTATTTTCCTCTTCTACATTTGGAAGCATGCTCTGATTTTCCGTAAAAACAGGATCTGTTTCTTCAGGAACATATTCATCGCTATCTGAAACTAAAATCAATAAACCAAATAGAAACAACAGTCCAAAGATAACACCAATAACCAGTATTAGCTTTCTTGTTTTCTTTTCATATTCTTCAAAACGCGTGCTATCACTCATTGTATTCTGACCACACTACAAAAGATTCCGTTGCGTCCAAGTTGACTACAAATCTTATCACCCTCATCCAATGTCTTTACAGGACCCACACGTAAATGGAACAAATCCTTTCCTTGTCCATCTGCGGGAGCATCAACTGAATAGAATGGTTGATATTTACCTAACATTGCAGAATAACGCTTAGATATGTCTTTCCACAACTTTTCCAGATTATTTACATTTTCATCTGTACCGAGCTCTATTGAAATATTTGTTTCTTCTGTATCAGCCCATGCACCATTACGGAATTCTTTAAGCATTGCCTCTGTCTCTGCGGAAATAACAGCTTTATCATCCTTTGGACTAATAAGTACGGGGCTTGAATTATTTTCCGAAACACTACCTTGAGCTTTCTTGGCCGCAGCTATAATTTCCTCTGGCTTCTTATTTTGTTCATATTCTACATCTACATTAACTTTTTGATTATCATAATCTGGCTTTATGATTTCCGCATTACCTGCCTTGACATCATATTGTCCTGTTAATTCCGGTGATTTTTGTGCGACAATGGGTTGGACTTTTGGCAGATTTTCTATTTCATTGATAGACATCTGTCTTCCGTTTCCTCTGTTATTTGCGGCATTTGCACCATCTCCAGAAAACGAATTAGGACTAAAGAAATTATCTCCCTGTGAGGCTGTAGCACTTCCAGATCCATAAACATTTTCATATGAAGACGAACCTTTAGCTTCCCCGTCAGGCTGAGACGCATAGGCTGTTTGAAGATCCCACTCATTTGTCTTAGCATATACCGTATTTTCAAGTCCATCGGAATCAGCCCGCCGTAATTTTAGGCAAACCAATCTTTTTCCGCTACGTAAAACCATATCGCCCATGCCCTCAACAATAATCAAACGATTATTTGGACCGGCAGATCTAAAACCGACCGGCGTTTCAGAACGTTCAACAATCAGTGTAACAATTGGCCTTTGTACAGCTGTCAACGCCTTCTCACCTAGATCAATATATGTGAAGATATTATCTCTCCATACACGTTCCGGAGCAATAATTATATCATCCGGATTAGGGACGTAAACTTCAATATCAAAACGAAACTTTGTTGGATCTACCGGAATGTTTTCAATCCAATCTTCCCGTTGTAGGTTTCTTGTAAACGTCGCATCTATGCTCGTTCCATCCTGAGCATAACCATTTGCATTGATATGCTTAGATCCAGAATTACCTACGCTCCCTACCAAACCTTGATTTTTTTTTACCACTTCTATATCGATAATGGCGTTTGTAATTCTGTCCGTATTAACTGTTTCGCTTTGTACATAAAAAACATATTTATTACCCGACCGTCCGAAAACAATCATATTTGTATCAACACCAACAAATTGTGCTGCATTTGGGTAAACCATAAGACTTGAAGGGCCTTCAATCTGAGCATCAAAAGAATTTCCATCTCCAAGATAAACATTCTCTATAATTTCCCAACTTGGAAAATTAATCAACGTGTACATACCTTCTCTTAATCTTACAGGTAAAACGAGTTCCGGTGTCCAATAATATTTGCTGTATCCCGGCCTTGTTTGTCCTTCGCCCATATGTTGCAAAGGGTCTTTCCATGCATTCTGAATCATCCCCAGGGAACCGCTTCCTAGATAATTTAAATTTGTTGCAGCATAATTTCCTTGTGATTGATCAGCGTTCTGATCGAGGTTATTTTTAGTTACTTGAGCGTGTACAGACTCTCCCATCATCACGCTACAAAAAAACATTACTAATAGAAACTTCAATGTCTTAATCATATTATACCTCAAACACTTTATTTGCGTTGTTCAACTCTATAATCAACAATCGTAAAACCTAATGGATTTTTTAAGCGCTCATTAAACTTCACCCTTTTGGATCGATACATCACTCTGATTGAAGCTAACCATACGTTAACTCTCGGCGTTTCATACGTCGGAGCCATGTCGGATGTTCTGAATTCAACCTGCCACCAAGTTTGTCCTTTAGCATTACTTACTTCATTAACAGAAACAATTTTAACGCTTCTTGTAATATTATACATGCGAATCTTCTCGATTGTTCCGTCAGCAAACTCTTTACGGAATTTATTATATATGCCATCGGAGGACATTTCACTGATAACACTCTTTTCGCCCCAACGTCTGCTCATTTCATCAACGTCATTAACGAACGTATTACGAAGCAGAACATATTCTCTGACGAAAAGTTCCGTCAAATATTTATAGTCATATATTTTCTTGACAGGCTCGATTGAATATATTTGCTCTTCTTTATCTGTAAAGCTCAATAAATAGGGCTCCACTCTGTACAGTGGAAGCGTTGTCATAATGACATAAGTTAGGATGATGTTACAGCACATACTGACCGCAAAAACAATTGCAAAAGCACGAGCCGTCCACAAATACCTCTTTTCTGTTGCGTTTTCAACAACCACATCTGTACGTTTTGATCGCTGAGATTTTACTGGACGAGGCTGGGGCGCAGTTTTTCCTCCTGTACCTTCTAATAAAAGCTTTTTCGTGTTTTCCGTTGATATTTGCTCAGTCATATACACCCCCGAAGAGATTAGCTCATTGCTTTAAACCAATCAGGCAATGTCTTGGGCAATTCAACCTCTATACAAGCGCAAGGAGAAAGTTTTAATTCATAAATATCTTTACCAATTCCTACAGGCTCCGGCTCATAATAACTTCCGAGAATGTTACAAGCGGCTAAAACAACAGCCACCAATAGAACAGCCAACGCTTTATACATATCTTTTTCCCTTTTTTTAAAATTACCTCTTCTAATAATTAAACTTTTAATTTTAAAAGTCCAATTATTAAACAAATTGAGACTACTTATCAACAGGTTAAATTATATCCTGGCATTTTAGTTTGAGTTTTTGATGGTTTTTTAATTCTCTATTTCGCTTTGAGAGTAGCTGTACACGACAAATCCTAGCGGATTAATGAGACGTTTATAAGCTATGCGTCTATGAAGATCAGCACGGCATCCCATATTAGCTGTCCAAAATTTTTCCGTGATTGTCGGTCCGACCTGTTTGTCCGATTTGTAATTTGGATCACCTTCATAGTTGTAATCGTAGGTTTTAAACTCAACCTTCCATATATAGCTTTTTTCACCACCGGAACGTGCTACAGAAAGAATTTCAACCGAACGACTGGCATTTTTTTCTGTCATTTCTAATTCTAATTTTGGGTAATCTTTAGCAAACTTCTGATAAACCTGTCGAGTTGATAAATAAGATACCAGACCGCCCCATATCCATCTTTTTTTCATTTCTAAAGGATCTTTAAGAAACGTATTGCGTAATTCGACATATTGCTTCATAAAATTAATCATAATTTTTTCACGAGATTCCATGCGTGCATCAATATGTTCACGACGTACAACAGATTCTGAATCTGAAAACATGGTAAAAATTTGGGCATCTACTAATATTCTCGGCACCAAAGTTAAAATAACCAAAACCGCCATAACCCCATAACACAGAGAAACCGTTGCCACAATCGCCATAAGCCGGCTAATCCACTTATAATAGATCATTTTTGCGCGGCGAACTTCTACAACATCTTCTGTTATAAAATTAGGTACATTTCTCTGTTTTGTTTTATCAGATATACGCAGTACTTTTTGGTTTGCTAATTCCATTTTATTTCGCTTTCTTTGTTTTTGCATATACCGGACAATACGGCACTATCTGGGTCTGGTTATCCATGGATTTAATACCTTCCTCATCTGCTTTACGAACAGCTATTCTGTTAGCTCTTGCTTCTTTTACTGTTTCTTCTACCTTCGAGTATTGAATATCAGGTGTCAGGTAAGCAATACCATATTTGTCACCTTTATCTAATACCTTAATGGTATTTTCTATAGCAGACATTCTTTCTTTTACCTCAGGTATATCTTCATAACCTTCAATGCTATTTATTATACCTTTAGCATATTTTATATATTGGTCTTTACGATCTCTCAGCTTGCATACAAATGCGCTATAGAAATCATTATTGCTATTGGGGCAATCAAAACCTTTATAGTCTTTTTCATCTTTATCATTACCTACACTTTTATTTTCATAATATACCTTATCTTCAGCTGTCTTTGCAAGACCTCCTTGATCTGCCACGTATTTGGCGCATTCTTCCACATTCTTTTGTATACACTCTTCTTTGTTATCTCTACCTTCACAGTTTTCTTCCTGACCTGTGATAATAGGAGAATGCTCCACAATACCATTTTCCGTCACTTCGACGGTTTCTGGCACATCATATATTTGTTTGCACAGGCTCTCTAACGTCGAATTTATATTCTCTTTGGTATTCTCAAGATTTTTGTGTGCGTCATTTTCTGCAACAACAACATCTAGGAATGAACCAAAAATATTACGTTTAAATGAGCTCATTTCCGCCTTTTGACGATCTATATTATTTTTACTGTTCTTCTTGTCTAGCAAGTACTTCTGAATTGCTTCTTGCAAAGGACGATATACAAGAAAATAATTCTTTTTCTTTTTCTTCATTTTTAAGAATTGTCCTAATTCACTATAATTATTGTATAAACCACTTGTTGGTCTTCCGAGTTTCTTTTGGTAATCCGTTACATTTTTTACTCCATGATCTGCTAATAAATGACAGATACCGTTATCCCTGCTGTGATATTGGTAACATGGAGAGGGGATATTTGTACCAAACAACTTTGCCGCCTTATTTATAGCTATCTCCCGACAATTTGGGATTTCGCTTGAAGTTAGCGTGTCTGGCAAGGTTTTTCTTTGCCCAAATCTGATATCTTTGGCATTATTACTTCCTATTATATCCATGATAGTGCTATAACCCAACCGGCAAGGATAAACTCCTGCTCTTGCTATTTTTGTAGCATAAATTGCATCCGCATTTATTGGCTCAAGAAGATTTCGGAGATCATTCCTACTGTAAGAACGCTCTACGAATGTCTGTTGATACTTACCATCATCACGTAGATTTGGTCGGGCCAATAAATGACGCCAAATTTCAGGAAGAGTCTCCCATTGCCCAAATTTCAAATTCAACAGGTGGGATATGGATGGTTCATGTTTTTTGCTCTTTGGTGTATTATCGTAGTCTGATGCACTGTAATAGAAGACCTCCCGCAGTGGCGGCAAATTTAACAGCGGCTCTTTCGGCGATCTGAAGTCACGTCCGGCATTACAGTCTCCACTGGCACCATCTTGAGAACATGTAAGTATCCCCGGATAATTATTTCCGCGCGCAGGTAAAGCTACGAAATATTCCGTATCCATACCTAAATTCTCTTCACTCGGAATACCAAATAAAGTACTTCTGTCATCAATTAATCCGCTTAACGGTTTACGTAATTTATTAATTAAGACTTCGTGTGCTTGTGTTATTTCTTTATTTTCACCATAATAATCTCTATTCATGATCTTTTTTGCGGTACCGCTGAGGTTATTACTACCGACAGGTAAAGGAGTTTCCTCTTTAATCCCTATGGTATTATTTTGAAAATTCTCAACCAACGCAATAGCATCATCAAGTTCTGCCTTGATAATGTCATCGGCTCTTGTTATATCGGCAACAACACTTTGTGCTGCGATGGCTGCCATTTTATCTATTATGGCTTCTGCCAATTTTTCTGCTGTCTGATATCCGGAGGATAAGCCAAATACTTCTGCAATTGATACGTCGAGAAAAAAATCTTTTGGAAATACGTTTGAAACGCTCAAAACAGATTTTATGGTATCGAGCCATTCATTTTTTATTCTCTTTTTGACAGCATTTTCCAGACTGCCATCATTTTTATATGACAATATTTCATTGAGCGTTGTCTGAAGATTATCTTCTGCATACTCGTGTCCTGGTTTCCACATTCTTTTACCGGCGTTATTTAATGCATTTTCCAGCTTTTTGTTTTCATCTTCAAGATGCCCTTGATTATCTACCAGTTTTGCAATGTAGCTATTGTCATTATCCGGGTCAGAAAACTCATCGGCAGCATCTGCTATTTCTTCTTCCTTCAAAGAAGCAAGTTTTTGCTGATCTTCACGCTTCTTTTCATACTCTTTAATTAATGCATTTTGCTGTTTTATGATGTTACTTGCTGTTTCTAACCGGATAAAGGTTCTTTCATCTTCTATGCTGCTGTTAACATCCGTAACAATGTTAATATTGATTTCACCCTCTGTGCCATTTAACCTCTGGCATAATTTTTCTTCACAAGGACATTTCCATGTGTTCCTTGTTCCATTCTCAAGATAATCTTTTTCTGCCGTAAGGTTCCATTTCTTAATTTTTAAGGTACATACCTGCTCTGTATTGTTTCTATTTTTTCTTATGTCTTCTTCAACCCCTTTTAATTCGTTGTCAAGAGACGCCAGATAATTTTTCGTACGCGTATATTCTTGTTGAAGAATATTTTTCTTCTCAGTTGCTTTTCCTATCTCACTATTATATCCGTCAATCTGATCCTTAATAGCTTTGAGCTGTTCTGTTCTAACCTTTTGCGCGTCCTGATATTGTCTGACAAATTCTTTGATATTTACATCATACTCTGCCCGCATATTGACAACTTTTGCTATTTTATCTTGCAAGACCTCCCTACCTTTATCTTTTAGTTTTGCATCTAAATTCCTAGCCTGGCTATCTATATTGCTTCCGCAATCGCCAAGTATATCAGAAAAGTAATGTTTTACTAGGAAATCAATCGTGAAATCCCAAACTGCAGGACAGCTTCCCGTTCCAGAAGCAGATGCAAATGAGAATGACGAATCTTTTTCAAAGTCACATCGGCTTCCTACACGCTGTACCCACGTCTGTGTTGTCTTTGTCTCATTGCCACTACTGTCTTTTACAGTTTTTTCTAGCTTTATAATACCAGTGTTCTTATTTGATTGGTTCACGCAGGTCGTATTATATGCAGAGCATCCCATTTGCTGCTTAGCTAAGTTTATGGCATTGCTCCATGACTCACATTTGGCTATTTTCTCAGCAGCATTTTTTATGTTGCCTTCCATCGGATCTGTTACCGTCTCATTTCCGGCTAATTTAGATGCAATTTTGAAAGAATTTATTCCTTTATCTATTGATTTTATGATTATTTTCATATTGCTATATTTGTGCATCAAGTACTTGAATTGAAGTACTTGCTGATCTACCCAAGGATCAAATTTAAGATATGAATTTTCGGTTAAATCCATTAACTTATCATAGCCAATCCGCCAAGTTTGCTCTGCTTTCCTACGATTTTCTGTTTCAAGTGTATCTTCATCCGAGCTATTTACCAAATACTTGCTTGCATCTTCTGATGTTTCGGCATCATTGTCTTCGGTTATATTACTTGAAAGTACTGATAAATCATCTTCAATAACTTCATTTCCATCACCATCTGAACGTTGAATAACCTTAACTACACAAGGATAATATGTTACTCCATCATCTAAGCATGCTTCTTTTCCTTCATCAACAACATATCCAGACGGGCAAGTCTGATAATATCCATCACATGCAGAATTTGTACCGGTTATTTTCTCTTGCGTTTCCTGCTCATATGCTTCTATGAGCGCTCTTGATACACCTAATCTGTTGCCATAATCATTTCCCCTTGTTGATGACCAAAATACCTCATCTTGTCCTTGAACTTGATATTTGCTCATAAATTCAGTGGCACAATCATCACTTTGTTCTAAGATTTTCAGTGTACGTTTATGGATGTCCTCTGCTTTACGATATCTACGATATTCTGTTTTGTATTCCGGCATTTTTGCTATCAGATTATGAGATGTCAGCGCTTTATTCAAATAATCTTCTGCCTCTTGAAGTTTGGTTAATACTTCAGCATTTTCAATATCTGATACACTTGCAGGTACATTGTTATATAAGGAGCACCCTTTTGTTCCCGGAACGCAAGATGACTGTAGCTTTGAACTGATTATGACATCTGCATAAGAATGATCCTTAACTTCGTTATACGCGAAATTATACTTTTGAGGCACGTAATCTTCTGCACTGCTTTGTGCATCAGGAGCATATGGTTCTGTGGCTTCAATTTGTTTTGCCGAACGATAAATGGCTTCCACCGCGGTCAGATCCTCAATTATTCGCATTAAGCGATCATAAACCGTTGTAACAATATATGCGTTCATTGCTGCACTGATTTGGCCGCTATTATCTTCACCTATTTCGCTTCGGTTCTCTACGGAATCCACTCTGACGAATTTCATCCCCCAGAAAACACACTCATCCAAATTTACATTTGCATCCCTTTGACACTTATCCAAGCGATCTAATGTTTTTTCTACCAAAACTAAATAGTCCTCTGTTAATCTGCCAATCAAATACGTATCAACAAGCGTATCTTGTATGTATTCGTTTGTCTTATGTTTGTATGCCGTATGCACAACTTGGTATTTGTAATCGTTTGATGGAGTGTTAGGATACATTAAAAACAATCTGTAATATGCATTATATAGCTTTTCTTCGCTCGTTTCACCACCTGAAATATTCAATGTTGCATTTGCTTCAACACTTGCTTTTCCTGGTGTCTTTTGTCCTTTTGTACCACTTTGTACGCTATCATATTCTCCTATTAATCCTGTTTTTAAACTATCCAGAATTAATGTATTACTTTGAGATCTTATGGTATTTAAATAACGAATCGCTGATTTTATGCAGGAAACAACTTTTCCGGCATTTCCAGGTATATCAACCTCTATACTCCAGGGCATAGGAGGTATCGGTAAAAAGGCCTGGCTTGAGGAAGGCGCACAAAGGCAAATCATTCCGCTTAGGAAACTTATTTGCAGTATTTTAGATATCTTTTTCATGATAACCTCCATTATTCATCATCTTCATCTTTAACTTTATATTCATCAACAATCTTCTTCAGATAATCCGTATCCAAAATATATTTTCCCAAATTAGACGATCCAAAATTCTTGCCTACCATTTCTTTTTGAGGCTTAGATTGAAGTATATCCCGTCCGGCCAAATATTGTAATTTTGCAGCAAGAAGCTTTGAATATAGCAATAAACTTCTGGCGCTCTCTATACGTGCTGCAGAATAATTAACCATTGCTTCAAGCTCACCATTGCTCGCTGTTTCCTTTATATCTTTGATTGCTTTGGCTCTTAAAGGAATTTCCCGTCGTACTGACGTAGCCACCTGCATCAGATGAACAGCGGTATTAGTAAACAAGTATTTTCTATTACGCATAACACGAGCAACGTTACTCTGGTAAACAACAGCTTGGCGGCTGTAGCCATCGGTATCATTTTCATTGCTCGGAGCATCTCTTACCTGCGGTTCAACATCTGCCAAACTTGCGGGATCATAGAAATAGTCATTGATGAATTTTTCATATTCTGCAGTTGTCGGACTATAATTTTGGGCATTGCCTTCCGTATCCCATTCTTCAGATTCAGGTGTTTCTCTTTGAATTAAATCCTTATTATCTTGTTGTGCTTCAAGTTCTTTTATTTGGCGCTCAAGCTCTTCAATATCTTCAGCATGTTCCACCTTATTTTTTTCTTCGGTCATAGCATAATACTCTCTATCTGAAAGTTCGCTATCCCACCTATATAACTCTTTCTTTTCTCTCGTAACTTTTTCTAAATTAGACTGACATTCTGTTAACTTATCATATATTTTGGATTTTTCATCAGGATCCTCTATACTCTCATAATCACTCTTAAGGGCGTTACATTCTTCTTGTAGATCATACTCTGTAAACATCAACAGATCACCATCTTGACGAGCTCTTTTTGCATTTTCTTTCATTATTTCTCCTTTTTCATACGCTGCTCTCTTAAGGGCTTCTTTAAGGGCTTCTTTTCTGCTTTCAAGCGCAGCTTTTTGCTTTCCTTTGGTAGCATCTACAAGAGTAAATAGACGTTTATCAAGATAAGAAAATTGGCTGTTTAAGTATTTTGTAAAATAGTCTTCTGCCATTTTACGTACTGCATCCAGGTTAAAGCCTTGTCTTGCTGTCAGTTCGATTTGTTTTACCTGTTGCGTAACTTTGCTGACACTGTCCTTAATCTTCTGAACCCAGTCGCTTACTTTGGTTGCTATTTGTGTTACATCAACAATTAAGGCATGCGCCGGTTTTATGTTTCCGCCGATTAAAAAAACAGCCAAACACATTACTATTACTAATTTTTTCATCCCTAGCCCCTTACTCATCTGTGTTTTCCTCTGCTTCAAGACTTTGTTCCGTCATTGATGCGGAAGCTTCGGCTCCCACCATATGTGCACGCAATTCAACAATACGAGCCAAACGACTAGCTGACATAAGGCAAGAAATATTTTGTGCACTCAAGATTTCTTCTATGTTGTTTTGTTTAAAATTGTGTGTATATACGTCTTTATCAGCCTCATTCTGAATATTGTGACGTGTGGCCATTCCCTTTGCAAATTGCAGGGCTACTTCATCACGGATAACAGAATGAATATTATTTCTGTTTTCTCTTAATTCTTCAAGGCTGGATGTGTTTTTCTGATTTCTTTTATATATGTAATTTTCTCTTACTTCCTTGATTAAAACTCCGGCACCCGTGTTATTAATTATATCCGTTAAATCAGCCGTTTTCAGCTGCTCTGCACCAGGCATTACCGGTATTTTGAACATTGTTCCTGTAGCTAATTTCTTAAGTCCTTTCAGATCGCACTTTAGTGGGTTTTTAAAACAATTCGACGCAATGGAAAAACCCTGTTTTATACGCTTTTGTGCATCATTTATCTGTTTTTTTATTTCAAAAACTTTATTTTGTATTTCTGTCTTTAATTCCAATCCAGATTGAACCCATGCCATAATATCAATAATTGCATATGCTGACCTGCTATATACAAACAGAGATAAAAATAATATTGCTATAAACTTTGCTCTCATTAGTTGCTCTCCTCTTCACCAAAAAAGTCTGCGCTCATCGTTTTTAGATCCTTTATTATATCTGTTTGCAAACTTTGGGCATCTGTATCTACCACGTTTAAAATCTGTTGGGTCGTGTAATAGCTTGTTTCAACACCAGAATTGTAGCTATCCATCAATGTACTGATCTTATTAACCCCTTCTTCTAATGTTATAATACTGGGATCATCTTCTCCAGCTTTTTCATCAAAATCTTTGCTACTTTTATAGTTGTTTATTGTTGCAAAGGCTAACGTATAAAATGCACTGTCATTTAGGGCTTTTTCCTCTTTTTTTCGCCATTCAGTCATGTTTTCTGAATCTACACCCTCTCCTACGCTTGTATTTTTTGCATATGTCTGAAAACAATCTTTTATGTTCTTTTCAGCAGCTTTTACAATCCCCTCTTTTCCCCTGTTTTCATAGCTAACAGAAAAGTCTTCTCCTTTCTTCTTACATACATATAGAATAACATTAGATAAAACGGTTTTACTTTCATTATTTTCATTAATAAGCCCGGGACAGCTATCTTGTGCATCTCTGAACTCTTCATCTCTGCCATCAATATAAAGATCATTTTGCTGTCTGTACAAATTTGCCACATCCTTCGCGCGAGACAAGGCATCCACCCTTCTTAATCGGCTCCATAATTTTGCATTTTCTAATCCTATCATACCTTGCAGTGTATAGGCATCCAAAGTGTTACTCGTGCCTGATTCTTGTAAATGTTGTAACTTTGCCAGAGTAGAATCAGGATTATCTTCTTTTGGTTGTTGCCAACTCATCATTTCTTGCTTGATAGCAATGATATTTAGTTCGTTTGCTACACCATAGTCCTGTACAATATGTTTGTAAACACCTTCTCTTTCAAATCCTTTGAAAATAGGTTCTTTCTTATATGGATCACAGTTATTATCTCCGGGGCAAAAATAATCTTTTTCCGTTTTTGCACGAATAACACAATCACGGTAGGACTCAAGAAATTCATCTACATTGTCTTTTATTTTTTCAAACTTGAGATTTTTGCATTTGCCACCACTCTTTCCCCATAATTCTCTCGGAAATATAAAATTTTTATCCCCTCCTTTAATATTAACCGGTTCTTGGTTAGCGTAAATGCCCTTTAAATAAATGCGATTGTGCGTTTCTGAGTAGTTAAAAACGTACTTTTTATTGTTGGAAACGTTTATGGATCCTGTTTTGCTATAAATATCTTCGTCAGAGTAATCTTTGTTATTGGCCACTTTATCAATAATGCTTTCCTTTAATTCATCCAGTTGCACTGTGATGTTTTCGGCCATCTTTAACAAATTATCTTTCACATTAGCATCTATGGCAGATTTTTTAGTTACATTCTCTTTGAATGCATTTGCTTTTGTATCTAATTGCTTTCTGTCTATCTTTCCAGCGTAGTAATCTTGAATATCTTGCTCATATTCATTATACGCTGTCATAATCAGTTCCTTGTTATTGACATTTTCGTCTTTTAATGAGGCAATGTAGTTAAGTGTTTCTGTTTTGAGATTTTTAATACCGTTTTTAACAGTGTTCTTCTCCGTTTGTATTTGTGCAGAACTTTCTTCGTTTAATTCCCCATCTTTTATTGTTGTTTCAACCAGCATATCTAAGGATTTTTCAGAGTTATCAAAAAATGACTGTACCGAATTTTGTGCCTCAGACAATAATTGTTCCGTCTGTTTATTCTGCCTTAATACATTTGTCTGGCTTTCTTGTAATATTTGCTGAATGTCTCTTCCACCTTCACTGTTTTGGATCTTATTATTAATATCTGCCAGTGCCGTTTCTACAACTTCACCATTCAGCGAAGAGCTCCCCTCTTCTAAGTTATCAAAAACTTGTCTCAAAGGATTCACAGGATTTACCGATTGCGTAATTCCATCGACCTTGTCTTGTATGGTAGATAGACTGTTTTTTAGCTTCATCGCATATTTTACCATGGAGCTGGCCTGGTCCCCCACTGCATCAATTGTCTGAATGTAGGTTTCTATTTGCGCTTTTGCCGCTTTCACCTGTCCCAAACAGCTGTGAATACTGCTTACAAAGGACGTAATCATTGTAATGTCAATTGTAGGCCAGACAAATGCATGAGCCGGTTTTCCAAGTATTATAGAAAAACACATGGCAAGTGTGAATGCAAAATTTTTAATCTTCCTTTTACTTCTCATACCAGACCTCCCTAATAATCTTCATCAATCCAACATTAATATACTAACGTTTTCCTAAACTCCTGTATTATCACTATCACTCGTATTTAAGAGTTCTTTGATTTCAGTTGTTATATTACTTATCTCTTCTTGTACCGCCGCGATCTCTTGTTTATATTTGCTTATTACCATTGCATCAGGTTTAACGCTAATTGACTTCGCTTGTTTTTTTAGTGTATTACCTGCTTCCGAAACATCTTCTTTTGAGGCATGACCATCTATATAGGCCAATACAACTTTTTGATAATTGTTAAGACCTTCTTGTATTTTACTTTTACTTTCTTGATTATATTTATCTCGTTCAGCCTCGGCTATACTGATTCCCCAATTAGAGACATTTTGTTCTCTTATAGTCAAAGCAGCTAATCTATCCTGAAGTTGTTGTTTTTTCACTAAATCAACATTTGCTAGATCCCTTAGACTTTTATTCAGATCTGACAACATTTGGTGATTTTCTTGTGCGTTCTTGTTCATTACTGCAATAACTTCTTCAAAGGCATCATTTAATTGCATTGTCAATTCCGCGCTATCTTCTCTGATGTTTTTCATAACTTCTAAAACATCTTCCTTGAGTGCTTGTTTTTCAGATACCTCTTCTTCTTCCTCTTCTTCTTCAATTGACTGAGGTTGATCATTTCCTCTGTCATCATCATCCGTTTTAATAATTAATGGGCGAAATCTATGATTTAATACATTGTTTACATGATCAACTGTTTGATCAATTAAGATTTGTTGCCCTTCATTAATCTTATCTGCAATCTGGTCTAAATTGTCCTGAACATCATCATTTGTTTTTAAGTTCTGTGACACACCATCAGATGTTGATGATGCTTGATCACCAACACTACTTAAATGTTTTTTTATCTTTTTACTGAATTGAGCAATTGTCCCGCCTTTAGCGGCAAGCGCTTTTAACGTCTCTGACAACTGCATTAATTGACTCTTTACTTGAACAAAAGCTTCTGCGGCTGTGGAGACCTGAGATGTTACAGGTATAATCTCCATAAAATCAAAAACTGGCCAAAACGCAGAGGCGGGTTTTACTAACAACATAATACCGCAAAAAGCCATAGCAATGCTTTGCTTACAACCGCTCATTTTCCTTCTCCCATAGAATAATACTTCTATTATGTGGATTGTAACATTTTTTTTCAATTTTGTCAAGATTTTTATCATCCGCCAAAGCCCTCCAGATATTTTGTTACAAAGCCATCTTCGCCAAATTCATTGACTAAATTTTCCACCAATAATACGTTCTTAATGCCTGAATTATAAAGTTTCAGATATGGTCCTAATCCGCTTAAATTAACATCTAAAATAACCGATTCACCTTTACCATCATCAGCATCAGGACGTTTTAGCAAAATTGCATAAGGACAATCGCGATATGTTTTACCACTAATAAAATCATACTCGCTATCTGTTAAATTCCATTTCTCGTATGATTCCGGTGTTGCTTGTGTGTTACGGAAAAAGATCATTGTCTTGCACTGTTGTCTGATTGCTTCGCCGACACCACCGCCTATACTATCCATGATACTTGGTGATTGAAAAGCACAAAGGTAGGCTTGACGTTTTTTACGTCCTTCTTGCAAACCTTTAATAAACGCGTCTCTAAACATCTCGTGCTTTAACATCGGGGCCGTTTCATCTATCATAACCAGTGCAGGATTACCTGTTTCTGTACTCTCTGCATGAATACGATGCATAATATAGCTAATTGATGCAGCTGCCAATGTATCATCATCAAATATTTCCGTAAAATCAAATGCAACAAAACGATTAGTGGTTAAATCTAAGCTATCGTGTTCAGCATTAAAGACGTTACCATATTGATCCGGATTTACCCATCTGTATAGTTCCCGACGCATTGTTCCTGTTGGTGAAAAGCAACTTTTATATAGATTTGTTAAAACTCGCTCTTCGGGTTTTAAGTAATCAAATGCCGTTGTCACAGCACGAGCTGCTTCTCTTTCAGATAAGGCATCGCTTGCCATTGTTATCGCTTTTAGCCAATTACGCAAAAACGCACGGTTGCTACTTGTATCTCTGGTATCAAACGGATTGAGAGATACATTCTTACGTTCGCCGCTAAATCCAACATAATTACCTTTTACCATATGGGTGAATATTTCCGCACCTCTATGACGGTCGAAGAAATAAACCTTTAAATCCTCATGGCGCATAGCCTGTCCTGCCAAAAACGTCAGTAGCGTTGTTTTACCTTGACCGGTCGGTCCAACAATACAGCAGTGTGCCACAGCTGACTCAGCTGCACTTATATGAAATTGAAAACGATATGGTGAACCGCTCATAGTACGGAAGACCGTAATAGCTCCCTCACCCCAGTCACTGCGTGGTAAACCTGTTGATAATTGTTCAAAGGAAACCGCTAACGAAACAACACGAGATAAATAGTAATATGTGCGCCCACACATATCATATCCCGGGAACTGGTTGAAAAACGTTGCTTGCGCTATCCAATTTTCGCGTACCGGCGTGACACTAAATAATCGGCAAATGCGTTGAACCTCTGATTCACCAAACTCTATTTCTTTTAGAGAATCTCCTCTTAAGATAAAGCTCATGGAATATTCTACCAATGACTGATGATCTGCATCACTATCTTCAATTGCAGCCAAGGCCTCACTATATTGATCTATCACATCACCGGAAAAGCTTGTTACCGATGCCATTTTTTGTTGTTGGATTAGTATCATACGCGCTTTTGGCTTAAACAAAGGGCGAATATTATGTAATACCGTTAGCTCGCAATCAATTGCCAATAAGGATGATATCATATTCTCATCCATGTAATCTCCAGAATTACGAATCCCCATCGTTAATGCGTATTTTTCTCTTCCCCCTGAAAAGTATTTTATAACACCTTCTTCTTTGGTAAAGTGTATTCCGTCCGAACTCAATAATTCTTTTAATTGCGCTCCTTGGGTATTTCTCGCTTTAGGTAGAGGCTTACTAATAGGATTTAAGATACGAACAAAAGGGTAAATAGGACTAAATTCTGCTAAGCTATCAGCATCTTCGTGCATCACTTTAACATCATAGTCATTCAAGTTAGCCAATATTGACTGAGAGGCGTAATTCAAATCCTTAACAGCATCTTTTCTATCTTCAATAGATATGACAATATAGTGATCATTTTTATAAACACGGCTTAAGCTTTCTCTCCAGGTATCATCTACGACCTTAAGCCACTTGTTACCAAAATTATCTTTGTTATTTTCCACTGGAACCCGATCACGAAATGTCAATACACGGCAGGTTACTTGCATATCCGCCATATTATCAATCCATGCTTTTCTGGCTTCAAACATAGACATAATTGTTTCTTCACGTGCGGATGTTAAGTCAACACCTTCCACTTTAAAAACCCTGACGTACGTCCCATTATCACATCTTAAGGTCGCACCATCTGAAAGCAAGCTGTTAAAAGGCAAAAAATCTGCCACACGAGATTCACTTGGCTGTGGCAAAACCCATGTTCCGATTTTTGTAACCAAGGATACAATTATCGCAGCGGCAGTGATGATACCAAAGACCGCAACGATTGCATCAATACTTTTCAAACCTGTCAAAAACAGGCTATAGAAATCAAAATCAAGGTTCAAATTTGTGTCCTTTCACCCGATAGAGATTCTTGGATGAGAGATTTGTTGTACCAAAAGCCTGGAGCATGCCGGATAAATGCGGATCTTTTGCACCTAATGCTACAACAATCAAATGCCCGATAACTACAGAAACAATAAATATTAACGGATTCAAGTTCCACAGACCGATCCCCATGAACATAAAAGGAATCTGCAAACCAGCATTTAAGGCTGCCGGTAACACCGGCCCCCAAAACAGTTTTGGTGGATTGGCAACTGCTTTTAAAATCACATCTCTCATAGTTCACCCTTTTTGTCTGCCTTTCATTATATGCTGATATTTATTACAAAACCGTTAAATTATAAAAAATTTCCACAGCTTTTTAAAAAAATAACAGGGTTTCTTGGATATATCGGAAACCCTGCTTAAGAACTCATATATATTTTTTTAGAAATTACTCATTCTTCCAACACCGGCATTTTGGTACGTATCGCCCACATTTCCCGAGGTAAAAGTTGTCGGTTTTGCAAATTGTTTTAATGATCCTAAACTGTTGTTTGCTTTTCCACCGGTTAAATAGCTAATCATCAAACCCGTTCCAGAGAGGAAGAATAAACAAATCATGATATATCCTAAGTGCTTAAAGTTGATCTTACCGCAGATTGCCAAAAACGTAAACATGACAACGCCAAAACCACCCAAAACAAAGGCAACTTGTTGTAAGCCTATAGCAAATGTCGTTGCACTTCCTGATAATTTTCCAAATAACGCTATACCACCTTCTGCTGTTGTAGGGACACTTGATCCTTGACCTGCATCTGCGGGCATAGCATAGTTTGCCACAGTTCCGACCGCCGCCAAAACGAAGATCCCAACAGCAAGACCGGAAAACCAGTTCCATCTTAATTTACCAAAAATAGCTTGATAAGCAATGCCGATTAAACCAAAGCCGGCAAAAATATAGATAATCCCTTTTACTTTTCTGAAAATATTTACACCCTTTTTAGCGACATCTGTCAACATATTATTGTTAACTGCTGCGGCAAAGGCATCAGCACAAAACAATACCATAAACAGGATCAGAACACTTAGTAAAAATATATTTTTCTTTTTTAACATAGCCTTTCTCCTAATCTCCGCTTAAGATAGCCCCATCGTTTAGCTCCATACTGCCACTATCAACAAATAGCCCGATAAAACCGGAACACAGTGTGATAACAATCAAACCGATGACAACTGTGGTTAGCCATTTCCAGTTAATATTACCAAAAAATCCGCCGATGCATACGCAGATGATACCAATGGCCGAAGCCGGATAAATTATACTACGCAATCCCCAGAAAATCTTTTTTCCGGAAGATGTTAAACTTTCAAATGTGGCAAAACAATCTACCGGTGCAAACATTATCACCATAAATAAAACCAAAAAGATGTAGAATCCTTTCTTATCTATATCAAACATCACACATCTCCTTTTCTTTAACATAATTTATTGTACCACAAATATTAAAAATTTTCCAGCAAAAAAACAATCATATTTCTTTATTCAACACCTTGTTTTATAATGTTTTTTTATTTCTGTAACAAAAATTTCATACAGTCTTTTTTTAACTTATTTCATAAGAAAAAAGCGTCCGCCTACGCGAACGCTTTTTCTTTATATGAAGACTTAGTATTGCTACTAAATGTCACCAGTAGCACTATTTCCGAAGGTATCGTTCATACCATCACCTTGTACTCCAGCTTGGTTACCAGCATAGTCACCTGTGGCGTAGTTAACAATTGCACCGGCGGCAGCTAAGATGGCTAGACCAATAGCTAAACCTGCAAACCAAGACCATTTTACTTTACCAAAGATAGCTTGGAAAGCAATACCAACCAAACCAAAGCCACCAACGATAAAGATGATACCTTTAACATGGCGGAACATGGCAAGAGCTTTTTTTGCAGCTACAGCCATTAAGCTATCGTTTGCAGCAAAAGCCGGGTCAGCTAAAATAAGTGTGCATACAAGTGCTAATGCGCACAGTACAAACGTTTTCTTTAAGTTTCTCATTTCAGTTCTCCTAAAATTCATTATACACTTATCTTTATAGCATATTTTTTAAAAAATTTCAAGTTTTTAAAAAATGCTAAAATCATTGTAACGCATTGTTTTATAATGTTTTTTATTTCTGTAACAAAAATTTCATACGGTTTTAAGGCAAAAACGGCTTGTTTTTAAATAACCGAAAAATAAAGGACTCCGCAAAAAAAATGAATTTTGTTGTTATTAATTGTAAAATCTGTTTGCCAAAGAATCTAAACAAGTTTTAAAATGTGGTTAATGAATTAAACATAACCGCTATTATTTATGGGGAATAATTTACCTATGTCGGGTGTGAAACATTTTATTTTAGGCTTTGGTCTTTCTTTAGGAAGTGTCATTATGTGTGGACAGCTCCACCGTTCTGCACCCTCTTTAGAAAAAGTTCCCCCTTCACAAAATTTAGAAATCAATTTATATAAAAGAGTGGATATCACCGCACATAATTTGTCAGCGGAAGAACTTTTTGTTCCAATAAAAAAACAATCCCTGGCTATTGAGGAGACTACTTCAAGCCTTGAGGCTAAAGATAGTACACTTCCAAGCGACGGTATCGCGGATGATGAGATTTTAAGCATCGGTTACGATGATAGTGTACCTATTGAAATCGGGGCCAGTTTGTCTGAAAACGATTTAGGTGAAGTTCTTGTTCTTGATAAGGAAGATAAAGTTGCCTTACTTCCAGGAGAACTTTTGGCTGATGAAAAATTTGACACTCATGATGATATTGCTCTTGATGATACGTCATGGATCAAAAATAAAGGAAAACAAGATATCCAAAGTAAGCCTATTATGTCGGAAATTTCTCAGCAGGCACAAAACAATTTGTTTACAGATGATTTTGAACAGACATTGAATGAGGATAGAGAATTTTCGTATAAGGTTGCGGAAAAAATAAAACAAAGCATTATATTCCCTATCCCTGACGAAATATTAAATGATGAAAACCTTACACCAACGTTTATTTCAAATCAGCCCAAGCCGGTGAATACAAGCACCATACAAAACGTTCAACCCCAGCCGGTTAGAGTGGTGGAAGAACCTCAACCTATTCAAAAAAATGAGCTACAGCTAAAGATTGTTCCCACACAGTCAGCAAGAGCACCGCAGGAAACAAGCGATAAAGGTGTTTTAGACAGTATTTCGTCTTGGTTTACAAACAAACCTAATGTTACAGACAATGTTTCAACCCAACCTGTTAAAAAACAGCCTCCTTCATATAGTAGTCAAGAACAGCATGAGGCTCCTGTTTTTGATCAAACAAATTCTGATGATTTGGCGAAATTTTATGAATCTCTACAAAAAACAAGGGAGGAATATAATCAGAGGCGAATTGTACCCACGGAGCTGAAGCTTTCTTTTCAACCTGATCGGGCCGAAATATCTGGTTCTACGCTACATTGGTTAAAACTGTTTTCTGAAAGCGCCATAGAAAACCAAAGCTTTTTACAGATAAGACTTAACGCATCAACAGCAACGGAATTACAAAAGAAACGTTTGAACCTGTTGTACACTATTTTTATGAATAACGGTGTGGACTTTAAGAAAGTTGACACAGTCTTTTCTTTAACCGAGCCAAACTCCTTTATAATACGAACAATAAACCCAAGATAACTCTTTTGTTGAGAGGATACAGAAAAAGAAGTCCACAAATCGTTTTATAAATAAAGTGTTAGGCTTGATTAATTAAATTTTAACCTTTATTGTTGAGTGAGATTGTACATTGAAGATGAGTCAAATTATGAGAAGAAATATTTTATTATCGTTTTGTCTGTTGTGTGCATGCAGCATTTCCGCATGTAGCAGTTTTTCCAGTGATCGAGACGGCTCTCCCGATGCGGTTATTGATGCAACGGTTAACCCCTATGATAAATGTGGTGTAGATGGTATCAGCTGTAATGATTCTGCGTTGATCAATTATACCAAAACAGAGGCGGATTATAAGGCTTATGGTGAGAGAACGAAGAGAGATCATCTTTACACTCAGGCCCAGGCTGGAAATAATCTGACTTCAACTATTCGCCCAACGGTCGAGGAAGATGTTGTTACCGAATATGAGCCGGAAGAGGACTTTGAGGAAGAAACTCCTCAGCCTGATGCTTTTGATCAGGCCGCAGTTGGCAATGTTGAGCCACAATATCCGATGCATAATATTGATCCCTATCAAGTTGGTCTTTCCAGTAATCTTCAGGTTTATTGCCAAACTAATTGCGATCAATTCAGTATAGCCGGCGGTGCTAATCAGTATGCATTTACTGAAGCTGCTTTTGATATGAATGACTATATCAAAGAAAATGGTGATGAAAATATTGAATTTGTTGCCATTGGTGAGAGGAATGACTTTGAAGATATAGAGGTTGCCGAGGTTGAAATTACTGATGACACTATTTTGACCTGGGATGCCAAAGAGGGTGATAATTTGAAAAAATTGTTAACGGAATGGAGTGCTAGATCTGGATGGAAGTTGCTGTGGAACACTAATCGTAACTACACTTTAAATGCCGGAGTTGTGTTTAAGGGAACATTTACAGATGTCAGTTCTGCTTTGATAAGAGCTTTTGCTCGTGCCAGACCGGCACCTATTGCTACTTTTTATAAAGGAAACAGGGTAATCGTTGTAGAGACAATGGAGAATGAGAATGCGTATTAATAAAAAATATCTAGTTGGTTTTGCCGGATTGCTCTTATTGGGTATTGCCTCTTGTTCTTTACCTACGGACTATGATGCCGCAATTGAGCGTGATGTTGATGCAACTATCCGATATAAAGAAGATGCCAAGCAACCTCAACCTCCAGCGGATACTGATGTTATTCGTGTAAAGGATGACATTTGGCTCGGAGATACCAGTGAGATAGAGTATGAGGGTGACAAGCCTCTTCCTAGCTATTTAGAGACAGCGGATGGGGTGACATTGGTTAGTAACCGTCCCATTACTCTTTATGAGATTGGTAATATGATTACTCAAATTACATCCCTTAAAATTAGATTTGCTCCGCAATTGGAAAGTACAGCAAAAGCTGCTGCAGATAGAAACGCTCCAACAGTTAACAAAGTTGGCTCAAAATGGTCGGATACATCAAGAATGCTTGTTTCTTACAAAGGTTCTTTAAGTGGTTTGCTTGATGAAGTTTGTACTTATTTTGGTGTGTGGTGGAAATATGAAAACGGCGAAATATATATATATAAGTATACCACAAAGACATTCACGTTATATACTTTACCAACAAAGCCTTCTATGACTGCCAGTGTTAGTAGTTCTTCTGGTGGCGGAAGTATCACTAACGGCTTATCCGGAATTGATTTGTGGGCAAATATTGTTTCTGCAGTAAAGTCAATGCTTGGTACAGGCTCTTCTCTTGTAACGGATCCGATGAATGGAACTTTGACTGTTACAGCCACACCAACGGAAATCAAAAAGGTTGCAAAGTATGTTCATGAACAAAACATTCGTCTGTCCAGACAAGTTGCTATCAGCGTTAAGGTATTGGAAGTTGAAGTTACCGAAACACGTGGTTTTGGTTTTGATCTGGATGCTGCCTTTAAGGATAGAATCGAGGGTGGTGGTAAAGTTAGTTTAGGTTCATTGGTCACGCCTGGAGGACTGACCGGAGATATGGAACCAAATGGATCTTTATCTATGAAAATTTTGAGTGGCGATGTTACTGTTAATGCTGCTATACAGGCGTTGGCAAAGCAAGGAACAACAACCCTGGTTACGAGTGGTACCGTAACGACAATGAATAACAAGCCAGCACCAATTCAGGTTGTTACAAAACAGAATTACGTTTCAGAAATCACGAAAACTAATAGCGGATCAACCGGAGATAATTACGACATCTCTATTGAAACAGACGAAATTGAAACTGGTTTTACGATGGATGTCTTACCGCGTATCATGGATCATGCACGTTTAATGATGTTGTTTAGTTTGAATTTATCAAACTTGATTGATTTGGAACGTGTTGATGTAGGTGAAAACTATGTGCAAAACCCAAAGACTGTTGAACGTGGCTTTTCTCAAGAAATTAGTATGAAATCCGGCGACACATTAGTTCTCTCCGGCTATGAAAGGGTTGATACACGTAGCAATAAATCCGGTCTAGGAGCTATTAACAATAATATTTTAGGCGGATCTCATGATCTTACAAAAACAAGAACTGTTCTTGTCATATTATTGACACCAATCGTTCTGGAATCACCGTTATTGCCTGAATCACGCATGAGATATTAACTTTCGAGGAGTTTATCGTGGCAAGAGAAGAAGACAGTAGGGTAGCAGAAATTGACACTCTGAGAGAGAACAGTAAAGAGTGGGCTTCAAGCTTTACTGTTGATGGGGTGCAATATGCTGCGAGCATCTTCTGGGAGAGCTTGCAAAATGTTGATGCACCTTTTCTCGATGCAAAAGAAGCAGCGGAAAATGTTTTGGTTGGGGCTGATTTGTTTTGCGTTAAGCATGGTAAATCTCCACAATTAGGACTTGCTATTTCGTCTCAGGGTTTCAAAAAAGGTATGAGTGTTGCTGCCGTGACAGCTGTTACCGCCATGAGTGATTCAACTTCTTTATTGGCAGTTTTTAAGGTTGATGCAGGGTACTGGTATTTATGCGTTAGAAATGATGTTATTTTATCTGATGGAGATGTACTTTTTGTCAGAGAGGAAGATGCCAGAGAACAGTTTATGTCTATGCTTTCCGTTCCTGATTGGTCTAAGAAAATTGCACCAAAGGAATGGGGTATTGAGGAAACTGAACAAAAAGATATTTCAGAGGTATTTTCTTCCGGACTGGATTCAAAATTAGAAAAAATAAACGCCTTGCGCGGGACAGAATTAGCTATAGTTGTTATCTTATCTTTTTTGATTGGCGGATGGCTGATCATGTACATTTCTAAAACACTCTTTACGCCGAAAACACAGGAAAATAAAGTTGTTACAAGACGTGCTCAGAAAAAAGTTGTCAAAGAGGTCGTAAAAGTTGTTCCTGCACCGTGGGAATCGATTGTAGACCCTGTTTGGATGCTTGACACTTGCAGAAAAAATATTTTAGCACTAACGACAATATCTACACCAGGTTGGAAAAATACCGGTGTAGCTTGCACTCCATCTAATGCTGTTACATCGTGGAGACGTGAGTTTGGCAGACTCTCGTGGATAGAGATGGCCTTGGATTATTCTGGTATGAGTTTTGCTAATAAGTCTATTGATACCAGGGGAACAACCGTTACCGTATCTATACCATTTCAACAGGCAAGAAAAATTCGCTCTATTCCTAAGAAAACAAATAAGGAATTGAGAGATATGATGAATGATTTGTTTCAGTCTTTGAATTTATCTGTTGGGCTTACTGACGGAAAAGAGAAGGCGGGTGATAAAACTTATAATTTTATTAAATTTAGAATTGATTCTAAATATGATCCTGAAGTTTGGAAACCTATGTTAATAAATTTTTCAGGACTTAAGGTTAATAATATACTTTATAATAGTGGCACTTGGAAATATGAGGGGACAATTTATGTTCAGTAAAAAGATAAAAACGCTTTCGGTTTTGGTAGCTTTGAGTCTGTTATTAGATGTCAATTTTGTTATTGCTGAAACTGCAGAGGTAGCTTCTGTTAATGCTAATGATTTGCCCATTAATGTGGCACAGCAAAAGGCTGATACGGAGAGTGCAAAACAAAGTGATGAAGCAGATGTTTTGATGTCCCCATCACAGCCTGCTCAAGCTTCAGTACCTACGGTAAATGTAGCCAACGAACAAGATGCTTCTAACGGATCTAACCCAGAGGCTCTAGCAGTTGAATCGGTTCCAGTTTTGAATAATGCTTCAGATGATGATTTTGATTTAAAGATGAAAGCTATAAAAGATGCTTCCAATCCTGTCAATAAAAAGACCGCTGAAAATTCGGAAGCATTACCGAGTGATGTTAATTTGCCAAAGAATATTCAGTATAAGACAAATCCTATTGAAAACTTAGGAAACAGTGTGTTGTCACAGTTAGATAGTGATTTGTTTACACAAATGTCGGATATTGAGAAGAGTATGACTTTGCTTACGTTAGAGTTGAGACGCGAAAAAATTCGTAATGAAATTGAGGCTCAGAAAGCTATTCGTCAAAAGAACGCTGATGAAATTGAAAGGAAAAAGCGTGAAGATGAGATGAGGGATCTGGAAAAGAAAAAACAGCTTGAGGCTCAAGTAATTAGGGAGCAGCAGCTTTTAGTAGAAAAAGAAAAGCTCTTTGAAGTTCTTCGCCAGCGTAAGTTATTAAATGCTTATATGAACCAAATGCTTGTTTACCAACAAGAATGGCTTAAAGAGAAGGAAGCTTTGTATGCACAGTTGGCGGAAGCAGAGCAAGAAAAGAAAGATCTTATAGAACTATTTAAGCAGAAGATAGATAATGTTTTGGAAGCATCTGCGCAAAATATTCGCGCTGCGGAAGCGGCAAAAGCTAATTTTGAGAGGATTGTTACTGGATTAAAAGCAAGAAATGAGCAGTTAAGAAAAAGAATCGAAGCTGACGCACAAATAATAAGAAATGCTAAAAATACTTTGTATCTGAAGTCGCAATCCATAGAGGAAAGCCAAAGCAAAAATAAAGACGGAGGAAATGCTCAAGAGGCAACGGCATCAGTTGAGAAGGCAAATTCTGTTTCAGAAGAAGAAGAGGAAGATACAAAGCCAAAATCTTTGAGTGCCGAGTATGCTATCTTGGGTATTATCGGTCGTTCAGGTGTGATGTCTGTTGATGTTATAGATATAAAAGGACAACCAATGTCACTGAAAGTTGGTTCTCCTTTACCAACAGGTCATGTTGTCAGCGAGATAGGATCGGATTATGTAAAATTTAGTCGTGATGGTGTTGATGATTATCTTTATGTTGGACGAACAATTGATGGTATAACACCTACGTTAGGATTATCTAAAGACAAAAACGGGAAATAGTCATTTCATTCTTGTTGGATAAAGATATGGCAGACGAAGTACAAAAAAAAGAAAAAAAGGATCCTACGGATGCACCAGCTTCAAATTTTGAAGAAGATGATGCCTCGCAAGGAAAGAAGATTAGTTTATTTGATACACTGTTTGCAAATAATAATAAGTTATTAACAGTAACTGGATCTGATCTTGCCGTTTCTAATGAGACGAGAAGGCTTTTGGCTTTGTTTTCAGATGGAACATATCTTGTTTCTAAAGATAATCGTTTTGATGGTGCGGTTTATAATTTTGAGGCTAATGTTAAAAGGCGTAAAATTCCTATAAAGGCGCCAGTTTATGTTACCTTAAATGAAATTTCAGCGATATATGCATATGCAGAGCGTGGTGGTGGTATGGTTGACGTATCTGCCGCAGAAGCTGCAGATATGCAAATGCAAATTGACTTTATTAACATCGTACAAAGAGCTTCTCAAAAAAAGGTATCCGATATCCATGTTATTGTCGGATCATCTTCTACTGTGCTGTTCCGTGAAAATGGTATTATGGTTAAGCAAAATGAGTATGGTGGAGAATGGGGTGAGGCTTTTGTTCGTTCTGTTTTTGCATCTGCTGATATTTCTGATTCAAATTACTCGCAAAATGAATTTCAAGGCGCACAAAAACTAGGTTCTACGCCTTTAAGAGGATCTAATGGTAAGCTTATGTTACCTCATAATGTATTGGCGATTCGTTTGCAATTTAACCCAATTGCTTTCGGTTCTCAATACCTTGTTATGCGTCTCTTGTACGCTGATGACAATCCCGAAGGCAGCTCCGATTTAAGATCTCTTGGATTGGGAAAATATGAAGAGGATCTTTTTTATAAAATGCGCAGTATGGCTGTTGGCCTAAATGTTGTGGCAGGACCTACAGGTTCTGGTAAATCAACAACGTTGCAACGTAACATGATTAAATTGCTGCAAGAAAAAAATTATCAAATAAATTTGTTAACTGTGGAAGACCCTCCGGAATATCCTATTCCCGGTGCCCGGCAAATGCCTGTTACAAATGCTAATACCGAAGAAGAGAAGAACGAACAGTTTACAAAGGCATTGTCTGCGGCACTTCGTTCTGACCCTGATGTTATTCTTGTTGGTGAGACGCGTTCTTTGTCTACAGCTGAGTTGACATTTAAAGGTGCCCTTTCCGGTCACGGTGTTTGGACGACTTTACACGCTAACTCTGCCCCAGCTATTATTACTCGTTTACGTGATATGGGGGTTCAACCCTATCTATTAAACGATCCTGAATTAGTGAAAGGCCTTGTTTCTCAACGTCTATTTAGGAAACTATGCCCTGTGTGCAGACAAGCTATCAAAACAAAAGAGGGAACCCCAGAATTTGAAAGATTAAGAAATGCCTTAGGGGATTATGGTGTTGAGAATGTCTTCACTAGCGGACCTGGATGCAAGGCCTGTGGATACAAGGGATTTACTGGCAGAATGGCGGTTGATGAAATTATTCTGCCTGACTCTCGTTTTCTAAAGATGATGATTGACAATGAGACAGCTAAAGCTATCGACTATTGGGTCAGTGAGTTGGATGGACGTCCACTCAAAGATGCAGCGATTGAAAGAATGATTAAGGGATTAATTGATATGGATGAGGTTGAACGTTGGTGTGGTCTTATTGATCAACGCCCTGTATATTAGGAGTTTTTGATGGTAAAAAGGGAAGAAGAAAATAAAGGAGCCTTTACTAAAGCAATGAGATCTTTAGGATCTTTGGAGGTTTCTTTTGCTAAATTTAAGGTTGGTATTTCTGGTAAATCCCGCCTGAAGGTGTATAAAAAATTGGCATCTTTACTTAGAAACAGATTTTCCCTAATGAATGCCCTTGACATTATGTATGATAGTATTACCGATAATGGTAAACATCCCGGTGAATCTATGGCTATAGCCATCGCCTCATGGGGAAAAGCTCTACAGAATGGTTATGCCTTTTCTGATGCGTTAAAGGGCTGGGCCCCAAGCCGTGAAAGACTTATGCTTTCTGTGGGTGACGTATCCGACTTGGAAGGGGCGCTGGTTAATTTGATTCGCGTTGCAGAGGGTACTGATAAAATGTTAAAACCTATTATTGGTGCTATTGCTTATCCTTCTTTTTTACTTTTGATGTCAGTTCTTGTTATTTACGCCATTGGTGCTTATATGGTGCCACCTATGGAAGATGCAGCACCTAGCGCTAGATGGACGGGAACGGCGAAAAATTTGGTTGATGTGTCTCACTGGATACAAAATAATTGGCTGTTAGCTTTCTTATTTTTTCCAGCTCTTTTCATACTAATCTACGCCACTATTGGTATTTGGACAGGTCCTACGCGTAAGGCTGTTGATGATTTTCCACCGTGGTCACTCTATAAAACATTTATGGGTATTACATGGTTACTTTCCTTATCTGCTTTAATTAAAGGAGGCGTTCCTATCTCTGTTGCCTTGACCAATCTTAAACGCGATTCTAATAGATACCTAAAAGAGCGTATTGATAGAGCCATGGATTTTATTAAAAACGGCGACAATTTAGGACAAGCGTTATCCAAATCAAAGCTTAACTTTCCAGACAAAGAAATTGTTGCGGACTTGCGCATTTATGCCGAGCTAGATAATTTTGAAGAGGCGTTAGATAAACTAGCTAATGATTGGCTAAATGAAGCTGCTGATACAATTGAAGCAAAGGCTTCAATTTTGAATATGGTAGCAATGTTTACTATCTCCGGCATTATTGCATGGGCTGTGTTTGGTGTTTTTGAAATGCAAGATCAGATTGCTAGTGCGATGGGATAAAAACATGAATAAGAAAAATAACGATAATTTCTTTCAACGATATGCTAATTCATTGATGATATTTATTAAATCCTTTTTAGATAGAGTAAAAGTGGCTTTTTCAAATCATTTACAAACTTTGATGAAGGTTATTATTCCTATCTTGATTATTTGCTGCGGTTATTTTGCCTGTTCAAATTCTCAAAAATCTGTAACTGAAAATGTCCGTAAGATTTTTTCTTTATCTGATGATATTCGTGCTTTTTACATTAATAAGCATGATTATTGGGGACTAAATACTTCCGTAATTATTGATAATAATGTTGTTTCTCCTAAATATGTACGAAATAAAAAAATTATCTTTAACGGCGGAGTTGAGGTTTTGGTTGGGAAAGGCCCTTCTGGAGAAACGGTTATGCCTCTTACACAAGAGTTCGATATTATTCTGAACCGTTTGAATAGAGCTCAATGCATGACTTATGCAGAAACCACTCTTTTGCCCGAAGAACTTCTGAAGCTTGATAGTATTCGTATTCTTAATTCCTCCGGAACCTATGTCTTTGAATGGAATGGCACTAGAAAATTACCTATACAGAAATATGAAACTAAAAATCTCTGTCAAAATGAAAATAATACTGTGATTTGGACAATTAAATAGTTTCTTCTAATACTTAAGTTACGCTTCCAATTTCATGTCACTAATGCTCTTAATAGAATTATCAATAAGTTTCATACGTTCCGCAGAAGAAAGTTTTGATTGTATAGATTCCTCTAAAAGAAATAAGGCTCTGTAACTAATAGTTTCATTTATTTCTTGTTGAACTTGATTAAACTCTTGATCTATTCGAGCCTGTGTTTCAAGCTGCCTTCTTTTGAGGATATTATTTAGCTCTCTTAATTTCTTTTCTTTTGTTTGTTCTATAAGATTTTTCTGGTTAACAATAATTTCATTTACTTCATTATCCATATTAATGAATTTACGTTCATATTCTGCGTATAATTTTTGTGCATCTAATTTTAAATTCTCTGCTTCTTGAAGTTCTGTTTTAATACGGGCAATCCTTTTTGATATTAGCTCTTTAATTACTTTAAATAATGGAGAATACAACAACCCAACAACCAAAATAAAAGAAAAACCGACCCAAAATTCGGCACTCTGATAAAAAACTTCATGGGAAACAGATTGGGTACTTTCAATCATCTTTATTTTTTCCTTTCAGAAATTTCTTGTATGTCGGAAAAATTTATCGACTCTATATTTAATCTTTGTAAAATTGAGTATGCTAGCTTCTGCGACATATTATCAATTTCATTGATTATAGAGGCTTTATCTTTAGATAATTTCTCTTCGTTTTCTTGTATTTTTTGTTTCAGACTTCTGTTAATATCTTGCTCTTTTTGCGTTATAATAGCTTGCAACTCTTGCTCATTTTGAGCAATTTGCTCAGCAGCTTTTGCCTTTGCCACAGCCAGTTTTTCTTCATAATACTCTAAGGCGGTTGAAGCCTTTTTATTTATTTCTTCTGCTTTTGCAATAAAATCATTATATTTTCTTTTCCGCATTTCAACCATTTCAGCAATTTTGGGAATTATAACCTTCTCCATTATAAACCATAGGCTTATGAATGTCGTTAACAACCAAAATATCTGCGTTATATATGTTGACGTGTCCAGCTGTGGCATGACAAACTCTATTATTTATAGATTATCAAGATGGCAACGATGAGGGCGTACAATGCAACAGCCTCAATTGTACCAGCGGCAACATAACCAAATGATTGTACATCTTTTTTAACTTGAGGATTACGACCTATTGTTTCAATCAATACACTCCAAACTTTAGCCAAACCCCAAGCAGCAGCCATCATTGATAAAGCACATAAACCAACACCCATGTACATTAAAGAATTTGATGTGACTAAATTTTCCATTTTGTTTCCTTTCGTAATATAAGTTAGTGACTATGTAATGCATCGCTTAAATAGATACATGACAATATTGTATAAATGTACGCTTGCAATATTCCAATGAACATTTCAAACGCAATAATGCACCCGGCAAAAATCAAAGGGAGCTCTCCCCCTAATAACCCTAGGGCAACAATAAAACCTGCAACTGTTTTTAACATAATGTGACCAACAGTCATATTTGCAACAAGTCGGATTGTCAGACTTAGCGGCTTGGATAACAAAGAGATTATTTCTATTGGGATTATTAATGGTGCCATAAGAATCGGTATATCTTTTGGAAAGAATGTTCTTAAATAGCCCCATTTTTTGTGCTTTATACCAACAAAAATATTCAATAATAAGCCCATACATGATAACACACCTACTGCTGCAATATGAGAGGTAAAGGTAAAGCTATATGGGAATAAACCCAGTAAATTTCCGGTTACGATAAACAAAAACAGTGTAAAAATGAACGAAAAATATTTCAGACCTTCTTTACCTATGTTTTCTGTAACTAAATTGTATATAAATTCATATGCGCTTTCAGGAATACACTGTGCACGTTTAGGTACCAATGTTCTACCACGTAAGCACAATGAAAAGACGCCTATTATGGCCAAAGCTGATATAATCATGCATAAAGAAGAATTGGTAAAACCAATATCGTATCCACCAACTTCTATTGGAATTATTTTCTTTACTGCAAACTGCTCCATTGGATCAGACATAGGATCTTACCTTTCTTCATCTATTTTTTTTAGATAGCGGGCTATATTAACCAAGCCTGCCATACACCCAAATATGGTGAATATTAACAAAAAAATAAATTTAGTGTCAAATAATTCATCTAAAATATACCCTATTCCCATTCCAATAAGAACCCCAGATAACATTTCAATAGCAGATTGAAAAGCTACAGCTGCATGCGGAAACCTTGAATTATCACTTTTATCTTTGTTTATTGTTTTCGCTTTTAAGGCATCAATTCTCTTATCTATTTCTTCAATATCTTGCGGTTTTTTATGCATTTACCACCCCTCTTTTAGTCTCTTTTCCAAATATTCTTTGAACTGGTAGTAGCTTTTTGTTCCCTGTATCATTTCACTTCCTCCTCTTCCAACGACGATAAAAGATGGAGTTCCTGTGACCTTAAAGTTTTCCCGCGCCTGTTCTTTTAGTAAGAGGATATCACTTGTCAAACGTTTGTCATCGTTACAATTTCTGATATCGTTTGCTGTCATACCAAACTTTTGAGCATGTTCATATAACTTTTCCTCACTTTCGGAAAATAGCCAATCCTTACTACCATACAAATCATCAATAAAAGCATAAAACTTTTCTTTAGGTAAGCAATGCGATAACTTTGCTGCTCGCATAGATCTTGGCTCTATTGGAAAATGAACAAAAACGAATCTTAATTTTCCCGTATTGATAAATTCTTTATATAGCTTTGGTAATGTATATCTATGGAATTCCCTGCAATGTGCACAAGACATTGAAGAATAAGCAAACATAGTCAGCGGAGCATTTACATTACCCAAAGACCTTAAACGCCTCATATCTACATTTACACTTCCTCTTATTCTGGTAGAAAAGGCCTGCTCTTCAGCGTAAGCATTATTAGAAAGAATGAAATCTTTTCCATCAAAAACAAAACCTTTTGCTGTCAAATATCCAAATGCGCCAATAATATATACACATATCAGAGCCAATATTCGACTCGCTCTCTTAATTATCACTAACACTTTATTTTCTCCTTTTTTGATAATAAGACATCTTTACCTAATTTTGTTAAAATTTTTCTTAATTTTTCATCTTTTATTTCAGATGTTATTTCCGATAAAACATGTTTTTCATCTTCCGTTATATCTATCGACTCTGAAACTATCTCATTTATTGTAACCGGCTTTTGTAGCAACATATTCATATTTTGTGTAATATTTATTTTATGTAGTGTTTGATACCCAAAATATGCATTTACTTTGTTTATAATATAACTCTCTTTATGTTGCACTTCTATAGCAAAAGCCCCTGTAGGAACTTCTAAAAAAAGAGTTCTTTGATTATCTTTAGGATTAAATTTTGTTTTTAAGGGCCGACAAAAGGAAGCTAATTCATCTCCTACAATTTCTTTCCAGTTTATTATTATATCAACACAAACTAATTCTTCCGATGACAGCGCTTTTTTCATCAAAGGAATAAGGATACTTCCTATACTTTCCAGATCACAATAATGCGACTCTTCTGAAATATTTATTTTATATTTTTTCATTTATGGCTATCATTCCTTTGACGTGTTAAAGGGTGTTTGTTTTTGACTTCTTGTGCTAATTTCTCTGTTGTTATATGTGTATAAATCTCTGTTGTAACAATATTTTCATGACCTAACATTTTTTGTATTGAGCGTAAATCTACATTATTATTAACTAATCTTGTTGCAAAAGAATGTCTTAAAATATGAGGATGTACCTTTTCCTCATCCAACCCTGCAGATCCTGCTACTTTTTTTAATTGTTTAAAAAGCCCTGCTCTGGTTATATGGCCGCTTAAGGCTCTAAGAGACGGAAACATCCATTTGCTTTTTCTTTTACCCAAGAATTGTTCTCGTATCTTTAGATATTTTAATATATCTTTTATCACTTCTTTTGTTACGGGCACAACTCTTTCTTTACTTCCCTTGCCATATATTAATATTTGATGCATATCAAAGTTAACCGCATTTTCAGGTAATGCAACAACCTCTGATATTCTTAATCCTGAAAAATACATTAATTTAATTATAATATTCATTCGAGCAAAGGAAAATTTTTTTTCTTTTGGTATGGTGTCACAAATTCTCTTAATTTCTTCTGTTGTCAGAAAAGACGGTAATGACTTTCCTATTTTTGGAGTTCTGAGGCGTATTGCCGGATTTTCTGTGATGATATTTTCGCTTTGTAAGAATTTATAGAACTCCCGAATGCATGATATCTTGCGTGAAATCGTTTTAGGACGACATCCACTTTCTTTTAACTCTGTTAAATATGCCTCAATATCCTCTGTTGTCGCACATTGTGGTAAAATCGATTTTAGAGACCTCACATATTGGTTGATGTCTCTTAGATATGCGTTCACTGTGTTTAAGGCAGATCCTGATTCTACAGTTTTAACATCTATAAATTCCTTAATCAGATCTCTCATCTATTCAGCTTTAACTCTATATTATTCACGATATGTTCTTGCTCGGGAGTGATATCTTTACATGCTGTATAAATTATACCTAAAATCAAGCCTAGCAAAATAACATATAGTATATGTCTATTTTTTGTTCTCATATTTACCTCCTATAAAATTAAATATTGATTATTATTATTATCACTATATCCTTTATTGTAAAGTAGAATAATTTTTTAGTGAATATACATGATTAATGTAAACAAGATAATTTTATTGGTTGGTCTTATTGGTAGTGGCAAGACAAGTGTAGGAAAGAGGCTTGCTAAAAGATTAAACATGCCTTTTGTTGATGGCGATCAGGAAATAGAAAAAGCCTCCGGTCTTTCTACTATTGATGTATTTAAGTGTTTTGGTTTGGAAGAGTACCGTGCAGGTGAGGCTCGAATAATGAAGAGGCTGTTATTAGGACAACCTTGTGTTTTGGCTTCTGGAGGCGGAGCTTTTATTGCAAAACAAACTCGCGCTCTTGCTAAAGAAAAAGCTGTTACCATTTGGTTAAAAGCAGATGTTGATGTCTTGTACCACAGAACTGCTGGACGTAAAAAACGTCCCTTTTTACAATGTAGCGACTCTAAAATCAAAAACAGGCTTCGTTCTTATATGGAAAATGAATATCCCTATTATAATCAAGCAGATATTACTGTTGAAACCCAAGATGAAGCTGTTGAAAATACTGTAGAAAAGGTTATAAAAGCTTTGGATGATTTTATAAATAAAACAAATCTAAATAAAGGAGACTAAGCAGATGACTTGTTATAAAAAAATCATATTTGCTAGCCAAAATGATGGCAAAATATCTGAAATAAAAAGCATGCTTTCTCCTCTTGGTATCAGCGTATTATCCGGAAAAGATTTACATTTACCTGATGTAAAAGAAACAGGAAAAACTTTTGAAGAAAATGCCTACATTAAGGCTTTATCTGCTGCTAAAGCCCAAAATTTACCATGCATTGCTGATGACTCCGGTTTATGTGTTGATGCAATTGGTGGAAGACCGGGGGTACACACTGCTCGATATGCCCCAAATCGTGATTTTAACAAGGGCATGGATAAGTTACTAGCAGAACTGGAGGCAACTAAATCTGCCAATAGGTCTGCCCATTTCTCTTGCGTTATTGTATTAGTTTTGCCAGATGGTAAGTATAAATCTTTTGAGGGACGTGTAGATGGCTGTATTGCCACACAAAAATGCGGACAGGCTGGGTTTGGTTACGATCCTATATTCATTCCAACGGGATTTACCAGATCCTTTGCTGAAATCAGTAGGGAAGAAAAAAATAAGATATCACATCGCGGTAGAGCTTTACAGAAATTTATCGCCTATTTAAATGATCAAGAAGAAATCGATGGCTAAAAAGATTTACAATATTCCTCTTAGTTGCTCCTTTTGGGACTGTTTGGCTAAAATCTATTTAAAAAAATGTCAAAGTGATCATACTGAATTGGCTTCTATTTTGTTTATGGTTCCTAACCGCCGGTCTTGTCAGGCCTTAATTTCTGCGTTTGTTCGACAACAAGGGATAAAACCTATTATTTTGCCTCAAATTATTCCTATAGCAGAAATTGATGATGATGAATTATTTTTTCATAACTTTGCTCAGCTAGAATCTATTACTAAAGAAAAACAGGCCATTTCAACAGAAGATAGATTGTTTCTTTTTGTAAAATTGATTATGTCAAAACCTTCTGATTTCGGTTTAAAACAAATATCTCTATCGCAAGCAATAAACTTGGCTTATGAACTTGCTAATTTGCTTGACACCGCTTGTAATATGGAACTTTCTTTTGACAAGCTTTATGAACTCGTTCCTGACAAATATGCTATTCACTGGCAAGAAACTCTTAAATTGCTCCAAATTATTACAAAATTTTGGCCCAAAATACTAGAGGAAAAAAACAGTATAGATTTATGCCAATTAAAAAATCTGTTGCTTTATAAACAAGCTGATCTATGGGAAAGAGAAAATACTGATAAAACTATAGTTATTGCCGGTATTACCGCCTCTTTTCCATCTATTGTTCGCATGCTTAGAGTTGTTAGCAATCTACCCAATGGAGAGATATATTTCTATGGTATTGATAATTATGCGGATGAGCGGTATTGGTCAGCCATTGACGAATCACATCCTCAATTTGAATTAAAAGAACTCTTGTCGTGCTTAAACATTAGTAGAAAGCAGATTATAAATATTCAGGATTCCATTCAGCCCGAACGCGAGATCTTTATATCAGAGATCATGAGACCTGCTGTAGTATCTGATGCTTGGCAAAAAATTTCTTTGCCTACTGATTTGTTATCTGCCACCAAGGGAATCGGCTTAATTGAAACACATACTCAAAGAGATGAAGCCCAAGCTATTGCTTTAAAAATGAGGGAAACGTTGGATTTTCCAGAAAAGACAGCTGCTTTGATAACTTATGATAGAAATCTAGCAAGGCGTGTTGCTGCAGAATTAAAACGTTTTAACATCCAAATTGATGATTCTGCCGGTATTCCTCTTAGTTCCTCTCCTGTTGGTATTTTTCTGCGTTTGCTTGTAGAGGCTGCCGAAAATACAGATTCTGAGGTAAAACTTATAAGCTTTTTAAAAAATCCATTTACACTCTTTCATCTTTCAGCTACCGATTTTAGAAAAAGAGTATATGATTATGAGACATCTATCAGAAGCAAGCTGGAAATCGATGAAGAAGATAGGTTATTTTTTAACTCAATAAAAGAGAAACTTTTATTGTTAACACATTTGCTTAACTCATCAGATGTTTGTTTTAAGGATATTCTTGAACTACATATTTCTTTGGCTGAAGAATTTGCATCATCTGATGAAACACAAGGAACAGATTTACTATGGCGTGGTGATGCAGGAAAAACGGCAGCAAATTTTATTAATCGGATTTTTAATTCCTCTGAATTACTTAATTCTATTCCCGGTAAGGATTATATCCCCTTATTCTGCACACTCATGGGATATGAGACTGTTCGTAGCAGTTATGGAACACATCCACGGTTAAGTATTTTGGGTCCTATAGAAGCAAAACTTTGTCATTTTGATTGTGTTATTTTGGGGGAATTTAATGAAGGAATTTGGCCAAAACCAGATCGTGCAGATATGTGGATGTCTCGTCCGATGAAAAAAGACTTCGGGTTTAGTTCTCCTGAGAAAAATATAGGCATTCTGGCCGCGGATTTGTGTGGCTTTCTGGCGACAGATAATGTTATTTTAACTCGAGCAGAACGTATTGATGGCACGCCCATGAAAAAATCTCGCTGGTTATTAAGATTTGAGACGGTGCTTAAGGCATTAAATTCTGATATTGAAGCTTTAAATTTGAGCAATTTTACACATTTTGCCGAAAAAATAGATACCCCTTCGTCTTATACTTTTATTGAACCGCCAGCACCTTGCCCTCCGGTTAGAGCAAGACCAAGAAAGTTATCCGCAAGTGCCGTAGATATGCTTGTTGCTGACCCGTATTCTGTTTTTGCAAAATATATATTAAAATTGTATCCCTTAGATGACCTAGATATTCCCATGGATCAAAGAGATTATGGAACGCTTATTCATAGCATTATTGAAGAATTTAATAATACGTACCCTCAGATGCTCCCTCCTGATGCTATTTCAATCTTGATTGAAATAGGAAGAAAATACTTTGATAAAGCCAATATTAGTGATGAATTAAGAGCTTTTTGGTGGCCAAAGTTTAAGAATACGGCAAGTACTTTTATTGCTCAAGATATAAGAGAAAATTTGTATCATATATATAATGAAGTTAAAGGTGAAATAGAGTATAATCTGCCTATGGGAGATTTTAGATTTACAGCAATAGCAGACCGTATTGATTTGTTTAACGATGGTAAAATTAATATCATAGATTACAAAACAGGAAAAATTCCTAATAAAAAACAAATACAAAGCGGACACGCTTTACAATTGTTACTCGAGGGCCTTATCGCTTCAAAAGGTCATTTTTCTGACATTAAGGCGGATTGTATTTGTAATTTAATTTATTGGCATTTGGGAAATAGTTTATCATCCAAAAATATTTTATCTTTGGATCCTAATGAAAATAATCTTTTAATTAAATGTGAAGAATACTTATTAAAATTAGTGTCTTCTTTTGATTTCGAAACAACACCGTATCATTCTCGTCCTATTCCTAAGTATGTTATTAAGAATCGTGATTATGAGCATTTAGCCCGAATTAAAGAATGGTCTGTACAAGATGACGAGGAAAACAATGATGGATAAATATAGTAAAGAAAAAGAAAAACTTCTTAAACTTGCCATATCCCAACAACAAGAAGCGGCGAATCCTCGTAAATCTGTCTGGGTGGAAGCTTCTGCAGGAACAGGAAAAACGAAAATATTATCAGATAGAGTATTACGTTTGCTATTGAAAAAAATTGACCCGGCAAAACTTTTGTGTTTGACCTATACAAAGGCCGCTGCAGTTGAAATGAGTGAACGCATTGCAAAACGCTTGAGCTCTTGGGCTGTCGAGGATGATGATAGTTTAAGGGAGGATCTTGTAAGACTTTTAGGTCAAGAATTTAATGAGTACCCTGATCAAGAACTATTAAACTTTTCCAGAACCCTTTTTGCTACACTTTTAGATACTCCAGGAGGTATGAAAATCCAAACCATCCACAGTTTCTGCCAAGATATATTGAAAAGATTTCCCCTTGAGGCCGGAATTTCTCCTTATTTTGAAGTATTAGATGATCGTAATGCACGGGAAATATTACAAAATATTAAGTCAGATTTATTAAAATATGATGGTAAAAATGCAAATAGCGATCTTGTAGAAGCTGTGTCTTACCTTACAAATAGTATTAGCGAATATAAATTTCCAGAAATACTTAATATGATTACAGAGAATCGTGGCAAAATTAGTAATTTGCTGAAAAAGCATAGTGGAAATATATCATCAGTTATATCATCTTTAGAAACTCACTTAGATGTTCGTCTTGATATGTCCGAGGAAAGCTTAAAACAGGATATTTTCGATCATATTGATTTTTGCCAAATTAAAGAAGTTGTAAAAGCTTTGCTGTGCGGTAGTGCTGAAGATATTAATAAAGCGCATATTTTAGAAAGAATCTTAAATGAACATATTGACTATAAATTTTACGACCAGTACAAATCTATCTTTTTAACAGAGAAAGGAACTATCCGTTCTCGATTAGCTACACAAAAAGCTATCAAAATCTGCCCTCATATAGTTGAATTTATGCGGAATCAAGCTGAGATTTTGTTGAAAGTGGAAAATCAATTGGCTTCTCTGTGTATTCTGAAATCAACAATCGCTTTTTTGCATGTCGCTAAAAATATCATTGATAAATATAATTCTTATAAATCTCTTTATGCTGTTTTAGATTATGATGATCTTATTGCTACAACAAGATCTCTTTTGGAAAACCGATCCATTACTGATTGGGTTCTCTTTAAGTTAGATGGAGGAATTGATCATATTCTTATCGATGAGGCACAAGACACGTCTCCTGACCAATGGGCCATTATCCGTGCCCTTTCTCAAGAATTTTTTGCAGGAGAAGGTCGTCATGAAGATAAAGACCTGAAGAGAACTATTTTTGTTGTAGGGGATAGAAAACAGTCTATTTATAGCTTTCAGGGAGCTGATCCGAGAGAATTTGATAAAATGTATTTATATTTTCAAAAAAAGATCCAATCCTTTGCAAAAGTTCAGCTTGATGTTTCTTTCAGATCCACAAAAGCCATTATGGATTGTGTGAATATTCTTTTTGAGACAGAGCAAGCAAAATATGGTGTTGTTCCCCAAGCAGAACATATAAGTCATCGTCCTTATCGTTTAGGTGACGGCGGACGTGTTGAAATTTTACCTTTGCTGCACACAGATAAATCTACAAATGATAATGATTATAATTGGCATCTTCCAATTAAAAGAGAAAAAACGATATCATTATCTAATATATTGGCGCGCCAAATTGCACAAAAAATAAAAAACATGGTGGACTCTAAAGAACTCCTAGCTTCAAGAAACAGACCTATATGTTATGGAGATTTCATGTTTTTAGTACAGAGACGCAACTCTTTTGTGGAGGAATTTGTAAGAGCATGTAAAACTATTGGTGTGCAAGTTGCAGGTATCGATAAGCTCAAACTATTAGATCAAATTGCCGTTCAAGACCTTATTTCTCTTGGAAAATTTTTATTATTGCCCACAGATGATTTATCTCTTGCAGAGGCTTTAAAATCTCCTATTTTCGGTTTAAGTGATGATGATTTATTTAATCTTTGCTACCAACGAAATTGCTCGCTTTTCAGTAATCTCTTAAAACATAGTTCTTATGCAGAAATAGCTACACAACTGAAAACTTTGCTCAATATGGTTGGATATGTTCGCCCCTTTGAACTTTTTAATTATATTTTAGTTCAGATGAATGGACGAAAAAATTTCATTGCTCGTATGGGCACTGAAGTTGAAGATATTTTGGATGAATTTTTAAATTTAACTATTATCTTTGAACAACAACATACCCCTTGTTTACAGACATTTATTACCTGGATTGTTCAGGATGAAGTTGTTGTTCAAAAAGAAATGGAACAAGGCGAAGATGATACTGTTAAAATTATGACTGTGCATGGTTCCAAAGGTCTTCAATCCCCCATTGTTATTTTGGCGGATACAACAAGAATAAAAAATAAGATTTTTAAAAATGAACCTTTATGGGATGACGATCTCGTTTATTTTCCTTTATCTGCATCTAAATATAATGAAACCTGCAAACAAATAAAAAATAAAGATTTTGAAAAAGATTTACAAGAATATCATCGTTTACTGTATGTTGCGCTCACTCGTGCAGAAGATAGGCTTTATATTGCTGGTTATACGAAAGATCAATCTGCAAATGATGAATCTTGGTATAAACTTTTGGAAAACAGCATTGTTTCTAATATTGAACTTCCAAAGCAGGATCAAAGAATTATTTATGAGGTTAAACAAGAAAACATTTTTACCGAAGAAAGTCTTCAAATACCAGATCCTTTGCCTTCATTTGATTACAATTCTTTGCTGACGCCTGCCCCTATTGAAAATCCTTTAGCTAAACCACTTGCCCCTTCTCGAGATGATTCTGATGAAACGGAGATATCATCTTCTCCATTAAGTGATAATGGTACATTTTATAGAAGAGGAATCGTTATTCACAAGCTTTTGCAATATATTTTTGAAGTTGATGAGTCTAAACGTTATGACGTTGCCAACGCATTCCTTAGTAAGCAGCTTCCCGATTTTTCTTCAACAAAAATAAATAGTATTGCGCATGAGGTTATTAATCTGTGCCAAAAATATCGTGAAATATTTACTTCAAATTCTATGGCAGAAGTTCCTATAATCGGCGAATTAAACGGCAGAATTGTTTCCGCTAAGATTGATAGATTGGTTGTTTGTGATAAAAAAGTCATTATTGTTGATTATAAAACTAATCGCCCGGCAGCTAAAACTATTAATGATGTTCCGGCTCTATATATTAAACAATTATCTACCTATAAAGCTCTTATAAAAAATATTTATCCAACAAAAGACGTTGAAACTTATATTTTATGGACAAACACATGTCACATGATGAAACTGTAAAATATTATGATTAATCTTAAGACAATCTTGAATATTTTTCGGATACAACTTATATTAGGTTCAGTACTATTTTTAGAAAGGAAATGATATGAAAGCAATTAGTGATAGCGAATTTGAAAGCGAAGTCCTTAACTCTAAGGGGCTTGTATTGGTTGATTTCTGGGCAGAATGGTGTGGCCCCTGTCGTCAACTTGGTCCGGTTCTAGAGGAAGTTAACAAGGAAATGGGTGAAAAGGTTAAAATTTGTAAAATGAATGTTGATGAATCTCCTGCAACAGCAGCAAGTTATGAGATTAGAAGTATCCCCACAATGTTTTTGTTTAAAAATGGTGAAAAAATTGATACAAAGGTTGGCTTTAATTCTCAATCAAGCATTGAAACTTGGTTAAATTCACATATGAATTAAATTTATAAGAAAAATTTTTGGGCAGGGTTTTCCCTGCCTTTTTGTTAAAAAATGGAACATTAAGTATTATTAAGCTTTAACCCCACCGGCGCCTGCTGCTTTTGGAGCCTCTGTGTCTAGAGGCCAACGTGGACGTGGCTTAAAATCAAGTGAACTTATCAGTCCTTTTTTGTAGCGCTCCAATCCTGCCCAAGCAATCATAACACCATTGTCTGTACAAAAACGAATCGGTGGTGCTGCAAATAATAATCCATTATCAAGAGCTAATTTTTGCAGTTTTGTTCGTAGATATCCATTTGCGGCAACACCGCCTGAAACTACCAAATTTTGCCCTGTGGGATAATGATCCTTAAAATAGACAATTGCTTTAGCTAGCTTGCGGCATAAACAGTCTGTTGCTGTATATTGAAAACAAGCACAAATATCTGCTGCATCGCGTGCACCTATATCTGCATGGGAAATATCTCCATCGGGAGCATATGTTTCTATAATTTTACGCACGGCTGTTTTTAGGCCAGAAAATGATAAATTGCAATCTGGTGATGCAATCAGCGGACGCGGTAATGTGAAACGCTTTTCATCCCCGGTGGCTGCTAATTTTTCTACCGCAGGTCCCCCGGGATAACCTAAATTAAGCATTTTAGCAACTTTATCAAAAGCTTCCCCCGCCGCATCATCAATGGTTGTGCCTAAACGTTCGTATTGTCCAACATCTTTAACTACTAAAATTTGACAATGTCCCCCAGAAACTAATAACAGCAGGTAGGGAAAAGTTACATCATTAGTTAAACGCGCTGCAAGTGCGTGACCTTCTAGATGGTTGACCGCAATAAAAGGTTTGTTCAGTGCTATAGATAAAGCTTTTGCTGTCATAACACCAACGATAACGCCTCCGATTAATCCGGGACCAGATGCCGCTGCAATCGCATCAACATCCTTTATGTCATAAGGGACATTGGCAAAACATTGTTCCAAGATATGATCAATATATTCTAAATGTGCTCGTGCGGCGATTTCCGGCACCACACCACCAAAAGCTTTATGTTCTTCTTGTGATAACAGCGCCTCGCCTAAAATTTGTTTATTTTCATTAACAATCGCTGCTGCCGTCTCATCACAACTGCTTTCTATACCTAAAACTATCATGTTTATTTCCAAAAAGATTGAAGTTTATTTTTTTATTCTATAAACTATATTTACTTAGAATGCAAATAACTATTTTAGGAGCTCGTGAAAATGTCTGAAAAAACGGTTAAAGTTAAACAAAAAAGTGGTTTTCGTTCCTTTTTTAAGTGGGGTGTTATTGTTGTTATTGTGCTTTTATTAGAGGTAGGAACAATTTTTGCAGCGGTTAAAATTATAGAAAGTCGTGGTAAAAATGACACTATAAAAATGCAGAATACCTTAGCGCAAATTTCAGAACAAAATATTCGTCTTAATGCTTTAGAAAAACTACCTTCTGCAATTTCTACAAATACAGAACAATTAGCCGCTACAACACACGCGGTAAATCTACTCTCTGAGAACTTTAATCGTTTGAAGGCAGAGGTTGGAGATAATAAAGTTTTACACTTAAAAACTCAACTTGATGCTCTTAATCATCAAGTTGAATCTTTGGAGGAGTTAAAGAATCAAGAATCACTTATTTTAAGTCTTGCTTTGATGATCAAGGAAAACGCACTTTATCATCGGAAATTTAGTCGTGAAGCAGATATTTTGACACAATTAGGGCAAAATAACGATTTAATAAGTGCTGATATTGAAGTCATTAATCGATATAAAGAGGACTTCATTGCAGATAATAATGAACTCTCCAAGCAATACCAGCAAGTGATAGAAAACCTGAGCTTTAGTAATAAAGACGAAGAACCTAAATCAGAAAACAAAAATACAGCTGTTTCCAAAGGAGTTAAAATGATAAAGGATACTATATCTGGTATGCATTTTGATAAGGTTGTTGTTCTGAAAAAAGAAAAGAGGACGGAACAACAAAAGAATCTATTGGAACAATTGACTAAGTTCGTGGCCAGTTATAACTACGCAAAAGCTCTGAATTACATTGATAGCAACGAAGAGCTGAAAAATATTAACAATCAAGGATTTAAGACCTGGCAAGAAGCTGTTCAAAAGAAAGAAGCTTTTGATAATGCTGTTTCTCATATTATAGCGGCTCAGCTAAGTGCATTGAGACAAGATATAAAAGACGGTGTTATCAGTTCTCAATCTTCTTCAAATGAGGAAAGTACAATCACAGAGGAAAAAATTGATGATTAAATATTTTGCTAAAGTATTTATTATTTTTCTTGTCTTTCTATTTTTGATTTTTTTGTGGGATATAAGTCTTTATCGTTTATATACGATATCTTTTTATCCTTTTAGGGTGTTGACACTTGGTTTTTTGTTTTTTATTTCGTATGGCCTTTTGCTATTTGGTATAAAAAAACTTGTCAGTACACTTAAAGATGACGTATTGTTATCTAATCATAATTTTGAAGCACAAAAAGAACCCTTAGATATGGTGCAACAACAAGATAATGATAAGCTTGTTTTGAGCAGAAATCAATTTGACGAATCAGCTATATTAATTGTTCAAGCTATGAGTGCTATCACATCCGGTTTAATGAATGAAGCTAGAAGATATTTAGTTAAGCTTCGTCGTATTATTGGCAGTGATGCTATTGTTGATATATTGATGCTTAAAATATATAAAGGAGAAAAGAATTTTGATAAAATGGAGGAATTATCCCAAAAATTGATGCAAAATGAAAACATCCAACTTGTTGGAATGAAGGCTGCCCTTGAGGCGCAAATGGAGAAAAAAGAGTTTACAGAGGCGCTCAAAACCGTTAATCAGGCCTTTGAAGTTCGACAAGATCTGTATTGGGTTATTGGCAGTGCCTTTCTTTTAAGAGCAAAAAACAATGATTGGCTAGGGGCGTTGGAAGTTCTTGATGCCGGCATTGAAAAAAATATTATGCCTATTCAAAAAGCTAACCGACTTAAGGCTGTGGCCTTATACGAGTTGGCCAAACAGGCTAAGGCCGAAAAAGATACAACAAAATTTTATAAATTTATTATTCAGGCTTTAAAAGAAGATGGACGCCTTATCCCAGCAGCCTTAGATTTGGCTGACTTTTATGTCAAAAATGATAAACAAATTCGCAAAGCAGAAAATGTCTTATGTTCTGCTTGGTGTGAAAATCCAAATTATGAAATAGCTATGGCTTATCTTGCATTATTTCCCAAAGATACAAAAACTGAAAAAATTCAGCGTATGGAGAAATTGGCCCTATCTAATACAAAATCACCATCATTAAATAATCTGATTTTAGCTGAGTTGTATATCGGTGCCAGAAAGTATGCTAAAGCGCGCACAGAGTGTCATCTATTCCTTTTAAAAAATCCGGCCACGCAAAAAATTGCTGAGATGCTAGATAAATTAGAGGGAGGAACGCACAAAAACATAAAACAAACAAAAGGTATTGTTCACTCTATAAAATCACATTTAACTTTTGGAACTCATAATGACAATATTGGTGATTATCCAAAGGATTTTCAATGGGTTTGTGCTAATTGCGGACATGCATCTGATACGTGGCTTCCAATATGTCCGCATTGCAGTGAGATTGGCCGTTCTTATTGGCATTTGTACGTTGATAAAGAAGCTGTTCCTGTAGACTAGGTAAAAAAACATTAATTGGAGGATAAATAGTGGATATTGAATTATTAAAAACGCATTGGAATGAGCGATTTTTAAATACTGTACACCAGTTAGATAAGTTAAAGCAAATTCCTTCCGCAGCCACGGCTTTTAATGCTAATATTGATGCAGTTTTTAAAATTACTGGAAGTCGATTACAAGAACTGATAGAGGATAATAACCTATCGGTAGATGTTTTGCAAAATATTACAAAAACAGGCTTTACGAAACCTCAAGATACCATTTTGGGTATTTTTAAGTGTTTTAGCCAGGGTATTGCAGAAGAATGGGTAACAGAGGATGTAAATGTTTATAACTGGATTTCAAAACATTTGGGATATCAATATTTGCAGATGGGCGGACAAGGTGGAATCATAGCAAATACTTTGGCTCTTTTGGGTGTGCAAAAAGTGATAGCTCATACAAACTCCCATCCTCAATTACAGGCACAACAATTTTTAAATCTAGATAATTTACTGGCTTTTGATGATGACGGACAGTTAAAAAAGGCTTCTCAGATATCTCGTGCTACAGATGAACCTTTAATTCACTGGATTATTGAATTTGATAAAAATGATAAGCTCACAGTAGGTCAAAAGACTTTCGTTTGCCCAAAGTCAAATAGATTTATCGTTACTTATGATCCATTGAATATGAATTTGGTAATGAACAAACATTTTATTTCTTATCTCAACCATAATTCTGTATCATACTTATTGCTTTCAGGGTTTCATCCCTTATTAAGTAACAAAAACGGTGTTGACTTGATTAAAAGTGCGGTGCCTATTCTGAAAAAGTGGAAAGAGAACAATAAAGATATGATCGTGCATCTGGAAATTGCTTCTACACAAGATAAAATTATCCGTCAAGCCATTGTTGAACATATTGCGCCATTGGCTCATTCTGCTGGTTTAAATGAAAGAGAAACAATTGATTTGCTCGAAATTTTTGACAATAAACAATTATATCAACAGGTAAGCGAAACTACAGATGCTTGTCATTTATATGATGCAGTGCTTTATCTAAAAAGAAAATTAAAGCTTCCTCGCATTCAGTTGCATATGTTTGGTTTATATTTGACTATTCAGGATGATAGGTTCCCTTTTTCTCCATATCAAAATGTTCTAGGAATGATATCTGCTGCATTGGTTGCTTCTGCGAAAGCTTTGCATGGTGCATTAAATTCATCCCTAGATGTAGTAAAAACAACTGATTATTCCGTGAGCAATACAGGACTAAAGGAATTGTATTTACTGGCAAATAAATTAAATAAACCGGAATTATTAGAAAATGGATTTTGTGAGATTGACGGTAATTTTGTCAGCGCCATTCCAACCATACTGATTGAAAAACCAAAAACATTGGTTGGCATGGGTGATACTATATCCTCAGTATCCTTGTTGGCTGGCCGATAATATACACAAAAGGGAGCGGAAAACCGCTCCCCGGACTTCAGAAAATAAGCGATAGTTAATAATACTTGGTTTATTTCTATTCATACTTCCAT
>JBGUWS010000005.1:0-175039 GCA_045221335.1 Alphaproteobacteria bacterium | reverse complement strand
CTATTCCAACTTTAATGCTGCAATATACATCGGTACCGGAATTGCTGCACTTTTGGGTGCCGGTTTATATGAGAAATTTGGTTCGCACGTTTTACTTATTGCTGAATTTATCATCTATTCCACTGCAATTCTGTTACTCAGCTTATTACCTAATGCTCATAAGCCAACACAAGCTATTTTGGGTTTTAAGGAACGATTGATAAAATTTTGGGTAGCAACGAGATATATTTTAAAATCAACGAAATATCGGTTTTTAGTTTTATTCTCCGGTTTTATGGTGGGTATATCGCACTTCTTCTTTTGGAGTTTTCAACCGCTGATGAAAAACTCCGGCATTAATCCAAAAGTTTCTTTGACCGATTTTGCCGATACCGTCGGTTGGGATGCACGTGTTTTCGGCGATGAAGTTTGGAATTATCTTTTGGCACTTAATTGGTTGGATTATATTAAAGTTATGGGCGTGGTTATTTTTGTTAATAATCTTATTCGCTCTTCTTTCAGTTACTTTGCAGCGGGAGTAGCAAAGAAGGCTTCTTTATTCAAACTCGGTGTTTTTGCATTTGGATTAGATATTTGCGGTTGCTTAATGTCTTTTGTATTAATGAGGGCGCAAGCAATATCTCCGCTTGAATGTTTATTATTCATTGTGTTCCTCTGTATATGTATTGGTATCCAACTGATGTTTACTATCACACATATCAGTCGTTTACATCGTTTGATTAATCCAAAAATACGATCACTCTCTTCGTCCGTTAACATGATGACAGGAAGACTACTAACTTCCGTCATGCTGATGGCTCCGAAGTTTTTATTAAAACAAGAAAATGCTGTTTCCGGTATACGCGTTATTGATATTTTTTGGATTTATGCCCTTATCTTTATTCCCATTGGCATTTACTTTATTGCCCGAATTTACAAGTATAATGTAAAAGCAAAACATTCCTTAATGAATGTGGCGAAAGAAAAGGATTGATATATGTTTAAAAAACTTATCCTAACAGTATTATTGATTATTTTGACACAGAATGTTAATGCTCTTGATATTGGATTAAAGATTTCAGCGGCAAGTAGTTGGCACAATTGGGGAGATTATATCTTAGGGCAAGATTTAAAACAAGGATTACAACAAACAGGACATAATGTTACTCCCTACTATATCGATAACTTTTATGACGATAAAAATACAGACATAGATATTTATATGCATGGGTTTGTTCCCTTTAATCCACAAAAAGAAAAAAATAAAATTAACGTCATGTATTTGTATTATCCGCTTGAAACGGCCAATATGCAAAAATATGATAATTTGACTGATGCTATTGAACCTGATTGGTATTCATTACAAACAGAATTATGGAATTTTGATTTAATTGCCGTTGCTTCACCAACCTATCAAAAAGAAATAGAGAAATTTGGTATTCCCACCATTTATACATCTCAATTTACAAATCCAGAAAAGTTTTTTTATGAATATGATAAAAATAAAGCATATGATATATTATTTGTTGGACGTCCCGGTTATGAACGTATCAGCGCTAAATGGGCGATAGAAAGCGGTTTTAATGTAGCTCTTTTCGGCTCTGGTTGGCAAAATAAGGCTCCTATTGAATACTTTAAGGGTGATTATATTGATAATGAAGAATTGCATAAATATTATGCTTCGGCAAAAATTGTTTTGAATGATACAAGAGATGATATGAAAAAGGCCGGTTTCATCAGCAATCGTATCTTTGATGTAACGGCATCAGGCGGTTTTGTTATTTCTGATTATATGCCGGAAATTGAGCAAATTTACGGTAACAGCATTCCGATGTTTAAAACTAAAGAAGAACTTAAAAATTTGCTCAATTATTATCTTGCTCACCCTAAAGAACGTACTCAAAAGGCAAAGCAAGCACAAGAAATTACACTTAAAAGTTTTACTAATAAGATTATTGCTGAAAGAATTATTGAAGCAACGAAGAACCTTGGTACTTCCGAGAATAAAAATCATTATACAGATACTTTAGCTATTAAAATGCCGTGGGGTTCGCAGGCAATATCAATCGGAGATTATTGGCTGGGACTTGATATAGAACAAGGTTTAAGGAATGCTGGCTTTGCGGTTAAAAACTATTATTATGATGAGGGATTTCAAACTGATAAATTTTATCAAGATGCACAAAATCTACTTTATCTGCAATTTAAATATAATCGTACAGACTTTGAAGATGATAAAAAAGCGCGCATAATGTATCTTTATTTTCCGACATTTATTCCAAATAAAGGAAAATTTGTTAATATAAAAGATGAATTTAAATATAACACTGATGCTTATCTTAATAATGAATTAGAATATTTCGATCTTATCGCCACACCTGCAAAAAACATCTACAAAGAGCTTAGAGAAAAAGGCTATAAGACTGAGTTTATTCCACAATTTGCAAATCCAGGAAAGTTTTTTTATGAACCGGATAAAGCCCTTGAAAGCGACTTATTGTTTGTCGGTTCTACTTGGTATGATCGTGTCAGTGCACTATATGCTGTTGATTTGGGCTATAATATTTCCATATATGGTCTAAACTGGCAAGAAAAGGTTCCCGATAAATATATAAAAGGTGGTTTTATTGATAACAGAGACTTACACAAATATTATTCTTCCGCCAAAATTGTTTTGAGTGATCATGCGAAAGATTTGTCTGATATGGGTCTGGTGATTAATCGTCTTTATGATGCCAGTGCTTGCGGTGCTTTTATCATTTCAGAATATAGTCCTTATATTGAAGAAATTTTTGGTGACAGTATTCCTTTATTTAAAACAAAAGAAGAATTTAAGGAGCTTGTTGACTACTATTTAGCACACCCGAAGAAGCGACTTGAGAAAGCAAAAAAAGCCAAAAGCATTACTCTTGGTGGATATACCAATGATATTGCCGGGTTAAAAATAAAGCAATTGTTTCAACAAATTCATGAGGCGAAAAAATGAAAAAAATTGTTGTTTTATTTTCCTTAATTTTATTGTTTTTGGGTAGCGGATTTTGGCTTTTTCAAAAAAGATCCTCTGCTGAAAATATTGTATTTTTGAATGCTTATGATGCACCCTCTTATAACAGATTGAAAAAATTAGCAGAAGCATTAAAAGATAATGGATTTCATGCTATTGTTTCCAATAAGAATAAGTTTAAGAGCGGGCATTTTAATATTTATGCTACGGATAATAACAAAGAAATGCCTCCTGTTATTGATGGAAGTGCCATTAATTTTTTGTGGCTTCCCTTTGTTGAACAAAATAAGCCTGAACCCTTGCGTCCTTATGATGTAATTGTAGTAGAAAGTATGCATTCTTATGCCCATTTGAAGGCAATTAACGTGCGTGTTGCCTTCATCCCTGAGGCTATTGATATCACAAAAAACAACTTTGCTATAATGCGTGATAAGCCAATGTTTTACGGTGATCAAGATAATGGTTTTTCACTTTCTCTTTATTTGGCCGGACCGACAGATTTAGGAGTTGATGTGTTTGGTAAAGGTTTTTCGGGACTTTGGGGTGAAGATGAAATTATGAAACGTGCTGTAAAAAATGAAGATTTTCAGCATTATCCTTTGGTTTTGGTGGATCAATCTGAAGAGGAAATACGTGAAGAGCTTATTTCACCGCGCCTCAAGGAAGTTATAGAAAAAGGAGGTTTACCTTATATCCGCTACAATCATGGTGTTACTAAAATGTTTGGGGAAGCTATCCCAATGTATACGAATGAAGACGAGTTTTTACCCATGATTAAAAACTTACTTTCCTCACCTCAAGAAATTATGAAACGACGAGAAGATGTTCGCTCCATCACTTATATGTGGAATAGTGATAGTCAGGCTAAAAAATTTATTGAACTCTTTGAGGTTATGAACAAAAAGTTACGCTTAAAATAAGTTTGTTAACATTCAAGGGTTAATTTCTCATCATCTAACGTAGCTTGTCCTCCAAGGGGAATCGTCAATAATGGCGATGAATGGCCAAAATCCACATTGGCTAAAATTGGCATATTCTTTAGTTTTTCCTTGGTGTTTAATATGTATTCAAGCCCTTCCCTTGTTACCTTTGAACCTTTTTGAAAACGTCCAATCACAAGAGCTTTTACATTGCTAAAATCCGGCTGATAAATGAGAGCCTGCAGATTACGCTCAAAATCCGGCAACGATGAACTTTCCGTATCTTCTATGAACAAAATGGTATCAGGTTTGAATTCAGGACGATATGGTGTTCCCAAAAGTAAATTAAAGGTGCACAGATTACCTCCGTTTATCTCCCCTTTGGCGTGCCCTTTATGGATGTTCCAATAACCAACATTAGCTTCAAATTCACGTTTTTCTTGATCTAAAAACCATAAATCATCACTCCAAACCTCTGAAGGCTCAACTTCGTCTTGTCCCTTAGAAATCAACATTTTTACAAAATGTGCAAAAGTATAGTCGCAACCATATTTCATCCCTAAAGAACTGAAATGCGGTCCATAGTATGTTTCTAATCCCGTCTTGGCTCTGATGGCGCAATGTAGGGCTGTTATATCTGAAAAGCCACAAAATATTTTCGGATTATTTTTGATTATATCATAATCAATGTATTCTATTAATTGATTGGAGTTGGCCCCACCGATGATAGTCAATATGGCCTTAACCTTTTTGTCGGCAAATGCCGTATGAATATCGGCCACGCGCTTTTCAACTGTGGTTGAACCTATGTAATCCCAGTTTTCATCTGTGGTGTTAGGGGCAAAAACAACTTCTAATCCTAAGCTTTCCAACCGCTGGCGTGCAATTTCCCGACAATCCTGACCGATAATTTTAATGCCCCTTGCCGGTGCTATAACCATAACTTTATCGCCTGATTTCAAACGTTCTGGTATTATCTTTTGCATTGTGATCTCCTTTACTGATTCTTTTGCTCTTCTTCATCAGTTTCCCAATGAATATGTAACGTTGTTACCGGTTTAATATCTGTCGCATTGAATACACGACGACGTATCTGTCCGCGGATAAAATCTTCAATAACGCGATGATTGGTTTCTTCTGATAATTTTTGTTCTATCAATGGATATACCTGATTTAAGATTTCTTGTTCTAACACATACCATTCGTTTTCTTCTAAGATATCAATAGAACTCATCTGCAATGATGTCAGTTTATTTTCCTTATTTATAACGGCGCTGATAAACAAGGTGCAATTATACATTATACGGCGGCGATTTTTTATTAATTGAGAGCCTAGTGAAACACAGCGCTTACGATCAACTCCCATGATGTCCGTCATAACTTGTTCCGTGCATTCAATTTTGCCGTTATGATAAAGACAAACATCACCATTTTGTGCAGAAAAAACATCCTTGATGCCACAAGTTAGGGCAAAACGTTTGTGTTCACGGATAAACTTTTTATCACCATGAACTGGAAAAACAATCTTAGGGCACAGCAGTTCATACATTTCTTTTAAATCTCGGCGGTTAGCATGCCCTGATGTATGGACAGGATATTCTTCTTCGGTAATGACATTGACGCCTTTAGCCATTATTTTTTCCTGAAGACGTTCTATTTTTTCCTCATTTCCGGGGATAATTTTTGAAGAGAAAATAGCGTTATCATCCGCACCGAGTTTTATATGTTTGTTTTCGTCATTAGCAATTCTTGTCATCGCGCTACGATAATTTGCCTGGGCTCCCGTGCAGATGTATAAGGCCTTATCTGAGGTTATTCCCTCTACCTGATCAATGGTATGAATATCATTATATTCCAACAAATACCCACATTCTCTTGCTATTTTTAAGTAGGTCGTCAGACTACGGCCGGCCAAAACTGGTGTCCTTCCTGCTGCATGTGCGGCTAAAACCAGACTTTCCAATCTAACAATATTAGAAGCAAAACATGTTGCTACGACACAACCTTTTAGTGTTGGCAACATTTTAATTAGGTACTCTCGGACATCTTTCTCACTGGTTTGATCTTTATCAACTTCAATATTGGTAGAATCACAAACTAGAATATCTACGCCCTCTTTGGCGGCCTGTTTTAGGGCCTTATAATCGGTTTTTATTTTTGATAACTTATTATCATCAAAACGCCAATCTGTTGCGTGCATTACATTACCATAAGGCGTTTTAATAAATAAAACAGATGTTTCTGGAACAGTGTGTGCCATGGCTATGTATCTGATTTCAAAGTCTGCTAATTTTATTACCGGATTTTGGGCCACAGAAATCAGAGGTACAATATCTGACATTTGATATTCTTTTAGGCGTTCTCTAATCATCCCGAGTGAAAAATCCATACCGTATACCGGACATTGTAGCGATGGCCATATATGGGCTATTGCCCCCAGATGATCTTCATGAGCATGCGTTATGAATATTCCTAAGATATCTTCCTTATAATTTTCTAAAAATTCCGGTGAAGCATAGCACATATCCATGCCCGGAAAATCATCATTTAAAAATCCGTACCCTGTGTCAACAACAATAATCTTACCATTTACAACATAGGCGTACATATTCATTCCTATATCATCAGCACCGCCTAATGATAAAAAATATATACCTTTCTTATTAAAATCATTCATTTTTTATTATTCCTTATTTGATAAATAGATCTCCTGCAATGATTCTCTCGGTTCCTTTACTTGTTTTTAATATCAAATATCCATTGTCGTCAAGTGTAAAAAATATTCCTTTTTTGGTCATCAAACCATTTTTTATGGTAATTTCGCAACCTAAATGTAAGGCATATTCAAGCCACTGTTTCTTTATATCAGAAAATCCATATTTTTGGTATTGTTTTAAATCTTTAAAAAACTGATTTAAATATAATTCTAAAAATTTTATTCTATCTATGGTTATTCCGTTTTCTTGTAATGATGTTGCTTGATAAGGCATGTCTTTAATTTCAGGAGAACTTGCTATATTTACCCCAATGCCGACAGCCCATAAATCATCTTTAATGTTCTCTAGTAGAATACCCGTTATCTTTTTTGTTTCTAAAAAGATATCGTTTGGCCACTTTATGTTAACATTAAGTTTTGGGGATAATGATTTTATAACTTTTGCCAAACTTAAACCTATCAAACATACGTATTGGCTTAGTTGATCTATAACAATATTTAAACTGAATGTAAAATATAAATTGCCTATCATAGCTTGCCAGGAACGACCTTGTCTCCCGCGTCCGTTTGTTTGGATAACTGCGCTAACAACTACCGGAAAATATTCTAAAGAGAAATCTTTAATGATATCGTTGGTAGAAGATACTTCCGGAAAGTCGTACCATGACCACTCAACTATTTTCTTCTTATAAAAAGATAACATAGAACATATCCTTTATTTTATCTAGTATATAACAGGGATTAAATGTCAGACTTAAAATGACTATTATATTGCAAAAAAGGCAATATACTACATCCTTACTTTCGGTATCAAAAACCGTAACCTTTTTCTCTGCATATACTGTTTTGATGATTTCTAGATAAGCCTTTGATAAAAAAACCAAACCAACCAGTATGAAAACTGCGCTTATATACCTTTGACTTGATAAAGTTTCATAAATAACATTTAATTGTCCTAGAAAACCCACTAAAGGAGGAATACCTATCACGGAGAATAAGCTAATTAATAAAGCTATTGCTATATGTAGACGTGTTTGAGCCAATCCGGAAAGTGAGGCTCTTGATGATAGGTACTCTCCATGATTTTTGATGCCATAAAAAATGATATACAGGCTATTGATACCGATTATATAACTTAATAAACAAATGAATGCGGAAAAATCAGCCTGATGTGTCCCCAAAGATATGAGTAATAAAATTACCCCAAAATAGTATATGCTACCGTACTCGTACAGGCCATGCAAATTTGTGCGCACATTGGCTCCTATGGCTCCATATGCAATAGATAAAAGAGCCATTATTATATATATTTGGCGAAAAACATCGGCATATAACGGAAAAAACAGATGATTAAGTTTGAAAAAGGTACCCCAATAAATTATGGGGGCTATTACGGCTAAATAGTGGTTTATAGGTAACATATCCTGGTTAAATAATCGTTCTCTTGGCATATGAAAAGGCACTATGCCCAATGAATACAAAAAGGGGACCAAAACACCTGTGATTGCCATAAAAAAGCAAAAATGGTTTTCTTTATCAAACACTTCTGTCATTAATGAAGCGGCGTTTATGTTCGGGCCTATTGTATCTGTTATGTATATACAACTCAAGGCAAATATTATAATAATTCCAAATGTATACAAAGGAGAGATGGATATTTGCTTATATACGCCAGAAATTCGCAGCAACCCATAATTGATGAGGCATAGCATTGTGTAGGCCATAAATATAAGCACAATGTGTTCGGCTGTTATAAGAATATTAAAAAATATGGCTGCCAACATCACCAGGATATAATAAAAGCACCCGGTTTGTTTTTTATTTAGAAACCAATTTGCTGAGAGCATAAATAATATGTACATCAAAATGTAAGTCAATAAAGTGAAAAGCAGACTGTAGGAATTATTGATTGCGTAAAAAATATTTATGTTTTGATTAGAAAATATGATAGAAAAGAAGATTGAAAACAAAAGCCAAAACCTTGCTACAGAGGCGTATGTTTTTGTTTTTTCGCAACTGATTATCCTTAGAAAACCTAAGTGGCATATTCCCGCTAATAATGATATCTGTGGTAATATATACATTATGTGTTGCAACATATCGCTCTCCTAAAAGACAAACCACAAAGGCTTAAAAAATGACAGAAATAACATGAATAAGCTCACTAAACATACAATAAAGTTTAACCGGGAAATATCTTTTCCGGATGCGCAATCCGTATTAATTTCATCTTTATCTTTCATTAAATATAATTCTTCTAATAAAGCTAAAGCCACAATTAATAAAGAAGCCATTGCAAAAACACCCAGCATCAGATGATAGTTGAATATTTCAGAGACAATCATAAAATTGTTCCAAAACAGCGGTGTTATCGGCAATCCTATTCCTGCTAGTACAAATAAGGATAGACATATTGAAGTCCGTGGCATATAGCATAGCATTCCTGTTATATTATATAAACCCAATCTCTTTTTTTCTTGCTCTATATGGCTGATTAAAAAAGATAAAATAGTGATAATGATAATGTAGGAAAATAACGCATAACCTATATTCATCTTTAAATTGCCGGTGGGTAAAAACACACTAATCAGATATAACAGATAATAAACTGTCGTATAAGCAAATAATTTATAACGAAAGCTCCTATGATTGAGGCTTAGCAATGCAATGAATACCATTGTGATAATACATATAATTTCAAAATATGGTGTGTATTGGGCAATCGGTGAAGGCACCGCGTTAGGCCAAAAACGCATGAAACCATATAACCCTACCAGCGGCATCAAATTTCCGATAACAAAGACCAAAGGATGTCGTAGGGTTGAATTTACCGATGCAATCCAATAATGAAACGGCCAAATCGGCATACGCGATATAAAGGCTAAAAACAAACTTAGCCATACAAAATATTCTATTTTGGCACTCAGATTGATATTTCCGGCCATATTTAGCGGAATATTGCTTTTTTTACTGATATAAATCATTATCACTGATATTAATAAACATAATATGCCAATTAAGTTATATAAACTGAAGCGAACAACCATATTTTTTTTGTTTAACCGACCGTCTGTACTGATCAACATTATTAACGGAATATTTATGGCAGCAAAAAATATGTAGAAAGAAACAATGTCTGCTGCTAAAATATAGCCATTAAAAAGACTGAGAAAGATTAACCCCTCCGCTAAAATTGGTTTGGGAATGTTTTGTTTATGCACCAAATTGATTTCTGCTATCAAAAAGGATAAATTTATTGAGAATAATAACAGCATTGACAGGTTATCGGCACCTAATAAAATATCTATCGGAGGTTCTTTAAGCCACTGATATTTTTCTACCAGCTGTATGCTGTTTTTTTCCAAATCAAAAAAGGTATACACATAGAGGATGAGAAATATTTCCGCAATTGAAACCCATATACTGACGTTATTACCGTTTTCTAATACATGGTTGCGACTATCTTTTGTGGAGCTCACAAACAGGGCGCCTAACAAAGGGATCAATATCATTAGTAACATTACAAATCCACTCATAAGTTACCCCCTTTTTTATAATAGGCTAAAAAGAACAATAAAATTCCGATTAATATTAAAATTAAAGGCGACCATTTACCTTTTTGATTAATCAGCGAAAATAATTTTGTTCCGATTTTTTCTACAAACGAAATTGATGCGGTGATAACCTTTTCTGACAAAAAGAAATCAATTATCAGACCCAGAACTCTACTGATATGCATGAGCGGAGAGGCTATGACACGACTGAAAAATGTTTTACTTAAATCTGTTTTTTGCAAGGTACTTTGATTATATACCTTTTGTAAATATTTTCCCTGTGGTATGGCGGTTAAAACCAAAAATACGGTAATAAAGATAATTAACTCCATAAGATTTTCGGATTGATATTTATATGTACCATAGCCCAGTAAACTGAAAAGAACTATTGATGACATATCTGCAGATGTATTGGCTGATCTTATATTTATCTTCTGCTGCTGAGAATATATATAAATGTAGTTAAGAACGGCACTTATAGCCCAGATAGCTACACACATACCATAAAAGAAAGCGTAATTTTCAAATTTTTGAGATATTTTTAAGGCCAAAACTAACGTACATCCGCATAACCAGCTTATCTGCAACAACAAGGCTTTTAATGCCGGAAAATTCAGTTCCTTTATATTAAATATGCCGGTGATGTTCGTCTCTTTATTATGGTAAATATATATCTTAAAGAACAACACATTAAACAAATAGATGGCTATGTAATATAACGAGAGCAGACTATTCCAGTTAAAATCGCTTAACTGTATTACTTTTAATAATAGTCCGAAAAAGACCATATTTAAGTACACTAATTTCTTTTGAATATGATTTTTAATGACAAAACCGATGATGCCTGTCATCACGGTCAAGATAACAATCACCTCAAATAAAGGAGGAAACATATCCGACATTAACAAAAGGTTATGCAGTTTGATTAATAACAAGATCCCCACCAGCGGTGCCGTTAAAAGATTAACAATAATCATACGTTGAAACTTAACCTGCTTTAAATCCGTTAGGTATGTTTGAAAAGGAAGACACCCTATTTTGATAAACAGCGCCAATGCCGTTACCAAACTTAAAAAATCTTTATGGCGGCCGATTTGATCATATCCCCATAGCATACTGATATCAAGGCTCTGTATCTTGCCACAAGCTAAAGATAATATCGTAAACAGGCACATATCCGCAAAGAAATTATAGATAACGTAGCGATGGGCCGAATCGACATTTCTTAAAATGAGGTATCCGATTATATCCGAGATAAAGACCATGGTTATTAATTGCACATAGTTTTTGGCGCAAACGAGCAACATTATGGTTATAAAGTTTAGGAAAATAAAGGCATTTACCGGACTTCGCCGCTCTTCATAGCGAAAAATATTGTTATTAAAAACAACCAATAGATTCAGAAAGAAAAAGGGAATTATGATTTCATTTGAAACATGCGATGGATTGTAGTCCAACATAATGTTGCCTAATTGAGAATATCCCCAAAGAATAGAAAATCCTTCAAACTGCCCACCCATGTCCTGTTTAGTATAAATACCAAACAAAGTACACAACAAGAAAAACATTACCCAGGAGATAACCCTATCATATCGGGCTCTTGTTCTTATAAGCCCAATTAAGCTTATCCCTAACATATATGGCACGACACAACTTGTCATCACATGCTTCCCGGGTTATTTTATTTGTTTTTTATTTCAAATATGTTTTGACATCTTTTACAATACGAACCGGAACCGTGTATTCACGGGCGACATCATCATTTTCTACTTCAACAATTAACAAAGAGCTCACTGATTTTAGCGGGATATGTGCCCCATTCGGAATTTCATGAAAAATGACCGCACGGTCTTTTGTTCTGTAAAGGAGAGCTGTTTTGCCGCCATCATAAACAAAGCGCGGATTTTCCGGTCCGCCGGCAAAAGAATCAATGATAATCAAGATTTCTCCCTCTTCATTCTGCAAAATATCAAATCTGCTTTCTTGTGATAAATTTTGAGCTGTAGACATTTTCACCTCTTTATCCTACCTTGTTACTATTCTTTATTTTACCTTTTAACATATAATAGTTAATAAATAAATAGCTAATTGCATTTTTTTTGCATTTTTTTATTGACTATCTCTTTTTTATCCTTTATAAACCCTTTTCAGTTATTTTGTGGGCCCGTAGCTCAGTCGGTAGAGCATTTGACTTTTAATCAAAGGGTCATGGGTTCGAATCCCGTCGGGCTCACCAGTAAAAACAAGGACTTAGGTTAATCACTTAAGTCCTTTTCTTTTTTTCTAGTAGGCATATAGTAAGCAAATTGTAGAAAATTACTACATAGAATATTCTGAATTACCTATCTAAGCCTTTTTAAATTTAATTTAGACGATTTTATAAAAAAACTTGACAAAAATGAATACTGCTAATAATATAGCGCCACCAGAAAAATAATCAAGGAAATTGCTATGAGCAAAGTAAAGGAAATAAGAACTTATTACAGCAACAGAATATTAAAATCTGTATATTTTGTTGACGAATACGGACATAAACAAGGACAATATATTGAATACAAACAAAATTCTAATGAAGTTCTTAAGAATTTGATATATAAAGATGATAGTATTGTTTCAGGCTTCATAGAAACAAATGAAGGAAAGATAACATATGAAAATGGCGCCATTTATTCTGGAAGGATTTATACTCCTTATGGATATACTGACTATGAGCAAGGGCATATGGTTTTTAATGAAGTAACAAGAGGTGGCGTAACAACTAAATATAAATATAGAAATGGCGAACTAGTGAAAGAGAGTTGGTCAGGGCTTAGAAGCGGTTGCATTGAGTATGAGCAAGGGCATGTCGTTTATAAAGAAGAAACAAAAGGTGGCGTGACAAATAAATATAGATATAATGTATATGATGAATTGTTGTGGAAAGAGCGGTCAGATTCAAAATTTAGTATAACTCAAAATTTTCGAGATGGAAAGCTAAGCAGTGAGTATAGAACTTATAATATTGATGGTCCTTATGATTATGATAATAAATGTACTCATACTGTAAAAATCGAGATGAGTAATACCTATACAGGTGATAACACCTACACATATGTACGCGTAAACGTGAATAAAAGTAGCTGGACAAGTTATTTTGTTGATGATGATGATTATGAATCAGATGGTACAAGTTTTCATCGTAGGGAGATTCTTGATCTTAGATGCGAGCTTGAGAATGATAAGCTAAGTGACCTACACATTAATGGATATGAAGCGCGTTTTAAAGAAGGAAAACCGAATGGTAATTATCGCATGCCGCTATATTATAACTTTCCATGTGCAGAAATAAATGATCCCTTATATAATAAGATAATAAATAGGGTTCAAGCTGTGTTGCTTGGTAATGATTTGTTTAGTAAGGATGTGCTTAATATAAACCAAGATCGTCTTGATGATTATTTTAAGAAACCTATTATTGCAGATGGTTCTTGGTCCGATGGAAAATTTAGGGGAAAAGCTGAGAGTGGCGAAAACGATAAGATCAAATTTTCCGCTGAGTGGAATGATGGAGTATTACATATTGAGCATAAAGAAAGAGGTTTAACAATTAAATCTACTGTGCGTAATGGTAAAAAAGATGGCGTATATCAAGTGTTTGATAATGATGAATTAGTGGAAGAAGCTGAATATAAAGAAGGAAAATTACATGGTACAAGAAGGATATGGGTTTGTCGTCCTCATAGATGGCTTAGTAGTGAGACATCATATAAAGAAGGTGAAAAGCATGGTTTTGAAAAGATATATAACAGCGATGGTACAATCGCAGAGGTGAAATATTGGCAAAATGGTAAGGATTGTACACAATACCGTAAAATACTTAGATATGTAGCCGGGTTGCGGATTAAGAAAGAAGATGCTATTGAAGCAAAAAGAGGGAAAAGAAAGTACTTACCTAAAATGAATAAGCTTAAAAAGGCCATAGCTGTGGATTGGGCCATTCTAAGAAATCGAGCATAAATTTAATTTATCGGTTAAGACCATCCGAAAGGATGGTTTTTTTTGTCTTTAAATGTCAATAAAACACCTAAGATCAGCTTGCTGAATTTTATTATAACTGATTGATTTTGTATTTTATTTATCTTCTTACAATATTTCCGCTTGACAAAAAAAAAAAAACAGTTAGGATTTTGGGGAATTCAGTTTAATTAGTATTCACAATTTTTAAAAAACTATCGTGTATGGAACGAATTGTTGTTAAAGGAAGGACTTACAAACGTCCTGTCATCTTTGTTTTAACCGATTGCCAACCGCAAAAGACTGCTTCAGTCATGTCCCATTATGAAATGAACAATTACCAGAAGATTATGGTGGGACAATTCCTGCAAGCTGTTCGCCGGACCTATGGTGAAGGAGATGTAGCAGTCTTCTCCACCGGACTGCTCTATGAACCGGAGCCTTTACACCAGGCATACGCTTCGTATGCATTCCTGTTCCCCACAGCAGAAGGAGCAGTGCTTAACTGGGAGGGTGAAGGATTTGACAGAAAACTTCTTTCTGAGGTTACGCCAAATTTCCCGGTGCTGTACTTGTTACAGTACGAACAATCCCATCAACAGAGAAGAGAGCCTTGGGATATCATCAAAGAGCAATTCATGATGTACCAGGGGGCCTTTGCAATCGACATGGTATGTGTCGATGCAACGCCCACGCCATTTCCGAGCGATCATCTGTGGAGCTGGGTGAGGAAGCAAGCTGAGGCCAACGAGGGATGGGATGCCGATGTCACCGACATCATCAGGTGGAAACCGGAAGACGGATACGACTTGTCGGCACTTCCGCCGAAGCTCGGCGGCGTTACTCCGGCCATTTTTGATGATCCGGAGAATCTGGCTAGCATGTTCGTAAGGGTGCTTCAGGAAACGGCTCCCAAGAAGCCGAGGAGTCTGGACAAGATAGCTAGAGCGGCTAAAGCTCGTCGGCACAGAGCCAAAGCTATCAAGAACCAGGAGGAGGCGGCAAGCAAGGCGGCAAACGAGCCCCAAGGGCAGCAACCTGTGCCTACCGCTCAATCTCCTCAAGAGGAGAATCCTACGGCAAAGCCTTCAAGGAAGAGATCGCGGAGCAAGAAGCCAGCGCCTCAACCAACCAACCAGGAAGGACAGCCTGCGGTAGCACCCGCGCCCGGTAAGCCCGAGCAGGAACAACAGCCTGCGGATGGCAACCTTCAGAACAAGGATTAACGCTTTTAGCGAAGGTTTATCACCACAAGAAACCCGTCGACCAACTAAGGTCGGCGGGTTCCTTTTTATGGTGTTTGAAATAATTCTAACAAAATTTTTTTGTCTTTTGTCAAAAAAATACTTGTATACCGTTTAAAAATATGGTACATTGGGAGCGCTAGAATTTATTTTTCTTATGTTTTTATTTGCGAATAACATTTAACTCCAAATCAAAAGGACGTGGCAAGAGCCAACACGTATAAAATGGCTCAAAAAAGCTATGAGGTGTTTATTATTAGAGGTTTTATGGAAATTACCTAATGTGCAAAAAATTATTTCCGAGCATGAACCTATGGGTGATTCTTTCGGGGATTTATTCTTGGGGTCCATCGCAATACTCACGGTTTGTATGGGCGTGATCGTAATATTTTTAACAATGGCTATCCTGGCCAATTGGCACAGAGAAGGAGAGTGGACTAAAAAGATGACTTGGCTTACAGCACTTGATGCTGCCATGTTCATCTGGGTACTGTTAACCTTTCCTATAATGGGAACTATAGTTGGAATTATTACGGTCATGTGCATTTTACTCGTAAGACTACTTGATTGGATTTAAGCACAGACAAAAAACAAGAAAGGTTGCCTTTAACGGGCAACCTTTCTTGTTTTTAAATCACTCTGCTTTTCGGACTAGCATGTCGCCAGGCACAACACGTTCAGCATTGCGCTAAGAGTCCTACCATCTTCGTCGCTCTGCGGACGGCAGAACAAGGATGTTCCATTTTCGGTCTCTATCCAACACTTCAGCCCATTTTTCTGACGGTAGTCAAACTCAGCCTTACTGATGGTGGTACGCTCGTAATCGGTTGTCCATTCCCCTGGTTTCACATCCAAAGACATTTGCTCATTACTTGAAAGCTCAAACATGAGGTCTTGAGCCAAGAAAACCATGTCATTGCAGATGATGCTGTTTTTCATCAGCTCAGGGATCAGGGCCATCTTTGTCTCCTTTGGGCTGTTCTTAAAGAGGTTTGAAACTTCCTCGTAACATCCAGATTGAAGATCATTAAGATCCCAGTACCGTGAAGAGAAAACCTCAAGCAATCTAAGAGCTTCGCCTTGAGTGAGAACTTCGCCCTGCTCTGTAAGCTTGCAAACAAAATCTCGGAATTGCTCCGGTGTGCAGTTTTTTAAAAAATCAAATTTTTCCATACATAAACATTTAAGGGACACAATATCCTATAATTATACGGTGATTCTTTTACTTTATTTTTCTTTCGCTGGCGTGTCAACAGTTTTTTAAATGTAGGTGCTTTGCCCTTGTGGCTTTTTTCTAACGAAATATTAAAGGTTTTGTGATACCAAGGATTTGATCGGAGGTCTGATGGTAGCAGGTATTTGTATTCATAACGCAACGGTTTATAATGGTTATTCAGCCATGAAAGATTGTGCGGTTTATATTAAACAGAACAAAATTGTCGATGTTTTTAACGAAGAACGTTTTTTACAGAAGACCTTTAAGGAAGATACTTATTTTATTGATGTAAAAGGTGCCAGCGTGGTGCCGGGGTTTATTGATACGCACATCCATGGGTTTGGAGGATATGGAACGGAGGATCAAAAACCGGAATCTATCCTTAAAATGTCTGAAGCCCTTTTAGAGTACGGTGTTACTTCTTTTATTCCAACCTTATATTCTAATAAAAAAACTAAGATGATAAAGGAAATAAAGGCTATTGTGGAGGCTATGGGGCATGAACGGGGTGCACGGATTTTGGGTATGCATCTGGAGGGACCTTTTATATCCCCCGAAAGATTAGGTGTGCAAACCCCCGAATCGGTGATGCCGGTTGATCTTGATTTGATGGAAGAACTATGGAATGCCTCTCAAGGGCATATTATCAATATGACTGTGGCACCAGAACTGAAGCATATGCGGGAGTTGGCGCTTTATTGCCTCTCGAAAGGGATTGTCCTGCAAGCCGGCCACACAAATGCTACTTATAAACAAATGGTAGAGGGAATGCAGGCACGCATCATGCATGTGACACATCTCTTTAATGCCATGAGCCGGATGCACCACCGCGATCCGGGTTGTGTCGGAGCGGTGTTTATTCATCCGGAACTTTCATGCGAAGTTATTGCTGACGGGATCCATATCAACCCCGAGATTATCAAGTTTTTGCTCACATGCAAATCATTGGATAAAATTGTTTTGGTTACAGATGCGCTTAAACCGACAAAACAAAAAAGAAAGCCACTTATTGCTAATGGCGATGAGGTTTATCTGGATCAGTGTTTTTATCGCAAATCTGATAATGCTATTGCCGGATCTGCATTGTCTATGCTTGACAGCGTTCGCAATATTATATCTTATGGTTTTAATTTGGAACAGGCCGTGCACATGGCCGCCACAAATCCAGCACGGATTATGAAACAGGAACACTTAGGAATTATCGCCCCGGGATATGATGCAGATATTACCGTTCTTAGCCCTAATCTCAGCGTTTTGCATACAATTGTTCAGGGAAAACTTTATCATCGAGGAAAGAAATTATGCGCGTTATAATTAAAGATAATAAGGATATGGTGGCTCAATGGGCCGCGCAGTATGTTGCATTTAGAATTAACAGCTTTAGACCGACAGAGGAAAAACCCTTTGTTTTGGGATTACCGACCGGCTCTACCCCTTTAGGGATGTATGCCGAGCTTATAAAGTTAAATAAAGCGGGTAAGGTTTCTTTTGAACATGTGGTGACTTTTAATATGGATGAATATATCGGCCTTGATGCAAGCCATCCGCAAAGCTACCACTATTTTATGCACGAAAACTTTTTTAAGCATATCAATATAAAACCGCATCATATACATATCTTAGACGGGATGACCAATGATTATGAAAAAGAATGCCACAGTTATGAGCAAAAAATAACCGATATCGGCGGAGTTCATTTGTTTATCGGTGGAATTGGTGAAGACGGGCATATTGCTTTTAACGAGCCATTTTCGTCGCTGAAATCAAGGACACGCGTTAAAACGCTGACACAGAGCACTATTGAGGCTAATGCACGCTTTTTTGACCATGATTTGAGTCAGGTTCCAACCCGTGCTCTAACGGTGGGAGTGCAGACCATCATGGATGCCAAGGAGGTTATGATTTTAGCTACCGGAAAAAACAAAGCCAAAGCTTTGCATCACGGTATTGAGGGGGCGGTCAGCCATGTTTGGACAATATCTGCCTTACAGCTACATCCTCATGGTATTGTGGTTTGTGATAAGGATGCAGCGTCCGGCTTTTCTGAAGAAACAATCAGCTATTTCTTAGATGCAGAAAAAAATAAGTTTTAAGATTTAACTACCTAATAAAATCAATCATGTATTCCAGAGCTTTCTTGCTTATTTGATGAGATAGTCCCTGGATAATCTGTATGGTTGGTTCTATTTGCAATTCTTGCAATGTTTCGGTTGTCATTTTTATACTGTCTTTTGGAATGACAGTATCCCTATCTCCTTGAATAAGCAGTATATCCGGATCTCCTTTGACCTTATCTTTGGTAAAATTCCTTGTAAACAGCAGCGGTACACCGGAAAATGATACAGCCACCTGCAGATTATGTGGGCTCGTTAAAGCGGTCAATAAGGCCATCAACCCGCCTTGTGAAAATCCTGACAGATATATATTTTCATAGGGCATGTCTAAATCCTGATGAATTTCATCAATCAAGTTATGTAATTCGGTAACATTCTCCAGTGCATCTCTCATCATCTCGTCATATTGAGCTTTATCTCTGATTTCCTCTCCGATTGCCGGTATTTCAAACCATTCGTAGCCACCAAAGGGAGATTGCCTAAGAGCGGTCGGATAATAAAAAGCCATGTCAGGAAGTTCTTTTTTTAGGGGATCGGTCATCCAGCTCATTTTATAACCGTCACTACTATAGCCATGAATGACAATCAGAGCACGTGTAGGATTTTGCGGGATGTATGAAAGTGTTTTGGATGATGCATTACTTGTATAAAAACAGATAAGTAACGTGATTAATAGCAAAAGTTTTTTCATCTTTTATCTCCTTTATGGGAAGAATTTTATTACCTAAATATTTATTTTTGATAAATTTTTTTATGTTCCCCGTAACCTGTGCCGATTTTGCGCCCTATCATCTCAATCTTTTTGCCGATGCAACTTCTACAATGCACGGGAGTTTCGTTGGTACATATCTTATTAGGATACAGTTCATAGAGTTTTCGATATTCTCCCTCTGTTACGTTCGGCATAACTACGTTTGCTCCGGCTTTTAAGGCCATGATACGACCTTGGGGATGAAGGCTTTCCATCGCAGTGGTGGCGGGAATATTTATATCCGGTAATAAAAGCCGCATGACTGCCATTGTTCTCAGCGCAAGATTAAGCGTTCCTCCCTTTTCTTTAGCAAGCGGGGTCTCCGGATGGGGAATAAAAGGACCAATGCCTGCCATATCTACACCTAAGTCTTTTAAAAATAACAAATCCTCTGCGATACTTTTGATACTTTGATCGGGTAAGCCAACCATTATCCCCGAGCCCAACTCATAACCCAATTCTTTTAATGCCAGCAGGCATTCATATCGGTGTTGCCAGCTCATTTGGGGATCAAGTTTATGGTATAAATCCTTATCTGTAGTTTCAATACGCATTAAATATCGATCAGCACCAGCCTCTCGAAAAGCTTTATACTCTTGATAACTGCGCTCTCCAATGCTTAGCGTTATAGCAACATCAAACTTTTTAACAGCTTCAACAATGCGGCATAATTTATCTTTTGTGTAATACGGATCTTCTCCTGATTGCATGACAATTGTCTTAAACCCCATAATGGCCGCTTTACGAGCTGTTTCTATTAGCTCATCTTCATCCATTCTGTAACGTTTGATTTTTGCATTTTCACAGCGAATACCACAGTAAAGGCAGTGGTTTCTACAAATGTTTGAAAACTCTATTAATCCTCTTAAATGAACTTCATCCCCGACATATTTTTGGCGCAGTTTATCTGCTTTGTTGAACAAATCGGCTTGTTTTTTTTCGTCCTCATCCTGCAGGAGCTTAATGACTTGATCTTTGTTAAGCGACATTTTTTGTCCCTTTGATAATACCACCGCCTAAAACATAACCCTCATCATCATAAAAGACAACAGATTGCCCGGAAGCAATGGCTTTTTGTTTTTCAAAGAAACGGACAATTCCCTCATCGCCTTGCGGTTCAAATTCCGCTGATATCGGTATCTGAGAAGAACGAAGTTTGGCTTTTAGGGATATCTTTTGGGTTGGTGGTAAGATGGATAACCACGTTAAGTCTTGTGCTATTAGTGCATCTTTCATACCATCTTCGGCATAACCTAAAATAACTTCATTATTTTTCTTATTTAGACCAATGACATAAAGTGGTCTTTCGGCACTAATACCTAAACCGCGACGTTGTCCGATAGTAAAATTCCATATTCCTTGATGCTGTCCTAAAATTTTGCCATTTTTATCTACGAAATTACCCACTAACGGCTCTTGTTGTAAAATATCATTGATGTCCCCGTTATAAAAATCTTGGCTATCCGGCTTATCGCTTACTTTAAGACCGTATTTACGAGCAATGTCACGCACTTCTTCTTTGGTATAATCTCCCAAGGGTAATAAAATTTTTGCTAATTGATCTTGTTGAAGGCGATAAATAAAATAGCTCTGGTCCTTTTTGGTATCGACAGCACGACGTAGTTGGTAGCGCTTTAGTTGATCATTATAAGAAAGTCGAGCGTAGTGTCCGGTGGCAAATTTATCAAATTCTATTCCTTGATCTTTTGCTGATTGCGGTAAAACCCCGAATTTGATATTCGCATTGCAGATAACACAGGGATTTGGTGTGCGTCCGGCTAAATATTCCTGTTTGAAGTTTTCAAGAACTGTTTTTTGGTATTGCTTGGTGCAATCTATGACATGATACGGGATATCAAGTTTCTTACAAATTGCTGATGCTTCGGCAATATCCTGTTCTTCGTGCGGTGAGAAGCAGGCATCTTTATGTGCCGTTATATGAGGGAGCTTATTTTTATCCCAGATGGACATTGTTGCCCCAATAACTTCATGCCCAAGCTCTTTTAGCAAACAAGCGGCCACTGATGAATCAACACCACCGCTCATCCCGACGAGTATTTTCATTTATTTCCTCTTAGTGAAAAATTATAATAACCTTCACCAAAGAAACATAAAAATTCAAAGTTTTTACTTTCTTTGATGCAGGAATTATAAGAAAGAAGTTTAACCTTTGCAAGTGGTTTTCAAATTATTTAAAAAAAATATTAAACAAAATGTTGACAAAACTATCATTTAATGGTATATATATGTCATCATAGTAATTCATACTGGAGATTTCGCATGCCTAAAGCAGTTGCCACACGAGATTATATTCGAACTCTTGACAGGACACAGCAATCAGTTAGTTATTCCTATCCTGCTAGAAGCTATGAAGCTGAGTGTTGTAAGGCTGTGGAGAAACAGAGTGCCAATTTTTTGAGTGATTATATCGATGGTAAGATAAAATTAGATCAGAATGCCGGTGATGCCTTTGATGCTTTTCTTGTAACATTAAAATCATCCTCTTATGAAGGGATAGTGTCTTTGTTAGAAGAAGCCAAAAATAAGCGTAAACAACAACTCATTGAAGCAAATAAAAATGAGGTTTGGGCTCAAGATCTCTCTAAGAATCGATTCGCTATCTTACAAAATAAGAAAGAAATGGCAAAGCTCAGTTCTGCACAGTTGCTTTTGATAGCTGAAAAACTTGAGGCTGAAAGAGGCTATAGCACCAAAATATTACAGGATAAATTGCGTAATTTTGCACAAAATAAAATCGAAAGAACATTCAGAAATGAAATTCCTGAAGATGATGATTTTGTCGCACTCGTTAAGAGAATGGGAACAATCAAACATATCAATCGTGTGGATACTTGGACAAGCCGTTACACTCCGCCTGTTGAGGAAAAACCGGTGTCTCAGATGGATATGAAGAAAAAAGAACAAAAGAGAGAAAAATCAAAGAAAAAATCTAAAAACTCTCAGAAACGTAGTATATGGAAGAAAGGCAAATATTTGATCTTAGCTACTGTCCTTGGTGTTGGTGGTGTTTTTGCAGGTGTTTTGGGTATGAATAAATTCAAGCAATCTCAACCTTCTGATGACCAAAAAGGTGATAAGATAACTGTCGTTGTCAATACACCTGTTTCAGAGATTAAGAATAATAACGACAAGCAACAAAGCAGTGACGACATTGCTGATTTTCAGACCGAGAGACAACGGATTGAACAGGAGCAAGTTGCTAAAGCACAAGCCCCAGAGCTCAGCAAAGAAGATCAAGAATTAGGTGAGCGCATTAAAGCATTTAAGTTCTCTCAAGAAAAACTTGGGATTAACCTTAATTCGCTTGATAAAGTTGTTGATGACCTCATTAAGGCCGGAAGTATTGAAATTTCTGAAAACATGACACCTACTCGCGCAAAATATGTCATTGCCTTTTATGCTCAATTTCCCGGTACCCAAGAAGGAAAAACGTGTAAGGCTTTACTTAATGGGAAAAAGGTTTCCCTTGATAAGAATACATTTAAGAAATGGGATCAAAACTTAGGAAAGCGTGGTGGTAAGTTCACCATGACGTTAAAGGGAAAGAAGGTAAAACTTAAAGGTTTCAGTGCGATGGATTATTATAAGAATAACCATCAAGCACAGCACTGATAAAAGTTGTTAATCCTTGATAAAAGCCCCACAAGAGGGGCTTTTATTTATGCTTTATCTGATATATTTTGAAGAATTTTTTTACCTAACTCTGTTTGGATGGCCTGTATGGCTGATTGCTTAAACTCATCTAGGCTCTTATCTTGATATTTGGCTTCATAATCTAATGCCTGAACGTACATATCGAGCTTATCTAAATCATTTGCCAACTTGGCTTCCGGGGTTTGGTTATTCTCATACTCAAGAAATAATGATGCAAGTTCTGCAAAATCACTTTCTTTGGCTATATTTGATATTGCCTCTTGTTCTATTTGTTTTTTATTGGCGTATCGTACATCCAACGGGGTAATATCCCCAATTATGCTTTCGCCCATATCATGGCAAAGACAAAGTTTTATCACTTTGGTAAAATCATATGTTTTTTCAGTTTGAGATAGCTGAAGAGCCATCATAGCCATTTGCCAACTGTGAGCGGCTACGGTTTCCGGAGAGTTAATATTGTGCCTCAGCCAGCCTGTTCGGGTTAAATGTTTTAATTTTAGTGTGTATTTGAGAAGATTTTTCATGGTTCGCTCCTTTTTAATGCATTATAAGTGCGAATTTGATGTTGGCAAGTGCTTTTTAAACGCCGGAAGGGAGGCCGAAGCCTCCCCTCCTTAGAGATTGTACGATGCTAATAATATGTTGTTGGCATCGTATAACATGACTGTCGCGCGAGCATTCCCCCTCAAGATTTTGAGATAACCAAAACTTGTTTGGCAAACCAACGGACTGGTATCATACAAGCTGAAGCGTTCCTCAATATCCGATGTGATGATAAGGGTGCTTCCTCTACGGGAGATTTCCCAACCATCGACACTGATGCGGCTCGGGCTTCTTAAATCAGCTCCGTACACATAGAGCCTGTACGGAGAGTAGTACCACCCCCAGTCATAGCACCGATAGTACATCGGATTCCACCACCAATGTGGCGGAAGGTAACGATGGTGATAGTATGGGGGCGGGGGTGCCGGACGATGATACCGATGCTGAGGTGCCGGTGCGTGGTGACGCGGGGCCTTATGGCGCGGTTCCTGGTGACGTCTCTCTTGCCGGGGAGGTTGTCCTCCATGGCCACGGCGGGGCGATTGGGCGTAAGCTTGAACTCCAACCGCGATCATCATGATGATCATGATGATTTTAAAAAACTTTTTCATAATCTTAGTTAAACTAATTTTTTGACCCAATAAATACTTGTTATGCGTTTATAATATCATATTTTTTACCCTTAGTCAAACTTTTTTGTTTTAATCATACCGAAGTTTAAGATATTTATGTTGCATATTTCGTTATTTGCATTATATTGCCTGTGGTTTGGTGGAATTTATGAGGTTAGCCATGACAGACATTATTACTCAAGAAGATATCAGCATCAGATATTCGGAAATAGATTTTGATAAGAAACTGAAGCCGTCTGCACTATTAAACTTTTTTCAAGATATAGCCAGTGACAATGCCGAGCGGTTGGGATTTGGTTTTTCTGCTATTTATCCTCAGGAATTGATGTGGTTTTTATTAAAGTATCGGATAGAGTTTGAGCAATATCCTGTCGACCTCCAACAAGTAACCCTAAAGACACAGCCTCGCGGCTATCAAAAACTGTTTGCTTATCGTAATTTTGAATTATCACATAAGGGCAAAGTATTAGCGCGCGCTTCAACTATGTGGTCTTTGGTTAACTTTAAGACAATGTCGCTTGTTAATATCGAAAAAGTTATTCATAGCCCTCATATGATGAAATTTGAAAAAACCGATGAAGACCTCTCTTATGGTAAGATCCCTGCCCTAGAGCGCGTTGATCTAAAAAAAGAATTTGAGGTTAGATATAATGATATTGATGTTAATCAGCACGCCAATAACGGCAACTACATTATATGGGCTTTGGAGCCTTTAACATACGATTTTAAGGCACAGCATCAACTTAAAACCATTGATATGTTTTTCAAAAAAGAGATTAAATTTGGAGAAAAGCTTGTATCCAAGGTTCAGATGCTTGATGACAAGACAACCATTCATCAGTTATCTCATGCGCAAAGCGGTGAGGACTTGTGTCTGCTTTGCTGTACCTGGCGTTAGGCTTTTAGCACTTTATCAGGCTATAAACAGGAACATTCAGGTGTGCATGTTGGGATAGTACGGTTAATTCCATCAAAAAGACTAATCCTGTAACTTCGGCTTGAGCTTTTTTGACGAGATTACAGGCGGCTGTTGCTGTTCCGCCGGTAGCTAAAACATCATCAACAATCAACACTTTTTTGTTTTTTTCGATGGCATCTTTGTGCATTTCTATCGCGTCTATGCCATATTCTAAGCTATATTCTTCGCGGATTACTTCTGATGGCAATTTGCCCGGTTTACGGATAATTACCAAACCTTTGTTCATCTTATAGGCAAGAGGTGCACCCAAAAGGTAACCCCGACTTTCTATGGCTACAATATAGTCAAACTCTAATTCTTTGACCATTGCGTATAGATTATCAATCATTGCATTAAAAACTTTCGGATCTTTTAGGGCTGTCGTAATATCCTTAAAAAGGATACCCTCTTTAGGAAAATTAGGAACATTGCGAATGTGAGATAAAATTTCTTCAGGTGTCATGGTCTTTCCTTCTGTTATAATTGTCTTGTTCTACCTTGGTCAGTTTAGCGCAAAATAGTTAAATTTATGCTACCATTGTAAAAGATATTTTTGGCTATAACATACTCATTTAACATCATTTTTTTATATTAAAAAAAATCCTCTAAAATTATATGATATCTCTTGACAATTAAAAAACCCTCCTATATAAACTCTCTTTGTTGAGTGCCGACATAGCTCAGTTGGTAGAGCTACTGATTTGTAATCAGTGGGTCCGCGGTTCGAGTCCGTGTGTCGGCACCATTTGAGTTTTTAAGGCCTTTAAGAAATTAAAGGCCTTTAATTTTTATTATCCCATTCGTTTTGTAACAAAAATTTCAGATTTGCATGCGCAAAAATAGTTGCAGGTTAGCTTTTTTTGTGTTAATATAAGGCTATAGGAAGAAATTTTGATATGGAGAAAGACCATGACAACATTAAGCGAGAAAGAAGAAAAAATGGCTGCTGATGCTGCTAAGGAAAGAGTTAGAAGCATACTTCAGACAGAACCTGCTAAGGGAGATTCTGTACAGGGCCGTATGGAAAAAATAGCTAAAGGGAAGACAGAAGAACAACGTGCTAAAGATGCTGACAAGGCAAGAAAGGCTGAGTTAAAGAAAATGCCTAAAGAAGAACGTGCCGTTGAGAAAGCCAAAGATAAACTTGAAAAGGCTAAGAGAAAACTCGAAGAAGCAAAGAAATTAAAAAATGATAAAAAAATCGAGAAAGCAAAGAAAGAAGTTGAAAAAGCCAAAAAGGATTTAGAAAAGGCAAGAAAGAACCTGCGCAAACGTAATCTTGCTCAGCTTGCAAAGGATGAACAAAATGCACGAAAGGGCATGAAAGATGCTGATGATTCCATAAAGAGAAACCCTAAAAATAAGGATAAGGATAAGGATAAAGATAAGGAAAAGGGCAAGGAAAAAGATGCTGAAGTGAAAAAAGCTGAGATGCAAAAGAAGTATCAGCGTATTACTTTGCCTGAAGGTATGGAAATCCATCAGGAAGGGCCTTCTTGGAAGCTTTATAATAAACAAGGGCAATCTAAGGACGTTACTTCAGAGATGGAGGCTCTTATTAAGACAAATAAAGCTATTGATGCTGCCAATGCGCAAATCGATAAGAACAATAAACTCAATATGGGAGCTAGCGTTGCTACAGCGGCCAAAGATCAGGATATGCCGACACGTGATAATGCAAAAACCGGTGAGATGACTGAGAATACAGCCTTAGGTGTTACAACAGGACAAATGAGAGTTGCTGATCCGGCTAGAGGTATGACAATTGAACCGGCGAGCGTTCCTGAGGTAAAAGTTACTGATATTGATGGTAAAGATTTATCTCCTGAAGTTGCAAAGGGACTTGCTACTGTTGCTGTCAGCTATGCCTTTGATGATAATGATCTGGAAAGATTAAAAGATAAAGATAAAAAACATCAAAATGAAGGCGATGAAAAGAAACGTCAGCAGCAACAAGTTGTAAAACCATCTTATGAGAGATGATTTACATAACGTCACATAAGCGGGGCTTTAAGCTCCGCTTTTTTTTTGCTTGGTTTGTATATTTCTCTTTTTGATTTTGCCATAAAAAAACAAGCGGGAATGGTTTGTTTTCCTGCCTGTTTGATGATACCTTCAAAGCTTCCCTGCTTGCTTTGCGGTAGCTATAAATACGCAAATTAATTACGCCCCTTTATACCCTGATAACAACTTATGCTGCTCCGGTATAACAAAAATATTTTAGCCTGAGGAACGGCTAAAATGCCATTTAATACGGTATAATTGTATAAGAATAATTCTTATTATTTCGTTAACAACGTCATCATAAATCATTTTATCTTACAAGAAAAAAAATGATTTATTGTATCTAAAAAAAATCTTATTTTTATTAACTCTATGAATATAAATTAAAAAAAATTATCAATCCCTGTTTAAGATGTCGCAATGTGGATAATTATCTTTGATTCATAAAGGGAAGATGCTCTCTCATACTATAGAAACTTCTGGGGCTGATGATTATATGATCTTTAAGCTCTATGCCTACTAATTTCAGGGCTTCTTTTAGCTTTTTGGTCATCTCGATATCAGCTACGGACGGGGTACACTCCCCAGAGGGATGATTATGTGCAATTATGATTTTGCTTGCATTGTATTGTAATGCCTTCTCTATGATATCACGCGGACTTATCATGACTGTGCCGATTGTGCCAACCTGTTCAATACTATCACGTAAATATTTACCATGAATATCCAGATATATAACCAACAAACATTCCTGGCCGGCGTACCCTATACATGAACGGCAGTATTCTGCAAGCCTTTTCTTATCGGTCATTTCAGGAACATCACGGTTATCTAAGTTTTCCCAGCAAATTTTATTTGCACAGGCATGCACCAAAGCGCACAATGTTGCTGTATTATACCCGACTCCTTCTATATTCATCAGCTCTGCAGATGGGGCAACCATTACATTGGCCAGATTTAAGAATCGGCTTAACAATTTTTTGGCCAAAGGCTTTACATCTCGACGCGGCACAGCGTACATTAAGAGCAACTCTAATAGCTCATAATCCGGCATAGAGCGACCCCGGTCTGCCAAGAAGCGGGCTTTCAGGCGTTGCCTATGTCCAAGATAATCCGGTGAATCTGTTTCTTGTTGTTTAGTTTGTTGTTCTGACATTTTTTTCCTTTATTTTTTATATGGTGGTTTATCTAATCCTTTCGGTGAATAGGTAAATACTTCGCAACCATCTTTTGTGACACCTAAAGAATGTTCAAATTGTGCAGATAAGGTGCGATCCTTTGTTACGGCCGTCCAGCCGTTGGGCAAAATTGTACCAAACTTTTTGCCAATATTTATCATCGGCTCTATAGTAAAAAACATACCTTCCTTGATTAGAGGGCCGGTTCCTTTGCGCCCGTAATGCAATACATTTGGTTCATCATGAAAGACTCTGCCTAAACCATGTCCACAAAACATCTCTACAACAGAATAACCGTACTTATGGGCGTATTCTTCTATGACTGCGCCAATATCCCCGAATCTGGCTCCCGGCTTGACAACATCTATTCCCCGCATCAAACATTCATACGTTACATCACATAAACGTGTTGCTTTCAGCTTGGGCTTTCCGGCATAATACATACGCGATGTATCACCATACCAACCATTTAAAATAACCGTGACATCAATGTTGACTATATCCCCTTCTTCTAATTTTCTGTCATCGGGAATTCCATGGCATATGACATGATTGATTGATGTACAGATGGTTTTAGGATATCCACGATAGCCCAAACACGCCGGTATTGCATTATGCGATTTGATAAATTCTCGACATAGATCATCCAGGCGTTCTGTTGTTACACCGACATCAATAAAATCTGTTATATAATCCAGACACTCTGCGGCCAGCTTACCTGCTTTGCGCATTCCTTCAAAATCTGTCGGTTCGTAGATCTTTATACCGTTTTCATCTGTTTTGGCCAATTTTTTGCTCCTTAAAATTTGTTCTAGTTTTGTTTGTATACACATTTATTTAAAAATGCAAGTTTTTTTATCATTTTTTTGTTAGTTTTTTTTATGAAAGAGTATAAAAAAACATTACCGCGTATAAACTTAAAATTAAGCATTATTTTATATTATTTTCAGTACATTAAATGGAATGGGGGATGATAATATTATGATAAAGTTTAACTTTAATTTTATTGGTAACAGCAAGTTACATTGCATCAAAGATCCTCGAGAAGTTGAGCCCTTGTTGGAAAAAGGAGAGAGTTTAACAAAAAAAAATAGAGCCGGTCAGACACCTTTTGATACGTGTTCTAATGCAGCTGTAGCGCGTGAGTTTGTTAAAGCTATTGATGAAGATAATTTGTTAGAACTTTTTACGGAAACAGGACCGACAAATATCTTTCATACAGTGCAGAATGTGAAGGCTGCTGAAGTTTATTACAATAAAATTAAAGAAATTTTGCTCAATATAGGAAAATCTGAGGAAGAAGCTGAAAACCAGCTTAAAGACCTTATTAACACACAAGATCATAAAGGAGATACGCCTCTGCATTGTGCCTGCAGACATCATAATGCAGAGTTAACAAAGTTTTTGGTACAAAAGGGCGGAAATTTACTTATTAGAAACAATAAAGGTTTTGTCCCGTTTCGTGAATATCGTAAAGGTCGTATATCAGAACAAGACCTGGACCTGCTAGATGAATTGATGGATATGTCTCAACTTTCAAATACGGAAAAGGGCGAATTGGTTGAAGAAATAGTTTTGCTCATTTAAGTAAGTTTTTTTATTATCTCCAGATGTTTTTTTTCGATAAGTATTTATATTAAAATAAAATCGTTCATAAAGGAGGGAGATATGTTTTTGAAAATTAAGTATGCCTTGTATGGTTTCTTTCTTATTGCTACCACCGCTTTGGTTACAAAATATCTTGTCGATCTGGGTCTTGTGCCTTTTTATGATTTGTTGGAAAAACCAGTATTAACACCGCGCAATGACTATTTTGTTTATATATGGAATACCATCTATGTTTTGTTGTTTTTGGGGTTTTATACGGCTCTTCTTTCTAAACAAAGCCATGAACAATTTTTAGACCTTAATATTCTTTTTATTTCGCAACTATTTTTACAGGTTCTTTGGACTTTTAGTTTCTTTTATCTGCAACAAATAAATACCTCTGCCATTGTCATCATTATTTTAGACATGGTGGCGGCACTCGTTATGCATACGTTGTTATTTATCAATATATGGTCTTTTATTTTGTTTATTCCTTATTTTTTATGGCTTCTGTTTGCTACATTCTTAAACGTCTATATTGCCTTCTTAAACTAGGAGATTCGTATTATTTATTCAATTTATTAACTTCGTCTATGAAGTGTAATAGTTTTTTGTTGAACTCCTCAGGGAAAACATCAAAGAATACATGACCACCGTGTGAAAAGCCATAGCTTTCATAGTAAGGAACATTCTTAGCAGCTTTGGGCCACCATTTTTCTGCTAACTCTTTACCATTGGCCGTAACTGTTCCATTAGCTCCAAAAAACACCATAGGAACATTAATATTTTCCAACAATTCAAATCCATTTTGCATGACTAAATCGTAGTATATGGCAAAACTGATCCATGCTGGGGTTTGCATCATTTCTTTTGTTGCCCATTCAATTTTTTTATCATCAATTCCATCATACATCATATGACTGAATTTCGTACAATAGCCTAAATTATCGTTATAACATATTTCCATCTTCTCATTGAAACGTGTTATATTAAATCCCTTAAGACCATGCATATTCCAATCTTCATCATATGCTGCACCCAAGGGACAATCAATAAGACCTAAGGCTTTAATACGATGATTACCATACATATCAAAATATTTAACAATATATTGCCCGGCCATTGACCATCCAAGCATTGTAACATCTTTGACATTTAGGTAATCCAATAGCTCTTTAATGTCTTCACAATTGCGTTTAATTGTATGCCCTTGTAATCCTTTTGATGATTTTCCTTGTCCTCTGGGATCAAAAGTGATTACTCTATGTTTTTTTGACAACTCACCTACGTTATTTGCAAAAAAATTTGTTGTACAACAAAAACCTGGTATCAGAATGATAACATCCTTTTTGTCTTTTGAATAATCCTCGTAATAAATGATGGCATCATCACTTGTACGAAAAAAATTATCTTTACTTATCATTTTAAGCGCTCTCCTTTGTATTTTGATTTAAGGTAAGTTCATCTCCGTCTAATATATTATTTCCTTTTCCGTGGCCGTATCCTTCGACTGCACCATTGTGTTGCTTCACTAGTTCAGTCATAGTATTCGCTGTTTTTGTTATTTCATCTAAAAAGACATCCACACTATTATCAAATTCACTTAAATCGTACAGATCTGTCGTGAAAACTAATCTTTGCAAATCTTCCATTGGTACGATATCTTCTTTAATAATTTCGGGATACTTTTCTATTATTTTGCGATAAATGGGCGTTCCGGGTAATACCAATAATCTATTAACTCTAATTTTATCAAGCCCCATATCAACTAAATTTTGCACAAACTTAATATGATTTCTCAGGCTTTCTTTGTTTTCTCCTGGTAATCCTACTATAAAACTGGCATCAATATCTATACCATTTTCTAAAACATTTTTGGTTGCTTTATAATAAGTATCAAGATTTGCATGCTTGCCTATATTCTTTAATATTCTGTTGTCTCCTGCTTCATAACCGATAAAGACCATTCTAAAGTTTAATGTTTTTAATATATCTATAATATCTTGTCTTAACAATTGATCTGCTCTGGAGTAAGTTTTGAAAGTCGTCTTACCAAGAGTAAACCTATTTGTCCTCTTGTTTAATTCTTTTGTGAATTCCTTTAACCAATTTATATTTTGAATAAAGGAATCACTTCTATCCCAAACTTCTGTTAGCTCATATTTTTCAGTATAATTTGCCACTTCTTTGGCACATTCTATTGGATCCCTAAACCGCATACCATCATCATATCTTCCACAAAACACGCATAATGGATGATTAGCGCAACCTCTTTGAGATGTGAACTGCAACATTTTAAAATTACTGCCAAAAGTTTGTTTTTGAACTTCAAAATATTTATTAAGATCAACTTGCTCATAATCAACGGAAACCATTTTGCTTAAATCAAACGTTTTTATGGCGTTTACCTTAATTTTATCATTATCTCTGTATGCCAAATTGGGAACTTCGCTTATTTTTACTTCTTCTCTGAGATATCTGATATATTGTTCAAATTGTTGTTCTCCATCATTTATGCCAACAAAATCATATGATACTTGATTGCTTAAAATTTGTTTGTACATGTTTGAAGCATGGTTTGACCCGCACCCTATTTTTGTATTCGGATTAACTTTCTTAGCAAATTTGGCGAGTTCAACTGATGTAATATAATTTGTGAAATCAACACTAAATCCGATGACATCATAGTTATTTTGAGTTATTTTTTCTCGTATATTCTCAGAAGATATATGATGTCCATCAATAACATCGACAGCTATATCATTGAATTTATTCTTTATATGGCTAGCAATACATAATAAACTCAAATGCGGCGCCAACCCAGCATCTCTTATTTTGTCATACTCTTTGCTGATGGGAGGATAACATAGCAATATTTTCATGGTCTTTAGTCTTTTAGTGCTTATCAATATAGTCCCTTAAATTATTCATATTAAGAGTTTGTTTTTTCTTCCTGGCAAGTGTAGAATGATTTTCTATTAAGTCAATTATAAAATCTTTATTTTGGTTTATAGAATCATTCTCCCAAATATATTTAACAACGTCACTTTCTACTACCGTCGGTACTAACGATTGTGCGTCAAACATTACCTTTAAGACCTCATCAAAATTAATGTTTCTATTTCTGCATAGTGTTTGTATTGTCTTTAGTCTATTAAATAGTTTAAAATCATAAAAGACTTTTTCGTAAGAACCCTCTCCAAATTTTTTATTAAAAGAGGTTTTTAATTCATCAGTTTTATCAAAGCAAATAGAATCGATGATAACTTTATTTTTATACCTAATATCACCATTAATACAATACATAAGTAGCTTTACGGTGGGTTCGATCAGAGCAAAAGCACTATGAAAATATAAATTTTCATCTTCTGGGGCAAAAGCTGTACCGATATATGCGCGCAAAAATACATAATCCAAGAACTTAACATCATGCGGGCTATTATTTTTTCTTACTCTTCTAGATATTCTTCCCTCTAACAATTGCTTAAGATACAGTGCATCTGCATTCCCCCAAGTCTCTACAATATTCAAATTATCATTATTGACACCGGGAATCGTTTCTTCCAGATGGTAAATGATATGAAATAATTCTTGGTAAAAGTTACTTTTATGATTATCTGTTATGACTATGTTTGTGCCTTTTAGTGTGCTACCAAACTGAAACATATTATCGACATTTTGAAATTCATAAAAGTAAACTTCACAATCTTTTGATTTACGTATAAATGTTTTTAAATATTCAAAATCGTCCTTTATCTTTACATCTTTGATGGATATTTTTTCTATTTTGTGTGGTCTCATCCAGCTTTTGTTTTTTTGATTTATTAGATAATCATTTTTTACACTAAAAAATGCCTGATACTTCTCTTGTTTGCTTGGCTTAAATCCAAAAAAATCATATAAATGAAGCCTTTTAGCCTGTGGGTTCAAAAGTTCATATGTGGTTATGTCATTTGTCGTAATTTCTGAAAGTACATTCTCTTGGCCTGCTTTGAGCATAAAACTCTTCAAATGATTATCAAATTTAAACATAGGGGCCAAATGATCTAAATGAGGATATCTAAATTTTGAAATATCACCGGCAATGCGTACCTGATAGCATCCCGCTTCTTCATATTTTTTCAATTCATTATTGAGTTTTTCTTCATAATTTATCACTTTCCTCTCCCTATTATGGTACAAGCCTGATTGGATGATACACCAATGTCATCTCAATTGTCAATTATGTTGAGTAGTTAATGTCTATATTGCCTTCTTAAACTGACTGTATTTAGTGAGATATATACCAAGCTTGAGGCATCTTAAAAAATATAAATTTATGGTATTGACATATTTTGAAAATTGTAATATGATTGGCGCCAATTCGTATTTATTAACATCTTATTAACGATAATTATGAAAAAAAAGACAAGAAAAGACAGACTCGTAGAAATTTTCAAACACCGGAGGGAACTCGGAAAGAAATTACCAAAAACCCTTCGTGAGTGTGTTTATCAAGGCGGAGCCAATGACTATGACATGATGCTCGCGCTTTTATGCTTGGAGCCGAATTTAGCTCCTCATCCCACCTTTGAGTGCGGGAGCTGTCGGCTGGATCCCGTGAACACACAGCATGAATACGACATCAAACGAGGCAATGTGCCTGCCATTGCGGTAACACTTTTCAACACGTCTCCGGCTGATTTTGTGGGTATTAGTCGCGTGCTTCTTAATAACGAAGCACAGCGCCAGCAACTGAATAAGTTGTTATCACGAAATTAACCCGATAGGCTTTACACCATCACAAACCCCTGACTTGCTAGAGTCAGGGGTTTGTCATGGCTAAAAACAATACATTTTGCTTTTATAAAGTTTTTTTAAGTGAAATCTTATTATGATATTTAGTAAAGCAACTCATTCATTTTCCAATAAACATCCGTATTGGCAATGGATGAATTTGATTTTGCGTAATCTAAAGCTGTTTGTCCTTTTGCATCATAGAGCTTAACCTTTGCCCCGCCTCTTAATAAGGCTTGCAAAACCAATGGTGAAGAAGAATCTCTGGCCGCGATCATCAGTGGGGTCATATCCTCCTCTGGATTCAAAACATTGCCTGCAAGATTATCTATACTTTTATTGAATGTATTAACAACTTCCTCTTTGCTACGTGAACGAGCCAAAGAGGTGATACAATTCCAAGCCTCATTAAAGCTCATTTTTACCAACATCAGTGCACGATTAGGCAAAGAGGCGTGTTTGATAGGTCTATCATCTTTAACCCTCTCATTTACATTAGCACCGTTTGCTATCAAGACATCTATAATTTCTGCATTTGGATTACGCGCTGCTGCATACATTAAAGGTGACCACCCCCTTTTATCTGCGGCATTTACTTTAGCACCTCTATCAATCAATCGTTGCAACACCTCTGGGTTAGAATTAAAATTAGCAGCAAACATCAATGCAGTTTGACCTTTTTCATCACGTGCACTAACAGAAGCTCCAGCATTGACCAGTACATCAATTATTTCCGGCTTTTGAGAAATACTGGCTGCATACATTAATATGGAAATACCATAAACATTTCTTTCCAGCACATTAGCGCCGTCATTAATTTTCCGTCGTACATCGCTGGCCGAGGCATCATGCCAAAAGCGCGCCGTAAGCCAATCATCCGGGGTGATTTCCGGCGTATCAAAGGTTGAAACTTCTGACTTCTTTTCTTCTGCCGATGCGGGAACAGGTACCAATATATCACTGATTTCCATTGGTCTTGCTACTTTTACGGATTGTGCAAAAAAATGCAGATAACCCATTATGGCAACAATACCTATGAGTAATATAAAAAACAGCCACAGCAAAAATTTTTTCATTTCTTTTAAGACTCCGCACATACATTTATCAAGAGGCATGGTATAGGATATCAGTTAGTTTTTCGTTAATCAGTATTTAAAGGTATAGGTACGCCATACTCGTCAACTATGTTACGTGGATGCTACTACAATTTGGTTTCACTTGAAAGGTTTAAGACACCTATAAAAAATAGAACTGAGACTTTTTATCTTAAGACGTTTCTCAGACAAAGCTTAGCTTCCTCCTCGGAACGCTGACCGTATTTGGCTTGTAATTCTGTGCTGATATCTTTTAACTTTAATGCGGATTCTTGCTGATATTTCATTATCTCGACTCTTATATCTTGTGATATTTTCGGCGTGAGCGCTACTGTTTTTCTACCGGTTTTCGTTTTGTAAAAAGCCAATATTTCATCTATTTCTTCTTCAGTAAAATTATCTTTCCATACCTGTATTACTATTTCATTTGATTTATTTTTATAATCTAATTGTCGTGAAATATTTTTTTTGACATTTTCTTCTTCAGATTTCGGCACATTGAACATACAATTTACCATTGTGGCAATTTTATTATCAATTTTTTCTCCTGCTTCATAAGCCATTTCAGCCACTGCACCGTTTATCTTAAGTAATTCTTGCAGTTTTTCGTCATAGCTTGCTTGAACCGGCATAGCAAACAGTATAAGAGTTACTGCCAAAAATATCTTATTCATCATACCTTCCTCCATTAATAAAACTGCCATAGTATGTTAGATCTGCTCATTTAAATTTTTCTTAAAATTTAAACTTTACATACAAAAAAAAATGCTGTAGCCTTTTGGGGCTAGTGTTTAATTTAATTTTTTGGGAAGAAAAAATGACAATAAGTGTTAATCAAATAAGAAAGATTTTCTTAGACTATTTTGAGAAGAACGGACACAAGATTGTGTCGGCTTCTTCTTTGGTGCCGGATAATGATCCAACTCTGATGTTTACAAACTCCGGTATGGTACAATTTAAAAATATTTTAGCCGGAAATGAAACCAGAGATTATACACGAGCCGCCACTTCCCAAAAAAGCGTACGCGCCGGCGGTAAACATAATGACCTGGACAGTGTCGGTTATGATGTACGTCACCATACTTTTTTTGAAATGCTTGGTAACTTCTCTTTTGGTGATTATTTTAAGGAAGAGGCTATTTTTTATGCTTGGGAGCTGCTGACAAAAGAGTTCGGTTTGCCAAAGGACAGATTGGCTGTTACTATTTTTCATACTGATGAAGAGGCTTATAATATTTGGAAGAAAGTTTCCGGACTTGCTGATGATCGGATTATTCGAATTGCGACAAAAGATAACTTTTGGCAGATGGGTGATACCGGCCCATGCGGTCCATGTTCCGAAATTTTTTATGATCATGGGCCGGAGGTTTGGGGCGGTCTTCCCGGAACTCCGGAGGAAGACGGCGATCGTTTTATAGAGATTTGGAATCTGGTTTTTGACCAATTTGAAGATTTGCCGGATGGCTCACGTATCAACCTTAAAAAGCCATCTATTGATACCGGTATGGGTTTGGAGCGAATTGCTGCTATTTTACAGGGCGTTCATTCTAACTTTGATATTGATACATTCAGGCACATTATTCTGGCAATTGCTGATATCGCGCACACCAATCCTGATGGCGAACTTAAAGCATCACACAACGTTATTGCCGACCACTTAAGAGCAATGAGCTTTTTGATTGCTGATGGTGTGTTGCCATCTAATGAAGGACGCGGTTATGTGCTCCGCCGGATTATGCGCAGAGCAATGCGCCATGCTTATCTTTTGGGTGTTAAAGAACCGATGATGTATAAACTTTTGCCTGTCTTACAACAAGAAATGGGTGAGGTATATCCGGAACTTTATCGTTTTGAAAAGTTGATTTCCGAGACTATTCGCGCAGAAGAAACACGTTTTGGTAAAACGCTTGATAAGGGTATGCGGCTTTTGGAAGAAGAAACAAGCCACTTAAACAAAGGGGATACTCTTAATGGTGAAACAGCTTTTAAGCTTTATGATACTTATGGCTTTCCGCTTGATTTGACGCAGGATGCTTTAAAATTAAAGGGCATTGAAGTTGATACCAAAGGTTTTGACACCGCGATGGCTAAACAAAAGGAGGAAGCACGTAAAAATTGGGCCGGTTCCGGTGATGAAGGCACGGAAAAGGTTTGGTTTGAAGTTAAAGAAAATATCGGTAGCACAGAATTTTTGGGCTATACCACAACCAAGAGCGACGGTATTATTAAAACTTTGGTTCAAAATGGTAAAATTGTTGATGCGGTTACAGGTGGGGAATTCTATCTGGTTGCTAATCAAACCCCGTTTTATGGTGAGTGTGGTGGTCAGGTTGGCGATATCGGCATTATTATCGGTAAAAACTTTAAGGCAAAAGTTTATGATACCAAACGCAAACTAGATACCGTTTTTGTACACTGTTGTAAGATGGTTGAAGGTGAGGTTAAGGTTGGGGAATTTGCTAACTTTGAAGTGAATGGGGAAAACCGCAAGCGAATTTGTGCCAACCACTCAGTAACACACATTGCGCATAAGGTCTTACGCACAATTTTGGGCGAACATGTTACACAAAAGGGTTCCATGGTTGCTCCTGACAGGATGCGTTTTGATATTTCTCATCCGCAACAGATTACCGCTGAGCAGATAAAGCTTGCTGAGGATATGGTTAATGAGGCTATTCGCCAAAACTATAAAGTTAATACCGTTTTGATGAATCAAGAGGAAGCCGTTAAGACCGGTGCTATGGCCTTATTTGGCGAGAAATATGGCGAAGAAGTTCGGGTGGTCACGATGGAAAAGGACGGGAAGGTATATTCCCGTGAACTTTGCGGCGGTACCCACGTCTCAGAGACCGGAGATATCGGTTACTTCAACATTTTATCCGAATCGGCTGTCTCTGCCGGTGTGCGCCGTATCGAATGTGTTACAGGAAAAGGTGCGGAAGAGTATGTTGATGATGTGGAATGCAAACTGCATACGGCTTGTGATATCCTAAAAACCAACGTTAATGATTTGGAAGCACGTTTGAAAAATATGCTTGCCGAACGCAAGAAAATGGAAGCGGAAATTCTAAACCTGAAAAAGAGTTTAGCTGCGGGTGGAACACGTGCTAATACAGAAGCAGAGGTTGTCAACGGGGTTAAGTTTATCGGTAAAGTTATCCCTGATGTGCATCCCAAAGAGCTTAAAGGTTTTATTGATGAAATGAGTCAAAATATCGGTTCGGGAGTTATGGTTCTAGCCACAGATAGAGATGGTAAGGCTTCTATTGTCGTTGGAGTGACAAAGGATTTGACGGACAAATACTCCGCGGTTGATTTGGTAAAAATTGCATCAAGAGCGGTTGGCGGTCAAGGTGGCGGCGGAAGGCCCGATATGGCTCAAGCCGGCGGTCCGGATGTAAGTAAGCTTCAGGTAGCATTTGAAGAAGTGAAAAAGGCTATCTAACTACGATCCTAAAACTAATTCAGAATGATGCAAGATCGATACCAGTATGGTATGCGGTGTGCTTGGTGTGGCATTTTTAAGTATCGCTTATATGACATAAGCAATATATTTTGTCAAAAAAATATTGCTATTTTAATTTTACATGCTATAGTGCAAGACAAATCAAATCATTTTCTGTATTATTAACCACAAAGAGGATTAGATTAAAGGGTCGAACCTCATTAAAAAAAAAGATGTTATGGTGAAGAGATTAAATGTACAAAAACAGTGTGCTATGATTGCAGAAGGCAATCATAGGAAGATTATGGACTACATCATCCGCTATCAGCTTTCACGTAAGGCTGAAGTGAAGCTCGTCAAAAGGGGAAATCGTGAGGAAATCATGACTTACGTTTCTCAACGTGGGTTTTATGATGATGCTCTGTTGGCGTTCATTAAACGCCGTAAGCACATGGAGATCATGACCTACATTATCCGCCATGATCTTTCACGTAAGGCTGAATTGGAGCTCGTCAAAAGAGGAAATCGTGAGGAAATCATGACTTATGCTTCTCGATGTGGGTTTTATAATGATGCCCTGTTGGCGTTCATTGAACGCGATAAGCACATGGAGATCATGATCTACATTGCCGGACACCATCTTAATGATGCTGGACGGGTTGCAATCGTTAGGCGTGGCAACCATACGGAGATTATGCTCCTCATCAGTAAGATTGATTTTGATTATGAGGCCCAGCAGGCTCTCATCGAGCGCGGCAACCCTGACGAGATCTTATTCTACGCTACTAAGTGGGAGTTTTTTGAGGATTTCGATGCCAAACTCATTGAGCTTGGTATTCATGCCGTGATCATGGCCCATTTTGCCAACTCAAATCTTACTGAAGAGGCTGAATTGAAGCTCGTTGAGCGCGGCAACCATCGTGAGCTCATGGACTACATCGCCAAACATGGCCATAATCTTTCTGATGAAGTCATAGCTGCTGTTAAAAAGCGTGGTAATCCGAAGGAAATTAAAGCTCTTCGTACTTACTGCGCCTAAATCTTGAACACTGGTTTTACTACAAAGAAAAAAGGAAATCCGTCGGCTTCGGCCCTCGGGTTTTCCTTTTATGTATTGGGTAACTTATCTTGATTTTTCAAGTCTTTTCTTGAAATTCTTTTATTCGTGCATATATCTCCTTTAACCTAAGGAGGAAAGATATGTTTAAATATTGGTGGATTGTACTGGTCGGTGCGATATTTGCCTTAAACGGTTGCAGTTGGGAAGATGTCACGGATATTCGAGCGACCTATCCTATACAGGGAATTACGGCCTATAAGGGACAAAGTGTTTCTTCCCTTTTTAACGATAACGGCGCACCTAATGATGTGCAACAGCTTTCTCAAAACCGTGTTTTATGGATCTATTATACTAATTATCGGCCTGTTGGCGGAGGTGAATTAATTAGTTATAATCAGCCGTCACCCGCACAGCAAGGAACAACCTGTGCAGTCAAGGTTATATTATATAACGACACGGTAGAGCAAGTTATGTCAGATTGCAAATAGATTTATTTTTTAACAAATTCAATTGACTTTGTTTGCGGATTATATGTTATCAATATCTTGCCATGGCGCAGGCCTTCTGCGGTTTTACCGAAGACGTCATATCGCCAACCTTTTAGTACCATATTTCTTTTGGGATTTTTGATATAGTCACGCAGATTTTTTTCTGAAGAGATAAGATGTGCAACAACACCATATTCGTTGCTTTTAATCTTTAACAATAACTTCAATATTTCATAGAAAGATTGCGAACCTGCCGGTAATGATGTATCCCTTTCCTTTTCTTTTTTGGCTAAGGATTTATCAAACCCTTTTTCTTCCAATTCATTTAAGGCAGAAATCATTTCTTCTGATAAAACGCTACGGGCTATATCCGGACGCATTCCCCGAACCTGTTTCATTTCTTCTTTGTTTTTAGGAAAAGCTGTTGCTATGTTGAGTAAAAGTTCATCTTTGATAACATTCTGCCGAGAGATATTGCTTGATATAGCACGTTTTTCACGCCAACACGCCAATGTCTTAAGCGCATTTAGAAAGCTTAGAGAATGGGTGTTATGCTTTATCTTTAACCAGGCTTCATCGGGATTGATCTCATAATGGGAAATATCTACCAAATCGGCCATATCGTCCTTAACCCATTCTTCCCTCTTATTTTCCTTTAAATATGCCGTAATTTTTTGATAACAATCAATCAGGTGCACCACATCACCTGCGGCGTATTCCAATTGTTCCTCCGTTAGAGGACGTAATTGCCAGTTTGTTAAACGGCAAGACTTATCTAATTCCGTATTGCAATAAAAACGCACCAGATTTTCATAACTTACCGCTTCACCCAAGCCACAGACCTGTGCTGCGATTTGAGTATCAAATACGGAAACGGGAATTTTTCCGGATAAATTATAGAGAATCTCTATATCTTGCCTGCCTGAATGAAAAACTTTTAATATCTTCTTATTTTGTAAAATTTTAAAAAACGAACTCATATCCAAATCTTTGGCTTGAGGATCTATCAGTATCGCCTCATCTTCATATCCAACCTGTATTAAACAAGGGATAGGATAATAAGTTTTTTCCCGAATAAACTCGCAATCAATTGCGATAACTTTTTGTTTTTTTAAGACCTTACAAGCTTTTTTCAGATTGTCCGTATTATCAATAAAATTCATATTTATCAGACCTTCCATCATTTCGGGTCATTTTATGACATGATTGTTTAAGATTTTTTTAATTTTAGCTTGCATTTCAACTAATTTAGGATAAAAATGGCAACATTGGTATTAGAACATATTTTCAGAGGTACCCCATGAAAGAATATAGAACTCATACTTGCGGTGAACTTAGAGAGACGCATATCGGACAGAGAGTCAAGCTCTCGGGTTGGATACATCGCAAGCGCAATTTGGGTAATTTATGTTTTATTGATTTACGTGATCACTATGGTATAACACAATGCGTGACAGATAGTTCCAGCGACCTTTTCCAAAAGTTGGAGGGCATTCGTGTTGAGAGTGTTATTACTGTTGATGGACTGGTTGTTAAGCGTGAAAGTATTAATCCGAATATGCCGACCGGAGATATTGAGGTCAAAGTTGATACCGTTACGCTGCAGTCAATGGCTGATGTTTTACCGATACAAGTTTTTGGAGAAGATAATTCTCCTGAAGATATGCGCTTAAAATATCGTTTTCTTGACCTAAGACGTGAGAAAATCCATAACAATATTATCTTGCGCTGCCAAGTTATTAAGAGAATGCGTGAACTTATGGGCGAACAAGGATTCTTAGAATATCAAACCCCTATTTTGACAGCATCTTCTCCGGAGGGCGCACGTGACTTTTTGGTTCCTTCACGCTTAAATCCCGGAAAATTTTATGCGCTTCCACAATCTCCTCAGCAATTTAAGCAGTTGCTTATGGTTTCTGGCTTTGATAGATATTTTCAGATTGCACCTTGTTTTAGGGATGAAGATCCGAGAGCTGACAGAAGCCCCGGGGAGTTCTACCAACTAGATATGGAGATGTCTTTTGCTACCCAGGAAGATGTTTTTGCCGTTATGGAAAAGACGATGGGAACTATCTTTAATGAATTCGGCAAAGGAAGAAAAGTTGACCAGGCACCGTTTAAGCGAATCGCTTTTAAGGAATCCATGCTCAAGTATGGTTCTGATAAACCGGATTTACGTAATCCGCTTGTTATTCAAGATGCAACGTCGTTCTTTTCTCATTCGGGCTTTGGTGTTTATGATAACAAAGTTGCCGATGGTGAAGAGATCAGGGCTATTGTTTTGCCTCAATGCGGTGAAAAGCCTCGTTCCTTCTTTGATAAATTAGATGGTTTTGCTAAAGAGGAAGGTTTCGGCGGTATGGCTTATGTGGCTCTATCAAGTGCCGGCGCAAAAGGTATTGCTAAATTCTTTAGCGAAGAAAAAATGGCAGAACTTAAAAATAATTTTGGTCTTAGTGAAGGCGATGCCATTGTCTTTATGGGTGGAAACAGTAAATTTATTAATAAATTTGCCGGTAAGACACGCACGAAACTTGGCGAAGATTTAGATCTTATAGAAAAAGATGCTTTCCGTATTTGCTGGATTGTTGATTTTCCGTTCTACGAAGAAAATGAGGAAACGGGTGCTGTTGAATTCTCACATAATCCGTTTTCTATGCCCCAAGGCGGTATGGATGCCCTTTTAGGCAAGAATCCTTTTGAAATTTTGGCTTATCAATATGATATGGTTTGCAACGGTGTTGAACTTGCTTCAGGTGCTGTTCGTAACCATAAACCGGAAATCATGTATAAGGCCTTTGAGCTTGCAGGTTATGACCATAGCGTGGTTGATAACAAATTCGGTGGTATGATTAATGCCTTTAAGTATGGCGCACCGCCACACGCCGGTTGCGCTCCGGGAGTTGACAGAACGGTAATGTTGCTTTTAGACGAACCGATTATTCGTGATGTTATCCTCTTCCCATTAAACGGCAAAGCGCAAGATCTATTGATGCAAGCGCCGAATACGGTCAGCCAGCAGCAAATTGATGATTTGCACATTAAATTGGTTGATGATGAGACTGAGGAACTTAAAAAAGGAGCTTAAAAAGCTCCTTTTTTTATTTTGATTTTTGGGCTGAATGTGTGCGTATTTTTTGTGCGCTGTCACTATTTCTCTAGTGACAGCTACATCAAAAACACGTGTACCAGTTGAAAGAAAAAATTGCATATTAAGTTAATTTAATTAGGTGCCAATGAAAAGTGTATTGTAAGGCTGACTAACACACCTAATATTAATCCTACAAATACCTCTTTGGGCGTATGTCCAAGCAATTCTTTTAGTTGGGCTGATTTGGTTTTTAAATTGGATTTATAAAAATCTTTAATGATCTTATTTAATACTTTTGCCATATCCTGTGTCTTTTTTCTTACCCCTGCCGCATCGTGCATTACAACAAGGGCATATCCGCCACTTACAGCAAACATTATAGAATCAAACCCTGCTATCAATCCAACAGAAGTTGTTAAGGCACAAACTCCGGCACTATGTGAACTGGGCATACCGCCTGTTGTTGATAAGTATTCAAAATTTATCTCTTTATTCTTGATATAAAAGATAAGTAATTTGGCTAACTGGGCCAGTAAAGCTGCAGATAGGCCGCTAATTATGGCCTCAATTCCTGTATTGTATATTGTTAGTTCCATTTTAAATTTCAAAAGTTTAGTATGTTATTATGAATTATTTTGCATTGTATGAGAATTTTTTGTGATTGTCCACTACTTATTCTTATATTCATTCTAAATTCAGCAATATCTTTTGATATTGGACGTAACTTCTTAAATTTAAAATGAAAAAAATACTTTACATTTAAAATTTTAAGTGTATAAATGCTTTGTCTTAACAGTTAAGGCTAATGGCATGCCTTGCTGTTAGTAAATCCAACTTAATTTTTATTGAAAGGGATTGAAATGCCTAAATTAAAAACAAAACGCTCGGCCGAAAAGCGTTTTCGCGCTACCGGAACCGGCAAAATAGTAAGATATTTTGCGAAAAAGAGACACTGCCTCTTCTGCAAAAGCCAGAAAATGAAAAGACAAGCTCGTGGCACAACTTTGGTTTCAGAAGTTGATGTTCAGATTGTTAAGAAGTTTTTACCTTATTTGTAGTAGGAGGATGCAGAAATGTCTCGTGTAAAAAGAGGTGTAACAGCACACGCTCGCCATAAGAAGATTTTAGATATGGCAAAAGGCTACAGAGGACGTAATAAGAACGTTTTCAGAGTAGCTGTTGAAAAAGTTGAAAAAGGTTTGCAGTATGCTTATCGTGATAGAAGAGTAAAGAAGAGGAATTTCCGTTCTTTGTGGATTCAGCGTATTAATGCTGCTGCACGTTTAAATGATATAACTTATTCTCGATTTATCAGCGGGCTTGAGAAGGCAGGTGTTGAGCTTGACCGTAAAGTTCTTGCTGATATCGCCTTCAAAGAGCCCCAAGCTTTTGCTAAGTTAGTAGAAACTGCCAAAGCGGCTCTTGCTAAATAAGTTTTTAGTATAAATTATATCAAATATAAAGAGTCGTCTTGGTCAGCCAAGGTGGCTCTTTTATGTTTAAAGAATACGCTGGGCAGATGGTGAGAAAAATTAGAGGAGAAATCCAGATTAATTTATAGGTGTTAAAATGAGTGATATAGAAGTTATAAAAAAAGAAATTGCAGAACAAATTGCCTCCGTTAAGGATGTGAGGGCTCTTGATGATGTACGTGTTTCGGCCCTTGGCAAAAAAGGACGCATTACTGAGCTGTTAAAGACATTGGGTGCCATGCCTATGGAAGAAAGAATCGCATTTGGTAAACAAATTAATGTCGTTAAGGCTGAGTTGGAAAACCTTATTGCAGATAAAAAGCAGCAATTAGAAGAAGTTGTTTTGAATGAAAGGCTAAAAAAAGAAATTGTTGACGTTACGCTTCCATGCAGACCCGAAGTTCAAGGACGTATTCACCCTGTTTCCAAAGTTTATGAAGAAATTGTGGCTATTTTTTCTGAAATGGGTTTTGAGGTTGCTGAAGGTCCGGATATTGAAGATCAATTTCATAACTTTAATGCACTCAACATGCCGCCAAACCACCCAGCTCGGCAGATGCAAGATACTTTTTATATTAACAACGATGTTAGCAAAGAGTTTGATATGGATACGGCCTATGTTGTTCGTACCCATACTTCCGGGGTGCAAATCCGTACAATGGAGAAGAAACAACCTCCTATTCGTATTGTTGCCCCAGGGCGCACCTATCGTTCGGACTATGATGCAACACACACACCTATGTTTCATCAGGTTGAAGGTTTAGTTGTTGACAAGAAAACGACCATGGCAGACTTGAAGGGCTGTTTATATGACTTTATGAAAGCCTTTTTTGAGGTTGATGATTTGCCTGTTCGCTATCGTCCTTCTTACTTTCCATTCACTGAACCTTCAGCAGAATTAGATATTGGTTGCCTGAAAACAAAAGATGAGCTGAAAATCGGTGCCGGTACTGACTGGCTTGAGGTTTTAGGTTGCGGTATGGTTCATCCTAATGTGTTACGAGCCGGTGGTATTGACTCTGATGAGTATCAAGGTTTTGCATTTGGTATGGGAATTGACCGTTTGGTTATGCTTAAGTACGGCATTCCGGACTTGAGAACTTTCTTTGAATCTGATGTTCGTTGGATGAAAAATTACGGATTTACTCCTCTTGACTTTTCTTCTATGACAAGTGGTTTGAGTAATAATGGAGGGTTAGCACGATGAAATTTACATTATCTTGGTTAAAAGAACATTTAGAAACAACTGCTGATGTCAATGAAATTGCTGAAACTCTGACACGTATCGGTTTAGAGGTTGAGGAAGTTATTAACCCTGCTGCTCTTCTTGAAGGATTTAACACCGCCAGAATAGAAAAAGTGGAGATGCATCCTGATTCTGACCATTTACATGTTTTGATGGTTAATACAGGCAAGGAAGTTTTGCAAGTTGTTTGCGGTGCTCCCAATGTACATGAAGGACTTGTTGGTATTTATGCACCTGCCGGTGCTCTTATTCCGTGCTATGGTGAACGCTTAAAGGTTGCTAAAATCCGTGGTGTGGAAAGTAACGGTATGATGTGTTCTGAAAAAGAACTAATGGTCGGTGATGACCACAGTGGCATTATTGAATTACCCGCCAACACAGAAATTGGCAAACCCGCTGCAGAAGTTTTAGATATTGATCCTATTATTGAGGTTTCCATTACACCTAATCGTGCTGAATGCTTAGGTGTTCGTGGTATTGCTCGCGATTTAGCTGCTGCCGGTTTAGGTGTATTAAAACCCTTAAGTATCCCTACTGTTCAGGGAAGCTTTAAGAGCCCTATTAAAGTTTCGGTTAGTTGTTTAGATGCTTGTCCAACATACACAGCACGTTATATTAAAGGGGTAAACAACAGAGCTGAAACACCAAAGTGGATGAAAGACAGGTTGACGGCTATCGGCTTGCGTCCTATCTCTCCTTTAGTGGATATTACAAACTATATTAATTACGATTTAGCACGTCCTTTACACGTCTTTGATGCAGATAAACTCAAAGGCAATATTAATGTACGTATGGCTCGTGATGGTGAAGAATTTTTGGCATTAAATGAAAAAACATATACACTTGATGATAAGTCGCTTGGTATCTGTGATGATGAAGGTGTACAGTGTTTGGGCGGTATTATGGGCGGCTTGAATAAAGGCAGCTATGAAGATACGACAAATGTACTCTTGGAATGCGCTTTATTTACACCGACTTGCATTGCGCGCACAGGACGTAAATTGCAACTTGATTCAGACTCTCGTGCACGTTATGAACGCTGGGTTGATCCAATGTCAAATATCAGTGGCAATAATTATGCCACTCAGATGATTTTGGATATTTGTGGCGGAGAAGCTTCCGAAATTGAAATAGCCGGGCAAGAAAAATATGATGCTAAACCTGTTTATCTTCGTTTAGAACGTCTAAAAACCTTTATTGGTATGGATGTATCTAAAGAAAAATGTAAAGAAATTTTGGGTAATTTAGGTTTTGATATCAGCGAAGAAAATGGCAAGATCAAAGCTATTTCCCCAACTTGGCGCGGTGATATTGAACATGAGCAAGATTTAATTGAAGAAGTTGTCCGTATGATTGGTTTGGATAATATTCCTGCAACATCTATGAAAACAGCGGAATTTCCCAAACCTGTTTTGACTCCTGTTCAAAATAATGTTGTGATAATTAAACATGAGTTAGCGTTGCGTGGTATGTTTGAAACAGTTACCTTCAGCTTTACTGATAGTACTATTGCAAAATTCTTCCGTCGTGGTATTGAGCCTGTTCTCATTCAAAATCCTATTATTGTTGAACTTGATGAGATGCGCCCCTCTTTGCTACCAAACTTGTTAATTGGGGCAAAAAATAATATCGCTCGTGGCTTTACAAACTTAGCTTTGTTTGAAGTTGCTCCGGAATTTTATGGTCGAAATCCCGGTGAACAAAAGACTGTTGCCAGTGGTATTCGTGTTGGCAAAACATCTCTAAAAGATTGGACCGGAACACAACGCGCTTATGATGTGTTTGATGCTAAAGCTGATGCACTTGCGGCTATTGCTGCTGCTAAAGGGCCGATCGATGCCCCGCAGATTACCACAGATGCGCCTGGTTATTATCATCCCGGTCGGAGCGGAACTATTCGCTTGGGCAAAAATGTATTGGCTTATTTTGGTGAATTACATCCAAGTGTTTTAAAAGCTTTGGACATCAAGACAAATGTTGTTGCTTTTGAAGTTTTTGTAGAAAACATTCCCACTCCGCGTGATGGTAAGTCAAAGGCAAAGAAAAAATTGGAACTCTCCAGCTTGCAAGCTGTTGATAAAGATTTGGCTTTCGTTGTCAATAGAGATGTCCCGGCCATTAATATTTATACAGCGGCAAAAACTGCTGACAGGGAAAATATCAGTGAGGTTCACATCTTTGACGTTTATGAGGGTGAAAACTTGCCGGAAGATAAAAAATCTATTGCGATTACGGTTACTTTCCAACCAAAGGATAAGAGCTATACCGATGCCGAACTGGAAAGCTTGATGAATAGGGTTATAGCGGAAGTTGGGAAGAAGACCGGCGCGACATTGAGATAGTTCTTATATCAAAATAAGCATGTTGAGTAAAAAGGCGCTCGAATGGGCGCCTTTGAATTTAAATCAAATTATGTGCCAATTTAACTTCAGTATTTGAATAAGCAATAATTTTTTCTAATTCTGTTTTATCCTTTTTAGTTAATTCAGATAAGGCATCCATGTATTCAGGATTTCCTATCTTCAATTCTGCATAGTTAAATAGAGCAAAATGTTTAATTTTAGAATTTAATTCAAATTGATTTAGTTCTGCTTTTTTCATATTCTTGGGTATCATATTAATATATACACCATCTTGACTATATTTCCACATTGAACTTGTTGCAAAATCCGTTGTCCAACTATATACGCTTAGTAAATTTCCCCATGATGCAGGATTTATTTTTGTCTTATTTTGCATTACAGAATCTTCATATCCATTTGCTTTAGCAATAATTGTCATCGGTCCCGAATGTCTGTCAATATTGACAACACAAGGTGTTTTACTACATACTAAAGCACCATCGGCATAAATTTGAATATTTTCTTTTACATTAGAATCAAATGTAATTGTTTGACTTGAGCCACTAAAGATTGTTCCACAAGCTGCTAGCAATATCGTCGATAAAAAAAATACTTTTTTCATATTTTACACCTCTTAATCATTACAACAAAAAAAAGCCGCTTGATGAGAGCGACTGGAAGTTGGAAACTATTCGAATAAAATAGTGCGACATATTGACTGGATAGCGTATTTTGCCGCCTTCCAGCCACAGCTAGAAAGCGTGCAAATATTTCGTCTTTACACCTAGACGTATTCGAAGAGGTTTCCACACCTCACATTAGTCATCAGCTAATGCAAATTTAGGTTAAAAAATTATCCTATGAAAGTCAAATGAAAATTGATTTTAAAATGCGCATACGAAAAAGCGTTCTTGATTTCTCAAGAACGCTTTTATGTTGGCTCCGGCTATCTGATTCGAACAGATGACCAATCGGTTAACAGCCGATTGCTCTACCGCTGAGCTAAGCCGGAACACCTTAAAACCTGGAGGCCGGTACCGGAATCGAACCGATGTACAAGGATTTGCAGTCCTCTGCATGAGCCACTCTGCCAACCGGCCAACCCAAAGTACCAACGTTTCCGTGGTGATTTGTATATATACATGAAAAATTTTTATCGTCAATATCTTTTTTTTAAAATATCAAAAAAATTTTTATCTTGTGTATATTTCTTCTTTTCAATACCTTTCCAAAATAGTTTTTGGTACATATTTCCTATAAATATTTAGGAGGTTTGAGATGAAAATTGCTATTGCTTCAGATCATGCTGGTTTTAGAGCCAAGCAAGCTATTATCGACTATCTGAAAAGTTTGAAACATGATGTGGCTGATTTGGGTACTCATAATGAAAATTCTGTTAATTACCCTGATTATGCCGATAAAGTTTCTGCACATATTCTGTCACAAAAGGCGGAGCTTGGTGTTTTGGTTTGCGGAACAGGTGTTGGTATTTCTATTCGTGCCAATCGCCATAAGGGTATTCGCGCCGCAATACTTTATTCTGATGATGTGGCTGTTATGGCTAAACAACATAATAATGCAAACGTTATAGTTTTTGGTGGACGAACGATGAGTGAGGAAGATATTTTCAGACGGATTTCTTTATTCTTGTCTTCTCAATTTGAAGGAGGACGTCACCAAAACAGAATCGATATGCTAGATAAATAAGGATAAAATATGCATTTTGAGAATTTAAGAGAAGAAGATATTGATATCTATGATGCTATTTTGAGTGAACTGAAACGCCAACAGGAAAATGTTGAGCTGATCGCTTCGGAAAATATTGTGTCTCGTGCTGTGCTTGAGGCCCAAGGATCTATTTTAACCAATAAATACGCTGAAGGATACCCCAATAAACGTTATTATTGCGGATGCGCCCATATTGATAAAATCGAAACGCTTGCGATTGAAAGATTAAAAAAACTTTTTCATGCAGAGTTTGCCAATGTTCAACCACACTCCGGATCACAAGCAAATATGGCTGTTTATGGGGCTTTATTAAAGCCTGGAGATACAATTTTGGGGATGAGCCTTGATGCCGGCGGTCATTTGACACATGGCGCTAAAATGTCTATATCCGGCAAATGGTTTAATGCTGTTCAATATGGTGTTGAAAGAGAAACCGGCTTAATTAATTATGCTGAAATTAAAAGTTTGGCCATGCAGTATAAACCAAAACTTATTATTGCCGGTTGTTCCTCTTATCCCAGACAGCTTGATTTTGCAAAATTCAGAGCCATTGCAGATGACTGTGGGGCACTTTTAATGGTGGATATGGCCCATTTTGCGGGGCTTGTTGCTAGTGGTTTATATCCAAATCCCATTAATTATGCAGATGTTGTAACAACGACAACACATAAAACCTTACGCGGCCCGAGAGGTGGAGCAATTTTAACAAATAGCGCTCAGATTGCCGGACAGATCAATTCTGCTATATTTCCCGGTATGCAAGGCGGTCCTTTGGAACATGTTATTGCTGCTAAAGCTGTCTGTTTTAAGGAGGCCCTTTCTGATGAATTTAAGCTATATTCACGGCGTGTTATTGAGAATGCTGTTACTTTGGGAGAAGTTTTAGTCAAACGTGGGTTTAAATTAGTTACCGGAGGAACTGATACCCATCTTTTACTTGTTGATTTAACATCAAAAGGAATTAACGGCAAAGAGTTGACAGATGCTTTGGATCGTGTTCATATTACTGCTAACAAAAACACTATTCCTTTTGATCCTCTACCACCAACGATTACTTCAGGCATCCGTTTAGGAACACCGGCCGGAACGACACGCGGTTTCGGTATAAAAGAATTTGAGATTATCGGTCATGCTATTGCTGATGTAGCGGAAGCTTTGAACACCGCTCATGAAGAAAATGTTCTAAATGATGTTAAGGCACGTATTTTGGAGCTGACAGCGGCTTTTCCGATTTATATAGATTAGTTCAAGAGAAGATGCATAATGAATTACATCTATCATTATCAATCGGGATTTGGAAAAATCACCCTGACCAGTGATGGTGAGGCGTTGACGGGATTGTGGTTTGATCATCAAAAATTTTTTGATAATCATTTGTGTAAAAATTATTGTTGTAAAAATTTGCCGATATTTGAATTAACAAAAAAGTGGCTTGATATTTACTTTAGCGGAGAGGCTCCTGATTTTACACCACCGCTTTTAATAAAAACAACACCCTTTCGCCAAGCTGTTTGGGAGATTGTATCAGCCATCCCCTTTGGGAAGACAATGACTTATGGTGAAATCGCAGATAAAATAGCTCAACAAAAAGGCATAAAAAAGATGTCAGCACAAGCGATCGGCGGAGCTGTTGCACATAACACTATTTTGCTTATTATTCCCTGTCATCGTGTTGTTGGGACAAATGGTAGTTTGACGGGATATGCCGGTGGCATTAAGAAAAAGACTAGATTGCTCGAGCTAGAAGGGATAAAAATGAGAGGTTAATTTATTGCTCAGAGATGACTATCTAATATGCATTTCTCTCAATGTCTTTTGCGTATACTACTGTTTCCTTTTCTAATTTTGAAGCAGCAGCTTCATCACATAAATAGATACCGTGCCGGTGCATTTGAAGCGCACTTACTGCCCAGCGATGATTAACGCCTCCCTCTATGGCGGCTCTGGTTGCATCGGCCTTGCTATCTCCTGAGGCTAACAGCATCACTTCTTTTGCTTCCATTATTGTGCCCGTGCCAACGGTTAAAACCGTATGTGGAACTTTTTTGATATCATTATCAAACAATTTGGCTTTTGCTTTCATTGTTTCCGTGGTTAATGTCTTCACTCTTGTATGTGACGTTAGTGAAGAAAAGGGTTCATTAAAAGCAATATGACCATCTGAACCAACACCACCAACAAACAGGTCTATTCCCCCCTTTTGGCGAATTGCCAGCTCAAAATTAGCGCATTCTTTTTCATAATTTTTAGTATTACCATCTAAAATATAAACGTTTGAAGCTTTGGTATCAACATGATCTAACAGATATTGTTTCATGTAGCTATGGCAACTTTGCGGTGATTTTTTATCAAGACCGATAAACTCATTCATACAAAAGATAACCACATTGGCAAAAGAAAGTTTGCCTTTATGATTGAGATCTACCAATTTTTTATACATACCTTTAGGTGTATCTCCCATAGGTAAACCTAGCACAAAGGGCTTTGTTGATGTCGGATGCGCGCGATTTATACGATACGCAATATATGTTGCGGCCCAATCCGTTACTTGTTCATAATCTGCTTTTATAATCACTCGCATGGCTTCCTCCCTAACCTTCTGCCCCAGATTATTTTAGGGAGAAATTAGTAAAATTTTTGCTAATGCTTGTCGCGATATTCGTACGTTTTTGTTCGAGGATTATATTGACAATCATGACTTTGATATTCCGGTTTTAGTATATAGAGATCATCACGGCGTAGTGGTTCGTACATTTCATTTAAAAGATGTTTACTGATCCAGTGAATGGGGTATTTTCTTATATCTCCTCGATATTCTCTGTATGTATCATAATAGTTTCCGCCGTAAATTATCTTTGGCTTATGTTTTCTTATCAAACTTTCTAAATCTGATAACGGTTTTAACCCGATGGTTGCAGCAATGACGTCTATTTGTCCTTTTAAGTTCCAGATATAATCAACATCTTTATTAAATAAATTATATCCTATACGATAACCATTTAATACGTAATCACATGGTGTTGTGTGTTGTAGAACAAACCCTGCCGCACCGTATTTATAACTGTCTCCTACAGTTATTCTATAGCGATATATATTGGCATAAATTGCTCCTAAGATATAAAAATAAGCAACAAATATCCATATCAGATAATTTTTCTTACTAATCATATGCACAGCAGCTACACCTGCCATGACAGAGGCTAACACATGAAGAAATGCAAAATAATATACAAATGGAGTAAAGTAATACATTCTGATGGCAAATTCCATCATAAAAACAGCACCAATAATTTTAACATAAATGTTTCCTTTATATAGGCAGGCTATCAATGCATAAAGGGCTAGAAAAATAGGGACAAGCATCTCAGCACTCGGATAAATAAAACGCCTGGTATAGAAGACTGCCGGAATATATGAGTTTAGTTCAAAATTGGCTTTAAAATAATTGGTTAATGCTCCCTTAGAATACAAAAATAATAGAAAATATGTATAAATCATTAGGGGTAAAAGAGAACTTAACACAAAATCAGATACAGGTATTTTCTTTTGATATAAAAAGTATAAAACCACTCCGCCTATGCCTATAAGTATGATGGATGCTTTTTGTGTGAACATAAATGCTATAAAAAAGAGCATAAAAGATAATACCAATTTATATAGCTTCTTTTCTTTTAGGTAGTCTAAGAGGTAATATAATCCGATTATTAAAGAGGCTACCATAAAGTTGTCCGGCTTAAAATCTTTCACATAAAGGCTTTCCTGTGGTAGCATACAGAACGATACTGAAATTAATCCGGCTAAGGTTGATTGCGTTAAAAAGTCCTTATGTAATCGGTAAATATAAAAAATTGTCAGCAACATTGTTGTTATTGTAAGCATATTTACGGCATCTACTGCTCTTAAGCTGTATTCAAACAATCCAACCAAAGGTGCACCGATATACCATAAAAGCGGATTATGATGCTGGAAAAAATCAACATAAGGAGTTTGCCCCTTATAGATAAGCCATGATGAGTGGACATGCTCTAGTGTATCACCATCACCTGAACCGCTCATAATAACTACCCAATACAAAAGACCTACACAGAAGAATATGTATAAGCCTAACGATATGTATGCGATTTTTTTTATCAAAGATGACATTGTTTACCTCTCAAAATAATAATATTCCCAAGTACCTTTTGATTTATTATATCGGCATCTTCTTTTATTGGCGTATTCCGGTTTTAGAATGAATACGTCTACAAACTTGGACTGTTCATAATACTGATCACGTAGTTTTTCATCAATCTGATGTACCTTTACATTCTTTTTTTGTTGATGATTTTTTTCGTCCCAGTATGTTCCCGTGTATATAATACGCGGCAAATACTTTTCTACTGCTGCATTTAAATCCGGCAAAGGAGCTAACCCGATTTTATTACCGATAACATCCAGTTGTCCGTTTAAATTCCAGTAATATGTTATATCTTTGGTGAATATGCCGTATGTCAGGCCATAGCCGTTTAAGACATAATCACATTTATTGGTGCTCTCTACAATATAACGCGGTGTTACATATCTGTGATACTCGGGTAATAATTTGTTTTTCTGACAATAAATATTAAATTGATATAGACTTAATATTGATAAGAAAACGAAAATGTAGGAACTTAAATTCCAGCGCTTTATGACTTGCCAAATAAACGCACCAGCCAACATTGCATTGAGTATGGCTAAAAGGTAATAGTAATGGCGATCTAATGAAAAATAGAAAAAACGTTGTAAAACTTCATTTAACCACAATATACATAATATTCGGGAAATAGTTGTTCCTTGGATGATATAATAAATAAATCCGGCAAAGGCTATCAGTGTTAAGCCGTAAAATTCCGGCGCTGTCTTTTCGCAAAGTTTATTGTAAACATCCGGAATATGCAGATTAAATATGAAATTACAAACCCAATAGCGCTCTATCATATTGTGATAGGCCAACCATAAAATAAAAGCAACAACTCCTATCAGCGGGATAATTAAGGCTATTAAAAAATCTTTGAACAAAATTTGTTTTGTATACAACAAATATACTACGCATATTCCAACAACAACCAAAAAGAAAACGCTTTTTTGTAAAAACATAAATGTAATAAACATCCAAATGAAAGAAATATTCAGATCTCTTAGCTTTTTATTTTCCAAGTATGAAAATAGGAAATATAGCCCTATTAAAAAAGCGCAGACCATATAATTGTCCGGTCTGAAATCTTGTCCGCTGAAAATTACATAGGAAGGAAACACAGAGGCTATTGTCAACAATCCGGCATATTTTGCGTGACATATAAACCTGCTGACAATTTTTCCTGCAACATAAAGTGTTAAAAACATAACAAGGGTTGATATTATGCGTACAATATCAAAAATAACTATTTTGTAGGCAAAAAAACCGACCAATGGTGCAAATAAATACCACATCAAAGGATTATGATGCTGGAAAAAATCTATATATGGAATTTGGCCTTGATAAACAAGCCAGGCTGAATGCAAGTGCTCGACATCATCGCCTGTTTTAGGTTGATGATTAAATAACACCCAAAAGGAAGCAAGCACCCCTAAAAGAATTTGCAAAACAAAAAACAGCTTAGGCAGTTCTGTCAAAAACTTCTTCATGCCATTTTTTGTTTTTTGTGCAGCCATTTTTCCCTCTTTTGTTACCAGTTAAGCATAACAAAACGTAATGCACTTTGTACACTCTTTTTTACGGATACTCACACTTAATCTGATAAAATCAGCTCTCTTCTTCTGTTGTTGCGGGAGCAGCAGGTGTCTCCGGCGGAACAACATCAGGCAACATACCAATGGCTTTTTTGCGTTTCAATTTATTTACAAACTTAATTGAACGCTGGGCATCCCATTTCTTTTTGCCTTCTTCGCGCTGGAAGATATGCTTATAAATCTCTATTGCTTGATCAAATTCTGATAACTTGGTCAGACAGGATGCCAATCCATCATAGAGCTTATGGTGATAGCGGCCATCAACCAAATTTTTTGCTTTGTTATAGCACTTAAGAGCATCTTTGAATTTGTACATCTTTTGATAAACAAAACCAATACTTATCCATGCTTGAATTTCTGTGCTATCAATATTTAAGATCTTGGTAAAGCATTTTAGGGCCGAATCGTTATCGCCCATCAGCTGATAGGTTACACCGATACCATTCCATGCCTTAACATTGGTTTTATCTAAGGCTAATACTTTTTTGAAATACCCAATTGCACGCTCATATTGCTTTAACTTTTGTAATGTTACGGCAATACTTAACAGCGTTTGCGGGTGCTTAGAATCAACGGAATAGGCTTGTTGTAAAACGTCTAAAGCCTCTTTGAATAAAAACATATGTTGTAAAGCAATCGCTTTACCATTTAAGGCTTCCAGAGAAGTCGGGTCATTAGCAAAGGCTTGTTCAAAGCAGGCAATAGCTTCTTTATACAGGCCGCGCATACTTAAAGTCACGCCTTTGTTATTCAGCACTTCAACTGATTTCGGATTAATAGCCAAAGCTTTATCGAAGCATTCTACCGCTTCGGTATACTTACTCATCTTCTGAAAAGCAAACCCCTTAGAGTTGATTGCTTTCCAATTATCAGGCTGCTCTTTTAAAAACTCATCAAACTGAGCTATAGCCTCACGGCACATACCTGAATCTAATAGTTCTTGCCCTCTTTTATAGGCATTATTATCACTTAACTTAACCATATCACTTCTCTACATAGTTTTACAAAATAATTGACGTGCTTATTATATGTGGATAGTTTTTGTTTTGTCAAGCCTAAAATGTGTTTATTTTTACTGTTTTTTTGCTTTTATTTATTGACAAAAAACAAGTATCATTTTAGTCTGTTTGCAAAATTATCTATTATGTTTAACAATTTAAATAACGTATTATGTGTATTTTCAAAAAAAACAACTTGGAAGATGAGAATGATGAGCGTTCAGTTCTTGATTCCGGTAGAAATGACCTTATTATAAAATGGTACAAAGACCATGCTTATAGTGAGGCATTGGCTCAGTTTCTTTTGGACAGGCCATTACAGAGTATCAAACCGATCTTAGATTCTCTTTCAGATCGACGTGGAGGCTTTCAGAGTTTTGTCAGATTTCTTGTCAAGAAAGAGGCTGAAGAAATTCTGGTTTACTTGGCTGAGCGTCCTTTGGACCTTCGCTTTGCAGGAGATTCTATTTTCTTAAGCAACATGAACACGCTCAAAAAGAAATGTTGTTTGCCAAAGTTGAACTTATCGAGAAAGGTGTTCTTGGAGTTGATTCAGCGAAAAGAAGAGGATCTCCTGTGTTTGTACTTCCAAGTCCATCCCGAACGTTCAACATGGGACTACTCTTTTTTGCAAGCTTTGTTTTCAAGCAAGCTGGAAAAGGCAAAGTCAGCTTTCTTTGAAACGGAACAGTGGCACCCGAGTACGGACATTTCTCGCTTACCTTCGGAATTTATACGCGGTATATTCCGCTATGGTAGCAACAAACAACTTTCTCTTCTGGGCAGTGAAAATTTTCATGTACCCAATGACCTTGTTTTGTCTGTCTTGTACGAGCAGAAGGATACTCTGTTGTTTGAGAGGTGTGCCAAGCTTGGACTCTTGTCTGTCGAGGTTTTGCTTGAGCGGTTTAGCACAGGCGCATCCTTGGTTGAGCTTTACATTGATAGTGTTTCAAGTGTTCTGTCTTTGCCTCTACCGGAATTAATCCGTTGGGTTGAAGAAAACTGTTACAAATCTCTGCAACCTGCTGATGGGAGAGACACAGCTGACTGCTACAGAAACGCTTTCTTGGGTGTTTTGCACTCGCCCATCCTGTTCTCCTGGGTGAAAGAAAATTGTGACGGTGTCGTTTTGAACAATTGGCAGAAGATCATGTCGCCGAGGATGCACGCTTTGCAGCGTTTGAGGACTAATAACTCTTCTTCCGTTCTCTCTTCGCTGAAGAATGGGATTAAACTTGATCCCACGAATGAGGAATGCTTTATAGCGACCAGTCCTGATGCCCTTGCCTACATCCAAGCAACGATCAATAAGGGACTTTCTCTTCACAAACTTGGTGAGGCAGCGCTCATTAAAAGGGTAGCTCAACATGCCGACGATAATGCTCTGCTCGAAGAGTACCTCAACTATCTGATTGAAAAGCGTCTTCGCTTTTCTGATTTGGCAGAAGAACTTTTCGTTCTCAAGAGTGATACCTGCTCTGTTGCAAGGTATCTTCACGCTCTTGTTGAGCAACCGGCAACTTTGACGCTCAAAGCCGTGGCTCAGCGGGATGATATCAATCCCAATGTGTGCAGAAAATGGGCTTTGAATTTGTCTTCTGTGAGCGTTGCTACGTTTTCCGATTTTATCCTCAAAGGCAGAGTTTCTGAGGTAAAGAGGTTTATTCAGAACTTTATCAAGAGTGACGTCAAGGGTGAGATTGCCAAGATTTTGATTGAGCGCTGGAATAGAGCAGAGGACGATCCTGGTTGCATAGATTTGGTGAAGACATACATCAGTGCTTACTATTTTGTGGCTTCCGCAGATTTTGTCAAGTATTTTCCTAAGTATGTCGTTTTCCACTACGCTAAGCAATGGCCCAACGGCTTCGACGATGAAGCCTTGATGGCTCTCGTTGATTGTAGATACTGGGATATTATTGAGTACTGCGGCTCAAGAATTTCATCCGTCAGTGCTGTTGTTACTTCTTTTGTAAAGAGTGCACCCATTGAAGTGCTTGATCGATTTGCTAAGAAGCATGACTTCTATTATGGGACAGCTTACGACACTTACTGCAGAAGAAAGTATTTTGGTGATTGATCCATGTGCATGAAGCATTAACCATTAATTATCCCCCTTCCTGTTTTATCAGGCTGGGGGATGATTTTTTTCTTGACTTTATGCACTCTTTGTTTATCTTGGTGCTGAGACAAAATACATTTATGAACTTATAATCATTAACTTTTTATGTGTGATAACAACAACATTCTATTTTTTATTGAGAACGAGAATGTTCCGGCTCTACAAGCAGAGCTTCGAAATCCCAGAAAGAGATTAGATTCGAAATTTTTGTGGTACGTTTACTCGTTGGTCCTTGAGCATCAGAACCCCGATTATTTCCTTAACGTGTTTAGGGATATTGAGTACCAGCTTCCTCCTGACGAGGTTTACAAGAAATTGTTTGACCTCAAGAACGAAGCCATGATAAAGGCTTTTATGTTGTTGGAAGAAGCTAAAGGGCGAAGTGGTTGTTTTAATGCAGATCAGGAAGCTACGCTCCTGGGGTTTGTCTCCAACGATTTCATGGAATTTTACCAAAGAAACCAGCAGATCAGGCTTCATTGTGCGAATGTGATAAGCCTCATCAATGAGAACATTAAGCGCGACGATCGGTATGATATTCTTGAAAGAGAAATCCTGTATCGACCACTTCTCTTGGAAGAGCAACAGGCCCTTGTTAGCAATAATGAATTAATGCTTCTTGATTTGCATTTTGGTATACGAGGACTGGAGCCAGCAACCCTTGCCTATTATTTTCATAAGAAGGTATACGAGCGGGACAGAGCGTCAAGACTGAAGTAGCGTAGTTAGTGCAAGTTGCACAGAGGGTTAGCTTGCAAACAGCAACTACTCATTAGGTTTGAAGAAAGCAACAGAAGAAAGAGGGGCACACAACTGTGTGGCCCCTCTTTTTTTTGTAGTGATATATTCTCTACGATTAACGTTTTGATAAAGGATAATTCTTTTTATATTGTAAAATAAATATGTTATGCGTTTAAAAATTCTATGTGAAGGCTATGTTTGTTCCTCATATATTTTTACATATCAGATGAAAAAATGTCTTGCCAACTAAGTGGTTTTAGGTAAAATAATTTCAGGGTTATTTTATAATATTATACAATATAAAAGTTTTTCTATAAGATAAATTTAGGGATTATCCAGTTATGAAAGTTTTATTTTCTTTTAGTCAAAAAGGGGACGGTGCTGTTAATGAAGATGTTTGTGGGTTTACAAAAGATGTAGCTTGGGTTGTTGATGGGGCTACAGATGTATTTAAATTAAATGCATTAGGTAAAGAAAATGAAGTTTATTGGTATGTTAATGAACTTCAAAATAAATTTAAAAAAAATTTTAACAGTGAAACAAGTAACTTAATAGATGGTATACAGAAATCTGTTAAAGAATTGTATCAGGAATTAATGACAGTACCTGGTTTAGCAGAGATTCCAATTTACAAGCTTCCAACATATACTGTTGCTGCAATTAAAATTAATGCGGATGATATAATGGAATACTACATATTAGGGGACAGCTCTATTGCGTATATTCACGAGGGAAAACATTATTTACTTGAAGATACGAGAGTTTCAAAATTTTCACTTTTGAATAGGAAAAAACTTAAAGAATACTACGCTGGCCACAAAGGGGTAAATTCTCCGTTGAGTATTTTTCAAAAAACAAGAGCAAAGGCTAATGCTAAGGATGGTTATCCTATCGGTACTATCAATGGAGAAGGATTAAGTAGTGGTCTTACTGGAAAAATAAGTCTCTCAAAAGGTGATAAAGTTATAATATTTTCGGATGGTTTTAAGGATTATTTTAGTGAAAACAGAGAAGCTATAAATAAGTTTTTCACGGCTGATTTGATAAGTGTAGAAGTTGCTAAAATGTATGATTTTTTAAATAACATAGACAAATTCCAAAATAATCCTCGTCCTAAAAAAATAGATGATGCATCATTATTGTTAATGGAGATTTGATTCATGACATTTGATTATTGTATAAAAGATTCATATTCATATGAGAAAATAGAGAAGACTTCTTTTGAATGCCCGTTTACGAAAGATGTGTATAATAGTCTTGTTCATAGTTTTCCTCAAGTATATGGAAAAAAGTTTACAAACGAAAAATGTGTAAGATTAGATAAGTGTGCCGAAATAGAAGGAAAATCTGTATTGACAATTTCTTCAATACAGTTCTTTGATTTTTTGTTAACTAACTTTCTTTATCTAAATTATCATAAAGTCATTTCGGTAGTTACTGGTGAAGTTAAAGCACAAATAGAACATTTTTATCAAAGTATTACACGTGATGGCCCTTTTTCTTTTGAAAGAATAATTGCAAAAAAACAATTATCAAATCTGTTTGCAATTTCTTGTATTATCTCAGATGGTGAAGGATATTTAATTACTAAACGCAACGGAAGTGTTGGTATCTCAAATAATTTTTACTCTACTACTGCTACCGGTATTATAGATGATGAAGATTTCATGACTGAAGATCCTGTGTTATCTTGTTGTCAACGCGAAATTGCTGAAGAAATAGGCTATGACATCCCTATTACTGATATGAAGTTTAGACATATTGTATGTGGAGATGATAAAATTCAGCCAATAGCCCTTATTGATGCGAAAGTTGATAATATCTTAAGAGTAGTAGATTGTATAAAATCTAATAATAGATTTTTAGCGGAAAGTAGCGATTATGCCTTATATTCAAAAGACGACATACGCCAACTTTTGACCAATAATAATGCACGCCTCACATCAGCAGGGAGAGCACATCTAGAAATTGCGATAAGGTAGAAAAATTATGTGATAGCTTAAGATATCTTGAAAGGTCAAAAGCATATTTTTTCAATTCTTTTTTAGAATATTTTGTGGTGTTATGTTTATAAAGAAAATGGGCTGTGAAAATCGACAGCCCATTGATATAAAACGATTTTTTGTATTGTCTGATTAACGTTTTGAGAACTGATAAGAACGACGTGCTTTGGCGCGACCGTACTTCTTACGCTCAACAACACGATCATCACGTGTTAAGAACCCGGCTTGTTTTAATACGGGACGAAGCTCCGGCTCGTATTCATTCAATGCCTTAGAAATGCCGTGCTTAATAGCACCGGCTTGACCGGATAAACCACCGCCTTGAACTGTGCAAACAACGTCAAATTCGTGTTCACGATTGGTAATCTCAAACGGTTGATTAATGATCATCTTTAATACCGGACGGGCAAAATATGTGTCTACCGGTTTTTCGTTAACCGTGATGTTACCTTTACCAGGCATAATCCATACACGTGCAACAGCATTCTTTCTCTTACCTGTTGCATAAGAACGACCTTTTTTGTCGCGAGAAGATTTCTTTTTAGAATCTGTACTTGCAACAGGTGTTGTTGCTGCAACAGCTTCTTTGATTTCTGTTAAAGATTCAATTTTTTTCCTAGCCATTACAGTTCACTCCTTTTGTTCTTCGGGTTTTTGGATGCAATATCCAAAACCTCAGGATTTTGTGCTGCATGCGGATGATTTTCACCGGCATACACTTTTAACTTGGTCATTTGCTGACGGCCCATCGGATTACGGGAAATCATGCGCTCAACAGCTTTTTCGATAACTCTTTCCGGATAACGACTGTTTAAAATCTTTCCGGCTGTCGTCTCTTTAACGCCGCCGACCCAACCAGTGTGTCTGTAATATTTCTTGTCTGTTAATTTTTTGCCTGTCAATTTTACTTTATCGGCATTGATGACAACAACATAATCACCACAATCTAAGTTTGGTGTGAAGTAAGGTTTGTGTTTGCCGCGTAACAATATTGCTACTTGAGCAGCAAGACGTCCCAATACAACACCTGTTGCGTCAACAACATACCACTTTCTTGTAATATCAGAAGGCTTTGTTGCATATGTGTTATTCATTTTATTGATCTCTCTTCAATAAGGTTTAATGTTAAATCGTGGTTAATATAGAGAGAAAAAAATAAATGTCAACATAAAAAATCATTGTTTTTCAGTTTATTAATAAAAGGTATTATAATACCATTTATTAATATATTGTTTTAGCGTTATTTTTATCCATTAATTAAAATTTAAGTTTGTTTTTGTAAATTGTTATTATGTGTTAACAGGATGAAAATCATGCGCCTACTTCTTAGCTTATTTATGTTTGTTATGACATTTGTTAATTGCCCTGATGCCTACGCAACTCATTATACATCCAGAAGCCTTAAACGGTATGCCATGAGTGTGCCGCGCCAGGATGAAAATAATGTTTCAAGCTTAGTTAATTATTTGGTGAAACGTCTTGATGATGATTATGATAAAGCTAAGGTAATTGCTTTTTGGATTGCTTCGCATATTAATTATGATGAATATCTTTATCATAACGGTCAAACATCAAAACTTATCAGAAACTATAGAGGACAAAGTCCGCGCGAGCTTTTGAAATCTCGTGTCGGGATTTGCGGTGATTTTGCCGAACTGTTTGAAGAAATGTGCCAAAAAGCGGGAATACGCACCGGCCAAATTCATGGTTATGCTTATCCCGGAAGAAGAGAAAAAGCATCTTATAAACTCAAAAACAGCACTGCGGGACATGCCTGGAATTACTTTATGTATAAAGGAAAGAAAGTTTATGTTGATACAACATTCATGGCTAGAGGAACGACAGGTGTTTCGGGGAGAATCGGCAATTTAAGTCACAATCGCGCCTTAAAAGAAGTCAAACAGGATAATAAATATAAAAGCCAGGCTAATGATTTTGATGAATATTATTTTGATTTTGATTATAAAGATGAGATGCGAACCAAGCATTATGTCCATCAAGAGAAGTGATGTCTTTTGATGTAAAATTCCTTGCTTTTTTTTCGCATTACTTTATATTGACTTTAGATTTATTAAAGGACTGAGAGGACTTGATATGAGTATTGTAGGAAGTGTTGTATATATTCTTGTTACGTTGTTTATTGTTATGGCTATTTGTTCTATTTCAAAGAAACAAAGTTATGTTACATTAACTTCGCTTTATTGTACCATGGCTGTCGCCTCGTCTATTGCTGCCACAAAAATGATTTCTATGTTCGGGCTTTATGTGCCGGGCGGCGTTATTATTTATGCCGCATCATTTTTGATTACGGATTTGATATCTGAAGTTCATGGCAAAAAAGATGCCATAAAAACGGTATATTGCGGTTTTGGTGCGATGCTTGTCTTTGCCGGGTACTCACTCTTGATTGTACATTGGCCTGCTGCACCGTATTACACTAATCAGGAAGCTTTTGCCTCTGTTGTCGGGGTGACATTTCGCATTACCATGGCCGGCTGGATATCATTTATGGTCAGCCAATATTGGGATGTTCTTGTTTTTCACTGGCTTAAAGAATCTCCTAAAGAAGCTATTAATAAGCATTTATGGATACGTAATTGTGCTTCAACTATCTCCAGCCAGCTGATTGATTCTGTTATTTTCATTTCTATTGCTTTTTACGGGGTTTATGATAATCTGTGGCAACTGATTATTGCGCAGTATTTGGTTAAAGTTATCATTGCGCTGTTGGATACGCCATTCGCTTATTGGGGAAAAGATATTCTAACTCGTTATTCTGATAAAAAATAGAGGCTATTTGGGATATTTATATAACAAATTAATGCTTATTTTTTTCTTGATCGATAATTTTTTTGAAGGCTTGAGCGATATTTTGGGTTGTAAAGTATTTTAATGTTATTGCTTGAGCTTTTTTTGCTTTTGCTTTTCTTTCCTCATCATGTGATAAGTAATACTGCACCAACTCTACCAATTCCTTTGGTGTTTTCCACATAGGGATAGCATCACCATATATTTCTTCAATCTCCGGCATATAATCCGAAATCAGAAAACTTCCTGTTGCGGTTACATCAAAAGTTCTGTTGTTAATAAAACCTTCTGAACGCATATCATCCCTGTGGTCATTTAAGACGATTTTTGCTGAACTGTAATATTTATGAAGTTCATTATTATCAATGTATTCCTTTTTAGCTATACCTCCCCAACCCGGACCATAAATCGTAATCGGTAAGTTGTTTTCTAACGCAATATCTGCTGAGGCATAATCTCTTTTGGTTCCGACAAATAGAACTTCACTCTTTAGGCTCTCGACATATTCTCGATAAAACTTTTTTGTATCAGTTAATTGCGGTATGTAATGCGCGTTAAAACCAGCTTTTCTTAATTTTTCAGTATAAGGTTTCGAGGCAACGGCTAAGATATCATAATATTGCAACTCATCAATGGCTATGCTGCCATTTTCCAGTGTTGCTATGCTTATTTTGTCGCGATTTTTTAATATGTGCCTATTGGGTTTTGTATAAAATAACGGATAAAGAATGTAGGCAATATTAATATGTCGCCTATCCGGAAATGGCGGAGTAAATTTGAAATAACCTCTTAAATAAATATTTATTTCATCATTTTTATCTTTTGGATACATGGACAAACGATAATCCATCCTCACATCTTTATATTCAAGCTTTAATGCGTCTTGAAGTGCTTTTCCTAAAAAAACTTCTCCAACACGCATTTCTTTTTCTGCGCAATTATTGATGGTAATGGCATCCTTTTTTATCGGTTCTTTTTGCTTAAATATCGTTTTTTGATGAATTTCATAAAAATGAGGCACAAAGATACGGTTAACCTCCCAACCTATGAAAAAGAATGCAATAAAGAGACACAGATATTTTATGGTTTTATTTATCATGCCAGGCCCTCTTAATAATATTATCCAAGCTCCAGGCTACATATTCTACATCTACTTTCACATCAGAGTAATTTTTGTTGCAGTGATATGAAAATATATTTTCCGGTTCCTTTATAGGAAAATGTATTGCTTGATAATTAAACATCGCAAGATATCCAAAGCGATTTCCTGAAACAGCAAGTAAGTAGTCGTACGTTTTTAAGAAATCTATATCAAATCCATCATAACAATCACCAACCAAAGCCAATTTAAGATCTTGCTTTCTTTTAGGTTTTGTTTTTTGTTGCCAATTTTTAGAATCAGTGTAGGTAAAATCCAAAACCGTCTTTGGCCATACACAGGCACAAGAGGTATCATATCCCAGATGTTGCATTGCTTTTTTTAATTCTGTGGCGAATTTACCATAAAATGGGGACTTAGATGCATTGATTTCTAAACAGTGTGTATATTTAGAACGCGCACTATACCCAATAACTATACCCATCAGGATTATAAAGCTTACTTTCAAAAAAGATTTTATCTTTTTAAGATTCATTTTACAATACTTTGTACCTCTTTGGCGATGTTTTCTGCAGTCAGCCCAAAGTGTTCATATAATTTATCTCCCGGAGCAGAAGCACCAAATGAATCAATGCCTATTGTCTTTTGAGCGTATCTATTCCAGCCAAATGTCGAACCGGCTTCTACGCTGATAACAGGCTTTGTTCCCAATACCTCTAATTTATAATCTAAGCTTTGTGCTTCAAATAATTCCATACACGGCATTGATACAACGGCAACGTCAATTCCTTGTTGGCGCAAACTTTGCTGAGCTTCTATTGCAATATGAACCTCTGAGCCTGTAGCTATGATTGTTGCTTGTCGTTTGCCCTTTGACGGAGAAATAATATAAGCACCTTTTAGGGATAAATTATCTTTGCTTGAGGTGCGTACCAAGGGAAGATTTTGGCGCGATAAAACCAAGGCACTTGGATGATGTGCTTTAGTTAAGGCTATTTGCCAACATTCAGCTGTTTCTATGACATCACAAGGTCTTAATGTTAAGATCCCCGGCATCGCACGATATGAAGCTAAATGTTCTATCGGCTGATGTGTAGGACCATCTTCCCCAACTCCTATGGAATCATGAGTTAACACATAAATAACACGTAATTGCATTAATGCCGCTAATCTCATTGACGGCCTCATATAATCGGAAAAAACGAAAAATGTTCCACCATAAGGAATAACACCACCATGAAGTGCCATTCCGTTCATTATAGCAGCCATAGCGTGTTCTCTGATACCATACATTAAGCTATTGCCGTTATAATCACCTTTACTGATGTTTTTCTGCCCTTCAACAAAAGTAAGATTAGAAGCAGCTAGGTCTGCTGAACCACCGATGATTTCCGGTACATAAGGCACAATTGCTTTTAAGCACATTTCTGAAGCTTTTCTGGTAGCTACAGCAGTTTTTTCTTGAAGAGCTTTCTTTTTTAGCTCTTCTAATTGACTATCCCAACCTTGTGGTAGTTTATTAGCGATAAAGTCATAAAACTCTTTTCCCTTTGATGATGCATTGTCCACCCACGTTTTGTATAGATCAGCATTACGCTTTTGAGTGTTGCGCCATTTATCCAAACTTTCTGATGGTATTTCAAAAGGCTTATAAGGCCAATTTAATGCATTTCTCATGGCCTCTGTTTCCTCTTCTCCTAAGGGAGAGCCATGACATTTTGAAGTTCCGCATTTGTGTGGTGCACCATAACCAATAACCGTCTTGCAAGCTATCAACGTAGGCTTGTCTGACTCTTGTGCTGTTTTTATTGCCATTCTGATATCATCATAATTATGACCATCAATACTTATGGTATTCCATCCAAGTGCCTTAAAGCGCATTAGTTGATCAGTTGAACTGGCCTTGTCTACACTTCCGTCTATTGTAATATTATTATTATCCCAAAAAACGATAAGCTTATTTAATCCTAAGTGACCGGCCAGAGCTGCCGCTTCCTCAGAAATGCCTTCCATCAAACAACCGTCTCCTGAGATAACATACGTATAGTGATGACATAGCTTATCTCCAAATTTTGCATTGATTATTCTTTCAGATAAAGCCATACCTACGGCAGATGAAATCCCTTGTCCCAAAGGACCAGTTGTCATATCAATACCGTCCAAGTGTCCATATTCCGGATGTCCGGCAGTTTTGGCTCCTAATTGGCGAAAATTTTTTATTTCCTCAAGAGATATATCTTTATAGCCTGTTAAATACAACAAAGCATATAGCAACATTGATCCATGACCGGCAGATAGAACGAACCGATCTCTATCAAACCACTTTGGCGCTTCAGGATTAAGCTTTATGAATTCAGCGAACAAAACTGTTGCAACGTCTGCCATTCCTAGAGGCATTCCGGGATGTCCGGATTTTGATTTATTAATGGCATCGGCTGCTAAAAAACGAATTGTATTTGCCATTAATTTTAAATCTGAATTCATCATCATTTTACTCTCCTTTGTTTTCATAAGACTGATGTATAAATAACGCAATAAGTTCTTGATGTTTTGTATAAACAAACTGATCAATTAATGTTATACGCTTGAGGGTATATCCGGCATCTATCAACAAATTTGCATCATATACGAATGTTTTTGGATTGCAGGATATAAAAATAATTTTTGGTGGCTTGTGTGTGTCTTGGATTTTGGCAATCTCTCGACATTGTTCATGTGCGCCGGCACGCGGAGGATCCATTACAATTGCTGCTATATCCTTTAAATCTTCTTGATCAAATGGGTATTTGAATAAGTTTTTGGCGATAATTGTTACATTTTGTATTTGATTTTTATTGATAGCATTTTTTAGTCCATCTAAGGCAACCTTGGAAGAATCTGCAGAAATAATCTTGTTTTTTTTATTTTTGGCCAAAGGATATGTAAATGTCCCTAACCCACAGAATAAATCCGCAATTTTACCTTCCATATTTCCCATGTATGACATAACTTTTTCAATCATCGCTGTTTCTGCGGCCTTTGAAGATTGAAGAAAGACATCAACAGGGAGTTGAACAACATATCCCGCAATATATAATTCCGGTACTCTTTTTTCTATTACCGTTTCAAAAATATCTTTTTTTACAGACCACGAAATTCGACATATTTCATCTTCTCTGTTGGCAAAATCTGCCGTGAGTAATTTATGTTCTATCCCCAATGTCTGCTCTATGTCTATCAGTATATCAATACCATTATCTGCATGTAATATTTTGACGTGACCTTTTGTTATATTCTTTTTTTCAAGTTTATTTTTCTTACCCTTAACATAAATATCCTGACGGCAAAATTCTTCTAAAAAACTCCTTAATTTAGGTAATAAATTATTCAGCACCGAATCCAGCATCGGACAATTTCTGATATCTGTTAAATTGTGCGTTTTTTCTTCATTAAACCCCATACATAAGCTACCGTTATGATAACAAAAAGCCATGCTGGCCCGACGCCTAGAATGATCCTCTATAAAAATCGGATCATCCATTATGGGATTTGCGTTTTTTATAAACTTTATGGTCTGCTGAAAAAAATCTTTTTGTTGCTGTTGATAGGTTTCTCTTTCCAATGCACGAAAAGAACAACCCCCGCAAGCATCACATTCTTTGCCCTGCATTTATATCCTTTCTCTTGGATTTTTTAGCAAAAAAAACTCTAAAAGACAAGAAAAGTTTTAAACATTTTTACAATAAAAATAAAAAAAACAGATGAATATTTTTTTTAATTGTATATAATATCCTCAAATTGATATTTTTTAGGAGATTTTGATGCTTGTCCATATTCCTGATCATTTTAGTACCCACCTTAAATTTAATGTAAAAAAAATACCGTCCATTGTTACCGATAGATCTTCGATTGGTTGGATATTGTCGGGATGGTTTTTGGGTTTACTTATGTTATGGCTGGGAATCTTTGAATTATTTAGTTTTCTTAGGGCAGAAAGGAATTCCGAACAATCCTTTTTATTGGTGGAGATTTTTGCATTTATCGTCATCTTAATAGCTTTAGGACTAATCATTTATTCCGTATTCTCTTTTATTCGTTATAAGAAGTTTTATTTTGACGGTCAGGATTTTCAGATGATTTATCGACCATCTGTGGGAGTAAAGCATTCATTTCGAGAACCTCTATCAAATTATATTGGTGTGAGATTAAGAGTTTTGTTTGTTCAGTCAGGGTTATTTAATAAGAATCGTTATATTATTGATTTGTACCACCAGGACAGCAATAAAATAATCCCCTTATATATCTCCACATCAAATAAAAATATTCGTAAAATTTGGGAAGATTATGCCAGGACATTTAATCTGCCTACGCTCAGCATTGGTGATCGCGGGTTAGTACAACGTGAATGTGCTGACCTTGATAAGTCTCTAAAAGATTTAGCTAAGGAAGGCAAGTTGCCTTATATCGCAAGAGGGTTGATGCCGGCCCCGGATAGTTTGGATATTACTGAACAAAAAAATTCCACCATCATTAAACCTCAAGGCATTTATTGGGATACATTCAGCTCACTATTTTTGCTCATTGCCATAACAGCATCATTTGTCTTGATTGCAGGCGGTGTTTATTTGGCTATTACGGGGATACACTTTCCACTTAAATATTGGCTCTGTGGTTTATTCTTATTCTTATCTGTTATCTATTTTGCCGTAAAATTGTTTCGCTCATGCAAACTTATCATCAAAAATGATCGTGTTGTTGTCAACGAAACGGTCTTCGGTTTTTTAGTCGGTAGCGATATTCTTATATCCGAACTTATTGAAAACATTGAACTTAGTTATAATCCGACGATCGGACGTTACAGTTTGTCTATTGTCAGTGATGATAAAATTATCAATTTTGATAGTAGATTGCCTGTTTCTGATTTGTTATGGCTCAAAGATTTCGTTATTCGGAAATTAATTGGTAATTAAATCGATATTTTAATTGCATAGTTTCCGTGATCTGTTTATCATTCAGTAAAATATTTGTTTTAGGGGGATGCATTTATCATGGCTAAAAATATTAAAAAAGAAACGAAACCAGCTACAGAAAACAAAAATGGTAGCAATCAATATTTTAATTTAGATGCGGAAAAAGCCTTTTTCGAAGAGGTTGATGAAGAGGTTAGAAACGAAAAGTTCAAGCAGCTTATTAATAAGTATGGTGGCGTTATTCTTACTCTTTTGATTATCTTTTTATCTATTGCTGTTGGCTATGAAAAGATTGGTGAATGGCGTTTGCGTAAAGCTGAACAAAAAAATGTGCAATATGTTCAGGCTCTTAACTCCAACTCAGATTACGAAAAAAATATTTCTGAATTGGAAAGCATTGTTTCTACAGAAAAGGGATTGTACAGAGATATGGCTCAATTGCAGATAGCAAATATCTTACTTGACAATGCACAAAAAGAGAAAGCTTTGAAAATATTGGATAAACTCTATCAAGATGTGGATACAACCGATAAGATACGTGAAATTGCTGCGATTAAATTAACTACGTATCGTATAGATTCATCGTCTTATGCTGAAGTTGAAAAATTGTTGTCGCCAATTCTTAGTAAAGAAAACAGCTCTTGGAAACCTATGGCCAAAGAATTGTTAGCTATGTCAGCCATTCAAAATAAGGACTATGCAAAAGCAAAACAAATTTATCAAGAATTACTTACCAATAATAGTATTTCTGATGAATTTAGAGCCAGGGTTAATGATATGTTAGCCACTTTGAGCGATGTTCAAAGTGCCGCCAATTAAGCCTTTATTATTTATATCACAAGGAGATTCATATGCGCTTTTGGAATAAGGGACTTTGTTTATGTGGCATTATGCTTTGTTTAGCATCTTGTTCCCAGAATAAAAAATTACCACAAGGAACACGTCTTTCCATCCTGGATGACTCTGGTATCGAAAGCGTTGCGGCTCATAGGAAAATCACTGTCCTGCCACAGGCAATTATTAATCAGTCTTGGGCTCAGAACAGCATTAATCCACAGCATGTTATTGGAAATTTAAAGGCGGGTTTCTCACTCAAAGAACTTTGGACTGAAAACTTTGGAAAAGGTATTAATAAACGCGATATCATTTTAGCGGCACCGGTTGTGTTTAATGATCGCATCTATGTTATGGACAGCAAAGGTCTGGTTAGTGCTTTTGGATTAAAAAACGGTAAGAGGCTATGGAAAAATAATCTGAAGGCTAATATTGGCGGATTTAAACAAACTAAAAGCCGTGCTTCCGGATTAGCTGTTGATGATAACATTTTATATGCTACAACCGGATTTGGCGGTGTATTCGCTATGGATGCCAAAACGGGTAAATCGAAATGGAGACGTGTTATGGAATCTCCTATAAGAATAGCACCGACGGTTACTGATAAAATGTTACTTGTACAAACTGTTGATAATAAATTGTACGCCTTGGATAAAAATAACGGGCAAGAGTTGTGGAAATTTGGTGTTGCACAAGAGGATACTGTTATTGCCGGCGGCGCAACTCCTGCATATGATGCGGAGGAAAATGCTGTTATTGCCGGATTTTCAAATGGTGAGATTATTGTCTTAAACGGCACAGTCGGAACACCTTTGTGGTCAGCGATGTTGGTTTCTAATAAACAGGTGAGCTCCTCAACTGAAATTAACACTATCGGAGCAGCCCCTATTGTTGAAAATGGTGTGATTTATGCTATCAGTAATAGTGATACCATGACCGCTCTGGATATGCGAAGCGGTGATAAGCTATGGGATAAACAAATTGGCTCTATGCAGAATATGTTGCTTGCCGGAAACTTCTTGTTTGTTATCTCCAATAGAAATATCTTGTACGCCGTTGAAAAAGATAGCGGAGATGTCATCTGGTCTTTAGATGTCAATAAGTTTATTTATGATGAAGATGATAACAATAAGGTAGTTGTTTATGCTGCATCTCCGTTGATGTTAAATAATGATCTTTTGTTGGCTTTTTCTAATGGTAAAGTTTTAAAAATCAGAGCAAGTGACGGAACTGTTGCTGCTAAAACTGATTTAGGAATAGATATTAGTAACGGCTTAATTGCTGTTAAAGAGCATGTCCTTGCTGTTTCTGATGAGGCTGATATCATCGTATTTAAGTAGTAGTTGAAAGGAATTTTATGGTCAAGATTGTAGAGGCAACCAGCGAAGTTTATTCTTTAGATAGCCTTAAAGGCATATGTACGCACATTGAGCGTTGCGGCAGAACTTGCTATAAATCTGAAAACTTGATCACCGAAGAAACGGCTATTCCTTTTATTGCCGGCATACTTAAAAGCGGGCATGAATCCGTTATAGAGCACGCTAACGTTATATTTTCCCTAAAAAATACAAGTGATAATCATAAGATTTTTGGGATGCGTGATGTACGCGGGCTAAATGTTTCTTTGGAAACAGATCCAGACGATCAACAACAAAAAATTATCGTTTCCGGAAATATGCGTGCGTTCAGAGATCTGGCCAAACGTTATCATGTGTATGATTTTTTATTGCAGATCGGTAATCCTTTGTTTTATGTTTCAGATGATCGTTCACGTACTTTTTCGGATTTAAAAATTGAAAGTGTTCAACAATCACGTTTTTCTGAAATGCATAATTATGTTACGACACATTCTGTATGCGATTTGGGTGCTTACAAAGATATTACAAGACACAGGGTTGCTTCTTTTTCTATTGAATCTACAAGATATTGTAACTATTCGAAAGGAAAATTCGGCGCAGAATTAACGATGATTGATCCTTGCAATATTGAAAAGAATTCGGATATGTATGCCATATGGCTCAAAGCTATGCAGGACATTGAGGAAAAATATATGGAGATGGCTCAATTGGGAGCAAAAGGAGATCAACTTAGAATGCTTCTACCGCATTCTACAAAGGCAGATATGGTTATGACGGCTAATGTCACAGAGTGGAAACATATATTTTCGTTGCGTTGTCATACGGCGGCTCATCCTTCTGTGCGTCTGGTTACAAAAATGATGTTGGCAGAGTGTTATAAAATCTGGCCGAACTTTTTTGCCGATCAATACAAAGAATTCTTACAAGCATAACGTTTTTTTATTTCCTCTTGCAAAATTTTGCGTTTTGTGTTACACACAGAACCCGAGTTAAGCTTGTAAAACATCAAAGGAATAAAACATGTCTTTAAAAGTAGCCATAGTTGGGCGCCCAAACGTTGGAAAATCGACCTTGTTTAATCGATTGGTCGGTAAAAAGCTTGCGCTTGTTCATGATCTGCCCGGGGTTACTCGTGATCGTAAAGAAGCTCACGTTAAATATAAAGATATAGATTTAACCGTTATAGATACGGCCGGATATGAAGAGGCAACTGAAGGAAAAATGGAAGAACGTATGTGGCAACAAACAAAACGTGCCATTGAAGAATCTGACGTTGTTTTATTTTTATTTGACGCGCGTACCGGTATGCAAGCTTATGACGAACATTTTGCTGATTTAGTTCGCAAAAGTAAAAAGCCGGTTATTTTGATTGCAAATAAATGTGAAGGAAAAGCACAAGAGTTAGGTATTTATGAGGCTTATAAACTGGGTCTCGGTGATCCGCTCATTTTTTCTGCTGAACACAGCATCGGCTTTGATGAGTTATATTCTGAGCTCAAAGCTTTTGATATTAAATTGCAAAACCTTGATACCGAAGATGAGAGTACAGAAGAGCCACAGAGCGAAGATGAGCTTAAAAAACGGCCTATACAAATTGCTATTGTCGGCAGACCTAATGTCGGAAAATCAACACTTGTAAATGCACTTTTGGGTGATGAACGTATGTTGACCGGCCCTGAAGCCGGTTTAACACGTGATGCCATCACATCTGAACTTAAATGGAAAGGATGGAAGCTCAATCTGGTTGATACGGCTGGTTTGCGCAAGCAGGCCAAAGTAAAAGGCGCGATTGAAAAAATGTCTGTTGAAAGCACCTTTTATGCCGCTAATATGGCACAAGTTGTTATTTTGGTTTTGGATGCTGATGGTGTTTTAGATAAACAAGATTTGACCATTGCGCGCAAAGTTTTAGATGAAGGACGTGCGTTGGTGATTGCTCTTAATAAATGGGATATCGCTGATAAAAAAGAGGCTTTGGATAAACTTAACGACCGTCTGCAAACATCTCTTACTCAAGCTGACGGTGTACCAACCGTTACGATTTCTGCTTTGAAAAAAAATGGATTGGATAAGTTATTGAGTGCGGTTATTAAAGTTTATGAACGGTGGAATGTACGTATTCCGACTTCTCCTTTAAATCAATGGTTTAAGGATGTGCAAGAGATGAACCCTGCGCCACTGGGTAAAAACAAAAGACGTATTAAATTGAAGTACATCACACAGGCTAAGACGCGGCCACCGTCGTTTTTTATCTTCTCAAGTAATCCTGAAGGGTTGCCGGATTCATACTTACGTTATTTGACCAATCAGTTACGCGATACTTTTAATTTGCGTGGCATACCTTTAAGGATCACAGTCAGAAAATCTGATAATCCCTATAAGAGTGAGTAACACTTATTAAGTGTGATTCTAGCGTAATTGAGTTTTGTACAAAGAAGCGTAAATGCCTTTATCTTTGGCTATCAGTTCATCATGTGAACCGATTTCAGCAATTTTACCATAATTAACAACAACAATCTTATCAGCATTGCGCACGGTCGAAAGACGGTGAGCAATAATTAATACCGTTCTATCTGCCATCAGGTTTTCTATGGCTTGCTGCACAATGGCTTCAGACTTATTATCCAAAGCAGATGTTGCCTCATCTAAAATAACTATCGGGGCATTTTTTATAAATGCACGAGCAATGGCTATACGCTGTTTTTGACCGCCAGAGAGGAGAACACCTCTCTCACCAATTGACGTATCCAGACCATTATCTAAACTTGAGATAAATTCATCTAAACAGGCGCATTTAACAGCTTTTTCTATTTCTTCATCTGTTGCATCTTCTTTGCCTAAGATAATATTATCACGAATTGTTCCACCAAAGAGGAAATTATCTTGAAAAACGACTGCTATTTTTTCACGCAAAGAATCTATCTCCAATTCACGGACATCTACACCATCAATTAATACCTGGCCTGAAGTTACATCATAAAAACGCGGTAAAAGATTAACTAATGTGGATTTTCCACCACCGGAGTTACCAACAAAGGCTATGGTCTCGCCGATATTTATTTTCAGATTAATATTCTCCAAAACCGGTTTATCTTTGACGTACGAGAAACAAACATCCTTATATTCTATTGAATCTTTTGGTGTCGGTAATAATTTCGGGTTTTCGCAGTTTTGGATTTCCGGTACGGCCTCCAATTGTCCAAATACGCGCTCCATTGCCAATAATGACATTTGTACGCTGGTAAAATTACTGCCAATGCTTTTTATCGGGTTATAAAGCATAATCAGCGCCGCAATGAATGAAACAAAGTTACCGGAAGTAATTTGATGAGTTAAAATCAAGTAAGAGCCGTACCAAATAACAAAAGCGATACCTAATGAGACAATAAAATGCATCAGAGGTGAAAGCAACCCTGTCCTTTTTATCATTTTCATGCCTAAGCTAAAAACACTATCTAATGTTGCTTTAAAACGTTTGTCCTGGTAATCATATAGATTATATGAGGCAATAATACGATTACCATTGTAAGTCTCATTGAAGTGTGTCATCACGGCGGATCTGGTGAATACATCTTTTTTCACAATACTTTTTAATTTTTTACGAATCTGTGTTAATGGCATCAGGGCTCCAAACAATATTATTGTTGCGATAATTGCCAGCTGCCATGAATTATAAAAGAGCACACAAATTAAGGATAAAGAAGCAAAGAAACGTGTGGTAAATAATTTTAGATTTTTTAATAATCCGCCACATGCTGTATCCACGTCATCATTAAAACGGAGCATAATTTCCCCTGATGTTTTCTTATCAAAGAAAGACGCATTATTGTGCATCAATTTAAAGAAAAGTTTTTTCTTAACATCCATGGATATCCTATTTCCCACCCATGCATTCAAATAAGTAACTAAGTAAGTTAAGAGACTTTGCACCAAACTGAAAACGATTATAACAAGAGGAATTAATCCAGCATAGCTTCCCATTGCTTGTTTTTCTACCATGACAACGTCCATATATGGCTTTAGTGCCCAGGCAATAACCGCATCCATAGAACCGATCGGTATTGTAATCAAAACTGCAAATAAAGCTCTTTTCCAGTAAGGCTTAACGTATGGAAGCATCTTTTTATAATCAACAACCATATTCATATTTAAAAATTTTTCTTTAATCTTTTGAAACATCAGTTTTCCTACAATCCGTTACATCGATAATGCTAAATTCAAATTCAGCAAGTATTGCTATTAGCAGATATTTTCTAAGATGTAAATAAAAATATAAAAACCGTACTTTTAAAATATTTTGATTATTATTGCACAGATTATAAAAAAGAACCCACCGTTCTAACCGGTGGATCCTCTTGATAGGAATGTGATTATTCTAAAGAATTTCTATGGCTCCGGCAGCTGTTCGCCCTCTATCATCGTAGATTTCATAGCTTACTCGCTGTCCCTCATATAATTTCCTTAATCCTTTTTCTTCTAGTTTGGTGATGTGCACAAATACATCTTTGCCTCCGCTTTCCGGTTGTATAAACCCATAACCTTTGCGCGAATTAAACCACTTGACAGTTCCTATTGTCATTTTGTCTCCTTACTATAAAGTTTCACTTCAATCAGAACTTTTAGCTGATCTGACTTTACTTTATAATGCTGATTATATGATCGTCAATTTAGGCACACACCTACTGGTTGTTTTTTGATAAAATATTTTCCAGTTGTTGGTTTATATACTCACGAAACTCCGGATTTATTTTGCTTTCGTTTGCCTTCTTTTTTAAAATGGAGACGATTTCTTTGTGATATTTCGATTTATTTGCTGCAATTTGCGCCAAATAATAAACACTTGTTTCAAAAAGTTGTTTTTCTGAACTATCTAAACCTGGCAAAATGGTTAGGTACGTGGCAGAAAAATTTTCTTTTATTTCTGTATGAGATACCGCATATGATGCTTTTTGGATTTTCTCTGCTTCAGATGGTGTAATTTCATCCTGTTTACGACCAATCAGAAAATCCTTTAACTTTTTTAACATTGAAGAACTGACAGCTTCTGACATTTTCCCTCCGTTTATCCCTTTTAAGATAGGAAGTATTTTTAATCTTTGCAATTAGTTTTTCCTAAAAAACCTCATAAAAATGATTGACACTTAAAATAAACCGTAATATGTATGCTATGTTTTGTTGCTTGATCGTCTAATGGTAGGACAGCGGACTCTGACTCCGTTAATCTTGGTTCGAATCCAGGTCAAGCAGCCAGTTTTTTGTAGTTTATTTTAACTTTATTCATGCCTGATAAAAATTTAGCGGATTTATTACTTCGATGGTATCAGAAAAACGGACGTGATTTGCCTTGGCGTTTTAGGGGCGGAGCACATCCTGATCCTTATGTGGTTTTGGTTTCTGAATTTATGTTGCAACAAACAACTGTAGGGACTGTTATTCCCTATTTTTACCGCTTTATGGAAAAATTCCCCACAATCTATGATTTAGCTCAAGCAACAGAAGAAGATGTTTACCAATTATGGCAAGGATTAGGTTATTATACACGGGCGAAATCTCTAAACACAACAGCACAGATGATTGTTAATCAATATGATGGTCATTTTCCCAAAAAAAGAGAAGATATCTTAAAACTTAAAGGGATTGGTCCATACACAGTGGCCAGTTTTTTAGCTTTGGCTTTTAATCAAGCAGAGACAGTTATTGATGGTAATGTTATGCGTATTATTGCACGACTCTACCATCTGACAGATCCTCTTGATGAAATAAAAAGTGAAATTGAAATAAAGGCCTCCGCTCTGACAAGCAAAAGGGCTCCTGCTGATTATGCCTCGGCTATTATGGACTTAGGTGCAACCGTTTGTACCCCAAAGAACCCGCAATGTCTTTTATGCCCATGGAATAATTTTTGCAAGTCCAAGGATGCTCCTGATCTGGAACAAATTCCGCAAAAAAAGAAGATATTACAAAAAAATAAAAACGGTTTTGTTTATTTGATATATAACAGTAAGGGAGACATCTTTATCCGCAAACGTGTGGAAAAGGGGTTACTTTCCGGTTTATTTGAATTTCCATGGAGTGATGAAAAAAAACTTTTTGCTGACGCTATTGATACAAATGAAAAGGTTAGGCATATTTTCACACATATTAAACTCACACTTAATATTTATGTTTTACAAGCAGATAATCTGCCTTTTGATGATGGGGTATTTGTTAATCCAGAAAAATTAAGAGATTACCCTCTCTCTACATTAATGAAAAAAGTTTGGAATAAAAAAATAAAAAAAGCCCCTCTCTAACACGTAAGTGCCAGAAAAGGGCTTTTTTTAGGGATTACACACTCATTTGCCTTTTTTAAGAATTTTCCCAATTAAGGGCATTGTGTAGATACTGCTCAGCCTTTGCAACGGAAAAATGTCCATCATCTCCTTTGAGGCCTCCTTCGGCATCAATGAAGATATCTCTATCTCCGGCAACTTTAGCAATTTTGCTCAATTGTAGGTTTACGTTTTCTGGGGATAATCCACCAGCATAACCTTGAAAAATATCAGGATACACCGGGGGAAAATACGTTTCTGGTACAATTCTTTCACCAAAAGACCTATCAAACAAGCAATCAATGGGCAAACCCTCTTCATGGATTTTGTTTATAAAATCGGCATTTTCCTCATTATATGACAAGATAAAACGCTGATTTGGAAACTTGTTGATTGTAGCAACCAGCTTTCTTAAGTCTGGCGTCCTCTCACGACCAATCCTAAAATTAAGCTGTACGCGTTTGATAAACGGTTTTCCGTCATACATCAGCAACTTCAGCCAATGATCTAGTTCCGGCACAACTTCCCCCTGGGTTAGTTTTTCAACCCAATCACTGTTGACATGCAATGCTACGGAAAATGTTTCTCCTTTTAATCGCATGTAGGAGTAAAGGGCTTCCAACCACCAATAGCGTGCGGTACCAAAAGATGCTTTTTTTCCGGAAACTTGTATTCCTAATTCTCCTATAGGATATCTTTCCAGCACTCTAGCAATCTCTTCAATCTTCGTGGACTCATTTGGTCCGGAGCAAACAATTGTCTTTAAAATCATAAATATATCTGTTTAGTGTAAATAAAAATTTTTTATTGCTTAAAGTATGCCTACTTGTCTGTTTTTGTCAATACTTTTATTGGGTTTACTTTTGTTTTAAGATAAAAACTATTGACTAATCTAAAAAAAATTATTATTAAGGTAGCATTGCTCTGGTGGCGAAATTGGTAGACGCGCATGCTTCAGGTGCATGTTGCCTCAGGCAGTGAAAGTTCGAGTCTTTTCCAGAGCACCAATATATAAACCCTTCTTTATGAAGGGTTTTATTTTATCTAAAATAGATTATAAGCTTCGCCAAGTAATAACGTACCTAAAATGATGCGGTAGATGACAAATGGTAAAAAGGTTTTGGTTTGCAACCATTTCATCATACCCCAAATAGCAATAAACGAAAAGATAAAGGATAACCCGACAGATTGATAGGCCATGGATAGTTTCGCCACTTCTCCGGAATTTAATAAGGTATATATTGCTAATACGCCGGCAGCCATAATGGAAGGGATTGATAATAACATTGAAAATTTGGCGATCTCACTGCGGTTAAAACCTAACAATCTTCCCATGGTGATTGTTACTCCCGAGCGGCTGGTACCCGGCACGAAGGCTAAACATTGGGCAAATCCAACCAGAATAGCTTCGGATAGCTTCATTTGTGATAGATTTTTTGTGGCACTAAACTTGGTATCGGCATACCATAAAATAATGGCGTATATGATGAGTGTCCAACCGATTAATTTTGCCGAGCGAACCCATTCCATACCAAAGAAAGACAGCACCCCGCCGATAACGATTGCAGGTATGGTGGCAATAAGCAAAAAATATGCAAGTTTTACATTAGCTACATCAAATTTTGGAAGAAATTTATTTTTGAATAAATCAACAATCATACCTTTAATGGTTGGCCAAAAATAAAGCACAACGGCAATTAATGAGCCGACATGCAAAGCAATGTCAATGGCTTGTCCTTGATCTCCAAAATGAGTATATTTTGCAAATAAAATCAGGTGTCCCGAAGAGCTGACCGGTAAAAATTCAGTCAATCCTTGGATAAGTGCTAACCAAAAAATGTGCATACTCATCATCATTCCCTCTTGTCAATTTGTTTTGATTATAAAATGAAGTTCTTAAAAATCAAATAACGAACCTTGAGAAGAAACTTCTTTTTTTATTTTTTTTGATTTATTTGCCGTGTCCGGTGTAGCTTTAATTTCACCATCCGCGAAACGTACCAATAAACTTTGTTGTTTTTGTGCTTCTTTTGTTGTGTATATGGTTTGATTATTTTCTCCCTTTACCCACACAAAGCCGCGTTTTAATACCGAATCAACCGAAACACTGTTAAGACGTTTATCTAAGTTTTTAAGCTTATCTTTATATTTTTCAACTAATGCATTTATATAAATAGGTTTTATTTCTGCTAATGATAATACCTGTTTCTTGTTTTTTAACAAGCTTTTTATGGCTGTTTGCAATCTGTCCCATCTATAATCCAGTTTTTGTGTACTTTCATTTAATATTTGGGCTAAATTTGGGATACCGCGAGCCAAACCATTTATACGGTTTTTATATTCATCTAAATAACGATGTATGGCATTTCTCATCCTGTTATCTATTATATTAACTGTTGAAAGAAGATCGTTTCTAACCGGAACAGCAAATTCTGCAGCACCCGTCGGTGTTGGTGCACGTTTATCTGAAACGTAATCAATTAACATTGTGTCTGTTTCATGACCTACAGCTGATATTAACGGAATTTCCGAATCATAGACGGCTCTTATTACAATTTCTTCATTAAAGGCCCACAAATCCTCCAAACTACCACCACCGCGTGCGACAATGATAACGTCCGGACGTTTGATCGGACCTTCTTTGGGTAAGCTATTAAAGCCCTTGATGGCTTCAGCTATTTTTTCGGCAGCGCCCTCACCTTGAACCGGTGTCGGCCATAAAATAATGTGGCTGGGAAAACGATCGCGAATGCGATGAATAATATCACGGATAACTGCGCCTGAAGCACTGGATACAACACCTATTGTTTCGGGTAAAAACGGTATTGGTTTTTTATGAGAAATATCAAACAGACCTTCCTTTATAAATTGCTGTTTGCGTTCCTCTAATAATTTTAATAAAGCACCCTCTCCAGCCGGTTCTAAATTTTCTATGACTAACTGGTATGATGACTTGCCGGCAAATGTTGTAATTTTACCTGTTGCTATTACCTCTAGGCCATCTTCTATCTTGACTTTTAAATTTGAGGCCACACCACGCCAACATACTGCGGAAAGAACTGCGTTTTCATCTTTTAAGGATAAGTACCAATGCCCAGAATCGGCTCTTTTGGCGCCAAAGATTTCGCCACGTACAATAACATGATGGAAGTTACCCTCCACAAAACGCTTAATTTCATTGGAAATCTCAGTAACAGTTTTTGCCTGATGATTCGGTGAAACTACTTTTTGGGGCTCTGAATTTTCGTTAAAATCAAATGTCATCATAACTCCAGCAACCCTTTGGCAAAATCTTCTGCCTTAAATATATCCATATCTTCTTCTTTTTCTCCTACACCGACATAGTGTATTGGAATCCCTGTTTCAGAGGCAATTGCTATTAGTATTCCACCTTTTGACGAACCATCCAACTTTGTTATAATTACCCCATTTATATCAACCAATTCTTTGAATATTTTGACCTGATCCAAACCATTTTGTCCCGTGGTGGCATCAATAGTAATCAATGATTTATGTGGAGCTTCAGGTGATATTTTTTTTATCACACGACTGATTTTTTGCAGCTCTTCCATCAGGCCTTTTTTATTTTGCAGACGGCCGGCTGTATCTATAAAGACAATATCATCTCCTTGTTTTTCTGCTTGCCGTAAACCATCATAACAAAGTCCGGCGCTATCACATCCCGGTGCACCTGAAAATACACGAATATTATTCTTTTCTCCCCAGGCCTGCAACTGTTCTACCGCTGCGGCACGAAAGGTGTCTGCGGCAATAAAGGAAACCTTATAACCCTCTTTTTGAAATTTTTTCCCAAGTTTACCAATGCTTGTCGTCTTTCCGGCGCCATTGACACCCACCATTAAAATGACAAATGGTTTTTGGTTTCTATTAATTATTAGTTCTTGTTCGGAGGGTTTGATAATGCTCACAATATCTTGGCATAATTCTTGTTTGATTTTATTGACATCACTACCTTTATCAAATTTTCGAGCGGTGAATTTCGCTATTATCTCCGAGGTCGCTTTAACTCCGACATCTGCCGTATACAACAACTCTTCTAGGTCTGCTATCATATCATCAGACAAGCTTTCTTTGGTAAATATATCACTGATACCCCGGCTTAGATTTTGGGAGGTTTTTTTAAGACCGAAACCTAATTTTTGAAAAAATCCCATTATTATTCCTTTCTTATTGCTCTTAATTTTTCTGCACGTTTTCGCCTGATATTTACCGGTACTTGCGGCATTTTTGCTGCCGGTGTCCCCGGACGTTCGGAATAAGGAAAAACATGAAGTTTTGTTATATCTGCTTCTTCTACCAATTTTATGGTATTATTAAAATTCTCCTCTGTTTCTGTGGGAAAACCACAAATAAAATCTGCACCAAAGATACTATCTTTTCGAACCTTGCGCAACCTTTTACACAAGTTAATCACATCTTCCCTATTATGGCGACGCCCCATTCGTTTTAAAATTAAATTATCACCGGATTGAACCGAAAAATGAAAGTAATGATGTATGTTTGGATAGTCCCGCACCAATTTTATAAACTTATCATCTATGGCAGCCGGATCCAGCGAACCGAATTGTAATGATGGCAATTGCGGAAATGTCTTTAGAATATCTTCAACCAAATCACTGAAGCTCGGTTCATAAGAGCAAATATCTACGCCGGTCAAACAAATTTCTTTAAATCCTTTATCCAGCAAGGTGCGAATCTGTTCTATAATTTTTTCTTTCTTAACCGAACGACAAATACCTCTGGCATAAGGAACGATACAGTATGTACAACGATGATTACACCCTTGCTGAACCTCCACGAAAGCACGGTGTCTGCCCTCAAAACCCGTTATCACATATGCATCATATCCTTGAAATGAAAAAATATCGCCGACGATGGTCTTATCTTTGGTGATCAGATATTTTTCTATTTCTGTTTTTTCTTTGTTGCCTAAAACCAAATCTACCTCAGGCATATCCGCGAATCGACTGCTACTTACTTGTGCCGCACAGCCGGTTACAATGATTTTGGCAGATGGATTTTCTTTTCGTAATTTACGAATAGCTTGTCGGCATTGCCGCTCTGCTTCTGCTGTTACAGCACAGGTGTTTACAACAATAAGGTTATCATAATCTTTAAGTTTTTCCTTAAAAACTTCACTTTCATAACTATTGATCCGACAACCAAATGTAACGACTTTAACCATCTTCTTTCCTTATTAATTGGATGATTATGTTAATGGCGAAATCTTATTTGTGCAAGTTCTTTATAGATTTACTTGGTATTAGTTATAACTTCGTTTGCGTATTCATACCATAAATTTTTTAAGATCTTTTGATCATACCATTCTGTCCATGGTTTATGGCCGGCAAAATGCAAAATGACTGCATTTTTATAAACCATCTCAGGAGGTTGGGGAACAAACTCGCCATAAAATTCACTTAAAAACTTTGCATCTCTTTCTTCAAAAAATTTACTGATACAATTATATCGGTATGAAAGGGGAAGAATTTTGGTTCTGAAAACAACATTTAGAACATCTTGATCACCAAATATCTCTTGATGTGTGTTGTAGTAAATAAGCGCTTTTCTTTTAATTTTATCTTCTCTTATTTTTTGAAGATTTAGGAGCATAATGCCACTGTTAAAATAAAAATTACGCCATTCTAATCCTGTTTCTACGATATGCTCGGGATATTCAAACATTAAACCATCTTTTACAGCGGCTACATAATTATCTCCCAACTCTGTTTTATAAACTTCACTTAGATCTTTTAAAACTAGCGTATCTGCATCCAAATACAATACTTTGTTAATCTGTTTAAGATAATCAGGAATAAATAATTTTTGTAACGCAATACTATATACTGCAAACCTACCAAGATGACTTATGTCTAAATATTGTTCTTCGGCCGGATAAATTTTTATTTTTATCTTTTCGTTCGCCATCTTTTGTAATTTTTCTTCATCCTTTGGGGTGAAACCTTCGGCTATCACATGAACTTGGTAGACTGTATCTTTTTGTTTATTTTTTATTGCTGAGTTAAGAGAAACCATCATGTAAGGCAAATATTTGCTATCTACCATATAGGCTATGTGCACGGGGCTTTTAGGCTTAAATACAAAGTATATACCTATGATAAAAAGAAATGCTATTAAACCGTAAATCAACTTCTTCATCTCAGTATCCTTTTATCTCATTATGGTATCTAAACCATAATTCTTTTAAATACAAAGGCTTATAATTTTCTTGCCATGGTTTATCGCCGGCATAGTGCAAAATTGTGGCATTTTCATATATGCGAAACGTATCCTTTGGTAAAGGCTCTCCAAAATATCGACTTAAAAAATTCAAATCATCGGCTTCGAAAAAAGTACTGATACAATTATAACGGTATGACATTAACTTTAACTTATCTCCAAATACGACATTTAAAACATCTTGATCACCATAAAAATCCTTATGAGTTTTGATATATTCTACCAGTTTTTCTATGATATTATCCTGACGTTGCAAAGAAAGATTATATAGCATAACTCCACTGTTGAAATAAAAACCGCGCTTATCTAACCCTATTTCGGCCATTTCTTTTGGAAAACGATAGAAAATGCCATCTTTTGCTACTGCAGCATAAACATCTGACACATCTATATCAAACAGCGTGCGCAAATCTTTTAAGACCAGTGTATCGCCGTCCATATAGATTACTTTATCTATATCTTTTAGTATTTCCGGCAAATAAATTTTATGCATGCCTACCTTGTATTGCAAAAAGCGCTGCATATTTTCATAAGGAAGATCCGGCTCTTGACGCGGAATAAGTGTGATATTTACCGTTTTTGGTGCGAGATTTTTCAATTTTAGCAAGTAAGCATTATCCTGTGGGGTCGTTTTTTCGGTTATGATATAGAAATTATAAATACTATTCGGGCACTTATTTTTAATAGCAGATGACATCGACACTGCCGTTGGAAAAACATAGCGCGAATCGGTGATAAGCGTTATATTGACAGAGCCTTTTTCTTTTAGACATTTATTGGGTTGGATATGAATTTTATTTAAATTAGTTGCAAAAGAATAAGTCTGCACTTTTTTTGGTATAAGCATGGCAATTATAGCAAATATAATTGATATTATTAAAAAGCTTGCCAGTATGTAAAATTTTGTTTTATTCATTTCTACCTCAAGGAATGTTTAACACAAAATTCTTAATTATTCGTGGATAAATTCTTTTCTTGTTGTAAATATCTCTTGGTTTGTGATTTATTGTAGCTTATGGAGGTTAGCCATGAAAAGTAAACTTGCTAATGTTTTTGCGACCTATTTTGGTTTAGGACTTTCTAAATATGCCCCGGGTACAATGGGATCCTTGGGTACGCTCCCCCTTGCGTATGTTCTTATCTATTATGGTGGATTTTACACTTTGGTTGCTGCCATCGTTGTTATTTTTGTTCTTGGCGTAATGGCAACTGACGTCGTGATCAAAGAAACAAGGATTACCGACCCTTCTAAGGTTGTGATTGACGAAACTGTGGGACAATTAATAAGTTTTGCTTTTGTGGCATATATGGCACCGGAATATTTAACAGGTATTAATAGCTTATTGTATTATTTGGTTGGCTTTGCTCTATTTCGCTTTTTTGACATCAAAAAAATGGGACCGGTAAAGTATTTTGACAGCAAGGTTCTTAATGCTTACGGTGTCATGCTAGATGATGTCTTTGCCGGTATTTTCGCGGCTATTCTTCTCTTAGCTTTTTTCTTCTTAAGAATTAGCTTATAAAGAATTTTTGTATTCTTCAATCTCTAGCCATTTTGTTTCTTTATCATCTTTTTGTTGGTTGAGTTGTTCCAGTTTTTTGGTCAACTCATAGAATTTTTCTTTGTTTTCGCTGTATAAATTAGGGTTAGATAAATCTTGCTCTATCTTTTTTATGTTATTTTCTAATTCTTCAATTTCTTTGGGCAAAATTTCATAAAGGCGTTGATCTTTATAGCTTAATCGTTGTGCTTTAAGTTTTGTATAAGAAGTAACTTTTTCTTCTTTTTTAAGGGATGTTTTCTCTTTTGTATTTTGGGCAATGTATTTGTCGTACAATTCTTCATAATTACCAATGTGTTCAATAACACTGCCATCACCCTTTAAATAAAGTATTGAAGTGGTTATTTTATTTAGAAAATCTCGATCATGGCTGACTAAAATAATCGTTCCGGCATATTCATCCAAAACCTCTTGTAGTAAATCCAATGTATCCATATCTAAATCATTAGTAGGCTCATCCAAAACTAAGAAATTAGATTCACGCGCTAAGGCTAAGGCCAGCATTAAACGATTTTTTTCACCACCGGATAGGCATGATACAGGACTTTTAGCTTGGTCCGGCGTAAACAAAAAATCTTTTAAGTAGGCAACCACATGACGAAAATGGCCACGTACCCAGATGTGATCTCCCTCTCCACAAAGTGTCCGCCAAAGCGTTTTTTCCGGATCTAAGATTTCTCTATTTTGATCAAAATAGGCCATTTCCAGATTTTTCCCTAAACGCACAAAACCCGAATCCGGCTTTAAGTGTTCAGTTAAGATTTTTACCAAAGTCGTTTTACCAGAACCATTCGGCCCAACAATACCTATACGATTTCCTTTAATTAATCTTAAGGAAAAATCTTTGATAATTTCCCTTTCTCCAAAACTCTTGCTGACATGTTTAGCCTCTAAAACAAGTTTGGAACGCATCGTTGCTTCTTTAATTTCTAGATCAACAGAACCTAATTTTTTAATCTGCTCTTTTCTTTCTAACCGTAGTTGTTGCAAACGTCTTAGCCTGCCCTGATTACGACGGCGACGGGCCGTTACTCCTTTGTGAAGCCATTCTGTTTCTTCTTCTATTTTTTTATTAAGATGTTTTTCTTTAATGATTTCTTGGTTTAAGATTTCTTCCTGCCAATTTTCAAAATCACCAAAACCTTTGTTGTTTGAGTGGATTATTCCTCTATCCAGCCATAATGTTGCGTTGGAAACATGGGTTAGAAATGAACGATCATGGCTGATGACGATTACTGCTCCTGTGTACTTTTGGATAATCTCTTCTAATTTTTCTATGGTGGTGATATCCAAATGATTGGTTGGTTCATCTAGAAGTAAAATATCCGGATCTGAAATTAAAGCTTTGGCTAATGCTGCTTTTTTACATTCTCCCCCTGAGGCTTTTTTGGGGCTTATATCTGCATTTATCTTTAACTGATTGATTAAAATATCTGCTTTGTAACTTTGGGTACTACGATCTTTTTTAGGCAATCCTTCTATAATTACGTCCCTGAGGGTTTCATGATCGGAAAAATTACTCTCTTGCTCCATATATGAGATTTTTGTTCCGGGTTGAATAAATATTTCTCCATTATCCGGTTCCAATACTCCCGATATAATTTTCAGAAGCGTTGATTTTCCACTACCGTTTCTGCCGATTAAACAAACTTTATCCCCTTTGCACAAATTTAAACTAACCGAACGAAAAAGGGGATTTGTTCCAAAGGTTAAGCTAATATCACGTAGTGTATATATGGGTATTGCATTCGTCATCGTATTATTTTTTAAGGATATCTTATGGATAAAAATTTACATTCATTCTTTTATACTTTATTTTATCTTGAAAGCAATATTTTTTTGCTGTACTTTTTCTTCAGTTGATTGTTTTTTTATACAAGGATGCAGAGATGAGAAAATTTTATGGCTTTTTATTATTTTTTATTGTTTGCTTCGTCGGGTGTGCTCAAGCACAAAATACTATGGTTGTTCAGCCCGAAGATCATCCCGTTATTACAAATGATGAAAATAAAGATGAGAACACTACTACCCTTGATGAGCTTAAAGCCAAGGCTGATAATGGCGATTTAGAAGCCCAACTTAATCTCGGCTACATGTATTTATATGGTATTAATGGCCTAAATATTGATTATAAACAGGCGCTGGCCTATTATGAAGAAGCGGCCAAACAAGATAGTGCCGTTGCTAACAATAATTTAGGAAGTTTATATTTTAGCGGTATTGGAACAGACGTTGATTACGATAAAGCAATATATTTCTTTGATAAGGCTGCCTCTCTAGGCAGTCATGATGCAGCTGTGAATTTGGCCATTATATACTTAAATGCAAATAATGATGAAAATCAATCTCCAAAAGACTTCGAAAAAATTGTTAATTTGTTGAAACAGGCACAAACAGATAATAGTATTGCCAAATACTTGTTAGGATACGGGTACTATAAAGGTCTGTTCGGTAAGAAAAACACGACTGAAATATTTCAGCTTGTCAAGGCAGCAGCTGACGAACAATATGATGAGGCACAGTATGTTTTGGCTAAATTCTATCTTAATGGTTATGGTACACCAAAGAATTATGCTCATGCTGTTGAATACTTACAAAAAGCATCAGATCAAGGAAATGCTGAGGCCATCGCAACACTTGCCGATATTTTGGCTGCAGGAAAGATATATAAGCAGGATATAAAAAAGGCACATGTTCTTTATAATGTTGCTGCAGTTATGGGTGTTGATGATGCCGCTGGGAAACGTGATGCTTTAGAAACTAATCTGAGTATTGAGGATCTGTTATCAATTCAAGCTTTAGCTGAGAACTATAAGGAAGTTCCTTCCGAACAGACTGCGCTAATTAGACGTACTTTTGGAAAAAGTCTTAAAGCTTATATCGACTCCAATATAGTGGAAAATAATGTTGCAAACAAAGATAAAGGCCTTTCTAAGTAGGAGAGTGTTGCGTGAAGATTTCTGTCATATTAAATAAGATCATATCTTGGCTAGGGTTATTTTTCTTTGCTCTTGCCGCATATATGATTTACAGGCAGTTGTCTAAGTATTCTTTGGAGGAATTGAAGGATTCTCTTCTAAGTATTCCTGCACGGCATCTTGTTTTTGCTTTAATTGCTTCATTCAGTGGTTATGTTGCGCTTTCAACCTACGATTATTTGGCATTGAAATATATTGGCATGAAATTAGCAACGTGGAAATGGATTTTAACCGGATTTGTTGGTTTTTCTGTCAGTAACAATGCCGGTCATGCCATTGTCTCCGGCGGTGCGGTACGATATAGGTTTTATTCCCGTTGGGGAGTCAGTCCAAGTGATATTGTCAAGATGGTAACTTTTTCCGGTTTCACCTATTTGGTTGCCTGTTTTTTCTTAATTGTCATAGGCTATGTTTTAACACCGGAACACGCTTTTGGTGGAAATGATTCAACGAAGGTATCAACATTTGTTACTATGATTTTATCTCTTATTGGTCTTTTTGTATACTTATGGGCCAGCATATACTATAAAAAGGATTTGGTTATTAAAGGAATTGGATTTAGGATGCCTCGTTTTTCTTTGGCCTTGCAACAAATTTTCATTGGTAGCTTAGATATTTTAATGGCTTCTTTGGTTTTATATTCGGTCTTGATTTGCTTTGTTGAGATTGACTTTTTCACTTTTATGGGAGCCTTCATCATCGCTCAGGTTCTAGGGGTTTATAGTCAGGTTCCAGGTGGGTTGGGTGTTTTTGAACTCGTTTTTTCAAATATTTTACCGGGGCAAGACAATCAAGCCATTTTGTTTGGGGCATTGATCGCTTATAGAGTTATTTACTATCTTTTACCGCTCATATTATCTGGAATTGTATTGATGGTTTATGAATTCTTTTATAATAAAAAAGAAAGCAATATGATGTCTTAATTCCGTAGTGGGTATTTTTAATGATGAAAATAAAATAAAATAAAAAAAAGCCTGAACTTTTGCCCAGGCTTTCTTTTAATCTTTAAAAAATTATTTTTTCAATTCTGATGTGCAGTGCGGACAACGTGTTGCAGCAATAGCAATTTCAGAACAGCAATGCGGACAAACTTTTGTTGTTGGCTCAGCATTGGCTTCTTCTTTCATAACTGATGCTTGAAGTTTGTTGATTGCCTTAATCAAAAGGAATACAGCAAAAGCAACAATCAAGAAACTGATTAATGCATTAATAAATAAACCATATTTAATTGCAACAACGTTGGCTCCGTCACCTGATAAAACTATCTGTAAGTCAGAGAAATCTACCTTACCAAGCAACATACCAATCGGCGGCATTAAAACATCATTCACTAAAGAATTAACAATTGTTCCAAAAGCGCCACCGATGATGATACCGACAGCCATGTCAATCACATTGCCACGCATCGCAAAGGTTTTGAATTCAGATAAAAAGTTTTTAAACATCATATACTCCTTTTGTTGGGGTTAGTTTCCTTCCTTGTGTTCCAAGTCTTTGGCAACTTTGGGATCACGCAAAAGTTTTTCAATCCGGTCAACTTCCGCGAAGGATGTATCCATACGAAAATTCAGATCCGGTGTATAACGAAGCTTTAACTTGGAGGCTATCAATTTTTTTAGACCTCTCGTTTCAGCATTCAAATCGTCTTCAATTTGACCTAAATTTTGGCCATTCAATGTCATAAAATATATTGTGCAAAGCTTTAAATCCGGAGAAATATCAACATCCGTAATTGTTATCATTTGATCTAAAATCAATGGATTCCTGACATCTCCCCTTTCTAGTGCTCCGGCAATTATTTTTTTTATCTCTTGGGCTACACGACGCTGTCGTTGCGAGGGTTCTTTATATATGATATTTGCCATGAGTTTTTCTCCTTATAGCTTGGCAGCAATCGTTTCTATTTCGTAACACTCAATATAATCCCCTACTTGAATGTCATTATAATTTTCAAAACTCATACCACATTCATATCCCTCTTTGACCTCTTTAACATCTTCTTTAAAGCGTTTTAATTGAGCTAAGTTACCGTCATGTATTACAACATTATCGCGAAGTAAACGAACTTTTGCTCCACGCTTAACCATGCCTTCCGTAATCATACAACCACCAACTTTACCAACACCGGTGATATTGAATACATTGCGAATCTCGGCATAACCAAGGAATTTCTCTCTTAGTTCCGGAGATAACAGACCTTCCAAACCTTTTTTAACATCATCTGCTACATCATAAATAATAGAGTAATAACGAATATCTATTCCATCACGACGGGCCATGTCTCTTGCCTGAGGAATAGCGCGAACATTGAAGCCTATAATAAAGGCATCTGATGCTTTGGCCAAAGTAACGTCTGATTCCGAAATAGGGCCAACTGCCGAATGCAAAACATGAACGGATACTTCATCATTAGACAGCTTGGTAATTGTTCCTTCAATTGCCTCAATAGAACCCTGAACATCGGCTTTAATAATAACAGCCAATTGCTTTGATTCACCTGACTTAATTTTATCAAGCATTTGCTCCATCGCAGATTTTGCACTCTTGACTAGTTTTGCATCACGTTCTTTACGAATACGGTAGTTTGTTACTTCACGTGCCTGATTTTCATCCTTGACAATGATAAAATTATCACCGGCAGATGGTGTTCCTTGTAAGCCTAAAACTTCTACTGGAGTGGCAGGTGTTGCCTCAAATACTTTTTTACCATTTTCATTAAACATAGCACGGACATGTCCCCATTCCTTGCCCGCAATGCAAACTTCTCCTACTTTTAGTGTACCATTTTGAATCAAAACTGTGGCGACATTACCACGTCCTTTTTCCATTTTAGCCTCAATAACAACACCTTCGGCCGGACGATTAGGGTTCGCCTTTAGATCTAAAATTTCTGCCTGCAACAAAATGGCTTCCACCAATTTTTCAATATTAATGCGTTTCTTAGCTGAAACTTCAGCACATAGACATTCACCGCCCATTTCTTCTACCGCAATGCCGTGTTGCAACAGTTCTGTTTTAACCTTCATCGGATCAGCTCCGGGTAAATCAATCTTGTTGATTGCAACAACGATTGGTACTTTAGCTGCCTGTGCATGGCGAATTGCTTCTACAGTTTGTGGCTTAATGCCGTCATTGGCGGCCACTACCAAAACAACAATGTCTGTTACTTTGGCACCACGGGCGCGCATCTCTGAAAAAGCCTCGTGTCCTGGTGTGTCAATAAATGTTATTTTTTGGCCACTTTTTAATGTGATCTGGTAAGCACCGATATGTTGGGTTATACCTCCAGCCTCACGTGCAGCCACGTTAGTTTCACGCAAAGCATCTAGAAGTGATGTCTTACCGTGGTCAACGTGTCCCATAACTGTGACAACCGGTGCACGTGGCAATAAATCTTGCTCTGTATCTTCTGGCCCACTTAATCCTTCTTCAACATCACTTTCTGCGACACGCTTAAACTTATGTCCCATTTCCTCAACAATAATCTGGGCTGTGTCTGCATCTATTGCTTGGTTAATTGTCGCCATAACACCTAATGACATCAACTTTTTGATTACGTCCGCACTCTTTTCTGCCATTCTATTAGCTAAATCCTGGACTGTAATAACTTCCGGAATAATAACCTCTTTAACTATCTTTTCTTGGGGTGTTTGGACAGGGGACTGTACTTTTGGGGTTTTCTTTTTATAACGCCGACGAGGTGCACCATAACCGTAATCATCATCGTCATCTTCGTTATACATATAGGAATTTACATTAATCTTTACATTGCGTTTCGGTGTTTCAAAACTGCGTTTTTGAATCTTCTTGCGTTCTTGTTCAAACGTTTCTTCTTTACTTAATGTTTTGTTGCTATCACCTGCAGAACTTTTCTTATTCTTTTTGGCATAATAATCGTCTTCATCATCCTCATCATCAAAATTATCTTTTTTGTCCTTATGTTTGGCATTATACGATTTTGAATCATTGATGGGTTCAACTACAGGCTGAACTTTCCGTTCAGTTTTGGCGGTTTTCTTTTCTTCCTCAGCTTCTTGTTTCTTTGTTTTTTCTTGTTTTTCTTGTTCTTCCTGTTGTTTTTTTAATGCAGCCTCTTCTTCTTTTTGTTTTTGGCGCAACAAAGCCTTTTCTTCTTCTTCCTGTTTTCTTTTGGCATCATGCTCTTTTGCTTTCGCCAAAAGTTCCAACTTTTGTGCCATAGCGGCGTCTATTTCCACAGAAGGCTTTGGTTGAGCCGGCTGAGAAACAAAACGTTTTTTCCTGACTTCTACCTGAACAACCTTTTTTCCATCTTTTGAAGCCAGATTTGTTTTTTTCAACGTAAGGGTTGATTTTCCGGATAATGTTAATTTTTTGCCATTATCTTCTGTCATCGATTATTTTCTCCGTTACAATAAAAATTTTGATATTTTTTTAAATTATTATAAACCATTTTGGAAACACTGCTTTTTAGGATCGCAATATTTACCGTGTTTTCTTTATTTAAAGCCATATCTAATTCATCTATACTAAATAAATTAAATATTTCAATATTTTTAGCAAGTAATACCATCTTTTCTTTGCCATCTGAGCCGGCATCTTTTGCTTCAATTAAAAATTCTGCGCTATTTTTTTTGATAACCTCTTTTACTTTTTCAAAACCCGTAACTAATGCCCCAGATTTGCGTGCTAAATTCAGACTTTCCAGAGCTTTCTGTTTTAGCAAATTTTCCACATTTTCTATAAAATCTTCAGCAATCTTTAGATTATGATGACTAACCTTATGAAACAGCTTCTTTTCTATAGCTTTAGTCAGAGAGAGTCGATTTGCCGTAATATACATTCCTTTACCCGGAAGTTTTTTACTAAAATCCGGTAACAGGGTATTATCCAACTCCACAAAGCGTAGCATCTCACTTGTGGGTTTAACGACACCCTCTAAAATGCATTTACGTTCAATCGACTCTTTTGACATCTTTTTCCTTATTTATCGTCCTCTGTGAACCAGTGCTCTCTAGCTGCCATGATGATGCGATTAGCTTCAACTTCTGTGATAATACCTTCACCGAGTATTTCCATCAGCTCATCTGCAGCCAAATCAGCCAGATCATCAAGAGTCTTTACACCCTTTTCTGCTAGGGTTAAAATCATTTCCTGATCTAATCCGGCTATTGTTTTTAAGCTTTCATCAACACCAAGAGTCTTACTCTTTTCTATGAATTCTTCATTGCGTTTTTCCACAAATTCTTTAGCACGATTTTGCAACTCTGTTGCCAAATCTTCATCAAAGCCATCTATTGAAGATAACTCTGTGGGATCAACCATTGCTATTTCATCAACTGTTGAAAAACCTTCAGAAATTAAAACATGTGCAATCATCTCATCTATATCCAAAGCAGACATAAATCTCTCTGAACGGATACGATTTTCCGTAGCACGGCGGTCTCTTTCCTGTTCTTCTGTTAAGATATCAATATCAGCATTGAGTAATTGAGAAGCTAATTTTACGTTTTGACCACGGCGACCGATAGCTAAAGAATATTGCTCATCCGTTACAACGACTTCGATACGATTATTTTCCTCATCTAAAACAACTTTGCTTACCTCTGCCGGAGCTAAGGCGCTTACGATATATTGTGCCCGATCTGATGAATACGGCACAATATCGATTTTTTCACCTTGTAATTCGGTCACAACGGCTTGAACACGTATACCACGCAATCCGACGCACGCTCCAACCGGATCTATGGAAGAATCTTTGGCTCTGACAGCTATTTTTGCCTTTGAACCAGGATCGCGAGCAACTCCCATAATTTCTACCAAGCCATCATAAATTTCCGGTACTTCTGAAGTAAACAACTTTGCCATAAATTCAGGACATGTACGAGACAAGAAGATTTGCGGTCCACGTGTTTCACGACGCACATCTAATACATAAGCTCTGACACGGTCGCCATTTTTGAAATTTTCCCTCGGAATAATTTCATCACGACGCAAAATAGCCTCTGCTTTTCCCATATCTATAATGACATTACCGAATTCTAACCTCTTTACGGTACCATTAATGATGGTTCCTATTTTTTCTTTATACTCTTCATATTGTTTATTGCGCTCTGCTTCGCGGACTTTTTGAGTAATTACCTGTTTGGCTGTTTGTGCCGCAATACGACCAAAATCAATTGGTGGAAGAGGATCAATGATATATTCTCCAACCTTTATATCTGGATTAATGCGACGTGCTTCGTCTAAAGTTAATTCTGTTACTTCATTTTCAATAACATCAACTACAGCCCGATAGCGTGCTAAAGTAATTGCTCCAGTTTTGCGGTTGATATTAACGCGAATATCATGTTCAAAACCATATTTAGATCTACCGGCTTTTTGGATAGCTTGCTCCATTGCATCAAAAACATCTTCTCTATCTATGTTCTTTTCTCTGGCAACAGCATCTGCTACCATCAAAATTTCCGGTCTTGGCATATTAACAATATTTTCCATCATATCCTCTTTTGTGGTTAGAATTACATTTTATTTCTTATGAGATTTCAGATATTCATCCCATAATTCATCAGTTATAATAATTTTTGCTTTTGCTATATTGTCAAAAGCAATTTTATATTCTGTATCTTCCACAGATAATGTTACAGCATCATCTGAGTCAACATTTATGATTTTTCCCTTAAAGCGTTTCCGTTTTTCAACAAAATCTACTGTTTCCAATTTGATCAGGTAGTTTAGGTAGCGCCTGAAATGTTCCGGTTTGGTTAATGGTCTATCCAAACCCGGAGAACTTACCTCTAACGTATATTTGCCTTCTATCGGATCTATTTCATCTAATGTTTTGGATATTGCACGACTAACATTTGCACAATCATCAACCGTTATCTCTTTGGTATTGTCTTTATGTTCAATCATAACTTGCAACACCGGATTAGAATCGCCTATAGTCAGAATCCGTACGACATCAAAACCGAGATCTTCAACAACAGGTTCTATTTTGTCTGTCAGATAATGCTTTTGCATTTTTATGTTTCCTCTATTTTGTAACAAAAAAGCGGGGCTTTTGACCCCACTTTCAAGTTATCATGAAAGATTATGTCTTTGCTTATAACACAAAAATTTTAAAAGAAAAGAGTTTTTTTTAAATTATTTTATACCATCATTAAAATCTTATTTGTGCAAATTTTGTTTTGTTTGGACCATAAGCGATAATTGATTGATTTTGGTTTTAATGGCGCGCAAAACTAAATCATAATCGTCCGTTGTTGTTGACAATCCATATTTTTCGGCAATGTCTTCATCACATTTAAACTTTCCCCCGACTGTTTGCGGTGCACCCTCAAGGCTTGTCAGCTGATTGTTGGAACAATAAAAATCTCCCCCGACTGTTTGCGGGGCTCCCTCAAGGCTTATCAAATGATTGTAGGTACATGCAAAACTTCCCTCGACTGTTCGCGGGGCGCCTGCAAGGCTCGTCAGCTGATTATAGGAACAAAAAAAATTTCTCCCGACTGTTTGCGGGGCGCCTGCAAGGCTCGTCAGCTGATTATCGGAACAAAAAAAATCTTTCCCGACTGTTTGCGGGGCTCCCTCAAGGCTTGTCAGCTGATTGTTGTAACAATCAAAATCTCCCTTAACAATAACACCGGATAAATCGGGTAATTCGGTTAACCCCTGTCCGGAAAAATCCAAGTCACCTTCAACCACAAATCCTTTGGGTAAATGATATATGTCATAATACTGCTCTTTGTTTGTTTCTTTATCATATTGTTTGATTAGCCCAATATTAGCATGATCTCTGGCAATGTCAAACTCTTTAGCCCTGACAAATTCTTGAACATACTGCCGATACCTTTCAACCGGTGCTTTGTTTCCTTTACCCTGGCATTGATATATTTCTTCTTTGCCTGTTTCTTGGTTTACCCGCACTTCAAAGGTTACATGCGGTTCCCCGTTTTCATCACGCAGAGAATATATCTTTATTCTGCCGTCTTCAACCCCCTCATCATAAGAACCTTTGCCAACACAGTGACCCATATATTCACCCTCATAATCCAAAGCTTCCGTCGTGGTGAGCTTTACAATCTCCATTCCACCGGATAACTTCATAACCGGCTCAGTCCCTTTTAAGGAGGCTTGATACATCTCTTCATTGTGCTTAATGTGTTCCGCCTTCTTGGCCATCAGTTCATGCCACTTTTGTGCTAAATGCAAGGTCTTTTCAAAACTATCCCATTCGTTACTGGTCTTTAGATAATCTATCCTCAGTCGCGGCTTTGTTTTTTTCTCTTCCGCTCTGGCCAATGTCTTTGTCACATAACTGTCCGCTGCCGAATATAAATAATCCCGGATTTCCTCTACCTTGCCTGTTAATTCGGCTGGAATTTTTGCCACATCAAAACGATGAACTACCTGTCCTTGAGCTATGCACCGCTCTGCCCAAGAGGGGATATTTTCTTCGTCCTTTCCTACAGGCAATAAAAAATCTCTCGTTTCCGCTGTCTCTTCCGATAAATATGACCTTAGCCTACTTTTCATCCATTGCAATAACATCGATCGAACGATTGCATCTTTGTTTAACCGAACATAATCCGGACTGTTAAACTCCCCTTTCGTAAATGTTTTCATCTCTTGGCCTTGATACACAATATCCGTCAAATACTCGTTTAAGACGCGCTCATTTAACAAATTTACCGGCATTTTTTCCCTCTCTTTTATATATACCCCGATTTTATCGCAATTTTATTAACTTTACAATAAAAATATCAGATAAAAGGCCTTTTTTAGAATCTGTATCTGACGCCGCCTTCAACTTCCAGCGGATGTTCTTTTTCTATGTATTGCATCAATTCGCCATATATCGAGAAGTTCTTATAATCGTAATTTATTTTTGCTGATAACATACCTCTGTCATCCGAACCCATCTTATGTTTCAGACGATATGTTCCCAGAGCACCATCCCCGTGATGTGCATCAAATCCCCTGTATGGATCTGCAAATTCGTGATAATATCCTAATCCCAGAGCTATATTCAACTTATTGTCTTGATTAAACTCTATTTCTCTATCAACATACAACCCTAATGCACTTTCTAACGAGAAGACATGAGAAGAGGCTATATTTAATGCCATGGCATCTTTTCCTTCCTTGATGCCGTTTTGATACCAACCGATGGCATTTAACCCAATAAATGGGGTTAAGTTAACATATTTCATCGCCTTTTTATAGCGCAATTCATTGATGAGACCATATACAATTTCATTGGTGTCGGCATCATATACCTTGCTGTTGGCACGACGTTTATAATCACCATCAGCGTATCCGAGACGAGCCATGGATACAGCTGTTAGTCCCTGATTGTTTGTGTATGTCATGGGAACATAGCCTTGAACCGTAAAATTCTTACGACTTGAATTGTTATTATAGTCTGTATCAGTATTGGTGAAACTCAATCCCAAACCTAATCTGTATTGATTATTTAACTTTTGGTCATATAAGGCATACATACTTTGTGAAGAGACATCATAACCTGTCAAAGAGTTATGATCATCGCGTCCAATATAAGCGGCATCTCCTCCTACCATTTTTCGGACTTGATCACCTTCTGTAAATAAATTATTTGCTATAACTCGATCGAGACTTCTTTGAACCTTTAGCTCTTCCTCGGTTATGTTGGGAATCATTGATGTTCCCATTGCATCAGCTTTTATTTTTTCCTCTTCTGCGGCTGTTGAGGCACTCTTTAGTGCGTTAAATAATGCCATATTTCTTTCATTTGTATAGTTTTTCTCTAAGTAATTTGCTTCGCTTTCATTGTTTGTGATTTCCGAAAAATCTTTTATTTGCATCACCACATCATACTTTCCATCTTCTTTGGCTTCTGAATTAACATTGTATAAGTAGGATTGTGAAGATAGGGTAAGATCTGTGGTATCGGCGGCTTGAATCGAATCGCTTAAAACTGCAGATGTTGCAAAAGTATCTTTGATGACATCGGATGTAACCTTTATGTTACCTTTAATACTGTTTTCAGCTTTAAAACTTCCACCTTTCATCAGAATAATGTTGCCATCAACAGCCGATAAGTCAAGATCATTGTTACTTTCTATAGTACCGCTATTTTTTAACTCAGCACCATCTACCAGCTGGATTGCTACGTTGTCACTGCAATCCTCTGTCTGACAAATATCATTATTGATAGCATCATTGATAAATATCTGTCCTCTGTTTTCTACCGTAGCGTTTGCTCCTGAAGCATAAATACCAACATTTTTATCTCCACTCAAATTAATTCTTCCGAGATTTAACGCTTCAGCAGAACCCGCGCTTGTCCCGTCTGCCAGAACATATATTCCATAGCTTCCTTCCTTACCAGAGACGTTAATGACACCATTTTCTTTGTTTATAGCTTGTCCTCTGTTGGCATATAAACCATAAGCTTCTGATTTTTCACTGACCACATTGATTTGGGCATCATTTTCAATGTAACTGTCATCACCTTTCATGCCGTATGCCTTGCTATTTTCTCTTGTTGTTAAGACATCAATCCGTGATTGCGACCCATTGTTATATAGGAAGGAATTGTTTCCGTACATACCAACCGCTACACCTTTATTTTCGCCACCCGCCACTTTTACTTCTATTTCACCCTTTACATTAGCATTGGCATTACTAGCGTAGGCATTATAGGCTGTGCCTTCATTTACGTAAATTCCGTAATATTCCCCGCTGGAACTTGGGCTTTTATTGGGAGCCAATACAGATATTTTGCCGTGTACGGAACCGCCACTTTCTTCTTCGTCCTCATTATAGTAGTATGCATTATAAACCGTCTTTTCCTGACCTTCTGCGGGATTCCCTCCTTCTATCTCATAACGTGAGGCGTATATACCATACATGCGGGAAAAATTCGAATACCCTTGTCCTGATATGGTAATATTACCTTCTACATTATTTTTGTCATTTACTAATGCTGCATTATAGATTTGAGCCGTCATAGAGGAAGGTTCGTTACTATATATACCTGCTGCTTCTCCTATAGACCCTTGTTTTCGACCTATCGTGTTTATTTCTATATTACCATAGACTTTTGTCGCCGTATTCTCATTTTTTCCTGTAGAATAAGCATTGGCAATGGTTGCGCCTCCGCTTTCTATACCCCTTAGTTTGATTGCAGACGTATCACTCTTATCATCTATGATAATATTGCCTCGTGTTATTAATTCAACATCCGAACCTGAATTGGCATATGAATTGAACACGTTACCAGATGCTTTTATACCTACGGCTTGATGTAAACTGCTACTGTATCCTTGTATCTTGACATTTATATTACCTTTTGCCTGAGAGTCTTCATCACCATACTTTGCTGAAGATCGAAAAGCATTATACGTGTTATTATAGTAAGACTTCATACCTTCGCCGTCATCTTCTTCGTATGTCTTTACTTCGTTTACAATACCATAGGCATTTCCACCGCCCTCATTCGTAACATTTATTTCACCTGTACTGTTATACCCCATCGCATTATATACTTCTACTTTGGGGTTTCCATCATTGTAGAGGTATATTCCATAAGCCGTTCCATCTTTTGTTTTTGTTGTTGCGTTAATTATACCTTTAGAGGAGAAATTATTAATCTGGTTAAATTTCTTCTTAAATTGTGTTTCACTGTTTATTATGGTACCATTACCATATATGCCGTACACATTATTGTTTCCCGTAACATCAATCTTACCGGTTGATATAACATCAGATATGGCTGAATCTAAATATGCTAATGAATTATTAATCTTTTTGGAAGTATTCGTCCCATGTATGCCTATTACATCCCCTGTTCCGCTATGTAACAAATCTATATTGGCTGTGGCCTCCGTGTTAGCTGCCACACCATCTTGACTGTCTGCGTAAGAATTATAAATATTTCCACTACCTTTGATACCAGTAATTTTCCCCGAACTGTTCTCTTTTTTGATTTCTATTTTTCCTGAAGCTGTGCTCTTAAAAGCTGATGTTGCTTCTGCTTGAATACTGCTATGTGCTAAGGCATTATAAATACTATCTGAGGAGTTGTTATATAGACCATAGACATCCGACATCGTTTTCTTATCTACAATTCTGATACTGCCTATCGCTTGAGTGTCTTCTCCACCATCAGTCATGATGGATGCCGCGTTGTAAATATTTGATGGAGAGTAAATACCATAAACACTGTTTGCTCCGGTATTAGTATTGGTTATATTTATCGCTCCTATTTGTTCACCTTTTTGGGATAATGCATTATAGACGTTTTCGTAATAGACTTCACCCTCTCCTTCATCTTCAGACAAGACTGGCTTCATTCCATATACATCATGTATATCACTGTCTGTTCCATCATTAACAACAGAAATTGTATCATTATTGATGTTTCTGTCTCTTAGGCCAATTTGATCTTCTCCTTTTTTCTCACACTGTCCCAACAATGACATAACATAGCCATTTTCGGTATCACAAACACATTGTCCGCTTTCGTCATAAACATATCCTTCTATTCCAGATGAACATCCTGTTACGATACAATTTCCAATCATTTCACTATATTCATAACCTTCGGCACATTTTGAACAATCCTCATTTGTTTCTATGTCCTCTCTATTATCAGCACAGGCAAGACCACAATGTGCTCCTCCATCTTCGTCATAGGTTACCTTATATTCAACAGGACAAATATTGCATTCATCTCCTACCCATTTCTCATCACATTCAATATTTTCTGCCTCTATCCAACACTCTATATCTCCGTCTCCATAATAATCAACTGGTATATAACCTTCTGCACATCGTTCACAGTTTTCATCAAAATTCGGTTTACATTGACATGCTTGCTCCGGATCCGGTCCAGGAGCAACTTGCTTGGTGTTTACATTATATGCCTTACAGTCTACTTTTGGCGTACAAGTACCATTATAATCAAAATAGTCCTCATCGCAAATACATGAGTTCCCTACCTGGATATATCCTTCGCCTCTGTCCTTACATCTCAAATCTCTATAGCAAATTCCACTGGACTCTATATAATCTTCGGCACACTCTGCGCAACCATTCGTGGAATCAGCATATCCTTTGTAGCATATGCAGAGTCTAGCTGTTGTGTCATATTTACCATGGGAATGACAATATTTTTCATTGAGATTATTCCACTCTTCGTGTTCTCCTTCACCTTCTTGGTATTCTCCATCTTCTGCCTGTGTGCAATTTTCAGGTTCACCAAAATATCCTTTATTTGCATCACATCGGCAGTCTACTACACCTTGGCTATGTACCGGAACCGTATGTGCATATTGTGCACAAGGATTTGTTTTGTAGCACATGCTTCCTGTCGGGTCTCCATAAGTATCATACCCTGGTTCACATTGCTTACAAAATGTTATAACCTGATTTAAGCAATGAGCAACATCTTCAATACATTGACTTGTATCTCCATGAATTCCATATCCTGAAACACATTCTTCACAGGTTTCTTTGTTTTGAACCTTGCAGTAAGGGATATCTTTGTAACAGTACTTATTATCTCCACCATATGTACCATATCCGCTCACACATTTATCACATACAGCACCATTTTGTTTCTCACAATTAGGAATTTTTTCATAGCAGACATTATCCTTTAACACGTAGCTTGGCGCACAAGCTTCACACTTATTTTTTTTCTGAGTTTGACAATATTGTATGTTTTCATAACATTTTTCTCTATCTCCGAAATTGCCGTAACCCTCATTACACTTACAACTCTGTGTTGCTTCGTTATACGTGCCATTTCGGCATTTTTTTGTATTATCCTCATCATCACTGCTGCCACCACTACCTTTATCCAATTCTCCTCTCAAAATGTACGCAACAGCCACTGCACCTGCTCCAAGAACAGCTGCCCCGATTAGATATGACTGGTCTGATACATATGTTGCACTTTGAGCTGCATATGGTGTGGGTGTACCAAAGAAACGTTGATATGCATCTTGGGGAATTTGTCTCATACAGGCCGGTCTGGTGTTTGCTCCTTGTGCAACTAATGTTCTATAGGCTCTTTTGTCCTGCTTTAATACTGACAGACATAGAGCACTGTGGCCCCTTTCATCAATACTTTCTATCGAATATCCTCGACTAATTAAATTCCTAATTCTTGAAACGTTATTATTGTGAGCCAACTGATAAAAAGCTTGTGCAACCGTTATTCGACCACTTTCTGCCCTCGCAACGGATGCAAAAGCTGTTAAGACCAGCATCAAAAAAATGTATATTTTTTTACTTATTTTCATATGGTTACCTAGAAAAATGCTTTATGATTTCACAACTCCTTGTTGGAATTTTAAAGCATAATGTTTAAAAATTCGGTTAAGATTCTTGTTATTTTGTTTACGATGTGATGGTATTTTTTAGCAATATTTTTAAAATATACTTGATTTTGAAAGTTTTTGCCAGTAAAGTAGCGGGAGTTTATATGTTTTAGGAAAATCACAATGACAGAAAAGAAGAAATATTACCCGGAATTAAACGCAAAAATAAATTTTCCAGAGATGGAAAAGGATATTCTTAAGTTTTGGGAAGAAGATAAGACTTTTGAAAAGTCCGTACATAATCGTGATAATGCTGCTGAATTTGTTTTTTATGACGGCCCTCCGTTTGCCAATGGAACGCCACACTATGGGCATATTATGGTAAGTTACGTTAAAGATGCTGTAGCACGTTTTCAGACCATGAATGGTAAGAAGGTGGAACGTCGTTTGGGTTGGGACTGTCATGGTTTGCCTGCAGAAATGTCTGCCGAAAAACAACTTAATGTCTCTGGACGCAAACAAATAGAGAGTTTCGGTGTAGGTAAATTTAATGATTTTTGCCGTACAGACGTTTTAAAGTATTCAAGCATCTGGATTGATATGTTTAAGCGCATCGGTCGCTGGGTTGATTTTAATCATGATTATAAGACCATGCAGTTGCCCTATATGGAATCTGTTATCCATAACTTCAAAGAGCTTTATGATAAAGGCTTGGTTTACGAGGATTATCGCGTGCTTCCTTATTCTTGGGCAGCCGAAACACCTCTCTCCAATTTTGAGGTTAATCTTGGTTATCGTGATAAGACTGATAGCGCCATTACCATTATGTTTAAGTTGACTAATGGGCAGAAAATACTGGTTTGGACAACAACTCCATGGACACTCCCATCTAATCTAATGCTTGCAGTTGGTAAAGACATTGACTACGCTATTATGAATGAGGATGGGCAAGATTATATTATTGCTGAAGCTCGTCTTGGTAGTTATAAAAAACAGCTTGAAAATGCACAAAAAGTCGGATCCATCAAGGGAGAACAATTGGTTGGTATGGATTACGAGCCGATGTTCCCTTATTTTAGCGACCTAAAGAATAAAGGTGCTTTTAAGATTTTGGCTGGTGAGTTTGTTTCAACAGAAGATGGTACCGGTGTCGTACATATAGCTCCGGGTTTCGGTCAAGATGACTTCGAGGTTTGCAGAGCTTATGATGAAAATTTCCCTGTGGTTTGCCCTGTTGATGAAGCAGGTAAATTTACAGCAGAAGTTTTTGATTATGCCGGTCAACAAGTCTTTGATACGAATGAGCCCATTATGCAGTGGCTTAAAGAAAATCGCCTATTGGTTAAAAAAGAGCAATATACACATACTTATCCATTCTGCTGGCGTACGGATACACCTCTCATCTATAAAGCGATGAGTTCTTGGTTTGTCAAAGTTACTGATTTTCGTGATGAAATGGTAAAAAACAATCAAGAAATTAACTGGATTCCGGGTCACATTAAGGATGGGCGTTTTGGAAAATGGTTAGAGGGTGCAAGAGACTGGTCTATTTCACGTAATCGTTTTTGGGGAACACCTATTCCGGTATGGAAATCCGATAATCCTCAATTTCCAAGAATTGATGTTTTTGGATCATTAGAGGAAATTAAGGCTAAAACAGGAATTGAGGTTACAGATTTACATAAGCCGTACATTGATGATGTTGTTTATAAAAATCCGGATGATCCAAGTGGTCAAACAATGATGCGTCGTGTTTCTGATGTATTTGACTGTTGGTTTGAGAGTGGTTCAATGCCTTATGCTCAGGTTCATTACCCATTTGAAAATAAAGAGTGGTTTGAAAGTCATTTTCCTGCAGACTTTATTGTTGAGGCTATTGACCAAACGCGTGGTTGGTTCTATACGCTGACTGTTCTCTCCACAGCTTTACATAACAAACCGGCTTTTAAGAATTGTGTTTGTACGGGATTGCTGATGGCTGAAGGCGGACAAAAGCTGTCAAAACGTTTGAAAAACTATCCTGATCCGAATGATGTTTTGGAAACCATCGGTTCTGATGCCTTGCGTTGGTTTTTGATTTCTTCTCCTGTTTTGAAAGGCGGCAATGTTGCTGTTGATAAAGAGGGAAAGGAAATCGCCAAAGCAGCAAGAAAAGCTCTTATTCCGTTTTGGAATGCCTATTACTTCTTTACACTTTATGCCAATGCTGAAGGCATTAAGGCTGAAGAAATATCTGCATCTTCTGATGTTTTGGACAGCTATATCTTAGCTAAGCTTAAAGCCTTAGGCAATGGTGTTAAGAGTGATATGGAGGCCTATGAAATTGCAAGAGCTTGTGTGCAGATTGAGGATTTCTTGGAAATTCTTAATAACTGGTATATTCGTCGCTCACGTGCTCGTTTCTGGGATGGCGAGGATTTAAGTGCCTTTAATACACTTTATACTGTGCTCATTAATGTAGCAAAAATTGCAGCACCTTTAATGCCTTTTATCAGTGAGTTCGTGTACAAAGGTCTAACGAATTGCGAATCGGTTCATTTAACCGATATACCGAATTTTGATTCTATTGCGGATAATGCAAAGTTAATCAACCAAATGGATATGGTGCGCGCTATTTCTTCTGTGGCTAAGTCTATTCGCGAAGAACATAAACTTCGTAACCGTCTACCTCTTAAGTCTATGGTTATTGCCGGTGATGATGCTGAAAAATTAAGAGACTTCGTTGACGCTTTGAGAGATGAGGTTAATGTTAAAGAGATTAAACTTAAGTCTGATATTGCAGATGTAGCCAGTCACTTCTTATATCTTAAAACACCTCTCATCGGCAAACGCTTGGGATCCTTTATGAAAGACATTATGGCAAAATCTAAAACGAATGAATGGCAAGAAAATGCTGATGGTACGCTTTCTATTGCCGGACAGACGTTGTTGGCCGAAGAATATGAGCTACGCTTGGTCATCAAAGATGGGATGAGCGGCCAGGCCTTACCTGATAATACAGCAGTGGTCATTTTGGATACAGAAATTGATGAAAACCTTGAAAAAGAAGGTATTGCACGCGACTTTGTACGCATGGTTCAAGCACTTCGAAAAGATAAGGATTTTGATATTTCTGATAGAATTAAACTTGCTTATTCTTCCAGTGATACCAAGGTTAAAACAGCTATTTTAGAATATGCAGACTATATCAAAGAGCAAGTTTTAGCGCTTGAAATTGCTGAAAATAACAGTATTTCTGAACCAACTGTTGATGAGTTGGGTGGTGCTGAAGTTAAATTTGATGTAGTAAAAGCTGCATAGTTATTCAAGCTTCGCCTAAAATTAAAGGGAGCTCTCAGCTCCCTTTTTGTTGTATTTTTTTAATTCAAATTCTTCTGTCTTGATGCGGAATTTTTCTTACATTACCAACCTCTTTTCTTGGAATTTCATAACCTGTTTTTGCCCATGCCTCTAGAGCTTCTGCAAATTTTTTATTTTTACTCTTTAATTCTGTTACTCTTCGGGCAATCAAATCTCTTTCACTATCCGGTAATCTATCTAGATTACAACACCCGGGTCCCGCTATTTTTTGATATTCTTGAATTGTTGTGAAAGTTCTTCTTAATTTTAAGTTGGATTGTTTATTTTTTTCATTGATACTTTCTATCATTTGACGCTCTTTCTGTCGTCTTTTTGCTGCTTTTTCTTCCCTATAACGACGTTTTCTTTCCTCTATTTTCTGCCTTTGTTCATTTTTGCTTTTTTCAATACTTTCTATAAGCCATTCTATTGGCCTTAACACTGTTGATACAATTTTATTCCACGTCTCCATTTCATATACCTTTCTTTTTTCTCGCACAGATAGATTGTACCACAGAAACTAATTTTACGCAAGTTTTTTAAGCATATTTCAGAGCATCTAATACACCCTGTAAAATATAAGCTGCTGCAGAGGCGTCTAGAACTTTGGCACGTTTTTTTCGAGATAAGTCAACTTCTTTGATTAGGAAATTTTCTGCCGCAGATGAGGAAAGACGCTCATCCCACAAAAGCAATGGCAATGCCAATTTCTCTTCTAAAATGGCAGCGAATCGACGAACTTCTTCAGCCATCGTCCCCTCTTTTCCATCCATTTGTAGAGGTAATCCCATGACAATGGCCCCTATTTCTTTTTCATTAATGATTTTTTGGAGTTCTGATATATCCTTTTGTTTGCTTGTACGATACAAAATTTTATACGATGTAGCTATAGTACAAGATAAATCAGAAACAGCCAAGCCCATACGCTTTGTCCCATAATCTATACCTAAGATGGCTTTTTTTATCGGTAAATTTTGTTTAAATTCTTTGACATTCATCGCATTCTCCTTATAAAGAGCCTTAACATATATTTTTTTTGATGTAAACACTTGATTGTTAGGAAAAAGTAAAGATATTTTATTTATATTGATCGTGTTTAATATTTTTTGTGACGGTAGACATGCTAAAAAAAATCTTATTTATTGCCTTTTTTCTGACCCTTATTGCCCCTTCTTCTTGGGCATTAAAAAGTCCTGCAGAGCAGCGTAAAGATTGGGATACATGGCTTAATGGCTTAAAAAAAGAAATGAGGGCTAAAGGAATTTCTCAAAAAACAATCAACAGAGCCTATAAAAATGATTATTTTCATGAGGTTAAACCATCTGTTCTAAAACATGATAAAAAACAGGCTGAATTTATTTTGACTTCTGATGTCTACATCAACAAATTGGTTAATAAGGATAAAGTTATCAAAGCACGCCAACACTATAAAGAGTTAAATAAAAAATACCAATCTCTTAGTAATAAGACCGGTGTTCCTCTTAATTATCTGGTTGCTTTTTGGGGAGTTGAAACACATTTTGGTTATAATAAAGGCAAACACCATCTTATTGATGGACTGACTAACTTAAGCTATAAGAACAGGCGCGCCAAGTTTTTTAAACAAGAATTATATAATGTCCTAAAAATTATGGATAAGTATGATTTAAGCGGTGAAAAGATGAAGGGCTCTTGGGCCGGTGCAATGGGGCATTTTCAGTTTATGCCCTCTACCTATAATGCTTATGCTGTTGATTATGATGGGGACGGTATCGCTGATATCTGGGACAATTTTGGTGATGCTATTGCTTCGGCGGCTAATTATCTTTCTAAACTTGGTTGGAAACCTAATGAACCGTGGGGGCAAGAAGTCACATTACCTTGGAATTTTGATTATACTTTAGTTGGCTTAAAAAAGTACAAAACCGTTAGAGAATGGGAAAAAATTGGTATCGTTGGAGCCAATGGCAAAGCTCTTGATTTACCAAAGGATGCTGCCGCGGGCATTATTTTACCTGATGGCAGACATGGTCGGGCTTATATTACTCTCAGCAATTTTAGGCGAATTATGATCTGGAATCGATCTATCAACTATGCTCTGGCTATTGTTAAACTTGCTGAATATACAGCCAATAACAAAACATTTGCACCGCTTGTAGAGAAATCCAAATACAAACTTACGGATGAAGATATCACAAAAGTACAACATTTTGCTAACCGTACGCTTCATGCGGGATTAAAAGAGGATGGACGATTTGGTCCAAAGACTGAGGCGGCTGTCAGAAAGCTGCAGAAAAAATGGCATTTACCTCAAGATGGTATGCCTGATTATGCACTTCTTCACCACATCAAAAACCACAGTTCGCGTGCAGGCTTTTTAGCACCACCGCAACCTAAGAAACCAAAACACCCGTAACTTATGTAATTTTTTGAATAACTACCGGAGTTTTAGGCGGACAAGTTGGTGTCAAGCTTATAGCCTTTCTTACTAAATCTGCTACTTCTTTAATGGTTTCTTTTTCTTCTGCGTGAACATAACACAAAGGTGTCTGTTTATCTATTTTATCTCCAGTTTGGCAAAACGAGGTGAATCCTGTTGTATGATTTATACGTTGTTGTGGCACGGTTCTTCCACCTCCTAGCATAATAACACCAAGCCCAATTTTTCGTGTATCTATAGATGATACATAACCTTCATTTGAGCTGTATATGGGTTCAATATATGCTGCTTTATTTCTTTTTTTAGCAAAATCTTCAAGAATTTTGCGATCTGCCCCCATATTTACGGCCATTTTAATGAATTTATCATAAGCTGTTCCCGTGGAAATACTTTGGCGTAATTTTTGTTCGGCCTCCGTTTTATTTGAAGCCAGACCACTATTTATCAGTAATTCCGTGCATAAAGATATCGTAACCTCATCCAATCTTTTGTCTGCTTTTTCTCCTTTAAGATATGATAGAGCTTCCTCGACTTCTAAGGCATTACCAACCGTACTGCCTAAAACACTGCTCATATCTGTCAATAATGCTGATGTTTTTGTTCCTGCTCCATTGGCAACTCGAATGATGGATTGGGCTAAGGCTGTAGCCCTTTCTATATTTTCCATAAAAGCACCATTGCCACATTTTATATCCATAACAAGATACTGTAATCCTGCTGCCAGCTTTTTAGAGAGGATAGATGAGGTGATTAAAGGTATTGATTCAACTGTTGCGCAAACATCTCTGATAGCATAAAGCTTTCTGTCTGCAGGGGCCAAATTTTCTGTTTGCCCCATAATAGCACAACCAACGTCTTTAACTGTGCTCTTAAATTTGTCTATGTCTATATTTGTTTGGTATCCAGTTATGGAATCTAGTTTATCTAATGTTCCTCCTGTATGCCCCAATCCTCGACCGGCTATCATCGGAACATATGCTCCTGAAGCAGCTAGCATTGGTGCTAACATTAAGCTTACTTTATCACCGACACCTCCCGTTGAATGTTTATCAACAATCGGGCCGTCCATTATTTCTTGCCAAGATATTGTTTGACCTGAATCTCTCATTGCTAACGTCAAAGATAATGTCTCTTCTTTGGATAAACCGTTAAGAAATATAGCCATTGTCATAGAAGCTATTTGTACATCCGCAACTTCTCCTGCACATAAGCCTTTTATAAAAAAATTAATTTCATCTGCATCCAACTTTTTACCATTACGTTTTTTGCGGATAATTTCTTGAGGTAGCATGTTTAGCCCTCCTCTTTAATAAAGGCTGTTATCAATTTGACAAGTTTTGTTGCGGCTTTATTAGCGGTTTGGAGTGTTTCAAGGTGTGATGGCGTATTTTGCATTAAACCAGCACCATAGTTAGTTATAACAGATATTCCAAGAACATCCATACTACACTGTGAAGCAACAATAACCTCCGGTACTGTTGAACTACCAACAGCATCTGCGCCTAATTTGGCAAACATCCGAACTTCTGCTGCTGTTTCAAAATTAGGACCTAAAACCATGAGATATATGCCCTCACATACTTCTATATTGTTTTCATAAGCAATTTGTTTCATTTTTTCGAGCAATCTTGGAGTATAGGCTCCATTCATAGCCGGAAATCTGGGGCCATAAAAATCATTATTTGGCCCAACAAGCGGATTTCTACCACTGAAATTAATATGGTCATTTATAAGCATTAGGCTTCCAGGTGCCATATTTGTATTTAAGGAGCCGGCGGCATTGGTTACTATCAATTGTTTGATACCCAAATCTTTTAATGAATAAATTGCATTGGCTACAGTAGTTGGACTATACCCTTCATATAGGTGAACACGGCCATTAACACATAAAATCTCTTTGCCACATAGTGTACCGCTTACCAGTTCTCCTTTATGACCTTCTACCGAACTGGTCGGAGAACCTGGTATATCCTTGTAACTTAATCTTTTTTTATTATCCAAACTTTCAACAAGATCACCAAGTCCAGAACCTAAAATGATGGCTGTTTTAGTATTTTTTAACCCAAGTTCTCTCTTGATAAGATCAGCTACTTCTCTCGCATCCATTAGATATCCTCCTTAAAGCCGTAAGGTAACAATTCATTGAGTGTGTATATTTTGCAGACTTTTTCTAAATCTGCCAAATATATTTTAGTTTTTTCACTTGAAAATTCTGCTATACGCTGTAAACAGGCGCCACATGGGTATACTAAATTTTTACCATCAGCAACAACCAAAATAGCTTCAATTTCTTTGTCTCCTCCTGCAATCATTGCTGCTATTGCTCCGGCTTCGGCGCATGTTCCACAGGGAAAAGAAACATTTTCCACGTTACATGAGGCATATATATTCTTATTTTTAGTGTAGATTGCTGCACCGACCTTATAACCAGAATATGGAGCATAAGCATTTGACCGAGCTGTTAAGGCTTGTTCATATAATTCTTGTAAAATATCCACCGATAGCCTCCTTTGCATCTTAAAAAATTTTTCTAATATTATCGTTTCGTTAATTTTTTATAATATACAATAATAAAAAAAATTAGCAAAGCTTATTTTTTGTTAGGAGAAAAACGTGCTAAAAAAAATCATTATAGGTTTTCTTTGTTTTATTGTTGTTGGTATTATCGCTTTGGGGATATATATTTATATGCTTGATTGGAACAAGCATAAGAGCTTTGTATCTGAAAGATTTTCGCAGATTACAGGATTGAAAACACTTATTGACGGCAATTTAAGGGTTGAGTTGTTGCCTACTCCCAGATTTACCGCAAATAAGGTTAAGTTTTCCAAAAACAACAACTTCCAGGACCCCTTGGTTGTTGTTAATGAGATTTCGGCAAATGTTGCTTTGTTGCCTCTTTTTCATAATAAATTTATACTCAGCTCTATGACCCTAAACGGTGCAACGGTTAATGTTACAAAATCTGAAGATGGAAAATTTAATTGGAGCGGCGTTGTTACAAATAACAAAAACAAGTCTGGCAATCTTGAAGTTTCTTTTAATGATATTCGTTTGGCTAATTCTACTTTTAGCTATAAAGATCTCAAAACGAATAAAGAATTTGTCTTACCTAATATTTCTGCCTCAATCAGCGCCCCCTCTCTTAAGGGACCTTATAAAACAAATGGTAACTTCATCTATAACAACAGTGAATTTAAGTTCAATGGAAACATTATAAAGGATAAAGATATATCTGTTAAAATGGATTTTGAAAATGTTGCAACGGCAAGTAAATCAAGTATTGATGGAACTCTAGGTGGCAATGCTAAAGGAAATATGAATTTTGATATTCCTCATTTACAAGATTTGGTGACAGTACTTTTTGGTGAAAATACACTCAAAGAATTCTACAATAAACCTTTATTTATATCGTTTTCTTACAGTAAGGAACCCTCTCTTACTAAATTGGATAATTTCAATATTTCTTATGGTAATAACAACAAAGGAAATGGCTCTGTTGCTATAAAAAATGACCAGGATAAAACAAGTATCATTGCAGATCTTAAGATGAGTCTGTTTGATTTGGACATTTTAGAGCAATTTGCTGCAGATACAGCTAATTTTTCCAAATCAAAAAAGATTAATGAATTACTGTCCGCTTATAGTGGTGCTTTCAGCTTAAAATCTGGTAAGGTAGTTTATCGTGGTGCGCAGGCTCAAAATCTCAATTTGGAATTAAATTTAGATAATAACATCTTAAAAGTTAGTCCTTTTACTATTGAGCTTCCCGCTAATACCTTTGTTAAAACAACAGGTGTTGTTGATTTTAATAATGCTATTCATTACCAATTTAATCAGAGCTTCAAGACCGATGATTTGCGTGTCTTTGCTTCTATTTTTGGAATTGACTTGTCGAAATATGCTAGTGATGATAATAAGAAAAATATTTTTAAGAAATCTGAAGCCGAACTTAATTTTAACGGTGATTTAAATAATCTGACCATTGCTTCGCCTAAGGCAATTATTGATGCTTCTGAACTTACTGGAAATGTAGGATTTATTAAAAAAGATCAAAAACAATTTGTCTTAGCATCCATTCAAGTTTCAAAGGTTTTATTTGATAAGTATGTACAAGTTTTACCTGAAAGTATGGGCTCAGCTTCGCTTGAAGATAAGATTTTACACCAACTTAATCTAATCTCATGGAATCATGATACTAATGTTGAAATGAATTTGTTAATTGGTTCTGCTGTTTATAATGATGTTCCACTTAAAGGAATCAATTTGAAATTTGTGGCCGAACAAGACACATTAAAGATAGAAAAGCTTGCTATCGATGACCTAGCCGGAGCCAAACTTAATCTTACTCTTGATGCAAGTAACGTCTACAAAGCCCCGTTTTTTAATGAATTAGCTTATGACGTTAAGACCTCTAATTTTCCTTTACTTGCTGCCGCCCTAGGGCTTCATTTGAAGGATAAAGAGTTATTCAGAAGAAAGGTTTTTGCTTCTCAGGGTGCCTTAAATGGATCTTGTAATGATTTTAATGTTAGTTCGATTCAAAAATTTGGAGACACTGAGTTTTCTTATACTGGAGTTGTTTCTAATGCCAAAATCAAATCTCTTCTTGATGGTGACTTAGAACTGAAATCTAATGACTTTTCCTCCCTAATAAGGGATCTTGGTTTTGATTACAAGCCTAATATACCAATGACCTCTTTTACCCTTTCCGGAAAGCTTAAAGGAAGTTTTGACAATTTTTCGATTAAGGATTTAACCTCTTATCTAGGAGGAGATAAAATTGCAGGTGATTTGCAGGCTGACTATAGTGTAAAAACGCCTAAGATTGCGGCAAAGCTTGATTTTGATCAGTTTGATGCTGATCACTTATTGGATCTAAGTCAATTTGTTTTATTGAAGTCTTCAACGGATAAAAGGGAGCCTTTTGTTAGCAAACCAGATTTTGATGATAAAAAATTTGACTACTCCTTTTTGAAATCAGTTGATTTCGATATTCAAACGGAAATCAAGCGTCTTACTTGTAAAAATAGTACATATTCTGATGTTCAATTTGGTTCTATTTTGGAAAATGGTGTATTAAAAGTTGATCATCTTAAAGCAAAGAAAGATCAAAGCGATATTGATTTAACATTTGAGTTGGATAGCAATAACATTCCATCTATTAATGGCTCTTATAACACAAAATCCCTTGCTTTATCTCAGATTGGTGGGTCTGTTTATGTATTAGATCCGGGGCTACTTGATGCCAAGGGAGATTTTAGTTCCAGTGCTGTCTCTTCTAAAGATTTCTTTGAAAATTTAACTTCTAAGGGTGACTTCAAATTATCCAAGACCACCATGAAGGGATGGGATTTAGATATTATTAAGTTTGAATTAGAGCAAAGAAAAAGTGTTGAAGGCTTCCAAGACAGTGTTTTAAATAGTCTAAAGTCAGGGAAAAGTGTATTTTCAAAGATTTCAGGTAAATATGATATTTCAAAGGGTGTCATTATTGCCGATAATATCGCACTTGATTCTCCGGTTGTCCATATGGATATGAAATTGAATCTCAACTTGTCTGATTGGTTGTTTAAGGCTGTATGTGACACTGTTTACCATAATGCATCATTTGCTGATGTCTTGAAATTTACATTTAATGGTAACCTTGCTAATCCTGTTGTGACTACAGATTTATCTGAAAGTATTCAGAGGATAGGTCGTATTGAAAAGCAACTACAAGATCAACAGAAAAAAGAAGAGAAATCTTTACAAAATAAATTGTCCAGTAAAATTGATGCCCTAAAAGACAGGATAAACTCCTCTTTGCAGGAAACGTCTCGTATAATGCTTGATGTGGTGCACTTTAAACCTGTGTCAAACCACGCAGATGTTCAAAAAGTTTATGAGGATAATTTATCTTTATTAAATTCTTATGATGATCGTTTAAAAAAGATGTTGGATGTTCTCAGAAACAATCCGAAAGAAGAAGATTTAAGAGATATTGAATCAGAATTTTCGGCTCAAACATCTAAAATCGAGTTCATTCCTAGATCTTTGGAAGACAATTTTGTTGTTGATAGTAAGTATATCTTTGACGATACTTTTAATAAGATTGCGTGGACTTATAGCATTGCCCAAAATAATTCTGCATATTATGATAGTTTGGTCAGTGGTTATATGAAAAAAGTGAAGTCCTTAAACTCATCAGAACACCCCATTGATGAGGCCTCACAGCAAAAACTTCTTTTAGGAACCCAGGATGTAAGTGAAGAGATGGGTAAAATCGTATCGTTACATAATAAAATAAGGGATAACTACCTTGATATCATGGATACGGTTCAAGCTACTGGAATGGAAAATAACAATAAAATTGCCAAACAAGCTCTGGAGACTATTTTACTCTATACTGAAAATATGAATAATAAAATTATTAAGAGTATTGAGGATTATAGGGCGGTTTTGAATATTGATACGCGAGATTATGACAAATATGTTATTTATCCTCCAAAGAATGCTGAAGATATTGATGTATCAAAATCTCCTGTTCCAAATGGTGATAATACGTTCATTGAAGAGGAAAATGATCCTGAAATTGGTGATGTTTCTTTTGATGAAGAGTTTCAGGATGATATAGATAAAAAAAAAGATGATGCCATTTTAGATAAAAATAACGAGGCACCTATTCTTGATGAAGTAATTTTAGATAATGTTGAAATTCCAGAAAATAAAGAGGAAAAGCTTTCCGGCGGCCTTTCATCTCTCATAAATAATCCTAGCTTTGTTAATCATGAAGAGATTGCAACCAAAGATGAACCATTATCAACCCCTTCGGTTTTAGAAAATTCTTTAAAACAAGAGATTGTTGAAAACAATGAAGCGATTATTGTTAATGATTCTGAAAAAAAAAATTTAATTTCTCAACCTATTCTTGATGCAGACCATGAGAAAGCTTCCTTAAAATCAGATAAATTATTAACAAAAACCAAAACGGCTATTAATGATATTTTGGAAAAAATTAAATTCAATAAATATACAACAAAAGAAGAGTTAGCAGAACAATCTGAAGATATGAATTTGAAATTGAAAGATGAGGAAGTTGATGAGGCTTCTCTCGGTGATAGTTCTTTTCACAAAATTAACCCTGTTGTTGCCATGGATATCGGGAAACCTTCCTTGGAAGTAAATATTCCTATAGGGGATGATTATTCCGGTAAAAAATCCGGATTTAAAAAGGTATTGTATACCGCTGACCAATCTCTTAATCCCGATTCCAGTAATAAACCATCGGAAAATAAGCCTAAATTTACCATTAATCCACGTGATTTCTTGTTAGAAATGATTAAAGCTGAACATGCTGTCGGGCAGGCTATTGTTTCGCAAAACATAAAAGCTCTTCAACATAATGAAGAGGTTAAAGAAGGTGGTGTTATTGCGGAAGAAAGTGAAAACAAAGATAGTGGTGAAACAGTGGAGCTTGCTTATGTTAAAACCGATAAAACAGACAATGCTTTGGTTACGGCCATAGGAAAGTCGATGTTATCAGGATTTGTTCATCCTGTTTTAGAACCTGATATTGAAAGAAAATATCTTTTTACTTTAAATGGGCAGAATTTTATACCTTTTTATGGATACGTTAGTAAAAATACTTCTCTCTACACAAAGTAGTTTTTTCTGTTGAAGTTATAAGTTTTCTTATTTATGTTATGATTCATAGAGTTAGTTAAATAAGGAGATTTATTATGTTTAAAAGGCCTGAAGTTGTTGTTTTGCCCGTTGCCGGATTATCTACCCGGAATCTACCAGCAACCAAAGCAATGCATAAGGGTTTTCTATGTCTTGATAATTTGCCTATCATCCAATATGCCGTTGATGCCTGTGCTGAGGCCGGTGTTAAGGAGGTTATTTTTGTTTACAGTGATGATGTTGGTCGCAATATGTATGTACGTTATTTCTCCCCAAATACATTCTTAGAAGAGAAATTATTGAGAAATGACAAACTAGAGCTTTGGGAGGCACTTAAAAGGACAGTACCTGCCGGTATCAAGTTTTCTTTTGCCTGCCAATCAGAACCTAAGGGAAACGGTCATGCTATTTTGTGTGCTAAAGATATTATCGGGGATCGTGATTTTATGGTTATGTGGGTCGATGATGTTTATATCTGCCGCGGAAAGGGCATCTTGTCACAACTATTGGATGTATACGAAAAAGAGGGCGGCATTGTTGAAAATATTATGAAATTTCCTAAAGAAGAGCTGTCTCGTTATGGTGTTCTTTCTGGAGTTTCGGTTGAAGGAAATCTTGTTCGTGCTAAAGGCGTTATTGAAAAACCAAAATTTGAAGAGATCCAGTCCGACTATGCCAGCATGGGACCATACGTCTTGCCTAATATTATTCTTGATTTGCTTCCTTTGGTAGAAAAAGGATCTAATGGTGAAATAAACCTTACTGATGCTCTTAATTTGGCCGCACAACAAGGTACTACACTTTGTGGTGTTTTGACCTCTTCGGAACGTTATGATTGTGGTACAAATGAAGAATTAGCAAAATCTAATATTCGCCTATCTATACGACGAAATAAGGTTCTTTATGAGGAGGCTGTCCGAACGATTAATGAGTTAAATCAATAGTTTTATAACAGTCTATCTTGATCAAGGCGGAGAATCTTAATAATAGAAAATAGCAGATAGAGTTGTTTGAATGTCTTTTCAAGACGTTTTTTATTGATTACAGTTCTAAAGAAGCTACTACATTCAAATGAGTTTTTATTAACGGCTATATTGATCCATAGTTCGTTATTAAAGAAGCTGTACTCAATTTTTTTGAAAAGTTTTTTCAATTCTACCATATATTCAAGCATCACAGCTGTTAAAATATATCTTGCCTCTACCTGATCATCAGAAAAAACTTCATATATTTTTTCAAATTCTGGTGATTCAAGAGTAACACGATCTAATCCTTTATAATTCAAAAATTTATTCATTATACCCCGATCAGAAACAACAATTGTCTGTCCTTTAAACATTTTTTTCATTTGGGATGTAAAGATTATTCCATAGTCTTGTTTTTTAATATATTTGTTATTTGAATCTGATGCCTTATATTGTTTTAAGATGCTATATTCCATAATACGGGTTTGCATTCCGGCATATTGTCCCTCAAATCCCTCTTCAAAATTTAATTCTTTTTTATGATTTATAACCAAGGTCTTGTTTAGAGTGTCTCTAGGCATGTGAGGATGGTATATATAATTAAAATCACCAAAATATTTGATTAGTATTGGCAGTATACTTTCTTTGCTCTTTTTATAATACATAAACATTGGCCAACATACAGCTAATACGATAAGACACAGAAATATATCATATCCGGAATTGTGTGCTTGCCCATTTAAGAAAGCGTATATCAAAAATATAACCCATATTATAATCCCTAAACAAACAGCAGAAAAATATCTTAAATATTTTTTTCTTCTATCTTCCAAGGGCTGCAGTGCAGGAATTAGCACACGATTACAATAATCATCAAACTTTTGTCTTTCCGCGATATATTCTGTATCTATCTGCATATTTATTCCTTTGATAAATTTTAAACTTTTCTGGTTTATTGTAAGATTAATATCTTAAATATTTATTTAATGAGGCTTTTATGATTAACGTTTTATGGGTTGGAATGTTTTTATGTAGCATCATTGTTGCTATATATAATTTGATATTTTTTCACAGCGCAGAAACTTTTAATCTGATAACAGAATCAATTTTTAAAAATGCTCAGACGGCTGTTGACATTTCTATTGGTCTGATCGGTATTTTAAGCTTTTGGCTGGGTATTTTGAAATTAGTTGAACAGTCTGGATTGGCGAATAAAATTTCGCAAAAGTTATCACCACTGTTTAGAGTCCTAATGAAGGATGTTCCTGATAACAGCCCTGCTATTTCTACTGTTGTTCTTAATATGGCTGCTAATTTTTTAGGATTAGATAACGCTGCTACTCCGATGGGATTGAAGGCAATGGAGCAATTACAACAATATAACCCTAAGAAGGATACAGCTAGTGATGCACAAATTCTTTTTATGATTATTAATGCTTCTTCTATAACACTTATTCCTATCACAATATTTATGTACAGAGCGCAAATGGGCGCAACAATGCCTACAGATGTTTTTATTCCTATATTGTTGGCTACTTCTGTTTCCACATTAGTTGGTTTTATTTGTGTTGCTATTAAACAAAAAATCAATTTGTTTAATCCTGTGCTTTTAAAGTGGTTCGGAGGCCTCTTTTTAATCATTTTTTTAATTGCCGGATTCTTTAGTATTTTAGATTCTGAGCATCGCATGGTCTATTCCGCAGCTTTAGGAAATATTCTTTTAATTTTATTAATTACGGCAGTGCTTATCCTTTGCCTTAAACAAAAAGTACGTTGTTACGAAAGCTTTGTTGAAGGTGCCAAGGAAGGTTTTAGTGTTGCGATACGTATTCTGCCCTATTTATTGGCTATGCTTATCGCTATAGGTGTTTTTCGAGCCTCCGGTATATTGGAAGTGGTGATCGGCAGAATAAAGTTGTTATGCTCGCTTATCGGCGTTGATACTCAATTTGCAGATGCTTTACCAACTGCTTTGATGAAACCCCTTTCTGGATCTGGTGCTCGAGCAATGATGATTGAAACCATGCAAACTTTTGGTGCCGACAGCTTTGCTGCGTTTGTATCATCAGTTATTCAAGGCTCTACAGAAACAACATTTTATGTCTTGACCGTTTATTTTGGAGCTGTCAGTATTTCTAAAACAAGATATGCTTTAAAATATGCTTTGTTTTCCGACTTAGCAGGTATTGTGGCAGCTATATTGCTTTCATATTTATTTTATCAATAGGAGGATATGATGAAATTACTCATACAACGTGTTCTTCAGGCTTCTGTTAAAGTAGACGATCGCATAACCGGTGAGATTGAACAGGGACTCTTAGTTTTTTTGGGTGTTGAAAAAAATGACTTATCCTCTCAGGCTGACTTTCTTGCCAATAAGCTTGTTAATTTACGAATATTTGAAGATGAAAATGGTAAAATGAATCTTTCTGTCAAGGATATCAGTGGTGGTATTCTTGTTATTTCGCAATTTACTTTGGCTGCCAATCTTTCTTGTGGTAACAGACCTGGTTTTGACAATGCAGAAACACCTGAAAAAGCTAAAGCAATGTATGAATATTTCATAAAAAAGCTTCGTGAAAAAGGATTTGAACCGCAAACAGGTGTTTTTCAGGCGGAAATGAAAGTATCCTTAATTAATGATGGACCGGCAACTTTTTGGCTTACAAAATAGCATGTTTAATAGGTTCATTGTTGTTTAAGATTGGTTTTTGCCCAATTTTGAGTTCATGATTTTCAATTTTCAGAAGAAAGTTATCCACAGCCTCATCTAAAAGCTTTGATAATAGCTTCTTGGCAATTTCTTGAGGATCTTGTGATTTTTTTATAATGATGTAGCGATTTTGATGCTCGGTATTAATCAGTACTCCGCCTTTAGACCATAATTCTAGCGCTATTGACATGCTATAGCGACTATTTTCTCTGTTTATAGATTCTATTTTAGATTTTTTTAGTTTCGGTATAAGAAAGTAGTCCGCTAAATCTTTTTTATCCACGATAATAACAGATGGCTCCAGAGCTAATTTTCGTATAATCTTTTGTGTGTAGGCTGGAGATTTCTTACCATTATAATACTCCATTTCCTCAACATAAATCATTGGAATAATATAGTCTCTGCTTATTAACTTACTTTCCTTTTGATATATATCCTTATTGGCAACAAAAAAACTGTCTGCTTTGGCCCCATTAAAATTAAAAACTAACAAAACCAAAACAGACAGTTTAAGGATTATTTTTACCATTCAAGATTATTCCTGAACTTGTCTAATAATTTCAACCCATTCATTGATTTTTCTTCCGCTTCTATCAAACATTGCTAACTTATATTGCAATGCAGGAGCAGCATTGTTAGCAACGTACCAATCGGCTGAAGAATCGACGATGAAATTAGCATCATTACTGTTATTTACAACATCATAAGCCTTTGAACCATTTATGATATCCTTCGTTGTGCTCTTCAAACGGTGACTACCATACGGTAAATCAGAGCTCAAAAGCTTAGTATCTCTCAAAAAAACTGTTTGATGCTGTCCATTTCCATATGTAGCAGCTGTATCTTGTAACATACGATTCGTTGCCCGTGTTGCAACAACATCATAGGCTTCAGGAGAATATTTTGCAGCAATACTACCATCTACTTTGGGAGCAGATACAACATTTGTAGCATACGGTGCTCTATCTACAACTACCTCTGGATAAACATTCGGTTCTTGAACCGGACGGCCAAAGTTGTTATAACTTACTTCAGCCGGAAGAACTTCTTCATGCGTGGTTACAACAGGCTCACATACCGGTTTTCCACAAGGTTCTTCAATTGTTGTTGTAGTGGTGATTATCTTTTTAGTTGTTGTAACTTTTGGCTGTGGTACAGGTTGCGGTGCAGGTTGTGCACATGGGCAAGCCTGATAACATACAGGTTGATAGCAGGGTTGAACACTGCATGGACAGTTATATACAGGTTGCGGAGCTGGTGCAGGAGCCGGTACATATACTGGCTCTTGTTCAACGATTACCTTCGCCGGCAGAACTTCTGCTGGTTCAGGTTCAACAACAACTTGTTCCTCATAGGTTGGTTCTTCATATGTTACAACATCAACCTCTTCCCATTGATTTTCGCTACAAGAACATGCGGCTAAAATACTACAGGTAATTACACTTAAAACTTTTTTCATAGGGCGTCTCCTAAATAAAATTATTTATTGTTTATATACCTTTTAACAGACAAGCATTTAAAAAATTCTTAAGTTTTTGATTTACTTTTTGATTTTTTTATAATAAAAATTCGCTTATTGAGAGGTCATATGGTTATCACTTTTTCTGCTGTTTTATTCTCTTTATTGTTTTTATTCAGTATGTTACGTAAAAACACTTTCTTTTTGTTCTATGTTTTGATGATGATTTTGTGTGCTTACGTATGTGAAAATAATTTAAATTGGCAGGTTCATCCATTCAGTAAAATTAGTTTCATGTTATTTTTATTATTCCACATTCCTTTAATTAATATATGTACTTTTTTAGCTTATGGAAGGGATAAAAGCTTGGCAAAACGTGGCGAGTGGAGGATTCCCGAAACACATCTTCACACTTTAGAACTTTTGGGAGGAACTATCGGTGCATTTATTGGTCAAAAAGTTTTTCATCACAAAAATAAAAAGAGAAGCTATGCTGCAACCTTTTTGGGAGTTGTTGCCATACAAGTAGGAATCATCCTTTATATATTATATTATTTGAAAATATTGTAATTACATTACCATTGCACCGGCATATATTGCCTGCGTTGGAGAAACATTTTGACGCATAACAGCATTAAAGATAGGATATACACGCTCACATTCCATAATGGCCAATTCTATAATTTTATTTATTTTCTCAGCAAAAAGTTCTTCGCTATCTTGCAAAATTATAGAATGTTTAAAAATAGGCATTTTCTGCTCACTCCAGTAAGCAAAATGCCCAATCCATAAGTTTTCGTTTAACAATGCCAGTAATTCGAACATTTTGCTGCGATCGACTGTCGCTGTTTCTATATTTAAAAGGCAAGATAGATGCAAACAACGCATATGTTCCTCATAGGCAAAGAATATAAGCATATTATCCCACTTTCCTTGTACTTCTGCAACTAATTCATTATATTTACGCCGATCCAATGATATATTATCGCGTGCAAAAAGATACTCTATGGTATCAATAGGATTATACAAATTTTGTTCTAGAGCTACATTCATTATTTTTGCCTTTTTTGGTACCGCATGTTTATCTTTTACTATGTGCTATGCTTAAAACAATCAGAATATCCAGTTTTCCACTTTTTTAAGAAAATAGTAACTTTTTAATTTTAGGCAATTTATTTTATTTCAATATGTTATATTTTTTATTTGCTTTTTTTATTTTTTTATGTGGATTATATTTTTTTATTAATATAAATTTAATCTGTTGTTTTGAGCTATTTAAGGAGCTTTTTTAGTTCATGTATATCGATTTTCCAAACGTTTCCCCCGTTGCTTTAACCATTGGCCCTTTGTCTCTTAGGTGGTATGCCTTGGCTTATTTATTGGGGATTCTTTTGGCCTGGATGTTAACGAAGCGTTACATAAGAAAATATCAATTAAATATCACTAACGCACAACTGGACGATTTGGTATTTTACACAACTATTGGTATTATTGCCGGTGGGCGACTGGGATATGTTTTAGGCTATGGAAATGGATACTTTTGGCATTATCCATTAGAGATATTTGCCATTTGGCATGGGGGAATGTCTTTTCATGGCGGTATTATCGGTGTTATTTTGGGATTGTTATATTTTTCACATAAGGAAAAATATCCCTTTTTGAAGATAACTGATCTTGTTGCTTTATATGTTCCTATCGGTATTTTCTTGGGGCGAATAGCTAATTTTATAAACGGAGAACTCTGGGGACGGGTTACAAATGTTCCGTGGGCGGTTAAATTTCCGGATGGAAGTTATCTGCCACGACATCCTTCACAAATTTATGAGGCTTTAACAGAAGGATGTCTTATGCTTTTAATCCTGAACTTTTTATCCCGCAAAGCCTATGTGAGAGAGCATACCGGCTTCATCTCTGCTGTTTTTTTAATAGGATATGCCATCTTAAGAATATGTATGGAATTTTTCAGAGAGCCTGATCGACAAATTGGTTTTGTGTTTGCTAATATTACATTAGGACAATTGTTTTCAATTCCTTTTTTGATTTTAGGAATTTATATTTTACATCGTTCTATCAAAGATACAAATTAGGCCTTAATGGTGATATTCCTGGTAAATTTACAGGCTTTTTGTAAATTTACTTCCGCTCTGTATAGTACAGCAGCGGCATCTGAATCGCTGCGTTTCTTTTCACTGACGCATTGGGATACTGTCAATTGCAAGTGATTATTCTCATTAAAAATAAAGATTGATTTGGCGAGAATCCGACGTATTTCTTCAGCCTTTTCGAAGCTTTCTGATGCATTTTTATTCATAAAAGCCAAGACTAAAGCATCATCTTTATAATTGTATATTAGTACATCCGAGTTTATTTGGCGAATGCGAGATAAAAACATCTTTTTTAAGATGAGAATTTTGTTAGCACCAAATCTTTTGATTAACCGCTCGTAATCATCCATATACATCAATGCCACACTGTACTTCAACGGATATTTTTTCTCGGCTTCTTTGTAATAAGATTGAATATTAGCTATATCTAGCTCTTCATTTTTATACAAACTATAATAAACATAATATAATGAGGATACCAACTCAATAAAGGCACCTGCCAAGAAAAATAGGCTGAATGCGAATAAATTTTCTGAAAAATACATTCCCGTTAATATTGAAATTGAAGTAAATAGCGTTGCTGCGTTTAATATCTTGCCTTTTAGTGCCTGGCTGATGAATAAAATCAATATGCAAAGACAAGAAGTATAAAAGGCCGGATAGTTCAACATTCCTATATGTCTATAGAAATAATATGAATCTGCATCCAGACTTTGGCTCAAGAGTCTTTCTATCACGGCTGTTTCTAAGAGCAAAAAGATGTAAAACCAACTCCAATACTTATGACGATGTTTTTTAGAAAAAAACAAGTAAGCAAAACATAGATTAGGAATGGCGAGAATCGTCCATATATTATAGCCGGAAGAAAAGATATAATCTTCTCCGTATATATATCTGGATTGGTTTATGATTAAATAGCTTATGTAAATAATGCTCACAGAAATAAAAACGCTGGGTATCTTTCCAATAACAGCCGATAGAAATGCTGCTATTGTGATAATTATGAAATAAACATGGACGGCGTGATATTTTTCTTCCGAAAATTCTGCCATAGAGAAAAAATAGGTCATAAAAAAACCTATTACCAGTATTGGTAGTAAGAAGTTCTTGCTATAAATAAAAACTTTTTCCGGCTTAAAACCTAACTTTAACACAATTATCCTCGTTAGCTATTTCTCGGATAGGCAGTTTAATGAAAAAAAGTTAAATTTTATTTACACATTTTAAGATTGAACTGTCACCGTATGAATAAAAGCGATATTTTTCTTTTATGGCATGCTCATAGGCCTGTTTCATTCTTTCCGTTCCCGCTATAGCACATATCAGCATAAATAGTGTCGATTTTGGTAAATGGAAGTTGGTTATAATGTAATCTATTACTTTAAATTTATAACCCGGTGTAATGAAAATAGAGGTTTCTTTCTTAAAAGGCAAAACTTCTCCTCTTTCATTTGCTGCACTTTCCAGCAACCTGACAGATGTTGTTCCAACAGCGATAATGCGCCTTCCTTCTTTTTTTGCCTGGTTAATAATGTCACATGCTTCCTTTGTGATAATACCATACTCCGCATGCATTTTATGATCTTTTGTGTCTTCTGATTTAACCGGCAAAAATGTCCCGGCACCGACATGCAGTGTTAAAAAAACTTTTATTATGCCTTTTTTATCCAGTTCTTCTAAAACCCGATTTGTAAAATGTAAGCCTGCAGTAGGAGCAGCCACTGCTCCTTCATATTTAGCATAAACAGTCTGATAATCCTCTTTATCGTTATATTTATTCCATAAAGAACCGCTCGGTTTATCACGCTTTATGTATGGAGGAAGAGGCATCAACCCATAATTTTCCAAATTTTTGGCCAACTCATCAACCGAACATAAAAATTCCAACAAGACACCGTCTTCTGTATCCTTCTTTAGCACTTTTGCCTTAAAATCGGAATGTTCAGCATCAATTTCCGCGGTATAAAAAGAAATAACATCTTTTTCATGCAAACGTTTAGAATTCTTAATAAACGCCCACCATGTTTTTCCATCTTCAGGATGATAAAGCGTTACTTCAACCTCTGCTTTATCTCTCCTACCATATAGTCTGGCCGGTATGACTTTTGTATCATTGAAAACCAAGACATCACCTTTTTTTAAGATATTTGGCAAATCATAAAAATGGCGATCATATATCGCATCGGGCTCACTTAAATCTAATAACCTCGAAGAATCTCTAGGGTTAGCCGGTTGTTTTGCTATCAAATCTTTATCTAAGTTAAAATCAAATAAATCTACACGCATTGTTTTCTCTATAAATGTTATTTTTGAGCCTTTATAGTACGCTTATAAAAATTTCGCAACTTTTTATTTTCGGCAAATTGACAACTTTTTCTAAAAAAATATAAAATTGACAAAAAAAAGTGTTGAAATTATGTTTTTTTTGTTATATACTGCCTTTAAATTCAAGATATTTTAGGAGAAATACAGTGACAAACGCTCAGAAATTTGAGTCCATTAATGCGGTCAACTTTAATAACCTTTCGGACGCTGAGAAACTTAAGGTGGCATATGATGTTGTCAGCGGCTACTTGTCTGTTGATAAGGATACCTTTGCTGCTGCATTGGAATTTTTGAAAAAAGATAAAACAGACCCGGAATTTGCCAAGCTTTTGATTAAAATGTATGAAGATGGTACATCATTTAAGGAAGTTCCAAACCCTGATGACTATACAGGCCAAATTGAAGAGTATGTCAGCTTCATGGAAGATTCAGAGTCAAAAGTAGTCGAACAGGAAGTTTTACGCGATCCAGAAGTTGCTGATGCAATGGGAAATACTGCATTCGTAAATGATGCAGACGAGGAATTATCTCCATCCCAGATGAGAGCAGCTAATGAGGTAGTGTTGGGTCTTGCAAAGCAAGAATGCGCTAGAGAAGTTCCGTTTGATGATGGTGAAGGCAGTTTACAAAATAAATATAAAAAAGCATTAAAGGAACATGCATTACGTATCTTGGGTGGTTTAAGAATTCACGAACATGCCGGAACTCCTGATTTTGATAATAAAGATTGCTTGAATTTCGGGAAGCGACTCCGTGTTCCTGCTCGTAAACTTACTGATTTATTTGATCGTAAGAAGAAAGAGTTTAAGGACTATATTAATAAGCTAGAACAATCTTCGAGTAATAAAACTAAAAAGGTTGTTAGACGTTTAGGATATGTCGCAATGGGTATATTTGTCTCTATCTCATTGAATGTTGTTTTAACCAGCTGTTCAAATTCTGCTGCTCAGAACAACTCAAATGGTGTACCTACTGATACTACTGAGGTGGTTCAGGCAGCACAACAATCCTCTTCACAGAAACAAGCTCCTTTACCAGTTACTGTTGTTAAAGAATATTCTGATAGCTTAGGTGTATCGCATGCTGCATGGCTATCTACTCAAAATTTTGATAATAACAGTTTCACTCATGAATTAAACGATACAACAACTATTCCGGGATATGATTTTGCTTATCAGCGCTTGACCGACTCCGTTATGAAAACGTATTTCGGTGATGGTGTTACGCGTGAGCAAGTATTAAATACCCATCGATATCTGCGTTCTATGTATCCTAATCCAGGTCAGATGGAAAATAAGGGTATTAATGAAGATGTTCTCGCTGCTGCCGGGCTTGCTAAGGCTTTTGATCAGTATTTGAATGGCTGTTCGGATGAGATTCCAGAAAATATCGGTACCATCATGAACATTGATCAAGTTGTCGGTAATCTATCTGTTCGTGCTGTCAGCATCACAAATCCTTGTGACCAGAGTAAAGTTAATTATGTGAAGACTAAAACCAGAGCCCAAAAGAGATCTACTTATCACAAAACTCAAACACGGACTACTCAAAGTGTAGACGCAGTTGTAACCGTAACAGCAGAGCCGGATACTGTAGCACCAGTTGTTAAACAGGTAGAATTTATCGATCAAGATCCTGATATCGTTATTGATGTACAACATCCAACTCAAGAAAAGGCTACAAAAGTAAAATTAATGAAGGGTAATAGTACTGAAGACGGCAAAAAGAAACGCGATGCATCTGTTGAGGAAGTTTTTGGCGTTCAAAGTGAAAATGTAACGTTCATGTCTACATTAGAGCCCGATACTTTTAGTAATGTGGCTTCTACTGTTACCGCTGGTCTTTATAAGGGAAATGGCCTTGTAGATGGTCAAAAGGTTAAGACCGTAACACTTGATGAAGTAACAAACGTTTCCAGCAATGCTAAAGATATTTTTGTAGGAACCAAAACAGACGATGTCAGTGTTTCGGATTCTGTTCCTTCTGAAGCTGTAAAGACCTCTAAAGTAACTTTTGTTGATGCTTCCTCTATGGCACCGGTAGAAAATAAGTCATCTAACACTGCTGATGCCTCTTTGGCTACATCTACAGGTGAGATGGCGGCTGGTTTTGTTGGGACTGCATCCGCTGCATCAAAAGAAGATGTAACAACTGAATTTTCTGAAACTTCTTCTAGAGCTTCTACACAAAGTCAGATTTTAACAGTTTCAAGAACAGATAATGTGGAAATCGTTGTAGACTCTTTAGGTACTAAGGATATCCCTCTCGGCACACCTTCTGCTGGTTATGTTGCAGAGCGTGGCGGAGTTGGTAATACCGGTCTTACAGCAGAACGACTCAAATGGTGTAAAGATTTCTGGAAAGATAAGTATAATGAAGATGCGTATGATGATATTCTTGAAGGATTTAAACTACAAGATGCATGGTATGTCAAAGGTGGTATCTTTGAGGGGCTGACACCTGAAGAAGCGCTTTATATGACAGCAAGTTGGGTTGCTTATAGCAAATATGCTCCAACGCCAAACGTTATCTTGGAATACACTTTTGGTTGCCATCAAGGTGAGGTTGTGCCTCAAGATGTTGCAACGAAAGTTAAATCAGATATTGATAAAGTTCGTCAAAACAAAAAGATCGAAGGTTTACCCTATGACAAGAACATCAGAGTTACCGGTGCAAGTTATGATTGTAACAAGGGAATAAGTCATAGCAGTCATCGTGTCAAGATTAGAAGTAAAGCTGATCTTGGTGAAAAATTCCCTCGGTTATATAGACGGGATGTTCCTAGAGATGTGGTCTTTGTTGATGCAGAACCTCAAATAGACATCACAGTAGTACGTCAAACTCAAGAAGTAGCTCCCAAAGCAAAATTGATGAAGGGTAATAGTACTGAGGATGGCAAAAAGAAACGCGATGCATCTATTGATGAGGTTCGTAAAACAAAATCTCGTGGAAGAAATATCTTTATGACTTTATTTAGCAGAAACAAACAACAAGGATCATAAATAAGTCGTATTCTTTGATACTGACTATCCATAAAAATCCGCTTATTTTGAAAATAGGCGGATTTTTTTGTTTAAATGCAAATAGTTGGGGATAAATACAGCTTATTTCAATATTGCTTTTAAAATTTTACTTGAAAAATCAACAATTCGTGTTAATTTATTGGCGATTTTTCAAAAAAAGCCGTGCGGGGCTGCCGCACATTGAATTGATATTTAGGAAGGATAATAATATGACTATTCGCGTTGGTATTAATGGTTTTGGGCGTATCGGTCGCTTGGTGTTCCGTGCCGCACAAAAGAGAAATGATATTGAAATTGTCGGAATCAATGATTTGATTGATGTGGACTATATGGCTTATATGCTCAAATATGATACCATGCATGGTAAATTTGACGGTACTGTTGAAGTTAAGGACGGCAAGCTTGTTGTTAATGGAAAAGCTATTCGTGTTACCTCTGAAAAGAATCCTGCCGATTTGAAATGGAATGAAGTTGGTGCTGAATACATTGTTGAATCAACAGGTCTGTTCTTGACAAAGGAAAAAGCTCAAGGACACATTGATGCCGGTGCTAAATATGTTGTTATGTCTGCACCTTCCAAAGATGACACACCGATGTTTGTTTGCGGTGTTAACACAGACTCTTATGTTAAAGGTACAAAGTTTGTTTCCAATGCCTCTTGCACTACAAACTGCTTAGCTCCGATTGCTAAAGTTTTGCATGATGCTTTTGGAATAACAGAAGGTTTAATGACAACTGTTCACGCTACAACAGCAACACAAAAGACTGTTGATGGCCCGTCTGCTAAAGATTGGCGTGGTGGCCGTGCTGCAAGCGGAAATATCATTCCGTCTTCTACAGGTGCTGCAAAGGCTGTTGGTAAGGTTATCCCATCATTAAACGGCAAATTGACAGGTATGTCTTTCCGTGTTCCGACACTGGATGTTTCTGTTGTTGATTTGACAGTTAACCTTGCTAAGCCTGCTACTTATGATGATATCTGCGCTGCTATGAAGAAAGCTTCTGAAGGCGAGTTAAAAGGTATTCTCGGCTATACAGATGATGCTGTTGTTTCTTCTGATTTCTTGGGTGATGCACGCACTTCTATCTTTGATGCTAAGGCCGGTATTCAGCTGACACCAACCTTTGTTAAAGTTGTTAGCTGGTATGATAATGAGTGGGGCTATTCTAATAAAACTCTTGATCTTATTGCACATATGGCAAAAGTTAACGGTTAAGCACTTTGTTTCCCCGTCTTTAATATAAGGTGGGGATTCTATTTGTATGGGAAAAAAAGATGACAGAATATAAAACTATTAAAGATTTGGGTGATTTAAGAGGCAAAGTTGTGATGCTCCGTGCCGATTTAAATGTGCCGATGGATGAAAATTTTAATGTAACCAATACTGCCAGAATCGATCGTACAGTTCCTACTATTAAGACTTTGATGGATAAAGGCGCTAAGGTTGTGGTTATTTCTCACTTTGGTAGACCTGAAGGTAAAGGAGATATGAAGAATTCTCTTTCTCATATCGTTAAGGATTTAGAAAAGGCACTTGGCAAAAAGGTTGTCTTTGTTGACGATTGTATTGGTGAAAAAGTTGAAGCAGCTATTAAAAACATGCACGCTGATGAGGTATTGTTGCTTGAAAATCTACGTTTCTATGACGAAGAAAAGAAAGGTGATGAGGGTTTTGCCAAAGAACTATCAAAGCCTGCTGATGTTTATGTATCAGACGCTTTTTCCACCGCACACCGTGCACATGCTTCCATGGTAGCGGCTACAAAGTTATTACCTTCTGCGATGGGATTATTAATGGAAGAAGAGGTTAATGCTCTAACCAAAGGATTAAACAATCCTGTTCGTCCGTTGATTGCTATTGTTGGCGGTTCTAAGGTTTCAACTAAACTTGATTTGTTAAACAATCTTGTTAAAAAGGTGGATAAACTGGTTATCTCCGGCGGTATGGCTCATACATTTATGAAAGCCCAGGGTATTGATACCGTTAATGAAAATAATTCCTTAGTGCAGATGGATATGATCGAAACAGCGAAGGAAATTATGCGTACGGCCCAAGTTAACCACTGCGAGATTATATTACCTTTAGATGTTGTTATTTCTAAAGAGTTTAAGCCGATGGCTGAACATAGGACAGTTTCATTAACTGATATCCCTGCGGAAGGCTGGAGTTTGTTGGATGTTGGTGAGAAAACCATTAAAGCAGTTAATGATAAACTTGATGAATGCAAGACTCTGGTTTGGAACGGTCCGCTTGGTGTGTTTGAAATGAAACCTTTTGATAACGCGACCAATGAAGTTGCCAAGCATGCAGCAAAATTGACTGTTGACGGCAAGTTGACTTCTGTTGGTGGTGGCGGTGATACGGTTTCCGCACTTGAAAATGCCGGTGTTGCAGATAAGTTTTCTTATATATCGACTGCCGGTGGCGCATTTCTTGAATGGATGGAAGGTAAGGAACTTCCCGGTGTTGCTGTATTAAAGAAATAAAGTATAGTACACTTTGTTTATAAAAAGGGGCTTTTACCAGCCCCTTTTGTTTTGAAACATTATAAAACAATATGTTACAACGCGGTCTGTTTTTTTTACTTGTTATTAATAATTAGTATTATAGACTTTTGACATAACCGTTAGGGTTATTTTTATAAAACTAGATAAAGGAGTTTATCGATGAACTACAAAACTATGTTAATGGCTTCGGCCGCTGTTTTATTTGCCTCTCAGGCAATGGCACAAGATTTAACAGGTGCTTTTTCTGTTCCTGGTAAAGGCCAAATCATGTCTGATACACGTTTAGGTATGTCTCGTACGAAGATTAAAGATACCGACGGATATAAAAGAGCTTTGGATAGTGTTTATGCAAGTGAAGTTCTTGAATATGGTGTTACAGATAACTTCAGTGTTAATGCTGGTATTTTAAATGCTTTTGATGTTGAAGGCGATTATAATAACAGCCATAACTTTGACTATGAATTAGGTGCAAAATACAATATGCGCTTTGATGATGTATTGTTCCAAGTTGCCGGTCGTTATGAAACATATGATCCGAAGAGCTGGGAAGGCCACAGAGGAAATGATGAACGTTGGCAAAAATCTATTGGTTTTGATTTGAAAGCCGGTTTAGATTTGGGTAACGGCTTGACACCTTACATCGTTTACAGCATTGATAGTGACATTGACACAGCTCATAGAGAGTTAGACCAATCTGTTAGCTTAGGTGTTCATAAATACACTGGAAAATGGGCATTGGATGGCGCTCTTCGTTATGAATGGGTTAAAGATGAAGGTCACAAAAACCGTACTGAGACATGGTTTGATGGTGCTGCCGACTACTATTTGAGAGACAATGTTGCTCTTGGTGTATATGGATCTTACTTAATTGATGCTCATAAGAGACTTTACGGTGATTGGAGACGTGATAATCCTTCTGATTATGAGTTAGGTCTTCGTGTTAAAGTATTGTTCTAAAGCAATCGATATTATTGTTATTAAGAGGGGCATCTTTGATGCTCTTCTTTTTTTTATATTAACATCTAAGATTTTTCTTCATTGCAAAATGTAAAAACTTTTGATAAAGTTTGCTCATCTTATGATATTACTATTTGAGGAGAATGTATATGCCTAAAAAAGCCATTATTATCGGCGGCGGTCCTGCAGGATTGACTGCTGCGTATGAACTTCTTAATCGCTCGAATATTATTCCCGTTATCATAGAAGAAAATGACTTTGTCGGAGGAATTAGCGCAACACTTGATTATAAAAATAATAAGATTGATATGGGTGGGCATCGCTTTTTTACTAAATCCGACAGAGTGATGAACTGGTGGCTTGATATTCTGCCTTTACAGGGAAAACCATCAAAGGATGATATTATGCTTAACAGGGAAGTTGAGCTTTCTAAATCAAAAAAGGCACCTGATCCTGAAAAAACGGATATCGTTATGCTGAAACGTCCGAGATTGTCTCGTATTTATTATCTTAAAACGTTTTTTAGCTACCCGGTCAGTTTGAATATGGCTACCATCAAAGGATTGGGTTTGTGGCGGATGTTTAAGATCGGTTGTTCCTATATGAAGGCTTTGGTTTTTCCGATTAAGGAAGAGAAATCTTTGGAAGATTTTATGATTAACCGATTTGGCCGTGAGCTTTATTTGACGTTTTTTAAGGATTATACGGAAAAACTGTGGGGAATTGATTGTAATAAAATATCTGCGGATTGGGGAGCACAACGAATCAAAGGCATTTCAATCCTAAAAGTTTTAAAGCAAATGGCCCAAAACCTGACCGGAAAGAAAGGTGGTGCTGTTGAAACCAGCTTTATTGAAAGCTTCTTTTATCCTAAGTTTGGTCCAGGCCACTTATGGCAAAATGTCGCTAAACTTATAGAAGAAAAAGGCGGAAAGATAATCCTGGGACAAAGGGTTACTCGTATTATCAAACAAGATAACCGTATTGTAGCGGTAGAGGCAACAGATGGTAAAGATAATACGGCTGTTTATGAGGGAGATTTGTTTATTTCTACCATGCCGATTAAAGATTTGATGGCTTCTATGAATGATGTGCCGGCACATGTGGCAGAAATAGCCGATGGTTTGATGTATCGTGATTTTCGCGTCGTCGGAGTTTTGCTTAATAAACTCAAGCTAAAAAATACAACGGCAATTAAGACAGTAAATAATATTGTTCCGGATACTTGGATTTATGTTCAGGAGCGTGAGGTTAAACTTGGCAGAATCCAAGTCTTTAATAACTGGAGCCCTTACATGGTCAATAATTTTGAAAACACGGTTTGGATCGGGCTTGAATATTTTTGTAATGAAAAAGATAAGATATGGACCGATGATGATGATACATTTATCAAGTTTGCCATCAACGAAGCTGATAAGATTGGTATATTTGATAAAAAAGATGTTCTTGATGCATACACGCATCGCGTTAAGAAGGCTTATCCTGCCTATTTCGGTACGTATGATAAATTTGATGAGATTAAGAATTACGTTAACGAAATTGAGAATTTGTATCTTGTTGGTCGTAACGGTATGCATCGCTATAACAACATGGACCATTCCACCTTGGCTGCCATGAAGACGGTTGATTATATTTTGGGTGAAGAAGGTAGCAGAGAAAGCATATGGTCCATTAATACCGAATCCGACTATCATGAAGAAAAGAAAGCAGCATGATTAAATCCATACGATCGTTTTTTGTTCAGGTACTGAATGATTTTGATGATAGCAAATTTATTCGCTTATTAAAGCTTTTGACTATCATATCTATGATGATGATCATTTATGCAGCAGTTTTTTCCGGATTTCAAATTGTTGATGAATTTGAGCATCTACACGCTTCTTGGTTAGTCAGCATTGGTAAAAAGCCTTACTTAGACTTTATGGAACACCATCATCCGCTTTTATGGTATTTAAGCGCACCGATTGTTAAGTTTTTTTATGATGATGTTATCATTTTTTATATTATGCGGGCTATTACCGTTCTTTTTTCAATATTAACCTTGCTTTATATCTACAAGATTGTTTTATTTTTTGGAGATAAAAAAAGCGGTTGGTTGGCGGTGGCTCTTTATCTCGGTAATCTTATTACATTTTATAATTTTTACCAATTCAGACCCGATAATTTTATGAACTTTTGTTTTATTGTCGGTATTTATTACTGGTTTTCGGCCTTAAAATATAAAAAATTGAGATATCTTACCTATTCCTTTTTAGGGTTTACCTTCTCTCTTTTGTTCTTACAGAAAATTTCATTATTATTAATAGTTGTGGAATTTATTTTATTGGGTCTTTTTGCCCTAAAAAGAATGCATCTAAAAGATATAGTTTTGGCAGCAATCCCTTCTTTGATTGTTCTATTTGGATTTTTGATAATTCTTAGTGCCAACGGAATGCTTGAAAAATATATTGAACTAAATTTTTATTTTAATCAGGCACTGATTTATTATTTTGCACGAGGTTCTTTTTGGTACAGAAATTTCTTTATCAGCATATATGGGTTGGCTTTGGTATCTTCCATTTATTTTTATCGTAAGGAAAATATGTATTTCAAGATTATTGCACTGATCTACATTGCTGAATTTTTAATGCGTGGTTTTTATTTTGCTCCTCATCCCAACTATTATACTTTGCTGACAATTCTTTGTGCGATTATATTATCTGTTTATGCCAAAATGATTGTGCCGAAACATAAATTTTTCTGTATTGTTATTTGCTTTGCCTTGTTTATTAACCTTGGATTTCTTTTCAATCGCTTAGATAGAAGTATTGAAGAACATAATGCTTATCAACATTATCTATTAGCCTCATATGTCCATCAAAATTCCAATGCAGAAGATACTCTCATGAACGGCTATGATATGAATTATAATATCTATCGAAAGGATATCAGCTATTATTGGTTTGGACTTGATATGCTTTTTCCTGTTATAGAAAGGGAATATCATCTTGAAAACAAATTAGATATTAATGCTTTGGTTATCAAATATCGCCCAAAGTTTATTTTTGCCCGAGATTATCCTGATTTAATGGCTTATCGCACTTATGGTGAATATAAACTTTCGCAAAAATTTATACCAGAGATCATATATTCCTTGTATAAGAAGACCCCTTTTGAGGATTTGCTTGAACTTAAGTGATTTATTATTTTTTAAGGTTTTGAATATATAATCGTGGTGAATGGAAAATAGAATAATGAAACAGTTGGTACAATATATTTTTACTTTGTTATTTGTGGTCTGCAACTTGGCTTTTGCTGACGTTGGTGGTGTAGCTGTTCCAAGCGCTGATGCCAGAAAATGGGCTAACAGCAAGGGAAGCGAACTACTCCAAACGCTTGCTTTGTCTGACCCTGCAGTTAAATTTGCCAAGTTAGATAAAATGATGACAGAAGATGTCAGTTTGGATTATATTTCTCAATTTGTCATCGGTAAATATGCCCGCTTAATGGATGAAACACAAAAGAAAAAATATAAAGATCTATTTGATAGATACGTTTTAAGTCTCTACAAAAAAAAGAATTTTAATTTTAATGCAAATGCTATTCACTTTTCTATTGATAATGTTAATGAGTTTCCAAAATTTACAAATGTTGTTTGCTCCGTCGATCCAGGAAAAATTTCTGATAATATAAAGATAGAGAAAATTCCTGTTAAGTTTAAATTGATAAAAGGAAAAAATAACCGCATTCAAGCTGTTGATGTTGAAATTTCAGATGTGAGTATGGTTATTGAATACCGTAAAAGATTTTATCAAATGATTGTTTCCGAAGATGAAAATATGGAATGGTTCTTGGATAAATTTGAGGATATCGTTAAGGCAAATGAGGCATCTATGTACATTGAGCCTGCACATTAATCTGCTCCGTCAAGTACTGTGAATTGCTAAAAAAATTTTAAAATACATTGTAATTTTTTTTTGTTATGTTAATCTTTACTAGATTTTGATGGCGATTATAATATAAAGGATTGAAACTAATGAGCGGACAAGCCAGATATAATGGAAAATCTTTTGAGGAATGGAAAAAAGATTGGGCCTTGGAGGAGCGTTACAATTTTAAGGTTGTTGAGAGTAAATGGCAGAAAATATGGGATGAAGAAAAAGCTTATAAGGTTGAAATAGATCCAAATAAAAAGAAGTTTTATGCCTTAGTAGAGTTTCCATACCCTTCCGGTGCCGGTCTTCATGTCGGACATCCTCGTTCCTATACCGCTCTTGATGCCATAGCTCGTAAAAAACGCATGGAGGGCTTTAACGTTCTTTATCCGATGGCGTTTGATGCTTTTGGCTTGCCTGCAGAAAATTATGCTGTTAAAACAGGCATTCATCCGGCTATTACAACAAAGGAAAATATCGCTAACTACACACGTCAGTTGAAATCTATTGGTTTTTCTTTTGATTGGGATAGGTGTTTTAATACTTGCGATCCGGAATATTATAAATGGACGCAGTGGATGTTCTTAAAATTTTACGAAAAAGGTTTGGCTTATAAGTCTAAAATGGCTATTAACTGGTGTCCATCATGCAAGGCCGGTCTTGCCAATGAAGAAGTTGTCAACGGCTGTTGTGAACGTTGTGGCACGGAAGTTCTTCGCAAAGATAAAGAACAATGGATGCTGGCTATTACCAAATATGCAGACAGATTGATTGATGATTTAGATAAAGTTGATTTTATTGACCGAGTTAGAACTCAACAAATTAATTGGATTGGTCGTTCTCATGGCGCAGAACTTGATTTTGAATTGACTGATAATAATGGTCAACTTTTAGGAAAGAAGTTACGTGTCTATACAACACGTCCGGATACAGCTTTTGGTGTAACCTATATGGTAGTTGCGCCGGAGCATACGTATGTTAAAGAGTTAATGGATAAATTTGAAAATCCCGGTGAAGTACAATCTTACGTTGATGAGGCTAATAAAAAATCTGATTTGCAGCGTACCGCCAATGATTCAAAAACCGGTGTTGAGTTAAAGGGAATTAAGGCAAAAAATCCTTATAGTGGCGAGCTTATCCCCATTTTTATTTCTGATTATGTGTTAACTGGCTATGGTACCGGTGCCATTATGGCCGTGCCTGCTCATGATCAACGTGACTATGATTTTGCCAAAGTATTTCATTTACCTATCATACAAGTATTGGAAGGTGGGGATATTTCTGAAAAAGCTTTTGAGGAAGACGGACCGCATATTAATTCTCAATTTTTGAATGGCATGGGTAAGGAAGATGGTATTAAAGCGGCTATTGACTATGCTCAGAAAAATGGTTTTGGTGAGTCTAAAACGAACTTTAAATTACGTGACTGGGTATTTTCTCGCCAACGTTATTGGGGTGAGCCAATTCCTATGGTTTATTGTGAACATTGTGGTTGGCAACCCATTCCGGAAAGTGAGTTACCACTAGAGTTGCCTGAAATTTCAGACTTTTTACCTAATGATGAAGGAGATTCACCGTTAGCTAAAGCAACTGATTGGGTTAATACTATGTGTCCTAAATGCGGAGGTAAAGCCAGACGTGAAACAGACGTTATGCCTAACTGGGCCGGCTCATCTTGGTATTTTTTGAGATATTGTGATCCACATAATGATAAAGAGTTCGCCTCAAAAGAGGCTCTTAAGTATTGGATGAATGTCGATTGGTACAATGGTGGTATGGAGCATACAACACTTCACCTGCTCTATTCTCGTTTTTGGCATAAATTTTTATACGATTGCGGTTATGTTCCTTCACCAGAGCCATATAACAGACGTACTTCACATGGTATGATTTTAGCTGAAAATGGTGAAAAGATGTCAAAATCTCGTGGTAATGTGGTCAATCCGGATGAGGTTATTGATAGTTATGGTGCTGACACCTTTAGATTATATGAAATGTTTATAGGGCCTTTTGATCAGGCGGCAATGTGGTCAGATGAAAGCCTGAATGGTGTCTATCGCTTTGTTAATCGCATTTTCTTATTGTTTGATAAAGTTGGTCAAGTTTCTATGACGCCAAAAGATGCGCAAATTATGCATAAGCACATCTTAGAGGTTAGCGAAAGAATTGACCAAATGAAATTTAACACCGCTGTTTCTTCTTTGATGACATATGTTAATTACTTGGCAAATCTTGATGTCATCCCTGAGGAAATGTATGTTACCTTGCTTAAACTGATAGCGCCTTTTGCTCCTCATATCGCCGAAGAAATGTGGGCCAGATTAGGTAAACCTTCTTTGATCATTAAAGAAAGTTGGCCTGAAGGTAATGCCGAGCTGGCTCGGGATAATACCGTTACTTTGGCTGTTCAAATCAACGGCAAAATGCGGGGAACGATTGAAATTGAGCGTGATGCAGATAAGGAAATGGTGATTGCTAAAGCAAAAGCTCTTGAGAATGTTGCCAAGCAATTAGCTGATATGGAACCTAAAAAAATCATTGTTGTACCAAATAGGATTGTGAACATTGTTGTATAGTAAAAAAAATATCGCCGTTTTGGCCTTGGTTGCGTTCATTTCCGGATGTGGATTTGAGCCATTATATGTTGAAAAAAAATCTGATAGTGAATGGTATTATGACAGTGAGTTTGATACTGGTATCAAAGAAGAGATGGCCAATGTCAAAGTTGAGCTCATACAGGATCGCATCGGACAACTTATTCGTAATGATTTAATGGATAAGTTAACGCCTAGAGGAGCGCCGTCATCACCGAAATACTATCTGAAGGTTACACAAATCAAGAAGGATGAAATTGATCAGGCACTCAGAAATGATATTACGGCAACCAGAAAAAAGGTGATTTATAAAGTATATTATGTTTTAGATAATAAAAAACATGAACGTTTACTCAGTGGCAACAGCGTTGCATATTTAGGATATGATATTTTGCGCGATCCTTATTCAACAACTTTTGCCCAAAAGAAAAATGAGAAAAACGCTGCTAAGATTATTGCTAATGATATTTCTTTAAGGTTAGGTGCGTATTTCCACTCCTTACAAACAAAACGAGGAAATCCTGATGAATATTAAACCAGAACAGGTTGATGGCATTGTTAAGTCTTTGCCGCAATCTATTCGCGGGGTTGTTATTTATGGTAGTAATGAGGGAATGGTATCCGGTATTTCTCAAAGATTTATTGAGACTGTTTCTCCTGATATTTATGATGCTTTTCACGTCAGCTACCTAGATATGAGTGATATTAATGCTGATGTCGGATGTCTTTATGCCGAGTTTAATGCTCAATCTCTTATGGGGGGGCGACGCGTTGTTGTTATTAAAGAAGCATCTAATCTATTAACTAAACCGCTAAAAGAGCTCTTAGCATCAAGCCATTCTGATAACTTAATCGTTATTACATCCTCTTCTTTGAAAGTAAAAGATTCTTTAGCACTCTTTGCCAAAGATGAGAGTACATTTTATGGAATTGGATGTTATGATGACAGAGATGGTGATATTAGCGCTTTTGCTTCTAAATTCATTGATAAAAATGGTTTTAAGATTGAAAAAGATGCTTTTCAGGTTTTATGTTCCAGATTATCTAACGATCGAAAAATCAGCCAAAATGAATTAGATAAATTAATTACCTATTTGGGAGATAATAAAAATATCGGTATTACTGATATTTTAACAGTTATTAGCGATACATCAGCCTCTTCACAGGAAGATCTGTGTTATTTTGTAGCTAATGGACAGGTTGATAAGACACTTGCTTCTTATAATCGTCTGATTTATGAAGGGGAAAATCCCGTTACAATCATTCGTTCAGTTAGTTATCATTTTATGAAGCTTTTGGACTGTGTTATCAAAATGGAAAAAGGGGAAACGGCGGAAAAGATTATATCAAATATGCGGCCTGCTTTGATTTTCTTCCGTAAAAATGCTTTTTTGAATCAGCTCAAAATCTGGAATAGAAGTAGAATATTGAAAGCCTTGGATTTGTTGTATCAAACGGAACGTGAATGTAAAACAACAGACTATCCATCCGAGCAAACGGCCAGTTTTACCTTGATGCGAATCGCTAATGGGGTAAAAAGATTTCGGTAATTTTGTATTGTTCATAACAAAAAGACAGGCTTTTCTCCTTTTTAGGGGAGAAAAGCCTGTCTGGTTGAATAATCATGCTCCTTAAAGATTTTCCTGGGGAATTTCTCGGAAGAGAATGCTGTTGTAGTTCTTGTCAGAGCCACTCACGTACACGTCTGTGTAACAAGAGTTGACTTCGACTCTTGTTACATGATATACTTTCCCTATAGTGAGTTCTGATCCGAAGCTCGAGTACATGCCGGTGTAGTTGCTCACACAGACCACGTCACGCGGCTCATTGTTCTCGATGTCGAACTCAGGCCACTCGGAGAATGCTGTCAGATCAAACTCGCTGAAATGACAGCTGTTGAACTCTGAACCTGGAAATTCTTCCAGGTACACTTTTGTATACCAATCCAGCTTTTCAACTTTCGTGACATTGTAGCATCGCCCCACAACAAGCAACTCTCTGTTTGGAAAGTAGCGGCCCGGGATACCAAGCGTTGTGCATCTTACTGCACGCGGCGTGCTGTCATTGATGTTGAACTCTGGACCGCTGACCTCTGTCTTAATGGGAACGTCGGCTACCTTAGTGTCAGTAGGAACGTTGGCTGCCTCTTTCTTGGAGCCAAACCAATTTTTAAGAAATTTAAACATGACTCTAAAATTAATTGTTAATAAAAGTTAACCTAATTTTTATTTGATGGGATAAGTGTATCATATTTTTATCAGTCGGTCAACCCGTTTTTTTGACAAAAAAATGAAAATTAATTCATCGAAGAGATGGCATGCTTCATATTAGTACAAATCACTAACAAAGTAAAAAAATTTAGATAACTATTTTTCATAGCACTTTATTATCTCGTTAAAGAGTGGAAAAGTTACTTCCTCAAATATTTCCGGCTGATTAGTAAAGTCACGCAGGGCATATTTTAATTCCATCTGTATGACATTTGGTTGGTTAAAATGTTGATGATATCTTCCCGTTAAACCATACAATCCTTTATAATTTGGATGATTGATTATTGCTTTTAGATTATATTTTTTTATTAATTCATAAATTTCGTTTACATACGGATAGTTCCGAGCTTCATATTCACCAATTCCTAAACATATGTCATAATCTATGTCTTGGTTAAACCCATGTATATCCAAATAAAAATGATTGCCTAAGTTTTCTTTAACCACATAATCCGACACAAGTTCTCTATAAGGTATAAATTTTTGGCGTATTATTGTTGAAATATTGTTTACTTCCCCCAAATACCTAACTATTGCACCTGTATATAAATCGGCTTTTTTTTCTTTTTTATTACAGAAACTACATGTTGCATGGGGAGCTGATAAAATTAATTTGGATGAACGATCATTAAATTCAAAGACTTCTGTTTTATCTTCTTGCCCATGAGAACGATTTTTAATATAAATCTCGTTATATTTCTTTAATAGTTCTATCATTATCGTTTTCCACGAAAAAAGCAGGCTTTTGCCTGCTTTTATTCTTTATGCACTTTTTTTATGACGCTTTTTGACATATATCGGCGCCTTTGATTCTGTGATAACGCTACCATTTATGATGATTTCCATCACATCCTTCTTATCAGGAATATCGTACATCAATTCCAGAAGATTTTCCTCCATAATGGCTCGTAATCCGCGGGCTCCCGTCTTGCGTTCAATTGCTCTTTTAGCAATAGCAACTAAGGCATCATCTGTAATGGTCAGTTTTACATCTTCCATCTCAAATAATGTCTTATATTGCTTGATTAATGCATTTTTCGGTTCTGTTAAAACTTTGATCAATGCTTCTTCGCTTAAATCATCTAAGGTAGCAATAACAGGCAAACGTCCGACAAATTCAGGTATTAACCCATACTTTAGTAAATCTTCCGGCTGAACATCTTTGTATATTTCGCCTAGGGTTCTTTCTTTTGCATCTTTAATTTGCGCGCCAAAGCCAATAGATGTTTCTTGTCCGCGACGGCCAATAATCTTTTCTAATCCGGCAAAAGCACCACCGCAGATAAACAGAATATTGGTTGTATCTACGTGTAAGAATTCTTGCTGCGGATGTTTTCTTCCTCCTTGTGGCGGAATATTGGCAACTGTTCCTTCTATAATTTTTAATAGAGCTTGTTGCACACCCTCACCGGATACGTCACGCGTAATGGATGGACCGTCTGTTTTGCGGGTGATTTTATCAATTTCATCAATATAGACAATGCCACGCTCAGCCTTTTCTATATCATAATTGGCTGCTTGAACCAATTTAAGAACAATGTTTTCAACATCTTCACCAACATATCCAGCCTCGGTTAGTGTCGTTGCATCAGCAATAGCAAACGGAACATCAAGAACCTTAGCTAATGTCTGTGCCAAAAGTGTTTTACCGGAACCGGTTGAACCAATCAAAATTACATTTGATTTTGAGATTTCAATTTCAGGATTTTGACGTTTGTTGTTTAAACGCTTGTAGTGATTATAAACCGCTACCGACAAAACTTTTTTGGCATATTCTTGCCCGATGACGTATTGATCCAAAAATTCCTTAATTTTGGATGGCGTGGGTAGATGTTCTTGTAGCTCTGCATCTTCTGCCTGACGTTCTTCTTTAACCTCTTGAGATACAATATTGATGCACACATCTATGCACTCGTCACAAATATAAACACCTCGACCGGCAATTAATTTTTTAACCTCGTTCTGACTCTTTCCGCAAAAAGAGCAGTGCAATACATTATCTTCGGTATCACTCATTGTTCCATCCTATTTAATTATTTCCAAACGATTTTTAACAATATTATCTATCAACCCAAATGATTTTGCTTCTTCCGGACTCATAAAATTATCGCGATCCATGGCTTTTTCAATCACTGGTAATTTATTACCCGTATTTTCTGCGTATATTCTATTTAATCTTTTCTTTAATTCTAAAATTTCCTTGGCTTGAATTTCTATATCTGAAGCTTTTCCTTGTGTACCACCGGAGGGTTGATGAATCATAATGCGTGAATTCGGCAAAGCAAATCTCTTTCCTTTTGTTCCTCCTGCCAATAGGAATGATCCCATAGAACAAGCCTGACCTATACATAGAGTTGAAACATCACAAGAGATATATTTCATTGTATCATACATAGCCAGCCCTGAAGTCACAATGCCTCCCGGTGAATTAATGTATAAAAAGATATCCTTTTTAGGATTTTCAGATTCCAAAAATAAAAGCTGTGCACACACTAATGAAGAAACTTCATCATTGATTTCCCCTGTCAGAAAAATAATACGCTCCTTTAATAATCTTGAAAAAATATCGAAAGACCTCTCCCCTCTTGATGTTTGCTCAATCACCATCGGTACGAGTGTATTATCAAAAACTTCTAATGCATCTTTATTCATGTTTCTTAAATCCTTCAATTTAAATCATTTACTGGGCTATGTTACAGTAATTTATTCAATAAATAGTAAACAAATTTATCTTTTAGCTAAAAAAATTAATTTCTTTTGCTCTTCAGGTTGTTTCCGAGATAAGACAAATCATAGTTTGTTATAGTTAACCCATATGGGTTAATAAGACCTATATCTTTGTTATCATATTTTGAAAAATTAAAATTCATGCGCATGGTTGCAACCCAAGTACTTACCAAAGCATCACCCTGTTTTGGCGTCTCTGCAATGGTTTCCAGATTGACCTTCATTAAATCCATAAAATCTCTAACCGATAAATCTGGTGCTGTATCAATGGTGCGAAATCTGACCTGCCAAAAATTGAAAGACACGGGATAGATATTTATAATCTCAACTTTTCGGCGCACACCTCTCTGTTGCAGTAATTCAAAATAAGGTAATTCATTTTCCTTAAAATATCCATATATGTCTTTATCTGAGGATAAAAATATAAAGTTTCTTTCACCTAGTCTATCCTTCATTTCATCAAAATTATCACCAATTGTATAACGTTCGGTTACGTATTTGGCCATCAAACTCTCCGTAACCAAATCTCCGGCATATACCTTTATTTCGGATGGTTGCATTTTGGTGACCTGATGCAGTTGATAATCTATTTGTAACGGCACTATACCAACTTTTCTCATTGGGATAAGAATATTTAACACGCTACCTAATATCATGCTTAAACATAAACTTAAACAAGAAATAACAACAAAAAAGCGTGAAGTCCACAAAAACCTTCTTTCTGGAAAAGCCTTAACATCAACTTTTTCGGGATAATATCCCAATTCATCTTTTTGCGCTTTTTCCTTATATTTGAATAATGTATAAAATAAATTAGATAACATTTTTGTTTCCCTTCCGACTCATATATGGTGCATTTTACATGAAAGTTGTATAAAATCAAATAAAATGCTATTAATTAAAGAAAAATTAGTATAAGTACTTAATAAAGCGGTAATATTTGAGGAATCGTTTAATGAAAAGAATTGTTTGTTTTCTAGGGGCCTTAATCAGTCTTTTGACTGCTTGTACATCTACACAAAAAATTCCAGTGATTACAGAAGCGCCTGTTATGTCTGCCTATTATTCGGACTGGGATAGAGCTGTTCGCGCCGATGTCGATATGCAAAACATGTATGCCAACACCCCTTCAAAAATAACAAAACCAATTGATATGTATATGGCTATGGCCTTGGCTTTAAAATATAACTATACCAGACGATTAGCAAGTTATCACGAAAATCTCATCAAAAGTAATATTACTCCAAGTTCTTTACCTATGATATCTGAAAAATTAGGATATGAGAATAAAACTAATTCTTTAGCTATTCCTGCAGATTTGAAAGTTTCCTGGAATATACTTGATGTTTCTGGTCTGTATTATCAAAATAATTTAGGAAGTTCAGAAATTGTCGCTGAAGAACAAAACAGAAAAGTAATTAACAACATTATGTTAGAAGCTAGATCATTGTACTGGAAAACCTTGGCTGCACAGAGACTTATTCCTGTCATTGATGATATGAATGAGTATTTGGTACGTGTTGTTGATGAAATTAATGCTCATATTAAAAATGCTGAACATTTTGGTGAATCTCCCTCAACTGACACTCTTTTGAAAAAACGTAAATATTTGGAAAATATTAAGCATTTAGCAGAGTTAAAACGAAATTTTGATACCGCTCAAGCTGAATTTTCAGGATTTTTGGGATTGCATCCCTCAGCGGAAATTAAGTTGGCAGGATCAGAATATGGAAATTTTGCCATTCCGTCTTTACGTGCAAAAATGAAACAATTAGAATGGCTTGCTTTAACGAATCGACCGGAGCTAAGAGTTTTTGATGATAGTACCTTGAATGAAGAATTGGAACTGGTAGTTAAAGATTTTGGCGGTGTTGAAAAAGATGATTATTGCCAGAATTCCGGTTATTATAATACAAAGTGGTCGAAATCTTCAAATGATTTATCAACGAATCTTTTTGAAGATATTCGTTATCAGGAAAAAGGCACATTTAATTCTTTAGCTCGTCAACGTTTGGCCAATATCATATTAAGTCAGGTTCATCTTTCTTGGGCTTTATATCAATCGGCTGTTGAAGATTACTACCTTAATATGAGTGTTGCCTCAACATCCGAAGATATTGCTGAAGATATTACATTAAAAGAAGGGACTCGTGAAACTATCAGCCATTTAGAATCGGCACGGGCTATTATTGATGAAACTAATGCATTTTTATCTTACATAGATGTTCAAGAAGCTATAGGTCGTCTATATGCCAGTCTTGGTGTTGATGCCGTTCCTCCTGACATGCTAAACGATGATCCTTCTGTTATTGCCGTACAGATTAGAAAAACTTTGGATAAATGGCGTGACGGAATTTTTCTTCACCATTCTTAAAAGAGCAAATTTGGCATTACTTTGGAAGGAATCGCCCATTGATGTTTCGTCATATTGACGCTGTTGAGTTTTGCCCTACTTTTTGTGCATCCTCAGTCTTTAGTTTTTAGACTATTTATTTCAGCATCAATGGCTTGAGACAGGTCATCATTCGGTTTATCTTCAGTTTCTGATGCTGCCTTTTCTTGTTCCACTTCCTGAATTTTCGTAAATAGCAAAAGATTTTCCGGCTCTTCGCCTTCATCTATGTCACTGATATATTCCGAAGGCTTTTCTGAAATAAATGCCGGAACCTCTTTGATATTTTTTTCGATATCTTTATCTTCCTGAATAAATTCTTTTATGTGAATTTCTTTAGGTGCATTTTCTGATTCATTTTCTTTCACAATATCATTCTTATCTTCTTTATAATTTGATTCTTTTTGCATTGTTTCTCTTGTCGGCAAGTTATCTCTTCTGCTTAATTCTTCTTCGCTTATTAATTTTTTAGAATCGACATCCGTATCAATGCACTCCAGTAACCAAACATCATATATCGGATGTTCTATTGCATTAATACCTGGCGTAGAAGACACAATCCATCCACGGAAAATATTATATTCATCCGTTCCAAAACTTTTATCCGACACATCAATAAAGGCAAAATTTTCTGGTGTTTCCTCTGCAGGACGTTTTTTACACTCACGTAAAATCAGAGAGAAATCGCCATATGATATCTCTGATTTGACAGGAACCGTTATTTTATTAACACGTCCCGTAACCTTATCCATCGCTTGCATTAAGGCTGCATTGGTCGATATTTCCGTTGCTGACGCCTGGATACTAAATAAACTTGCTATCAGTACTTGTATACTTAAACTACTCTTTTTCATCGTTTGTCACCATAAAAATGATTTCCCCTACCATATCTTCTAAAGATTTGGAATCTTTCGTATTTGTAGCAACGTCACCCGGTGCCATTTTTTTTGCTGATGTTCCCGGCTCAATTTTCACATATTTATCTCCCATCAAACCATCTCCGGCAACTGTAATTGTACTGTCTGCCGGTAAAGATATATTGGGCATGATGCTTAAACTGACATCAACCATATAGTCTTCAGGATTAATTTTTTGGGAAATAACCGTTCCGACTTTGATACCATTAATACGTACATCTGCTCCGGTATTTAATCCTCCGACTTTAAGGAATCGCGCCTTGATTTCATAACCTTTTACAACTTGCAAATCTGACACTCTGTATGCGAACAGCATAAATACCGTTGCAACAGCTAACACTAATATTCCCATAATTGTTTCGACAGGCTTTTTATTCATCTTCCGCTCCTTTGTCTTGTCCTTTTGAAGACTTTTTACTTTTTCCCATTGATATAATTCTATCCAACAGTTCCTCTATAACCATCGCATCTTGTGTATAACTAATATACTCTCCGGGCTTGATATATTCTTCCGAGCCACCAACATCTATCTCCACATATTTACCACCAATCAACCCAAAGCTTACTATTGAAGCACTGCTATCTTCTGGTATTTTATAGATAGAATCGACTTCGAAAGTCAAACGTGAATTAAAATTCTCATCCAGGTCTGCGGCTACAATTCTCCCGATGTTAACTCCGGACATCCTGACAACATCACCAACATTTAGCCCGTCTGTTTTACCAAAATTTGCATAAATTTTATAGGCACTCCCCAAATTACTCTTCTTTATAGAGGAATTATGAGAAATGGTGATAAACACTAACGCTAATACAACCAGCATCGTTATCAAGCCGGTACGAATTGACTTTGTTTCCTCAACTGAATACTTGTCCTGCAACACATTCTCCTTTGAGATATGGTAATATTTATTATTGTATATACCGTAAATATTTTTTTGTCATCTATGTTTTTTGTTATTTCCGCTTAAATTGTTAAAATTTTAAACATTTTTTGTTATATAGTGTTCGTGTAAATGTAAAATAGGATATGTTAATGATTAAAATCCGAGAGGTTACAAAAAAATTTGGTTCTAAAATTGCACTTGAACCTACTAATTTTCAATTAGGTGATACGGGGATTGTTGCTCTTATTGGTGAAAATGGCGCTGGAAAATCTACGCTTATGCGTATTATGTGCGGTTATGTTTCTGCCTCCCAAGGAAGCGTACTTATTGATGATTTTGATATCTCAACACAAAGAATGCAAGCCTTGAAACTTATTGGCTATGTTCCTGAAATATCTGCTTTATATGGGGAAATGGTGGTTTATGACTTTTTAGTCTGGATCGGAAGAATTTGGTGTCTCCAATCGATTGATAAATTGATTTTAAGAGTTAGTGAACAACTTAAAATTACTGACGTTTTGGATGAAAATATAGAGAATTTATCTAAAGGATTTAAAAAACGTGTTCAAATCGCTGCTGCTTTATTGCATGAGCCGAAATTCTTGATTTTAGACGAACCTACTGATGGATTAGACCCCAACCAACGTCATGAAATTAGGGATTTTTTAAAAACTTATGCAAAACGTCATTCCATTTTGATTTCAACTCATTCTCTGGAAGATCTTGTTGTGGCAGATCGTGTCATCATGCTATCTCACGGAAAAATCATCAAAGATACTTCTATGAATGATTTTAAGAAAATCTCTCATCATAAAGATTTAAGCGAGGCCTTTCGTATTCTCAGTGCATTATAAGGAATAAAAAATGAAAATATTTTTTACTCAATACTTGAAAGATTTCAAATCTCACTTCAACCATTTAAATTCTTTTGTTGTTTTTGGTTGTTATTTAATTATATCTACTTTTGCTGCTATATATTTGGGAGACTATTTCTTAAGAGAATCATCCATAATTAACTCTTATTTGATTATGCAACCCATTACCTTGATGCTCACTATTCCCGCCATAACAATGCATGTTTGGTCAGATGAGATAAAAAGTGGGACCTTGGAACTTTTATTAACCCAACCTATTGGTTATTCAACACTAGTTTTGGCAAAGTTTTTTGCTACATACACTTTTTTCTGCATTATGATTACCTTCTCTCTTCCGTTTTTATTTGTTACAAAAACGCTAGCTATTATTGATTATGGTGCTGTTTTCTTGGGATATTGTGCAGTTTTTTTATGCGGCGCGTTGTATATCGCTAGCGGTTGCCTAATATCTTCTCTTTGCCGCAATACTGTTGTAAGCTATATATTTACTATATTTATTATTTTTTGCATTTTACAAATTGAATTTGGCTCTATTTCTTGTTTTGGACATGTCATTACATTTGAATTTCTGAATTTTGAAAATAATTATGATGCTCTTTTAAGCGGGATGTTCTACTGGGGAAATATTGCTTATTTTATTATATCTACTATTTTGATTATATGGCTCAACATTATAGTTATCTCTATTCGAAAGTATGATAATTATTTTAAGAAAAAAAGCTTTTTGATCTTTATTTCTCTTTTGTTCATTATTTTCTCAAGTAGCATTTTAGGTATAGGTTATATTCTAGACACACCTAAAGATATTACGGATAATCAAAGATTTATGATTACAGAATCTAGCCAAAAGTTTTTAAGAGATATTGATAAACGTATCAATATAACCCTATATGAGAATCAAAATAAACGTGAAGAGGCTAATTCGAGCTACGCTGTTTATGCTGAGTATGTGGAAAGAATATTAAAGCTAATCGAAAAATTTTCTAATCGGGCAGTTCGAACTGAGTTTGTCCGTGTAGAACCGTTTAGTGCTAAAGAGAGAGAGCTCATTCATAGTGGTGTTCCTTTTGTGGAAGACTCTGTCGGTAATAAGGTGTTTATGAAGGCAGATATTTCAGATAATGATGGAAATTTATATTCTATTAATTCTTTTGATAATTTACGGCAAGAATTTCTTGAAACAGATATTATGCGTTTGATTTATAGGTTTGCAAAACCTAAAAAAGAGATTGCTATCATAGCCTCTCTTGATGAGTTTTCGCAGATGAAAACATTTCAGAGTTTACTCAATGAGTTTTACAGTGTCTCATATTTTGATTCCTTTGTCAGCTTTATTCCACCGGTGTATGATGCAGTTGTCGTCATTAATCCTGTATCTGTTCCATCCGAATTTTTGCTTGCTATGGAACAATATGTTTTGCACGGTGGTACATTAATTGTTTTTTATGAGCCCAGCCTTATGAAAGCTACTGGTTTAAATACCTTAAAACCCTTCTTGGAAGGATTTGGTTTTAACGCTGTTATTGATGGTTCACCCCATAATAGTACATCTGTCGATTCCTTATCCGTATTAAAACCATCATTACCAGGTTATTTTAAAGATGTACGTTCTGTTATAGTTAATGATGCAGGTAAAATTCGAACTTACTCCAGCAAAAACTATATTGTTAAGCCTATTTTATCTATGGATGATGAGGTTTTTGCTGCAATTTCTGAAGGTACATTTGCTTCCAATTATCTGTCTTTAGCAGCACAAACCAGAGACATTGAGCCGGTTTCAGTAAAACCTGGAAAGGTTCTGTTCTTTTATGACAGTGATGTTTTAAAAGACTATCTCTTTGTTTCACAAAACAGTAAGAGTAATAATTTTTATGAGGCTGTACCAATAGATGATAATTTGGTCTTTTTATTAAATCTTTTTGATTTTGCTCTAGATGAACAGGTTGAAACAAAATTATCATACAGGCGCTATGTTATAAATGTTTCCAGCATTGGTGATGCTTTATATAACTCCGTAAAAGAACGTTACGCTGAAAAATTAGATACTTTACAAAAAAAACTTGATAAATACAAAAATCAGCAAACCAGTATGCAGACCATTCTAGCTCAAAAGGGATTCTCTAGTATTAAAGATATTGGTAATTTTGGCGATATTTCCCAACAGGCAGATGAAGTTCAGGATGAAATAAATAAATTAAAATCATTACTTGCTAATGACTACCAGACACTTGTCTTTATTATTACTGCATTTTTGGTTTTGATTTTCCCGCTTATTTCACTGCTTCTTCTCGCTATTGTTCTCATAATTTTCAGAAAATTGTACTATAGAAAAATAAGGAGGCTTTTAACAAATGCTCAAACAAATTAAAATCGCAGGTTTTATTGCCCTTGTTACGCTATCTCTTATGATTTTTGGTATTATAAAAAGTGCTCCTTACACAAATGCCAGTTCTAGAGGTGATTATTTTTTTGAGAAGACTAAGAATGCTCCAGATGTGCAATCTGTTGTTCTTAAATCTTTTGATAACAGGACAGTAACAATTGAAAAAAAAGGTAGTTTATGGCGAATCAAGGAGGCTGACGATTACTTTGCAGATTTTATCAAGATAAATGCTCTTGTTAAATTGATAAGGGGGGTAACTATTTATCGTTCGGATGATGCTTCTCAAGATACTATCAAAAAGTACATAAAGAAACCTATATCCATTACCAGTTATTCTACTGACAGAAGAATTATTGATGAAACCTTTATTGAGCCAAAGCAACAAACTAATAAATTTAATTATGCTCTGCGAAATAATGATTCCTTTTTATATCAAATACAGGGAAATTTTGATTTATCTTTTAATCCTATAGACTGGGTTAAAACGCCACTACTTGAGATCACTTATGGTCAGGTAAAACATTTAAAAACCGATAATTTTGATGTCTTTCGACATTTTCCTTCTGAAGAACTTAGAACTGTACAGGATGAAAAGGATGTCCCTCAAGTACAAAATGTTATTAATAAACTTCAATATCTTGTTGCAGAAGCTGTTCTGCATGCTGTTCATTTTGATAGTTCGCAATATAGACTTGTTAAAAAGTATGAGCTGACCGATATGGATGGTCTTATTTACAATATCTATATTTTTTCTGATAATACGACGTATTGGCTAAAAATAATGTTAGATAGAGAAAAAATAATTTCACCTCAGGCTAATTTTAAACTGAAGGAAAATGCTATTTTATATGATGGATGGTTCTTCCGTATTAATTCAAATCTCGGAAAAGAATTAACAGGTTTTATCCTTTAACAATGATGTTATCAGTCTACCCCTCTAATTTTTTATAACGCATGCGGTGTGGTTTGCAAGCGTCTTCACCTAGTCGACGAACCTTGTCTTTTTCATATTCTTCAAAATTGCCTTCAAACCATTCAACATGACCTTCATCTTCATAGGCTAAAATGTGTGTCGCTAATCGGTCTAAAAACCAGCGATCATGTGAGGTTACTAATACGCATCCAGGATAATTCATTATTCCATCTTCTAGTGAACGTAATGTATCCACATCTAAGTCATTTGTCGGTTCATCTAATAAAATAACATTGGCTCCTTTTTTTAACATTTTTGCCATATGAACTCTGTTACGCTCGCCACCTGATAACTGACCTATTTTCTTTTGTTGGTCTGTCCCTTTAAAATTAAATTGCCCAACATAAGCTCTTGATGATATTTGCTTCTTTCCCAGTTCAATAATATCTAATCCATCTGAAATTTCTTCCCATATTGTTTTATTTGGATCTAATTCATCCCTACTTTGATCCACATACCCCAAATATACGGTTTGTCCAATAATAATCTCCCCAGAATCTGGTTTTTCTTGTCCTGTTATCATCCTAAATAATGTTGTTTTTCCGGCACCGTTTGGACCTATAATTCCTACGATAGCACCCTTGGGTATCTTAAAAGACAAATTATCTATCAATACTCTTTGACCGTAAGCTTTGGATATATTTTTAGCTTCTATGACCAAATCTCCTAACCTTTCTGTCATTGGGATATTGATGTATGCTTGGGTAATCTGATCTTTAGATGCTTCAGCTAGTAATTCCTCATATGCATTTATACGTGCTTTAGATTTTGCTTGTCTGGCTTTAGGATTTTTGTGAATCCATTCCAATTCGTTAGCTAATATTTTTTGGCGTGCATTTTCTTCTCTATTTTCTTGTTCCAAACGCTTCTGCTTTTGCTCTAGCCATGAGGTATAGTTTCCTTCATATGGAATTCCTTGTCCCCTATCCAATTCTAAAATCCACCCTGTTACATTATCCAGAAAATATCTATCATGAGTTACCATCACCACTGTTCCTTTATAATCACGCAAGTGGTGTTCTAACCATGCAACGGATTCCGCATCAAGATGGTTTGTCGGCTCGTCTAATAACAACATATCCGGCTTAGATAACAATAAACGGCATAAGGCAACACGTCTTTTTTCTCCACCAGAAAGTTTTGTTACATCTGCATCTCCTGAAGGACAGCGCAAAGCATCCATAGCTATCTGAACTGTGCGTTCTATATCCCACCCATTTACAGCATCAATTTTTTCTTGTAGTTCTGCTTGTTCTTCAATCAATTTGTTCATTTCATCATCAGATAATGGTTCTGCAAACTTCATTGAAACTTCTTCAAAGCGCTTTAATAGGGCTACTGTCTCTCCAAGTCCTTCCATGACATTTTGCATAACAGTTTTGCTTGCATCTAATTTTGGTTCTTGTTCTAGATACCCTATTTTTACACCTTCTGCTGGCCAAGCTTCGCCGTTAAACTCTTTATCTATTCCGGCCATTATTTTTAATAATGTTGACTTACCTGCCCCATTGGCTCCAAGCACACCTATCTTTGCACCTGGAAAAAATGATAGACTGATGCCTTTAAATAATTCTTTTCCTCCAGGAAACGTTTTACTTAAATTTTGCATAACATAGATGTATTGGTATGTTGCCATTTTATATTCCTCTATAATTTTTAACGACTTGCTTTGGCTTCTGCTTGTCTTATTTTATTGTAAATCCCCTCTTTTTCGGCCTGTTTTTTCCTTTGCTCTGAAATTTTTCTATATAATTTATCTAACTGTTCTCTTTCGTTACTCTGGCGGTTATATAGAGTAGAGGCATCATAACTCCTGCGAGGTTTTATGACCTTGCCATCAGACATCTTAAGCGTGCCATTTTTATATAATTTTGATTTAAGTATCTTTTGATTATCAAAGCGCTCATTAATTTCAGCACAATTCCACAACCCATCATGACGCTTGCGTAAATAAGATTTTGCTTTGGCTTCGTTATATTCGTACATTCCTTTAGCTTGCTCATCATCCGATTTCGCTGCACTTACCAGATAGGCTCTGGCAATAGTTTCATAGGCCGGGTATTTTTTTGCTCCGCAGGCAATTCCTTCCCCTGAAACGTATCCAAAACTTCTTACATCATCAATATAATCTGCCTTTGCAGAATATATTGTCGATAATAGAATCAATAAAGATATAAAATATTTCATTTTGTTATCCTCTATTTGGGCTGTTGAAATTATAATAATAATTTATTCTAATTCAAGTTAAAAAATGATTTGACAAATTAAAACATATATCGTATGTTTCGTTCAAACTTTTGTGTAAGGAATGAAAAATGAAAATATATAGTTCTTTGAAGTCTAAAAAAGCGCGTGTAAGAGGTTGTAAGCTCGTTCGTCGCAAGGGACGTCTTTATGTTATTAATAAGAAAGAACCGAAATATAAAGCTCGTCAGGGTTAGTTTTGGTGTTTCTTTAAAATTAAATCGGGCGCAATGCCCGATTTTTTATATACTCTCTATTACAGCTACCGCGTTAGCATATTCTTTTTCGTCTGACATTGTAAGATATACTTTGAATTGTTGGTTGTTTGATATCGTATAAGCCCTGTTTAATGCTTGTTTGTATAATGTTACTTGCGGACATCCTAATTCATCATGAATAATTTCTATGTCTTGTAAGGTTATTCCAAAGCGAAAACCGCTACCTAACGCTTTGGCTATAGCTTCTTTAGCTGCAAATCTAGTTGCCACGGCTAAAATAAAATCATCTTCTTCAAGATTTAATGTTTTTTCTCCTATTTCTTTTGCCTCTTTTAGAGTTAGGTGTTTTTCCACAAATCTGGTTAAAAAGGGCATTCCTTTATTAAAACGTGAAACTTTGACTATATCACACCCTAATCCTAAAATCATTTTCCGTCTCCTTCTTTAATTTTATTTATATATCTTTCTACTGTAAGGGTCACCGTTAACCAACTTATAATCACAAAGGGTATACACCCTATTATCATTGGATATAATATAGGCCAAATATCACCTAAAAACGTATTAAAGTCAAGCCTTATCACCGCATTGAATGTTTTTTTAAATAAATCTATAAAGTCAATTTGAATATATTTTGAATCCTGTTTTAACATGAAAGTTCCTGTTTGATATGTGGCATACCAGATAAAAGGAAATGTAAAAGGATTGCCGGCAATTGTTCCTATTGCTGCCGCGACTCCGTTTTGGTGACATATTTTAGAAATTATCATTGAAATTATTAAATGAAATCCAACAAAGGGAGTAAATGATACAGAAACTCCTGTCGCCAATCCCTCAGCAACGCTTTTGGATGAACCACTAAGATGCCTTATTTTAGTTAACCAGCCAATAAATTTTTCTTTTATTTTAAGTCCCACTGATTTTATCAGGGACATTTATCCTCCTAAACTCTGGCAACAAAGCTGATAACTTTTGATGCTTTTAACCCGGCTATTATATCATTTAGGTGCTCTGTGTTTTTCACATCTACATCGATTAATATTTCAAAATAACTAATCGTTCTGTACACAATATTCAAGTTTGTAATATTTGCATTTTGCCGAGCAATTAAATTGGATAGTTCTCCTAGTGTTCCCGGTTCATTACTAAGCATTACTTTTATTCGGGCTGTATGTATCTCTGATTCAGCATCCTTACCCCAGGAAATATCCAACCACCTTTCCGGCTCATCTGCATATTTTTCTAATGATTTACAAGATAAGGCATGTACGGCAACACCCTTACCTGTTGTAACGATACCTACAATTCTATCTCCCGGTACAGGATGACAACATCCGGCAAAATGTACAGCCATTCCGCTAATAAGCCCTTCTATTTTTAAGGAATTTCCTTTTTTCTTCTGGGGTTTTGATAGTTTGATAGAATTAACAACTTTTGTTATTTTTGACTGTTTATATGCCGGATATACCGTGCGCAAAACATCCCATCCGGTAATTATACCTTCGCCAACCTTTGCATACAAATCATCTAAGTTTTCTGTTTCAAAATGCGGTAAAACTCCATAAATTGCCTTTTCATCAAATTCTTGCTTTTCTTGTTTAAATAATTTTTCTAAGATATCCTTCCCCAAAATTAGGAATTGTTCTCTCTTACAGGCTCGAACATAACGGCGAATCGCAGCCTTTGCTTTGCCGGTCACAACAAATCTTTCCCATTCTGTTGACGGGTGTTGGGCTTTAGATGTTAAAATTTCTACTTGATCACCATTTTGCAATACACTTCTTAAGGGCTTTATTTCTCCATTAATTTTCGCACCAACACATTTGTCACCAACACTGGAATGCACAGCATAGGCAAAATCCACCGGTGTTGATCCGTATGGAAGACCTATTAAATCTCCTTTAGGAGTGAAACAAAAAACTTGATCATTGTACATTTCAAGCTTTGTATTCTCTAAAAACTCATCTGGATTTTGAGCTTGTTCCAAGATCTCTAACAATTCCCGAATCCAACGAAAACTGCTTCCTGCTACCTTTTGTCCTTGCTTATATGCCCAGTGAGCAGCTACACCTTTCTCATTTATTTCGTGCATTTCGTGAGTACGAATCTGAATTTCAATACGTGTATTTTCCGGACCAATTACACCTGTATGTATTGATTGATACCCATTTGGCTTTGGTGTAGAGATGTAATCCTTAAACCGTCTTGGTACCATATGATACTTACTATGAATTATTCCCAAAGCTTGATAACACGTTGCAATGTCATCAACACAAATACGAAAAGCCATAATATCTGATAACTGCTCAAAAGAAGCATTTTTTAATTGCATTTTTCTCCATATAGAATATGGCGACTTTTCACGTCCACTCACAACCGCTTTTACACCGTTATCTGACATATCTTTTTCTAATTGAGAAATTATCTTCGGAACCAGATTGCTCCCCTGTTCCCTTAAAAAGTTTAGACGTGCTACAATCGAATCGTGTGCTTCTTTATGAAGTTCTGCAAAAGCAATCTCTTCTAATTCCGTCTTTATTTCCTGCATACCGATACGTTCTGCCAAAGGTGCATATATGTCTAATGTTTCTTTTGCTATTCTCTTTCTTTTTTCTTCCGGACAAAAATGTAGTGTTCTAACATTATGTAAACGGTCAGCTAATTTGATAAGCAATACACGTATATCATCAGACATAGCTAACAATAATTTACGGAAATTTTCGGCTTGTTTACTAGAGCCTGATTTTTGCTCAATGATTGCTAATTTAGTGACACCGTCAACAATAGAAGCAACTTGCGGACCAAAAAGATCTTTAATTTCATCAATCGTGGTATCAGTATCTTCCACCGTATCATGTAAAAGCCCTGCTATTATGGAATTACAATCCAATCTGAACTTTGTGAGTATACCTGCTACTTCTATAGGATGTGAATAATATGGGTCTCCTGAGGTACGAAGCTGTGCTCCATGTTTTTTCATAGCAAAAACGTATGCTCTGTTTAGGGCTTCCTCATCCGCATTCGGATCATATGACTTGACTAAATCTACTAATTCATATTGTCTTAACATACACACGACCTCTTTTATCTCAGTATAATTATAGCGCGTAATAAAAAAAAAGCAAGCTAAGTTTAGCCTTAGCCTGCCTCATTATTCTTAATTTTTAATAAAGATAAATTATTTATTCATCTAAATTATCTAATTCATCAGAAAAATCTTCTTTAGAGTCGAGCAAATCATCATCTAGGTCTGCATCATCCAAAGATAAGTCATCTGTTTCAATATCTATTGTCTCACCATTGCTATCTTCAATTTGCATACTGTCAGCTAATGCTGTATCCAAGATCATATCGCCATCAAATTGATTATCCAATCCGGACAGTTCTTTTTCTGCAGCAAGTATTTCTAGTTCTTCTTCCTCAGGTTCTTCTACTTCTACATATTTTTGAAGTCCTATTACTAAGGATTTTTGCAGATCTTCAATATCAGCACGTCCTTCGGCAATTTCTCTTAATGCAATGACGGAGTTTTTATCATTATCCCTTTCTACCTTTATAGGAGCGCCCGCCGCAATATCTTTTGCTCTTTGAGCAGCAACAAGCAGAAGTTCATAACGGTTAGGAATTTTATCAACGCAATCTTCAACTGTTACACGAGCCATATTATTTACCCTTTACACTGTTTTTCACACTTTTATGCGGTTATACACAAAACATCTTGAAAATGCAACTGTTTTTTTAAGAAATTTTAATAAATTATCGGGGCTGTGAGCATAACCCCCCTGATTTTAGTGATTTTCTTTAGTATATCATTTTTGAACGGACGAACGACCGCAACGTCTTCGGTTTTTGCCGTAAACATCTTGATAATTGCTTCTTCTGTCGCATACATCTCTTTTCTCCATCTTTCCGGTAGCTTATCAATGTAATGGTTGTAATATCCTTGACGGTGAAATCTAACGGCATAAGCAACGTTTAAATTTGATTCAGCTATGCGAAAAGCTTTAATTGTTCTATCGCATGTATAGGCCCATTCCTCTGGAGAGAATCCTTGCGGCGCCAACATTTTTGCGAAACTTTCATACAAACCAGCAAATCTTGTCTTTAATACCAATCTTTGGCAGGGATTAACGGCATCTTTTAAGTCATTTTGAGGCAAATCCGTGTGTTGATCCTGCTCCCACATATTCAATAGAGCTTCTCCTACCATTAATTGCATATAATTTTGCATTTTATTTTCCATTCCCCAGGACATTACCATATCAATCGTTGGGATAAAGGCTTCTACATCTTTTGACGTTAAGGTTGATGTTAACGATGGATATACAGTGCGTAGTCCTAACCTTTGGGCTATATTTGTAGTTTGTTTCGGTTTGTTTCTCATTTTTTTTGCTTTTACTGGCACATTAATCAGCTTTTTTAAATAATCTGGTAGTTCTGCTGATACTTTCTTTTTACGTACCGGTTCTACTTGGGGAGCATCTAAATCTTCCGGTGTATCCCTTTCCCAAATTTCGGGCATTAGCAAAAAATACAAAGCTGGTGACATATACTCCATATCTTCCATATTTTTGAATGGCTCGGCAATATCTTTTGGAAATTGGTTTTTTGTTTCTTTTATCCCCGGTAAATTTAATATTTTCTCGGACATTCCCGGAACTTCGTGTAACATAGGACCGATATATTGATATGATTCCTTTGGTAGCCAGCTTATAACTTCCAATAAATCATCCTCATAATCTGTCTTGAGTCGTCTTTCACTCTGACCATACAATTTTATTGTACGACTGAACTCTTGTTTGAATTTATTGCCTACATCAAATCTTGATATATAGCCTCTATCATATATTTCTTCTGTACTATTTAATTTTTTGATATATTTATCCAGATTAGGTAGTGAGATTTTCATATCTACTTCAAAGTATGATGCAAAATCTTCAGCCTTGGCTTGTGCTTCGGAAATCATCAAAAAAAAGGCAAATATAAAAAAAACTATTCTTGATTTCATGTCTTGATCCTTTACATGTCGGTTCGGTTTTATCATATAAAATTTAATAAAACGTTATGCTTGCATTTTTAAACTAATTATATTATTGTTGTCCTAGAAGAAAAATGATATATGGAGTAAAGTAATGATTTGGACAGATGAAGCCGTTGAAGAATTAAAGAAGATGTGGGATAGAGGAATGACCACCGGACAAATAGCCAAAGCTTTGAGTGTTACCAAAAATTCTATTATTGGAAAGGTGCATCGCTTGTGTTTGACTGCTCGTCCCTCTCCAATTAAAAAGTTGCCATTGAAAGAAGAAAAAAAGCCTGTTCAACCTGTTAAGGAATCTTCTCTGCCAAAACAGACATCTTATCCTGATGCCCCCGCAAAAGAATCCAAAGAATCGGGAAGTTGTACTTCATTAACAGAGGAAACAAATATACCATTGGTCAAATTAGATAATCATACTTGCCGCTGGCCCCAGGGGGATCCGCGCGATGATGATTTCTGTTTTTGTGGTAAAAGAGTTAAAATGGGACAGACTTATTGTGAAGAGCATTCGGCTATAGCTTATGTTAAGGCCGGCAAGAAGAGTTAGACACTCTGATTCAATTTTGATTGGTTTATCTTATCCAACAGATGTATAGTGAAAAGTTCTTAAAGTTCGTTGAGTTGTGGCAAAGAGACTTTGCCATTGAGCGGACAATTGATGATGGTGTTTGTTTAGACAAGGATAATCGTCCTATACCTTGGTATACATATCCTGCCATTGAATATCTTTCCCAATTTGATTTTCATGATAAAACCGTTTTTGAATTCGGAGTCGGTTATTCTTCTGCTTTTTGGGCAGAACGCGCTAAATATGTTACCAGCATAGAAGATAATTCTGTATGGTTTTCTAAATGGCAGGAAAACTTTCACTACTCTAATTGGAATATTCTCTTACGATCGGAAGGAGAACCTTATTATTCTGCTATTTTGGAAAATGATAATAATTATGATGTTATTGTTATTGATGGAAAATGCCGTGCAGAATGTACTGAAACTGCAATAAAGCGTCTTAAAAAAGGTGGGATGATTATTTTAGATGATAGTGATAGAATTAACACAAGTCGTGAATATGTTCAGGCTGTATCAAATCTAAAACAAGCAAACTTACTCCAAGTTGATTTTTATGGCTGTTGCCCAATGAATAATTATACAAAAGCAACATCTATCTTCTTGGATCGGAATTTTAATTTTGCATGCTTACATGATGTTCAGCCTTGTAATGGCATTGGGAACCTTTGGCGCAAAAAAAGAAAGGATCGCAAGCAATTTTATCAGGAAAACAAAAAATTATAACCCTAATTTTGCAGCAATCTTTTGGGCAATTTCACCATATATTTTAGCATATTTGCTCTCCGGATCGCTTTGCACCAACGGACTTCCTTGATCTGAGTTTGCCCTTATATCATAATGCAAAGGAATTTCTCCTAAAAAATCTATACTCTTCTCTTGTGCCATTTTTTGGGCACCGGCGTGACCAAAAATATCTATTCTGTGACCACAATCTTCACAAATATAATAGCTCATATTTTCTACCATTCCCAACACCGGAACACCTATTTTATTAAATAGATTTATAGCTTTTGTGGCATCTATTAAAGCTATATCCTGTGGTGTAGATACAATTATGGCACCGCTAAAATTGATCTTTTGAGATAACGTAATTTGAATATCCCCCGTACCCGGAGGCATGTCTATTATCATCACATCTGTATCTGCCCATGCCGTTTGCGTCAATAATTGTTGAATAGCACCACATGCTTTTGCACCGCGCCATATCAGAGCTATATTATCATCAATCATACTTCCGATAGACATTGACTTTATACCACACTCCATGTAGGGATTAATATTACTGCCATCTTCAGATATCGGCGGTGTGCTTTCATATCCCAACATTTTAGGAATGGATGGACCGTATATATCAGCATCAAACAGTGCAACTTTTAAGTTTAGGTTAGCTAATGCAAGCGCCAAATTTACAGCAGTTGTTGACTTACCTACCCCGCCTTTTCCTGAAGCGACAGCTAAGATATATTTAACACCTTTTATTTCCCATTTATCTACTTGGGGGATTTTTTCTCCCCCTCTTATTAAATAAATGATATTGATTTTTTTATCTATATAGTTTTGTTTTAATTCTTTCTTTAGTGCTTCAGCTTTTATTCTGTCTTCTTTGCTGTTTATGGAAATAATAACTCTGTCTTCTGTTTCCATAACTGAATTAATTTCACTTGTTGTAAAATATTTTGTGATTATCTTTTCAATGTCTATCTTTTCTTGCATCATGTCTTCCTAATGTGGATATTATTTTTTCGATATTGTTTTTATACAAGCTTTGTATTATTTTTCCAGTAAAATGTGTAAGTTTTGTTTAAAAGTTTAGAGGTTAGGTGCCTATGAAAAAAAATAATTTTTGTAACATTAATCCTTGGGATACGACTGATGATTCAGTGTCTCCTAAGAGCAAGGTTGTTGATTTTACTTCTAAAATAGCCAAGATGCAACACTCTAAGAATAATTTTAACGGCTATTATAAGATTATATTTGCCGTTCTTTTATTTTTATGGCTTATTTCCGGATTTTATCAAGTACAGCCAAGTGAGCAAGGCGTTGTATTGCGTTTAGGTAAATATATCGAAACAACCGATGCCGGATTGCATTACCACTTGCCTTATCCCTTCGAAGAGGTTTTTGTTGTCGATATAACAAATGAACGGAGTATTAATCTCGGTATTAATGAAATAGAAGACGCTAGACACAGTTCTGTTAATCAATTTACGGAAAGTCATATGTTGACCGGTGATGAAAATATTGTTGATATTAATCTTACGGTTGTTTGGAATATTAAAGACGCTAAAGACTTTCTTTTTAAGACTCGCAATCCAGAATCCACGGTTAAGGTCGCCGCACAATCTGTTTTAAGAGAGATTATCGGTCAATCTAAGATGGAAGATGTTATTACTGGTGACCGTAATAAAATTGAAGACGACACAAAAAAAGAATTACAAGAATTATTAAATGATTTTCAAACTGGAGTTAATATCGTACGTGTCAAATTGCAGAAGGCTGACCCTCCAAAGCAAGTTGTTGAAGCTTTTAATGAAGTTCAAAGGGCTAAAACTGATGCAGCACGTTTTGTAAATGAAGCAGAAGCTTATGCTAATGAAGTTGTTCCCAAGGCACAAGGTGAAGCAATAAAAAGAACCCAAGAAGCGGAAGCATATAAACAAGCCGTTATTCATAATGCTGAAGGTGAAGCCCAACGTTTTTCTAAGATTTATGAGGCCTATAAGTCTGGAAAGATAGTTACTGCTAAAAGACTTTATCTAGAAACCATGGAAAATGTTTTGAAGAAAACGAAAAAGGTCATCATGGAGGCGGGAGAAAAAAGTTCCAACATGATGCCTATATTGCCTTTGAAATAATAGAAATAAGACGGAGATAGTAATGAGTAAGTTTTTACATTATATTCTAATCGGATGTGTTATTATCCTTATTTTGATAACCCAGTCTTTATATATTGTTCGACAACCAGAACAAGCTATTGTTCTCCAGTTTGGTGATCCCGTTCGATTGGTTCAAGAACCTGGGTTGAAATTTAAGATTCCATTTATTCAAAATGTCGTCTTTTACGATAAACGTTTGCTTAACCTGGAACCTCCGGCACAAGAGGTAGTTTTGAAAGATAAAAAGCGGCTTGATGTCGATACTTTCTCTCGTTATCGTATTGTTGAACCTCTTACATTTTACAAGACCGTTCGCAATGAATATCAAGCTCAAAATAGGTTGCAGGAGATTGTTAATTCCTCTGCCAGAAATGTTCTTGCTACATTTACGTTAAAGGAATTATTATCAGATGAGCGTACCAAAATAATGAAAAAAATTAGCGAAGCTGTAAAAAAGGATGCCGCACAGATTGGGGTTGAGGTTGCCGATGTTAGAATACGTCGGGCAGATTTACCTGTACAACTGTCTCAAGCGATTAATGAACGTATGAAAACCGAACGTATAAGAGAGGCAAAAGGATATCGTGCGGATGGCGAGAAGAAAGCACAAGAAATAAGGGCTAATGCTGATAAAGAAGCTACCATCACTATTGCACAAGCAGAAAAAGAGGCTCAAAAAATTAGAGGAGATGGAGATAAAAGTGTTACGGAAATATGGAACAGAGCAACCGTTGTAGATCCAGATTTCTACGCTTTCTATCGTTCTTTGGAAGCTTATCGCCAATCTTTTGACGGAGAAACTGCCGTTATCTTGGCACCAGAAAGTGAATTTTTCCATTATTTTAACCATTCTTTAAAGTAGGATATCATAGATGCGTTGTCTTTGGTTATTTTTTATTTTGCTTATCTCAAGAAGTGCTTTTGCCATTGACAGCTACGCTGATTTGGTCGATCAGATTATACCTTCGGTCGTTAATATTTCTACGGAAAAGAATATAAATGATGAGTCAACAAAGGTTGATAATTTTATGCTCAATCCAGATCTTAACGGGAGAGACTCTTTAGGATCCGGCTTTTTCCTTCGTTCAGATGGTTATATATTGACAAATTATCATGTTATCAAGGATGCAAAAACTATTTCTGTTACGACACATGATGACCATTTGTATAAAGCCAAAATTGTCGGTGTGGATAAGCCGAGTGATTTAGTTGTTTTAAGAGTTGATTCCAAAAAAGATGAGAAGTTTTCTCCTCTTATATTCGGAGATGCAGAGATTGCTCGTGTAGGCGATAAAATATTGTCATTCGGTAATCCTTATGGCCTAGGAATCAGTGTTTCTCAGGGTATTATCTCTGCAAAATCTAGACATATAGGCTTGAGCGAACAACAGTATATACAGACAGATGCCGCAATTAATCAAGGGAACTCTGGCGGTCCGTTAGTTGATCTTGATGGAAAGGTAATTGGAATTAATACAGCTATATTTACAACAAAGGGGGCAAGTGGAATTGGTTTTGCTTTACCTTCCAATATCGCAAACTGGATTGCTACCCAAATTATAAATCATAAAACTGTGAAGCGTGGTTGGATTGGTATTACTGTTTCTAACGGAATTGATAAATATACCGGAAAACCTGGCTTTTTAATTACAGAGATCCATGAAAATTCAAATGCTTATAAGGATGGTTTGCGCGTGGGGGATATTATCACATCTTACAATGATACTACTGCGGAAAATGTTGGTGCATTTCAGCTATTTACGGAAACGATGTCTCCGGGACAAACTTTAAGGTTAAAAGTCTTAAGTATGGGAGAAGAGATTAAGAGTATTATTTCTGTCCAAGAAATGCCTCAATCTGAACTTAAATCTGTTGTTAACAAAGCACTGATTGATAATAACAGGTATTATTATCAAGAGCAAAATGATGATATTTTTTATATTTCTGAATTAAATATTGCGGTTAAGGAATACACTCCTAAAGGCTTATTGATTGTTAAATTGGAACAAAAATCCCCTCTTTATGGTAAGGGAGTTAAAGAAGGTGATGTCATTCTAGAAGCTGATCGCGAAGATATATATAGTTCTGACAATTTATTGGATACCATTCACAATTCTGCGGTTGATGATCGTCCGATGTCTTTATTGATTCAAAGCTTGGATAATACTTTTTATGTTAATGTTGAGGTATTAGCTGAAAATGACTAGATTTGACTTTTATCATCTGCAAAAATCTTCTTTAGAACAAATTTTACCAAAGCTTTGCGAAAAAGCTTATGCTTCTGGTATGCCCATAAAGATTTTATTGACAACAGAAGAGCGCGTTGAATTTATTAATTCTCTTTTATGGACTTACAGCGAGGAATCCTTTTTACCACACGGAAGTAGGAAAGATGGCTTTGCTACAGAGCAACCTATATTTATTTCTACTGAGGAAAAAAATGAAAATAATGCTGAGTTGCTTATTCTTATTGATGGAGCACAACCGCCGATTTCAACGCTAAATCATTATAAGAGGGTATTGAACATTTTTGATGGGAACAGTGATGAAGCGCTTAACAAAGCGCGTGCATATTGGAAAGAAATAAAGGATTTAGATGGCGAATTACATTATTGGCAACAAAATAATGATGGTTCTTTTGAGCAAAAACTTTAGTTTTTTGTATTGTAATTTTTACTTAGACCTGTTAGCAAATATTACTTGCACATTTAGAAAAAGTGTGATATCGCTTGGCCATTGAAAGGTTTTTTTTTTTATAAGGAATGAGAAATGATTACTTTTGATTCTACTAAGCCTGCCGATCTTCTGCAGTATGATGATCTAAAACATGCTGTTGATACCATTGATCGAGAAATTGAAACCTTGGAAATTTTGAAAGGAAATCTTGACGGAAATCTTTCCAGGGCTTTGGATTTATTACAGAATACAAAAGGACGTGTTATTGTAACCGGAATGGGAAAATCCGGTCATGTCGGTCGTAAAATGGCAGCTACATTTGCTTCTACCGGTACGGTTTCGTTCTTTGTTCATCCAGGAGAGGCTAGTCACGGCGATTTGGGGATGATTTCCGATGATGATGTTATCATCGCTATTTCTTATAGTGGAGAATCTAGAGAATTATCGGATATTTTGGTATATGCCAAACGTCATAATATACCACTTATTGCCATTACACGAAATCCAGAAAGTGCCCTTGGTAAAAACTCAACATTGGTTTTGAGATTGCCGGATAACGGGGAAGCTTGTCCTTTAGGACTTGCACCAACATCTTCAACAACTGCAACTATTGTTTTAGGTGATGTTTTGGCTGTTGACTTAATGGAAAGAAGGGGTTTCTCTGCGATGGATTTCCGTCAAAGACATCCTGGTGGTAAACTTGGAGCAATGTTGTGCCATGTTTCTGATATTATGCATAAAGGCGATGAAGTTCCTTTATTACACTGTAATGCCACCATGCAAGAAGCATTGCTCGTCATGACGGAAAAGATGTTGGGTTGTGTTGGTATTATTGATGACAACGGATGTCTGATTGGTATTATTACTGATGGTGACCTGAGACGTTGGTTATCTCCAAACATTCTAACAGAACGGGTTACAAAAGTTATGACAAAGAATCCTAAAGTTATTCGTCCGGATGCATTAATTGTTGATGCTGTCAATATGATGAATAACACCGGAAGGGGTATTACGAATTTGTTTGTTACAGAAGATAACAAACCTCTTGGCGTTATACACATTCATGACTGCCTTAAGGCTGGAGTTGCTTAATTTTGTTTGAAACAAAAAAAATTGATAGCTTTTTCAGCGGTGAAAAAAATCTTTTGGATGAAGAAGAAAAGATTTATATTAGTCGTCGCACCAAAGTTGTTCGTTTTTTTAAGTTGTTTTTGCCTTGTTTAACTGCACTATTACTTGGGCTTGGTGTTATTTTATTTGATTTTGGGTCTAATCCTGACAGTACAGTAGCTTTGGCTGAAGAAGAAAAGGTTTATTTTGAGAAATTCAGAATGAACAATACTGTTTTTGAGATTACAGAAAAAGATAACCGCCTAAGTAAGCTCTTGGCCGATGTTGTTGAAGAAACAAAACCTAATACTAAGATATACACTTTAACCAATCCCAGAGCTCAAACTTATGATAAAGATAAAGTTATTACATTAGAGGCCCAAAAAGGTGAATATATCCAGGATACACAAATTCTTAAGTTACGCTCCCAAGTTATTGCTGATTACAATAAGGAGATGAAAATTCGGACCAACAGTGTTACCTATGATTTTTCAAAAGATTTTGGGCGAGGTCGTGAAGAGGTTGTCGGACAAGGAGAACTAGGATATTTCAAATCTGATAAATTTACTTTTGATAAAGCCAAAGGAATTGCCACGCTTATCGGGCATGTTTATATGAAAAAAGATGATAAAGAGCTTACTTCCCCTGATAAGGCTGTTATGTTCTTAAATGACAATAAATTTATTACGACTAATGCTATTATAAAAAGAGGAAAAGATACGCTTAAAGGCGATAATATAACGGTCTTTTTTAAGGATACTAAACATTTTGATATATCCGAGGCATATAGCAAAGGACATACAGAAATTTATACCAGCGGTAAAAGTGCTTATGCTGATGAATGTAAATATAATGCCTTAAATGATACAGTTAGACTTTTCGGACATGTTAAGATTGTTGATCCATCAGGATATACGGCCATAGGTGATGAGGGATTTTTTGATAATCAGAAAAAAGTATTTACCCTAAAAAATAATGTCCTTGTACAGGATAAAAGCGGATACAAAGCAACGGCTCGCATAGGAACTTATGACCTCAATAAGAAAACTTTTACTTTGGATAAAGATGTCGTTATTGTAAAAGATTCAAGCACAATTAAAGCACCAAGGGCTATTTATTTCCAAACCAAAGATGAATTTAGACTTTATGACGGTGTTAAAATCTCTCAGGAAGATGGTACGGTTACCGCTAAGAGTGGTGTATATTTTATAAAGAAGAATTTAGCAGAACTTGAACATAATGTTGTTATAACTAAAAAGGGCAATCAAGTGCGCGGTGATAAGGCTATTTCTGATTTTACTACTTCCAAAAGTCGACTGGTGGCAAAAAGCGGTGGGAGAATATATGGAAAGTTAATTGAAGGAACATTTAAGAAAGACTCAAAGGATTAGGTAATTATGATAAATTCTGACAACCAAGATTCCGTATTAGAAGTGTTTAATATAGGAAAAAAGTATAAAAACAGGCATGTTTTAAGAAACGTTTCTTTAAGCGTTCGACGAGGGGAAGCTGTCGGTTTGTTAGGACCGAATGGTGCCGGAAAAACAACCTGTTTTTACTGCATTACCGGTTTGATTACCCCTGATTATGGTGATGTTCATATAGATGGTGAAGATGTTACATACATGCCTATGTACAAGAGGGCACGAATGGGAATCGGTTATCTTCCGCAGGAAGCTTCTATTTTTCGTAATCTTTCTGTTGAAGATAATATTAAAGCTGTCTTAGAGATTGTGATTGATGATAAGAGCAAACGTCAACAAATGTTGGAAGAGCTTTTATCTGAATTTTCTATCTCTCATTTAAGAAAGTCTCCCGCGATATCTCTTTCCGGCGGCGAACGTCGACGCTTAGAGATTGCCAGAGCTTTGGCCGGACAGCCTAGTTTTATTTTGCTCGATGAACCGTTAGCAGGTATTGATCCTATTGCGGTTAATGAAATTAGAGAATTGGTCGCTCAGCTAAAAAACAGAGGATTAGGTGTTCTAATTACTGATCATAATGTTAGAGAAACCTTGGATATTATTGATCGAGCTTATATTTTACACGGAGGTTCTGTCCTAATGGAAGGAAAGCCCGAAGAAATTGTCGCCAGTGATGAAGTTAGAAAAGTTTATCTTGGTGAGAATTTTTCGATTTAATTGGGCTTTTTTATTGACTTTTTATAGATTTTAAGGATAGTATTCTCATAGAAATTTTAAATAACTGAAGGGATAAAAGATGAAAGTTACATTATCAGGAAAACAAGTTGATATTGGTGATAAATTGCGTAAGCATGTTGAAGATGCGGTTAATGTTTCTGTTGCAAAATATTTTGCAGATCCTATTAGCTGTTCTGTAGCTTTTTCTAAAGAAGGCGAGGATTTCGGCGCAGAAATTATCGTTCATCCGGCCAAAAATATTGTCCTGCGCGGTACAGGTATGGCTGCTGATCCCTATTCTGCATTTGACAATGCTAATGAGCATATTACAACACGTTTGCGTCGCCATAAGACAAAACTCAGTGCTCATAAGAGCAAGGTCGGTCTTGCAGAGCTAGCCTATTCTGCTGTGTTGCCTTTAGTAGAAAGAGATGATGAAATTGATGTAAATGAAAATGCACCGTTAACTATTGCGGAAACGGATGCCAATATTCCAGTATGCACAGTTAGTGAAGCTGTTATGTACATGGATTTAGGAAATGAGTGTGCTCTGATGTTCCGCAACAGTGCCAATAATCATATTAGTATGGTTTATCGTCGTAAGGATGGAAATATCGGTTGGGTTGAACCTAAATCGGAAAATTAATTTTAAGGATTAAGACCATGAATATTGCAGATATAATTTCCAAAAAAGCCGTGCTTGATAATGTTCAAGCTGCCAGTAAGCGTGAGCTCATTCAGTGTTTATCTAACCGCATTGCTACTCTTTCAGGATTAGATGATCGTGTTATTTTTGATGCTGTTTGGGAGCGTGAAAACTTGGGATCAACGGGTTATGGTGAAGGGGTTGCCTTTCCTCATGCTCGGATTGATGGGTTGGATAAAGTCTGCGGTATGTTTGCACGTCTTGATGAACCAGTTGATTTTGATTCTTTAGATGGTAAACCGGTTGATTTGGTATTTTTACTTATCAGTCCGGAGAACAGCGGAGCTGACCATTTAACGGCACTAGCTGCTCTATCTCGCATTTTAAAAACTGAGGGCAGTTGTGAAAAATTACGTAAAGCTCGCTCTATTGATGAGATCTACACCATATTAAATAGTTAAATTTTTAAGAATCGCTATTATAAAAACACCCATTCAGGGTGTTTTTATTTTATCTACTAACGTGAATTGCCTGGAGCAAATTGTTTTTTTGGGGATTGCACTTTTTTTCTTGTAGTCCCGTTTTTTCTTTGTTGGGCTCGATACTCTGTTTTAATTTCTTCTAACAGAGCTCTTTGCAGTATATCTTTAGTATCACTATCCATACAATAATCCCTACAATAATCAGTGGCTTTTTTACCTCGACAATCTTCAAGATTAACTTTAGCACCATATTGTAGTAGAATATTTACAATTGCAGCACAATCTTTGTTATGCTTTTCAATACAGGCAGCCATTAAAGCCGTATGTCCTTCCGTATCCCTAGCGTTAACTTTAGCTTTATGTTGAAGTAAAAATTTGACAGCCTCAAAATCACCATTATAACAAGCAAACATCAGCGCTGTTGTTCCTGCGCTGTTACAAGCATTAACTTTTGCACCATGCTCATATAAGGCGTTTAAAAAGTTCGTATGTTCATATTGGCAGGCAAATATTAAAGCTGTATTTCCATTTTTATCTTTAGCATTAACATTAAGATCATCGTTTTTTAACAAAACATTAGCCGCACCTACATTGCCCTTTGTGCAAGTTAACATTAACCCTGTTAATCCTTCTTTATTTTTGGTATTAATATTACCCCCCTCTTTTAATACGGTTTCTAGGTATTGAGGGCGATTATTTCTACAGGCATATATCAACTTATTATTTAATATTGCTTTTTTAGTTTGGCATGCTTTTTTCTTTTGTTTTATTGTAGTTTCTCTTAGTAATTTTCCTATTTCTGTTTTTTCGCTCATGTAGTCAAGAACTGTTTTGCCCGCATCATTAGTAATGCTAACATCAGCACCCCATTCAAGTAAGAGTTTAATGATGTTATCATACTGATGTTCACAAGCAACCATCAGAGCCGTTTTTCCATTTTTGCCTTTAGCATTTACATCGGCTCCAAATTCAAGCAAAGTTGCAGCGGTATGAAAGTTATAATGCTCACAAGCAGTCATCAGACCGGTATATCCAGAACCATCTGGCGCATTAAAATCTGTTTTTCCTGCCAAGGCTACCACATAATCAGATAATCCTCTCCGGCATATTTCTGTTAAAATCGTGGTCTTTGTTTTTTCGTTCGCAATGACATTCGGATTAGCACCCTTTTTCAACCAATAGTTAAAATCTTCGAGATCATATGGCATGTAACCTATAGAATTGGCTAAAACTGATACACCGTTTCTACCTGGGGCGTCAATGTTTGCTCCATGTTCAAGGTAGATGTCTCGAATTTCGCCACGTGCAAAATCTAAACATGTGTCACCATCCGCTCTAGCTTTGACATTCAGTAAGCCTTTATCAATTAAATAATTTACAATCTCGGGATTCTCACAATCCCACATTCTGTTAAGTCCATATGCATCGTTAGAACCAATTCTTGCTCCACGTTCAACTAAGACCTTAACAATATCAAGTCTGTTATGTACGATAGCCTGCGTTAGCGGGTTACCGTAACTTCCGTATCCGATATTAACAGAGGCATGACACTCATCTAACAGATAGTTGAAAATGTCAAGATGACACTTTTTACCGTAATATGTCAGCATTAAAGGTGTATAAGGTCTATCTCCACTTGTGCTGTTTATATTGGCACCATGATCAACTAAGAACTTAGCAATATCCAGATAGCCGTTAGCAGCGGCTATATGTAAAGGTGTCCAACCCGAACGGTTTTTGTAGGCAATAGCTTTAATTTGACTATCAGCATCCATCTTATTGTATACAGCTTCAACAACTTCTAGTTTTCCTGATGAACATGCAAACATAAAAGGTGTCATTAATTCATTAAATTCTCTACCTTCGTTGGCAGCAGAACCCTTGTCAAAAAATGTTTTTATAATATCTGGATCACCTAATTCACAGGCATACATGAATGATGTATGACCATAACAATCGGAATAGTCAATACTAGCATTTTTTTCAAGCAGAAGTTTTGCTAATTCAATATTTTTATTCTTAAGAGCCCACCAAAGTGTTTCAGCGTCCACTTCTGCATTGTTTTGAAGTAACATTTTAGCGACCTCAGTATGGTTATTCATACAGGCAAATAATAGAGCTGTTTCTCTATGTGTTGATCTGGCATTAATATCAACACCATGTTTAAATAAAACTTTAACAATATCTTTGTGCCCGTTTGTGCTGGCATACATTAAAGGTGTTCTAAGAAATACGTCTTGGGCATTAGCATTAGCTTTTCTTTTAAGTAAGTCATTAACTGTTTCAAGATCACCTGCCTTACATGCATACATTAAAATTGTCTTTTTTACTTCATTCCCGGCTTCAATATCTGCTCCATTATCAAGCAAAGCATAAAAGACTCCAGATTTTCCTTCTTTATAAGCGGCTATTAGCGGTGTTATTCTACATGCGTTTATGCAATTAATATTTGCACCCATTCTTATTAAATGATTTATAGATTCTGCTGTTGTTACTTCAAATAAAGATTGATCTATTCCACACAGTGACATTTTTTATTCCTTTGATTATTTAATTATTTGTCAAAGATAATACCCCCTTTGTATATTTGTCAATAAAAAATATTATATCCATCAGGCGCCTATACTGTCAGTAACACATTTAAATAAAATAACTTTTTGCCTGACGTAAGATTTGATCAGCCTTCTCTGAATATGAATTATCCAGGTGATGTATATACAAAGGCGCAAGAATTTTTGTCAC
>JBGUWS010000004.1:0-3004 GCA_045221335.1 Alphaproteobacteria bacterium | reverse complement strand
ACAAAAGGGAGCGGAAAACCGCTCCCCGGACTTCAGAAAATAAGCGATAGTTAATAATACTTGGTTTATTTCTATTCATACTTCCATGCAATAGCAGCAAAGCCTTCACGTCCGCAAGCTACACTTGCACTTGACATCTTGTATGGGAAACCATATGCAGAGTGTGCCATTGATGCGAAACTATCACTAGGCTGTACATCGGAAACCATTGAACCTGCAAGATCTTCAGCAGTAACGTTATTTATGATACCCATAGCTAGCAATCCTGAACCTGCATCAGAACCCCAATCAGTTGTGGCAATTGTTGTGCAAGAAGATGCCGGAACACTGTCAACAGCAACAATAAACGCTTTGTTATCACCAGCATCGGTATTACCTGCTTGAACCCACATTTCACCATTAAAAGCATTGGTAATTTTACTCTTGGCAGAACCACTTGCATCCGCATCATACATCTCACCAGGAATAATACCAGCGCCAATAGCTACTGAATTATTCAATCCCTCATAATTTCTCTGTGAAGAATATAATGTTCTGATGTTTGTAGAAACCATATTGATTTGATCAATAATCTTGTTTGTCTTAAACTTGTTCATAGCTTTTGAATAACCGGCAATACCACCAACAGACAAAACGCCTACGATGGCTAAAACGCCGAGCATTTCAATCATTGAACGACCTTGTTCATTATTTCTCATCGTATTTACCCCTTTATAAAAAAGTTACTTAACATTTATGACTTTACCAGATTTTTTACCTTTTGGCAACTATGCTTTTAGTAATAGATCTAACTAAAGTTATAGCCGGAATATTTTACCTTTTAAACCTTAGGTAAATACCCTAAACTGCTCCCTATTTTATTGTTTATTACTTAATTTTTTCTTAATAGCTTATTCTGATAAAAACAATGATTTGAAAAAATAATTGATTTTTATCTCCTTTTGTGGTAGTATAACATATTGATAATTTTGACTTTTTGGTGTACAATTACGAAAATATGGGAGTAATTTATGACAATTACACAACAATTGAATTCAGGAAGTTCATCCTCAGCCAAGTTAATTGGCGGTTGTGTTATAAGGACGCCAAATGCAAATCAGAATACGGAAGAATGGTTAAAGACTGCCAAAACCGAATGTTTAATTACAAAAGAATTACAACAAACAGCATGTACTGTTCCTCAGGCAATTTTGGTTGATAACACACTTATCTCTCCTTTTTTTGATGGAACGCCGATGGATGAACAAACATATCTTGAATTGCTACCAGAAAAACAAAAAACAGTTTCAGAGGCTTTTGCAGATTTTTTGTGGCAATTGCATCATTTGAAAAAAGTTTCTTTTACCGATGAACGTTATACAACTTATAAACTCAATAAGAAGGTAAAAATGTTGTTCTTCCGGATGATGTACAAAATATTTTGGAAGCAGCTGTAGGTATTGTTACCAAGGACAATAGGGTTCAAGTGCAAACAGGAATATGTCATAATGATTTAATCAAAAACAATATATTGTTTAATGAGAAACAGAACAAACTTGGAATTATCGATTTTGGGGATGCTGCTTTAGGTTCTGTTTATAGAGATTTTGGAAGTTTGTGCAGACCCGGGCAATTAGGGATAAAATTCATGGCAGATGTTGTTATGCAATATAACGAAATATCTAAACAACAGCACGAACCCGAAATAGACTTTTGTCTTGTAAAACAGGTTGCTCTTCTGCAGACCTTTGAAAAGCTACACTATTATAAAGGGGATGAACTGGAAAGTAGGCTAGATGAATTGCGTGAATTTAACCAAAAACTGTTTTCTAAAAAAATAAATACTCCTATGATTTCGGCCTTTATGTATAAAGGGAGCGAGAAATAGGTTTTTGAGGATAGATTTTCTATTGGTATTCTAGAATTGAAAAAACAAGAGAAAGCCACCTTTATAGGTGGCTTTTTAATTGGTGGGCGTTGAGGGATTGACTTCGTCGCTGACCGGCGTTCTCTCGTCCGCCTCTCGCTGGTAGTCGAACTCCCTTACTCGGGAGTTCAAATCCCTGTCCATACTAATAAAAAAGCCACCTTTGCAGGTGGCTTCTTAATTGGTGGGCGTTGAGGGATTCGAACTCCCGACCCTCTCGGTGTAAACGAGATGCTCTAACCAGCTGAGCTAAACGCCCATCTCATCGACAGATGAGTTTATATAAGATATTTTTTTATATTGCAAGCAAAAAAATAAAAAAATTGTTTTTATTTCAATAACGCAATCATCAAATTTATAAAATCTTTCGTAATGCTTACTTATGATTCCGCTTTATCTATAAAATTCCCGTCCCATTCATTGTTTTTTAGAAACTTTTTAGGATCTAAATTGTATTCTTTTAGTGCGGCACGGATTTTATCTTCCTTCTCAGCTAGCATATCCGGCTCTGACAGAATATCCCTGATATTCTTTAATAATTCTGTGATTTGTACTAATGATAAATTTGATTTCCTTCCATATTCCAATTTATTGTTAAACATTACCATTGCATCAAAAAATAACATTGATACCGCGTTCTGAATTTTCTCAGTAGTTAATTTGTAATTATTCGGCGGATAAAATAGGTACTCCTGACATTGATAAGTTATTGTATCATATATTTGCTCAATATTTGTTATAACTGCTGATTTCATCATTGCTTAGGTCCCCTTATTAAAGTTACTGAATTGTTTTATTTTTAAAACTTTCGATTATATAATAAATAAAAAAATTTATAAAACAACTTTTTTTTGATATATTTTTATATATAAAATAAAAATATATCATATTGTATATACTTTTCGAAAAACTTGAAATACATCAATCAAGTAACTTTTTGAATTAAAATATAGAAAAACGGCATTTATTCTCTGACGTAAGTTTTTTTATTGTATTAATTAATTGGTGAATGCAAAGGAAAATCCCCCAACTTGAAGTTAGGGGATTTTAAGGAGGAGGAGAAAGGGAGAAAGGACAGTAATTAGAAGAACTGGCAAC
>JBGUWS010000003.1:0-98179 GCA_045221335.1 Alphaproteobacteria bacterium | reverse complement strand
ATCTGACTACGGATCAGAAGGTTGTGAGTTCGAACCCCGCCGAGTGCGCCAGTTTTTTTCTCTCCCCCACAAAGGGAGATTTTTTGTTTTGTAAAAAAGTTCTTGATCACCATCACCCTACCAAAATATTTCTCATTTAGATCAAAAAAATCTAAACAGACACTAAAAAAACAAGAGATAACCTTTTCATTTATCTCTTGTTTTAACTATCCAAAGTTTACTGTCTCCGGATCTTAAAAATCCCACCTTAACCAAGCAAACAACACATTACCGTCATTTTTTATTCCCGGCACATAAGCAGCCTGCAAAGCAACCTTTTTATATGTAATGGAAGCAATGGGCAATGGAACAGGTACCGGAACATAACTATATTCATGACGTTGAGTAACACCCAAAGTATATCCGTAACCAAGACGCCAATGCTCCTTCTTATCAAGCGTGTGATTCTTCAAAAATCCGTAACCAAAAAATGTCTCTGCATAATCATTTGAATCCTTAAATACCATGGCATATAAACCATGCCAGTGATCTCCATCATAAAGGGATCTGCCGACACCCAAACCCCACGGATTTTCATTATATTTCTTAATATGTTCCTTATCGTATGTCAAACGATTGTGCCAGGCATAAACCGGTGTGTAGACACTCCACTTTCCGCAATACCACGTATCTTTAATGTTTTGTTTTAATTCACTGATATACTCACCAAAATTCCATGCCTGTGCCGGCAAAACAAAAAATATTGCCAACAAACCAATAAAAAACAATCTCATACGAACAAACATCAAATAGTCCTCAAAAATAAAAATCAACTTACTTTTAGCAACAACTTTGAAAATGTTAAACATTTATTTACATTTTTTCACTAGTTTTTAAACATCTTTAATAAAAAGAGGAAAAAAGATGCGGTTTGTTATTCTCGTTTGTGCAATGTTAATGTTAGCTTCCTGCCAGGCTTCTGGAACTAACCATGGCGCTAGCGTTGTAACCAACATTCTCTCTTTAGAATTCTAAATCAAAAGAAGACATAAATAAAATGATAGACTTACATACGCACTCCACGGCTTCTGACGGTTTTTTAACACCGACAGAGCTTTTACAGGAATCATTAAAAATTAAATTGGAAGCAATAGCCCTAACCGACCACGATGCCGTTTCCGGATTATCAGAATTACACGCCGCCGCCCGTAACCAAAAAATCGAAGTCATTAATGGCGCAGAGATGTCTGTTTATTACCCTGAAACAGATATGGAAATTATCGCCATGGATATCCCGGATGATTCTCTGATTGCCTTTTATTTATATCAACAAGAAGAAATTGTGCGTCGTGAACAGATTGCCCGTAAACGAATTGATTTGCTTCAAAAGGCCGGCTATGACATTACTTATCAAGAAGTAGCCTATGATCAAAAAAATAATCTGCGCACCCAAATTCGTCGGCCGCATTTTGTGGATATTCTCTTAAAAAAAGGATATATTAAAACCCCGGATGAAGCTTATGAAACCATTTTTGCCCAAAACGGTGTTTGTTATGTTCCCAATAATCCCTGGCCCGCCTCAGAAATGATAAAATTCATTCGCGATAATAATGCCAAAGCAATCTTGGCTCATCCGATACACACAAAACATTCAGGTACACAGCTATTTGATTTAATAAAAGAATTAAAAAAAGCCGGCTTAAACGGTATTGAAGTATTTCACTCTTCTCAGCCGACATCACTGCGGTCAGAATATTTAGATATCATAGAAGAACTGAAATTAATAACCACCGGTGGTTCAGATTTTCACGGCGGTACGGCACACCCGGAAAATGAACTAGGTACAGGCCTTAACAATAATTTAAATATCCCTCACCTTGTATTAGATCAATTAAAATCAAATACCACACCTTCTCAAAGTTATTATAAAGAACTAAGACAAGTTATACATCAATCTTGATTATCAAAAAAAAATAATCTATATAAAAAGAGAGGATAAAATGAAGATTGAGTATACATATCATAAACCCAAAAGACGCAGACGTTCACGGCAAAAAAATCAACAAAACGCTTTAGGTTGTTTTATTTTGGCATTGTTTTTGCTGTGCTTTTTATGTATTCTGTTTGCCCTCTTACCTCTTATACTTGCTATTTTAGGATGGTCGATTCTAATACTCGGATCATACATTATATATAAGAATTATCTTGAATCATATGTCCTTAATTTTATCCAAAAACACAATTTAAGAAGATAAATACTACCTAGGCTAATCCAACCTGTGTAATTTGCTTAATATCAAAACCGCTTGCGATTTTTGCCTTTTCCCATCTTTCATGAAAATCCGTATCAAACATCAGTTTAATATCACTAGGAATAATTAACCATCTGTTATTGAATATCTCCCATTCCAATTGACCGCGATGCCATACACAATGTCCCATCGCTATAATCTTTCTCTTAGGTCCTGTTCCATCTAAAATATCTTGCAAAACCCCAAATGACGTGGAAACGGCAATTTCTCCTTGCACCTCTGCAAACGGATCATCAAACACCCCGTTTTCTGTCGGAAACAAAACATACCCATGTGCCGGATTCTCTGGACCGCCTTGATATAAATCTTCATAGACATTGCGCAATACGTGATCGTTAGGATCATCCCTGCCCTTACATTCAATGCTGGCCGTCCCAAACAACAACTTATTAATCATAATGCCTTCAACAACATCTTTCTTACACGACGTAATATAAATGACGGCCTGGTTATATAATTCATTTTCCGAATTACCTATCGAAACCAAACACTTACCAACCAAAGATTGTGAGACATTTCTCCCAACCTTAAAAGATTTCCTAGTTTTTTGACGAGAGTAATATCCCTTATTTTCCGGCTCAGATTTATCCCCAGCAGAAAAACCACGGTGCCGGCCTTTAACTTCTGATTTCCTTAAAGTTTCATCTTTTTTCATTTAACTTGTGTCTTTCCTAAAAAGTCTGTTGCCTTTTGGAGTTTATGATGTATACTAATACACGAAGTTTTCAAAAAAGCAACAGTAAAAGTATGAAAAAATTTATTTGTAATTTTTGTATTTATATAGGGTTGCTCATTCCCTTTTTCAACAGCGTACCGGTATATGCTGCCCCTATTCCTTTACCTTTTGAAGAACAAATTCCAACAACGATTAATCCCAAAGATAATACCCCTTTGTTTAAAACCTCAAATGAGTTCTTAAAATTATGGGTAACAATACTCCTTATTGATAAGCTTTATCCTCAATCTGATATTGATAAAGATATCACTCCTGTTTTGCATCTCGTATGGCCTCAAACTAAGCAAGAAAAATTAGAAAAAATAGCACCTTTTATCCAAGGCTTTATCATGATTAAAAGACGCTATACCTACACGGTTAATCGCCTTAAACAAAAAATCAAAGCGGCCGCTTTATTAATAGAGGATTCTCCTATTATTGCCTCTGATGGTGAATATGCCTTCGAAGAAGCCACCCTTAAAAATCAAACATCTGATAAAGAATATAAAGTTACCTACCAACCTTATAAATATTTAGAATATGACTACGGTCAGGAAGGCGAACCTGTCAGATTGCGTGATAGAAATTATGAGCCGGTCAAACAATCTGTCCTAGATGAAATTCTTTTAGCTTTATTAAAGTTTGACATTGGTCGTTTTTACCAAGCTCTGCGCAAATTACCGGCTTATAATGACGGAACTCGTGAAAAGCCTGTTTTACTAGAAGATGGGGTTAGAACTCGTCTGCTGGCTGATACTGCAGAATTAGGAAAACAAGAAACCATTAAAGCCGTTTTGGAAATCCACGTTCCTAAAGGATATTATGTTAATGGTGACTACCTTAATAAACAAACCAGACCGAAATTTTATTTAAGTGAAGATACTAAAGAAGATCTCAATATCAAAGAATATGAACTCTTTTATCCGCGAGCTATTGGCGTTACAAACAATAACACAACCTCTCGTATTCTGGTCGGTTTAATCAGATATCCCTTAACATTCACCAGAAAAGATATCAACAAAAGTATGATATTAAAAGGTAACTTTACATTTGAAGTTTGTCGTGCCAAAACCAAAGATTGCAGAACAATGGTCAGCTCTAATCGATTAGCTCTGAAGGCCTCCCCTGATTACAGTACCTCCATTCATTCAACCTTTGTTTTAACCGGATTTGCCAATGTACCGCAAGAACAAACCAAACACGCCTCCTTTAAAACAGCTACGTATGATAAAAGAAACAACCGTCTCAACATAACTTTTAAGACAACTAAAACTTTCAGCAACGTCGCAGCTATGGTAGAAGATGCCGCCGGTACCGATTTTATCAATCCGCATTATAACATCAAAGATGATGAAGTAACTGTTTCTTTTGAACACAAAGTAACATCTAAAAAAGACACCCTAAATAATTTGAATAATAATGAATTAGCAGTAACGGCAGCTTTTGATGAAACTGAAGTCTTAAGGACATCTTTTATCCCACAAACAACTCCTTTAAACCAGGATATTCCCTTTATTCCTCAACCAAATTATCTTCAGGCTTTTCTTTTTGGTTTACTACTTAATCTAATTCCGGGAATACTCTACTTATTTGAGCGTTTGCTGCGATTATACCAAGCTAAACCTGAACGTCTGGCTATCACTGGCCGCTATATTCTTGGTTCTTTCTTCGGTCTGATGCTTTTTTATCTATATAACCACCTTACCCCATGGTATAATCTTTATAGCAATAAATGGATAATGAGCGCGGCCTTACTATTAAGTACATCTTATCTGATATCCATCGCGGGATATATGGATTTTAACCTCTTTCGTCCGCTAAGAGGTAAAATTCGTCGTGGCTTTTTAATCGGTCTATTCTCCATTTTATTTATGGCAGCATATCCCGTACCATATAAAGCAGATATCCTGGACACCTGTGCCCAATTAACCCATCTTGAAACCTTAACCATTTATTTCCTTATTTGGTTAGGAATAATTACCCTACCGCTAACAGGGTTATTGTTACATCACAAAATAAACTCCCTTATCAAAAAAATTGCCGTCTTTAATACATTTTATATTTTCCTCTATCTCATCCCGTTAATTTGGATAATATACGCTACAAAAGGGTTATTTGCCTTGATTATACTACTTCTTTGTGCAACTCTTATAGGTATCACCTGGTACATTTATCCATTAGCTGTTACCGCAGCTGCCTCGCACAAACGCACACAAAAAAAACAAGAACAAGTATTTAAAACTGTCCAAAAACATTTTGCCTTTCTAGTATTTATTTTATGGTTCATTACCTCAATAATTTATGGCCTTTTAGCTCCTAAAGTAGAAAACATTCCCAGTATTAAAGACTTTGAGATAACCGTTAAAGAAAGCATCAGCAAAGAAGAACCTCTTTTATTTGTTCTCACAACAGACTGGTCTATTTCCTCTCTGTTGAACAGGTCGATCTTAAATAAACTCCATGATAGCAACATCAAAATTTTCGTCTACAAAACTCAAACTAATTCAGATAAAATAAAAGAATGGCTCAACGCTTACGATAAAGTAAGTCCTCCTCTAAACATATTGTTCACCAAACGTCATCCTAAAGGACTTGTTTTACCGGATAATTTACAAAAAACAGACTGGCAAAAAGCTGTTGCAGACTTTGCCATCCTCCAAAACAACGAAAGGAAAACCACAAATGAATAAAGCGCAAACTCATATCGGTCTACGCCCTGTCATCGCCATTATCGGCAATTGCAATTCCGGAAAATCAACTCTCTTAAATGCCTTAACTGATGAACAAATATCCATCGTTTCCGATGTTCCAGGTACAACCACCGATGCTGTTGCCAAATCTTATGAGCTTATTCCGGCAGGTCCGGTTACTTTTTATGATACTGCAGGTCTTGATGATAACAGCAAACTCGGAAAATTAAGAACTGAAGCAACAGAAAAAATCATTCGTCGTGCGGATATCATCTTGTATGTCATTGGCAATAACGGTCTTGATGGCCAAATTGAAGAAGAATTGCGGCGCATGCATCTTGAAGGCAGAAACCTTATCCCAGTATTCAACTTTGCTGATACTTACCAACCGACAAAATTTGATCAGGCAGTTTCAATTCTGTACCGCGGCATTTACGTATCTGCCAAAGAGAAAACCGGTATAGATGAATTAAAACAAAGAATAATCGAAATATTAAACTCATTAAAAAAAGATCCTAAACTCATCTCAGGTCTGGTTCATCAAAAAGACACGGTTGTTATGGTAACCCCAATTGACCTTGCAGCCCCGAAGGGACGTCTGATTATGCCGCAAGTGCAAACCCTAAGAGAAATCTTAGATAAAAATGCCATTGCTGTTGTTACCAAAGAAAGTGAATTAAAAGAGGCCCTGGCAAATCTTAAAACACCACCTGCTTTGGTCATCACAGATTCTCAAGCCGTTAAAAAGGTTGCAGAAATCGTTGATAATAAAATACCTTTAACCACGTTTTCGATGCTCTATGCCCGGTCAAAATGGGATTTCGTACAGCTAAAAAAGGGACTTGAAGCCATTAAAAATCTCAAACAAAATTCACGCATTCTGATTGCAGAAGGTTGCGCACATCGCACCACTTGTGATGATATCGGTCGCGTCAAAATTCCACAGCTGTTAAATCAATATACCGGCAAAAAATTGAACTTCAATTTCTGTTCCGGAAACGATTTTCCAAAGAACATCACCTCATATGACCTAATTATTCATTGCGGCGGGTGTATGCTTAATAAAAAAGAAATTGAATATCGCCTAAAAGAATGTGCCCACAAGAACGTTCCCATTACTAATTATGGTATGATTATTTCCCTCACCCAAGGTGTTTTAGAACGTATTTTGACACCACTCATCTAAACAAATCTAATATGATAAGGACCTGCTCATGACAAAAATCACATGGAAACCCGGAACAATGTTATCCCCTCTTCCTCCGGCACTCATTACTTCCGGCACAATGCAGAAAAAAAACGTAATGACAGCCGCATGGACAGGTATTATCTGTTCAGATCCCGTTATAACTTACGTTTCCATTCGTCCTTCGCGTTATAGCCATGAGCTTATTTCCAAACATAAAGAATTTGTCATCAATATCCCTACATCATCCATTGCCTCCGCGGTAGATACTGTAGGTGTTAAATCCGGCAGAGAATTAGATAAATTTGCCCTAACCGGTCTTACTGCCGTTAAATCCTCAAAAGTCTCTGCGCCGCAAATTTCACAATGCCCTATATCTATGGAATGTAAAGTTTTGGAAGTCCGTTCCTTTGGTACCCATGACATGTTTTTAGCTGAAGTTGTAGCCGTTAATGTTGATGACCAATATCTTGATTCCTCCGGTGCACTTGACTTGAAAAAAGCCAACCTCTTGGCCTATGCTCACGGTTTTTATTATGCATTAGGCCAAAAAATCGGCAAATTCGGTTTTTCGGTGGAAAAAAAGAAGACTAAGACTCAAATCAAAAAGACCATCTTAAAAGCTGATGAAAAATTTGGGCAAAACAGAAAAAATAAAAATACAACCTTTTTAGATAACGGTATAGAGGTTGTGATCGCTAAACCGCATTTTAAGAAAACAAATAAAATAACTTCTGATAAACAAAAAAGAGTACTCAAAAAATCTCCTCTTAAAACACCTACGGATAAGTTTAAGAAAAAAGATAATAAAAAAATGAGCATAGAACCCTACTCTTTTAAAAAGAAATCTGACGGCAGTTTTAAGAAAAAATCCGCCTAAAAACTTATTGACTGCACCCTCAAAAAATGATAAAATAACACATAAGTTATGCTTATTGAGGGTATTGTTATGGTTAAAAAAAATAAAAATGATGATTCCGACTTTTATGAAGGTGAAGCGTCCGATAACGACCTGTATGAAAGCGAAGAGTTTCATGACGAACTTTATGAAGATGAAGAAGAGGACAAGAAAATTCCTCTTACCAAAGAAGATATTGCTCTCGGTAAAAATAAGATGAAAGCCCTTATCAAGGGGACAAAGAAGTATGCTGCCCTTTATGGAGGCGCCACATTTCTTGACGCATTAGCCAATATATCCGTTACCTTTGCCTCCCAAAACGAAAAAGGGTTTAATTACGGTTGGTTTTATACTTATATAGCATCCAAAGTAGTTTCCGGTGCTTCAAATATAGTACTAGAGAACCTCGTTTATCAAAAATACCAAAAAAAATCAATTGCCATACAAAATCAGTTACAAAAAGAATACGACCATTTTTCCATTTCCGAACGTCAAAACAGAAGCCCTGATGATGTCATTTACGATATTACCCAGATGCAACTTGCTTGCAACCAGTACTGGAGTGCACGTAGCAATCTTATTGCCCAAGTAGCAGCTACATCATTTCTCTTTGCCACAACCCTTTATTCTCAAATGGCAAATCTCCCAATTATGGCTGCTGCAGCCACTTCTTCTGCTGTTGTATCTTACTTTATGAATAAAGAATTAAGCCAACATAAAATCAAAGATAAAGAAGTTATCCGTAAAAAAGGAAGTCGCCTTAACAAAAAAAATCGTGAAATGATTGCAACATCTGTTGAACGAGGACTAAGTGACCCCAGAAAAAATGAAAATATCCGTCAACACATAAGACAACATAAATTTTTAGAGGCATTTAAAATGTTTACCAAAAGGCTTCATAATTATGCATTGACCGGAACCGCCATAAAAACAGCAATCATCGGCGGTGTTGTGGCAGCAACCTATATCTATACCAATCCCGCTAATATGTTGGTAGCAAGTACCGCTGCTTTTTTAATGCATCATAGCATTGATCGTTTATGGAGCTCAAGATTCTCTCTAAAAGAACATTGCGGAAGTTTTTCCAACGCTTATCGTAGTTTTAAACCCAAAATTTATGACATATCTTTTGGGAAAGAAAAAATTCCACAAAAAGCAAATGTTATCATGTTAGATAAAATAGTTTTCAGACATCGACAAGAAAAAGACATCACTCAAAAAGGCGATAAAGACTTATTTGCCAACGATACCACCGTACGTATTGGTCCAGGAATTACTTTCTTAAGCGGAGCCAGTGGCGCCGGTAAATCAACACTATTAGATTTATTAAAACATAGTGACGATGTTACATCAGGCCGTATATTGATTGGCACAGAAGATACCAATGGTCAATTTATGGGTATCGACTATAAAGACTTAGCGTTTAATGAACCATCCCGACACATTGCCTTTGATAGCCAAAAATCAGAATTAAACGAAACCACTGTTGCCAGTTTTCTTACTCGTGCGAACCCTAAGGCTTCACCGGAATTGGTTCAAAAAGTAAAAGAATTAGTCGGTATCAACCAAAATGAACAAGAAGGATTAACTGATGATACCCGTATTACAAAAAAATTATCTGGAGGGGAAATCAGTCGCTTAAAATTAGCCCAAACACTCATTAAAGACTCTCCTATCCTCGTATTAGATGAGGTAACAACTGGTATAGATACTGCCACCAAAGACAGAATAATTGATTACATCAATCAATTAAAAAACGAAAAAACCATTATCTGGGTAACCCACATGCCAGATGAAATAGAAAAACTTGAAGCCTATCAAGCTATCGATTTAACAAAAAATGATCAGGATTCTCCTGCCACATTTAATCTCTATGATATGACAGATAACAAGACCAAACAAGAATATATAGAATTTTTTAAAACCCGTACAATTTCACCATCTGATAAGATAGACTACAATACAGCAAGCGAGCTAGATCTGGATCGGATTATTCATGAAGCTACTCAGAAAGCCGATAATTATGATAAGAAAGCCGCAGAACAAAGAAGAATGATCCAACAAGCACAATCTGCACTAGAGCGCATCAGAAACATAAAAGGAAACATCAACACCAACAATAACCAACCGACAAATGCTGCCTCATCAGAAAATTCTTCTTTTAATGCCTCATCTAATTATACCTCTCGGGACGAATACTAAACTTAATTTACGGTAAATACTGTCTTATCCATTCATCTAAAAACATCATCTGCTCTTTAGTATGAAACCAATGTTCCCCATCTTTCATGATTGTAACTTTCACCTGATGTGTATCCCTAAAATGATGCACCGTTTCGAGCGCTGTCAAATTATCTTTTGCGCCATATAAAATATAAGTCGGTACCATCCATGATATAGGATGACAACGAACATATTGCAGATATTCAAAAGACAATGTTTCACCAAATTGAGTTCTAACCTCTCCTCTTTCTTTTAGTTCGCTTTCTGTTACCTTGGCCCATTTCATCATATCTGTAATAAGTTTTTCTGTATCCAATATCGGAGAGATAAAAAAAGCTAAAGAAACATCCCTATTTTGTAATGCATTCATAGCAAAAAAAGCACCAATACTATTGGCTATAATAACAACCTCATCATACTTTTGCCTTAATTCATCATAGCGCTCTTTAATTTCATCTTTATTTTCCCATGGGGTATTTCCTTTATAATCAAGACCAAAAACCTGATATCCGGAACATACTTCTTTATAATATTCCGCTTCTTTGGCACTTCCGTTTTTACCGTGTATATATAAAATAGCCTTCTTCATCTTGTGAAATTTAAGTACTTCTACCCCAATTTTTTGCATATATACAATAAGTGGGCACTATAACCTTGCTGATCTGGTCTTTCGCAAGTTATAAAATGCCAATTCAAAAATGCTTCATAATCTTTTTTAGGTAACTGTTCAAGCCATTCTCTCATAGCATAGGCTATACCATCCGTGGCCACATTGGTCAAATATTTTGTCCTTGTTTTATTAAACAGCTTTTTAAAATCTTCTATATAAAAACAGGTGAATACTTCTTCCGGAACATCTTTTACTCGACCGGTTTTATCCATAAAAGAATACAGCCGCGCAGCATATTGATGACGTATTCCGTAACCGAGCATAAAAGATGCACATGGCAAATAGGCAAACATACAAATTGCGTTTTTCTTGGCTACACGCAATGTTTCCTTTATCGCTTGATCTTTATCTTTCTTGTGAAACAAGTGATACATCGGACCGAAATTTAACACCATATCAAAGGAATTATCTGCAAACATATTTAAATCCAAAGCATCCGCCACCATACACCGAAAATTTTTTAAGCGACGTGATTTAGATTTCATGACTTCAACATGCTGGGAAACTAAGTCAACTGCTGTAACATCATACCCCATCTTCGCTAAAGCTATGGAATATCTACCCGTAGCGGCACCGATTTCCAAAATTTTAGCCCCGGGTTTTAAAAATTTTTGAATATAGCGCATGGTCGTTAAATATTCTACATTATGCCCCCGATTGCTTACTAAACGGGTATCTTCATCATACTCCAAATATTTGCTGATGATAATATCTTTGTATTTGTTAACAGTCATATTTCCTCTCCAGTTTGTACCTGCACATACCGGAAATAATATTCCCTTCTTTTCCACCTGTAAAGATAATTTTATTGTTTTTTTACCTCATTTTAGATGATGTTTCCCCCTTTTGTTATTGATATTACAAAAAGAAATAATATATAAAAAAACTCTATCTATTTCATCACTAAAAAAGGTCTCTTTAATGTGGATTTTTTTAAGCCTTATTTATGCCTTCACAAATGCTTTTTACACAACCTTCAATGATACCCGTCATTATAACGGATATATCTTGGGTATTTGGCGTGGCTTTGGCGTCAGTTTATGTATGTCTCCGTTTTTACTCCCCCTTTCCTTAGATATCCCGCTTTCTTACGCGATTATCCTCATTATCCAGGGTATATTAATTGGTACTTATGATAGTCGCATATTTTTTGCCTCCGCACGTTTTGGCGGACATAATGGTTCCGGATTTATGGCTACTTCTGTTTTGATAACTGTTTTTCTATGGTGGGCAATACATATCAATGATTTCAAAACATTGCTTACCCATCCGCATTATTTTATCACTTTAATGCTCGTTTTATCAGCCTACTCCATCAGTTATTGGAAAATGATGCAGGTTAAAGCTGATACCAATGCCGAAAAATACCTTTATCCTGCCGTCTTTGCTTTAGCCTTAATGAGTATTGCCACGCACTATATCGCTATACATGGCTCAAACATGTACGCGGGAATTATATATTATTTAACCGTATCTTGTTTTGTAAGCGGCATTTATAATACGCTGATGTATCTAAAAACAAAAAAATACTTTCCCTTAATTATCAAACCAACCATAAAAGACGGCCTTTGGCTTATCTTTTTAAGTATTATCCTAATTTCTGCCAAAACCGCCGCCATGCGCTTATGCAAAAACCCCGGATATGTTGTTGCCGTCTTATTGCTCTCCCCCATTATTGCCGAAATCATCAAAACACACCGCCTCAATACCAAACCGGCCACAATTTCCACTTTAGTGTTTCTATTATTACTATTGATATTGATTACTAACTAAGAGCGATGATTATACTTGTCTTTAATAAAGCGCATCGCTCCAGCTGTCATTTCAGCTACTTGTTTTCCACTTTCACGTACAAATGAAATAGCATTTTCAAAAGATTTAGAATTAAAATACCCTTTGATACGGGGAGCTAATGTCAAAAATTCATTTTTCATCTCTTGACGAAAATCCATATAATCTATTTTTTGAGGCATACCTTTTTCTTTGCTACGTGTATCCGTATTTGTCTGCGAGGTAAAATTCAACCAACCCGAAATCTGCGCATCTTCATACCTGTCAAACAAAATATAACCGCCATCATTCCCATCTTTTTGTGCTTTTTGTCTTAAACGAGCGACCTCATCCACATCATATTCTTTATTAGGATCAAGATTAAAATCTTTTCTAAATTGCATAACCCGCGCATAAATTTCCTTCTCGTTATCCAAATACGGATCAAAAGCAACACCTTCTCTAAGATAATCCTGAAAGACCTCTTTTGTCATTGCTTCACTTAGATTGAGATTAAGCGTATGCGTTACCTCATGAGCAACCACACTGCTCAATGACGGGGCATAACCTTCTTTTTTCTTTTCTTCAAATTTGCCGACATTAAGAAAAATAACCGGCTCTTCAATATAACTGGAAACACTCCGTGCCAACATATCTGTACTTGTCGAATCACGTTTTTTACCTTCATTAACAAAAGCAAACGCTAAAAGGGCATCTTCTTTGCTGCCGAACTCTCTGATAACTTCTTCTTTTAAATGAAATTGACCGCTATTTAAAGCATCTTCCACGCTCTTGAATAAATCATCTGTAACAATAACCTTAAGGTCTTTTATCCTGCTCATAGCCTCTCTATATTCACTGGCTTTATTGATATCAAAACCCAAGGCATCAAAATCCAAAAATGAACCGCCTTCCTGACGTTTCTCCAACCAATCCTTAACCCACAAAACACCTTCTTTAATCTCGGCTCTTTGTTCGTCTGTCAAGCGACCGCTGGTATCTTCAATAACAATATCTCCATCCCCGCTCATAATATCTCTCCTAATAATCTATCTTAAAAGATACCATAAAAATCACTTTTTGTCAAGCAATATACATCTCAAAAAAAAAGAGCGAAAATATTCCGCTCTTTTAAAACAATTATGCTTTTTTTATTAGTTAAAAAGTTTATCCCAAAAGCTCTTATCTTCTGAGCTTGCTTCTTCTTCAAACTTCTTTAAACAATCTTTCTGCGCCGCCGTCAGTTTGGTAGGTACAACCACCTTAAACTGCACATATAAATCTCCGCGTTTATCAGAATTCATATAGCGCATTCCTTTTCCCTTTAGGCGAAGACGATCCCCCGGTTGTGTACCGGCTTTAATATCAATTTCAAGCTCTTCTCCATCAATCGCTTGTATCTTAAACTTTCCGCCTAATGCAGCTTTAGCCATGGATACAGGTTGTTCAAAGAATAGATCAGCTCCATCCCGTTCAAAACGACTATGCTTCTTAACGGTAATAAAGACATATAAATCCCCCTTAGGACCACCGTTTTTACCAATCTCTCCTTCACCGGCAACACGCATACGTGTTCCATTCTCAATACCGGACGGAATTTTTATTTTCAAAGATTTATCAATCTTTTCTTTACCGCTACCTTTACACTTCTTACATTTATCTAAAACAACTCTTCCAGCTCCCCGACACTGCGGACACGTAGTTTCAAAAACAAAAAATCCCCCCTGTTGCGTACGAACCTTTCCGCTTCCGTTACATGTTGCACAAACCGGTGGTTCCTTACCATCTGCCGTACCATGGCCATGACAGGTCTCACAAGCTTTTGATGTTGTAATATTAATTTCTTTTTCTAGACCGCTAAAAGCCTCTTCCAATGTCAATGTTACATCATAGCGAACATCATCACCCGGCTGGGCATACGACCGCTGACGTCCGCGCCGCTGACCGGTAAATTCTGAAAATATATCCGAGAAAACATCTGCAAATCCTGAACCGGTAAAATCAAATCCGTTAAAGGGATTAGCCCCGGCACCACCCATACCGCCGGCAAAAGCCTGATGTCCGTAGCGATCATAAGCTGCACGCTTTTGATCATCCTTTAAAACTTCATAAGCCTCATTAATATCCTTAAACTTCGCTTCAGCTTCCTTATTGCCCGGATTTCTGTCCGGATGATACTGCATAGCCATCTTACGATAAGCTCTTTTAATCTCATCAGCAGAAGCTGTTTTGCTCACCCCTAAAATACTGTAATAGTCTTCTGTCGTACTCATCTTCAAATTCTTTTTTCACTTTAAATCCTAGAGTTATTTAGGAATATTTATTAGATTTCGCAAGACCTAACATCAAAATTCACACAAAAAAAACATTTTCCCTCATCAGAGAATTACAAAGCTTCCCTCATATCACTTAAAATTATACCTATTTCTGTTTTTCTTGCTTTGGCATTTTACCTTGATGCTGTTTTTTTCTATTTTGCCGATATTCATTCTTTTTTGCCTGTATACGTGCCTTCCTTTCATAGAGGCTCAACAATCCTTTCATTTTAAGAGTATCTGCAAAATAATGTGCGGTCTTTCCTTGATTGTTCTTAGCAAAAACATCAGCACCACTCTTTAGCAATAATCCTGCGACACCAACACTTTCTCTTTTACCTCTGCAAGTGTACATTAAAGGCGTGTGCCCATTGTTATCTGTAGCATTAACATCACCATCATTTTCAATCAAAAACTTAACAAGATTATAATTGTTCTCATCACAGGCAACCATAAAAGGGGTAACACCGCTATCATCCGGAATGTTAATTAAGTCTTTATTTTCTTCAACCAGCCTCTCAACAATATCAAGATAATAAGGTTTACAATTACGATAGTGCTTACAAGCATAATGCAAAGACGTTTTGCCGGTTTTGTCTTGAATATTAACCAAATTCTTATTTTCTTTAATCAGTCTACTAATAACCTCAATATTACCACCCCTGCAGGCATAAAGAAAAGCTGTCCGCCCTCCCTTATCCTTGAGTTCCAGATCAGCACCTCCTTTAATTAATTCATCAACAATCTCTAAACAACCTTTTTCACAAGCATACATCAATGCGGTTTGTTCATTGCGAGGACGTTGAATATTAACATCAGCACCGGCTTTAATCAACATTTTGACCAAATCAACATTTTTATCCTTGCAAGCTCTCATCAGAGGCATATATCCTTCTTCATCTCTGATGTTAACATTAGCACCGGCATTAATCAACATTTCAACTATATCAAGGTTTTTATTTTTACAGGCATAAACTAACGCCGTTTGCCCGACATAATCCTTAACATCAACCCCAAGTTCTTTTTCACTCCCGATTAAATAAGAAACAATATCTTTACAATTACTCTGACAAGCAAATATTAATGCCGTTTGATTCAGACGATTTTTAGCACTTACATCAGCACCAGCCTCAACAAGTGCTTGAACAACTTTAAGGTTTCCTTTCTTACAGGCCATCATTAAAGGGGTGTTATTCTCGTCATCTTTAACATTAATATTAGCCCCTTCTTTAACCAGAGCTTTTACCTCATCTGCCGTTTCTACCATAAAAAGTTGTTCATCAAGTTTATTCATTTTTCTTTCCTTTCTTCCTACCAAAATATGTGACAATGCTAGCTATATTTTGTATATTTGTCAACAAGATATTTCCGACAAAACTAAATAATTTTAATGAATAAACAACAGTTCTAACGTGTTATATGACTATTTCGACCCGATTTGCTTAACTGATTAAAATCTTCTCTATTAGAATTATTAGCCAAAAGCTCACTTAAACCGCCAATCGGCACATAAGCCATATTCGGACGATTACCAACTTCATATCTTACCTCATACAAATTCTTTCTTAAAACTTCTAGTGAGAGCCAAGGATCAGCTAATGATTTTTCACCTAAAAAGACATTTGAAGCACTGTCAATCAGCGGTTTGATAGCTTTTAAAGCCCAAGCCTTGCGTTCTGCTGCAACATCAACATCATTAGCATGCGCTGCAAAATTTTCTACGGCAACTGCCCCCAAATACCCCTTAATAGAACGATACATTCCCGCTATATCACGTACACAAAGATGTTTTTGTTTGCGTTGTTCCATATCCAAGTCCGGCTCGCCGGCAAAGTCAATAAACTTCAAATCATTATCCAATGTTACCATCACCTGCCCTAAGTGAAAATCACCATGAACCCGATTAATCATCCCTTTATCCTGTGACGAACGTATCTTATCCAAACGGGATTGTATAAATGAATCGACATCTTTATCCCAGTTTTCCACCAGATTTTCTGCCTGCACACGCGTTTCATAAGGCAGATCATCAAGATGCTCTTTAATAATATTTTTTACCCGATAAGACAATACCGTAATTTGCTTTTCATAGCCACGAATAAAACGATCATCAACCTGCTCAGGATCAAAACGAGGATCAGAATCCGGTCTTGATAAACTCTCACCCATTGCATGAGTTTTCTCAGATAAACGGCGGATAAGATTCATAAATTCAGGGTTACTGTTCGCCGTAAGATTAGTTTGATGCAAATAACCATCAATAAGCCGCTCATCCAAATAATTTAACAAATAACTCCACATATCCCCTTTATTACGAACAAACTCTTGGATTATTCCAAATGAAGCTTGCTTACCCTCTGGCATATGCCAAACCAAGCCGCCAAAACTTTTGGGCATAAAGCTACAACCTTCACGCATGAGCTTTTCATTCATTTCCAACTCAGAGTTAATCTCATAAGAAAAATCAAGCATTCTTTCCAACTTAAAGGCCAATTTTGAAGCCCCGACATTAAGTGTTGTATTACTTTGTTCCACCCCTAAAGGTTTAGATGTTTCGTTCAAACAATCATAAATCAAATCTTGAGAACCTATCGCTATACGCTCCAAAACCCACCCATTATCAAACCTAACCAGACCATCATGATCATTAACAAGTTTCATTAAAGACTGCCAAAAATCAGGTTCTAACAATGCATCGGTATAAATTTCTCCATCCATAATTACGGCCTTACAATCATTCGGCATAACGGATTTTTTAGCCATCGGCATAGAGAAATAACGCATTTTACCATCAATCATTTCGACCTCACCTATGACAAGTAACTTTTTGCCCTCATCATAGGCCATTTTTTCAAAACGGATATCCTTTATTCTGCCTAATCTGATATCCTCTTTGAAATTACACCAACGACAGTCATACAAATAGTCGGAAATTTGATTAATGTTCATTTGAGAATCCCCCTTATTATTGTTATTGTAAAATGTATATAATCAAAAAAAAACCATTGTTAAAGTTTATTTTTAAATCTATACATAAGAAAAAGGAGTTAATATGAATACTTTAAATGATTTAGCCCAATTGGCCTCCATTTCTTCCTCATACATTGATAAAACCGGAAAAGAACATCAAACAGACGATGCCGTACGCCGCTTTTTTCTTAAATCCATGGGAATTCCTGCACAAAATGATGCTGAAATCAAAGCCTCCCTTACCCAATTAAGCAAAAAACCGCTTATAGAAGACACCCTTGCCTTCTACGATAATGAAGAAATAACAATAAACATAAACGATACGAGTACTTACGAACTATCTTTAATAGATGAAAATCAAAACATTATACTAACCCAAAACATAGCTCAAACAACAACACTTCCTCACCCGCCCAAGCATGGATATTATCATTTAATACTAAAAAAAGATGATACCTACCAAAAAGAAAGTCTCTTAATTTATGCCCCCAAACAATGTTATCAACCTGAATTTATAAAAAATAAACAACACATTTACGGTGTATCCTTGATGCTTTACGCTCTAAGATCAAAAAATAGTATGGGTATCGGCGATTTTTCCGATCTAAAAGAAATCATCAAATTAACCGCAAAATCCGGTGGTGACATCGTTGGCATCAATCCTTTAGGTGTCATGAGCCCTTCCATGTTGCCCTCACCTGTATTTTTTCCCTTCAAAGGTGATGTTTCTCCTTATCGATCACTCAGTCGTTTATTTTATAATTACATTTATCTTGACCTTACTTCCGAACCAGATTATCAAAACTCCGACATGGTCCAGGAATTGGTAAAAAATACTGAACTAAAAAATGAGATTTACCGTTTAAATAATTCTGATAACGTGATTTATTCTGGCGTTTCTCAAATAAAGCTTCGTATTTTAAATCTGATGTATAAATATTTTATTCAAACCGAAGATACCTTAAGATTTACCGAATTTAATACCTATAAAAACCAAAAAGGATCTGAACTGTATAACCTCTGCACATTTGAAGCCTTATTAGAAACACATCAACAAGAAACATTTTGGCGTTATTGGCAAGATGGCTGTGCAGATATTAAATCCCCTGTTATAAAGCAATTTCAAGAAAAGAATGCCGACCGAACAGACTTTTATGCTTATTGCCACTGGCTTGCAGATAAGCAATTACGTTCTCTACAAGATTTAGCTAAATCATTAGGTATGAAAATAGGTTTATATGCTGATATGCCGATTGGTGCTGCCTCAAACGGTGCAGAAGTTTGGGAAAATCCTAAAGCATATGTCTTAGATGCCGGCATCGGTGCTCCTGCAGATCCCATGCGCCCACGCGGACAAAGTTGGGGCTTTACCCCTTACCATCCGCTTGAATTACCCAAACAGCACTATCAGCCTTTTATTAAACTTGTTCAAGAAAACATGGCCATTGCCGGTGCACTGCGCATAGATCATGCTATGGGGCTACGTCGCCTGTTTTGGGGATTTTTCACTCCCAACAACCCTGTTGTGCAAGGATGTTACATATATTACGATATTAAGGTTCTAACAGCCATATTAACCCTAGAGAGTCATCGAACCAAATGTTTAGTCATTGGAGAAGATTTAGGCACTGTTCCGGCTGGATTTCGTGAGTATATGGCTGAACATGGTTTACTTTCTTATAAAGTATTTTTCCGCCAAAAAGAAAAAAATGGTACATTCATTGCCCCAAAAGACTACATGTACATGTCGCTTGCCCAATCTTCTACCCATGATCAAGCCACTTCCTATGGTTTTTGGAAAAACGAAGATATAGAAGTATTCAAAAACTGCGGTTTGTATGTCAATGATGAACAGTATCAGTCCAATCTCGATACGCGCCGCCAAGATAGAGAAAACATGCTCAAAGCCTTTAACAAAGAGCATATTTTATCTGATGAGCTACAAAATATTTCCCCGCAAAGTATTGCTATCGGAGATCCTGTTCCCCAAAATTTGGAAAAAGCCGTTAATATCTATGGTGCCAAAACAAATAGCGCCCTATATCTTGTTCGTTTATGCGACATATATACCCAAACCAAACTGGATAACGCTCCGGGAACAATCGATGAATATCCCAATTGGCGATTAAAATTAAACATTTCCATCGAAGATATCAAAAATGGTCCTGTTTTTGAACAGACCCTAAATCAAATCAAAGACAATCGTCCTTAAAAAAAAGACGATGTCTTAAACAACATCGTCCTTAAATACAAACACACAACACTTAGCTTAGTAGCAATTCGTTGTGGCGTTGGTTACATATGTCAGATAAAAAGTAACCGTCATAGCGCACAAACCGTGCGGCGGATAGCGATCTAATTCGCAATAACGTACAATTTTTCCTTTATCTCTGGCACGATTATAATCTACATAATATGTCCACTCAACTGTGTTATTGTCAACATACTTTGCATGCATCGGCTCTTCAAAATCATCGAAGAAATCACGCATTTGCTGTCCTTCTTTGACATTAAATCCTGCAACATGAAAGACCTGCCCCCTGCTTGCCGGTACATAATCATTATCAGCTAACTCCGGAACATAATAAGCTTCGCCCTTACGATCCTGACAAGTATAACAAGTACATCCGGCCAGCAATACACAACAAACACCGATTAAAAAAGAACGCATTTATTTCCTCCTAAAAAACAAGTCAAAACCTAGCTGACAAGGCTCTCAACGATTTTATCCAAAACCAAAAATCCCTGATCGGTCAACCAAATATTGTGGGCATCATAACATACTAAATTTAATTGCGCAAGCTTATTTATCACCGATGGATCTAAAAAATCAAAAATACGGATACCCGAGGCCTTAAAAAAGCGCTCATCGTTAATTCCTTCTTTTAACCTAAGTCCCATAAGCACAAGTTCTTCCGCGCGTTCTGTAGCAGAAAGACACCCCTCAATTTTTCCATCAACCGTACTATAAATTTTCCCATCACATACAAATCTGCCATGCGCTCTCTGTCCCAAACCAATATAATCCCCTCCTTGCCAATAAACCAGATTATGAACACTTTGATTAGACTTATTAGTAGCAAAATTTGATACTTCATAGCGCTCAAATCCCTTACTTCGAAGATAATCAACCGTCTTTTCATAAAAAATAGCCGCTTTATCGTCTTCTAATGCCTGAATATGGCGACGGGAAAAGACTGTTCCTTCTTCAATACTCAATTGATACAACGATAAATGTTTAAACCCAAAAAAGATAGCTTCATCAATTTCTTTTTGCCAATCTTCCCAAATTTGATCCGGTCTGGCGTAAATCAAATCAATTGAAGACTTAGCAAAAGTTTTAACTGCCATATCCATTGCCAATCTTGCCTCATCAAGAGTATGGGTACGTCCGAGCCATCTCAAATCGTGTTCATTTAATGCCTGTACCCCCAAAGAAAGCCTGTTGATACCTGCTTTAGCAAAATCACAAAACTTATCGCGATCAAAGGTATTCGGATTGGCTTCTAATGAGATTTCAGCCGCATCATCTATCCTAAAACACCGAGCTATTTTATCAATAATCTCTTCAACAGCCTGTGCACTCAATATAGATGGCGTTCCACCTCCGAAAAATATAGATTTAACCTGTCTTTTAGCTAATATATCAGCAAAATAATCCAACTCTTCAAGATATCTGTTAACTAAGACTTTTTCATCAAAATCACGCGGTTTTATGGCATAAAAGAAATCACAATACGGACAGCGGCTCTTACAGTACGGAAAATGGATATAAACGGCAACTGTATCACAAACTTCCATATAATCCTATCCCAATTCGGCACATTTCTCTTCTATACGTCTTTCAAGTTCAGCCATAAACTCTTTTTTATTGGCATAATCTTTAACACTCATCGGTGGCATAAATTCAAAAGTTACCGTTCCCGGATAACGCATAAATGAAGACTTTGCCCAATGTAAACCGGTATTTAGCGCTGCCGGCACAACTGGCATATCAAGTCCTTCGGCTAAAAACAACACACCTGATTTATACCCTTTAACTTGTCCATGCTTGCACCGTGTTCCTTCCGGAAAAATAATAATCTTGCGTCCCTCTGCTACCCTTTTTTTAGCATCTCTAAGCATTCCTTTCATTGCTTTACCACCGGCTCCTCTATCAACCGCAATCATACCGTAAAGAGCTTGTCCCCAACCGAACAAAGGCACATAAGTTAACTCTTTTTTTAAGATAAACACTGAGTTAGGAATAATTGCGGTATATGCATATGTTTCAAAAGCAGACTCATGTTTGGAGGCAAAAATATAGCCGGGCTTTACATATTCTCTCCCTTTAACTACAATCTTAATACCACACAAAAACATCATTGTCTTCCAGATGATCGGATGCAAAAACTTATCCCACGCCGCCACACAGGCTCTACGCGAAAAAATACCGACAACAATGATAATGGCAAATCCTACGGCTTGTGCCGGATAAAACCACAAATTTGCAATCAATGAACGTAAAAATATATAAACTTTTTTCATCTTTAGTCCTTTCACTTATCCCTTAAAGGCATATTGCATCCATACGGCTATAAATTTGGCATATTCTGCCATCAAAAACTTAAAACTCCCAAAATGTAACCACCAATGGCGTCGCACATAACCGGAACTAACGGCCACAAAATAAACCTCAATCTCCGGCAAATAATGTCTTAACTCCAACTGACTGCGCGGCACATGATAAAATGATGTTACGGCATAAATATACTTAAACCCATATTTTTGAGCCCAATCTTTAATCTCTTTAGCATTTCCAACCGTATCCCTTGCTTTATACCCTAAATCAATCGGCATATCATCATAAAGATGAACTTTTTCCAATGCGGCAATTTCATGTAATTTCACACCATCTTGCACACCGGATATCAACAACCTTTTTCCTTTACCTTCTTCCAAAAGCTCCAATCCTTTAGCAATACGATATCGTCCTCCTGTTAATACGGCAATACCGCAATAAGATGGAACTTTAACCCCCTCAACCTTTTTATCAACATAAGAAAAGACCGTGTTTACGAAATAAACAAAGCCCAAAAACCAACAAACCGATAATACGGTCAATCCCACAAGCAGCGATTTTACAAAAAAACGCATCATAAAACCTCAACAAATAAAAACTACGACCAGTCTATAACACAAACCCAGAAACTCAACCTTATTAACTACATTTCTCCACAAAAAAAGAGATGATCATACAAAAAATCATCCCTTTTTTCTATACTAAAGCAGTCGTTTCAAAAACAACTATTTTTTACACGACCTGTTGCACGGACACAAACCGGCAAGAAGACCGGCCACTGCGGGAACAACAAGAAACAACCACACTTGTGACATAGCCTTACCGCCAACAAATAATGCCGGACCAAAACTACGTGCCGGATTTACCGAAACACCTGTAATTTGCAGACCAACAATATGGATTACAACCAGTGTCAAACCAATAATAAGACCGGCAACTTCCATAGGCTTTTCTGTCGCCTTCAAAATTACCTTAACAAAGATAAAAGTAGCAACAAATTCAAATAAAAGTGCGCCCATCATACTGTATCCCATACCATAACCGGCACCCCAGCCATTCTGTCCCAATCCTTCTAAGACAACATTATATCCGCGTAACCGACAGGAAACCAACCACAATAAGAATGCGGCTCCGATAATACCTCCCAAAAATTGGAAAATAATGTAACAAACTGCATCTTTCGTACTCATCCGTCCGGCACCCCAAACACCTAAAGTCACGGCCGGATTAACATGTGCCCCGGAAACCGGACCGATAGCATAAGCCATCGCTACAACAGCCAAACCAAATGCCAAAGCAATACCAAGATGCCCAACCGTCGCCCCAGAAAAGACCACCGTTCCGCAACCGATAAATACCAGCACAAAAGTACCAAACATCTCTGCTAAATATTTCTTCATTCTAACCTCCTGATATATTGAAGACACAGTCAAGCATAACAAAACCTTAGAGAATAACAATCCTCTTCTTCATTTTATAAACAGCCGATCTTCTTTATTTAAATAACACAATATGAAAAAAAACATTTCCCGATTAATACAACGGCACTTTCTGCTTCTCTTTTTTCTTATCCTTTTCTTCAGCTATTTCCTGATCAATCTTATCAAAATCAATTCCACCATCCGGAAAAGCTTCAAGCACACGTTCTCGCCAAATTTTCCTCGCCTGATCATTACTTAAGGATTCATAATAATTCCTAAAACAATGGTTTCTATGCTTCTTATTTATCTCAAGTAAAGCTTCTTCCTTTTCTTTATCAAAACCTTTATCTTTAATCATCTTTCTAAAGGCTAAAAAGAACGGTACAGCCTCATCTGTTGGATCATCAATGACACGACGACGAGAATATGATGTTCCTTGATAGTAATAATATTCACCAGAAGTTGCCACAGCTATTGGCTCATCACTCATATAAATTTGAAAAGCAAAATAACTGTCTTCATAAGTTGTCCGATAAGGCGTAAAATCAATGTGATTTTCTCTTAAAAATGAACGTTTATAAATTTTATCCCACACATGGCCCAAATAAATTGGAGAAAACCCTGCAAAAAATGATGTATCTGCTATTTGCTTGTTTTCTGCGTTTTGTTTAAAACCACGTGCAGCCCTCGCCGTCATACGCGGATAATATTCGCTTATGACGTTGTAAACAAACTTAGTTTCAGCAATTTTAGTACCTTTTTCCAAAGCTATCTTATACAACTCTTCATAATAATCCAAACTCACCCAATCATCATTATCCATAAATCCGATAAACTCACCCCTTGCCTCTGCTATACCGCGATTACGCGCCATCCCGACAAAAGCATTTTCCTGTCTGATAACTTTAATACGCTTATCAAACGCTGCATACTTTTTAAGTATTGCAGGGGTATTATCTGTCGATCCGTCATCAACGCAAATAATTTCAATATCCTTTAATGTTTGATGGCGTAAACTATCCAATGCTCTTTCTATTGTGTTTTCTGCATTGTACACCGGCACCACGATGCTGACCTTGATATTTTGCGAAACCTCAGTTACTGGTTTTTCATAAAAGTGAATACCATGTGTCCGGTCATACATCATCCATAAACTTATAGCGATACCACAAATGAAATACGCTAACATTATCGCCTTTAGGACCGTAGCCATCTTTCCTTTAATAATACGTTGTCTCCAAAAGATCCACATTAAAGTCCCGGCACTTGTTACCAAAAAAATGCATTTAGCCGGAAAAATAACTGGATATAAAAAATAATATCCTCCCAAAGTACATAAAAAAGCAACCATTGTCAGATGGAAAAAATCAACCAACTTAAAATTAATCGATGCTATAATTAACAAAAGCTCAGCGGCCAGAATTACCTTAATGTATAGACGACAAGCATCTTCGCCACAAAAAATAACAAAACGATAACAATCAAATGCAAAACAGATAACAACCAGCCATATGGCAAACATCATCATAAAAGGCTTATTCTTCTTTAACCAAAAATAAAAACCACACCCTATGATGAAAAACATCAAAAGCCAGGCATAAACAGAAAAATCCCGCATTTCACCTAAGAAATAAAAATAATTATTAGTCCAAAAATAAAAGAGTTCTGCAACAATCAAAAACGAACAAAAAAGTCCCAAAATCTGTCCTGTATGACCTAAAAATTTCTTCATCATTCAAGTTCTCCAAGCTTAGACCATGCTTCTTAAAGTTTTAACCACCGTGACATATGATGTTACCGCCGTTAAAGCCGCCGATATAAGAGGTAAAAGCAAAATAACCAACCAATTTTCTACCCCAAAATGCACAGCATTAAAAATACCAGCTTCAATTTCCTTAGCCATTCCTCCTACCAACATAATTGCCGGTATAGAAAGTACTGTTCCTAATATTCCTGCCATAAAGGACATACCTGATATCTGTTTAACATAGTTCATAGCAATATATCTGTCTGTAGCACCCATGATATGCAGTATATTGATAATATCCCGATGCACATTTAATCCGGTCTTAACCGCATAAACAAGCGCAGCCACACATGCTCCTGCTACCATGACTAACACCGTCAAAGCCAGCATTTTTAAAGAATTAATAAACCGAAGCAATCTGGACAGCCACAAATTGTGGTCATTAATCGAAGCCTGAGGAGAAACTTCAGACAACCTCACTGCCAATTCCTTATAATCAAATTGTTTAGCATGATTAATTTTGACATCCAACAACTTTGGTATCGGCAATAAATCAACATCAACATTATCACCTAACCATGGTTTAAGCAAAGCATGTAGCTCTCCTTCGGATAATACTGTTACTTCTTTGACATCAGGATATTTCTCCAAAAAGCCGACCACATTTAGTAAATCTTTTTTACTGTCTTCATAGTCCGGCAACGGCAACACCTGTACCGTAAAGTTAGCAACAACCTGTCGCTTGGAGTTTTCAAACATTGTGTTAATACCAAGCACACCAGCTAACGTTATAGCAAATAAAAATACCGATACGGTCACAATAACCCTTAAAAAGGTTTTTGAATAACCCTCATCTATCGGCAAAGTACTATCCGCATTAACAGGAGGCTTCTGTTTAACCAGCTCTTTTAATTTAGCCTTATCTGCTTTCGGTTTACCCGCCGGCCGTTCCGGCATTTGCTTAATCTCGTTTTCCATGTCTTAAAAGCTCCAAAGCTACTTAATATAAGATATATTTCCACCCTCTAACAACAATCGTGGATAATTATACCTTTCCATCAATTCATTAGAGTGTGTTGCAATCACAACTGTTGTACCCAAACGATTAAGCTCGGCAAAAAGTTTCATCAATTTGGAAGCAATCTCACTATCAACATTACCGGTCGGTTCGTCAGCTAAAAGCAACTCCGGACGATTAATCACTGCACGAGCAATCGCTGCTCTTTGTTTTTCTCCACCGGAAATATCAGAAGCACGCGCATACATATTATCGGAGAGTTCCACCCAGGCCAATAGTTCTATCACCCGATGACGAATCTCCTTTTCTTTCATTCCGCGTAATCTCAACGGTAATGCTACATTATCGTATACACTCAAATGTTCCAACAATCTAAAATCTTGAAAAACAACCCCGATTCTGCGCCGTAAAAAAGCTAGCGTATCACGATTAGTCATCGCCACATTATTGCCAAACACCTTAAGGGTTCCCTCTGTCGGACGTTGCGCCAGATAAAGCATGGAAAGCAAAGAAGTTTTACCTGCACCGGATTTACCGGTCAGAAAATGAATAGAACCGCGCCTGAAAGAAAAATCTATATCATGCAAAACCAATGCGTTATCACCGTAGCCCAACCCCACATTTTTCATTTCCACAATCGGCTCAAACTGTTTTGTCTCCATTATCAATCCTCTCATCTAAACACAACGCATCTTGCAATATAATATTTCTAAAAACAACAATAAACATTTCTCTTATTCTATCCCCAAATATTTTAAATGTTTATTAAGAATTTCATTGATTCTATAAAAATTCATGATTATAATCGCATCCGTTATAATAAAAAGGAACAAAGATATGCTGATAGATTGCCCTAAATGTCACAGTGTTTATAAAATTCCCGACAAACTAATCGGTAAGACCGGTAAAAAGTTTCGTTGCCAAGTTTGCGCTAACATCTGGCATGCCATGCCTGAAGATGCCCTTGATTATGAAACCGATACCATGGATGAGCCTTACATTGAGCCGATATTAGTCAAAGAACCTCCGCATCGTAATTATCCGGCTAATAAAAAAGCCTACACCGTTCCAGCAGACGGTAAATCTGGAAGACGTACAAAATCTTCAAAAGAAATTATTGATGATGAAGGAATGATAGATTATACACCCCCAAAAACAAAAAAGAAAAAGGAAATTACCTTAACTTCAGATCAGGGTACTTCTTTCACCATCAATGCCGCACCGGAAGCTGTGGTTGATGATGATACTCCTAAAAAAACGACACCTCATTTATTTAGTGAAGATGAAGACACTGATATCCATGCCGATATATCTAAACGTCTTTCCTTACAGAAACCATTTAAGGGCTATCGCAAAACACGATTTCTCATTTTTCTACTGATATTAGCCGCTCTTTTTATCTTCTTACGCCGTGATATTGTCACTTTTTATCCCAAAGCAGAAACATGGTATAATAAAATCAGGCTTTCCGGGTTAAATAACTCACAATATTTGCGCTTTGATAATATAACTTTTAATAAAGATGACAATGAACCTAATATTCTTAAACTAAAAGTTGACATTATTAATTCGTCGCGCTTTGATACTCGTGTACCGGCTGTAACTGTTAATGACAGCCAAACAAAATATAAACCTCAAAAGAATTTCTTAAAAGCGGGTGATAAAACTTCCGTTACTGCGGAAATCCCTTTGTCATCTGCAGATAAACCTCTAAACTTAATTTTAGGATTTGATCATCCTTAAATATATGTGAAGATATTTTTTAATTAAGGAGAACACAATGTTAAGAGAAGATTTACAAAACAGCTTAAAAGAAGCCATGAAAGCAAAAGATATGACAACCGTTGCTGCCGTGCGCCTCATTATTGCCGGCCTTAAAGAAAAAGATGTTACCGCAAGAGGTGCCGGAAAGGAATGTGCTTCCGATGCGGACTTGCTGTCCATGATGCAAACAATGATTAAACAACGCAATGAATCCATCAAAATTTATACAGATGGCGGTCGACAAGATTTAGCAGAAAAAGAACAAGCTGAAATCAATGTTATTGAACGTTTTCTTCCCAAACAATTAAGTGAGGATGAAATCAAAAATGCCATCAATACCATAATCACTAAAGTTAATGCCAAGGACATGAAAGATATGGGTAAGGTTATGGCAGAATTAAAAACCGCTTATGCCGGACAAATAGATATGGGCAAAGCTTCCGGTTTGATTAAAGCCCTTTTGGGTTAAAGGCTGACATTAATGGCAGGTGATGATCTACAACGTTTTTTAGATGAACTCCGCACACGCTTACCGATTGCAGATGTCATCGGTGCGAAGGTCAAACTTGTCAAAAAAGGACGAGAATATCAAGGCTTATGCCCTTTTCATAATGAAAAAACACCTTCTTTTACCATTAATGAAGCAAAAGGTTTTTATCACTGCTTTGGTTGCGGTGCACATGGCGACATCGTTAAGTTTGAGATGGAAGCCAACGGTTTACCGTTTATGGATGCCGTACAAAAGCTAGCCCATATGGCAGGCTTAACCGTACCGACTTTTTCTAATAAAGACCAATTAGCTGAACAAGAAAAAAAGTCATTATATGAAATCATGGAATTAGCCTGTATTTTCTTTGAAAAAGAATTAAAGATGCCTGACGGAGCTGAAGCTTGGGATTATTTTACTAAAAAACGCGGCCTTTCCCCGGAAACCATCAAAAAATTCCGCTTAGGCTATGCCCCGAATAACAACGCCCTGATGGCGCACTTAAAATCTCTTAACATTAAAGAAAAAGACTTAACCGAACTTGGTTTAATGACCATTCCGGAAGATACCTCGCGCCATCCGCATGATTTTTTCAGAAATCGCGTTATGATCCCGATAGCAAATAAACAAGGCAAAATTATTGCTTTTGGCGGCCGAGTACTTGAAAAAATCGAGCCCAAATACTTAAACTCGCCGGAAACCCCTATTTTTAACAAAAGACGTAATCTCTATAACCTGGATAAAGCCCGTGAAATAGCTTATAAAGAAAAAAAATTGATTATCTGTGAGGGATACATGGACGTTATTGCACTTGACAGATATGGTTTCAGCTACGCGGTAGCACCTCTTGGTACAGCCTTAACTGAAGAGCAAATTATGGAAGCATGGAAAATTTGCCCTGAACCGATATTATGTTTAGATGGAGATTCTCCCGGTAAAAAAGCAGCTTTACGCACGGTAGACAGAGTATTACCTATCTTAAAAGCCGGTTATTCTCTTAAATTTTTATTCTTACCTGACAATATGGATCCGGACGAATACCTCAATGCCCGTGGTAAAGAAAGTTTTGCCGCTTTAATGGAAAAGACTCAACCCTTAATCGATATTTTATGGCAAAAATATACTCAAAATGAAGATAGTTCCACCCCGGAAAAGAAAGCTTTAATTGAAAAAACATTGCTTTCTGAAGTCGAAAAAATAGCAGATTATACCGTTCGCAATTATTACGCACGTGAAATCAAAAATCGCCTATATCTGACCTATAAACAATCTCCCTGGCAAAAACAAAACTCAGAGCTCTCATCTCATAATCAAACTCAAAAAGCAGCAAATTCTTTTAATGAAAAAACAACACCCGTAACACCAATAACACAGCAAAGATTTTCTTATACCAATACGCACAGGCCAAAACGTAGCTTTATCAACCATAACATATCAAGACAACAGCCATTAAGTACACCGCTTGAAAGTAAAAATGATAAAAATATTCGCTTTATTATGGCTGCTGAACTGATATATCCGGAATTAATTGATGATTACGAAGAGCAAATATTCTTGGATGATATCAAAAATGAAGCTCTTCGTAACCTGCAAATCACCATAGCCGATACATATCACAACAGCCAGACTCATCTCACTGGAGATGAATTAGCAAAACGCGTTGCCGAAACTCCGGCCCAAAAAACCCTGCTATCCCTGTGGGAAAAAGATATGATAAAAAAACAAAATCCTTTTATCAATGATTTAAGAAAAAATATTGAACAATTATTAAAGGAAAGTAAGTCTCTTTTAATCCAAGAAGAAATAAAACAACTTAGCCAAGAACTCTCCCAAAATTTTGATGACCAGAAATACCTACGCTTAACCGAGTTAAAAAAATCCTACGATGAGGTTATTTTAGCTGCAGAGAAAGATATTCACTGAAAGGTATTGACAGCATAAAAAATAATTGCTACAATAACCTTAGAATTTTAGGAATTATCTTAATTATCATAAAAACCATCGAATAAAAGATGTTTCATAATAAAACGACACCGCAATTAGACTGTTGTGAAACACTTTAATTGCAAAAAAAGAAGGAGGTCAAATGAACGTAAGGGATTTTGACCCCTTTTTTTTAACAAAATACTTGACATAACAAAAAACATCATTTATAGGGAAAAGCAATTTACAGTATAATGATGTTAACAATGATGTTATTACTCTTTTCCAATGATTTCTGGAATTTCTTTTAACAAAAGCTGTTGAGAAACATCTTTTGAGTCGGCTGGTGTTCTGTGAAGCATACCCCCGGCGAAAAAAAGCGAGATGGTTAGGGGTAGCCACCCGCTTTTTTTTTACTTTTTACGAAAAGATCCTATTTTCTTAACCAGATTCTTAAATCTGCTAGCAGATAAAAATTCATTCTGCGCATTCCGAACTTTATTCCTAATCGCATGTGCTTTATCTTCTGCACTTCTGATTGCAGCATCTGTTATTCGTTTAATTTTGCTAAAATGTTTATCTACTTCATCAGGTTTAATGTCTAATATATTGTTAATATTTATTTTATTATCATCTTCATCTTCTGCGGTTTCTTTCACTTCCCAACGTAATATTTCATCTTTTTTACCTATTTGCGGCTCTTCATTCTCCGGCACTGCCTGCTGTGGCAAATCAGGCAAAGGAAGATCATCCTTCTTTTCTTCCGAAACAGTACCTTCAACGTCCTTTAGTACAATCTCATTTTCTTTAACACTTTCCGGTTCATTTAGCTCAACATCAGAAACTTTATTTTCACCTGTAGACAGATCCTCCGACTGTGTAGATACCCCCTGCTCTTCAGCATTAAAAATATCATTAACCTGCTGACCTTTGTCATCAACTTCATTATCATCCAGCCTCATCTTTTCAAAAATATGATGAAAATCAAACTTTTTAGTATCTTTAATTAGATTTTCCACATGATGACGTGCAAAACTTAAAGTTTTTTCCTTTGTTTGAGCTATAACAAGAGATCCCTTTTCCTCTAAAACCCTTAAATCCAATGAACGAGCAATATCTATCAATTGTTCCTTAAAATCCGGACAATCAATCAACAATTCATTCATAACATATATCAAATAATCCGGATTATCACGCATTCCTTCAAAAAAACCGCCTTCTGATAGAGATTTCATCAATAAAATTGCCTCTTCGGGTCTTTTTGCATCAGAAAAAACCTCCACTGCCGTCAGATAAAATTGTGCAATATAAGCTTTCCGCTTTTCCTCAAAATCCGCTTTAACCTTCTGTTTTTGCATCTCGTGAAGATTACAAACAAGAATCTCCGCGATTAGCTGTTCCGCACCCTTAGCGGATGTTAAAAGCCATGAAAGATAACCGATACACCCAAGAGCCTGACCTTTATTGGCCAGTTGTTGCAATACCAATACTGCAGATTTAACCTGCCCCAGTTTTATCAATTCCAAAACAAAACAAACCCCGCGTGGCTTTTCTCCTGTTTCTGCTAATCTTAAACATTTCGCCACCAAATCTGCAATTTGCTCATGTTCATAACGGATATAAACAGCTGTCGTTTGGTCATAAAATCCATCTTGATCTTCAAATTCAGACACCTGCTCTCTTATTTCCTGATTGCGCGCCAATCCGACCGTTGTCCTAATTTCGGAAACTTCTCCCGCATCTCCATCAAACATCAACAAAACAAAAAAATCATCATCAATGCCTAATAAATGCCTGTCTTCCCCTTCTGCCAATGCTTCCTTAAAGTAATGATAAAAGAATTCTTTCTCTTCTTCTTTGAGTTTATTTTTCCGATACTTTATGATTTGTACTAAGGATCTTAAAACCTCATGAAATTCCATCGCTTTGATTACAGAAGAAGAATCATCCTTAAAATCAAGCAAATATTTTAAATAAAAACGAACCCGATCATCTAGATTACCCTCAGCAAGTGTCTCAATAATTGCCGAACAATGACAACCGGAATACGCCACCTCTTTTGCCAAACGTGTATTTGTCGCTGCCAATTTTTCAATAATTTCTGTTCTAAAAAACCTTTCAGACTCAAAATTATTTTTGTTAATCCAAGATGTTAATCTATTATCTTTATGTTGCGCTAGAAGTTCTTTATTAAACAATTCCAACTGACCACTTGTATAGGCCTCAATAACACCATTTGAATTTAACCATTCCCATATTAATTCTCTGGCCTTCTCGGTTGTCCCTTGCAGACCGGACACCCCTAAGATTCCCCAGAGATATGAAAAATTTTGCTTTGAAAAAATATCCCTGTTAATCGGTTCATCCAAATGCCCCATTACCCGCTCAACCGCAATTTCCTTTCCTGCAGCGACCATATTGGCAAGTTCTTCTTCTGACCAAATCATACAAATATTCCAAGTTTCAACCACGCAAATATTAAGCGCATCATTAAAGCTTGTCAAGGTATGGCAACGGTTTAACAACAAGGATTGCGCCTCACAAATAAAAATCCCCTCAAACTTCTTTGAAGATAACACCTGAAAATAAAGTTATTACAAAGATATTTTCTCCTCTAAAAAAAACAAAATAACTCTTGACAACACCATATCAAGAAACTATGTTAAGGGCGTTTGCAAATATTTTTATACGAAAGTATAAACCCGATACTTTAAGGAACGACATGTCAGAAGAAAAAGAAGAATACCCGAGCTCTGATGCCCCGTTATTAGATTCATTCGGTGGTGCCTTAAAAAAACTCATCAACAAAGGCAAGGAACAGGGCTACATCACTATTGAAGAGCTAAATCAAGCACTCCCCTCCGAAAAGGAGTCATCTGACCAGATAGAAGATATCATGGCCGCAATTGCTGATATGGAAATCAGCATTATCTCCGCAGATGAAACGGATGATTTTGAAGACGATCGCGAATCGGATGTAGATAGTCGCGAAGAAGATATTGATTATGATGAAGATAACAGCGGTAACTTTGATAGCAAAGAGCTGATGCGTTCAGATGATCCGGTCAGAATGTACCTAAAAGAGATGGGAACTGTTGAATTACTCTCCAGAGAAGGTGAAATAGCTATAGCCAAGCGTATCGAAGCCGGTAAGACAGTGATGATTGGTGGTCTTTGTGAAAATCCGATGACCTTAAGAGCAATATCCAAATGGCGTGATGAACTGGTTGAAGGTACAACTCAATTAAGAAACATCATTGATTTGGAGATGATGTATGGTGTTGATGCCGCCGCCATTGTTTATGATGATGATACCACCTCTGTTGATGATTTGGAAGAAGTTACCAAGGATCTGGAAAATAAAAATTTAGATGAAATCGATGACGAACTTGAGAATGATATTGAATTTGATGGTGCCGTTGACGATGAACCTGAAGTTGATGAGGATGCAGAAGATGATTCGGACCTTGAGGGAGAAGAATCCTCTGATTTAGATGATGAAGACGATGATGGCAGCCATGCCGTCACTTCTATCACTGCTATGGAAAATGCTTTATTTGAGCCTGTGCTTGATATTTTAAATAAAATTTCCAGCTATTATGATGAGTTGAGTCGCATACAAACCCAACGCATGAAAGCGATCTTAGCCGGCAGAAAAGCACAGCCATCATTAGAAAAGAAATACCTCAGCATCAAAAAAGAATTGATTGAGTTGATGAGCTCGATTCACTTAAACTCCACCCGTGTAGATGAGCTAGTTGAACAATTAAACGAATTAAACCGCCGCCTGATGGGTGTCGAAGGCAAATTGATGCGCTTAGCCATGGCCGCTAAAGTGAAACGTGAAGACTTCCTGGCCGCCTATCAGCATTCCGAATTGGATCCGCATTGGCTTGATAAACTCAAAGACAAAAAAGACAAACACTGGAATGCCTTTATTGAGAACAACAAAGCTGAAATAAAAGAACTACGCCAGAGCTTAGCTGAGATGAGCAAAGAATGTGGTTTACCGATTGCCGAATACAGAAAAATGGTAGACACCATCAAACGAGGTGAACGAGAGGCTGAACGCGCCAAGAAAGAGATGATTGAGGCCAATCTTCGTTTGGTTATTTCCATTTCCAAAAAATACACCAACCGCGGTATGCAGTTCTTAGACCTCATCCAAGAAGGTAATATCGGTTTAATGAAAGCGGTTGATAAATTTGAATATCGTCGCGGTTATAAGTTTTCAACATATGCCACATGGTGGATCAGACAAGCCATTACCCGCTCTATCGCTGACCAAGCGCGCACCATTCGTATTCCGGTGCACATGATTGAAACTATCAATAAATTGGTGAGAACCTCTCGTCAGATGATGATTGAAACTGGTCGTGAACCGATACCGGAGGAATTAGCTAAGCGTTTATCCATGCCGGTAGATAAAATCCGTAAAGTAATGAAAATCGCTAAAGAGCCCGTAAGCTTAGAAGCTCCTGTCGGAGACGAGGAAGATTCCTCTTTGGGTGATTTTATCGCTGATGAAAACGCTTTACAACCGGTTGATTCCGCTATTCATACCAACTTAAAGGAAACCTGTACACGTATTTTATCTTCTCTAACCCCGCGTGAAGAAAGAGTTTTACGTATGCGCTTTGGTATCGGTATGAACACAGACCATACTTTAGAGGAAGTTGGCCAGCAATTTAATGTAACGCGTGAGCGTATTCGTCAAATTGAAGCCAAGGCTTTACGAAAGTTAAAACATCCGAGCCGTAGTAAAAAATTACGTTCATTCTTGGATCAGTAATTCTTCAAAAAAGGGCAGTTTTCCTGCCTTTTTTTTTTATAAAAAGCTGTAACAAAATTTTCATAAAAGGCAAATGTGAATCATTTGACATCACTTAAAAAAAATGTTACACTGAATGTGTAAAAGGTATCATTATGGGAGAAAGGCCATGAGTACTACAAAGAAGCAGCAAGCTCAAAATCCGGCAACCAAAAAGAAAAAAGTTGCCCCAAAGAGTACTAAAAGAACAACTGTTGCAAAAGTACTAAGCAATGATGAAAAAATTGCACGTATGGAAGTCTGGGCCACAAAACTAGGCTTAGATAAAGATGTTGTTACCCAAATGACAGAAAAATACGGACCTTACGCTTATAAAATTATGACAGAAGCCATGCAAGCTCCGACCGATTTAATGAAAAAAGCCGGTCAAAAACCAAGAAGTTCCAAAGGCACTGTTAAATATTTTGCAGATGCTGAACTTAGTACAGCACAATTATCTAAGATAGTCGGTGAAAATGAATTAAAAGTACAAAGCAAATTAGCAAACTACCAAATTGCCAGTACACCAAACCCAACACCGGTTGTCCAAAAAGAACAAGACAATGCCAAAAAGAGTGCACAACGTTTAGATGAGCGCGTTGATGAACAATCCGCAACAGCGCCTGCAGAACAAAGAAGCGAACCGACAGCTGAGCAAAAGAAGCAAATGCAATCTTGGGCTCGCCAAGTAGGATTAAGCACTGCAGATATGAATAATTTAATCACAAAGTACGGCTCTGTAGCCTATGACATTGTCCATGATTCAATGTACAAGCCATCTGTTGTTATGAAAAACATGGATGAAAAACCGTTAGGTTCATCTAAAAAAACTATTCAGTACTTCTTAAATAATGATGTTCCAACAGAAAAATTAGTTAAAGCTTTTGGTAAGAGCGAAGAAGAAATTGAGAATGCACGTACAAATTCCCCTCAGATAGAAGACAATATACAACCTACAGCTTACAATGAGAAATCAACTCAACAGAGCGGCAATCTTTCTGAATATTCAATCAAAAATATGTCAACAAAACCTGCTAAAAATAAAACGGATTTACAAAATCAAGCCTATGACAACTTTGCTGAGAGCGAAGGTAAACGTTCGGATATCTATTTAGATTGTAACGGCCATCCGACAACCGGTGTAGGTCACTTGATATTCAATGTTAATGATGTCAACAATCCAGATCAAATGAAAAAATGGAAAGAAAGATTCCTAAGTACTTGCGATTACCCCAATATGAATAAAGCGCAGCAAGGAGCTCTGTTTGAGACATTAGCCTCACAAATGAGAATAGCTATGAATTATAAAAATAAACACAAATGCGACTTAAATCAAGCACTAAGACAAACATCATTAGGAGCAAAAGATGTTAAGGGTGCCGGCTGGGATCTAACAGCTTCTTACATTCAAAAGGCAAAACTAACCGATTCTGGCATTAGAAAAGCCTTTAACAGTGACTTTGATTACTGGTATAAGAAAACAAAAGGAAATCTACCACAATTTGACACCTACCCGCTCCCTGTTCAATTAAGTGTTTTGCATACGGCATTTGCTGGACAATTAGCTAAGATAAGTAGTAAAGATTGTCAACGTGATGTTTGCAAACTAATGGATAAAGTAAGCAAAGTTCGTAATCCGAGGTATGTACCGGCTGCGGAAGGTGATACAACTAACATTGCAAGAAGATCTGTCGGATTACCTCCTGTTCCCAGCAGATCATCAACAACAAGAGTTGCCAGTAAAGGCAAAAAATCACGCACAGGACATGGCTAAACAAAAACACCCCGAAAACGCTCCCTTGAAAAAGGTGAGCGTTTTTTTTGTTTAAAGATATACCCTAAAAAAGTTTCATGGGTTGACTTTCATTCTTAAAAATAATATATTGCAGACATTAAAACTAAGCCTGTGTTTATAAATTTTATATTATTAACTCTATAATGGTGCCTATGAATAATACAACAAATGCAACACCATCACAAAACACCCCCCCGGATTGGCTGATCATAATCTTGATCATAATTCTTTTGATGCTGCTTCTATCGCGCTAAAATCAGCACCACACACTACATTAAAAAAAGAACCCGCAGGCCTCTCGCCTACGAGTTCTTTTTTTTAGCCCTCAATAAAATTATTGAGCGTTATTCTCTTCTGTTTTTTCAGCCGCAACATTTGCTTCATTGCTATGTGCTTTAGCTTGCTTTTTAGCTTCATCTTGCGATCTTGCAACATTAACAAAAATTGTTTGCGAAACTTCAGGATGAAGTGAAACCTTCACCGGATAAATACCTAAATACTTAATAGGCTTATCCAATACAACAAAACGACGCTCCAAAGCAATACCGGCTTCATTAATAGCAGCTGCAATATCACGAATGGTAACAGAACCATAGAGCTGACCTGTTTCAGCAGCTTGACGCACCAAAACAGCACTAAAGCCCTTGAGTTCTTCCGCCTTTTTATTGGCTTCATCAAACATAGCCTTGTTGTGTGCTTCCAACTCTTTGCGTTGCTTCTCAAAATAAGCAATATTTGCTTCAGTTGCACGCAAAGCTTTCTTCAAAGGCAATAAATAATTACGGGCATAACCGTTTCTAACATTAACTTTATCGCCCATTTTACCTAATTTGGCAATATGTTCTAAAAGAATGATTTCCATGAGCCCACTCCTTAGTTAGCCACATACGGCAACAGAGCAACAAAACGTGCACGTTTAATCGCGCGCGCAATTTCTCTTTGCGTCTTGGCAGTTACATTGGTAATACGACTCGGCATAATCTTGCCTTTTTCCGAAATATAACGAGATAAAAACTTAACGTCTTTATAGTCGATTCTAAAATCTGAACCTTCGCTCAGACTCTTTTTCTTAAAAAATCCTTGTTTTGCCATAATTCCTATCTCCTTAGTTAGCTGTTTCTTCAACAGCGGCGTTTTCTTCTTCTGATTGGCCTGCTGTGTTAAATTCATCAACTTTAACCGTCATAAAGCGAATGATATCTTCATTCAAACGAGCTAAACGCTCATATTCAAAGATAGCATTAGCCGGAGCGGAAATGTTCAAAACAACATAATAACCTTTACGGTTCTTTTTAATGCGATAAGCCAGGTTCTTCAAACCCCAGTTATCAACATTAACAACTTCGCCACCTTCTTTTTTAATAGCGTCAGACAAAGTTGCTACAATGTCATTAACCTGAGATTGTCCGAGATCCTGACGGGCAATTAACATACTTTCATATTTAGTCATATAAAAAACTCCTTATGGATTCTCAACAAAATTAATGTATAGCCGCCAAAGATACTATCCCTAAGCGGCAAGGACGAAAAGAAATATAGCGTCCAAATTTTAAATTGCAAGTATTTTTTTACCATTTCTGTTTATATTGACAGAATATGAAAATTATAGTAAAATTATAGTAGTTAGTATTAGTAACACTATAATTAGGAGGTGTGCTATGACAAACAAAGAAAGAACCAAAGAGAAAATGAAAGAGCAAGAGCAGAGGACATATCTTGAAACACAAAGAATTATGCTCAACGCTAGCGGTTATCCGTACTCAAAAGAAGATTTTGATAAATTGTATGATAAGTACGGCCCCTACACTCCTGACGTTATTAATATGGCAGTATCAAATCCGAATGGCCTTAACCATCCGGGTGCCCCTTTTATCCCTTTAACCACAAAAGATTACCTTGATAACTTGATAGAAAAAGATGTCGACTACGGACAATTAAGCTACTCCCTTGGCAAACCGGAAGGTGAAATTCGTAACAATATAGCCAAATATCACCAAAGAAAAGAAGAAGAACAGCAAGTTGACCAAACTTATCAGGAAATATGTGGTGGAAAACCAAAATCTAAGGTATCCGTAAATGACCTCCTTGCTGCAGGTGTTACCCAAGAGGATATCCAAGCAGTATTTGGCAACAATCCGGAAATGCTTTCACAAATCGGCGGCGGTCCGACCTGTAGAGCCTTAGCTGCATCTGCTAATGATGTTGAAACACGATATAAAAAGAACCCCAAAACCGGAAAAACTGAAGCACAAACAGGACGGTGTAAAGCAGGTGTCGATGATATATACACCAATGCCAGAAGAAAATATGATCTTCCGAGTGATTCTATACATACAAAAGAAGCTCTCCGAGCCATGGATCAAGATAGGAGAGCACACCCATATCAGAAAGAATCCAGAGGTGGTTGTAATGTTGACGAAGGATTATTGGCAAGCGGAGACTATATTGAGATTAAAGTCAAAAATACCGCCTACCTAAAACCCGGAAGTAGCCGTGAAAACAGAGAAATGAATGATCTGATATCAGGTGTCCAACCGGGTATTACCATATCGGTAGACTCTATTGAAGATAGAAAGAAAAAACAAGCAGGAACTGCCGGTGGAACATATGGACATACAGCTGTAAAAAGAAGTAAAGGAAAAGATTGGAGCTGTGATTTTGAACAAGGTAGTATCAATTTTTCACGTTATGGTGAATATATCCATGTTTGTGTCCCTAAAGATGCGGAGATTCCGGAAGAATATGCTAAATTGCTCATAGCACAGGCTCAAGAACGAACCGGACAATGTTTGAATGTCAAAGAAAACCAAGCCCAAAAAAGACAACAAACAGCCACAAGTATGAAAAGTGATTCTCGCAAAGCAAGAGGAAGAGTTGCCTCAACAAAAGCAAGAAACAAAAAAAGCAAGAAAAGAAAAAGTACAACAAAAACGTCCCAAAAGAAAAAACAATCCAAAAAGAGAACTACCTCGAGATATACGCGTCAAAACGGTGGGCGTTAAAAATAACGCAACAGACACCTACCAATAAGCAATTTTATCTAATGACACCAATTGACAATGCCTAAAAAATATAGTAGAATCATAATAACAAGGGATGATGGTATACAGGGAGGTGTGCCATGGGATCGAGAGCAGATGTAAAAGAAAGCATGCAAAGTCAGAACTATGACCGTCAGAAGGCATGGGTTCAGATAGCAACCACGGGGTTCTATACCAAAGAAGATATTGATAGATTATATGAAAAATATGGTCCTTATGTTCCAGATCTTATCAGAACAGCCCAATCCACCCCCAGCAAATTTGGAGACCCAAATTCCTATTATAATGCCATAAGCTCCAAAGAATGCCTTGACAATCTATTAAAAAAAGATTTTACCCCAAAGCAAATAGGTGATATTCTTGGTAAACCGGAAGGTGAAATCCGTGACAATATTACCCGATATAAACAAAGTCAAGCTACCTCAAGAACACCCCAATCAACAAGTACAACAACAAGAAGTCAAACTAAATCTGCTATGAGAACACAATCTCAACAAGCACAACAAACTCAACGTACCCAACAAAGTCAGACTCAAACACCAAAACAAGAATCCCGTAGCGCAACTAAGACATCTCTTAGACAACAAAGCCAACAAGCTTCCAAAACAACAGATACGCCTGCAGCTATGGCTGAAAAGACCTATCAACAAATTTGTAACGCTCAAGATGACTCTTCCGTTTCCATTGAAACTTTGCTCGCTGCCGGTGTCACCCCAGAGGATTTTCAAGCCGTGTTTGAAAAAGATCAAACTCTGGCTTTCAACATGGGAAACAGCCCATTGAATAATGCTATAGTCGATGCTGCTAAAAATCAAGGTATCGGCGAAGACAATAAAGGAGGAGGAGGAAACTGTGGTCTGGGCGTAAAAGCAGCGTGTGATACTGTTCCCAACAATCCGATCTCAAGAGCTCTGTATCAATCTACTCCTCAATCTGCTATAGATCAAGGCATTCCTTCAAGTGGTGCAAGCGGTTATTACGCACGTTTAGAAGCATCAGGTGAATGTATTGTCTTAACCACACCAAACAAAGCTTATGTAGATATATCTGGCCAAAGAGGTAATAATCAAGCACTCAGTACTTACATTAAAACTACATTAACATATTCACCATATAGATCTGCACAACAAGAAATGAAAGATTTCACCGACCAATTACCACGTGGCACTATTATTACATGGGATAACCATGTTGTCACTGATAAAAATGGCAAGAAGAAACCTTTGGAAGTCGGACACGGAATGCAATACGGTCACGTTTGTATTAAGGCAACAGATCCTGGCCCAATGACAATACAAAAATACAAATGTGATATTACACAATATAATCCGCATGCCACCGGATGGTATGGTGAAAACATTCACATGTGCTACAACATTGATTGCCAAGTACCAAAAGAATATGCTCTTCAACTCATAGAACAAGCTCAAGAAAGAACCGGCCAGTGCTTAGATGTTGAAGCCAACAAAAGAGTCTATGAAGAAAGTAAAAGAGCTAAAGAACAAGTCCAAAGCAGATCCTCAACTAGCTCAAAAGCAAAAACGACATCAAAAACAAAAACGTCTTCAAAGAAAAAACAATCATCAGGCAAGAAATCTACTTCCAGAACTAGAAGTGGACGTGGCGGTCGCTAATCTTTACCAAATTTCGACTTGAAAAAAAAGCGCGAGCCTAATAAGCCCGCGCTTTTAAGTTGCTCTAAAGAACTCTAAATTTTAGCAGTCATAAATTTAAGAGCGACCCGATATAAAGGCCGCCCTAAATAGGAACAAGTTTCTCAATAATTACCCGCTAATAAAGGCGGAAAATTTGAGATAGATAGAAGTAAATGTCCTGTGGCATAAATTTTAGTGTACACAGAGGTACATGAATTTATGCCATCAGGCTTCCATTTACGATGAGATACTCAAATTTCCCCCTTTATTTTATTTGTATTGAGACATATGCTCTAACAACGCCCTCTTCTCATTGACACCATCCTGTGCCTTATTGAGAAGCATGTTGTAACGTTCAGGATCCATCTTATTGACCACCTGGAAACGTGTTTCAGAGGACATATAGTCAGAAAGCGGCTTCGATGGAGCTTTAGAATCCAACATCAAAGGAGCCTTACCCTCTTTTATATTATCCGGATTGTAACGATACAACGGCCAAGATCCCGTCTCAACAGCATCTTTTTGATGGAGCAAACCGTCAGCCATATTCAGACCTTGGTTAATACAGTGAGAATAAGCAATAATGAGCGACGGACCATTATAAGCCTCAGCCTCATTCATCGCCTTAATAACTTGACTGTCATTGGCTCCCATAGCCACCTGAGCCACATAAACGCTACCATAAGACATCGCAATCATAGCCAAATCTTTTTTCGGAAGCTCTTTACCGGCTGTTGCAAATTTGGCCGAAGCACCCATCGGGGTAGCCTTAGACTGTTGACCACCAGTATTAGAGTAAACACCGGTATCAACAACCAAGATATTGACATTACGTCCGGATGCAATAGCATGATCCAAACCGCCAAAACCGATATCATATGCCCAACCGTCACCACCAATAATCCAAACGGACTTTTTAATGAGATAATCTGCAACTTCATTAAGTAACTTAGCTTCTTCACTCTTCATAGTTGCCAGTTTGGCACGTAATTCTTTGATATAATCACGCTGTGTATCAATCTCGGCATCAGAGCTCTGCGGATTAGATAAAATCTTATCAACAATATCACCTAACTGATCTTTTAAGCCCTCAAGCAAGTGCTTAGCCTTAACTTCGCTCTGATCAATAGAGATACGCATACCTAAACCAAACTCGGCATTATCTTCAAATAAAGAGTTAGACCAAGCTGGACCATGACCTTTTTCGTCTTTGGTATAAGGAGTGGTCGGAAGATTGCCGGAATAAATAGAAGAGCAACCTGTTGCATTGGCTACCACCATACGATCACCAAAGAGTTGGGTCAAAAGTTTGATATAAGGTGTTTCACCGCAACCGGCACAAGCACCGGAAAATTCAAACAACGGCTTAATCATCTGAGTTGTCTTTGGCAAATTCTTTTGCACTTCTGTACGTTTAACATAAGGCAATGTTTCAAAGAACTTCCAATTTTCTTTTTCAACCTCTAAATGATTTTCGATATGATCCATGTTAATTGCATGAAGTTCAGGATTTGCTTTATTCTTAGCCGGGCAAGCAGAGGTACAAATTCCGCAACCGGTGCAATCTTCTGCAGAAATCTGCAACATAAACTTCTTACCTTGAAATTCCTTACCCTTATAATCCGCACGTTTCAAAGTAGCCGGTGCTTTAGCAAGAGCCGCCTCGTCAGCAACTTTCATACGAATAACACCATGCGGACATACAATAGAGCACTTACCGCACTGGATACATGTTTCCGGATCCCAAACAGGAATTTCGGTGGCAATACAACGCTTTTCATATTGAGTTGTACCTGTCGGCCACGTACCGTCAACAACTTCTTGAAGCTCAGAAGTCTTAACACTATCGCCCTTCTCAGCAATCAATTTTGCTGTTAATTTCTTAACAAATTCCGGTGCATCCTGAGGAACAGGTGCCAAGCGATGATGCTTTGCCGTAACATGATCCGGATATTTTACCTCAAACATATGCTCTAATGAAGCATCAACAGCATCAAAGTTCTTTTGTACAATAGCATCACCCTTCTTGGAGTATGTCTTCTTGATAGCTGCTTTAATCTGAGCAATAGCTTCATCTTTAGGCAAAATATTAGAAATTGCAAAGAAGCAAGCTTGCATGATAGTGTTAATACGCGCTCCCATACCGGTTTGACGGGCTACTTCAATCGCATTAATTGTATAGAACTTCAGTTTCTTATCAATAATCTGCTTTTGAACTTCAATCGGCAAATGATCCCACACTTCATCATGCTTATACGGCGCATTCAATAAGAAAGTACCGCCTTCTTTGGCAATATGTAAAATATCTACCTTATTCATAAATTGAAATTGGTGACAAGCAACAAAATCTGCCTGGTTAATGAGGTAAGCCGAACGAATCGGTTTATCCGAAAATCTCAAGTGAGATGTTGTCATAGAACCGGATTTACGTGAGTCATAAACAAAATAGCCCTGACCATATTTACCGGCATCTTCAGCAATAATCTTAATTGAGTTTTTATTAGCACCAACCGTACCATCAGCACCTAAACCAAAGAATACCGCACGTACCACATCTTTAGGTTCAACATCAAATGTCTCATCAAAATCAAGTGATTTATGCGTTACATCATCAATAATACCAACGCTAAAACCGTTAATCGGTTTTGCTGATACGGCATTATCAAATACAGCCTTAGCCATAGCCGGAGTAAATTCTTTAGAAGATAAACCATAACGACCGCCATAGATCTTGGGCAGGTTGGCAATTTTCTTTTGAGCAAATGCCTGTGATAAAGCAGTAACAACATCAAGATACAATGGTTCACCCAATGACCCTGATTCTTTTGTTCTATCCAAAACAGAAACGGTCTTGACCGTTGTAGGCAATGCCTTAAGTAATGCATCTGCTGGGAACGGACGATATAAATGCACTTTCAAAACACCAAGCTTAGAGCCATGAGCATTCAAATATTCAATAGCTTCTTCAACTGTTTCGGCACCGCTACCCATAACGACAATAACATTTTCTGCATCTTTAGCGCCTGTGTAATCAACAACGTGATAAGAACGACCGGTGATTTTATAAAATTTATCCATTTCTTCCTGAACAATACCGGCAACAGCATCATAATATTTATTAGCCGCTTCACGACCTTGGAAGAAAACATCAGGATTTTGTGCCGTACCTCTGACAACAGGTGCTTCAGGCCTTAAAGCATTTTTAGCGGCAAACTTATAATCAACACCATCTAACATAGCCCGCAAATCATCATCAGAAAGTAAACTAATCTTCTTAATCTCGTGTGATGTTCTAAAACCATCAAAGAAATGCAAAAACGGAACACGCGAACGAAGTGATGAAGTCTGCGCAATAGCTGCCATATCACCCGCTTCTTGTACGGAATTGGAACATAACATGGCAAAACCAGTCTGACGACATCCCATCACATCGGAGTGATCACCATAAATAGAAAGCGCATGATAAGACAAAGAACGCGCCGCAACATGCATGACAAAAGGAGAAAGCTCTCCGGCGATCTTATACATGTTAGGAATCATTAAAAGCAAACCTTGCGAAGCCGTAAAAGTTGTCGTCAAAGCACCGGCTTGCACTGAACCGTGACAAGCACCGGCAGCACCGGCTTCAGATTGCATTTCCTGAACAAACGGGACAACACCCCACAGATTTTTTTGTTTTGCGGAAGACCATGCATCAGCCCATTCCCCCATTGGTGACGACGGCGTAATTGGGTAAATAACACAGACCTCATTCATGCGGTGCGCAACAGAAGCGGCCGCTTCATTGGCATCCATCATTTTCATTTTTACATCTGACATTTATAAATATCCTCAAAAAAAATTTTAAGTTATGACCAAAGATAAAGAAAAAAAACCGACTATCCTCAAGCTAAAATAAGTGCGGCAAAATCTCCCTCTTCTCCGATTCTTCTTGTTCTAACGGGCAAAAATTACCACAACCAACACAAATTGCAAGCGTTTTTTACTTATATAAAAAAAAGATGAAATTTAAGAATAAACACTTGCAATCTAAAATTGGATTTGTTATAGTGCGATATAACGATAACCGAATTGAGTAATCGAAAATGAAAAAGAATAGAGCTAAGAAACTGGTGCGCGTGCTCAAAAGAAAATGGTTCAAACCAGCTCTGTACACAGTTTTAACAAGCTTTATGATATATATGTGCATCAGCAGTGTTATTATACAGAAACGCAGTATTGATCGCAATGTACCACGTTTTTTGATTACCCGCCTTTCGAGTACGTTTGAAGAACCAGAGTTCATGCATTTATTGCTGACAATCCAAGAGATAAGTGCATTACCAAAAGCTTCAGCAGAGCTCAAGGAATTTGCAAACAAACCTTACCCGGCACGTTGTCCGAAACTCTTAGAACATCACTTAAACCGCATGAACTGGGCGCCACTGGCTTTCCAGACACGCGTCAAAAAATTATTTGAGTTGCACGATATATACGATCGGATTACACGCTTAGATGAAACAATTGCCTTTTTATCCGGCGAAGTTGAAGAAAGACGTTTACCAACCCAAATCCTAGAGCAATTGGATTTATTAAGAAGAGAGAAAGATAGTATCATCGGCACTGAAATATCGGAGGAAGAATATAATTTTGTAAAAGAATACGCAGGACTTATCCAAAGTCTTCGCAACATAGAATAGCCCTCACAGGCATAGAAGTTCTGGAGTGTTTTCAGAAGCGCTCCGGAAGGGCGGGGAGGTTCAGAAAAAAAGCAACAGATTTTGTTCCACCCCGAACACGGATACTTGGAGCTCTGTCTTCAAGTATCTTTTTTTTGATGTCTACAAAAGTTATTTTTTTCTTGAATATCAAATAAATGCATACTAAATTACCTCAAAGATACCATAAGGAGAAACAAAATGGAACAATCACCGCAAAATCTCGCAGAAACAACCATTAAGATGTTGGGAGACCGCTGGAAAATGCGCATTATTGAATGTTTGATGGATGGCACCAAACGTTTTGGTGAGCTTAAGCGTGAATTGGGTGATATAACCCAAAAAGTATTAACCTCAAACCTGCGTATGTTAGAGGAAAACGGTATCCTTATCCGTCAGGTATATGCCCAAATTCCCCCCAGAGTGGATTATACTTTAACCAACTTAGGCTATAATTTGCGCCCGGTCATAGACTCCATGGTTGCTTGGGCAGAAGAATATCGCGAAGCTCTGTTAAAGGAATTTAATCAACGATTAGAACAAGGCAAAGCCAAGCTTTCCGAAAGTCGCGCACTTTTGGGCTCAAAAATAGAGCAAGGAAAAATAAAATTAGAAAATAAAATTAATAAGATAAAAGAAAGTTTTTAACTAAAACATAAGTTTTTGAATATATCATATTCAAAAAAGAATATTTTATCCGTAATTCAATCAAATTTTACTTATTAAAAGAGGCTCGACGAAGACGATCATTGATAGCAAGCCCCAACCCTTCTAACGGAACCGGTGCAACCGCAATGTTGATATAGTTTTTATCTTCATCAGCAAGCCGCATAAAATGGAAGAGATTGGCCGCCGCCTCACGCAAATCACCGGTCTGACTTAAATTCATCTGAGCACCTTCAAACCCGGGACCAAAGGCAATAAACAACTCATCATCACGCGGTTTAGTAACATTGATACGTAATTTTTTTGCCGGTGCATAGTGCCTGAGCAATTGTCCCGGTGCAGAAGGTTTATCCGGATTTCCATCAGAGATAATCACCGTTTCCCCTAAAGTACTTTCCAAATCTTCTTTAGTAACTCCGCCTGCCCGTAGCATAACTGCCTGAGACGTTGTCAAATCAAGAATTGTTGATTCCACCCCTACCTGACAAGGGCCACCGTCTAAAATCATATCCACCCTATCCTCCAAACTGTCAAACACAGCAAAAGCTGTCGTTGGAGAAATTGTTTGAGAACGATTAGCCGAAGGAGCCGCAATAGGCACACCGGATTGATAAATAAGTTCTCTTGCCACCATATGATTAGGACATCTGACCGTAATGGTATTTAGTCCTGCGCAAACCAAATCTAAAGATTTATGCTTATCTTTACGCGGCAAAACAAAGGTCAAAGGTCCCGGCCAAAACTTTTCTGCCAAAAACAAAGCCCGCTCATCAGCAACAGCCAGTTCCTTCATTTGATCAGGTTCTGCAATATGTGAAATAAGCGGATTAAACGTCGGCCGTCCCTTTGCTTCAAAAATAGCCGCCACGGCATGCGGATTATATGCATCAGCACCCAACCCGTAAACAGTTTCGGTCGGAAAAGCTACCAACCCACCGGCACGAATAACTGCCGATGCGCGTGCAATATTTAACTTATCTGCCTTCACAATACCCGGCATAACTTTTTCCTTTTCTTAACCTCAGAAGATATGCGTGACATTAACACCATAAAAACCGTTGTCAAGCGCAAAAATTTAACCTTTTTTTCACCTGTTTACAGGATTATATAATGGGTTGATAGTACAAAAAGGAGAAGTAAATGACTGAGTTGACGTTCAACAAAGAAGCATCTGAAACATTAGTTAAAGTATTGCTGGCCACTAAAGAAGAAACAATAAACTACGGCATAACGAATGCCATTATTAGTCGTTCAACATTCAATCAGCTCAAAAATTTTATAGCCCGCAGTGATGATATCAGCGGCAAAAAAGAAGAATTCCTGCTTTTTGATAACACCAAAGAAGTGGTCGTTCTATTGCGTGTCAATCAAGACATTACCCCATTAGAGTTAGAAAATATAGCCGCTAAATTATACCATCGCATAAGTGATTACCCTTCTGCAACCGTTGCCGCACGTCATTTACCTAAAACAACATATAAAGCTCAAGATATTGCAAACGAAATGGGATTAGGTATTGAGCTTGCATCATATCGTTTTGATAAGTATCGCACGACCATGAAAGCCTCGGATTTTCCAAAGCTTGAGCTCATCAATTTCGTTTCCAAAGAAAAACTTGATAAAAAAGATTATGCGCCTGTAGCTGCTCTTGCTAATGCAGTCAGATACGCAAGAGATTTAATCAATGAACCGGCAAATGAATTAACGCCTGAAACGTACGCCGCAGATATCAAACGCCTGGAACATTTGGGGCTGAAAATAACCGTGCTTAACAAAACAGAGTTAAAAAAGAAAGGCTTTAATATGCTGTTATCTGTAACACAAGGCTCCGCCAATGATCCTTATGTCGTCATTATTGAATATAACGGTAATATTAAGAAAAAAGGCTATGATGTGGCCTTGGTCGGTAAAGGTGTAACCTTTGATGCAGGCGGTATTTCCCTTAAACCGGCAAAAAGCATGTGGGATATGAAGCAAGATATGGCAGGTTCTGCCGTTGTGGTTGCAAGCCTGAAAGCCGCAATCCAACAAAAGCTTAATTTAAACATCGTAGGCATTGTCGGTCTGGTTGAAAATATGCCCTCCGGTACCGCAACACGTCCTGGTGACGTTGTCACCTCTCTTTGTGGTAAAACCGTAGAAATCTTAGATACCGATGCCGAAGGAAGATTGGTTTTGGGTGATTGCCTAACTTATGTTGAAAAGGAATATAATCCCCAAAGAATTGTAGATATTGCCACCCTCACCGGCTCAATTATTCTCACACTTGGTGATGAGATGGCTGGTCTTTTCTCAAATGATGATGTATTAGCCGAATTATTATCTATTGCGGGCTTGCAATCTGGAGAAGAACTGTGGCGTTTACCGATAACAGACGGCTACAGAAAAAGAAATAAATCTGATATTGCGGATTTAAAGAACTTTACTGAAAGTCGTGATGCCAGAGCCATTACAGCAGCCTGCTTCTTAGAAGAATTTTTGTTAAATAATACCCCGTGGGCGCACTTGGATATTGCGGGTATGGATGCATTTTCCAAGCCCAAACCATTATATACCAAAGGGGCCTCGGGTTTTGGTGTTTTACTCATCAATAAATTTTTAAGAAACCTGATAAAATAACAAAAAAAAGCCCTAGATTTTCTAGGGTTTTTCAATGGTGGTCTGTAGAGGTAACGCTCCTCTGCCACATCCATGTCAAGGATGCATTCTACTTTTAAACTAACAGACCTTTATTAAAAAGATTTATTGTGGTGAATACCTATTTAACAAAAGTCATTTCAGATTGCAAGTATTTTTGCATAAAATTATTGAAAAGTTAACTTTTTTTGTGTATAACTTGAACAGAGTAAAAGATAAAAGCGGAATATAATGAGTAAGAATATAGACTTTACGGTTGATTACAGTAAATTAAATTTAATGGATGAATTTAATACGGATGAATTGAACTTTCCGCTGATATTATCTATCCCTCATAGCGGAACCGTTTTTCCTGAAGAGTTTTTAAGTCACGTTAAGCCGGATATGATGACTTTGCGCAGAAATGAAGATATTTTTGTGAAAGATTTATTGGAAGCGTCCATCAAACAAGAAAAGATTCCCGCAATTTGCCTTAATATTGCACGCGCTTTCATTGATGTCAATCGCGCCAAATTAGAGCTTGATCCCGGCATGTTTTATGATTATCCCAAAGATGATCTCGGCCTTAATCAACAACGTTCACGTTATGGTCTGGGCATCATTCATAAAATCACCGCAGACAGCCAACCCATATATGACGGTTTGATTTCGTATAAAGAAGCTGATCAACGTATCAAAAAAGTCTATGATCCCTATCATAACCGCCTAAAACAATTAACCGCCAAAGCCATAGAAAGATTCGGCTTTTGTTTGGTCTTGGATTGCCATTCCATGCCCTCCAAAATATGTTCCATCATCTCAGAAAGCCCGCGCATAGATATTTGTTTAGGTAACCTGTTTGAACAAAGTTGCCCTAATAAAATAAGCTTTTTTGTAGAAAATGAGTTTGCCAAACGTGAATATTATGTTGCAAAAAACCGTCCTTACTCCGGTGCTTTTATCACTTTTAACTACTGCGAACCGCGTAAAAAATGTTATACCTTGCAATTAGAGATAAATCGTGAGATTTACGCTGATGAAGAACACATGAAAATAAATGATAATTTTCAAAGGGTTAGCTATGATTTAAGCAAAGTTATCAACAACCTTGCGCATTTTTTACTGGACTTTTAAAAAATACTCTGTTATCAATCTCGCGTTGAATTTACCCTAAAAAAGGACTATATCCTCATTTTAGGGCTTTAATTAACCTACCCGTGTTTAAGGTCAGCATATAGCTGCCGGGAACTGAAAGTTTGAAAACAGGGATGTTCTCTTGCCTTATCGCGGTATGAAGGAAATAAATATCGTGCTAAAAAGCATTCTATTCCTGTTGGTAATGATTAGTCTTCTTACCACACCGACCAGAGCTTATGAAGCATATAATATTTCGAATTTACATGTTCTGCCACAACAAGTACAGCAACAAGAACAGGAATTAAAAAAACTTTCACTTTCAACACAAATTGCCGATAACACACCATCTAGCGAAGATGTATGTGCTGTTGCGGCCTTGAAAGCTGAAAAAGACTATCAGATTAAACCGGAGTTATTACAAACAATAGCATCTGTAGAAAGCGGACGCTATAATGAAAAACTCGGCCGTCGTGTAGCTTGGCCCTGGACAATCCAAGTAAACGGCAAGGGATACTATTATAAAAGCAAAAAAGAAGCAGTCGCCGCGGTTAAAGCCCTAAATGCTCAAGGCATAACCAACATCGATGTCGGCTGTATGCAAATCAATCTAAGGTATCACAAACAAGCTTTCAAAAGCATAGATGATGCTCTGGATCCTGATAAAAATGTGGCTTACAGTGCCAAATTTTTGCAAACACTCTATAAAAGAAATGGTTATAATTGGCAAAAAACAGCCATGCAATACCATTCTAAAAACCATCAAAAGGGTATGAACTACAAAAATCGTTTAGAACATCATTATGCTGAACATATCAATCCGACAGCATTCAAAACCTTATTTTAGTTTGTTCCTTTTTTATATTTATTACACCACAAAGCACCCTGTTTACATAAATGGGGTGTTTTTTTCTTGAACAAAAAAATATCCCTATTGACCTCTAAAAAAAACACCCTATGCTAAAGCAACACACATAAAGGAAACAAATACATGTCTGCACCAATCATTATCTTAGTAAAACCGCAATTAGCCGAAAACATCGGTATGGCGGCACGTGCCATGAAAAACTGCGCCGTAAGAGAGCTTCGTCTTGTTAATCCCGAACAATCTCCTCTATCTGAACAAGCCATACGAGCCTCTGCAAAATCAGAAGAAATCTTGACCCAGGCCAAAATTTACCAGAATACCAAATCTGCCCTAGCAGATTTACAAGTTGTGTATGCCGCTACTGCCCGACCACGCCATCAGGTTAAAGAGGTCATTACCGCTGAATATGCCGCAAAGAATTTACCAAATGATAAAAAAATCGGTTTTATGTTTGGTTGTGAACGCACCGGATTAGAAAACGAAGATATTTCTCTTGCCGATAAAATCATCGAAATTCCGCTAAATCCGGAACATTCTTCACTAAATCTGGCACAAGCTGTCTTAATTACCTGCTATGAGTACTACAAGACCACCCTTGCCGCACCGGATTCACACTTTATCACGAACGACGGCAACATTGTTACCAAAGAAAAATTATTCAAATTCTTGGATATGCTTGATAAAAAAATAACTGCCAACCCAAAAATAAAAAAAGATATGACCGATTCGCTACTGATTAACTTAAACAATATTTTTACACGTGCAGAACTAACAGAGCAAGAACTAAACTCGCTCTACGGTATCACTAATATCTTGGAAAACAAATAGCCTATTCGCCGGCATAACCCATTTCAAGCCTGATTTGATGACGCAACTCGTCAATGCAAACCAATTGCTTATTATCATCCATAAAATACCAATACACCCAACCGTTACATGTTGAAGAATTTTGCGCTAAAGCACCAATTTGATGGATGGAGCCAACATCATTTTTAAACCGAATTGTCCCATCAGAACGCACAGTCGCCTTAATCTTCTTCTTCTCATCATAAAGCGTATCTCCAGGAGAAATTAATCCCCTCTCCAATACCGCACCAAATGGCACCTTCGGCAACTTACGTTTACAGGTATATTCTAGCCCTACATCATCGTTTGTTCTACAAACTTTTGCGATTCTTTCCTCTGCACCTTTAATATAGTTTTTATCTTTTTCAATACCGATAAAATGACGCCCTAACTTTTTAGCAACAGCACCTGTCGTTCCTGTTCCAAAAAATGGATCTAAAATAATATCTCCGACATTACTGGAAGCCATAATCACACGATAGAGAAGTGCTTCCGGCTTTTGTGTTGGATGCAGTTTTTCTCCGGTATTAGGATTTTTCAGCCGCTCGTTCCCTGTGCAAAGTGGAATCTCCCATGTTGAGCGCATCTGCACATCATCATTCATAGCCTTCATGGCTTCATAATTAAACGTATATTTTGCCTTTGGATTTTTAACCGCCCAAATCAGAGTTTCATGAGCATTTGTAAAACGTGTTCCTTTAAAATTAGGCATTGGATTTGTCTTATTCCAAATAATATCATTTAAGATCCAAAACCCCATATCCTGCATGATATAGCCGACACGAAAAATATTATGATAAGAACCGATTACCCAAATTGTTCCATCTTCTCTCAAGATTCGTTTGGCTTCTTGCATCCAAGCCTTAGTATAGCGGTCATATTCGGCAATACTTTCAAAGGTATCCCAGTCCTCATAAACACCTTTTACATCGGTATCATCCGGACGCTTTAACGCTTCACCCAACTGCAAATTATACGGCGGATCAGCAAAAATAACATCAACCGAATTGTCCGCAATTTTCTTCATTGCTTCAACACAATCCGCATTAATAACCGTATTCAATATTTTATCTAAATGATACGTGCTCATTGACGGCACTCCCTTAAACCCATCGATGAAAGCATCATAAAAGAAATTTGGTTAATATAATCTGAACAAAAAATCTTTTTGGCTTAATTTTTATCAAATTTATCTCACAAAAAGGGTGCAAATTACTTTTTTTTATATTTTTACACACCAGGCATTCACATCTTGACCTTTCTTTTCCAAAAACTATAATAGTTAAAAATATTGGAGAAAAATAATGATGAGAATTCTATACTTTTTATTTTTGCTAACCGCTCCGGCTTTAAGCTTGGCTCAAACCCAACCAGAGAACACCACAACTTCTAATAATATAACGACTCCCGCACCCGAAGAAAATCTACTAGATAACAAGATATATTTCTTTGCACACTCCATGTGTCAAACTTGCCGCGGTGCTTTTGTTTACCTTTACGGTCACCATGAAGATTTAAAAATTCCAATCACGGATATGAAATTTCATCATAATTTTGAGCTTTACAAGCAATGCGTCAAAAAATTCAACATCCCAAATCATGAATTGCGCTTGCCTTTGATTTGTATGGGAAATCATTACATTATGGGATGGAATGATGATTCCGGTGCACTTTTTGAACAATATCTGAAAGATTTTCAATCTCAAAATAACCGCTAAAGGAACACTTAATGGCAACAGATATAGAAATAGCAAGAACAATAAAACCATTAAAAATCAATAAAATAGCTAGGAAACTTCATCTAACTTCTGAATATATAGAGCCCTATGGTCATTATAAAGCTAAAATAAATCTTTTGCCCTCAATTCAGCGTAAAAAGGGTAAGCTCATTCTGGTATCAGCCATTACCCCCACTCCTTTAGGCGAAGGCAAATCAACCGTTTCCATCGGACTAGCCGATGCCTTTTCACGCTTAAAGAAAAATGTCGCTTTATCCTTAAGAGAACCGTCTTTAGGTCCATGCTTTGGTATTAAAGGCGGAGCCACCGGCGGTGGTCATTCCCAAGTTATTCCTATGGAAGATATCAATCTCAATTTTACTGGAGATATTCATGCCATCACGGCAGCCAATAACCTGCTTGCCGCCCTTATTGATAATCATATTAAACATGGAAATGAACTCAAAATCAAAAAAGTCTTATTTAAACGTTGCCTGGATTTAAACGATCGCGCATTACGACAAGTAAAAATTGCTTTAGGTGGCAAGATTAACGGTATTCCAAGAACCGATGGCTTTAATATTTCCGTAGCCTCAGAGATTATGGCTATTTTTTGCTTATCTCAAGATTTAGCAGATCTTAAAAAACGTCTGGACCGCATCGTTATTGCCGAAAATCAAGATAATCTCCCCATCTATGCTAAAGATATTCACGCCTCCGGTGCTATGATGGCTATCCTAAAAGATGCCTTAAAGCCAAATCTGGTACAAACTTTAGAGCATACTCCGGCATTGGTGCATGGCGGACCATTCGCCAATATTGCTCATGGCACAAGTTCGGTTATCGCTGCAAAAACAGCTCTTAACTTGTGTGATTATGTCATCACTGAAGCAGGCTTTGGTGCTGACCTTGGTGCAGAAAAGTTTTTTGATATCTTTGCCCGTAAAACAAACATCTACCCCGATGCCGTTGTCCTTGTCGCAACAATCAGGGCCTTAAAAATGCACGGTGGCTTACCAAAAGATGCACTATATGAGGAAAATATCTCTGCCTTAAAATCAGGAATATCAAACCTATATGCCCATATTTCAAATATCAAAAAATTCGGACGTACCCCTATTGTTGCCATCAATCGCTTTACTACAGATACAACAAAAGAGCTGAAAACATTGCAAAAACTCTGTGCTGACATAGGCATAACAGCCGTCATAGCAGAAGGTCATGCCAAAGGCTCAAAAGGATGCTTAAATCTGGCTAAAGCTGTTTTTAAACAACTCGAACAAAAATCCGCCCCCTGTACTTTGCTTTACCCTGATAAAATGCCTTTAACACAAAAGATAGAAACTATTGCCAAACAAATCTATGGTGCTAAAAAGATACACTTCACAAAAGATGCCTTTAAAGACTTAGAAAAATTCACAAAATGGGGATATGGAGATTTTCCCGTATGTATAGCCAAAACCCAAAACTCCCTTTCTCATGATAAGAACCTGCTTGGTGCTCCAACGGGTTATACTTTTCCTATAACCTCTGTCAGACTTTCCGCCGGTGCCGGATTTGTTGTCGCATTATCCGGAGATATCATGACCATGCCCGGGCTTCCTAAACATCCGGCAGCAGAAAACATTTCCGTTGATACCAACGGTCAAATCACAGGGTTATTCTAACCCTTAAAAAAACTTCTCCTATCGCTTAAAAAACTATTGCAAATTATATTTTTTACCTCTATATTACCCTCACTTCCGAGAATGAGGGTGACAAACACCCCGTTTGCGCTAGCGTATTAAACGCCTCAACGACAAAACTATCGGGACAATAATTTAATACAATAAAAAAGGATTTTAATATGAAAAGTATTGTTACAGCAAAAAAGAAAAATAGTCGCCGCTATGGTCAAAACCTTTGGGGTGACCAAAACAGCCCTATTTTGAAGAGAAATTATGCCCCTGGTCAACATGGTCAAAGAAGAAAAAAGACCACTGACTATGGTGAGCAATTATATGCTAAACAAAGATTAAAGATATATTATGGTAACATCAGCGAAAAGCAGTTTCATAAATACTATGAAGAAGCGATTCGTCGCCGTGGTGATGCTGCTGAAAACTTGATTGGCTTGTTAGAATCTCGCCTAGATAACTTAGTTTATAAAGCAAAATTCGTACCAACCGTATTTGCAGCACGTCAATTTGTGAACCATGGTCACGTTACTGTTAACGGTAAAAAGGTAAACATCCCTTCTTACGCCGTTAAAGTTGGTGATGTTATCGAGGTTTGTGAAAAATCTAAGACATTAGCCGTTGTTATGGCTTCTGTTCAATCTCAAACACGTGATGTTCCTTCATATATGGAAGTAGATACCGCAAAATTATCTGCCAAGTATACTTTCATTCCAAAATTTGAAGATGTTCCTTACGCTGCTGAGATGGAACCAAACTTGGTTATCGAGTTTTACTCCAGATAGTAAAAATCGATATATGGTTTATAAACGGCGGTCTTTTGATCGCCGTTTTTCATATCACCTGTTTATATTAAGTCAATATTAAGATTTACCTTCTAAACTAAAATTGTATTGGATTAAATAAAAAATGATGATTAAACTAAAGAAAGCAACATATATTCTGTTATTAACCGCAGCTTATCCGGCATATGCGGATTTAAGCTTTAATCCCTGGACACATCCCAATACCAAGGAAGATATTGAAGCGGTTTACCAGCAAAGAAACAGAAAAAATAATTTTGAACAACAAGAAGTTGCAAACAAATCATCGTATATTGCCATCCCAATAAATAGCAGTGCAAAAAAAATAACCAATACCAACCTTGGGCACACAAGCAGCACACAACAAGATAGTCAGGTAATAATTCCCAAAAGGACATCATCACCAACTAACCTTCTAAAGAATAGATTGGCAAATGATACTATGGAAACAGGTTCCGATTTTATGCCAAAGAATATGCATCTACCCAAAATAAATACCAGAGGTTTGATCCAAAAGTTTGAGCGTGCTTCTGGCATAAACTTTAAATCTATGGCAAAAAAAATGAGGGGTAGATAACCCCCCTTCTTAATATTACTAAAGCACACATCTATCTGTTTAATAGAAGTTCTTTGCTACCTTGCTAAAGAAATGGGTATTGCTGTTGGTATCCTCAATTTTGCCGTCAACCAAACGTAACTGCTTATTCATCCGCGCGGCAAGCTCCATATTATGCGTCGCGATAAGAGCAGATAACCCCGTCTCTTGAATAATATCCATCAACGCCGTAAAGACATCTTCAGCCGTATTAGGATCTAAGTTACCGGTCGGTTCATCAGCAAGCAAGAGTTTAGGCGAATTAGCCAATGCCCTGGCAATAGCTACACGTTGCTGTTCTCCACCGGAAAGCTCTGCTGGACGATGTCCAAGACGATGAGCCAACTTCACCTTATCCAAAAGAAAAGTCGCTTTTTCTTCTGCTTCTCTTTTATTCACTCCCGCAATCAGCATCGGCAACATAACATTTTCCAATGCTGAGAAATCTCCCAAAAGATTGTGATATTGATAAACAAAGCCAATCACATCGCGCCGCAAGCTGGTACGCACATCATCACTGATCTTGCCGACATTTTCGCCATTAATCAAAATATGCCCACCGCTGGGTCTGTCCAAAAGCCCGGCAATCTGCAACAATGTTGATTTACCGGCACCGGATTGTCCGACCATCGCGATAATTTCCCCGGGCCTAACCGTCAGATTAATTCCCTTTAAGACACTCAAGACATGCCTTCCCTGGCGATATTCCTTGGTCACATTAACCAGTTCTAAAACATTTGCCTCTTTATTGGTAACTTGATTGCTTTTATTCATAACGCAAAGCCTCCACAGGATCCATTTTTGCCGCCCGATATGCCGGATACAACGTAGCTAAAAATGAAAGTAACAAAGAAATACCGGTAACACTCAATACCACTTCCGGCTCAACCTTTGCCGGCAACTGTGATAAGAAATAAATCTCGGCAGCAAACAGATCTCTTCCCGCAATAGATTGCAAAAACTGTCTGATATTTTCGATGTTATCACAAAACAGTAACCCTAAGATAACACCCAAAAGCGTACCGACAAAGCCGATGAATGCCCCGTCTAAAAAGAATATCCGCATCACCATTCCCTTGGTCGCTCCCATTGTTCTTAACACAGCGACATCGCGTCCCTTATCTTTCACCAACATAATCAAACCGGTGATAATATTAAATGCGGCAACCAATATAATCAATGTCAAAACAATAAACATCACATTACGTTCCACATCAACCGCATTAAAGAAAGCGGAATTTGTCTGCCTGTAATCATAAACATACGCTTTATTTCCGGAAGATTGTATTGCTACACCTATAAGTTTCTGTGTATAATCAATATCTACCTTATCATTAAGTGTCACATCAATACCGGTCACACCGTTTCCTAAAGAAAAGAACTTTTGCGCCCCTTCAAGCGGCATAAAGACAAAATTGGCATCATATTCATACATACCGAAATTAAATGTCCCAATCACCTGATAGCTTTTCATCCTCGGTACGGTACCAAACATTGTGATTTTACCGTTAGGAGACAGCAACGTAATTTCATCACCATCCGTCACGCCAAGCTTATTAGCCAACCTGTAACCCAAAACCACAACATCGCCATCAAAGGCATTGAGATCCAGATCCTTAAATCCCTCGCGCAGTATCTTTTTCTTCTGAATATCATTGCCCCGAATACCGCGTACCATCACACCTTCCGCGGCATTTCCCGCCGTTGCCAACAACTGCTTTTCCACCATAGGAATAGCAATATGTACCCCCGGCACCTGGCTTTCTAACATTTTAACCGCTTCTTCATAGTTATCAAACGGCGTATTGCGGATAGAAACAATACTGATATGTCCGTTAATACCTAAAATGCGCCCCATCAATTCGGCCTTAAATCCGTTCATCACTGATGTCACGATAATCAGCGTTGCCACACCCAAAGCAATACCGACAAAAGCAAAACCGGTAATAACCGAGATAAAGCCTTCTTTTCTCTTGGCCCGCAAATACCTGCCGGCCACCATACGTTCAAATTTTGAAAACATAACCATACTCCTTATGCCCTCAAACATAAAGCGCCAACGCAAATCATTCAACAAAGATAACAAAAAATCCACAACACAAATCACTTTTTTATGTTATTTTCGCGTTGTAAAACACGAAAAAATATGTTACAATAACCATATGGAAAGCGAGAAGGACATAAGTTTACCCCCTTTACATGCGATTATACGTGATAAAACCGCATTCCTTCATTGTCGCGAGTTACCTAATGATTACAAACTCAGCCAAAATAAAAAGACCATTATCATTTTTCCTGGTGGTGCCTGTACTGATTCAAAATCAGCCAATGGCATGTGTAAAATCGTTGAAGGGATGCTTGGTCCTTATGCGCGACTTTGTAATATCATCTGCTTTTATTTTCCCGAACTTAACCCGGATATGACTTTAGCTGAAAAGCGCCTCACCGCACAAAACACCGCTGACCATTTCTTTGAGCAATATTTTATCCCGCTGATTACCAAAAAAGATGAACAAACAGGTAATTTATCCCGCATTTCCCCTAACCTTGCTGCCGGCAATACTTCTCGTGTTATGTTTTTCACACACTGCTATGGCAGCTACATTCTCGAATCTCTTGAAGATAACATTACTAAAACCATGCCCGAACTTAATTATAAAGAAATGGAAATAGCCAACATCACAAAGCAGATATTAGCCGTTAATAACAATAACATCAGCGAATTTATGGGTATAAAAGATAAACTGCTGACCTATCTTAACCGCATCACCAAAAAAGACCCGAGACAATTAGGTCGCACCTATCCCGAAGGCTCCTGTCAAAGATTTATTCAAAAAGAACAGCTCACTGACGATGAAATTTTGCTTACACCGTTCACAAAAAGCTGTTGGTCTCTTGTTGTTAATCAATTAACCCATGAAAAAGATGAGCATAACGGCGGCTATTGGAGCCAGAATAAAACCGCAATCGGATTGCTTGAAGAAAAAATTGTCTCAGCTTTATTACAAGAATCTCTGCTTTCTAAAACTCCGCTTCAATCAATCCCAAAAAGATTACAAGAAGCCCAGAGCCATGGCATCCTTCAACTTGATCCTGGCACCTATCAGGATATGGTAACCTATGGTCAAGAATTTGCCGATGATTATCAGTCATATCGTAAAGAAAATCATTATCCCCCGTCAAATACCACTGAAATCCCTCCATTCACAAAAGGTGGTCGTGAATAAAAAAATTTACCCCATAAGAAAAGTGGCAGAAACTTTTTAAGGTTTCTGCCACTTCTCCATTCTTAGCACTTTAGTCTGTGATTATAGCCGACTCATTAACGAATCACTCCCTAAATGCACAGTACCATTAACGAGGTAATGTTGCCCTTTCTCATCCAAAACCGGCAAAGCATAGGCACAGCGCAAATTGCCGTTCCTAAACTTTAAACTGACATGGCCTTTGTTAATGACAACATACGAATGAGCATCATCCTTACTCTCACCCCAAAAACGAGCGGTTTCAGTTGGGATTTCCCTTAAACCGAAACGCTGCCTGATGGCATTATACTCTTTAACCTCGTTAAAGAATGCCAACAGGATAGCACTGGGCATAAGTGAACATGGCTTTCCGTTAATCTTTGTCTTCTGGGCAACTTGCACAGCCTCATCATACGACAATCTGCCTTTGAGTTCACCCAAATAAACCCAATACTGCTTCCCTTTGAATTCAAAAAGGACAGCTTCAGGAACAACACCCTTCAACGGACCGACAAAGAACCTCCCGTTGGCCAACAAAAACTGATCGCAAAACATAGATTCAATCGTTTAAATTTAAGCCAACTCTACACCAAGGTTCCTTCGCCGCTGTTCTTGTGTGGTCACTGCCTGATGGAGCAGCTGTCTGACACGGCGGTCATCATCATTCTGCTCAAAATTCTCCAAGCTCAGACGATGCAAGCGGTCCAAAGCCAAAGCCGGCAAGCATGCACCGATTTTCACATTGCCATTGCTGTATTTTGAGCTGACACGGCCCTGAACAATGGTGACAAAGCTACAAGACCTATCCATATTCTTCTTCTCCGCCCAAAAACGGACACCCGTGGTTGGAATAGCCCTAAGACCAAGGCGCTCCCGGATTTCGTTAAAATCCTTCAAGCGTTCCATGAATGCCCACAAGTCAAGCACCGGCATAAGCGAACAAGATACCCCACAGAGCTTTGTCTCATCGGCCACTTTCACAGCCTCTTCGTACGTCAGCTTATAGGTAATCTCACAAAGAGGCATCAAATATTGCCTTGCCTCACGAGTAGTAAAGCAAATTGCCTCAGGAACAACACCTTTAGGCATCTCGGAAACGAGCTTACCGCCGACTAAAAATGAAAAATTTCTCCACATATTAATACTAATTTAATTGTACGACATAATTCATAATAAATTGGAACTTTTATACCACATCTGAAGGCATTTTTCAAGCAAAAAATAAAATAAAATTTCTTCTCAAAATTTTTAAAACAAAAAGCAGCAGAATTCCCTTTTAGGAAGTCTGCCGCCTTAAAATAAAGTTAGTCATCTTAAGCTTAATGGCTACGTACTTCATAGCGAGGTACGGCGGGTAACACCGCACATACATTCAAATCACCGTCTGTTCTGGCATACCCTACTCCTGTCCCAAATTGAACAAAGGGCCATCCGGCTCGCCCATCACAGCGCTTTGCCCAAAAGCGGTCACCCAACTCAAAAGGAGTGAAGCCATAGTGATATTCCTTGCGAATACGCTTAAGAAGCTCATTAATCTCTGAAAGTCGATTAACAAAATCAATCAGCGTATCCACATCTAACAGCTGCGCCGGCCGGCCATCGATCTCCGCTTTTGATAAAATCTCAAGCGCACTTTTGTAGCTCTCGTACCTGCGGATGGTCGTACTTACCCAATAGGACCGCTTCTTGCTGTCTGTAAAAAGAAACGCTTCAGGATACCCCTTCTTCAGTGCTTCCTTAAGTCCTTTGATGACTTCTCCGTTAACTAAAAATAGAATTTTTTCATTCATAGCTGTTCACAATTATATTAAACATATTCATAAAAAAGTTGGCACCCTTGTATCATACTTTAAAGTAAAATTCAAGCAAAAATTTTCCCTCAAAATTTTTAAAACAAAAGCAGCAGAATTCCTTAACTGGAAATCTGCCGCCTTAAAATCTCTTGAGTTTACTCTTCGTAAGGAACTCCGAGCAAAATACACGCCTCTGCCTCAGGAACACAAACCGCCCCACCATTAGCCAAGTTGCCCATGATAGGACGATGACGACCTTCAGCCCAGTAACGATCTGCAAAGGTAACCGGATAGTCCACCTTCATGCTAATTGCATTTACATGCTCTTTAATGGCGTTGAACGCATCGATATGGTGATGAATGAAGTCATTCACCACATTTACCGGTAACAACTGGGCCGGACGACCATCAAGTGTAACTTTTTGAGCTGTACTTTGGGCCTCTGCGTAGGTGTCACACGCATAGGTAGTCAGGTACAACCACCAGCGTTCTCCCTTACTGCTGCAAAAGAGGTATGCCTTGGGTACAAGCCCTTTAAGTGCATCAACCCCTTCAACGACTTTGTCGTCGTCAAGCAAAAACAATACTTGTTTGTCCATGATAAAAATTCGTTTATTAATTAACCTAATTCGTACTAAATTGTCCTTTCATACCATATTTTAAACCAATTTTCAAGAAAAATTTTCTTAAACAAAAAAGTGCACCTTACCCCGGAGGTAAAGTGCACTCTTCTAGTCTTTTAATAATACGTAACAAATCATCAAGAAGGCAGCGCGCTCACTTAATCATAGATATACGCAACAATCTGATCGACCGTCAATTTTCCAAAAACCTCGGGTTTTTCTGTTATGACAAAATCAAACATATCACTGCAATCCTTGATAAACGCTGCCACATCTTGGAGCTTAAGGCCCAAATCATCACAAAGACGAGTATCTCCGGTTATGTCACCTTTGAAACGTCCATCGCCCCAATCTTTGAGTTCCATACCTGCCCGTAACAGATAAATCATGCGGGTCCGCATCTTCTTTTTGCTCAAAAGCATAAAGATAACGTTGATGATTTCATCCATATCCATCTCCCAAAATTTCACAAAGTCAAACGGGATCTTGATATCAAAGCCCTTCTCGCAGATAGTCTGAACTTCGAAAGCATCGACTTTTTCAAAATTCGAACTTCGGAGAGAACCTTTCTTCTTGCTTTCAATGAAAGCTTGACCTATCTTGATACCAATCATCTCAAAAAACCGCGCCTGAACAAAAGCCCTTTCCGTTTGCTGATAAATGTAATTGGCAATCTGGTCAATTGTCATATTAGCAAAATCGGAGGAATCCTTGATAGTACGGAGACGAATTCCAAACGATCTTTCACAAATATCCATGGTCTCCGCAATATCCATGCTGTCAAGACGCAAGACACGAAACGTATCACTACCCGTCGGCTTCGTCTTCACGGACTCAAAACTCGCCCACACGTAATTGGTGAGCCGATCTTTGATTTCCTTCTTTTTACTGAGCTCAAAGATGTGATCAATAATTTCTTCAATGGGCATCATGTAGAACACTTGAGGAGAAAACCTCAAATTGCCGAACTGTTGCTGACATACATCAAGAATTTTGAGGGCAAGCTCTTGCGTAACACCCATGTTTTGAAGCGTTTCATGATTGGATATCACCGAAATACCAGACTCATTCTTCACGATCAGAGCAAAAAACTTTCCAATTGTGGAAAGATTGTCATTTCTTTGGTCTAAATTCATAAAACATAAAAATTAATAAGACATATTACTAATAAATTGCCCATTCATATCATGCCTTAAAGCATTTTTCAAGCAAAATTTTCTTAACAAAAAAGAATGCACCTTACCCTAGGGGTAAAGTGCACTCCTTAAATCTTTTTAATAATACATAACCAACCGTCTTTAAAGTTACTTCTTTTGCTGGGCCTCGTAGATGTAGCCAACAATTTCATCAATAGTCATCAGACCAAAGCGCTGAAAATCTACCGAACTGATGTTGATCCCAAATTGCTTCTCACACAATACCATGATTTGCATAACATCTATGCTATCAAATCCCAGGTCAACAGAAAGCTTAGCCTCATCTGTACACATCGCATCGGTAAGGGAAGATTCCTCACTCTTAAGCAACTTGATAAAATTAGCCTTGATAGCCCCCTTCTTTGATGTCTCAAAGTCTTGTGGATCTGCCATGTTTTGCAACTCAAAGATCTTCGCGACAATCTCATCAACAGTCATGTTCAAAAAAACTGCCGGCTCCATCGCAAAATCTACACCAAACTCTGACTGGCACAGCATCATAATGCGGTAACCCTTTTGCGCCCCGACAACAAAACTGAGCGGACGACCTTCGATAATTCCACCCACAATAATACCAAAATTTACCTCCAAAAGCTCAAGAAACTTGCTTTTAATCGCCTGCTCTTCTGGTTTAATTTCGTTTTCTTTCATGATTAAATATACTTTTATAAAGACAATAATATGATTAAAACTGGACCTCATACTACCAAGATGATTTTTTTTGTCAACTATTTTATTGACATCGTTTAGAATCTGCTATATGATGAGACATCAACATTATCATTAACAAAACATAAAAGTATGGAAGATTATTATGTCGCGAGGATTGTTTTCACAATTCTTACCTTGGTTCATTTTATTGTTGGTTGTTTAAAATTTCTTATTCCTCCAACCACCCACATAAACAGGCGAGCTTTTCTCATCTCCAAGTGGACGGAGTTCACAGCCATCGTAGTCTATATTATCTACGACAATATAAAAGAACCATATCACGGAGACTGGACTCTCCCCGTTATCTTTTACCTGATTATCTTTGCTTCTTTTTTCATAATGTGGTGGGCATATGCCAAACATACCTGGCTTGAAAAAAACAAACGCTATGAAATGGTGATTGGTAACGAGGCTGAACCACTCGTTAAGAACAAGATCGGCAACATAATAAGGGAAACCTATTACCGAAAAGGCTACATAAAAACCGAATTTGGTTCTATTAAGGTTTATATCCAAGAAAACAAGGAAAAGCCTTACACAAAAGGTAGCTCTGTTGAGGTAAAATTTGCCATGGTAAATAATGACGATTACATTATCGTTGAGCCATGGTGAAAAGATGCTGCCCGATTACACTCAATTTACTAAACGGGACGACCATTAGGTCGTCCCGTTTGCTTTTTACTCTAATTTTTTATCTTTATTTATTCCAAATTAGACTACTCTCTTCCATCTTTCGTACTTAACACATCATCAATAAAAGCTGCTTCCTCATTCTGTTTTCGTTGTACCTCCTTCCGATAACCGGCTTTTATCTGTTCTAAAAGATACTTCTTCAGCTTATCTTTTGTCGTTTCATTTTTAGCATGATCAACTGCTGTTTTTCCTTTATGATCTTCAGTAAACACATATGCATTATTTTGATACAACAAATCAATCGTCTTAACACTATCATATGCACTGGCCACCATTAAAACCGTAAAACCAAAAGCTTTAGTCGCCGCATTAACATCTGCTTTATTATCTATAAGAAGTTTGGCTGTCTCAACATCATCACGCCAACAAGCAAACATCAATGGTGTCCACCCCCTATTATCCTTCTCATTGACGATATCTATTTCCAAATCATTATTTTCTAATAAGGCCTTGGCAACCTCAAAATTACCTCTCATACAAGCTCTCATCAACGGCGTTCTACCATCTTTATCCCGCACATTGATATAAGCACCCTTTTTAAGTAGATCTGTAACTTCTTCCTTTGTTGTCGCCTCAAGAAGCTTTTTATCCAATTCATACATTTTTTTATCCTCTTCTATTACACCAGAAATTATTTCTCAGGACTATATCATAGCTCTGAAAATTTGTCAACAAAATTTTGTCAATAAAAAGTTAAAAACAAGGATTTTATGCGCGTCCTTCTCTATCCTTAGACATTGCAACAGATATTGTCATATCCAAATCCCTACGATTTTCTGTTGCCTCAACCTTCTCACCATTATCTGTTGCTTTACGATAACTATCCTGCCGTTCGGCTAACAATACATCACACCGCGCTCTATCGGCATCTTGGCGCATCATATCTTTAACATCATTATATACCGTATCATTCAAGAAGTGCAGAATCTGCTCATCTGAATAACGACGAAAGATTTGAGAATCAATCTCATCATCCCATGGCTTTCTATCTTCAATCACTTTTTTGCGCATCTGACGAACATCTTCTAGTTCATAATGATCTTCTGGTTTCAAACCAAGTGCCTCGCGCACTTCCATCAATCTGGCAAGTGCCTCTTTGGAGCTATCTAAATAGGAATCATATGAAACCCCCTCATTTAAAATGACATCCGATGGAATTTGTTGTGTTGTTTGACTTGCTGTACTTTCGGTTTTTGTTTGCTCACGTTTATACTTTACACCATCATCTGAAATGATTTGCGGGGTAATACTTTCGCGTTCTACAGGCTCTCTTTGAACAACACTCTGTTCTTCCTGATATTGTCCCCTCAAAGCCTTATCAATAATCTCCTCACTGCCTTCTAAATTAAGCACATGAGTTACCTCATGAATAACCGTACCTTTGACACTGAAACCGCCCTCATTTTTTGCCTTTTCATTAATTTTTTCTACATCAATAAAAATAGCCGGTTCCTCAAGAACACGTCGTGCATTATAACCTAGCATTTCCGGATTTTTTTGTCCTGATAAGATAACTGCAGTCCACTCTTCAGCATCAATACCGCTTTTACAATGCACTTCTCCTTTTCTTAAGGCACTAACCACTCTATCCGTGTCATTACCGGTCAAAAAAACTTTCATATTTTTAAGTTTATCAACACAACGCAAATATTCTTCTTCCGACATCTTGCCGGTTTCATAACGACTAGAGATCCAATCATACACATAATTAACCCCCTCAGCAATTTGTTGCTGAGTTTTCTTTGATGGTTTTTTATTTTGATCTTTATCCCAAATCATTATTCATCTCCTAACCTCTCCTAATTTTAACATCTTTTATAGCAGTTGTCAACAAAACCTCAACAACCTACCGGGTATAACTTTATCTTCCCTTGACTTCATTCATCCGACGATCAAGTACATCTTGTGCCGTAACAGCGGCCTGCTTTCTAATCTGTTCTTGGTGCTGTGCTGCTACTTCAGGTTCAACCTGTCTTAATGCATCTCTATTTGCATACCAAACATCCGATAGCGAAAGTTGACTGATTTGTGAAGCTTCAGGAATAGCATTTAAACGCTCTTCAGCCGTCTCAGCATCACTTACCCGACGAACAACTTCATCAGCTTTTTTTCGCATTGATTTCAATTCTCTTTTAACCTGATTGCTGTTAAGCTCTTTTCTATCCCCTACAGCCTGACCATTTTGATTAAGTTCTACCTTATAACCTCTTGCCACACCGCTTTTATCAACAACAACCTCTGTCACTTTTCTCTTATTAACACTGGAATAACGTTCATCACCATAACGTGAGACATCAGCATAAAAATCCTTTTTTCCTTGCTCTTGGCGAATATAATACCCAGCCGTCGTTGCCTGTAAAAACATGTACTGTTTAACTTCTTCTTTCTTATACTCCGTATAACTATCTGTTTGACAAGGATTATCCCCCGTCCTTTTATAGTGTTCCTCCGTTGAAGTAACCCTTCCGCTTTTATCAAAAGCCGTTCGTGTTTCCTTCTCTGTTCCATAACTTCTGGGTTGTGTTTTTTGGGCACTGACTGCATATGTTCCATCATTAGCAGTATCAGTTATATCCCTATGGGTTTCCACTGTTTCTTTTAATTTTGTTTTATCTTTATCATGATAGAAAGAATCCGTTGTATACTCAGTTACATGTGTTTTATGACCCAACCCCGTACTGTAACGATCGATAGTTGCCTTCACATCTTTATGGTTTTGCTTTTCACCCTGATATTCGTGTGAAACAGTTTCAGAAACAATTGTATCACTACCATTATCACCCGGATTAACAGTTCTTGATACCCTAAAATCATGACTCCCTTTTTTATCCTCAACAGTACCATTTGCTTCAGTATAACTGTAACTCAACGGTTCTGAAGAACGAGTATCTGTATGACTGGAAGAACTTACCTTTTCATCAGAAGCCACCGTATCATGCTTATCCTGTTTTGAGGAATCATTACTTACATTATCACCCGCCATTAAACCACTCCATAAAAATAAATGATTCAATACATTCATGATAGCAAAAAATTACCTAATTGTCAAGAATTCCCCCCTTAAAAACAATACCTTTAACTAACCAAATATTAATAATGTCCTTGTACTATTCAGCCATCAGGAGGTCATCATGAAAAAGACTTTAGTACAAAAAACACTTTATGAAATTCACCAAAAAAGACTATCCGCCGGCTATAAATTAGTCGAAGCGGATGATGTTTTTGTTATCCTTTGGAACACACCGGAGTTATCTTATTTTAGTAAAGCTCATTGTGAAGCTCTAACCGAAAAGAATTACGCTTTTCTAAAACAAAAATTTCCAACCGGAACTTTAGATATTGCCTCAAGTAAAAAAAGCACTTTAGAAGGCCAACATCCTGACCTTATTTATGAGGGTACAAGTGACATTATGATGCTAGAGCCAAAAACTCTGCTAAAAGAAAACAACAAATTTAAAATCAAACTTGTCGAAACCAAAGAAGACTGCCGTATTTTTGCCCAAATTGCAGACGAAGTATTTAACCACAAATATGCCGCAAAAGACTTAGAAAAATCCTTTATAGCCAGTTTGGGTTTAAAGCATTGTCACAAATATCTCGGTTATGATGGTAAAAACCCCGTTGGAATTATTGATGTTTCCGAAGGAAAAGATGCTGTTTACCTTTGTTGGGGTGCCGTCAAAAAAGACCACCGAAGAAAAGGTCTGTTCAGTGCCATGATGGCCTACACCATAAACATAGAAATTAAAAAGAATTTTCATAAATTTTTATTAATTCCTTCAGAAGACGGGCGAAAACTCTACGCTTCATTAGGTTTTAAGGTTATTGACACCAGATACAACTACACCCTCAAAAACGAATAATATAGATTTGACTTTGCCGGTCAATTTCTCCTATACATAAAACCCATAATTTAAACTTGACATATCTCCTTTTTTCATTAAGATGCGCCCCATAAAAGTTATCATTTTCTCTTTGTATAATTAATATATTGATTTTTTCCTCATGAACAAAAATTATTTAACCTTAGAGCTGCTCGCCCAAGCGAGGCAAATTGCTGAAACTGAAGATGTTTCATCACCACCGCATAGCGTGGTGTTGTTCTCAACGAGTTACTTAGAAACAGAACAAAACAAATTGGATGCTTTTAAGTATGTCAAAGAACATCCCGGCTGCTATACTCTCGGTGATACAAAATGTGGCAAAATTCTGGTCAATCTTGATCTTGAGGTGGATTATACCGCCCCCAATCCGGCCTTGATGGAAATTTGGGATATAGCATCCCGTCGTTTCCTTGAGGCCGCATCCGGCGATATCAAAGCCTTTGTGACAGGATCAGATCCGCGCAGTACATTCCGCCGCATAGAACTACCACTTCTCTTGAAGAACTCCCGTGTATTGACGGTAAACGGCATAAATAAATTTGACTTTGCCAGTCAATTTCTCTAAAAACACGTAGTCCATTACCAAAAAATCCCCCTTAAGCCTGATCGCTTAAAGGGGATTTTTATACTTTATTTAAGATAAGATTTACCTAGCGTTGTCTCTCTAAAGCACTCTTAATCAAAGCAATATTTCCCTCTTTAGCTTTACGATTTCTTTCTCTAAGCCAATATTCTTTATCATCTTGTAATGCCTCATCTGCCACACTTTCTAATTCTCTGATTTCATTACGAAACATAATTTCAGCACCATCAGCATCATTTACCTTAAAAGAACCAGAAATATATGTCATCTCTGCTCTAACTGCATTAAAAGGAGAAGACGGAGAAAGAATGGTACCATAATATGCCAGAAGTATCTCACTATAATCTAAATCACCTTCCACAATGCATCCGCCACCTTCTTTAGGACGAATAGTTAATTGGGTTTCAGGATTATCACGATCACACTCCCAAAATTCTTCATCGATACCCTCACCCCAGTAATCATGTTCTATCACCTTATATTCGTTTCTATCAAACAGGTTGATTTCTTTACCACAAATCATAACTATCTTACTGTTACGATAATCTTTGTCATCAAATAACTCACTTACTATAGCACGATCTGGGTAGCGTACAACCTCGAACCTATCATCTCCGCTTTTATCATCAGCAATATCACGTATCAATCCACATGCAATACTATTACTAACCTTTCGAACTAAGGTATCAAAATCTTCCTTAATTTCAAAAGAATACCTAATATCTGTATCAGGATATTCACAATATGGATCATAATTTTCTTTATATATTTTCATTGTACTCCTCCTCATGGACTACTCTTTCCAACACATGACCATTGTAACATAATTTCCACTCCTGTTCAATACTTTTTTGAAAAATTTGTCAATTTTATTTAAATTCAACATCTTAAAAAACATTCTTCACTCATCAAGTCAACCCTGAATCTTAAAAAAAAACTTGCAAAAATAAATCTTTCATCTATACTCAAACCAATTCCATATCATTATCTAACTTAAATTTTTATGCTATGCAGTTTAAAATTTTTATGCTATTTTTGGGGTTGGCATTTGCCGGAGTTTGGGCTGTTTACTTGTTCAAAATGTTCGCCGCACTGAAAAACAAGCGGTATCGCGCCTTTGCAATCAGCTTTGGCGTCTTTGTCATCAGCGTTGCTGCGCTCATTCCTATTGCAATGATCCTCTACAACGAGGGAATCCGCTTTTGCGAGGAGGGTATAACCGCTACAAAGGAGACGACTAAAGAGATACTTCTTGTACTTTTTGGTTTTGTAACCGTCATCGGACACTTCTTCCTCGTGTGGTATATGTTTTTACGCCCGTCTTTTGACTTCATCCACGTCAAAGGCAGCACTGCCGACGAGCTGGAAAAGTTGACCTCGCCCAGAACCAAAAGTCTTCTCGGCTTAAAGTAAAAGGCTCTTTAGCCTAACCCACAAAGAAAGCTCGCCAACAAAGCTTCGCCTTGTAAAAGATTTTGGCGGTTCAAGGCAAACTAAGTAACAAGCCAACAAAAGAAATTGCTAATCAAATCATCTAAATCCCCCTTAAGCCTGATCGCTTAAAGGGGATTTTCGTACTTTATTTAATACCGTCCATGTTGTCCCGTTAAAATGTTATTTACCTTCAATTTATTGCTCTTGACTCTTTTGTATTTATGATTTACCTCCACAACCACAAAATTATATTTATATCAAGCTTATTACTAACTAAACAATTATCACTTATGGCTAAATAAACCCATAAAATAATAAACTATCTACCGGATTTAGGCTGAGTTTTGTTTTGTTGAGCAATAAACCTGGCTCTATCTGCCGGATCTTCAGGCAATCCGCCCTTTCCTTTTCTCCTCGCCTTCTTATGTCTGGGGTTTAATTGTTGCTGCCTTTCTTTCAAAAAGCTAATTATTCTCGCAAGTCTGGCGCGGTTGCTTCTCATATAGGACTTAACTTCCGGACGTTGTAAATACTCTTCCGTCAGCCGATCAACCTCACCCTGCAAATTATTTTTCTCAAACAATTTTTTTCTTTTTGGGAAACTAACAACATCTACAAAAGGCAACGGTTCACCTGGATGTACGTTCTCCACGCCACTGTATTTTGCCATATCTTGCAAAATCTTTAACGCAAAGTCCCTCTTACCTGCTTCTAAAACCTTATCCAAGAATTTATCATCAACAGGCATAACCCAAGCTTGACCGGAATCAATATTATATTGCATCGCTTTGTTATAAAAGCCCATAATCTCTTGAGATTTTTTATCATCCTTAACATATTCCCCGAAGAATGGCCATGGAAAAGCTTTTCCTTCTTGTACATAAGGCGACTTTATTAAAATATCATAAGCTTCATCCTTGGTTATAAAACCCACACCTTTCAGATATTTAACTAGCTGCTGGTGTTCAAAATATCTATCGCTCTCATCAGGGTTGATCTTTCTGGCACAAGCTCTACATCCGAAACGATGAAATGAACAATTAGATCCCGACACATACCCCTCTTTTTTGGCCTCAAATGTCATAAAATCACTGATTGTCCCGTTTCTTAAGGCCTCAATTGTTCCATTGCGTTCTAATTCTTCTTTAATAAATTCTATAACGGATGGTGAACGCCCTTGACGCTCTTCATGTTCTCTTATCTTCATCATTTCATCTTTATTAAGGGACATAACAAGATCTAAAAACAAAGCTTTCTGCTGATAGATTTCCGGATGATCTCTTATTTCCATCATATATTCATCAACATAACCAATCGACAATTGAGGTAACTGTCTGATATTTTCCAAAGACCAATCTAACTTCCCTGTTAAAATCATGAAATTTTCTCCTTACAATCCTTTTATTCAAACACTACCGCATTGTATCACAAATATACACTTCTATCAAGCACTTTTTTAAAAAATAATTTAACACTTTGAAAAAAAAGATAAATCCCCCACAGCTGACAACTATAAGGGATTTTATCAGCCTTAAATAGGATTTAATACTAACGATTTTTACTTAGAGCATTACTCATAAAAGCAATATATTTCGCCCTGTTGACCAAATCATTTGATAAACAACGGTTGGCTTGATCATTTATTTCCTCAGGTCTTAATGGATAAATATCAGCATTACTATCTACCGCAAATGAATTGGGAACATAAGCCATCTCGTGTCTAACTGCCGGAAACAACCAATAAACCTCTTTGCCTTGCGACATTGCTAATTCAGTATATGGTATATTACCGGATACCACACACCCGCCATTCTCTTTAGGTCTAATAACAACCTGACGAAAGCCATGATCATAACACCATAAATCAGGCATTTCATCACATGTGCTTTCTTCTAAACAACGCGTTTCTTTTTCTAATACAATTGCCCCGCTCCCAATACCAAGTACGTAATCATCACGAAAAGACTGAAGTTCACCGAATGAGCCATCATCACGTTCCTTTCGTGATGTATAAAGACTACTTATAGTAACCCCATTTTCAGAACAACGAACTTCAAACCATTTATCAGCTTTTCTAAAATCAACAACCTCTCGTATCAAACCATGATCTATACTTTCCCTAAGTTTTTCAACTAAGACATCAAAATCTTCCTTAATTTCAAAACTATACGGAACAAGTTTTTCTGGTTTTTTTGCTTCTTCTTCATCGTATTCATCGTATTCATCGTCTTCAAAAAACGTTGGCGGATACTCTTCATCGTCTTCAAAATTTGACATATCACTTTCCTCTTCCATTTTACAAATTACATGCAGAGTATATCACAATTTTCTCCCCCATGCAACACTTTTCGACATAAATATGTCGAAAAAACTTAAAACTTTCAAATATTGCTGATTTCCATTCTTCCCATCCTCATGAATAGGAATTATCATTCTTTTTCTCAACAATTAAACCAGACAAATTCGGTTCGTCAGAATGCTGCACTTTACCTTTTTTATTCTGAGCCAGATAAGAAGTCTTCTTCATCTGTGCCATAGAATACCGTGCCAATTTATCATCAATTTTCATCTGATCTTTGAGCGCAACATCATTGAGAATAGATTTTACAATATATGGTTTATATCTATTAATAATATCTACCCCATCTTCAATAGCCTCAAGGTCCTTTTCATTGACAGATTCATTAGCATTCAATCCCGCATTATAGCGCAATTCCATAATTCTGGCATAAACTTCACCTTCATTATCCAAATAAGGATTAAAAAATACATTATCTCTTAAAAAATTACGTGTTTCATCTGTATCATATTTAATTTTTTTAGTATTATCTTCATCAGGAATAACCAGCGGCGTATCAGTATCTTTTATAATATTCGGAACAATTTCAATAACTTCTGCCTTTTTATTAGATGCAAGATTAATTTCTCTTTTAGCCTTTGCTTTATCATCAATATCAATGCCGTTCATCGCATCAATAATATCTTGCTCACTACCAAAATTACCAGCAGTAAGATGTGTTAATTCATGAATAACCTTTGATGTAATTTTTTTGGGATCATTATTGTATTTTTCATTAATAGCATCAATATCAAGCAGGATAACCGGTTCCTTAATATTATCCCCCGCACAATACCCCAAAGGAAACACGTTATTCTTCATCATAAACATTTGCCAATCCAAAACTGTCGCACCAGATCTCTCTATCCTTGATGAAAAATGCAACGTTTGATTTTGCAATTCCTCGGTCAGACGGTTCATTCCCTGTTTGGTTGTATATATTCTGACATTTTTTAGCTGATTGATAGCCTGCTCATACTCTTCATTAGATATCATACCGGCATCACATCTTTTTCTATACCAATCAGCCAGCCAATTAATACCCTCTTTAATAGCTTTTTTCGTTTCAAGTGAAGGATTATCATTTTCTGCCATGATCATCTCCATCAACCAAATTAATATTTAAACAATATTGTAGCATATAACCTTATATTTTGTCAATCACTGATAGACATTCATTTCTGTTATTGTAAAACAATTTTTCATTAAATAAATAGCAAAAAAATACTCAATAAAACTATCCCCTCTGGTCACATAGCTTGTGGGGATTTATTATTAATTTCAGATTTTATAACCTCTTTTATGCCTCATCTAATTTTTTTAGCGCTGATAAAGAAAATCCCTTCTTTCATAATTTGCGTTTCTTTATTCTTATTTTTTCCGCGTCTTGTCTTCCAAGCAAGTTTTATAAAATTCATCTTCAAAAAATGGTACGAATCAGTCACATAACACATCGGGAATTTCACCTTCTTAAACACAGTCCAGTGATCACCGGTTTGTGGGGTATCAACCCGGACAATGCAAGAATGATTTTTTCTTTTAATCCAGCGACTTAAAATATAAAAAATCTTTTCAAAATTAAGATTTCTCCATCTTTTGAGCGAAGAAAATTTTCTCCACTGTATCAAAATATGATATTTTTCCTTCATATATTTCTGAGCAAGACGCAAATATTTCTCCTCTAACGTACATGTTGTCCCATGTTCAATAACCTGCTCCATCAAGTTTTCATTCAAGAGATATTTCAAATAATACTTAAAAAGAACCGCTTTTTCCATATATGTAAAGATCTTAAAGCCAGAACACGCTACACCGACAGCATTAATAACCGCATAAACTCCGCAAAAAGTATCCAACGTCCCCTGATATGAAATTTTAAATTTTTCTTTCTTACTCATTTTACTTCCCTACTTATATTATATCAGCGCCTCTAACAGATGATACTTGAACATCGATGATTAACAGTGCTCTATTCATATTAACATTCCTCAATCTACCCTCATCCGATATGTTATACCAAAAACATTAATAAATAATCAAAATCAAACACAAGAGCCGCAACCATAATGACGATTGGTAACACATCAAAAAAATCTTTTTTATGTGTACTTCTCTTTAACGTGAAATTATACATAAACGCTTAAATAAAAAGATATCAATAATATTGTTAAACTGCCCTCAAATATCAGTACTGAGCTACTTGGTTTTTCTTCTGTGCCAGTATTTTGGTTTTAATTTTTTTACCCCCGACATTAATCCTTTTAGACACACCGACTTCAAGTGATTTCGCATCCTTACCGAAATTGACAATGCCCAAAATTTGAACAGCATCACCCACATCATACGCAATAGCTACCTGCGTTAATTTTTGCTTATTGATATGCGAAATATCAAGCATTAATAAATTATTGTTAATGGTCTTCCATAAACCGCCGGTAATCTTAAATCCGACATTCTTACTATAAATAACCAGTGTCTTAGCACCCTTTTCATTATCCATGATTTTGGCATTTCCGATAAATAACTTTGCCTGACCGGCCTGATAAGACAAATTCAAATCAACTTTACCGCCAGCATCATTAAAAGCTCTGGCAAATCCAGCTCTCACAAACGGATTAGCATTTTTGGGAAACAGAAAAACTATTCTTCCGTCATCTGCTTTACCCATCGCGCCTACTTCCAACGTAACACCATCTTTTTCTAGCATAAAAGTGCATTTGTTACTCGGTCCTAAAAAGCTGAAATTATACCTATCGGCAAACAGATCACCCGATTTAGGAAAAACAGTCCCGCCACCGGCATTAAACTGCCCGGCAACAACCGAAAAATTCCAATCCTTAAATTCTTGTTTTAATTTCATCAAAAAAGTAGCTGTCGAAAATGTTGTCTTTCCGGATTCATCTGTCATACCGAGAATAAGCGCATCAATTTCAGCAGAACCGCCCTTTGCATTTTTAACAGCTGCATTACCGCCAAACATGGCATTGTTCCAAAACTTCAATTTGCCATCAGTGGTCATTGTGACAGCAACCAGATCATCCAACCCATAACTTGTTGTCACCTCAAGAGATTTTGTAGTATCCGTTGTTAATTCAATTTTATTCTTGTCATTCGGGATACTGTCATTTGACACATTTTCAACTTCTTGTGCGCCTGCATAAGCAGCTCCACCAAACATTAATGCGGCGGCCAGTCCCAATTTTAATTTAAGATCTCTAGCAATACCCATCTTTCCACCTTTTCCTTTCATAGCCGCATTATCTCATATTTTCGCCCCTTTGTCAACATCTTTACATTAACAAAAGAAGCAAAAAACGGAAACAAGATGTAGTCAATTTTATTCTTTTCGCGTGATAATCAGATAAAGTATAATTGAGGCAAAAACAAAGGAAATACCGTTAAAAATAATCATCTGTATGGAATGAAGATAAATACCGTAAAAAATCCATGACAGCATACCGATATTATAAATGATATAGGTTGATAAGGATAATCCTTTAACATCTTTTGTTTTAAGTGTTTGGATGGACTGCGGCAAAAAAACAATTGCCGTACAAATACCTGCAATATATCCCAAAAGTTCTCCGATAATCTGCATTTCTTTCTCCCCTTAAATAACCCTGCAATTTTTATCTACCTGTTTTCTTGACCATATCAAAAACATACTTACGTATCATTACCCCGTCAATATCATTAACTGAAGCAAGTTCTCCTCCAAGTCTTTCAGAAGAACGCCACGCCGGTTCATTATCATCATGGTTAAATACAAGAACAGAATCTATCCCCATTTCTTCTGCTTTTCTCATGGTTTCTTTTTGAATGATAATGCCATATCCTTTTCCCCGATATTTGGGCAATATTTGCGTACCGATATGCCCGCCGTCGCGCTCCAATGATGGACATAAATGATGCCTTAAACTGCTCACCCCGACCGGAACATCATCAATGTATAGGACATACGTTGTGCACGGAACCCACCCTTGAGGCAAGTTCTTTCCATAAGAAAAATCTATCTGCTGTTTTACCCATTCTGAAAACTCCTCACGTGAAAGCCCATAAGCAGTATTAGTTCTTCCATTTTCAGATGCCGGCAATTGCTGAAAAAAATCATATAACGTTTCTGCATCGGATAATTTAAGAGATTTTAATTCTACTTTCATATATCCTACCTTTATTTATCATCATGATTTAACATAAACACTAATTTTTCCTCAAATAAAAGTCAAGCAAAAAAAAGCGACCTATAAAAGGTCGCTTATGTATTGGTGATGCTACCATTACACATGAGATACAACAATATTATAGCTGATACCCAACAAACAAAACAACACCAAAAATCCAAAAGATGAAATACTGCACTGCATAAAAGATGTATTTATTAGGAAATCGCTTCGGCGCATCCCCACGATATAAAAGAGGAAACATACAATATATCAGCAAATATACCAATAAGAAATAACCGGAAAAAACTTTCCGATAATCATCTCCAAATATCAGAGCATTGACATTCCCTAAGAACAACGGTATAAAACATATCCCTAAAACAAATAAAAAAGCTTTTTTCATTTTTTGCATTTCCAACCATCCTTATTCTAGAAACTAATACAATAAAATAAAAAAGGCAATATTTTTCTGATATTACCTCAATCTCCTATTTTCTTTTAAATTTCCAAGGATGACTATAATTATATCTGGCTTTATCACCAACAGCCTTGCAAAAACCTGTTTTATCATAAGGCATTGCTTTATAACATCTTAAAGAATCCTCCTCCCCTATATTTAATGGTTTAGAACCAGTTCCAATTCTATCTGTCACATAATCATAAGTATCAAATATATTCTCCATCGTTTTATTTATTGCTGTATTGCCAATTTTTTTAACCGCATATTTCCCCGCAGAAATAATAAATTTATTAACCATTCTCTTTCTCCTGAATAAAAAATTAAACCAAATTATTTAGTCAAGTCCACGTTCTAATTAAAAATTACCCCACACAAAATGCAGGGTTTTCTTAGTACAAAAAAAAGCGACCCTAAAAGGTCGCTTATGTATTGGTGATGCCATCCTCACAATTTACGAGCCAAAACTAGCATACCCGACGGGAATTTCTTGTTTTCTCTTGTGCTTTTTGATTATTTTCTAAAACTTTAGGAATGCACTCAAAAATTTCATTTATGGGATTATGATACATTCTCTCACACGAAGCGGTATGAATATTAGGAAAACACCCAAAATCAATATAACACAACATCTTGCGCATCATCTGATTTGGCGAACAGACCAAATGTAATTCCTTAAAATTATATTTTTCAAACAATTTACAAGAAACATAGCATTCATCAGTTGAATTATAAACACCTTTATCGCCCATAATATCAAAATTTGCATCATCAGCAAAAATGTTTTCCGCAGCAATTCCTTTGCTGACTAAATAATTTTTACCGGCCTCGGAAAGAGAAATTAAATCAGCTTTTCCGTTCTCTTGATGTTTTGAACCCGGAATATAGAACTTAACAACTTCTTTATCAGCCAACTCATTATAAATCTTAAAACCTAAGTCTAATCTTGCCTGAAACTCTTCGGCTGGATATATACCGTCCTTTAACGGATGTTGAGCCGCAATTTCAATCAAAATGCCTTTACCTGAGAGTTTTGCCTGCTCCATTGCATCCAATGCTTTTGTATACTTATCCAACCAAAGCAAATGCAAGGGGGAACGTTGTCCTTCACAACTCATGGCTTATACTCCTTTTATAACCCTAAATCATTCAATAAATAAAAAACAGCCATATTACAGGCTGCTGTTTTAATTGGTGATCCCAACGGGATTTGAACCCATATTACCGCCGTGAAAGGGCGATGTCCTAACCATTAGACGATGGGACCGGACAAGAACAGATGAGTTTATAAAGATAAAAAACAAATAAGTCAATAATTCTTTTCATCTTTTTTCATCTTTTTTAAGAAAAATGCCCTCTGTACCCAAAAACAAAAAGTTAAAACAATACGTTAACTTTTATCCCTAACCTTAGGAAAGAATATAAAATTACTGTTGAGCCGATGAAGAATCACCCATATCTTTTTGCAATCCGGGGATAAGAACAACCGGAGCCTCCGCCCCATCTTCTGCCATCTGGTTAATTTCCTGATCAACGCGCTGACGTAATTTTTCCTCAGCTTCAGCTTTCGCCTGCTCGCCGGCCTCAATCGTTGCCGCAACGGCTTCTGCCGCATCATCAACCACTTCACCGACAGCCTGTTCAACCTCATGATTTTGCACCCGATTTTCCTTTAAGTCCGGATTAATAACCACAACAGCATCAGACGGAACCTCAATCACACCGACCACACCCTTGTTAGCATCATAAATTTCAATCTTATCTGTGTGAACTTGCGGCTGAGACTTAACTTCAACCGATTTGACCTCCGATTCGCTTTGTTTAATCTTATCTAATGCCGAAGGTTGCGGTTCAACTTGTGATACATTATCATTAACCTGTTGCATATAATCTAAAAATTCCGGCAAAGCCTGTTGGTGCTTATCTTCTGTCTTATCAACTTGAGCCGAATCCTTTTGTTTGGGCTGAGCCGCCACAACCTCTTCTACCACAGCTTTTTGCGCTTCTTTAACTTGGTTTTCCTTAGCCTTATCTAAAGATATATCAAACCTTGAAGGAATATGCACAATAACCTCACGATCAAGTGGCAACAAAGCTTGATGATATTCAAACAAACCACCGGCAACCAATACCAATAATAAAAGCATCGCCAACAGCTTAGTCTTATATTTTGCTTTCATTTTTTCTGTTTCATTATTGACCATAAGAACTCTCCAAAAAACAATTTTAAACGGAGTATAAGCACTGTTGGCGATATTTGCAACAAAATTTTAATCACCACGATAAATTTTATCTTTGATGAATTTCAAAACCTTTCGCCCTGAAAGACCTGACTTTTCTTTTGTAATATTAAGATGGCCGGTCAATTCAAACAAAAAGCGACGATAAAAATCCATCGCCGAAGCAATATCGGCATTCGGATTGAGTTTTTTATCCATCACTTGCAAAAATTTATCAACAAAAAGCTCTTGGACAGCCGCATCAGAAGCCTCTCCAGCACTATCAAACCCGCGCATAAGCTGTTTCATCAGCTCACCGTCTTTCCTCCCGATGACAAAATACTTGCCATCAGAAGAAATAATTTTGTAACGCCTGAGAACTTCCCAGCGTAAATCATCCATCGCCGAGAAGAATTCAATAACATTGGTGTTATTACTCATCTCCGATCGTTGCAGCATATCCCAAAAATAGTGAAAGCTTTCATGAACAATGGTTTTGGCATCCCCGTTCTCAAACAGGTTAATCGTCTGATTGGCATATTCGTAAGCGCCTTCTGCCATCGCTTCAATTTGAGCCTTAAAATTTTTACGATCTTCCTTAATCATATCCCAAAATTCCTCTTCTGTCGCCATAACATCGAACTTATAAGGTTTTTTGAGCGGATATGTTTCAAAAAACGGCTCGCTTGATCGTTGATTATCATCATAATTCATGCGCTGCAGCATCATTCTTTCATTCATAGCCCCCTCAGACACAAGACCGCCGAAAGCAAATCCGGCATTGGATATTCCACCCCGAACCCTTGCCAACGACACAACGGCACGTTGATAACGTGAACGCATATTTTGCAAGGCATATAATGCACGTCGCCGCAAATATTCTTCATGCTCATTTTGAGGATGATCAAAAAAGCGACTAACTGCCGCCGTTAATTTATCATAATCAACCTCATTAAAGGAAACATTCTTCGTATGGACCTGTCTATCAGCGCTGATACTTTGTGTCATTTGTAACAGAGACACCGGAAACTTTTGACGCTTAATAAAATCTGTTGTTTGATCATCAACCGGATATTCCCTAAGAAAATCAGCCAAACTGTCTTCTGCCCATTGAGATAATTCCTTTTTAGCCATAAACACTTGCCTATCCATAAAATTACGCCTATCATCATTAGATAGACTGTAATCAAACCCTTCAATATCCTGAACAGCAAAAGAAGCCCCCTTCAACAAAACCTCTTTTAAGGTGGCATAATCAATTTGCGAGGCATCAATTTCAAAAACATACCCCTTCTGATTATCATGATAAAAATGATACGGTTGATCATCCTTTAAGACCTTAAACTCAACTTGTGCATCAGATATTTGCGGATAGTTTTCAAACAATTCCTGATGATCCAAAACATCACCCAATTTCATATTTTCACCGTTTTGAACCAACACATGGCCCGCCAAATGTTTTTTGACACTTTCCGGATAAAGATCTTTACCTAGAGCATCAACACCTGCCCTATAAAGTCTCTGCTTTTTATTTTTCTCAAGATCTTTGACGTATTTCAGATGCCTGTCAACACGATAGAAAAACTCTTCTCTATCCAAAAAATCCGCCAACATCCGTTTACGATCTTGAGGCAAAAAATCAAACTGCGGTTGTTCCAAAAATCTCTCACTGGAAGTCTTTGCCGAAAAAGCTTCTTCGTAAGCCGGTAAACGATAATTTTTATCCGGCAAATCCCCACTTAAATCACCTGAATACAAAACATAAGTTCGATATGCTTTATCTAAATCAAGATCAACATATAATTCCGGTTTATCCGGCATACCCAAATCTTTTAAGGTACGACGACGTGCCTTTTTCTGATTTTGAATTTCTTTTAACAATTCTTGAACACGTGCAAAAAATTTCGGATCATCTTGAAATTTTTCATTTTGCTCATTCAAAAATTCGCCAAACAACGCATTGGTTTTTCCGTAAGCAACATCCCAATATTTTTCTATAAAGGATTGATAACGACGATTTTCCCACATGGCCATCAGCATCTGATATTCTTCAGACGAAAAATCTCTCGTCTTATTTTGATAATCATCCCACAATTGTTTTAAATACAAACTTTGTTCAAGACGTTTATTTTCATCCGCCTGATCAATAATATCAAAATAGCCTTGCTTGGCAAATAAAGGATCTTCCAGATCTTCATGCGGATGTAACATAAAATCCAGCGAACTGCTTTCAAGATAATTCCAAAATTGTTTATAGTAATCACTGAATTCACCTTGAGCCGTCGGCCGCAAAATAGCAGCCATTTGCGCCCGCGTTTTTTCCAATGTATTTATTTGCTCTAAAATAAATTCCTGACTATCTATTTCATCAGAATCAACATCAAAATTTTTCAACCGAGCATGCGCATCACTGATTTCAAAACGTGCCAAATCATCAGATCCGATATGCCATCCCGTATGCTGCCAAATATCCCTGGCATCATACCCTTTTTCATCCATCACAATAGCATCCGATAACAATGACAGATTAGCTTTCTTGGCATGTTGACCGCCAAACATATAAGATACTGCCGAATTAATATTTGTTTGTGCCAAAAACTGCGCATAGCTCATTTGCTTAAATTGTGGCAAATATTTTTCAATCATTTTTTGCGGTGTCATATTTTCATTCATACGATATAAAGAAATGATTCCCGAACTCAAAACACCTGCAGCCAATTTTGCCTTACTCTCATCACCAAATGCCTCATTCGCACGCTCAAAAAGAGTATCATAAACTTTAGGAAAACCTTTTATTGCTTCCTCTTTAGCATCTTTTATATTTTGATCTTTAACTGACTTTATTTCCTGTTTTAACAGCTCAATATTACGCTTAAAATTATTTAGAAAAATCTTTTCAAAAGCCTCCGGCTTTTCTTCAAGCAAACTCATCATACCTTTTTCAGCTAAAAGAAGTTCTTCATCAGAAACTCCCTTTTTTATCATGCTTTCTTTGATACGCTGATACCGTTCACCAGCAAGATAAACACCTCCGTTTTGCAAAGCCAAAAATGAACTTCCCGCAAAAGCACCAATTGCACTTTCAATCAGACCTTCAAACAAATCTTGCGTTTCATCAAATCCAACTTTTCTAACCAAATTTTCCGCTAACATTTGTTGCAAAACTTCACTACCGGCTTCACGTAAAGGAGCACCGACAATTTCCTTAGCAATGAGCCTTGAAGTTTCTCTTGCATTTTGTGCTACTGTTTTTGGTAAAGGATTAAAAATTTTATCAATAGAAAAAGTCAATCCCGCATTGGCTGCCGCAAAAAAATTAGCCTGATCAACATCATGTGTTTTATTTAGTGTTTCATTAAAAACTTCTCCCGCACTTGATCCGGCAAATAAACCATACGCCGGTGCCGCACCAATAAATTTAGCCACCGTTCCCATCGCCAAAACCTGAGACGCCCCGCCGCCGATAACATTAGCAAGTTTCATATAATTTGGCTTATCATCAAAAGCTTCCGGTTGCGGAGCTAAAATGGAAAGATTAGAAAAAGTCTCGGCATAGTCCCTAAAAGTTTGTCCTAATTGTTGCAAATATTCTCCGGATTGAGTAACTGAATCACCTAACGTTGCACGCCAAAAATAAGCCGGCTTATCACTTAAATTTGCACCAAACATTGTCAACATATTTCCGGCCGTATTTAATGCTTGGCTACCCAAAGTTCGCACACCGGATTTAAGCGCTTCTTTGATAAATGCTTTACCATCAAAATCACCCAATTCTCCCTGATCATAAGCCCACTTATATTGTGCAACTTCCGCCCCGATATTTTCCATTGCGTACCAATAATTTCTGACATCAAGAGCCTCACGCAAAAATTTCCCCGCAGCAGCCAAGCTATCAAAAGGTTGCTCCTGATCAATCAAATCTGCACGCGGTTGAACTTCATTCAAATTTTGAGAATTTTCAAGATACGTGATGCCAAAATTATTTTCTAAATTAAAATTATCTAACGTTTCATGAAGCGATTTTGGAGCCGCCTTAAATTGATTTTCTTTCGTTTTAAGATCAAATAAAGAGTCATTTTTTACTTGATCATCAGTCCCTAAAAAAAGCGGCTCATTGCCGCTTTCAAAATCACTTGTTTGCATTTTAATTTCATCTTTTAAAGAATTCATTCAACCCTCCCTTATCCTTAACTTTTAACCGCTATTCTACCATTATAATAAAAGCGTTCACCCGGACTTAAATCCGCCTCTAACACTTCTTTAAGAGAATAAAATCGTGGCAATGCTAACTCCTTTTTTTCCTCTTCCAAAGCAAGATTTTTCAACAATTCTTTTTTATCTTCAACAAACGGCGCTTGCTTGCAAAACTTTTCCAAAATAGACGTTGTATTGCGCCCGGAATAAACCGATTTTAATGTTCGTTTGATATCCCCAAATGACAAAGCCTCATTTTCTGTTTTAAATCCAAATTCTTCTTTAATTTCATTGACCGCTTGTCTTCCGATACGCTTAAGCACTACATCATTGAGCTTTCCACCCTGAGCTTTATATTCCTCCGCTAAAACTTTTTTCTTCGTATTATATTCATTATAAACATCAAAAAATAATTCCGCTTTTTTCTCCATAAACAATTTTCCTTCATCAGAATTATCCATCGTATCAAGTGCTAAAATTTCATCTAAAAGCACATCACTATATTGATCATTAAAAACCAAATAAGACGGATTAATCAGTTGTGAAAATACATCACTTGCTTCATCAAGAGATATCTTTTTCTGATGATAAGCATTCATTAAATATCCGCTGATGTCTCTGACATCAGACACCGCAGATCCATCTTTATTAGCACCGATTTTTTTAATCATTTTATAAGCTTCACTAAGCGGTGTTTGTGAACGATTTTCATTATCACCCCACAACAGTTTATTATCCTCATTATTTAACAAAATATAATATTGTGCCTCATCAATATCGCCACGTTCCTTTTGGGCCCAACAATGAAAAACTTGATCAAGTCGATGAAGATATTCTTCATTTTTTTGTTTTTCATTACTTTTCTCCAAAACGGAATCTTTGAGCTTTTTTACTTCATCAAATTGTTTCTTAAAATGTTCATCTTCTGCAAGATATTTTTGCCTTAAATATTCAGCCTGTTTAGAATTTTGCAGTGCCAGATTAAGAATACCATCATTTAAATAACGAGATCTGTAATCCGCTTTTTCTTCATCACTTAAAAAATCAGATCGTTCAATTTCATCAATCCCGTTTTCTATTAATTCTGCCCCGTTAATTTCCGGCATTAAGGCCACGGTTTTTTGACCATTTGCCAATAATTCTTCCAAACTTTTTTTACCAAATTCTATAGATTTCTCTGCTCTGATTTTCTCACTGTCTAGTTGATTGCGTCGTAAAATTTCCGCACCGTTTTGACGCCAAAAATCAGCCTCTTTTGCATCAGAAAACATCGCCTCTAACATACCCGGTGCATTACTAACCAATTGATCAAATTCCTCCGGATTTTGTGCCGCATACAATTGTTTACGATAATTACCCAAAGCAGCAATCGTTTTTAGACGTATATTCTCTTCTTCGGTTTTTTGCAATTTTATAAGATATTGCTGACCTGAAGATAAAACCGTTGTGAAATCATTTAGCTCATCTTTTTTTGTATCAATAATTGTATTGTCAATCACCGGCTTTACCACCGGACGCATTGTTTGAGACATCTGCCCTCCACCAAGATGAACAGCGCCGACAGATTGTTTATTTGCCATATCCGTTACTCCCTTCATTAAAAAATTACATTGACGACGGACTAATTAAACTCAAGGCACTACTGATGCCGTTTATCAATCCGCTTTTAAATAAATGACGCGATTTTTTCCTCATCAAACGCGCATTTTCCTCTGCTACTCGTGCTTGATACAAATAATTTTCCGCTTCACTTTCTGTCTGATAACGCGCATTTAAAACATTTTGCTCCAACACACTCATGGTACTTAAAAGTGCAGACATCATCGTTGGACTTTCGCCCATACCTGCCTCATTAGCACTGGCAACAACCTGCGCTAAATAAGAACGATTTTGCCGTGATAAAGCATCCTCATTCATCGCACCAACTAACCTGGTGGTATACGCATTTTTTCTATATATGCTTGCTTGATTATAATAATTATTCATACTTTGGTAAGCTTCATTACTCTTTTGCAAACCGCCCAACAAACCGGTTGCAAAATTAATTCCCATAGCCACTCCTAAACTCAAAGACATCTATGTTCTCCTTTCAAAAAGTTGATAATTTTTTTTTGCATAAAAATTCTCTAAAACCGCCACTGAACTAAAGCCAAGCATCTTTGCAAATCTTTGTCCGGATAAAAAATTTTCCTTGACCGTTATCACAACTTTCTCAACATTTTTTTGCTGCATTTGATAAGGAATTTCTCTTAAAAAAAAGCGCACTACTTCCAGTATTTTTCGTTTGATATTTTGACCAATAAGAGCATAACAAAAAGCACATTTATTCTTATCAATAACATACCCGAAAACACCCAAAATATTTCCTTTTTCATCTTCAAGAGAATACCCTCTTATTTTATCAAAACACTGAGCAAAAACTTTTGCTTCTTCTCTTTGTTCTTTTTGTACCAAAACTTTTTTTGCATCTCCTGATTGATACGATCTGATCATTTTTTTACCCTTTATGATACTTACTCGACATATAAAACTAAGGCTAAAATATTCATTGGTAATGGCGAACTGTTCTCAATCAAAATCGTTGCTGCTTCACCTTTAAGATTTGTGGAACCATCAAATAAAATTTCCTTATTACCGGAAAATAATTCCTGCGCCTCTCCCATCTTGGCATCACTGTTACGATAGAGAATATCGCTTAAATTATTTTCATCTTCACCAATTTTTCCACCTCCTGAATAATACATCATTAACAACACGTGGTTAACACGTTGCCGCTGACCGATACCGCTACCATTTTCATTATCGATATATATCGCTTGCGGTATATACTGGCTTGCAATCTTTTTACCTACCAGAACAATATTATCCGTCGCTTTAATATTAACTTTTCCATTCATCACCAAAGCTTCACCGCGTAGAGCTCCATCAGCAAAAACCATCACTGTTTCACCTTCCAGATGTGTCAATCCGCTGATTTCCGTGCCACTACCATTATTACCGCGCACAAAAAGTACCGCTCCGTCAAGATATCTTGCCTGCAAACGCACGTATTCATTTTCGGCTTGTTCTTTATCCGCAAAATTATCATGATTATAAATATAAGCCGGCCAAGCTAACGGCATACCATTTTCCATAAATTCAATAGTTCTCACCACCTGTTGATTAATCATGCGCTTGACCTCCAACCACACCTGATCACTACAGTCATCTAAATTAGGAATAACAGCCAAACTTTCCACTGTTCCGCTAAAATCATGTTGTGATAAAGCAGCCACTTCCTGTTCCGCAGAAAAAGTCAACGCAACCAAATGTCCACAACCTGTCAAACACCATAAAATTTTATCCGGTGTTTCCTGATAACTCATGGCTACAATTCTTGATGAAAACAAATGCTTTCCTAATAAAGAAATATCAATTTGATCGTACCCGTCATTATAGTAATCATAAGACAAATCTCTTAAAGATAATCCGTAACGATCAGTAAAGAAAATGTGCGCACCTACACCTACTGGAACAATAGCTTTACTGCCAACTGCTGAGATACGCAATATTTTAATATTATCATTAGACAATGCTGACGCAGAGGAAATCACATCAATATAAAATTCTGCCGTTCCTGTCCCAACAAACAAAACATCCCCGGCAAAAAGCCATTTTCCTTCATTAAATTCCGTACTGACAACCGGTACCGTAATTGCTGATTCTGCCGTTGTTTCACCATATTCCATATCCGAAAAATTATTGTAATCTCCAACCATTGACAAACACACTTTTGGTCCGCTTGATGTGTTCACCAAAAAGGCAAATCGATTGCGAAAAAAAGCACCAGACTTAGGATAATTAACTCCAGAATGCAACAACCCTAATTCCCAATAAACTGTTCCGCTTAAAACCGCAAGAGGCAAAACACCAGTTGCCTCAGCTGTAACATGCTCTGCATCAGTAAATGCCGTAATTTTAACCACACCGGTTCCATCGTGCAAATATTTCCAACGTATACTACCATCAGAACGAATTCCTTGTCCATGTACCGGCTTTTTTGTACCGCTAGTTCCATTATTTAAAGCTTGATAATATTTGTTATCAGAAACAAAGATATCCCCGCTGTTAACCGTAACGGAAGCTGTCCAGACTTTAGCATTATCATCATAACCACGCAACCTGATTAACCTGCCGACATCTGTTGATGCAAACAAATCATCACTTGCTGTCAGAATTACTTCTCCCACTGTTGCAGTAGCTGTAATTGTTATATCACTGCTATTCATCGCCTCAAAAGGCCCGCCGATAATTTCCAAATTTTCCAACCGCCAATCTGTGTTACCATATCTTTTTAATACCTTAATCGGGTGGCGTTCACTAAAGATATACAATACATCACTGTGCTGAATTGTCTGTAGCTTAAAGCATAACTCTTCATCATCCCATAAATCACCATATGTATATGGAGAACTGATGCTATAGACAGTCGTCTCATCCTCATCAACCAAATGCCAAGTCGTACTGACAATATCCGATTTAACCGACATATCTGATGTACAAATATAACTTCCTGCTGTCACCGTTGTCGGCTGTATATCTTCCGAATTTAGGCTGATATTTTCCTCATCCTCCACCAAAATCGGTTGCCCATGCGTATAAACTCGAATACTCTCATGGCTAAATTCCAAAACATAAGAAATTTTTGGACTATACTTAAATGGCACTAAAAAACTTCTTGCACTAACCATTGCTTCTTCCTTTCATTGTCCACACCAACTCATCTTTATAATAAACTTTAATGACCTTACCAGATATCACTGCATCATAGTTTTGATAAACCGTTGCACAATAACCGTTATCATCAACCTGCCAACCCACAAAAAGCATCTCTGCTTTGGTAAAACCGGCAATAACATTTCCACTTAAATCACTATATAACACCGCCTGGTGATTATCTCTGATGACAGCCGGAACCATATTATTATTTTTATCTAAAACCAACGAATTATATCCGCTTTGCGCTGTTGTAATAAACAAACTTTCATCAATATCACTGCTCTCTGGTGCTATTTTTTGGGCATCAAACAAAATCGGTAAATATCCGTTTTCAAATAAAATCATAAAACACTTTTTGTTAACCGACAAACACCCATAAGCCGTGCATGCCACAAAAGCCACCGGATCTCCCCATGTTCCATAACTGCTTCCGCTTTCGGTTTCTAAGTTCAAAACAACATTAATAATTTTATTACCATTTAATAAGACACTTCCTTTTTGCAACACATATCCGTTATAAAAAACACTATAGGCTACCGTTTCATTTTGCAGCCCTTCATAAAAGGTTCTCTCACATCCCGCAATTTTAACTGTTGCTTCCTCAGGGGTAGCCACAATACAAAGTGTTTTTCTCTGACAGACTGATACTAAAACAACCTGAATAGCGCAATCATCAACCACTTTCACTTCTCCGCTTGAAGCGACATACCCATCAGCTTTCACTTCATAAAAAACCGTATCACCTCGCGCCACTTTAAGCGATTTTTGTTTTTCATTATTAATCAGAATTTCGGCATCTCGAGGTAAAGCCGAAACCTGAAACAAAACACCCTCATCTTCCGGTGTTTTGGCCACAAATCTCGTGCCGCCACGCCTCTTTAAACTCCCTTCTGTTAACGGAATAAAATTGCGACATAATTTTGCGGTCTGCCCGTACTTAGCTATATCGGTTCGGCCATAAAGCCACGGACTAAGCTCCCCACCGTTAAATTGTTGTTTAACAGGCTTAACACTCATATTCATCTCCTAAAAAAAATTGATTTCACAACAAATTTTACCTTCTTAAACTACCATGTTTGTCTTATTCTGACCCAACTGTTGTCCGGTAAATTTTCTACCGATTTAGAAATTTCATTGTTCAATTCTGCCTGTCTGATAAAATTATAAAATTCACTATCAAACAACTGTTTCAAACCGGCATTCTGTTTAAGACGCATGGCCAATTCCGCTGCAATTTTTGCAACCAATGCTTCTCTAAAGACAAAGGGAAAATAAGTATCATCATCAATGATTTTAACATACTCCATATCAACCCCATCAGCATATGAACACACAACACAATTGTCCGCCAGATCATAACTTAAATTAATACCGCCCTCTATAAACACTCCCAAAAGCAAAGCACAATCCGAGGGCAATGGGTATTTATATCGCTCACCATATTTTTCATCACATCTGCTCACCCTTCTCAAATCAACTGCAAAACGCCACGGATAAGATGACAATAAAAGATTTTTCATATCCTCATAAATCATCTCATAAGATTTACCGAATGCCGTATCATTTACCGAAGAAACAGGCGGTTCACCAAGCTTAAGTAAAGCTCTGTTTATCATTTCAATTTTAGACATATAACCTCCTAAATAAAAGTAGAGCGGGAAAAAATTTCCCGCTCCGAATTAATTAAAAAACACAATAATATTTCGTTTTCACGAATTTCTCTCCCCTCAATTATTTTATCGGGCCAAATAACCCAATGTCACACGCATACTACCGGTATTTCCGGAATCAGATGTAGCCGTCGCTGTAACATAAGCCTTGGTTTCAAGTGGCAACATCATAGTAGCCATCAATTCACCATCAGCAAAACTTTTTCCTGATGCGATAGTAATCGTTGACAAACTGGCAAAAGTGCCATCTTCCGTATCACAATCTTTTATTGTAATCACAACATTAGCAGTTGTTGTTACTGCACCCTTAGCAAATACATTAACCACCAATGCCCCTTGTGTACTACCCGCAGCAACAACCGATTTAGCCGCAACGGTTGATGCATTAAGTGCACCGTTAATCAAATCTTCGTCATAGACTTTTAAAATATTATTCAACATTGTTGTCATACTCCCTTAAAAATTATGCCAAACTAACTGCGCTTTCATCACCATTCTTAAAGTTATAAGAAGTGACAAAACGAATACCGTTCCAAGCCATGAAACCACGATTAAGATTCCATTCATCTCCCGATATCTGCAAAACATTACCCTTATACTTATTGAGCAAGCTCAATACCTTCGGATGGCAGAAAATAAATGTTGAAGCCGGTGTTGCCTTTGCATCAATCAACATATTATCAATCTGATCTGCAGTAGGAACGTTACTGGCGTTAACATTAACAATTGCCGATACGGCATTAGGATTAGCTAATTGCACACCGATATATCCCTTCAAACGAACACCGTAACCAAGTACGCCGTTTGAATTTTTATATAATGCACCACCATTAATCTTCGTCGTATTTAACAAACCGAAATCATCGATATTTTGTTTTGAATATAAACCTGTCACTTCACCTTCAACAAAGCGTACCGCGACCATAGAGTAGCAACTTGATGCCCCACCGGCGCTGGCAACTTTGCCGTTAGCAATTGCATAAGGTAAAAAGTTATCGTAGATAATTTTCTTTTCGGCGGTTTGTCCGGCATGCTTTAATAATACCGGCATTTTTTTAGCAAAATATTCCGAAATACCGATGACACTTGCTTTATCTTCCGGCAAGAATACTTCACCGCCGATAATAGACAGATCAACCTTTTTAAGATCGGAATCAACTTCCATCTCTGGTAACGGTTGATTAATATCTACAAACCCGGCACCATTAATTTTAGAAACTTCTTCATAAGCATTCCATAATCCGTGTGTGGATGCCTCAAAGCGCATCGTATCCAAAATCGGTGCTTCTTCAGTTAAACAGTCAACATAATGCGGTTGCTTATCAGCCAAAGATACCGCAATTTCTTTTAATGTATGATTCATAAATTTTCCTTTCAAAAATAAAAAAATGACCACTAAAAAATCAGTAGTCATTAAACATTTCCCTAAAATATTCCACCATATCAAACTCGTGATTTGACTTCGGCGCCTGCCCGAACCGAACCGGATTATCCTCAGAAATAGCCTCGCCCAAATTCAAAAAGAGTTGCATCATTTTTTTGGTCCCAAGTGCCTGCTCCATGGCATCAATAGCCATCTCATCATCACCGGCAAATAACCTAATCCCGCGTTTCATTTGTTCCAAACAACGCGGGCAATGAACACCCCACTCTTTTTTTTGTTCTTCAGCATCTCTAAAAGATTGTTCAATCCTTTCCTGCTCAAACTTTTCAGATTGTTGCTCTCTGTTTTTTACAAACCAATCATAAATTCCCTGTGCCGATTTTGGCAGAATATTATTTTGAAAACAGACCTCCTTAAAATCATCCTTAAAGGCTTCATCATCCTTATTAAATTTGACTTCATATAAAGCACTGTTTTCCGGCATTCCCAAGTGGGAATAAAGTTTTTGAAAACCCTCATGATCACCGTCCTTAGGCAATGATATCTTAGACGAATACGCCTTTTCTAATTCCCGATAGGAACAAAGTAAATCAGCAGGAGTTTTCATACCCTTCTTGCTCAAATAATTTTGCGCCTCAACGGAAATATCACCCCAAACAGATTGTGCGTAATCCTTGGCATTTCCTTTTTCACTTGCAGACAAACTAAAGTTATCGGAGGTTGTCTGCCCCTCCGGCTTTTTTAAATCTTCCATCGTTTTTCCTTTTCAAAAATGATTACTATTCACCTAAAGTCTTTTTTCCCTGCCCAAGCCCTAAACCGGATCTGTCCGAGGATAACAATTGCGAGATAGCACCCATTTTTTTCTTGCGCTTTTTTTCCAATTCAAAAATAATCTCATTATTATCGACAGTTTCCGGCTCAACCTCAACCGGTTCTACTTTTTTAACTTTAGGTTTCTTAAAAACTGAACTCATATTTCTCTCCTTTAAAAAAAATATCGGCACTATACCGACACACACAAAAAAACGCCTGATGTGTTATCACCAGACGTTTGGTTACTCTATATAAATAAAAATTATTCTTCGATCATCACTTCAAGCGGCATCGTAAAAAATTCAAACAATAACACCAGACCGCTTAATGCAATCATCAATCCTATAAACATAAGCAGTTTGCGCCACCATGTTCTCTTGCTTTCGCTAACCAATCTCGGAAACATCCAAAAATATAATAAGCTGGCTACCGGAAATTCTAATGCATATAATCGCGCATAAGTTTCAACCGGCATAATCGTACTTTTCCATATTGCTATAACCAAGGCAGGAACACCAAACCACAAAAACAAAAAGACAATTGCATCAACTACTTTACGCCAATCCTTCTTCTCAAACATATCTAAAATCCTCCTACAACCACCACAAGAAGAGCGAACTCACTACTGTCAATAATCCGCACCACATCAAGAACCAATATACCATCAAAGCAACTTTCTTAAAACCATTGGGATTTTTTACCAACTTAGAATACGTCTTATCCAAGCTCCAATAGCATCCGACAGCTGCTAAGGCAAAAAACAAAAACCACCCACTGTACAATACCACATAGGATATATTACCAATCACTTCTTGCTCAAAAGCAGCATCCATATTACCAATGGCAATAAACCGTTGCACACCTAAAAAAGCCAGTGCAGCAACCGCCAACACCGAACCTCCGAATTTTAAAACCTTATCTTTCGTCATTTTTCCTCTTCTTTTTCTAGTAACCGACACCAGTTGCCAAATCATTACTCTTCTCTCATACCAATTTTGTATTTGATTGTCAATAACATTTAAATATATACCTTATTTTTAAAGATATACCGTATCATCAATAAATTCCTTCTGCCCAAAACGCATCTGGGCAAAAACTTCAATATTCTGCATAGCAAAGGTCAAAGCCAATGCATCACCGACATCTGTCGAATGCCCAATCCTTTTTTTTATTTCTGATTTTGCTTCCAATTGTAATCTGCCGACATAATCAAACATCACCAATGGTGCTGTCAAATCTCCGATAAGTCCTTCCATCTTAGGTAGCTTAACCGGAAGTGGCGATTTTAACCAGTCTCGCAATCGTGACCACATTTCCGCTCGTCGGTTTACAAATCTCTCCGGATTTTGCGCCTTTTCTCCAAAATTAACCGGTGCCAAAACATCAAAAAAACCCTCCGATACTAACACATCATACACCCCGGCACCCAATCCGCCGACATCAATAAAAACCTTTGCCGGGCGTTGGGTTGTAATTTCTCCGGCCACTAAATGCGCCACTTGAACCACATCAAGTTTTTCATATGTTTTAATTTGCGAAACTTCACGCCCATACCTAAAACACATTGCTGTTTTATCATCACCAAATCTCGCCACATCCACCCCGATAACCAAAGGAGAAAGCCCTTTATTAACTACCCCCTCATTATCCATAGCTTTTCCTACCTCCACCCTGCCAATAAGATGATTATCAGCTTCCTGCCTTGGTTCTCCCTCCCAAATATGCAAATACTCATCAAAATTTTTCTCTTTGGTTTTTAGGGCTAATTTTTTCATATTTTCCGGACAATACGGATTATCATAATAATTAACCTTTTTAATAATCGTATCCTCATCGGGATTAATCGCCAAAGCCTTCCATACAGGATCTTCCTCCTCCTCACGATTAAGGGATAACCATATCTCTGCCTGAGGTTTACGAATAGTCGGATCCAAAATTTCCCACGCTTTTTTAGAAATTTTTTGCGCTTCCTCACACCAACAAATATCGACCCCTTCCAAAGATTTTATATTGCTTGCATTACAATCCATAATCCCCTTAAAGATAAATTTTGAATTATTTTTAAGATTAACAATTTTATCTTCATAAAGACGATATTCTCCATCAAGATGATAATAATTAATCCGATCAGCAATTAATTTATAAACAGAATCTTTAATTGAATTTTGTACCTCGCGCACACATGCAATCAGCAATTTTTTACTGGTAGCCAAAGTTAACAACGCATCAGCAAAAGCAAATGATTTTCCGCCAGCTCTACCGCCATAATAAAGCTTATAACGCTTTCTTGTTGTCAATAACTCTTGAAAAGCTCTGGCCAATTCAATTTGCATTCTATCCTCATAAATCATGAAATAAAATCTACATAGCAAAAACTATCTCATTTTAAGATATAAAAAAAGCTCCCGAAATCCGAGAGCCTTTGCTAAACATACTTAACCATTATGAATAAGTTCATAACACACTATGACACCATTGTCAATACTTTCAAAGAAAAGTCCGTAAATTTTTATTATTTAATAACTAATTGAAATAAATAACAATTTCACAAAACATCATAAAAAAAATAACATTTCTTATCTTATAAAAACCTTGACTTATCCCTCTATATTCCTAAAATAAAAATAAATCATGGGAGATTATCTGATGAAAAAAATATTGTTAATTTTACTTATACTAGCAACAACACAAAATATTGCAAAATCAGACGAAATATATCACAACATTAATATTGATAAAGTCTATAACAACGGAGATTGGAGTAGCAAATATCATCATTTCTCACATAATTATAAGCCATAATAACATAGTCTCTCTATTTTTTACCAATAGGAGCCATCATTATATCTTTTTCACGTTTAACCATTTCCAATGATATTGGTTTATCAATATCTCCTCCCAAATAAAAAGCAATTGGACTATCAAATAAAAAAGTCATATCAGCCGTTTCAAGATCATCACTGACAGTCAACTGTATTCCATCAACTGGAGATGCACAACCTAATGGAAAATTATCAATTAATATTTTCTTATTACCTATATTTTCCACGATGTTAATTGCAAAAGTTGCACTACTGTTCGGCGCATTGCAATCAGAATTAGGATAAAGATCAATGTAAACATCATATATTTGGTTTTTACTTAATTGGCAACGATAAGTGAAGGGCAATTCCTCATTACCCAAATAATTAACCAAAATAATTTCCGCATGACTTTTATCTTCTCCATTTGTATCAATGCTATATTTATAAAAGGGTTTCAACTTATCAAAATAAATTCCCATTCGGTCACCTGAAATGTATTCCGATCGAAGCTCTAATAGCCCTAAATCTTGATTACATTCAATTCGCAAAAAATCACCATGTAAATCAGCTTTTGCCTGACCACATATAATCAAAGAAAACATCACTGCAAGACATATTCTTTTCATCTTAATACTCTCCCAAAAAACATATCTTGCAGTATAATGTATTTTCCTTTCTTTTCAAGCTATTTTTACTCAAATACGAAGTTTTTCTAATAGCTTTTTAGTAACTTCATTCCTCCTCACCAAAGGTTTATTTCCTACATACCTCTTACTTTGAATAATCATCTTATTAATATCTTGTTTTTCCAGAGCTTCCCAAAAAGAAGGATAACCGGTAAAACCATCACCATTTTCTTTTAGATGCTTTTTCCAATGAAAATTATCTTTTCCTAAATTATAAACCATATCAACTAAAACTATCTGCAGAGGTTCCGGCAATTTTTCAAAATCAGCTATTTTTCGGGTACGATATTGATTATGTGTCCGTATCAAATCTTTAACATCATCAATAGCAGAATTTATACGATCAAGATAAAGCTGATGTGCTTGAGCACCACTTATCCGCAAATTAGTTTTATTTTCAAAATATCTCGCTGAATATTGATTATTTCTTTTATATTTAGCAAGTTTTGCCAATTCTGATTTAATTATTTTAATATCATCTTCATTAGTCTGATTAAGTAATCGCATTTTTCCTGTCTGCGGATTTTTGTACCACCACTCAATATCTTTGAATCTTTTATCAATATTTACACCGGGACCAACAGTTATTTTATCTGCTGTATCTACATAAGGAAAGAAAACAATTCCCTCATTATCTTCAATGTGTTTCTTCATCGTTACATTGATAAACCTCGTTTCATCAAACGTTTTTGATTTTTCTAAATTCTTCCCATCTCCTTTCTCATTACTGCTTTTATCCTCGGTTTGTTTTGGTGCCTCATTGACCTTCGTCTTTTGAAGCAACGCCTCATGCAAACTTTTTGCCTCACGTCTCATCGCTGCCATACTCGGATGAGATTGATAGTTATCTATGTCCTGTCTTTCCCGTAACGCCTTTATCATCGCCAACTGATTACTATGATCCAACTGTTGTATATTCGCCTTCTGCTCCGCGCTTAATTCAAGATCTTTGATATCCT
>JBGUWS010000002.1:0-31626 GCA_045221335.1 Alphaproteobacteria bacterium | reverse complement strand
AATTTATTTTTTTACATTCTTATAAGCTAAATAGACAATGAAAAAGATTTTTGTTATGGCGGTTGTCAGCATCATGATGTTGGCCGCTAGCGCTTCAGCGCAAGAAACCGTAGTGTTGAAATCTGCTGACGAGGCTATTGCATTTGTAACTGCCAACCAGGAGGACACGGTCATTGTTGGTCGTGTAAAATACTTCTGGGACGGCAACAAAGTTGTGATTGCCCGAACAAGGTGGATGGGCAAAGCCCAGACATCCACCGGCGTTCTTGCTACCCCTGAAGGTGTAAAAAAAGCCAAGAAGGGGGACAACAACACCATCACCGTTACCACCGACGAGGGCGAGTTGGTTTTCACAAAAACGAACACCAATGACCTCACCACCGACCAACGGTTGGCCCTTCTTCGCCAGCAGGAGTACGGATTTAACCCCAGTCTCCGTACCGTGAACGGTACCCGTCGTAAGACGACTTACCTTATCGGTATGGGGGGTATGGGGTACCGCACTGGCCACGAGCCAGGATTTACGCCCCTGGCTACTGCCGGCATCGGCGTTGAGAAGCGCCGCTTCTTCGGCGATTTAACAGCCGTGTACACTCAGCAACAGTACACGAATGTTGCCGAAGCTACTGGTACCTACCATTGCCTGTCCGTCCTGGCAACGCTGGGATGGAAAGCCGGTATGGATGTGTTGGACCGAAATTACATCGGTCCATATATCCAGGTCGGTTACGGCTATCACCGAACTGACGCCGACTGGGCATCGGTCCAGAGCCGTAATTACGGCTTATCGGGAGGTGCCGGCATAAGGGGTGCTCTGGCCCTTTACAAAGGGCTATCGCTTGTGGCACAGATAGGATACCAGATGTATCCTTCTCTGCCCCACAGCCAGGATGGCGCGTGGCAGAACAAGCGCTGGGGTGAAGGAGCGGTGACAGGCCAATTGGGAGTGGCTTACCGCTTTTTAACACATTAACACACTAGTGAACCTTAAAGAGAAAGGCGGGCGTGCGCAAGCACGCTCGCCTTTCTTGTTTTGGCTTAGAGAACGGGGCTTGAAACTTTTTTTGGAGTTATTATATCAATCTCGTTATTTTATTTAATAAGGAGGTTTATATGAGTAGATTTTTTTTAGGTTGTTTGGCTTTGTGTGCGCTGGCCTTGATGGTAGGTCAGGCTATTGCAGAGGCTAATCATCATCCGGCGACAAATGGTGATGGCGTGGTTATTGTAGAGACATACACTGCATCATCTTCGGAGGGAAGTGGTAACCAAATGCAACCTTTGGAGGGCAATCCGGGGGTTGAGGTGGCTCCGGATAATTCTTCTGCAGCACAACCGGTTATGGTTGAGGAGGATATGATGATAGAGCAAAGCAGTGAAGAATAAGAGAATTGTGTTTTGAACATAAGAAAGCTCCTCAAACAGGGCGTTTGAGGAGCTTATTGTTGGGCAAAAAATTTATTCTTTGCCTTTTAATGCTTCACCCAGAGCTTCACCTAAAGAAGAACCGGCAGATTGAGCGTTAGAATATTCTTCTAAAGCTTTTTTCTCTTCTTCTAACTCATAAGCTTTTACAGAAACACCAAGTTTGGTGTTTTTGCGGTCAACCGAAGTTAACTTTGCTTCTAAGATATCACCCTCGTGATAGTTTAGAGGGTTGTTGTTTTCTTTAGAGAGTTCTGTCTTTTTGATGGTAGCAGCAATGCCTTGAACGGTTACTTGTACGCCTTTTTCATCAGCGCCGGTAACAACAGCTTTGACAATGTCTCCTTTTTTCAGGGATTCCATAGTCATCGCAATGTTATTTTCAGACATTTGCTTAATACCTAAGCTGATGCGCTCTTTTTCAACATCAACATCAATGATTTTGGCTTCAATTGTCTGACCTTTGGTATAGTCTTTAACAGCTTCTTCGCCAGGCTTTTCCCAAGAAATGTCAGATAAATGAATCATGCCGTCTATTTCGTCAGATAAACCAATGAACAAACCGAATTCGGTAATGTTTTTGATTTTTCCTTCAATAACAGATCCGATTGGGTGCTCTTCAATGTATGCAGCCCAAGGATTTGGTGTGCATTGTTTAATGCCGAGGCTGATACGACGCTTGTCTGCATCAACTTCGAGTACTTTAACATTAACTTCTTCAGAAGTGGAAACGATTTTTCCCGGATGAACGTTTTTACGAGTCCAGCTCATCTCAGAAACGTGAACCAAACCTTCAATACCATCTTCTAATTCAATAAATGCACCATAGTCTGTGATGTTGGTAACTTTACCTTTGTAAACCTCGCCGACTTTGTATTTATCTGCAACAGCTTGCCAGGGGTCATTTTCTAATTGCTTCATACCCAAGCTGATGCGTTGAGTGTCTTCATTGAATTTGATAACTTGTACTTTAACTGTCTGCCCTAAGGAAAGAACTTCCGCAGGGTGATTAATTCTCTTCCAAGAAATATCGGTAACGTGTAACAAACCGTCTACACCACCCAAGTCAATGAATGCGCCATATTCTGTGAGGTTTTTAACAATACCTTCAAGAACAGCACCTTCTTTGATTGTGTCAATTAATTCTGCACGAGCAGCAGAACGTGTTTCTTCTAATACAACACGACGAGAAACAACAATGTTGCCACGAACTTTATCCATCTTTAAGATTTGGAATGGTTGAGAAATTCCCATCAACGGAGAAATATCTTTGATCGGGCGAATGTCAATCTGAGAGCCAGGTAAGAAAGCAATTGCACCGTTTAAATCAACAGTGAAGCCACCTTTTACGCGGCCAAAAATGACACCGTTTACACGTTCATTATTGTTCATCATCTTTTCAAGATCTTGCCATACTTCTTCACGACGTGCTTTTTCACGAGATAAAACAATGTTGCCGTCTTTGTCTTCATATCTGTCAACGAGAACTTCAACAACATCGCCAACTTTTAATTCATTGTTTCTACCAAATTCGCGAAGAGGAATGCGGCCTTCTGATTTAAGACCAACATCAATTGTTGCAAAATCATCAGTTACACGAATAACGGTTCCTTTCATGACTGTTCCAACAATACCTTTAGAACCGAATTGTTCATTTAACAATTCTTCAAAATTTTCAGTCATTTCGGGAATTTTAATTTCTGCAGTATTTGCCATTATATTTTATTTTCAAAATGCCAGACCCTTGATGTAAGGCGGACTTGTGCGTGTTAAACATCAATTTGTTTGCCGCACCGCAAAACAAATCAAGCGTTATTTAAGAGAAAAACACTTAAAAGTCAAGCAAAAAGAATCGCTTAAAATGAACTAATTTAGACTTTATAGGGAAGGTGTTTGTAAATAAAATCGCTGATCCTGTTTGGCAGAATGCTGCCTAGCCATGTTACTAAACGCATTGGCCAAGGAAAAGCAATTAAACCAACGTTTTTTTGAATACGTTTAGCAATTAATTTTGCGGCTGGTTTGGCTTCCATAAAAAACGGCATAGGGCAAGTGTTTTTATCAGTTATTCTGGAGCGGACGAATCCGGGACAAATGGTATTTACCTGAATGTTGTATGGTGAAAGATTAAGACGCAAAGCTTCGCCGTAAGCTTTTATGCAAGCTTTTGTTGCACTGTATGACGGGCAGGCAGGTAAGCCGTGATATCCTGCAATTGAGGCAGTTATGGCGATGATTTTGTCTTTATCTTTGCGTTGCTTATAAATTTCTATTGCAGGGGTAATGGTGTTTAAGACACCAAAAATGTTTATGTTGAATGTGTTATAAACGTTGTCCGGTGTTTCTTCAAGAGTGGCGACACCAGCATTAGCAAAAACGAGATTTAAGTGTGCTGTCTTTTCGGCTTCATTTACCCATTCTTCAACGGCTTTTTTGTCAGCAACATCTAGGATTTTAGCATGAATTTTTGCTTTTCCTTGTTGTTCGCATCTTTTTTTTACTTCATCTAGGCGCTTTTTGTTACGTCCGCAGATAAATAAGTTTTGAGTTTCTTTTTGGGAAGCATAATAAAGCGCTAAAGCTTCACCAATACCAGAAGACGCACCGGTTAATAGAATATTTTTAATAATCATGGTAAAATCCTTAAAATAAAACTTTATTTATATGTTTTATGGTATATATTGATGTGGGAAAATTGTAAAGCGTAATTATCTAGCGGAGTATAATATGTCTGACCTTATAACTCAAAACAGGGGAACGATGTTTGTTTTTTCTGCACCTAGCGGCGGTGGAAAAAGTACGGTTATTAAAAGAGTTTTGGCGGAACTTAATGATATTAGTCTTTCTGTTTCTGTGACAACGAGAGAAAAAAGAACAGGAGAAGAGGAAGGTAAAGATTATTTTTTTATTAGTGAAGAGAAATTTAGAGAGTTAGTTAAACAAAATGCACTGTACGAGTACGTAGATTCAGATTTTGGTCCTAAGTATGGTACACCGAGAAAACCAGTGGATGATTTGTTGGCCAATGGCAAAGATGTTATATTGGATATGGATTATCCCGGAGTTCAGCAATTACGAAAAGTAGCTAATGATCGAATTAAGGCTATTTTTTTAATGCCGCCATCACTTAAAGTTTTGAGGAAAAGATTGGTTGATCGCGGAACGGACACGGCAGAAGTTATTGAAAAGCGGATGAGTATGGCGGAGAAACGCGTTGGGGAGAGTGTCTTTTATGATTATGTTGTGGTTAATGATGAGCTAGAAAAGGCGGTAGAAGAGGTTAAAGCAATTATTGTTGCTGCAAGGGTGGAGCAAAAGAATATAATTGGACTTGATGGGGTAATTAGAAAGGTTACGGAAGATAAGTAGTATGGTGAAAGTTTATAACTCCATAACAGAAATGGTTGGGCAAACGCCGTTATTAAGGTTAGGCAATTTAACGACAAAGCTCCGCATCAGTGCAGAAATTTTGGCGAAATGCGAAATGTATAATCCGTTGTTTTCTGTTAAAGACAGGGTTGCTTTGTCTATGATTGAGGCGGCAGAAAAAAATAATATAGGACCAGATACTGTTTTTGTTGAGGCAACGTCCGGAAACACGGGTATAGGATTAGCCGGGATTTGCGCTGCCAGAGGTTATAAGCTTATCATTGTTATGCCGGAAAATGTTTCTCAAGAGAGGATTAAGCTTATTAAACTTTTAGGAGCAGAGGTAATATTAACACCAGCAGAAGAGGGAATGTCCGGTGCTGTTCATAAGGCAGAAATGTTAAGGGATCGTAATCCAAGCGTTGTGTTATTAAATCAATTTTATAACGAGGCAAATCCTAATGCACATCGAATGGGCACAGCTATGGAAATTTTAGAAGATACAGGAGGCGATTTTGATGTGATTGTTTCCGGTGTTGGTACAGCTGGCACAATTATGGGGATATCTTCAGTGTTAAAGACGTATAATCAGGACTTGTATGTGGTTGCGGTGGAGCCCAAAGAAAGTGCGGTTTTGAGTGGTGAAAAAAGAGGCGCACATAAAATTCAGGGTATTGGTGCCGGTTTTGTTCCTCCGTTGTTTGATAAAAAATATATTGATGAAATTATGAAAATTGAAAGTGATGTTGCTGTAGAAACAGCAAAGTTAGTTGCAGAGACGGAAGGGCTTTTAGTAGGAGTTTCTGCTGGTGCAGTTGTGGCGGCTGCGATTAAATTAGCTAAGCAACCACAGTTTGCAAACAAAAGATTGGTTGTTATTTTACCAGACAGTGTGGAACGTTATTTATCAACAGGTGATTTTTAGGAAAAAACCATGATGAAACCAAATTCAATTTTAGGATCATATTTGATTAAACAGACATTGTTAAATTTTTTATATGTTTTGATAGTGATTTGTGCGATTATAATGATGTTTGACATGATTGAAATTTTGCGCAGAACTTCCGGTAAACATGATGTTTCTCTTGGTTTTTTATTTGAATATGTTTTTGCAAAACTTCCGGAGACGGTTGATAAAGTTATTCCTTTTATTGTGATGGTTTCCACAATGATAACCTTTTGGAGACTGAGTAAAACTAATGAGTTTGTTGTTATACGGGCAACAGGTGTTTCGATATGGGGTGTTTTGGTTCCCGTGCTTTTGGCTGTTTTTTTTATTGGTAGTTTTTGGGTCGCGATTGTTAATCCCGTTTCTGCAAGGTTATATGAGCTGAAGGAAACTCTTTCTTATAGACTTTCAACAAATAATCCTAATGCGTTTTTGTTTTCAAATAAGGGATTGTGGATTCGAGAAGGTAAGGATGATAATACGGTTGCAATTATTAATGCTAATGGGCTAAATCTAAAAGATAAAGTTTTGTGGCTTAATGGTGTCAGTATTATAGAGGTTGATGCTAAAACACAGGTTAAAAGAAGAATAGAAGCTTTTGTTGCCACATTGGAAAAAGATTATCTGAATTTAAAAGATGTGAAAATATATCAGCCAGGAAAAAAAGCTGAAATAATGAATAGTTTGGACTATCCAACGGATATGAATATTCAGAGAATAAAGGATAATTTTGTGGATCCTGAAGCTATTTCATTTTGGAATTTGCCGGATACCATAGATTTTTATGAAACTTCCGGATTTTCAGTGGTTCGTCATAAGATGCGCTACCTGAATTTATTGTCGTTACCGTTTTTATTGATGGCGATGTCTTTGGTTGCGGGTATTTTTTCTCTTAAACCAAGTCAAAGGCAGGGAGGCGTTTTGTGGATGATAATTTTTGGTATTGCAACAGGATTTACGGTTTATTTTGCTTCCCAGGTGATTTCTGCCTTTGGTATTAATTCTTATATTCCAGTTTGGTTTGCTGTGTGGGCGCCAACAATTATAATTGCTTCGATAAGTATATCTGTGTATCTTCATAAAGAAGAATAATTACAATAACAGATTTATGATTTGTGTGGGGATTTTTGTCGGACGCATGGTCGCTAAATTTAAGAAAACAAGCCAGATTTCTATTTCTGCTAAAACTGTTTCTCCGCGGTATAATTTCTGCTCCATTTTGAGTGATACGCTTTTGAGTTCGGTTGCTTTGCAAGTAATGTTTAGCGCATCATCAAGTTTTGCTGGTGATTTGTAGTTGATGTGGCATTCTTTGACTACAAAGCCAATACCTTGTTCTTTTAGCATAGAAATTTGGTCTAAACCGAAATGCCTTAAATATTCGGTGCGGGCGCGTTCGGCAAATTTAAGGTAATTTGCATAGTATACGATTCCGCCAGCGTCTGTATCTTCATAATATACACGGATTGGAAAAGAGAAAGTTTTATCTTCAAATAATTTTCCCTTTATGGTTTCTGTTTCGTATGCCATATTTAAAATCCTAAATCATCTATAAAACTGAATTGAGAGTTATCACTTTTAAATTTTTTTATACCAAGGTATTTGCATCCTTGTTCAGATAAAACACGGCCTCGAGGTGTACGTTGTAAAAAGCCAAGTTTTAATAAGTAAGGTTCTATAACTTCCTCTATGGTGTCCCTTTCTTCAGAAAGGGCAGCGGCCAGTGTATCTGCACCGACAGGTCCTCCTCCGTAATTTTTTGCAATACAAGTCAAGTAGCGGCGATCAAATTCGTCTAACCCATAAGCGTCGACATCAAGCAACTTAAGGGCTTTATCTGCAATAACCGAGTCTATCTCAGCATTTCCGGCAACAGATCCAAAATCTCTTACTCTTTTTAGTAAACGGCCAGCAATACGCGGCGTTCCGCGGGAGCGCTTTGCAATTTCCATGGCTCCATCAGCAGAAATTGGCATATTTAACAAATGTGCTCCTCTAAGAACAATTTTTTGGAGATCTTCATGGTTGTAAAAGTCCATCCGAAGAGGAATGCCGAACCTTTCACGTAAGGGTGTAGAAACTAGGCCGGATCGAGTTGTTGCTCCAATTAAGGTAAAAGGTTGTAGGTCAATTTTGACAGAGCGAGCAGAAGGACCTTCGCCAATAATGATATCTAATTGAAAATCCTCCATTGCAGAATAAAGAACTTCTTCTATTGCAGGATTTAGGCGGTGAATTTCATCAATGAACAGGACATCACGAGCTTCTAAGTTGGTTAAAATTGCTGCTAAATCACCGGAACGCGTTATCATTGGAGCGGAGGTTGCCTTAAAACCAACACCTAGTTCTTTAGAGATAATGTTTGAAAGAGTTGTTTTTCCTAAGCCGGGAGGACCGTATAATAAAACGTGATCTAATACTTCGCCTCTGTTTTTGGCAGATTCTATAAACACTTTTAGGTTTTGGCAGACTTTATCTTGGCCAACAAATTCATCTAATGTTGATGGACGAAGATTAATGGCCATAGGGGAAGCTGTTTCATCAGTGGAGATTTTTTTTGCACTTAGTACTCTTTCATTGTTTTCGGGCATATTTATTCTCCTATATGATTAAATTCTTTTAAGGCCAGACGTATGAGGTTTTTGATATCTGTTCTTGGATTTTTGAGGCAAATATCGGAAGCTACACGATAGGCGTCAATTCTTTGGTAACCTAAATTTATGAGAGCAGAAGTGACATCTTCGGTATTACTATATGTGTCATCTACAGAATCTTCAGAAGGTTTAAACTCTTTTTTGGTAGTGTTATTTTTTAATGTATCAGTATTTTCTTCAGGATCATCCAATTCTTGTTTGTTTATATATTCTACAGGAATGGTAACTATTTTATCTTTCAGTTCTGTTACTAGGCGAGCAGCCAATTTTGGACCAACACCAGCAGCTCTGAGAAACGAATTTTTATCTTGTGCCGCGACAGCTTGGGATAGTTGAGCAGGTGATAGAACTCCTAAGATACTTAAACAAACTTTTCCGCCAACACCTTGAATTTTGGTAAGAGTATTAAACCACTCTTTTTCCCAGGGTGATTGAAAACCAAACAGGGTTATACTGTCTTCTTTGATGACGGTTTCAACTAAAAGTTCTGCGTATTCTCCTTTAGTAAGTTTTGCAAGAGATTTTGATGACATATAGACCATATAACCCACACCGTTTACGTCTATGATGCAGCAATCTTCACCGATGTTGTCAATTTTTCCCTTTAGTTTTGCAATCATTTTTACTAATCCTAAAAATTATTTTCTCAATTTTATAAGGATATAAAATGCTCTTCAAGACTTTTTTTGTTAATCCCCTTTTTTTCTTGAACTTAGTGTCTATATCTCAAAGTGTTTAATTTATAATCAAAGGGTGAGAAAATGAAAAAGTTTATTGTATTAAATGCTGTAATGATTGGTCTTTTGTTATCTAACAATGTGTCGGCTAGCGAAAATTATCAAGAATTTAAAGAAATGCTGAGTGAAAAACATGGGTTTGATTATGATATAGATGTTTCTCTTTTGGAACAAAGAACGTCACCTAATGGTAAAAATAATGCTGTACAATCCTATATTTATCCGTCTTTTTCTTGGACAACTTTTGATAATAAGTATGGAGAGGGAGTGCTGAATTTTGCCTATACAGTTATTCGGTATGGGAATCATAATGCAACAGATATTGGGGATAATTCAGGAATGGTGACACCCATTAATGATTATTCGGATAAAGATAATGAATTTAACGAGCTTTATTATACGTATCAATTAGGGGGCAATTGGAATTGGTTAACATTGGGAATCGGACAATTTCCGATATACAATTTTGATGGTACGGCTTATGATTCTAATCAACAAGTGAATTTTCTAAATGAAGCGTTGGCACAAAATGCTTCAGCATCATATACGCAGGCCGGGTTGGGGTTATATATGCAAGCCGATATAGAAGATTGGACAATTGCTTTTGGTGGCCAAGATGCTACAAATGTTGATGCCAAAAGTGTGCGCTTTAATAATTTGGACGAAGAGCACTATACAACGTTTGGATATATTGGATACACACCAAATATTAAAGGATTGGGTAATGCTGAAATATCCGTTTTGGTTTATAATCAACCATGGGTTAAGGAGCAAAAAGAAACAACAAACGGATGGTCCTTAAACTTATCACAAAATATTGGTGAAAATTGGGGCTTTTTTGCTCGGGTTAATGAAACAAGCGGAGATGAGGAACCTATACGACAGTCTTGGGTTTTGGGAGGTGTGTGCAATAATCCTCTTAATCGAAACAGCCTAGATCAAATAGGATTGGCCTATGCTTATAATAAACTTGATGAAAAGGCTGTTGGGAAAAAATTATACCATAATGCAGAGCAGGTAATAGAAGCGTATTGGGCTTGGGGAATCGGGAGCATGGTAACGATTACACCGGATGTACAAATGTATATTAATCCGGCTCTCAATCAAAAATCAGATTATGGGTTTGCAACAGGTTTACGAGCGACGGTTATGTTTTAAATACAGTGTTTAAATACAGCGCAATAGAGCACGCCATAATATTTTCAAAGCCTAGTAATTACTTTAAAAACGTTGTTTTTCTTTTATAGAATTTTACAGGAAGAAAAATAAAAATTCCTTGTGCATTAGTTAAAATTCTTGCTGTTTATTCATTAAAAAATGTGGATAATCAACTGAATTTGATTTGAAATAAAGGAATAGAATAATGCGCAAGTTATTTTTGTTAATGTTGCTTTTTGGTGTGTCTTCTTGCCAATCTAAGCAGGTTATCGTGCCAGCCGTTGTGCATAATGTGGAAACAACAAAGGAAGTTATTGTTGAAAAATCCCATTTGCCGATTATCGGGGAGGTTGAACCAATCTATTTTTTACCAATGAAATCCCCTTTTTATGCCAGGATAGATACGGGTGCAACAACATCTTCTCTTGATTGTAGGGATATAGAATATTTTGAGCGTGATGGTGAAAGATGGGTAGCTTTTAAATTAATTAATCGCAAGAGCGGGGAAGAGCATGTTTTTGAGAAGAAGATTGAGCGCGCATTCAGAGTTCGTCGTACAGGAGATGATGAGAGTCGAAAGGCTGTCAAAATGGATGTCAGAATGGGTAAAGAGACGTTTAGCGCTGTTTTTTCAATTGCTGATCGCTCAAGTTTTGACTATCAAGGTCTCATAGGAAGAAATATTCTAACGGGGCGTTTTATTGTTGATACATCAACATCTCATACATTGAACTAAAATAGGTGACTATCATGAAATTATCTAATTTATTTACCATTAGAAAGGTTTTGAGTTATTTACTTTTCTTGTCTGTTGTATATGCAGCATATAGTATCCATTATAAAGTTAAGTACTGGGGTTTTTCTTTGTCTCCGAAACAGGTTACGGATGTGTGGCGGATTGATGCAAAAGTATCTTTTAATGCTATTGGTGATAAGGTTAGAGTAACACTTACTGTTCCTGATAAAAATGAGAATTTTAATATACTAAGTGAAGAAATTATAGCAGATGGTTATACTCAAACTAAAGATGACAAAAACAATCAAATTATATTAGAGGCAAAGAATAAAAAAGGTCATCAAAATATTTACTATCGTCTCAATATTTATGATGATGTAAAAAACAATCAACTGAATACAAAAGCTCCACAGAAGATGGAGCGTCCTCTTTTGTCTGAAGAAGAGCAAATGCAAATGCGGCAAATTTGGGAATTGGCTCAGCAACAAGAGGGTGATAAGGTTCAGAAAGTAATCGCCGTTGTTAATCAAGAGATGGCGAATCCATCTATGAGTTTAGTTTTGCCAATAAAGCATACACCAAAAGAATTTGCAGAAAAAATAATACAAATTCTTGCTTATAAGCGTATACCCGCACGTATTGCGAGAGCAGTAAAATTGGAAGAAGGCAAAAAGACGGAAAGACCCGATATTAAGCTTGAAGCTTATATGGACAACACGTGGAAGTTATATGATCTAGATACCGGAAAAATCGGACTATCTAAAAAATGGGTTGTTTTTCAAAGAGGCGGAGTTTCTCTGTTAGATGTTCGCGGTGGTGAAAATTCAAAAGTAATGTTTTCAGTTTTAAAATCTGTGGCAACACCCATGAAAATGGCTGAATACAGAGCTAAGGCTAATGAGGAATTTAATGAATATAGATATTCTATTTATACCTTGCCACTTTTAGAACAAAATACACTAAAATGGTTGATGATTTTTCCTCTGGCGATATTGGTTGTTGTTTTGTTGCGTAATGTTATAGGTGTATCAACAATGGGTACATTTACACCGATGTTATTAGCAATGTCTCTAGTTAAAACAGGTTTTTTGCCTGGATTAGTGTGTTTTTCTATAATGATTTTTTTGGGACTTTTAATGCGTGCCTTGGTAGCTAAGCTTAATTTATTATTAGTTCCAAGAATTTCTTTTGTGGTTATCTTTGTTATTTTACTTATTCAGGGTTTAACAATTGTTGGCTATAGGTTAGATTCCCGGTTAGTTAGTTCTGCTATCTTCTTTCCAATCATTATTACGGCTTGGATTATTGAACGAGCCTCTATTACATGGGAAGAAGAAGGTGCTAGAAATACTTTTGAACAAATTATCAATACGCTTTTGACAGCAGTTGTTACTTATTTTGTAATTAGTAATGAGTATGTGCGTCATATCATGTTTGCTTTTAATGAGTTAAATATTGTTATAATGTTTATCGTGATGTTACTCGGTACGTATACGGGATATCGTTTAACAGAGATTACTCGCTTTGCATCTTTGGTAAAAAAGGATAACTGATATGTTTAATTGGATAAAAACGGTAAAACAACTCAAAGAAAATGGTGTTTTGGGCATGAATGACCGTAATTATTCGGTTATTGCAAAATACAACAAGCGTTCGCTTTATACTCTTGTTGATGATAAAGTACAAACAAAGAGATTAGCGAATAATATTAATATCAATACACCAAAAATGATAGGCATTATAGAGCACCAATATGAAGTGAAGAACTTGCTGCAAATTGTTGAGGGGCATGAAACTTTTGTAATTAAACCTGCGCACGGTAGTGGTGGTAAAGGTGTTTTAGTGATTAAAGAATATGATGGTAAGAAGTTTTTTAGCGCATCAGGAGAAGAGCTGACATATAATGATATTTATCAGCATGTTTCTAATACATTAAGTGGTTTGTTTTCACTTGGTGGGCAATATGATGTGGCGCTGATTGAGGAAACGGTTAATTTTAGCGATGTGTTTAAGAACTTTAGCTATCATGGTATTCCTGATGTACGGGTAATTGTTTATAAGGGATATCCTGCCATGGTAATGATGCGCTTAGCCACAAAAGAATCTGACGGAAAGGCTAACTTGCACCAAGGTGGCGTCGGTGTTGGGCTTGATGTTAAAACAGGAAAAACATTGCGTGCTGTGCTTCATAATAAACCGGTAAGGATTCATCCGGATACAGGAGCGAATCTGATGGATTTGAAGGTTCCTTTTTGGCGTGAGCATCTGCTTATTGGGGCGCTTGCCTATGATATGACAGGTCTTGGCTACTTAGGAGCGGATATTGTACTTGATAAAAATCGCGGTCCGATGATGCTTGAAATTAATGCACGTCCGGGGTTGGCTATTCAAATTGCTAATGGTTTGGGACTTAAAACACGCTTAAAAGAAATTGATGAGACATATCCGACGGGTTTGAGCGCGGAAGAGCGTGTAGATTATGTCTTGAATAACTGAAAACAAAAACCTAAATAAAAAGTAGTTTTTTATTTTAGGAGGTTTGTTATGTTTAATGTTTTGGGAAAAAGTGAAACCAAGAGTTTAGAAAAGAGCGAAGTAAAAAATATAGGCTCTGAGGAAAAGAAAAAAATCGGTATGAGTAAATCAAGAGGTAAAAAGATGAAACATTCTTATGATGTTAAAGATGCTGAAAACGCGCTAGTTTTGAAGCTTAAAGATGGGGATGTCGTAATAGAGATGTTTCCAGATGTGGCACCAAATCATGTGGCACGGATAAAAGAACTTGTTCGACAAGGATTTTATAATGGCTTAAAGTTTCACCGTGTGATTGAAGGCTTTATGGCGCAAACAGGATGTCCTTTAGGTACAGGGACAGGAGGTTCTGGCAAAAAGCTGAAAGCGGAGTTTAATAAAATCCCACACAAAAGAGGAACAGTTTCTATGGCCAGAGCGATGAATCCGGATTCTGCTGATAGTCAATTCTTTATTTGCTATACTGATTGTCCGCATCTTGACGGACAATATACTGTATGGGGACAAGTTGTCTCCGGTATGGAGTTTGTTGATAATATCAAAAAAGGTGGCGGTTTTAATGGAACGGTTTATCAGCCGGATGAAATCATTAGTATGGAAGTTGTAGCTGATATATAAAATTTTGGATCCGTTAAAAGTTACTTGACAAAAAAATATTTTTCGTTTATATTGGTGGACGTAGGTGAGGCAAGCGCCTGGAATGTCCGCCAAAGTGTTTATTGCCAGTAATTGTTTTTTACATAGATTTCTTTTAGTAACATACCTAAGCTCATCGGACAGGCAGTAAGGTAGGTTATTAGAAAGGAATGTGTTATGCAAGAATATATAGAAGTCTTCCGTTGTGAAGCAAAGTCTTTATTAAAAAATTTCCAAAATAATGAAGAAAACACTGTTACCAGATGTCAAGTTGTGTTTGGTGATAAGACGGATTTGTCTTTGATGAATATGCAACATGTCATTGCCAAAGAATACGGTTTTAACGATTGGAATGAGCTAATCCATTCAGAGGATTGGCAATTAGCAGAGGCTTTAATTAAAGAAAAGAATAAGGAATTTGTATCACCGTTTAAATTATGGTATGGTGGTAAAACAGTTACCGGATATGAAAAAGGTGAATACAAGCTGCATAAACCCGAAGATCGTCAAATTGATATGGATAATTTTGTAAATAGATCAGGTTATTCTTATCTTCCGCTTGAACACTTGGATGTATCAGAACATGATTTATCTAAACTTGATATTTTAAATGTACGTTATGCAGAGGATACAAGGTGGCCGGATGATGCAAATAAATTGCCGAAATACTTTAAGCCGAAAGAATTTTTGGAATATAGAAAGAATCCGGGACTTGGTATTCGCAAACTTCATAAGCAGGAGATTGATGGTCGAGGGCGTAAAGTAGCTATTATTGATTCTTTTCAACTATTTGACCATTTGGAGTATCACAACCAGCTTAAAGGTTATGAAGAAATTCATATTGATCCTGAAAATTATGGCGGTGGACGGCTTGGTGGTTTTGTTTCTGCTTTGGTGGGAAAGACCTGCGGTGTTGCTCCAAAGGCTGAGGTTTACTACTATGCTGTTGATGCAGCCAATCGAACACAAGTTTATTATGCCGAGGCAATTCGAAAAGTTTGTGAACTCCATAAAAAACTTATCAGCGAAGGAAAATCCGGTATAGATGTTATTTTAATGCTAAGAGGTATTTCTTTTGAAGGATTTAGTGATGAAGATGGATATGTTGAAGCAATTCAGGCTGCCCAAGAAGCAACAAAATTAGGTATATGGTGTCGAATTGGCCCATCAAGATTTAAGGAAAACGGCATGTGGCGGGAAGAAAGAGTGTATTGTAAATTTGGCGGAGATGTTGATAATTTTAATGACTTTGAGTTAGATGAACAATCTGTTTTGACAAGGATGCCACTTGTTCAAGAAGACCTATTTCGCAATTCTCTCTGTTTTCCTGGTGGTGGATGGACAGTGGCTCTTGATGTGAAGATGAATGAATACGTATTTAGCGCTAAGAATAGTCCATTTCATGCAGCCTATATGGTAGGGTTGTATCTTTTAGCCAAAAGTGTTAAACCGAATTTAACCCCAACAGAGTATTTTAGTTTGGGGATAGAAACAGGCGATTTCAGAAAAGGAGTTGGAACAATTGTCAATCCTCAACGTTTAATTAACGAATTGAAGAAATAATAGGATCATAGGAAGGGAGAGATCTATCTCTCCCTTATGAGGGGAGTTAAAATGGGCGTAAGACGAGCAAGACTTGCAGATGCAAGAGCAATTGCAGAGATTAATGTTAGAACATGGAAAGAATCTTATAAAGGTTTGATTGATGATTCTATTTTAGAAAAAAGACAGGTTGATGAAAAGCGAATTTTGCATGCACAGCAAAAGATTCAAGATCCGTCTTCTATTGTTTTAGTGTATGAAGATGAGAAAGTTTTGGGATATGTGATAGCTGGTCCTGCGCGTGATGAAAGGTATATTAAAAACGAATTATATGCCATATATGTTCAGCCTGATGTCCAACAAAAAGGTATAGGAACAAAATTGCTTAATGAATATAAGCGAATTATGAATGGTGGCAATTTTTATTTATATACGTTGAAAAATAATTTTAAGGCGAGATTTTTTTATGAAAGAAACGGAGGTGTTTTGCGTGAGGAATTTAATCACAATATGACAATTCAAAATTTTGTTATTGAAGAGGTTTGCTATGTTTTTGAGCTATGAAGTGTAAAATTTTAATGATTTTGATATAGAAGTTTTAAAATGAGTGAAGTTAAAATTGAAATAGCAAAGGTAGAGGATGTTTCTGCTATTGCAGAGATAGCTTATCAAACCGGTAAAAAGCATGAAGAAATTTTGCCTAATTATTTTAAGCCAAGTAATGCAGAAGGGCAAATTGGCTATTTGCAAGAAGCCATAGAAAGTGAGTATTCTGAGGTATTTAAAGCAGTTACAAATGATAAAATTGTGGGATACTTGGTGCTTTATGTTTGGGACCAAGATGAAAAGTATTTTGTGTATCCTGAAATCGGGTATATTGGAAGTGTCGGTGTGGATGAAAAGTACCGTCGGCAAGGAATTGGAGCACAATTAATGGATTTCGCTGAAAAATGGTGTAAAGATCGTAATATCGGTGAAATAGAATTAGATGTTTTTACTTTTAATGACGATGCGGCTCGATTTTATGAGCGTTTAGGGTATGATGTGTTAAAGGTTAAACGAAATAAAGTTTTAAAATAAAAAAGAGGGACATTTCCCCTCTTGATACTTCTATTATACACAAATTGAGCGGAAAGTCAAGAAATTTATTTGACAAAAAATAAAATATTTTTGTTGATTTGAATCAATGTTTTAGGCATATTGTAGTTGGAACTCTGGCATAAAGGGAAAGGAATGCGTTTATGTTTAAAGGAAATAAGATTTTATGGTTGCTTGTTTTAATTTGTTTAGGTTTGAATGTGTACGGTTTTTTAGTGATTTGTGATATGCAAACTGAAATTAATCAACTTAAACAAAGTAGATCGGTAACCATGGATAGTGATGTTTTTAGTGAAGCTCTTAAAATTATACAAGGTAATAATAAACCGGCAAAGAAAAAAAGTTTAACAGATAAGGTAAAAACAGCGGCGCAGGCAAAAGCGCTGGATATAACAGCAAACAAAGTGAAAAAATCCATACAGGAAAAAGGGGAACAAAGTGGTAAAGATGTTTCCACAGCACTTAAAGGAGTGGATATGATCTTTGGGTTGCTACAAAAATCTCTTGAAGCGGGAAATAATCAAAATATAGAAACAGAAGATGAAGTGGAGGCTTCATCAGAATAAAAAAAATAATCGTATTTTTAGTTTTAACGATAAAGAGAATTATAATTTTCTTATATTTGGTGCGAGCCACCGTTTAAATACGGTGTCATAGGTTTTTTGTGCTTGTTTCAACAAATTTTAGGAAAGGATTTTCTATGACAGGTTTATATAGTTCTGTTCTGCAGTCGCAGAACAAAACAGTATCTTTTTGCGCTTTTGAAAAAGGGCGTTGGAAAAAGATATGGGATTTTATTATGCGTAAGAAAACATCTGATCAAACAGCTGAAATCGGTGTGTTTCGGCTGGCGTGGAAAGTTTGTAAGGGTATGCAAGGAGAAGCAAAGAAAACTTTTATTCAGATGAATGTTTGCACAATATTTTTTGGTTTTTTTGAGGGCATTAAACCTTATATTGATTTATTGCTTTATGGGTCTTTGCCGGCGGTATTGACCGGTTCTGAAAAAGCAAAAATGATATTTATGGGATTTGTTTTTCTATTAGCTGTTCAAAAAATATTAAATAATATGTTCATGAATATGGGAGGAAATATCGGTTTTAAGTTTCAGCGTGTTTATTTTAATCAAAAAAGCACTCAAAGATATAAAGAAATTTTGGATAAACCGAGGGTTTTCTTTATAAAGAATGCGCCAGAGACAATTAGGGAATTAGTGGATAGTGTTACTCGAGCAGAGGCAAATTTATTAACACAATGCAGATACGCTTTGAAACATATTTTGACTTTTTTTGTTGCGGCAACGAGTCTTTTTGTGATTTCTCCATTTGCAACGGTGTTTATTGTTTTGCTTTCTTTAGTTAGGGTGGAATATGATTTTTATTGGTCAAATTATTTCCGAGGGAAAAATCATAAAAATAGGATGTTTTCGGCTAAAGTTAATGCGGTTAATAGCGATATTTTACGAAATTCTCCACTTGTTCAAGATGGGCTGATGACAAAGAGAGAATGTTTGGCGATAGGGCATAGATTAAATTTGATGACGCGAAATGAAGTTAAGGTAATGTTTGCAGAATCAAGAAACGGTTTGATAGGGTTTTATGTTGGTGAGATTGCTTTTTCTATTTTGGCGGCCTTTTTGGCAGTTGCTGACATATTAAAAACAGGAGATATCGGTCGATTTGCATTAATTAGCGGTGCGATATATTATATGACCGGTTCTATTAGCACGTTTCGTCATATTTATTTGAACTTATGTCTAAGAAGCAGAAACAGTATTTTGGATACAGAAAAGCAACTTATAACCCCTTTGGCGTTGATGAGGAAATGTGGTGATAAAAAATTATATGATGCGGATAATACTATTATTCTTAAAAATGTAAAATTTTCTTATCCTAAAATAAATGATGTTGCGGATATTAAGTCCAAAGAGGAGAAAATAGAACGTAGTGAAGACGTATTAAATAACGTTTCGCTTAAAATTAAAAAAGGCGGAATTACAGTTATTGCCGGAACATCCGGACAAGGTAAGTCAACGTTGATGAGCCTTATTCGTCATGATTATGATGTGACGGATGGTGAAATTTTGCTTGGGAATGAAAATGTGCAAGATTTATCTGATGAGACGATTAATAAACAAATAGCTTTTATTGATCAAAATGTTCATTTTTTTGATAATACGTTGTTGTATAATGTTAAATATTTTAACCAAACAGCCAGTGATGAAGAAGTGCAAAAAGCGCTTGACGATGCTGGGTTAAGTGAGGATATTGCCCGTTTTAAAGACGGTGTATTTCATAAGATAGGACGAGACGGGCGTGCACTTTCTGGAGGGCAGAGACAAAGACTTGCGTTGGCTCGGACATTTTTAACGGATAGGCCTGTTATCATTATGGATGAACCAACAACAGGGTTGGATCAAGTTTTAAGTTTTAAGGTGGTGAGGGGTTTACGAAAGTTGGCTAAAAACAAAACGGTATTGTTGGTTACACATAATCCGACGGAAATTGCTTTAGCTGATCGTGTTTTGATTGTTCAAGAAGGGAAAATTGTTGCAGACGGCAGTCCGTTAGAGCTTATTGAATCTTCATCATTTTTAAGTTCGGCAATGACCAAGCAGGATATTTTAAGTAAGCAGAAATTATTTAATAAATATTGATTTTGAAGAAATTTTGGTGATATGACAGCGGCTGCTTTGATAGGTGGCCGCTGTTGTTTAAATACAGTGTTAATTCTCCATAAAAGAGAACAACAAAAGGACTTGCAAAAATGTTTTTGAAAGATAAAATGAGGTATTAGGATTTTCTGTGGAGCTGTGTAATGAATGATGTTAAAATAGAAATTGCTGATATCGGTGATGCGGTGGAAATTGCACGAATATCTTATCAGGTTGGTAAGATGCATGATGAGGCTGTTCCAGAGTATTTTAAGCCTACCGATGAAAAAGAGCATTTGCGCATTGTTACGGACATGCTTAAGGAGAAAAATGTTATTACTTTTAAGGCAGTTTGTAATGGCAAAATTTGTGGATTTTTGTTTTTAGAGATAGTAGAAAGAGCTAGCAGAGGGCTGTCCTTTTCTAAAGTGGGGGTAATTCTTAATTTTGGTGTTGACGAAAAGTGTCGTCGTAAGGGTGTAGGTGCTGCACTTATGATGTTTGTTGAAGAGTACACTAAAACTCAAGGTTTGGAAGTTTTAGATTTAAATGTATTTTCTTTTAATAAAAATGCTATAAATTTTTATCAAAAAATAGGTTATCAGATAACAGATTTAAATATGCGTAAGGTTTTAAAATAACTATATTTTTTCAAAGTTAACACGTGGATCTACCCAGGAATAAGTTAGATCGCTGATGAGTTTTAATATCAGTCCTAAAAGCGCGAAGATGTATAGTGTGCCAAAAACAACAGGATAATCACGTGTCATAATTGCTTCATAACCCAACAAGCCCATGCCATTTAGGCTGAAGATAATTTCTATTAATAATGATCCGGTAAATAAAATCTTCATCAACAAAGAAGGCAATCCTGCGATAATTATCATCATTGCGTTACGAAAGACGTGGTGATATAAAATGCGTTTTTCTGATAAACCTTTAGCGCGGGCGGTTAGGACGTATTGTTTGCTTAGTTCGTCCATAAATGAGTTTTTTGTGAGCATGGTCAGAGAGGCAACTCCTCCGATTGTTATACAAATAACGGGTAAAGTGATATGCCAAAAATAATCACCAATTTTATGTAAAAGCCCAAAAGATTCCCATCCGTCTGAGGTAAGTCCTTTTAATGGAAACAGTTGGAAATATGTTCCTCCCGCAAATAAGACGATTAAAAACACTGCGAATAAGAATACAGGGATAGCTGAACCGATGAAAATGATGGTCGAAGTTATGATATCAAACTCTTCACCGTCGAGACGAGCTTTCTTTATACCTAAAGGAATAGCTATTAAGTAAATCAATAGGGTTGACCAAAGTCCTAAGGAAATGGAAACGGGAAGTCGTTCTTTGATTAATTCCAAGACGGTTTTATCTTTGTAGTAACTTTTTCCAAAATCAAAAGAAAGATAGTCTTTAAGCATTTTTATAAAACGTTTATGAACAGGTTTATCGAAACCAAATTGATGTTCTAGTTCTTTGACCAAATCTTCTGGGACACCTTTTGATCCTTGGTATTTTTCGCTGTTTGTGTTTGGTTTTACAGAATGTATGTTTCCTGTGGCAGATGTTTCCATTCCTTTGTATTTAGCTAACATGTATTCCACAGGCCCACCCGGAGCTAGCTGAATAATGGCAAAATTTATAAGTAAAATGCCAAACAGTGTAATAGGAATAAGCAAGAGTCTCTTTATTATATAATTACGCATTTTTTTATTCTTTCATCCACCAGGTGAAAACATCTACACCGATATCTGTGTTATTTTCCGGATAAGCAAATTTATCCCAATAGGCTATTCTATCTGAATTGGTGTACCAATTAAAGATAACATAGTGGTTAAATAACAAGATTCTATCCAGGGCTTGAACATATGCTGTGTAGAGCTCATTTTCTTTTGTTTCTATAAGTTTTTTTATAAGTTCATCGACTGCCGAGTTTTTTACGCCGATAATATTATTGCTACCGGCAACATCTGCTGATTCGCTTCCCCAAAGATCTTTTTGTTCAGATCCCGGCATAGATGTTCCATAGTATCCACCGATAACGATATCAAAATCGAAATTATCCATTTTGTTTTTGTAAGTATTTATTTCCAAAACTCGTGTTGAGGCTTTAATGCCTATTTTGCGAAGATTTTCGATAAAAGGTAGTAGAACGCGTGTAAAAGTATTTCCATTGGCGGAGTTAATGATTATTTCAAACTCTAAAGGTTCACCGGTTGTTGTATTACACATTTTTTCGTTAACAAACTCATATCCGGCCTTTTTTAGCAATCCAACAGCTAATTTTAGATTTTCGCGGTCAGATAAATTGTCATTACGAAAAAATTTTTCAACAGGTGTTGTGAAAATTTCCGGCGGCAAAATATCTTCCATTTCTTTTAAAATAGCTAGTTCTTTGCCTTGAGGAAGTTCGCGTGCCGCAAAGCGAGTGTTGGCAAAAAAGCTGTTTAATCGTGCATATTGATCATAAAAAAGGTTTTTATTTGCCCATGTAAAATTAAAGGCTAAGTCTATAGCTTGGCGAACGAGAGGGTTTTTGAATTTTTCTTTGCGAGTATTAAAGGCGAAAAATTGTTCCGAAGCTGGGCGGTTATGCATAATAGTTTGCTTTTTTATTTTTCCGCTTTTTACCAAATCATTGTCATATCCTGTTGCCCATGATTTTGCGATATATTCTGTGCGCAGATCTATATTTCCTGAAAAAAGAGCCTGTAGGGTGATGGTTGTATCTTGATAGTAATCATATTTAATTTCATCAAAATTGAACATTCCTTTGCGGGTTGGTAAATCTTTTGCCCAATAATTCGGGTTTCTTTTTAGGGTAATATATTGCCCCGGCTCAAAATTTTTAACTATATACGGACCACTTCCAAGAGGTGGAATAAGAACAGGTTTATCATATTCTCTATTTGCAAAATCTTTTGCGGAAAATATTTTTAGAGATGTCAATATAAGAGGTAATTCTCGGTTTTTGGTGTCCTTTTTGAAATAGAATCTGACGTGATGTGAAGAAATTTTCTGTACCCTGTCAATATCAGCATAGTAAAATTTATAAACAGGTGCGCCTTTTTGTATTAGTGAATTGAAACTGAAAACAACATCATCTGCTGTCACGGGGGTTCCATTGCTAAATTTTGCCTTTGGATTGATAAAAAAACCTATAAAATCATTGTTTTCAGAAAGTTCAAATTTTTCTGCTAATAAAGGGTAAGCCGTTTCAGGATCATCTGCCGGCGTTATACCAAGACTATCTACGGTTAAATTGACTACCTCCGGTGATGCTGTTCCTTTAAAGATATAAGGATTAAAGTTATCAAAGGTACCATAGGCCGGAAAAACAACAGATCCTTTTTTGGGGGCGTTGGGGTTGACATAACTTAAATGGCTAAAATCTTGGGTATATTTTGGAGTATCACCGATGGATATATATTCCTGGATTTTTGATTGTGGTGTTGCTTGTGCCGGAAATGTTATGAGCCACAACAGAAAAGTTGTTGCTAACAAATTATTGGCTTTTTTTATCATTTAACCAAGCTCCAAAAGGATAAGCATATTCATCATAGTTATTTTCCGGCGAATTGTTTATCTCTTCTTCCAACTCATCTAAAGAGATGACGGGTGTCTTTTTTTCTAACCTTTTTTCTTTGTTTGTAGAATCCTTTGTCACCTGTTTTAATGCAATTTGGGTTTGTGAAAAACCAGATGTAATGGGAGAAAAATTGTTGTTTAATCGAGGTTCTTCTTTTTGTGGAGATAGTATCTCGTCACGAATTGCCTTCAATCCTTCATCAATATTTGCTGCTTTTGGCATATTCTCTGAAGGTGCCTTTAGTGTTAAAGACGGGGTGTTTTCTTCTGAAGAACTTAAAAATGAAGGGATAGAGAAGGGCTCACCCCTCTCTTCAGAAAGAGAAAATTTCGGTGTATGGTCTGTTTTTAAGGTTGATTTGATTTGTTTTGTTACAGGAGAAGCTTCATTTTGTAATGACTGAGCTACAGAGCGTAACATTTCATACACTTTTCCCAAAGCCCCATATTCTATCATATTGTTAAAAATTGGATGATCGTTTTGATTCATTAAATTGCAAATATGTTTGTAGCGAGCGTGGAATTCCAAGATGCTTCCTTTAAGCAAAGAATCTTTGATTGCTTTTTCTTTTAGGTGCTCTATAAATTCTGGCTGGTAATTGCTTATCTCTATGAAAGTTTTTGCCAGTATCCATCGTTCTCCGCCGGATGTTCTTGTCCATAAGTGCTCTAATTGTGCGCTGGATACGGAATTACTGCGTTTTATAATATCTGATAGAATCTCGTTTATATCAGATATTAAGAGATTAAATTCTTGAATAATGGAGCTGTTTTTTATGGTGTTTTGTGTCCCGAGTAGAGTTTGACTGATTTCTGTTAAGGCTTCAGTGTTTTTTTGAATTTGTTCAAAAATATGGTAAGCATACCGAGATGATTTTTTATCAGCGTAATAGCTTTTGATTAAAGCAAAGATTCCCCAAATTGTCATGATGGGTAGAGCAACAGTAACGGCAGCGTGAAATAAAAAACCTGTTTCTGTTTGAAGAGTGCTTATCCGTGCAGAAAGGTATCTGATACTGTAAATCAGCCAGGTAATGCTAGCAAATGATGTGATAAAAAAAGAAAAGTTTAACAATTTTAAGCTCCTGTTTATTTTTTGCCATTTTAAGATAAAACCGTTATTTTGCAAATGAAAAATATAGAAAATACTCTTCTTTTTTATCTGAAAAAACAATCTTTAAATGCATAGATGAAAAAAATATGGTGAAATTTTTTTATTTTGTGGTATAAGAGCTAAAGCTTGAATTTTTGTAAGGATATAAAATGAGTGATTCTGCGACAGTGCTGGATTTTGAGAAAGATATTCTTGAAATAGAAGAAAAAATAGAGCATCTGAAGCTTTTGGCTAAAGATGAGGATATGGATATTACTCGTGAAATCAGACGCTTAGAGAGAAAACTTGCACAACATATTAATCGTACGTATATGAATTTATCTGCTTGGCAAAAAGCTCAGATTGCCAGACATCCGTTAAGACCTCATTGTCTTGATTATATAAAGGCTTTTATTACAGATTTTGTACCACTTGCTGGTGACAGGCGTTTTGCCGATGATGCAGCGATGATTTGTGGTATTGGCAAGATTGATGGAACAGCGGTTGTCGTTATTGGGCAGGAAAAAGGTAATGATGTGGATAGCCGTATAAAGCATAATTTTGGAATGGCTAAGCCGGAGGGATACCGTAAAGCGCAGAGAATGATGGATCTTGCCGATAGGTTTCATTTGCCGGTATTATGTTTCGTTGATACAGCAGGAGCTTATCCCGGTGTGGATGCAGAAGCCAGAGGTCAGGCAGAGGCTATTGCTACATCAATAGAGAAATGTTTGAAGATTAAGGTGCCTCTTATTTCTGTCATTATCGGTGAAGGTGGTTCAGGGGGTGCAATTGCTATTGCAACAGCAAATAAGGTTTTAATGCTAGAGCATTCAATTTATTCGGTTATTTCTCCGGAAGGGTGTGCTTCGATTTTGTGGCGATCCGGGGATAAAGCAAAAGAGGCAACAGAAGCGTTACGGTTAACATCACAAGACTTGAAAGCATTAGGATTAATTGATGAGATAATCAAGGAACCTTTAGGGGGTGCCCACCGTAATTCTGCACAAACATTTGTTTTTGTAAAAGATGCTATAATTAGAAGTCTAAAGGAACTTGCACTGCTTTCTGATGAAGAGCTTAAAAAGAAACGAACAGAAAAGTTTTTGGCTATGGGAAGAAATCTTTCTGTTGAATTTTAGATATTAAGGGCAGATGTATCTGCCCTTTTGTTTAGCTTAAAAAAATAAAAACTCATCTTATTTTATTGGGGTAGAAATGAGCACAAAGCTTGTTTTAATGTGGTTTTATTTTTGGAGGTAAATATGAAAAATTCTCAATCTAAGTTTTCTAATAAAAAAATTAATTCTGAAAGATCATCAAAGCCAAAACCATCTTCTGTTTCTGGGTGTTGTTGCGGTTCTAAAGGATCAAAAGAAATTGATGAAGTAGAAATTTTTGATATTGAAGAAAAATAAATTTTATGGAGATGAGTATGAGAAGCGCTGTTACAAACACAACACAAACCGGTCATGATCTGTCCGTTCCGCATCATTATCCAACAGATTTTAGAAATTTAATGAATTATTTTTGGAATTTTTTGGACAATTCGAATGCAGATACATCAGATTTATCACCTAAAATTCAAGTTATGGAAAATAAAGATACTATAAATGTTATGGCAGAAATACCCGGTATTAACGAAAAAGATATTGATCTGAAAGTTTCTGCAGATGGTGTTTTGAGCATAAGCGGTGAGAAAAAGAACGAAATGTATCAGAATAATAAGGATAATTATTTTTCTGAAATATCTTATGGGATGTTTAAGCGTACAATACAATTGCCTTGGGATTTGGATTATGATGCTTGCCAGGCAAAATATGACAATGGTGTTCTTATCGTGTCAATTCCTAAATCGCAAACGGAAAGGCAAAAATTTAAAAAGATTAGTATTTCTAACACGGCGAATGGAAGTACATCAGAAAATTCGAAGAAGGTATGAGGAAGGCATCATGAGAGGAGTCTGGGAAGCAGACTCCTTGTTTTTAAAAGTTTCTTGTTGCGACAACTTTTTGGTAAACACCACCAAAATAGGTTTGTTTTGACCAAGTGCAGAGCTCTGCGTTAGGTGTTAATTCTTTTATTGATTTTTTCCATAAGGTTTCAGCAAAAGGTTGGTATAGTCTGTTTACGGCTCTGATTACATATTTTAAGGGGTTGTAAGAAGAAGGTAAGTTATAGTCGATAAAAACAGCTTTGCCACCGATTTTTAAGGCATTTATTACATTATTTAATACTTTTGTACGGGTGCGTGGGGGGAGTTCATGCAACAGCATATAGCATATGATGGTGTCATATTCACCTTTAATAATCTTTGATGCATCTGCCTGTATAAAATTAATGCGATGTTCTAAATGTTTTTCTTGGCACATTTCTAGCATTTTTTGTGAAACATCAATGATGGTATATGAGCCGAGCATACCCAATCCGGTATAGGTTTTTTCAATTTGGGAGCCAAGTGTGGTACCAATTTGCAGGACCTGGGAGTGTGTTGATATTTCCTTTCGTAGCTCTTCAGTGAGAATATAATGATAGCCAAGTGTCAAGATGTTTAAAATGAGAGAATTATCAAGAAAACTATAAAGCTTGGGATTTAAGTATAGCCAAGAATATATTTCAGTCAAATATGGGGGGAGGTTTTTTGTTTGTTTTGCCATTTTTTTCTCTCTTTATGGTTGGTTTAAGATGTTATCAGGAATATAACCACGTCTTACTGCTTCTATAACTGCAGATGTTCTGTTTTTGACATTTAATATTTTCAAAATTACAGTTATATGCACTTTCACAGTCCCTTCCGTTAGGTTCAGCTTGTAGGCGATTTGTTTGTTTGACAAACCTTCAGCTATGCACTTAACAATATCTATTTGTCGTCCCGTTAATCCTTTTGAAAAAGAATTTTTTAGAGGGAAAGAATTGTCAGAGGTTTGCTCATTTGATGCTTCTTCTGTTTCAATAGTTTCCGTTGGTTTATTGGAGTACATTAACTCGTGTGGAATATAAACACCTCCGGCTAAAATTAGCTTAATGGCGCTTACTATCAAGTTATTAGGGGATGTTTTTGGAATATAACCGGCAACGCCAATATCTAAAGTTTGTTGTAAAATCGCTCTGTCAAAAACAGCCGATATAATAATGATTGGTATTTCCGGTAATATACTGTGGATTTTCTTTATGGCAGTTAGCCAGTTCTCCCCCGGCATTGCGAGATCTGTTATGATCAAATTGAAATCGTTATATTGTTTTAGAAGAGTGAATATCTCTGTATAATTTTGAGCAGATACCAGTTCAATGTTTTCAAAATTTTCATGCAGGATAAACTCTAATCCCTTTAAAAATAGTTCATGATCATCAGCTATTAGTATTTTCATTTATTTACCCCAATCACCCGTTGTTAGTTGCCAGCAGGATAAAGCAGCCAATGCGGCTGTTTCTGCTCTTAGTATTCTTGGTCCTAAAGTTGCCCCTTGAGCAACAGCACATTCTTTTAGCAAAGAAATTTCTTTTTGAGAAAAGCCGCCTTCCGGACCAACGAGAATCGCTGCTTTGTTGTTTGGATTATTCTTTAGAATACTCAAAAATGTTGGACTTTGAAATGTTTCATCCATGAAATACAGCGCACGTGAGTTATCCCAATTTTTTAGTGTATCGGATAATGTTTGCGGTGGCAGTATTTCAGGTAGGTCTGTCCTTCTGCATTGTTCGGCTGCTTCGATGCTTTGTGCTTGATAGCGCTCAATTTTTATATTTGTTGTATTTGTGTACTGTGTTATGACCGGAACTATGCACCGGCAGCCCAGTTCAGTTGCTTTTTCGATAACAAAATCAGTGCAATCTTTTTTTAAGGGGGCGAATAGTAACCAAATATCCGGACAGAGGCTGTAATTTTTTACTTTTTCTAAGACACAAAGAGAACAATTTTTTTTGCTGAGGTCAATTATTTGACAAGAAAATTCACCGTTTTTATTGTCAAAACAGTTGATTTTATCTCCTGCAGAATATTTGATAACATCTCTAAGATAGTGTGTTTGCTCTTCTTTGAGTGTTATTGTCTTATGGAGAATCAGATCCTCATTTATGTACAAACGAAAGTTTTTTGCCATAGTTATATTCTTTGTATAAATTAATTTTATGCTGGGATATTAGCAGATATGTGTTAAAGAATAGATAAGATTTTTTAATTTATGGACGAGGATGATTATGATTATAACTGTTGATGGTCCGGCGGCCGCGGGAAAAGGAACGCTTTCGCAGAAGTTAGCAGAAAAATATTGTTTGGCTTATTTTGATACCGGAATGGTTTATCGTGCTGTCGGATTACAAATGTTAAAAGGCAATATTGATTTAGCAGATGTTTCTGTTGCAGAGCAAAAAGCTGAAGAGCTTACTTTTCCAAAGATGATGGAGCTTTCTCGGGATAAAGATTTTCGTTCTGCTGCCGGTGGTAATGCCGCATCTATTGTTTCAAGCTATGGTGGTGTTCGATCAAGGCTTTTGGATATGCAACGTAATTTTGCCAAGAATCCTGTTTTTGCAGACGGGACTCCTGCTAAAGGTGCTATTTATGATGGTCGAGATACAGGAACGGTTATTTGCCCAGAGGCAGAAGTTAAGTTCTTTATTACTGCATCTCCAGAAGTACGTGCTAGGCGGCGGTATGATGAGTTTATCGCAAAAGGAATGGCGGCTGAATATAGCCAAGTTTTAGCTGATGTTAGGTCTCGTGACGAACGTGACGCTAATCGTAAAGATGCGCCTATGAAACCTGCTGATGATGCGGTTATTTTGGATACTTCAGATATGACTATTGAAGAAGTTTTTGATGCTGCAGTTGAGATTATAGAATCGAAAATCAAACAAAGATAAGGAGTAATGACATGAAGAAGTGGCTATTAAGTTTATGTATGGTTTTGGCGCTTGTTTCGTGCAAAGACGAAAAGAAAAATGAGGTCAAAGTTGAAGCAAAGCCTGTGGTTAAAATCGGGGTTTTATATCCAATGAGTGGCGATGCTGCATTTTTGGGCGATAGTGCAAAAAAAGCAGCCAAACTGTTTTTTAAGGAGTTTGATTCTTCAAAAGCAAAATATCAATATCAACTTGTTTGGGAAGATTCTCAAGCCAATCCGGCCAGAGCAGTTATGGCCGTTCGTAAGTTGATAGAGTACGATCATGTGGATATTATTTTTGATTTATACAGTAGTGTGGCTGTAGCTGTTTCTCCGATTACAAATGAAAAGAAAACAGTACATCTTACTTTTGCACAAGATAGAGAAATTTCGACTGGTTTTTATAATTGGCGGGTGGTTACGTCTACTAAAAAGACTGGCGAAAAAATGCTGTCTGCACTTAAGAAGAGAAATTTGTTTAATGTTGTTGGTGTTGTTGAAAATACAGCGGGTAATTTATCTTTGTATAGTGGTTTTGAGAAAGCGGCTAAAGAGGACAAAGATATGACACTGGAAACAGTGAGTGTTAATCCCGGAGAGCGTGATTTTAGTGTACTCGTACATAAGATTCAGGAGCAAAAGCCTGATGCTATAGTTGTTCTTTTACATACTCCGGAAATTGATATCTTTATGCGTCAGGCTAAAATCAGTAAGGTTGATATTCCGATTGTCGGCATACAATCCTTTACTTTCTTAAAAGACAAGTCTTTGGCGGAAGGAAGTTGGTATGTTGATGTGGCTATGGCAGATAAAAACTTTTTAGAGCGCTATAAAATATCAAGCGGCGACGATATTACCAATTTTGCTGAGAATTTTTATACTCTGTTGCAGGTTACCACTACGGTTTATGAATCTTTTGATAAAAAAGACAAACCAACTCACGAAGAATTTATTGCTCAACTTCCTGTTGTGAATGGGGTAATTTCTCCGGTAGGTAGACTTATTGTTGATAAAGAAGAGCAAAATGTTGATAGTGAGGCAAGTGTTCGTGGTATTAAAGACGGTATTGTTGTTGAATTAGGAGAGTAATAATATGAAGAAGTGGTTATTAAGTTTATGCATGGTTTTGGCACTTATTGCGTGCAAAGACGAAAAGAAAAATGAGGTTAAAGCAGAAGCAAAGCCTGTGGTTAAAATCGGAATAACTTTACCTCTGACAGGAGATATGGGGAGTATTGGTCAAGTTATGAAAGGAGCGGCCACTCTTGCGCAAAAAGATATTGAGCAAAAAAACTTGCGATATCGCTACCAATTTATAATTGAAGATAATGCTTTTGAGTCTAAAAAAACGGCAGTGATTAACCAGAAGTTTATATCATTAGATAAGGTTGATGCAATTATTGACTTTGCTTCTAAGATTGGCTTGGTTACCACTCCTGTGGCTGAAGAAAGCAAGGTCATACATATTTCTGCTTGTGCCTCTGATTCTAAAGTAGCTGATGGAAAATATAACTTTATCCATTGGACACAGCCACAGGGAGAGGCTGAAAGATTGGTTGAAAAGATTATTGAAGATAAGTTAAGCAATATTGCTATTTTTACACAAGTTGACCAGGCAACAATAGAGATTGCGGATACGATTAAGCAGAAGCTTGCAGAGAACAATGTTAAGTTTAAGGAATTTCGTACGAATCCAGGTGAAAAGGATGTTAGTTTAATGCTTAATATGGCAAAGGAAGAGAACCCGGAGCTATATGTCGTTTTGGAGTATTCTCCAACGCTTGATATTATACTAAAACGCTTAAAAGAGGTTTCTGATAATATTCCTGTTACTTCTATTGAAACTTTTAGTTTTCTTGATGATAAGAGTTCTGTGGAAGGACAATGGTTTGTTGATGCTGCAGAGGTTAATAAAGATAATTATGAGCGTTTTACATCTTATAATAAATCAGATAATCTTTTTGCTGTGGGCAATATGTATGATGCTATAATGTTATTGGTACAATCATTTGAAAGTGCAAAAGATAAAGATAGTGCTGTTGAAGAGTTATCTAAAATAAAAACATATAAAGGTGTTGTTGGTGACTTGCAACAAGATGAAAATGGTATATTTAATTCTAAGGCTATTGTGAAGCGTATTGTTGATGGTAAGCCGGTAACAATTGAAGAATAAGGAGTAAAAATGAAAAACAAGCAATTGACAGAGAATGTCTATTATGTCGGTGTGGATGATAGAACGATAGATTTGTTTGAAGGACAATATGTTGTACCTAATGGTATTTCTTATAACTCCTATGTGATTAAAGATGAAAAAGTCGCCGTAATGGATACGGTTGATAAGAATTTTTTGGATGAATGGCTTAATAACCTGGAGGTTGTATTAGATGGCAGAGATGTTGATTATTTGGTGGTGCTGCATATGGAGCCTGATCATGCGGCAAATCTTGAAAAATTTTTAGAAAAATATAAAACTGCAAAAGTGGTAGGTAATACCAAGACATTTGCGATGATTCCGCAGTTTTTTGAGAGTTTGGACTTGGAAGGGCGCAAAGTTGTTGTTAGCGAAGGTGAGG
>JBGUWS010000001.1:0-50524 GCA_045221335.1 Alphaproteobacteria bacterium | reverse complement strand
ATGGAAGTATGAATAGAAATAAACCAAGTATTATTAACTATCGCTTATTTTCTGAAGTCCGGGGAGCGGTTTTCCGCTCCCTTTTGTATTGTGTAAAAAAAACAGTGGTTAAGTTAATTAATCTATCTTCATACAGCAAGAGGGCGTTGCTTGTTATAGCAACGCCCTCTCTTCACTCACAGAAGATTCCTCTCATCGAAGAATTGTATACACCGTATCAATTGCAGCGGCATAAAAATTCTTTCCAAGGATTCGGCTGTGCACCTCAGTGGTGTAGATTTTGCCGGGACCACGATTCGCATCCCCCGGGAAATTCTCGACCTTTTCGTTGAATTCAAACGGTTCGATGAACTCGTTGAACGTGAACATCATACCGTCAATGACGAGGAATTGGTCATAGATATATCCCTCCAGAATGGGGCAAGCCGGATAGTTTCCGGGGATATTAAATCCCGGATAGTATCTAAGAGCTACGACATCGTGCACGTATCTTGAGTAATAACTGTACCAACCAGACTCCAAACTAGACGGCAATCCTTGCCCAACTACGGTTACACCGGATAGATCAAGATCCAAATTGGTGTAGAGCTTTTTGGGTTCATAGGCGCTCCAAGTGCCGGGTGAATCTCTAGTGTATTCATCCTCTGTAAAACCAAAATCTTGAAAATGATCAAAATCCGGTATGGCAAGTGAAGTCTGAGCAATCACTGTCTCACTAGTTCTTTCTGTGAGATGGTAAGGATAATAAATAATTTTTCCGCCATCCCAGGTAACTTCTACAGTATCACCATTCCAAAAAGGTGTTATTTTTGCGGTCCATTGAGTCGGTTTCCCGTAATCCCTAAACGTATCTGTGTAAGTCTGCCCATCAGAATACGTACGATCACGGTAGACAATGGCATAACTCAACAGAGGCAAGTTATCATGGGCCTCAATCCATTCCCAATCCTTGCGGTAGGTCACCTTCACCAGTTTGACTTCCTTGTTTGCCGTATACTTGACAACGTATTCCAGAGTCTCTGTTTTTGACTCCGGCGAGTTCATCACCTTAACGTTTTGGCGAATACGGACGGTTACCTCATAGGTTCCGCCTAATCCACCGCCGGTAGTTTCATTCACAGAAACATCAAGAACCTGCGGATCCTCAAGCTTAAGGTACGGCAATGCCATACTCTCACCTTGAATCTGTACATCATCATACGACTGATAGTCCCAATCAAGGGTAAGAACTTGGCCGCCTCCGAGCTTAATGATCTGCCTGTCTTTGTAGAGTTTGGGATTGCTGTCAGAGACAGTAACATCAGAATTCTCTACGCTGACATTCTTCAAGGTTGCTGCATCGGTAATCTCAAGTGCATCTTTTAATGCTTTGAGCGAAATGTTGGCAGTTAAGTCATAAGTGACTGTCCTGCTTTCCATATCCTCCATAGAGAAATAGGAATAGCCCGTACTTCCCAACAGCTGCAATCGAAGATCCTCCCCTTTTTTCTTTTCAAAAGGAGAGGAAACACTTTGGGTGCCACTTACCACATTCAACTCATATGAGATTGATGTAGTAGGATCAGGCACTTCTGTCGTCGTTTCAACAACAGCCACAAAGCTCACTTCAAAAGACAACGTTTGTGCTTCGGGATCTTCAGTATTTCCACTCTCTATGTCCAAATTAAAAGACACAACAACATCGTAGCATTCGGAGTTTGTTATGGTTGCAAACATCGGAGCGCGATGCGGCCTAAGCTGAATACCTCGAACAGAAACAGCAGGAGCCGAACGCATAGCTCCTCTTGTTTGGGCAGCACCATATTTGGCAGGATTTAATTTGATATAAGGCATCTCGATTTTCGCATGTCTGGAGTTGATATACGAAAAAATCTGATACATTAAATCAAAAGTGATTTTCTGCCCGCCGACATCAAATGTCTGCAGAGCCGAATGTTCTACCACCGGATAGCTTCCACTTTGTGTAGTACGTTGTGCAGTCTGGATAGGATACTCCGTAACAGCAAGCAACGTTTGAAGATCTTTTGCGTGAATCTCCCCAAGATTATGGGTATAAACATTGATTGTGGCCTTAGGCGCACAAGCATGGATACTCCCATTAGGATCTGTGTATGAGCACTTTCGGCTCATAGTTACCCCAAGTGTATCACCCTGGGTGACCACGTAGGGTGAGGAGCTGTTACCAGTTCCCCCGCCACCTTGAATTGAGCTCTCAAGGCTTCCAATAGAGATTTCCGGCATCGGCGGATCCGGTTCCCTCTCAGGATCACAAGCGACAAGCCCATAAAGGCCCATCAGGGTGATCATGCTCATGAGCATGAAACACCAAAAATTTCTTGTCTTCATAATAGAAAAATATTTAAGAATTAATATTGTTTATAAATTTTTTTTAAAAACAAGCTTTGTCCCAAGGAACACGAATACGCTTCAGATTTTTTTAATGATAGAAAGCATAATTCTTCGAGACAAAATAAATAAGAAATCACTGTCATTCTATCAGCAGAATTTTTATTTTCAAGTATTTTATTAGGGGGAGAAAGAGGGGCATAACCCATTTATTTTTCAAGAAAAAATAAATTTAAATATTTTTTAATTTTTTACTTGACAATATGACAATTTTTGTGTAAATTATGTCCATAAGAAGAAAGAAACAGTTTATTTTTTATTTCTATCGCATTTCTGACCATTGGGGCAACTTTATTTCTTTTAAAAATAAAACCTTTCATAACAGAGTACCAACTCCGAAAGAAACAAAGTTGTCCCACCCGCCTAAATAAACCGATGTTTGTGCATAATAATTCTCATCTCCCTCCTTTCAACAATAATCGGTTTATTTAGTAATAAATAAGTCGTTTTCTCACATCTCAAACAAAGTCTCCCTCCCTAAATACGACTTATTTATTTTCTGTAGCGCTGTCAAATTTTTGACGGCGCTTTTTTTCTTCTTTACTTCTCTATTTTTAATTTATAAAATCAACACTCAGAGGGTGTTCTTGTTTTTAGGTGGAAATAAAAGCACTGGAAAGTTTTAAATAGAGAGATGTCAAGATGGAAAAACAAAAACCACCAATCATGGTTAGAAACGCCGAGGGAGATCCGACCACCACAGCAGAAGTTATCATCCGAAATGAGATTAATTATATCCCAAAGGTATCTGTCATTATACCTATTTATAATGGAGAACGGTATTTAAGAGAATGCTTAAATACCGTTGTCAATCAAACCTTAAAGGAAATAGAGATTATTTGCGTTGATGACGGCTCAACGGACAACTCTCTTAATATCCTTAAAGAATATGCGAAAAAGGACAAACGCATTACTGTACTAAAACAGCAAAATCTCTATGCTGGTATTGCAAGAAATGCGGGACTTGCCGTGGCTAAAGGAGAGTACTTAAGCTTTCTTGATTCGGATGACTTTTTTGAATTGAGCATGCATGAAGAAATGTATCAAAAAGCCAAAGAAGACGATGCTGATATTGTGGTGTGTGGCAATAATGTATATGATGAAAAGTTAGAAAAAAGCATTCGTCAAATACACATTAATAAGAAATTTCTAAAAAAGTCCCCCTTTTCGCCGAATCTTTTTTCAGATTGTTTGTTTACCAGTTGTAACCCTAATCCCTGGACAAAGTTATTTAAGCGCAACCTTTTTACGGAAAATAACATATATTTTGAAAATTGTATGCGGTGTAATGACATAACTTGTGTTTATACACTTTTGGCCGTAGCAAAAAAAATAAGCATACTAGATAAACAACTTATTAATTATCGTTCCAATCAAGAAAATAATGTTAGTGCACATCGAAAGGACAGAGTAGATTGTTTTCTTTATGCGGCAAATAAGTTAGAAAAGAACCTGATTCGACTAAATGTTTATAGGATTTTCAGAAAAGCTTTTATAAACAGAATAAGTACTTCATTAAAGTGGGAATTATCTGCTTGTACAGAAGACCAAAAAGAAAAAATCAAAATTCAAGCCAAAGACATCTTACCAGATGATTTATACAATGAACTGTCTGACCGTTTGCTCTTTGAAAATCTTCAGAAAGGAAAAATATCAAATTTAAAACGTTTCTTCTATCATAAAATTAAAAATGATAAATATACCAAAACGTATATCTGTAATGTTTGCATCAAAAGGAAGCTTAATCTTGACGAATATAAAGATAGGCTAAAAAAATTTTATTATCATCGGACAAAAAAATTCTAAACCTGGATAACCCCAAGAGTTTTAATGAAAAGATTCAGTGGCTGAAGCTCTATGATTCTACACCAATTAAAACACGATTGGCAGACAAATATCTCGTACGTGATTGGGTAAAAGAGAAAGTCGGCGAAGAATACTTAATTCCGCTTTTGGGTGTTTATGATAAATTTGAAGATATTGATTTTGATAAACTTCCTAATCAATTTGTGATTAAATGTAATCATGGTTCAGGATATAATATTATCGTTAAAGATAAATCAAAACTCAATTTAGTTGAAGTTAAAGCAAAATTAGATAAATGGGTAAGCAAGGATTATACTTCCAATGCGGGTATGGAACTGCATTATTGGAATATTCCACATAAAATTATCATAGAAAAATTTATCCAAAATGAACACTGTGAGGATTTAAACGACTACAAATTCTATTGTTTTGATGGTGATGTTAAGTATATTCAAGTTGTTTCAGATCGTACTAATGGTGCGTATAAAGTTTGTTTTTACGATAAAAATTGGAATAAACAATCATGGTGGAATAATGTATTTTATGAGAAAGAAATTGAAAAACCGCATAAGCTTATCGAGATGATAAAATTGGCAAGTAAATTAAGCGAAGAATTTAATTTTGTTCGCGTAGATTTATACCATTTAGATAATGATAATATTTATTTTGGAGAAATGACATTTACTCCTAATTCCGGAATTATGAACTGGAGCTGTGATGAAATTGATAAGGATCTTGGTCAACTCATCAAACTTCCAACAAAGGCTTACAATATTGATACCAAAGAATATTATGAGCTTATCCTAGCTGATAAACAGTGTATTTAAACAATGTATTTAAACGCTGTATTTAAATTTTAAATATCTCTTCAGCTTTGCGCATGGCTTGTGGCAAAACAAAGACGATTAAGACATCTCCCTCTTTAACCACTTCATTTGGAGAGGGATAAATGATTGCATCTTCGCGGTAAATGGCGCTAATTTTACATTTTTCCGGCAGAGCTATTTCTTCAATAGTTTTTCCTGAGTTTAGGCTATCTTGATCAATTCGCACCTCCCAGACTTCTCCCATACCACGCCGGAGACAATAAGCATTATTAATCTTAGCTTTACGTAAATCTTGTAACATTGCTGATGTTGTAACCAAAGAGCGCTCAATGATAATATTTTCACCGCTATCCTCAATTAAATTATCAAATGCACGAGAATTAACCAGAGAAAGGGTGGAAAGAACACCGTTTTTCTTGGCAATAAGAGCGGCTAAAAGATTATCCTTATCGTTTTCCGTGACAGCAACAGTTACATTAGCGTTTTTTATTTCCACCTCGTCTAAAATAATATCGCTCATCATCTCGCCACGAATAATTTGCGTATGGTTCAGTTCCGCTGCTAATCCTCGAGCCATTCGAGTATTGCCCTCAATAATTTTGCAGTTGTTTACAGTATCATCTTGTTCCAGTATTTTAGCAATATAATAAGAAATAGCATTACCACCGAAAATAACCAAATTTTCTATCTGTTTTGAATCTATTCCAAAGTCGTGCAAAGTATCAAAAATTTTATTCTTTTCAACCAAAACAAAAATTTCATCGCCAAGATAAATCTTTTCGTTACTTTTTGCAAAAAAGCTTTTCTTATCGCGGATAATATGAATAACAGCTCTACCATAGTTATTTTTTATTTCACCAACAGTCATATTGGTTAGCAAACTATTTTCTGTACATTTAAAGCCTAACAAATAAAGCTTTTCATCAACCAAAGGAAAAACAGCTGTTGTTCCTGGAATTTTTAACAAATTAAGAATGTGTTGTGCTATTTCCACATCAGGGGAAATAACTAAGTCAACAGGAAGATTGCGATCGCTATATAAAGTATTCCACAGAGGATTTAAGAAATATTCAGAATCAACACGCGCAATTTTCTTAGGAATTTGGAACAGTGTATAAGCAACTTGGCAGGCAACCAAATTAACTTCGTCATTATCTGTAACGGCAATTAATGTATCCGCATCTTTAGCTCCAACTTTTTCTAAAACACCTGGGTGCGAAATGGACCCCTGTATTGTTTGCACATCAAATTCTTTCGCGATGTTATCCAGTTTTTCTTTGCTCATATCAATGACGATGATGTCATTATTAGATTGTGATAAATAATCTACAATGCTTTTTCCAACGTGTCCTGCTCCACCAATAATTATTTTCATATATTATTCTCCTTTTCTCTTTCTGAAAAATAATCCTCAATAGCTTTAAGAGCTGCATTATAATCATAAATTCGATTATAAGCCTCTCGAAACTTTTTCGCATCACGCAAATTTTTGGAATACCAACAAACAAACTTACGTGAAATAGACACCGCCATTTCCTTTCCATAAAAATCGACCATATCAGAAAGCTGTTGCAAAAGAGCTGCTTTCAGTACTGGAATTTCAATTGGAGAAGGAGGTGTCTTGGTTTTAAGAAAATTATCAATTTGGCAAGGTAACCATGGGTTTCCCAAAGCTCCGCGCCCAACCATAACTCCGTCCACACCGGTTTGATCAATCATATCTAAAGCTGTCTCAAGGGATGTAATATCACCATTGCCTATGACGGGGATATTAACACTATCCTTAACCTGTTTAATAATATTCCAATCAGCAACACCGGCATAACCCTGTGCTCTTGTCCGTCCATGTATGGTAATAAAGGAGGATCCGCTTTCTTCACATACTTTAGCAAACTCAACGGCATTAACAGAATTATTATCCCATCCCTTTCTAAATTTAACAGAAACTTTAAGAGGAGTAGCCCTAACAGTTTTTTCGATAATTTTTGCAGCTAAAGGTAGATCGCGCATTAAAGCTGAACCGGAATTATTGCCTACAATTTTCTTAACAGGGCAGCCCATATTAATATCAATGGAGTAGGCGCCAAGATCAGCCACAAGCTTTGCTGCTTCAGAGAAAAGTTCAGGATCATTTCCGACAAGTTGCACAATAACGGGATAATTCTCCTGGCGCACATCCGCAATGCGATAAGTCTTAGGGTTTTTACGGTTAATAGCATTAACGGCCACCATCTCAGAGCACAAATTTACATTACCTATAGAGGCAACCAATTTTCGAAAAGGATAATCTGTTATACCAGCCATAGGGGCTAAAAAAACATTACTTCTTAAACCAATAATGTTATCCATCTTACCTATTCCGCGCTATTTAATGCCTTCACTAAAACAAAATAAACTTTATCTAGAGATAAATTAACCGATAAATTAACAAGCTCATCACGCCGCGTACCGGAAGAATTGAGCATCTCCTTAATAATCAAATCAACTAAAAACAAGTAGCGAATAACTTGATTATGAAATTCTGCATTATCGTCAAAAGCTTTGCGAATAGCTAATGTGCTTTTATGACTTAGACTATGAGATAGCACATCTACAAAAGCAGACTGCTGTCCATTTAGATAATTGTCCCACAAAGCAAAAACATCTTGCTTAGCATAAAGTTTTTCCGAATTAACACCTGAGTTATATAAAACACGATTAATTCCGTTAGTCAAAGTAACCAACTTTTCTCTGTCAATTTCCGGTTCGGCCGGTTCAATTTTTTCATTCGGCTTCATCAACTGTGAGACAAGATCAATTTGCTTTTCATAAGCAGTAATTGTCTGAGTAAAATCCGTCGAGGTTCGAGAAATATCCAAACGAAGTTTGTTAAGCTTCTCATTGATAGTATCAATATTGTTGACAGCATTAGTTAAAAAGAAATTCTGTTCCTCTAGTAATTTAACACCTTGTTTGCTATTATCTACAATCAGGTTAGATGAGGTATTCAGCTTTTCAGTATTAGAAGAAATAAGTTCGCTTGCTTGTGTAAATTTATCAATAACCTCTACTGCTTTATCCTTAAGCGTATCTGTTTTTAGAACAAGTTTAGCACTGATATCGCCAATCTTATCAACAACAGCTTCTGATATCTTTTGTAGATCACTATTTTTAAGTTGTGTTAAATTTGCAAAAGAAACCAGTTTATCTGTTTCTTTATTAACTGCGACAATAACATTTTGCACACTGTTAACCGCGTGTTCACACTTACGCTCGATTTCTGCTTTCTTATCATCAAAAGTACTACTGATATGGTTAATAGATGACGTTGCCTCCGAATTTACAGCTTTAAGAACGGAAATCTGCTTTTTGGTCATTTTTTCCAATTCAACAGAGTTCTTCACCAGCTTATCAAGCTCAGCAGAAACCGTTTTTCCATATTTAGATAGTTTATTTCCAATCAAATCGGAATTATGACTGATAACCTGAGTTTGATTTTGAATCAACCTTTTCTGTTCCTCAACACGTCCCTCAATGCTGGAAATGCTTGAGTCTAAACGTTTATATAAAGAATCATATTCTTCTGCCGTTTTGTAAAAAGAACGTTCAATTTTCTGCGTGTTTTCACGAGCCTGGGCAAGCATTGTCTTAACATATTGCTGGCTCAAATCAGCACAAGAGCCGAGTTGATCCTTAAATGTCATCAAATAATTTCTATTATCAGAAATATTGTTTTTTATATTAGAAGACAAAGCTGAAAGCTCATCTAACAAAGGTGTTAATTTGCTTAAAAATCTATCCGAATTTTGAGCAATATCTTGCGAACATTCACGCAAACGATTAGCTGAATTATTTGTCCTGTCTGTAACATAAGAACACCTATCTGCTAAGTTTTTAATTCCTTCATTAAGTTCTGTGAGGGTTTTTGCAGAATATGTATCCAAAACCTTGAGAATATCTGATAAATCCGCTATACGTCCTTCTAATTCGGTTTTAATTTGTCCGGATTGTGCCAAAATAGCTTTATGCTCGTTTTGTAACATAAGCATCTGCTCCTGCAAAACGGAAGCAAATGCTTTGGCATTATGAGTAGCATCATCATCAGGATACATAAGGCTGTCAATATAGGATTGGAACAACTGCGCATTAGCATCCAGACTGCTATTGCGTTCAATATAAGCCAAAACAAACCACAATGCAAACAAAGGCAAAGTAATTGCCATAAGTAAGGAAGCAAAATCAGAAGGTGTTAGAGCAAGAATACTGTTCCACCCGATAAAATGTTCGATGTAGTAGCAGATAGCAACCACCCATATCAAAGCGGAGATGGTTAAACAATAAGCAAAATTACCCCTTAGCCACAAAAAACGCTTAATCGTTTGTTGTTGTACAGATCGGCTCATATCACCATAATTTGTATTTTGACGTGATGTACTGGGCATAAAATAATCCTCTGAATTAAATCTATCTCATTTACTTATCATTAACTTTTATTTTTTTCAAACAAATTATGCAAAAAACACATAGGATTCAGCATATAAAAAATCTAAGCAAATTTTAAAATTTTTATTGATTTTCTAAAAAGATTAGTTATTCTTACACACGCTGATCGATAAGATAGTCGTATATAATACGCCGCTATAGCTCAGTGGTAGAGCACGTCATTGGTAATGACGGGGTCGTAAGTCCGATTCTTACTAGCGGCACCATTAAAAAAGCCTCCTTTACGGAGGTTTTTTTAATGGTGTTATTATATAGGTTATCGGACTTACGGGGGCAAAGTAAGTCCGGAATCGCAGCGCCGGATTTAATCGGTGCAAGATGTCGGCGAAGGATGAGCCGCCCCGAAGGGTGCGCGGTGTGGAACGCGCGCACTTTCTTACTAGCGGCACCATTTTTGAAAGGGCACTCGAAAGAGTGCCTTTTGCATTTGGTAGGGATGAATCTTGCAAAGTCCGATTGTTTGATTTCCAAAAACGGCAATTTTTTCTAAATTATCGGACTTTTTAAGCAAAAGGCAAAAGAATCAGGCAATTTGTAAAATAAATCCTTGCAGGATAGAGTTAAATTGAGCTGTTTTCTAATTTATTCATAGCAACGATTATAATCATTGATAGTAGGGGAATTATCCATATTGAAGCAAAACCAGCTAACGGATAAATAACAAATATTGCCAACATGGAAATTATCATGGATAAAGCGACAGATTTATTTGAAATATTAACGTTGTAAATACCTAACAATGTTACAACAATTGGAATTAATCCCCAAGCTGTATAAAAATACACCATTTTGCTAATAGATGGAAAACCCAAGGCTATAGCAAAAGACAAGCAGCCGAATATCAATGTGGTTAGTCTTATTTTCCAGATAGACCTATTGTCTTTTTCTCTTAAAAATTCTCCTGAAATTATAGAACTTCCAGCTACAAAAAGAGAATCCAGAGATGACATAGTTATTGCTAATAATGCACTTAAACCTAAACCAGCCAAACAAGAGGGCATCGTATTTTTAATAACTTCAAAAAGTGCCAGATTATAATTTGTTACATTTTTTAAGGAACCAAAAGCATATAAACCAAAAAACACCACAAAAGATTGAACGATAAGGCTTAATAAGGCAGAATACCAACACGATTTATATGCGCTTTTTTTATCCGAGGCTGATAAAGTAAGTTGCCAATTTGTGGGGTAAACAATTAATGATACAACCATTGTCATAAGCAAAACTAATGATGTTCCCATCTTATCACTTTGAAAAGGATTACCTATATCGGTTAGCATATCCATGCTTGGGATAAAGTCTGGTGTCAAAATTATGAAAATACTCAGTAAAACAAACAAGATAGCTATAACCATAAATTGTATCGTATCTGTTAAAATATCTGCTTTTATTCCACCTATGGTCGAATACAAGGCAGACACCGCAAATAAAATCAGCGCCGATGTAAAATAAGATGTTCCTAAAACCGAGGATATTAGCCACGAGCTTGCTATAACTTGAATACTAACTCCCATTGCAATAAAAACAAGTTGAAATAGCGACATTAAGCGTCGATTAACAATACCAAACCTATATTCAAAAAAATCAGATATAGTTGTTGCATTGCATTCTTGCCCTATTTTTCTTATTTTTGTTGCGATTAGACTGAATAAAATAAAAGACAAAGGTCTTCCTATTACAAATCCTAAACCTGTAACCAAGGATCCTTGAGCAATTTCAGAAACAATAAAAATTGTGGCACCCGCGCCGACGTAATTTGCGACATTAGAAAAGGCCAGTAATGATGTGGTAGTTTTTCTATTATTTAAGAGATATCCATCTACTGTTTGCCTATGAGATGTAAAAATAGCAATTGCAAACAATATTAATAAATATGAAATAAGAATACCAGTCATTTTATTTTCTCCTAAATCTTATAAGGATACTTATATATAAAAAAATGAAAAGTGCAAACGAATTTCAATTCCGATTTCCGATATCCATCATAATTTTCGGCTCGATAATCGCATCGTGATGCGCACCATTAAATAAGTTATCGGACATCTAATTTTCTTAATCTTCTCTAATCAACAAACAAAGCTTTGTATCTTTTCAGGCGTTTATAGGTTTTTGAGCTCTCATTTGTCATTAGTTTTTGGGGTGTCCCATCTTCTACAATTTGGCCGTCTTCTAATAAAAGAATACGATCGGCACTGGCAATTTCCGCAGGGACGTTGCTGGCAAAAATAACTGTCGGCTTTTGTCCTTTGACATTAGAGAGATTCTTAATACCATCCAACACCTTGGTTTGGGCATGCGTATCTAAATTAGCCGTTGGTTCATCCATAATAATCAGTGGTGTATGGCGAAGCAGTGCTCTGGCAAGGGATAATCGTTGCTTTTGACCAGCCGATAAAGCAGTAACTTTGCTATTAATTCCTTTTTCTTTACGAGTGATTTCATCCAATAGATTTGCAGATTGTAATGCTTGATAGAGTTCTTCATCTGTCGCTTTAGAATTAAACATTAGTAAATTTTCTTTGATAGTCTTCTGACACCAGAATGTAGGGTGCTGATCAATATATGTTAGATTATCCAACAAGGATTTCCGAGAAATCTCTTGTACATTTTTACCATTATAGAGTACCATTCCCGACTGAATCTCATAGGCATGTTGCATCACGTTGATAAGGGTAGATTTACCCATACCCGAATTTCCAATAATAGCCACCCGTGAACCGGCTTTAATCTTCAGACTGAGATTATTCAAAACAGGGTGTTTTTCTTCAGGATAGGTGAAACAAACCTTATCCAAAGTAATTTCTTTGATAGTGGACAATTTTTCCTTTCCAAACTTTGGCATCAAGGAAGTATCATATTCCATTTGCTCATTTAAACTAATATGTTTCATACAATCCAAATGTACCCATCTAAATTTGTTAAAAATCCGAACCATATAATTTAAGACATCAAATCCCAATCCTGTCAGCATGACATACATTCCGATATCATTTTTTTGAAAAGCCAAATTGATGGCGATAAAAATAATTAATAAATAGCTGATAACATTTAACACCACAGGAAATAAAGACAATAAGACTTGATGAGTACGATATTTATGGTTTAATTTGTGAAAGGTCTCATACTTTTGTTCCAATTCATTTAAGACTTGCTGCTCAATACCAAGAGCTCGGATATTACCGGCATTTTCTAACATATCTTCACGCAGAGTATCATTGATGGTTTCTGCAGCTTTAACTTTATCCATAATTTCTTTTACATGTTTGTTTAACCAGATATTCAGAATACAATAACAAAGGGACAATACAAAAATAACAACGGACCATACAGGAAGAAGACCAATTAAAAGGATTGCTGAGGCAACAAAATGAAAAAAAGGATAAGTAACCTCTGTGAAATTATATACCATATCTTCGGTGTTTCCGCCAATTCTTGGAATCAGGCTAACTGCTTTTTGGCGAAAATCGGAAGAAAGTAAAAGTGCCGGCATATTAAAAAAGACTTTTGTTTTTTCTTGGCAAAATAGAGTATTATATCTGCGAAAAACAACTTCTAAAAACCAGTGGCCAGCTTCATACATCCAATCTAAAGAATGAAAAACAAATACATACAAAACCGTCCAAGCAATTAGAACCCCGGTAATAGTTGCCGAGGAAAGGGAACTTTGTAAAGCATTTAGGATATTTGCTGAAAGAACGGGAATTAAAGCGCCTAAAACGGCGGCTACACCATACAAGCTCACAACCAATAGAAAAACACTTTTGTCTTTTTTGGGAGCAGACAAACAAATCCTCAGAACTTCACTGATAACCTGTAAAGCACTTGTTTTTTCTTTCATACTCTCCCCTTACTTATGTTTGTCCTCAATAGTCTTGCATCAATCTGAACACTTGTCTAAAAACACAGTCACTCTTTTTCCAATAGAAAAAAATTGAAAAAAATGCAACGTTTTTTTGCGATTTTTCTTTGATCTCTGATTTTTTAGTCAATTCTTATTAGTGGCACCATTTTATAAAACTGCCTTATTGCGGACGGTTTTTATTTTTTAGCAACCAGCTTTTTTTAAGATTCGGACCATGCCGTTATCAGCATTAATTTCAAGCTCATCTCCGTCTTTAATAACCTGAGTGGCAAACTTGGTATCGACAATACAAGGTTTTTTCATTTCTCTTGCAACAACTGCCGCATGGGATAACATTCCCCCTTCGTCATTAACAAAAGCTGATGCTTTTTTCATCGCTGGTAAAAATTCAGGTATTGTCATAGGGGCAACTATAATGTCACCATTTTCAACCTTGTGCATCTCTTCACGAGAGCGGAGCAACCGGGCCTTACCTTTAAAAATTCCTCCGACAGAGGCCGTTTGCCCATAAAAAAGCGTCGTATTGCTATCAAATACTTCCTTTTGAAATACAAAAGACGGATTTTGAAATGAAAAATCATCCAATGTGATAATTTCATTATAAAGCCCCGGCACATAAATCCAATTTTTTCGGCGTGCGGAAAGTACTTCTCTGGACGGTGGGTTTTTAATCTCTTCAATTAAGATGTACTTGGTTAGGAAAGAAAGTTCCGGATATATTTTTTCTATACTTCTTTCAAAGAATTGCCCCGTATTATCAAAGAAAACGTCTTTTTCTTTCCAATCCTCAACCTCTTTTCGACAGCATTCATCAGCACTTTCAGAAAGAAGAGTATAATAAATATAGGAATAATGTGGCAACATATCATAAAACTTCTGCGCCACTTCAGCAAGTTCGGTAACGTCGCTGGTAGATTGTTTCATCCAGATTGGCTTGAAGAAATCTTCTTCCACCTGATTAAATTCTTCAATCAGTTTTCTTACAAAAAGTGGCTCTTTTTTGTTCTTCTCGGTAATCTTTTCATATATTTCCGATAGCGCACTTTCATTATTCCAAATATCCTCCGGCCCGTCATTATAGTACAAAATCATCGGTACACGATGCTTGAACCTGATATTCATAAGCTTTTCAAGGCCAAATGCATGTCCATAATACCAAGATTCTTGAGTAATAACGCTTCTATCACGTGTATATGCGAGTGTAAATACCTCTTTATTAACTTGTGTTATTGCTACATTTTTAGAGGTCGTAATAGGTCTGCTTTGCAAAATAAAGAGGTTATTATTCTCATATGCCCACTCAATATCGACAGCAAAACCGAAATATTTTTCAATCCCGATAACTCTTTGTGCGAGCTCAACAATCTGCTTATCAGATAATGCCTGACATGCTCCCTGTTCGGGTGTAAGCGTTTTCCACTCGTTTCCGCCGTTTGTCGCCCTTTGCAAAAGTTTAGTCTGAGTTTTTACAGATTTGCTTATAATAGACAGGGGCTCTTTCTGCACAACGTAATTATCAGGAGTGATTTGTCCGGAAACAATTGCCTCTCCCAAGCCTAAAGCCGCATCTATAACAATGTTATTTTTATCTTGCGTAAGCGGATGAATGGAAAAAGCAATACCGGCAACCTCACTTTTTACCATTTTCTGCACAACAACAGCAACAGATATGTGTTCTTTTGCCAACCCTTTTTCTATACGGTAAAAAATCGCACGAGGTGTAAATAAAGAGGCCCAACATTTTTTAATATTTTCAATAAGTGTATCCTCTGTTGTATTTAAAAAACTGTCAAGTTGGCCGGCCCAGGCGTCTGAAGCGGAATCTTCCGCTGTTGCTGAGGAACGAACCGCAACAAAAGATGCATCTAATGACTTAAACGCGCGACAGATTTCCTCAATAACTTGGTTTGGTAGCGAAGCATTCATAATGGATGTTTGAAGCTCCTGAGAAATCTTATCAATCTGCTCAATATCCTGACTTTTGAGATTTTGAAATGCTGAAACGATTTTTTGATCAAGCAGATTTTCTTTAATAAAACTATCAAAAGTAGCAGACAAAACAACAAAACCATTTGGTATTGGAATCCCTGAATTATACATTTCTCCCAACGATGCACCCTTACCGCCGGCCTGTTGTATACTATCTTTTGTTAGTTCCGAAAATTGCTTAATATACATGATATCACCTCCATTTTATCGATGCTACTTAGAATACAAACCTTTTTGCTAATTTGCAAGCAGTATATATCAGCTTCAATATAAAAAATAAATTTTCACCATACTACGTTTCTAAGACTCTCATTTAGGATATAAAACAACCTGTTTTCTTTCAATACTTTCTCCACTTTATCTCTAACTTCCTATATCCATCATAATTTTCGTCCGATAAAATGCAGATGTTTGTTGCTTTTCAATAACATATATGATACAAAGATACCCATGAAACAAACAGTTAAAGACATTTGCAATACAATCATAAAAAATGATTATAAAATTGTCCTGATTTCCGGTAATGGTTGTGCCGGAAAGTCAACCTTTGCACATTCATTAAAAGAAGAATATCAAAAATCAAAGAGAACAGTCTATGTCATTGATACAGATGATTTTTTGCTTGATAAAAATTACCGAAAAAACACCGTAAAATCCTATGTTAACAAAGAAGGTCAGGTAAAGAAAGGATATATGGCCTCTACTTTTCCACAAGCCTATAATTTTGAAAAACTAAAAAACACAATCGCAGGTAAAAAACAAGATTTAATCATTGTTGAAGGTATTGGGGCAGCTTTTATATTAAACGATTTTCCTCAAGCTTATAAAATCTTTTTGCAAACCGATAAAAAGACCGAATATCATCGCAGAATCCTCCGAGCCAGAAGTGATGCAGATTTATCTAAAGAACGTATAGAGATGAGATACGAACAATTTGAGCTGTTTGTTCTCCCTCTGGCAGATAAATTTGATTTAAGGTTAGTTTCACAAAATGATTTTTCATATATTTTGCAATAAAGGGAGGGTGCTAAATGAAATATGCTTTGTTTATAAATATTGACTTTTCGCATCTATAAAGCTAAAAAATCGCAAAGAGGCAAATCCTATGCAAACATATTTAATTATTGGTAACACTTTTTCTTTGCTTTCTGCGCTATGCATTGCAATATCGGTTATCAAAAAAAGTAAGACTGATTTGATTTGGTGGCAGATTTTTGACGTGATATTCTGCATGTTATCAAATATGGCTCTTTACACATATGCTGCTTTAACAACCAATGCTGTTTCTTTAATTAGAAATATTTTAGCTTATAAAAATAAATTAACTAAAAATATCACATGGATTTTATTGATTTTGTGCATTGTTGCCGGATTATGGGCGAATAATCGCGGTATCATCGGCTTGTTTCCGATTATTGCTTCGGCCAGCTACACAATTTTCATGTATACCACGAAAAATGAGCAGCAAATGCGTTGGGCCTTGGTTTCAAATTTGATATTATGGTTTGTGCATGATGCTTACGTTCAGGCTTATCCGTCCGCGTTAACCGATTTAATTTTGAGTGGATGGACGTTTACACAAATTTATAAAAATCGAAGATATAAATCTTTCCCAGCACTATAAGTCACAGATTGTAAAAATCGGCGGCATGGGTAAGTGTCGCATCTTTGTAACAGAAAATGGAGACAGTCTCATCAGCGAGACCGATGCAGCATTCTCTGCAATCGTAGGGGATACTGCAGAGTACTGGCGAAAAGAAGGAGGTAAGTTGACCATTATAGTCTGGTACTCAAAAGAGCACCAGACTATAAAAGATACTAGGAAGAAGGAGGAAGAGCATTCGACGATGATCGTTCCTGTATATGTTCCTCGCTGACCGAGATTACACCACATTAACAACAAGCCATGCTAACCAAGAGGTTAGCATGGCTTAGTGTTTTAAATTAGATGTCCTCTCCAATTATCGTTTATTTACCATCTTTCCCACAAAGAAGAAGGCAAGCGTTAAAATTATGCTTAAGGGCGTTGTTATCAAAAACGTTTTACTCCCGACAAACGGATATAAAGCCAAAAGCGTCACAATGGATATTAAAATCGGATAAAAGCTTGCATTAGGGCCAAAACTCTTTGTTGTGATACCTAATAAAATTGCTGTAACCGGCAAAACGGCAAGAGCCAATAAAAATACACCCAAATCAAACATTTGAGGGAAAATTAAAGTAATTAATACGCCAAAAGAACCAAAGGCCAGAGTTATGAGCCGAGCCTTTATAATACTTCCATTCTTATCGGAAATAAACTCTTTGTATATGATTGTTGAACCGGCCACAAACATACTGTCCAAAGACGAGGTAACTGTTGCAATGATGGCGGCAAATCCTAAACCCACAGCCCAATGTGGAAGTGTTTTTTCCATCAAGACAAACACTGCCTTATCAGAATTATCCAGTCCGGAAAGCGTGTTATAAGCATATATACCCAAAAACATGATGATTGCCATTAATATAAGAACGATCGGTGCGGCGTAAAAGAACGATTTTCTGGCAACGCTGGATGATTGGGCAGACATAATTTTTTGCCAGTGCGGCGCAGATGAAACATACGAAAGCACTAACATCAATGAAGCAATAACAAACCAAGCCGCGCCTTTGTAACTGGAGGGATCTAGCACTTCTCTTGGTGTATCTTTAATCATCTGAACAACGTCTGTGTTCAAATAGGCAATAACAGCCATTGTTAAATAAACAAGAAGCATCACCCAAAATTGTACAAAGTCTAGGATGATATCAGCCTTAATCCCGCCCACCATTGAATACAAAAGGCAAACCGCCATAACAATAAATAAAGCCTCAAAGTACGTAATATTGAGTATTTGTGATAATAATATCGTAACTGCCATCGCTTGCAGACCAATCCAAACAATAAGCAACATCAATTGAAATATTCCCATAATAACCCTATTTTTCTTATCAAATCTTACTTGAAAATAATCAACTATGGTTGAAATATTATATTTGTTGCCTAGTTGTCTGATTTTTGGAGCCATATAACCAAGTAGCATAACCGCAAGTATAAATGTTGTCACATTGGCCCATGCCAAAACAGTAAATCCTTTATAGGTCTCACCTATTGATGGAACAACAGCACCGGCACCGACAAGGGTTGCGACGTTTGAAAACACCATAAACCACAAAGATGTTGAACGCTTGTTAACAAAGTAGCTCTCAAGGTTTTGATTGCGGCAAAAATAAAGTACAATACTAAATAAAATGATAAGATAAATGGCTATGGTCAACAATATAGGGTTCATTAGTGTTCTCCAAAGTAATTCATTTGCAACGTAATTTTGCTATTTGTTCCCTTATTTTACGGCGATTTTTTTCATTAATTTTTCTATTCAGTCTTTGACAAATCACATAATCTTCAAATTTTGTTATTTTTTCAAGTGTATTTGCTAAACGTTTTGCATTTTTATCTTCTGAATGATGATATTCATCTAACGCCTCCTCATATATGCGCATGAAAAGATCAGATAAAATAGAAACAAGAATTTTTCTTGTTCCTTTATAATGCACATCATAGCTCCAAACCATATAATGTATCATAACATCAAGCAGGTGACCTTTTTTTGCCGTGAAATAATTTCCTGACATTGCCGCTTTAAGATATTTATCAGTTAAATCGTAATCCTTAACAAAATCAGGACTAAAATATTGCATGGTTTTCTTTGCGCCATATACAGAGCGCTCAATCAAATTTCCGGCCTTATCAGCATCTTGCAAAAGCTTTATATAAAAATCTGCAGCTCTTTTTCTTTCATCCGGCAGAGCTTGGTATATTTTATCTTCTTTAGCCTCTGTCGTATCAGCAAATTCATGATACCTAATTGCAAGTAAAATTTCAGGTTTAATTATAGAGTGTTTCAAGGCATCAAAGCCCATTGCTGCGTGGCTTTTATTTATTTTACCTCGCTTTAATATGACTCTTCCTTGATAAATATCAATCTCGGAGAGCCTGCCAATGTCATGCAAAATTGTAGCAATTACAGCGTCTGTTCTTATCTGTTTATAAGGAAGTCCTATTTTTTTAATGCTAGTACCTTTTTTCATTTTCTCTAACACTTTATAGGCGCTTTTTTCAACCAGAGCCGGATGCCAAACAGTCTTTTTATAAATCCAGGTTTCTGTTTTTTTAAGATTACTTTGCTTATCCCTGTCTTTGGTGTTTTTGATAAGCTTGTCTAAAAAAGGAGAAATCTTTTGTCCTATTCTTTTAGCCAGCATTCTAGCCGCAAAAACAGTAGTTATATCAGCCTTTTCAACATCAAAATCAATGAAATCATGCTGTATCTTACCGGATTTCGTACCTTCCACACTTCTAAAATGCTCAATCTTTATTGGAGGGTTATATTTTTTCAGAATAGATTTTATAAAGCTCATATTATACTCTCCCAAACCGTCGGTATAGTATAAAACAATCTATTAGCTGTCAATATTTTTTCCGATATTTTGTTTTAACACTCACCCAGGTGTTTTTATGCAAAAAACTTGACCTTTGCTCAATTAAGTGGTAAAATGGAGGCAAATTTGATAATTCACACGGAGGAGACGAGAAATGAGTGATGAGAATTTTGATAGAGCCCTAAGAGAATCACAGCAAATTGTAGATAAACAAGTAAAGGATGCTCAAGAAAGAAAAGCAATAGAAGATGAAAAAACAGCAAAAGAAAAAGAGCAAGAAAGACAGGAACAATTGAAATGGGATAACGAAGAAAAGCGGTGGTCACGCGGATATATCGCCCCAGATGTTGAAAAATTTAAGGAATACATAGCAAAGGGACACAAAGTAACAGCTGATTGTTGTGGCGCCAGTTATAAAAAGGTGGGAAATGAAGCTCCCGGTTATTTATCTTTTTGCCAGAGTGTGAACTTTGAAGAAATTTTTACAATTGCTTGCGAAAACGGATTAAGCAAAGATGATGCCGAGCGATTGCTTAAATTAGCCTTCACACCAAAAGCCTTAGGTATCTTAATAGAAAAAGGCGGTGCTGATATTCAAAAATATCCGATGGATGAAGTAAGACAAACCTATAATCGGTATGATGTGATTGCAGAACAGATAGAAGATGTTGTTCGTGAAGTTATCAAACGTGGATATGATATAAAAAAATCCCCTGAACATGCAGAATCATTTAATTACTTATTAAAAAAGATTAAGGAAAGAGAAGCAAGAATTGCAGATCAGCAACGGTTAGCCTTTGAAGAAAGAGCAAGAACTATACAAATGAAGAAAGAACAGAAAAGCAAGGGTGAATTTTATAAGGTTGATGACAAGCGCAAGGTAATAACTTATGATCCAGGGAATAATAATTATGGACGAGTAGATAAAGATTTAGCAGAAACATCCGAGCATATGATTGCAATTGCAAATAAAACCGGATATTCGGTTGAGGCTAAATTTAATGATGCACTGTTTTGTGTAAAACCCGGGATGACATCGGATCAAGTAAGTAAAGTATATAATATTGCATTAAGACAACGTTATAGAGATGCAAGCGATCCTCATTTTAGTGTAGACTACAACGTGTATACCGAAGCAGTACGCGAAAAAGTTGAAGACAAGCTTTATGATATTGAAGGTTCTTTTGATATTCAATTTGATCCTGAATCAAAAGCAAAACTTTCTCAGGATAAGGAACATAATATCTTGTGCTATAATGACAATGGAACTTTAAGATGGTCTTGGAATCCAAAAGAAGATGTCTTTGTTTCTTATAATGATAAGGATTCTTGTCCGTATCATGATTTTGAGGGCTATGAAGGGCTAAGAAAGATAGATAACAAACTTGCTATGCTTCGTCGCAAGCTCGCCAAAAGGGCAGATAAAATTTTAGGTACATCCGTAATCGAAAATAAGAAAATGCCAGAGCACCTTAAAAAGGTTGAAAAAATCATATCAGATAAAGTATTAGGCAAGATGAGAGGGTAAATGATCAATACAACAAAATCCCTTGTCGCAAGTCGTCGGCAAGGGATTTTGTTATTCAGGTCAAAAACTTATAGTTAATGAACGTTTTCTCTTTTTCGAAAAACCAAAAGATTTTTTTTCATCCGATATTCTTTTGCTTTGCGCGCAATATAGTTATATAAATTTTGCATTTTTGCTTCGCCTATCAAATCTTCAGGATGTCCCTGAACACATAAAATACCGGCTTCTTCATTGCCCCAAATTTCCGGAATGCCATCACTATCAGAAATGGCATAAATTTTCATTTTAACCTCTGGCACACCAACTACATAATCTTGCAAAACATCAAGTACCATGGACTGTGTGTGGCGTGAATTTATAATGACATGATTTTCAGTCGGTTCTATGCCCATAATATCAAAAATCGGCGTTCCCTGTAACAACTTGATTTGATGCACGCGAACGTCTGTTTCTTCTTTGGGTTTGTGTATGGTCGGATGCAAGACTTCGTTTTTTAGATCACGATACATTTTCATATTGCCGAGCAAAGCACCAATCATCTGCGCGCCGGCACAAATGCCAAGCATGGGCTTGTGCTTCTTATGGGCCTCTTTAATCACTGCCTCGTAAGCAAAATAGCGTTTTCCGACCTCATCACCCAAAATTTTTCCGTCAATATAAAAGCTCTCAGGGTTATTAAAAGCTCCACCGGGCAAAATAGCACCATCGCAATCTCTCATTTGTTTATCTGCGTTGTCAAAATCCAAAAAACGCACACGCGCACCTGTGTTTAAAACAGCTTGCAGATAACTTTGGCTGATTGTGTAATATTCATCATTGTTTTCAGATTTATCTTGCCCCAAAAGAAAGCCAATCTTTGGTTCTTGCTTTAAGGTGCCTTTTGCTTGCAATTCTTCAGGCAGCAAAATCTCCGGCACAATGCTTTCTTGAGTTAATTGCTTAATAACATCCTTTTTAATGCCATAGGCATCAAACTCAGGCAAATAACAAAGATAAACGGTCTGCTTTTTCACCATACTTACCTTCAAATAAATCAATCAAATCTATCTGATTTTAGCAATTTTTCTCTTTGCTGTCAAATGTTTTCACCTAAAGAAATTTATTGACAAAAAACAGAAAAGAAATAACATGACACACAAAACAAATTATTATGAATATAATGCGGTTAACTAAATAACTTTTTCATAATGATTTGCTTTTTTTTACAGTAAATAACAATATTAACAATATTAATCAATTAAAACAGCATTATGAAGAAATTTCTTTTTATTATTATCGTGGTGATGATCTATGCGATCGTAACAGCTTGTGAGCCCACTACTAAACCAAAGTCTGAGACCAAAATAGAGTACCTTGATACCCTAAAGATTAAAAGTGTAGGTATCCAACCCTTTAAAGGGGTGAACTACAAGGTCTACTTTTTGGACAACGGTGAAGAGGCTTGGCAGACTTATGAAAGTGTCATAATTATGGACACAACTCAGGCCACGCGGTATGAAATGATTTCCGGTAGTACTTCGTATGTCCACTGGACGCGAGCGATCAAAGGCCAAGAGGTAGTGGTAGTACGAGTAACCAAAGGCCCTGACGAATTTGGTGAGTTTGACAAACGGACTTACTATGATCCATTACCGTTACCAGACTACCAAATTAAGCGAGTCATCAAAAAAGTCTCGAAATTTGATGGTCATATGGGGAAAGTAGACTGGAATTCTGAAACCTATCATACCAGATTCTCCTACTCTTCAACCGAGACCGGTCACGGAGAAAGTATGGGTAGCGAGGATTTCTTTGTAAATATTTATTTTTACAAAGGAGATCCTCTATCTATAACTGGTAAAGAGAGCTTCTTGTGGCTTGAAGCTAACCCTGGAGACACGGTGCTAGAAGAAAGGATTAATGGGCTACTAACTCGCACACTCATCAGAAAATGACTTTTTTTCACCCTAATACAAAGATCCCGTCATTCTGTTTGAGAATGACGGGATCTTTGTATTAAGAGTGGAGGCATTAGCCAACAGAGAGCTAAACCGGAACAGTGTTCTTGTTATCTGGATTGCAGTCAGCAAAGGTATCCAAGCAATTCAAGAAGAATAGGTTTTCTCCTACCATAACCTGCTTGTTTGCCTTATTGTATTTTATGAGCAATACAATAAACAATATTCCCCATAGAACAAAAAAAACATAAGAAAACAAGCAAAGCGAACTCATGGCATTGCCCTCTGAAAGCCCAACAAAGAAGAGTATCACAATCCCTACCAACGGCCACATGAAGTACATCATCATAAAGCGGAGAATGTCCTGACTTTTCTTACAAGCCTCAAGGACCTCGTTGCTTGCGGCATACAAAAACAGCCCACGATAGATGTCAATCACGGGAACACCTTTTTGGCTTGGTGTCACTTCGTAATACTTTTCAAAAAGAGCAATAGCTCTGTCTTGATCATTCTTTTCCATACGCGCGATATTTTAGATAGCTGATTGTACAAAATCTTTTGGTGGCTCGTCAGCATAGCAAACGATAAGATGTTTAGAAATCTTCTCATCATAGTCAAGACCTGCCTGCACAAAAATCTCATCAGGAAAATCCACATGTCTGTGACATACAATAGTTGCAACAACAATGGGAACCTCAACAGGCACAAATTGCCCAAGATTTTCATTGCTCTGCAAATCCGCCAATTTTGGATAGCGCACAACATAGACATCGTCTGCGTACGGGAACGCGATTTTGTAACAATCGGGAATGTCCGCATTAGGCTTTGATGTCAAATTTTTCACGACATCCACAAAACAAGGCAACCTTCCAAGAAATTGGGCATCTTCCACAGAAAAAGCATCACACTCTGCGATGGCGCGTTTAGACAGCTCTATACTCTCGGAACGTGAGAGATTTAACTCAAGAAGAATATCTGCCCACGGCAAATTCTCATTAAGACCGGGTTTCTGCTCTGCGTATAATCTCTTCCACGCTCGTAAAATTTTTAACAAATGCTTCATAATGATTGTGATATTTATAGTGTATAATTGTAGGTTATCTAAAGGCGAATCTAAACAAAAAAAAAGTAGAGTCAAGTATTATACTTTGAAATCGCGTAAAAAAATAAAATTTTATTTTTGAAAATCGTTACGAAATATTAGGTTCGAAGTTTTCTATATATTTCCAGATATTATTTCTTAAAACAAAGTGAAAACACTGGCAATTCTTAATTCCTTCTATTTTGGTACCTGCAGCCCAACATAAGGCTCGTGTAACCCCGCCATGTGAGCAAACGGCCACATTTTTATATTCATCCTGCGAAGAAATCTTTTCTAAAAAGCATTTGATTTTTGTAAAAGTTTTATTCATCTCTTCTCTATCTTCGCTGTTTTCAGGATCCCAAAAACCAAAAACGGCCTCACGTAAAGCATCATCAATGATAATTTCAATATTTTTATGCTGGCGTGCCACTACCTTTGAGGTATCGACCGCACGCTCATAGGGGCTTGAATATATGACATCTAAAGATTTATCAGCTAAGAAATCTGCTAAACAGTGTGCTTGTTGTTTGCCCATATCAGTAAGATAGGCTTCATCGCCCAGCCCTTTTCTTATCCTTGTCTGATTTTCATTGGTTTGTCCGTGTCTGAAAAAATAAAAGTGTTTTTTCATATATTTGCCCTTTATACTATGCTACTATGCTACCATGCTATAAAAATAATGCAGTTTTGTAAATAATAAATTTTATTTGCAATTAATAAAAATAGTAACACACTGACGGTCATGAAGACGACGAAAGAAAAAATAATAGCGGCAGCTATTCATGAGTTTGCATCTAAAGGTTATGAACAGGCAACATATTATACCAAAAAGCTTGATTTTTATCCATATATATGCTAGAATAAACCACATAATGTATCATTGAATAAGAAGATATGGATATGTCGCAAAAATATAGCAAAAACAATTTAACTAAAGAAGATTTAAAGGTTGCTAAAAGCAAAATAAAAGAGTTTACGCGAAGAAACGGAGATGTCCTGAGTGGGTATGGCTTTTCTTCAATCCTAAGGGTTTTAGCAAATATTACAGATAAGCTATCACGTGATAATAATGGGAAATTTAAACCTGGATGGTTCTACAGCTATTTGGTCTCCAGCTTATTTTCGGGAGCTAGTTTGCAGTTGATGGAAACGTATATGCAGGAAAGACAGGCTATCATACAAAATAATATTTCTGAAAAATTTCATCAAATTTTTGATTCCTTTCCAATAGAAGAACGTTTAATACGAATTGGGGATATAGATAGAGCCCTAGAAGACGTTAATGAAATGCGAAGATCTGCAGCAGGTTATTTGTATGCAAAAGGCGGATTAATCAGCGGATACATATCGTCGGTAGCACTGGTTGGTATGACAATGATCAGCGGAGGATTGAGTAACTTACCAATTATGGGAGGGGTAATTGCTGCATCGGGAATTTCTTCATACATCATAAGTCATCAAATGAATGAAAAATTTATTCAACGCTGTAATGATATACGAAAAGCAAAAGCCAATTTTCGTTTTACAGATAGGCTATTATACACTACAAGCTATAAAACAGAAACTTCAGACCCAAAGGGTAGATCTAAAGAAATTTATAAAGAAAAGAAGCTTGAAACAGAAAGGAGTTATCATCGATTAACAAAACTACTTAATAAGTATGCAATCATAGGAACCATAGCTAAAATGGCTGTTATTGCTGGCGTTGTCGCCCTTACAATTGGTGATCCAGTCAATGCTTTGGTAACAACCGCGGCAACGTTAGGTATCTATAAAGCTGTTAACGATTGTATAGATTCGCATTTTTCGCTAAAGAGATTTGTTGGTATGTTTGCAAACGCCTATAAGGGGTTTATCCCTAAAATTAAAGTGAAGTATGGAAAAGAACGAATTCCGGATAAGGCTAATGTTATTGAACTGGATAACGTTGTTGTTCATCGTAAGGATCCTAAAAATCCGGCAAAAGTCAGCGAAGATATATTATTTTCAATTCCAGGAAAACAATATATTGGTCCGGGAATTACCTTGCTTAGTGGTGTTAGTGGAGCAGGAAAAAGTACACTTATAAACCTTTTAATGCACAGTAGAGATGTAGATGGTGGAACCATTAAAATCGGTGTAATGGATGATAAAAATAAATTTATGGGTGTTGAATATAGTCAACTAAATTTCGCAGAACCGTCGAGGCATATTGCTATTTCAATGCAAAAACCAGAATTTATGGAAATGACCGTTGATGAGTTTATTCGTCTATCAAATCCTAATGCACCAGAGGAACTTATACAGGAAGTTATGGAAATTGTGGGAATCAAGGATGATCCTAAAAATCCTGAATTTATCTCTCCAAAGAAAATAATTAAAGGAAGTGGACAAGGAATTTCTGGCGGGCAGGCAAATCGTCTTAATCTGGCGCAAGCGCTGATAAAAGATTCTCCTATTTTAATTTTAGATGAACCGACAGCCGGCATAGATGCGACTATGGAAGAAGATATTGCACAATACTTGAATAAAATAAAGGACAAAAAAACAATTATTTATATAACGCACAACGCTGAAGATATTCGGGATCTTAATATTGATCAAGCTCTTGACCTGGGAAAAGAAGATAAAGCCAGCAGTGCTGTAATGACTTGTTATGATTTAAGCGATCCAGAAATAAAAGAGCAGTTTATGGAATTCTTCCTTGACAGGGACACTGTTCCTTCTCCACCGGCATTTAATCCTGCGCGCGAAGAAACTTTGTTAGAAGAAAATGATGACACAATTCAAATACCAGAATCTAATCCTCAGAAATTTGAAAGATATAAATTGGGAAAGACACTGCTGCTTCAAAACCTCATCAGAAGAAAAAAGTTAAGAGATAAAAACAGGAAAACAAAATTTAGGTTAGATATTCTATTAAGAGGAAGGGATAAAGAATAGATTATTTTGTTTTGAAGAGAAGCAGAACTTTCTTGCAATTAATAAAAATAGTAATACACTGACAGTCATGAAAACGACGAAAGAAAAAATAATAGAGGCAGCTATTCATGAGTTTGCATCTAAAGGTTACGAGCAGGCAACAACCAGAGATATATTGTTGCAGGCAGGCGCTAATGTGGCTGCTATCAATTATTATTTTAAGGGTAAAAAAGGGCTGTATGTCGAAATTTTAATGCATATAGTAGAAATAGTGCGCGAACAATTTAAGGATATATATCCGCAATATTTGTTTTTAAGGGCAACAATGCCAAACCCCAAAAAAAGTCGTGAAATGCTTAAAATTTGTATCAGGAAATTTGTGGAACTGATTTGTTCTGGTAAATTTTCAGTGGAATTAGGGCAAATATATATACGCGAATACACACAATCATCTCCTTACTTTGAAACTTTATCTAAAGGATTAAATGAAATATACTTCCCATGGTTTACTTCGCTGTTAAAAGATGCAAGTGAAGGTTCCTTATCAAAAAGGGAAGCGAATTTACAAACAGTTATGATGTTTTCGCAAATATTTAGCGTGCTGACAAGAAAAGAAGTTATTTTAAAAGCAATGGGGTGGCAGGATTATACTCAAGAAGCCGTTGATGAAATTTTATCCATAATTTATCGTAATGTTGGCATAAAATAAATTTAAATGAATCCAAGTATTTAAATTAAAAAGAATATTTTTGAAGCAAAAAATTAAAGCAAGCGCTTGATTTATTATTTTTATATGCTATAAGAACGTCGAGAGTTAACAAATTAAGGACTAAAAAATTGAGAAAAATACTATTAACTATTTGCTTTATGTTGTTGGCAACCAAATCCTTTGCTGGAGGTTTCCAACTTTCTGAATATTCATTAACACAATTAGGTCGTGCTTTTGCTGGATATGGTGTTGTTGGCGATGACTATTCTGCCATAGCATACAATCCCGCAGGAATGTGCTTAAGAGATACTGGTTTGCAAACAGGTGTAACAATGGTTGCATTGAATTCAAAAGTAACTGGTTCCGTTAGCAACAATACCACAGGAAAGGAAGGACGTCTTGAAGACCACCCTTTGGTTCCTCATGTTTTTGCACAATATAAAGCTAATGACAAGACACGCATAGGTTTAGCAGCATACACACCTTATGCCTTTGCAACAAACTATGGCAAAAATTGGTTCGGTCGTTCTCATGCTATCAGATCTGAAATTACAGCGATTGATTATGAATTGGCTGCGAGCTATGATTTAACCAAAAACTTTTCACTCGGTGCGGGGCTTATTGCTGAAACAGCCAGTGCAGAGCTGACAAATGCGGTAGATTCTATAGCGCCTACGGGGCTATATTCTAAGTCAAAAGTTGAGGGCGATTCCTATACGACAGTATATAGTCTTGGTGTTTTATATAAATTAGGAGAAAATACCAGATTTGGATTATCTTATCACTCCCAAGCTGTTCACAAGATTCGCGGTTCACATCATGTTACAACACCTTTTGGTGAGATGTACAGCCATGCCGGAACAAATTTAACATTACCGGAGTACTACACATTATCTGCTTATCACAGAATAAAAGATTTTGGCTTGTCAGCATCAGTTAAATGGACCAAGTGGAGCAAATTTAAGACATTAGATATATGGTCAAGCTCTAATCCTTATGGCGTAAGAAGAAGCGTTGGCGCCGTCGATGAAGATTGGCGTGATACTTGGATGCTTTCTTTAGGCACAGATTATTACTATAATGATAAATGGACTTTAAGAGCCGGTATTTCATACGATCAAGCTGGTGTACATAGTAGTGAACACCGTACAGCCCGTGTTCCGGATTCTGATAGATGGATCTTAGGTGTTGGCGCAAGTTATAAGATAAACGAAAAGATGCAGATGGACTTCGGCTATTCCCACGTATTTATGAATACCTCAAAGTCTCATAACCAATTGGCAAATAATGGTAGCACACTGGACGCTAAATATGGTTCAAGCATAAATATGGTTGGTTTATCTTTCCAGTATAACTTTTAAAGAAAATATTAGCTTGCCTGGTATCAACACCAGGCAAGCTAATGCGTGATTCAGCTACTTTTTAATAATGAGTTTAGATTCAATTTTCTCTACATCGTGAGCCTTAGGGTAGGTTTGTATGCCTCCAAATGGCATTTGAGCCACTAGCTCCCAAGTTTTTGGAATATCAAAGGTCTTTTTGACAGCATCATCAATAAGAGGATTATAATGCTGTAGTGTTGCACCAACATTTCTCTCAGAAAGAGCGGTCCATATCATGAATTGCAGCATAGCATTACCCTGGTTGGCCCAATCAGTAAAATAGGCTGAATAAAGAGGCATTTTAGTTTCTAGTTGCTTTACAATTTCCCTATCATCAAAAAATAAAATAGAACCATATCCCTGTGCAAAAGAAGCAATACGCTTTTTGATAGCTTCAACTTTATCTGAAGGAGAATTTTGAAGCAATTCTTCCTGAACTAAATCCCATAATTTTTTATGTTCTTTACCAAATAAAAGTAATAACCTTGCTCCTTGTGTATTAAAAGAGCTGGGATATAGCTCCAATGTGTTCTTAATAATTTGGACAATTTCATTTTCTTTGATGGGAATGTGGTCATTAATATCATAAAAACTGTGTCGTTTAGCAAAATGATCAAGAACGGTATCAGCCATTTTTTCTTTCTCCGATAAAAAAAGCCGGATGTTAGTCCGGCTTAATAAGTGTTAACCAGTTTATCTTCTGTCTCCCATTAATCTTAAGAGAGCCATAAACATATTGATAAAGTCAAGATATAACGATAGAGCACCGGAAATAGCTCCTCGAGCAGCGAAATCTTCATTATATCCACCAACAAAATACAAAGATTTTAACTTATGTGTGTCATAAGCCGTTAAACCGGCAAAGATAAGTACGGTAAGATAAGAAAGAGCATAATCAAGCCCAGTGCTTTTTAGAAAGATATTGACAATAGATGCCACAATCAATCCAATAACACCCATAAGCAAGAAGCTTCCCCAAGAGCTCAAATCTTTTTTAGTGGTGTAGCCATAGATACTAATTCCACCAAAGGTTGCAGCTGTAATGAGAAAAACACGAACAATACTCGTGTGTGTATAGATGAGAAATGCCGGTGCTAAAGATACACCCATCAAGGCAGAAAAGCCCCAAAACACAGCTTGAACCTGACCGATTGTTCCCTTATTGACAACCCAACCGAAAGCGAAGACCAAAATCAACGGAGCAAACAAAGCGAGCCATCCAAGCGCAGAATATCCATGAGGCGTAAAAAATAACTTTAGTATAGCAGTATTACTGATGATAAGCCATGCTGCGGCAGCGGTCAAAACCAAGCCTCCCGCCATATAATTATACACTCTCAACATAAAATTACGCAAACCCTCATCAATAATCTGGGTGTTATTATAAGAAACAGCTTTTTCATTTTTGAGCATAGTAGAGCCCCTCCTTTTTTCAAAATTAACTGAACATAATATAAGAAGAAAAGGGTTAAAAATCAATATAAATTAATCAAAAAAAACAAAAAAGACAAAACAATTCAATAAAAAAACCTGCTGAAAATTTGATTTTCAGCAGGTTTTTATTATCCGATTTATGCTTAAGCAGCTTTTTTAGCTTTTTTAGCCGCAAATTCATTCATCTTATTGATAATATATTCTTGTGCTTCCGGTTCCAAATATGGATGCATTGGAATGCTTAGAACAGTTTTGGATAACTTCTCACAAACCGGCAAGCTTCTGGTATTCCACTTAGCATAAGCTGTTTGTGTATTAACCGGACGTGGATAATATGCACCACACGGAATATTATTTTCCTTGAGATACGCCATTAACTCATCACGATCTTCACAATTAATTGTATATAGGCCATAAGCGGATTGAGCATTATCCAAAATGCGTTGACGACCATAATATGAACTTAACTTTTCATCATAGTTTTTCGCAACTTTTGCACGTTTAACGAGCTCTTCGTCAAAAATCTTTAATTTTTCAAGTACAACGGCACCTTGGAAAGAATCCAAACGACCGGTAACGCCTAAACGAACATTATCATAGTGATCTGTCATACTCATACCATGTACACGGCAGGAGACAAGCATATTGTATTCTTCTTCCGAATTTGTAAATGTAGCACCACCATCACCATAGCAAGCCAAAGGCTTAGTTGGATAAAAAGAGGTAGCAACCATGTCTGCATATCCGCCGGCAGGTTTTCCGTTATATCTTGAACCATAAGCCTGAGCAGCATCTTCCAAAACTTTCATGCCGTTTTCATGAGCAATCTTCATAATTTCATCAAATTCGCAAGGAGAACCGAAGATATCAACAGCAATAACAGCTTTTAGATTGAGTTTACCTTCTTTTTTAACCATCTCGATAGCTTTTTTCAAATCCTCTGGATCCATATTATATGTATCAGGCTTTGAATCAACGAAAATTGGTGTGCCGCCTAAAAGTGCAATACATTCTGCAGAAGCAACAAAAGTAAAGGAAGAAACGAAAACGGCATCACCGGGCTTAACACCCCATGCCATTAAAGCCAAAGTCAGAGCATCAGTACCAGAAGCACATGTTGCACAATACTTAACGCCGGAATATTGCGCCAGCTTTTGTTCCAACTCTTTTGTTTCAGGTCCCTGGCAGTATGCACCATGATCCAAAACTTTTTTCAAAGCAGCCAAAAATTTATCTTGTCCGATAACGTTTTGTGCTGTTGCACAGTCAAAAAGATTAATTTTTCCACTATATGTTGTCATAATATTTTCCCTCAAAAAAAAGATTACCACATGACACGTATAATAAGGGGGTTAATTTTGTTTTGCAAAACACAAAACATTTCGAATTGTAACAATTAAATAAAAATTAATTATTGATTTATTTAATAAACCATCTATATTGGTAGAAGTTTTTGATGAGATGAAAGAGGAAGAAGTGAATAAATCTTTTAAGCGATATGTTGCATTAATTTGTCTGTTAGGGCTGGGTGGTTGTTCTACAGCGTCAACAGAGAATTCTGCATTGGAAAGCTATAACCATGCGATGTTTCGGTTTAACAATACCCTCGAAAAAACGGTTATCAGACCGGTAGCAAAGGGATACCGAGCAGTTACAAACAAATACATACGTAAGAGGGTGACGAACTTTTTTGACAATGTTGAAGAGCCCATATCCATGGCAAATCATCTTTTACAAGGCGATATTCACTCTTCCGCGGAAAATTTAGCACGTTTCATGATTAATACAACAATAGGCGGCCTAGGTTTATATGATGTTGCTGCAAAAGCGGGCTTAGGTAAAAACGCAACAGGTTTTGATGAAACAATGGCAACATGGTGTGTGCCTGATGGGCCGTATCTTGTTTTACCGGTCATGGGGCCAAGTACACCGCGTGCCACAGCAGGTTGGGTTGCTGACGGATATTCCTCTCCTACCTATTGGATAGCGAATGAGAGTTCAGATAAGCATGCAGATAGCATATATTATGGGGTATCCAGTCTGAAATATTTGAATAAATATGCTGAGAATCTAAAATTAATAGAAGGTCTTGAGGAAAGCTCCGTTGATTATTATGAGACGATAAAATCTGCATATTTGCAGAACCGTGGTAAAATCAAGGTTTGTGGTAAGGCAAAAGAACCATCTGCCTCAAGCTATGATTTTGATATGGATGAAGAGTAACTTTTTTTGATAAGGTGAGCTATGAAAAAGATAAGTTTGATTATGGTTGCATTGTTAGGTTTTATTAATGTGGCAACAGCTGATGTTAATAAAGATAAAGCTATCAACTTAATAGAGAATGTGACCAAAGAAGGTATAGAACAAGTCATCAATTCCAATGTCTCCATTGAAGAAAAGGATAAAGCTTTCCGTCAATTGTTTAACACATATCTGGACCTGGATTTTATTGGCAAGTATGTCTTGGGACGCTATTGGCGGGTGGCTACCCCTGAGCAACAAAAAGAGTTCATCAAATTATACAGAGAATTTAACGTTCAGACATGGTCAAAGCGTTTTGATGAGTTTAAGGGCAGAAATTTTGTGTTTGAGGGAACTTCTGTTGCCAACAATCCTAATCAAATCTTTGTTAATACAAGCGTTCCGATGGATGATGCGGCGCCGGTCAGTGTAAAATGGCGCGTAAATGATGTTAATGGAAAATTAAGCATCATAGACATAATAATAGAGAACGTAAGTTTAGCACAGACAGCACGCAATGAATATACATCATATGTTGCAAAGTCTCCCAAAGGAGTTGAAGGGCTTCTTGAAAATTTACGTTCAAAAGTAAAATAATTTTTGAGATTTTTTCGTATTTTTTAAAGCTTTTTTTACGATTCGCATATATAAAAATATTGACATTTTTAAAAAATAATGGTATACTACAGAAGTTATTATTCTATTTAAAAGAGTAGGAATATGATGACGAAAAGGCTTATTTGTGCAACATTCATAGCAATGGGACTCTTGCTTCCGAGTGCCTCTTTTGCTAAGGTTTGTCAACTTGGCGACAGGAATTGCGACACAAGTGGCTTTTTTGCGTCTGGCGATGGTAAGTGTGGTGACAATTATAGCGAATGTGAAATTCCTCGCGTTGGTGCCCCTTATTGTGCAAGACAAGAAAGTGATGGAACATACACAAATTTATATACAAACGAAAACTGCTGTAAATACCTTGCAGATAATGCTGGCTACAAAATATGTAATGCAGATGATAACGAAATCGGTTTTGGAAAATCCTGTTTAGGTACAAATAATATAAGATATTGGCAAAGTTGCGGTTGTTCATACGGCTTTGTCAGCACGAATGGTGATAGTTTAACAGCCGAGATTACTGATATAACAGGTCAACAAGAAATTCCTTTTAATCTCCGCTGCAGCTACTATGAAACGGGTAGTGGTGCAGATTGTCAATTTGCGGTTTGTAACAACAACCGCCGTTGGTTTTTTGAAGAGACAGGTAGCCACTGCATATACAGAAATGCGACCAGATGCGGTGGTTTTGCTTGTATGCAACTATTCGATTGCGATCATGAAAATTGGTGGACGGGTGGTAACGAATTTTATCGTAACTCCAGCTTAACTTTGTCCGATGCGGATAACTTTATTTCCTATAATGAAAGTGACCCATGGAGTAACGAGCGCTTATCTAATGGTAATATCGCACGTATTGAAAATATTAATCCGTTTCTTTCATCCCAATATAACTTAACAGATAAATATGTTTGCGGATATGAAGGCTACGACGGTCATCCTGAGTATGACGATAGCGTTAGTGGCGGCGGTTACAGTTGTAATGACATACAAAACTATTGCTACAAGTGGACAGGTTGTAACACGACTCGCGGTTGGTTTGGAAGTAGTACTGAGTTCCCGGTAAATGCCGGTATAATATATATGACAGCCTCAGCCGGAAGTTTATGGCGTCGTGAGGTGGAAGAAAGAACAGATTATAGTCCTTATACATATGGAGAAGGCGGGTTACGCGGTACAGGGTTAGATCTTATTCCAAATAATATCACTTTACGTAATAACTTCCTTGCTGTAGCTGGCCCAGGCTTTAATCCTTCAATTAGTGGCAGTGATTATCCGGGTTGTGTATACGTTAAACAAAAATGTCATCAAAGCAGAAGGGATCACCAGTGTTGGAAACGAATTGGTTGCACACACGACTATTCTTATTCTTTCATCAATGCTGCGCAAGAGTCATTATACAATGCCTCATTAAATGCTCCTTATGTAGAAAACATCGGAAGTCTAGCAGACAATCTTCTTTTATATAAAGGTATGATAAACGGGGAAGGTATTGTTAATTGGGATGCGCCGGAAAAATACATCGCGCCTGCTTGTAAATATAAAATAAATGCCTGTAATGATACAGAAAATGGCGGCAACAACGGTGGTGGATGTTATAAATTTATCGGTTGTGCGGAAGGTTTCACGGAATTAGAGATACCTGAATTAGGAGAATGGTCAGATTGGTTTATTGATTTAAGACCAATGTGTAACAATGGACAGAGATGTTACAAAGCTTCAGGATGTAACGAGGGGGCCGGTTCATATGCCGTCGTTCCTAACACATCATTCTTTGTCACCGCTTATTCATCTTATTCTGAAATCGAATGTTATCGTGGTATAGGGTGTAATGAACCTGCCGGTGCTTATGACAATGCTTCCAAACCAAATACATCATTCTTCTTTGTCATAGACTCATCTGCTTCCGGTTCAACATGTTATCGTGGTCAAGAATGTCACTTTGCCGCCGGTGCTTATGACTACGCTTCTCAACCGAATACGGAATTTTTCGTTACCAGCACATCTGTTGCTTCCGGCTCGACTTGCTATCGTGGTATATCTTGCCAACCGGACGAACTCGGCATACATGAAACATCGCCAAATGAGGACTTCTTTGCTGTCGTGAGCTCACAAGCTTCCGGTTCGACCTGCTATCGTTCGGAAGGCTGTGCAGATGAGGCATACAGTGAAAGTCCGAACACATCATTCTTTGTTGTAGAAGAGTCGACTGATTTAGGTTCAACCTGTTATCGTGGTGCAGAATGTCACTTTGAAGCCGGTGCTTATGACTATGCATCTAAACCAAATGCAGAATTCTTTGTTACCATAAATTCATCTGCTTCCGGTGTTACATGTTACCGTGGTGAATCTTGTAATATAGAAGACGGTGCTTACGAGGCAAGTCCAAACACCTCATTCTTTATCACAGCTAAGTCTGTTGCTTCCGGTTCAGAATGCTATCGTGCAAATAGTGTACATGAGGCAGTCGGTGCCTATGATCAAGTTTCCAAGCCAAACATTCGTTTCTTTGTTACTGTAAGTTCATCTGCTTCCGGTATATCGTCATATCGTGCTGTGAGTGTCAATGACCCGGCCGGTGCCATAGAAGAAACACCAGACAGTTCATTCTTTGTCATTGCCAGATCAGAAGGTTCCGGTTTGGTTGCTTACCGTGCTGATGAGTGTAATGAAGTTGAAGGTGCTTATTCCATCAAGCCGGATGAACAATATTTCCGTAGCATCTCATCTGAAGGAACATTCTTAGACGTTACAGTGCCACTTGGAGAAAGTATTACAGGTACCGGCGGAGAATTAAGCGGCGGCAGAGGCGGCAGTATAGGCGGCAGTATAGGCGGTGACCTAGGTCGCGACAAGCCTTTTAATCCTATAAATCCTGTAGTGAACGTTCATGAACAACATGACGCACCGATATGTTATCGTGCCACAGCATGTGCAGATGATCGTCAATATGGATTCACAGTGCCTAGCATTCCGGATACATCGTTCTTCTTATATACAGGTTCCACAGCTACCGGTATAAACTGCTATCGCATATCAGGATGTAACACAGCTGCCGGTGCTATAAGTGACGGCTCTAGACAGCCACCGGACTTACATCATACTACAAGTGCGTTTGTCGTAATAACGGATCCTGTTACCATTAACACCAGTTTCTTCCATAAAACAGTGAAGAGCTATTCAGAGAATGCACCGGAAAGCAGTGGCTTAGGTAGTGGTAAACAGATCTGTCGTTGGGTAATAATTAATGGTGTACGAACTAGATTATGTGAAACAATAGCCGTTTTTAGAGATACATATCTCTGGAGATGTGCACGTGGCGACAGCTGTGCAATGGATGCCGGTGCTTATTCTGTTGTACCAAACCTTAATTTCTTTAACACCATCAGCAGTATTTCGCCGTCAAACTCCAGATGTTATCGTGCAGAAAGCTGTATGGATTTGGCTCAAGCAGATGAACCAAGTGCAGAGTTCTTTGTTTACAGTATGTCACAGGCTTCCGGTTCAACCTGTTATCGTACGGCAGGTTGCGTAGATGATGCTTACTTAGACGAGCCGAATACACAATTCTTTATTACGGATAGTTCAGAGGCCGTTTCCTTTACCTGCTATCGCGGCAGAAGTTGTAACTATCCGGGGGGTGCTTATGATGAGACCTCTCAACCCAATACACAGTTCTTTATCACTGTAATGTCACAAGCTTCCGGTTCAACCTGTTATCGTGGCGTCGAATGTAATGAGGCAGCCGGTGCCGTTCCTACCGCTCCGGAAGGCTTTGTCGTTGATAGTTCTTCTGCTTCTGGCATCATCTGTTATCGTTCATCAGGTTGCGACGAGGATAGTGGTACTTATAGTGAGAGCCCGAATACTTCGTTCTTTAGCGTAGATACATATCCTCAGGTTAATGGTTCGGCATGTTATCGCGCCACAGCTTGTCACACAGAAGCCGGTGCCTATGACGAAGCATCCAAACCGAGTACTTCATACTTTATTACCATAGATTCTGTGGCTGCAGAATTAACCTGCTATCGTGCCGAAGAATGTAATGAAAATGCAGGTGCCTTTGCAGCTCAACCGAACTCAAATTACTTTATTATCAGCGAAAAGAAAGCTTCCGGTTCGACCTGTTATCGTACAAATGGCTGTAATGAAGCAGCCGGTGCTTATGAAAAGTCCTCCCAACCGAGTACAGAATATTTCAAACTTCAGTCATCTACCGGCTCCGGAGTATGGAATGAGGAAACAGGAGAATGGGATGAACAGGAAATCTGTTATCGCGCTACCGCGTGCAACACTACTCTTGCTTATACCCGGTCTGAAGAGCCGAATTCCGAATTCTTCGTGTACAGAACCTCTCAAGCTACAGGTACAACCTGCTATCGTATTACTGGATGTAATTTAGAGAGTGGGGTAATGATGTACAACACCATTAATGGCGGTTTAATTAACAGTTCTTTCTTTGAGGTTGTGAGCCAAAATGCAGGTCAAGAGGGTACATGTGTACAACAGTGCATAGGTGGTGGAGTAATAGGACCGGTAGTGCCTGGACCGGGAATTATCGGTCGCACAAACGCAGGACAAGATGTTACTATAGAACCCAAAGGCGGCGGTGGTCTCATCGGCAATTGTCCTAATGCCTGTGGTATTATAGGTTGTCAGAGATGTGCTTTTCTGCCTCCAATAATCTGTGCCAAAGCAACAGGGTGCGCTACATCAAGAGGTGCTTACAGTAATGAGCCGAATACAAACTTCTTTAACACCATCAGCAGTACCTCGACAACAATTTCTATCTGCTACCGCGGTGAGTCTTGCGCCACAGACAGAGGCGCTTATGACCAGGATTCCAAACCGAACACGTTGTTCTTTAATACAGTAGCTTCGGCAGCTTCCGGTATAAATTGCTATCGAGCAACAAGATGTAACAAAAGAGGCTCTTATAGTATCAGTCCAAATACAAACATCTTTTTAACTGTTTCTTCAACTGCTTCAGATTTGACCTGCTATCGCGCATCTGCTTGCAATACAGAGGCTGGAATTCTTGATGAATATCCTGATACGAGCGGTAGATTCTTCCACTTTAGGCAAGATAAAAGCGGAAATGTTACCTGTTATCGTGCAACAGCTTGTTACACAGAAGGCGGAGCCTATAGCAATGAACCGAATACGTTATTCTTTAATACAGCTCATTCAACCATATTTAGTTCAACCTGCTATCGTGGTACAAGCTGTAACACAGCTGCCGGTGCTTATAACAGTATTTCTACAGAATACTTTACAACCATAAGCTCAAAGGCTTCCGGTTCAACCTGTTATCGTGCAACAGGCTGTGCAGAGGGTACAATAGATGGTTCTTCAATAGGCAGTCTAAACAACAGTTACTTTGACGGTACAAGCCAAACTATCACAAATATCACATGTTATCGTCTTAATTGTAACTATGCCGCCGGTGCTTACAGCACAGCACCGAACACGAACTTCTTTAATGTTGATTCGCAGACAAATGGCAGTACATGTTATCGTGCCACGGAATGTGCAATAGGTCGAGGTGCATACTCCGATGAACCGAACACCTTGTTCTTTAACACGGTAGATTCAACAGCAACCAGTATCACCTGTTACCGTAGTACATCTTGTGCAACAAGCCGAGGTGCGTACTCCGATGAGCCGAATACATCATTCTTTAAGACGAATTATTCAAAATCTTCCGGCTCAAAGTGCTATCGTGCCAGAAAATGTAATGATGCTGGAGGTGCTTATGACGAAGCCTCTCAACCGAATACGGAATTCTTTAAGGTAATTTCTTCAAAATCCTCCGGTTCGAAGTGTTATCGTGCTAGAAAATGTAACGATACAGGAGGTGCCTACACATCATCAATATTAACAGAAGCAAATCAAGCAATCTTTACTTTTAGCCGCTCTTTAGCTTCCGGTTCTGAATGCTATCGTGCAACAGGATGTAAGGATAATGGTTCAGGATCAACATGTAGCGCTAATACCACATACTTTAGTGTAACCAACACAACCGGTGAAACACATACACTAGGTAGCCAAACTTGTACAACAGGTGGTAATTCTGAACTAAGTTGCCAGCCGGGATATGGTCCTATGGACTGGATAGGGGAACCATTCCATACATATGGCGGAGTATGGGGTAAATATTGTCACAATCCTGATGATACTGGTGAAGAATCAGTAATATGTAGAAGACTTGAATGCAAAGCACCAAATTATGAATTAACAGGAGATTGTCTCAATACAAGTTACTTTAAAATTATAAGTAGTGCATCCGCCTATAACTATAGTACTACGGACACAACAACACCGACCGAAGAAATAACATGCGGAAAGGTTAAAGTAGACGATTGCGCGTTTACACAGGACGATATTAATGTAGGCAACGGGGAGACACTTTATTATACATTTGAAAGCCAAGGGAAAAAGTGTGAAGGTTACCGTCCTGATGCATTGTACAAACCAAACGGTTGTAATACAGATCACGGGTCATACGCCTCCTCCAGTACCAACACCAATATAATAGGTACCGATGGAAATTCTTATGCATTTAATGATGTATTCGAAGAGGGATTCTTAGCTGAATGCTATCCATGTATCACAACCTGTACATGTAGACAAGGCTGGACATCCGGTAATGCTCCTGCAAATAATGGAAATAGTTATGTTACAGTAACTACCACAAAATCATATGCAAATGGCAATCCTGATAATCCGCAAAGGGTATCTTGTTACAAAGCTGTAGAACCTGTTTGTACAGATGGTTACTTCTATTCAGCAACAGAACCTTCAACACCGACAGGTTATAGTTATGATATAGATCCAAACGTAGACAACTGCTACAAGATAAAATGTGCAACTGGATATGTCGAAGAGAGTGATCCGAATGCCGGTACATGTAAGGAACCATATAATGGTTTGACTTGTTGTGAACTAGCTGAAGAGTGCTACTTCTTAGTTAAAGACATTGAAAGCACGAGCAGTGGACTTCGCTACAGTGTGGATGCAAGTAATGCTCAAAATAGAGATACGGAGTTAACATTTAGTTTTATTAAAGCATCCCAACAAGATGGTGCTTCATGGAATTATACTCCTGCAGGTCCATGTCACCCGCATGCGTCCGATCAAAATTGCGAGGGTGGAACTTGGGATGGAGTAGAATGGCATGGTATGGGTTATGAATGGAGTGCGCCGGTGCAATTGTCATATATATTAGAAGATGAAGATGAACACGCGTTTGGCGTATCGAATAAGTACTATCGTCCAACATATAACGAGGGTACAGGAAGTCATTATGGTTGGAGCAATGAATTATACACAGGCACAAGATATTATGGCGAGAACAATGATGGTGATGATGTCTACACAAGTGAAGAAATTAATGGACATTCATATAGTGGGTACCAAATTTGTAAGATGCGTGAAGTAAGAGGGGAAGCCGGAGTATCTGAGTGTACAGATGTGTGCTCTGCCTGTGATGAATGTCCATCGGATCCATCAGACGTATCCTATCTAGGATGTATTGAGCAAAATTGTCAGGGTGGATGTGAGCAATGCATAAAAGATTATTGGGAGGATGACATTATTTGTCATGGTACAGGATCTGCACTTAATGAGCAGTTGAGCTTAGATCTATACTATAATGGATACACTAATATGCAAATTAACGCCAATACAATAAATGGTACTGTAAATGAATATACAAATATACCGCAGAACATGATAGGGGCGAATATTAAATACGTTCCATATGATATAGTCATACTAAAGAAAGAAGGAAGATGTACAATTAAATACGAAACAAAAGATTTTGCAACAGGGGAAGCTGTGACCAAAGATGCTATTGATTGGACAGAATATTATGCTGACTAATACAACAGATACTAGATATTGTACTTGCTATATAAGTGACTTATAGATCAAAATCTCGGAACCTACATAATCTTCTTGCTTTTTCCCTCCTTTGTTTCTATGCTTGAAATAGAGCAAAGGAGGGAAATTTGCGTAAAAAATCAGAAATTATCGAGATTATGGAAGTTTTTGCCAAACAAAACCCAAATCCCCAATGTGAATTGAACTTTTCTAATGCTTACACCCTGTTGGTTGCTGTTGTGCTTTCGGCTCAATCAACAGATAAAGGGGTTAACCGCGCAACCGAAAAATTGTTTAAGATTGCAGATAATCCTGAAAAAATGCTCAAACTTGGAGAGAAAAAGCTGATTTCTTATATCCGTACAATTGGTCTGTTTAATAATAAAGCCAAAAACATTATGGCCTTGAGCCGAGATTTACTCTTAAAGTTTGGAGGCAATGTTCCCAAAACACGTGAGGAACTGGAGAGCTTGGCCGGTGTCGGCAGAAAAACAGCCAATGTCGTCTTGAATGTATGGTATCACAAACCAACATTGGCTGTTGATACCCACGTTATGCGCATTGCCCATCGACTTGATTTTAGTTCTAAAAAAACACCGTTGGCAGTGGAGCAGGATTTGTTAAACGTTTTGCCCGAAAAATATGTCATTAATGCAAATCATTGGCTGGTGTTATTTGGGCGCTATGTTTGTAAGGCACAAAAGCCGCAATGTAATCATTGCCCGATTGAACGTTTTTGCTACAGCAAGGATAAAGTCATTTAAAAGATAGACACTTATTAATTTTGAGTTTTTAATATAAAAAAACATAAAAGAGATGTTTTGTGATGAATTCTGATGGCATAAACAGAAAATGGCTTTTTTATATAGCACGCCTTATGATATGGGGAGTAATTTGCTATGCTCTATGGTTTGCTTTATGGACAATATTATATACCGAAACCGGAAACGGAGATAATGTAGAGCATTTGCATGTTACATGGCTTGTTGCACATGGAAAAGTTCCTTACAGAGACTTTTTTCAGCACCATAATCCCCTAATGTGGTATCTTTTTGCGCCATTTATAGGTTCCATCACTGATGTTATAAAGCTGCTTGATATTGCCCATGCGATTGGTATTTTTACCGGTATTTTGACTTTTTCGGTGGCCTTTAAGATTTGTAAGCGCTTTTTTGCCTCAACCACGGCATCAATGTTAGCTTTGATAACCCTATGCCCGCCATATTATTACATATACTGTTTTAACTATAATCCCGATACATTTATGGCATTGTTTTATGCCATTGGTTTGTATTACCTTTTTAGTTACTGGGAATCTCCCCTGTTGGCAAAGCTTTGTACATCTTTTTTTGCATTTTTTATCAGCTTTCTTTTTACGCAAAAGATCCTGATGGCGCTTGGTGTTTTAGGTTTACTCAGCCTGTATATGTTCTATCAGAAAAAAACACCGGTTAAGGATATACTATATGCCTTGGTATTGCCAATTTTGGGCACATTGCTTTTTATCGCTCTGCTTTACAATGGCGATGCTTTAGGGGTATATTTTAAATCTAATTATATTTTCAATGTGGTAATGCAAAAATACTATGGTCAAAATAAAATCAATGTAATGGAATACAATAAAGTTGCATTTGCTGTCGGTGTTTCTGTTCTTAGTATCATAGGTTGTTTCAGATCTCAAAATGCTCTTTACAGAGTTGTTGCTGTTTTGTTTGTTGTGGAACTTTTGTTGAGATGCTTTTATTTTTCTATTGCGCCCTATTACCTTCTTGTTTTGATGATTTATGCATGTTGCCTAAATAGTGTTTTGTTTGATAAAATAATAAAGAAATCGTACTTGTCCATTTATATACTATTAGCAGTAAGCCTGTATTATTGCTATATTTCTGTACCAAAATATATGGCCACCCGCGGGACAAATCGTGAATTTGCAAGATTTATTGACCAGAATGTTACCCCTTGTGACTACGTTATAAGCAGTTATTTAGGAACGCAAACAATTATATCCAAAGATCCGCATTACTATTGGTCATTGTTAGGGCATGTTGATATGGCTGGAGAAGAAATTGGTTTGGTCCGTCGTTCGGATGTTAACCAATTGGTTTTAAAATATAATCCTAAGTTAGTATATGGAGGGGTTTATTGGAGCAGTTTTGACCAAAATCGAGGAAGATCTGTGTTTGTACAACAAATTGCATCAGAAATAATTGATCAATATTATATGCCAACGCAATTCCCTGATTTTTACATTCTAAAACCGCAATATAGAAAAAAGAACTGTCAGTATGATAAAAAACAAAAGGAGTGGTCATATGCAGACTAAATATGTGCAAAGGTTTTTGATAATTTATATGTTGGCGATGTTTTTTATCAGCGCATATATTTATGGTTTTGTTCTAAAAGCAAACGGTGATAATGTGGAACACTTACACACCTCTTGGATTATCTGGATGGGAGAAATGCCCTATAGAGACTTTTTCCAGCACCATAATCCTTTAATGTGGTATTTATTTGCCCCATTGGTTGCTTATCTGATTAATGATATAAACATTTTTTCTATTTTTAATGTAATAGGTGTCGGCGCCCTGTATTTGATTGCGTTGTATAATTGCAAAATATTTTTGCTTGATAATAAAAATAAGACAAGTGCACTGTTTTTAGGGGCAATACTGGTCTCTGCTTATTCGCTCTTATGGTCTACAGATTATAGACCGGATACGTTTATGTTTGTATTTTATTACATGGGGTTATATAAACTGATATATTATGTTAAAGGTGAAAAGAAGATCTTGCGCACAATCGTGCTCAGCTTTTTATATTTTTTCATCAGCTTTCTTTTTACGCAGAAAGTACTAATGCACATAGTTATTCCTGGAATTTTTGTTATTTACTGGCTAATGACAGGGAAAATTAAATTTCAGCATTTTATAACAGCTTGCATTTTGCCCTTGATTTTGCTACTTGCTTTCATTGGGTTTTTATATTATAACGATGCATTAAAGGTTTATTGGTTGTCTAATTATTCATTTAATACCTACATTCCTAAGATATTTGAAGAACAGCGTATCATTTTTCCACCGCGGGAATTTATAGATTTCTACGCCTTTTTGCCTATAGCATCCTTTGCGGCGATATATTTTTTGTATAAAGGGACAAGCATTGAAAGAATGTTTAGTCTTATGTTTATATTAGAAACAATTTTAAGAATGTTCTATTTTTCTGCTTTTTTGCATTATGTTATTTTTTGGCTGATGACAGCCATCATGTTAACAGTTATGCTGGTAAACCAATTCACGGAACACCATAAAAACGCCAAATATAGCCTTATAATTGGAATAATGGGTGTTATTTATTTGTTGTTTATATCTTGGTACAGTTACCACTCAACTTATCTTAAAGAAAGCAAAAAAAGCGCAGAACAGACCGGACACGAATTTGCTTTTAAGGTTTTAACACCCTGTGACTATGCTCTTAATGGTTATTACGCCACATATAACCTTAAAGCTAAAGATCCTGGATATTATGCTATTTTACTGGGACAAATAGATGTCCTTGGTGAAAAAGCCCAGATACATAAAAAAGATGATTTAAATGAAATTATTCGCAATAAAAAGCCCAAAATTGTTTCTGCTGGCATTTATTGGGATACGTATTGGGAGCAAAGGGGTAAAAAAATTCCGGCTCATAAAATTGATTCTTATCTCTTAAATACCTACTATGATTATTCGGGAGTTGGTAGTATTTATATATTAAAGCCACAGTATCAAAAGTATGGATGTGTTTATAACGGTAAAGAATGGAAATACATGGATTAAGATGTTTAATGTAAAATTAGGACTAAATATATTAAAACAAAATGTTAAATTAGCTCCGGAAGCTCCGGGGGTATACCGTATGCTAAACCAAAATGGTGAAGTTCTTTATGTCGGCAAAGCAAAAAATATCAAAAAAAGAATTGTAGCATATACTAGATTTGAACAACTGACAACGCGTCTGCAAAGAATGGTTGCCGAAGTACGGAAAATGGAATTTATTATTGTAACCAACGAAAATCGAGCACTTATTGTTGAAAATGAGCTGATTAAAAAATTTCATCCAAAATATAATATATTACTAAAAGATGATAAGTCTTACCCTTATCTAATGTTAGATACAAAAGAAGAATATCCTGCATTACGAAAGTTTAGAGGACACCGCAATGATAAATGCAAATATTTCGGTCCATATGCTAGTGCTACAGCAGTTAACGAAGTAATGGATACTATCCAGAAAGTATTTATGTTGCGTAGTTGCGGAAATAATGTTTTTTACAATCGAACACGCCCGTGTTTGTTATACCAAATAAAGCGTTGCACAGCTCCTTGTGTTAATAAAATCAGTAAAGAAGACTATAATCTGCTTGTTAAGGATGTTATTGCCTTTTTAGATGGAAAGAATTCAACTATCCAAAAGGAACTATCTCAAAAGATGCAACAGGCAAGTGATAATGAAGAATTCGAAAAAGCCATACTTCTTCGTGAAAGGATTAAAGCCCTAACAGATATTCAATTGCATGCAAATTTGGAATATGCCGGTTTAAAATCCGTTGATATTATTGGTATTTCTTATAAAGAAAATTGGTTTTGTGTTGAAATATTTTTTATTCGCGGCGGGCAAAATTGCGGCAATACACCCTATTTTATAAAACAAACGGAAGAGGCCTCACAAAAAGAGGTTCTAGAAGCATTTCTAAGTACTTTTTATGCAAATCACTTGCCTCCGAAAGAAATTTTTATTCCGGAGACGCTGGAAAATAATGAATTTTTAGAGGAAGCATTAAAGACAAAGATTTTAACCTTTACTAAAGGAGATAAATATGAACTAATCCGAAATGCAAATAAAAATGCATCTGCCGCATTGGAAAGACGTCTGGTAGAAAATAAAAGTGCACGAGATAACCTTAAAGAAATGCAAGAATATTTCGATCTTCCTAAAATTCCGGAGCGCATCGAAATTTATGATAATTCTCATAATCAAGGAAGCTATGCTATCGGTGCAATGGTTGTTGCAACGCCTGATGGATTTGATAAAAAATCATATCGTACTTTTAATATAAAAAATTCGGCAATCACAAATGATGATTTTGCTATGATGAAAGAAGTACTTAAACGTCGATTTGATAAATTAACAACGGAAAATAAGCCCGACGTCATCTTACTAGATGGTGGTTTAGGTCAATTGCATGCTGTTCATAAAGCTCTAGAAGATTATAATTTGGATGGAATTCGAATTATAGCTATTTCCAAGGGAGTTGAACGCAATGCTGGTAAAGAATTTTACCATCAAATGAATAAAGAAAGTTTTGCATTACCTTATAGATCTTCAATAGCATTCTATCTACAAAAGCTTCGTGATGAAGCACACCGGTTTGCTATAGGAACACATAGAAAAAAACGTGCTAAATCAATGTCAAAATCAAGTTTAGATGATATAGAGGGAATTGGAACAAAGAAAAAAAGAGATCTGCTTAATTACTTTGGGTCTGTAGAAGCTATTAAGGACGCTACAGTAAAAGATATTGCAAAAGTTATAGGAATTAGTAAAAAAACAGCTGAAAACATACATAATTACTTCCATAAATAAAAAATACGATTATTATCGATATGAAGGTACTCAATTATTAGAAAGGAAAATGTCGTGTATAACTTACCTAATTTACTAACACTTTCAAGAATTGCGGTAATTCCGTTAATCTTTTTATCGGTCTACGTTAAATGTTGTTTCTTTAACTATATGGCCGGTGTCTTGTTTATTGCTGCATCCATCACGGATTATTACGATGGCAAATTAGCGCGTGATCGTGGAGAAGTTTCTGCTTTCGGTCGTTTGTTTGATCCAATTGCAGATAAATTATTGGTTACTTCTGCTTTGGTTGTCTTTTTGGCGAAACCCAACGTATTGCACCCAATTAGCTATATACCGGTATTTGTTATTTTATGTCGTGAATTGTTGGTTTCCGGGTTAAGAGAGTTTTTGCGCGAGGTTAATGTTGGGTTACCTGTTACACGCTTGGCAAAATGGAAGACAGGCTTTCAGATGACAGCTTTGTCTATGCTGTTTTTCAAAGGTTGGTTTATATGGGGTGGTTTAGGTGAAATCTTATTGTGGGTTGCCGGTATTCTTACGTTCATAACCGGATATCAATATTTTGAGCAAAGCCTGAATTATATCAGAAAAGAACAAACTAAAACAAAAGTCGTGGTTAAAGAAAAGGTATCCGAAAAAACTCAGAAAACAGTTGTTTCTGCAAAGAAGAAAACCGTTAAAAAGAAAGCGCCTTCAAAGACAAAACAATAATAAAGGATAAGTGTATATGGCAGAAGGTCAAAAACACATTTTAGTGGTGGATGATGATACTCGGCTAAGAAATTTATTACAAAGATTTTTGCAGGAACAGGGATTCTTAGTTTCTGCTGCAATCGATGTTGAAAATGCCGAGTATTTTCTTTCACAGTACGTTTTTGACTTACTTATTGTAGATATTATGATGCCTAAAATTAAAGGAACAACTTTTTTACATCAATTAAGAGCAACCGGCAATAATATTCCTGTTATTCTGCTCACAGCCATGGGAGAAACAGCAGATAAAATTAGTGGCCTGGAAACAGGAGCTGATGATTATGTAACAAAGCCTTTTGAACCCAAAGAATTGGTTTTGCGTATAAATAACATTTTGAGACGTACGCAAGAAATCAAAGAAAAAAGCGGACGGCTGCTTTTTCATAATGTATATTACGATCTTAACCGAGGAGAATTATCAGATGATACTGGCAAACAGGTACATATTACACCTGTGGAGCGCATACTGTTGGATCTCTTAGGTAAAACTTTGGGAGAGGTGCACACGAGAGAAGAGTTAGCAGCTGTTCTAGGCAGTCCGGAAAGTTTGCGAACAGTTGACGTTCAGATAACTAGATTGCGTAAAAAAATAGAAGCTGATACAAAAAATCCGCGTTATTTGCAAACAATACGCGGCAAGGGATACAGATTGATTTCAGAATAGAAGGAGTATAAAATGCATATAAAATTTCCAGATAAAATGGAGCGTATATTGCAATATTTGAAATTAAAGATGTTGCCAAATACACTATTTTTCAGGACCATGTTACTTATTTTTATACCATTAATTTTGGTGCAAATTGTTTCAGTAGTAGCCTTTTGGCATGGTAACTGGGAACGTGTTGGTCGTCGATTATCAAACAATCTTTCGAACAACATTGCTTCAGCAATAGAATTAACTACTGCTAATCCAAATATGTTGGAAGATATTCAAAAGCTATATGCTAAAAATTATGGCATAAATTTTGAGTTAATCACAGGTAAAGATCAGCTTGATGTCAAAGCAAATACGCGATATGGCGCTGAATATAAGTTAGTTACAAGTTTATTAGAAGAGTCTCTTCATAATCGTTTTCCCAAAACAATAACAACAGTTTATTTAGATAATGGCAGAGAAAATTTAGTTGTTCTTGTAGAAGCAGCAAATGGCTTATACCGTTTTAACACCCAAACAAAAACCATATTTAGTACGGCAATTTTTGGCTTTGTGGCCTGGATGATTGGTACCTCATTGTTACTTTTTTTGGTAGCAACACTGTTTTTACGCATTCAAGTTCGTTCCATTGCGACATTGGCTCAGGTTGCGGAAGATTTTGGTAAGGGAATTAATACACCATTCAAGCCCTATGGCTCTTCAGAAGTTCGTAAAGCAGGTATTGCCTTTATTAAGATGAAGGAACGCATACTCAAGCAGATTTCAGAGCGCACACAGATGTTGGCAGGTGTTTCTCATGATTTGCGTACACCATTGACAAGAATGAGATTGCAATTAGCCATGTTGCCTGAAAATGAAGAAAATAAAGAATTTATTGAAGATATCAGCGAAATGGAAAAGATGTTAGATGGTTACTTGGCATTTGTTTCCGGTGAAGGGGGTGAACAAAACACCTTTGTTGATATGAATGAATTGATTTTAAGTGTTATTAATAAGTTCCGTAACAGTAAGGCAATGATTCGTTACTCTACAAACGATCAAGTAAGTGCAATTCAGGGTAGGGAACAAGCATTAAAGCGTGCTATAACCAACATTATATCAAACGCTTTTAATTATGGAAAGACTATAGCCGTAGCATTGGAGAGTAATAATAAAAAATTAGAAATAACCGTTGATGATGATGGACCTGGAATACCAGCTGATAAGAGAGAAGAAGTATTCAAAGCATTTTATCGCTTAGAAGAATCACGCAATAAAGAAACAGGCGGTGTTGGTTTGGGGTTATCAATAGCGCGGGATATTATCACTTCCCACGGTGGTAAAATAGAGTTAACCGATAGCGAATTAGGAGGCTTGAGGGTACTCATTTCTATTCCCTTATAACTCTCACATACGAAAATATGTGTTCCGTTTTGGAAATTAAATGAGCGGAAAAACAAAAAAGGGACTTATTGAGGTCCCTTTTTTGTACGCCTTTTCACCAGTTATGCAAAGTTATACAAGGTCAATTTTTTTTGCTTGACAGTGTAGTCATCTACATGTAAGTTGCAATCAGAAACAACAAAACTGTTGTTTTCTGGAGATTTTGTTCTTCTGGAAAGGTAATCCTTTATTATATAAAGTCTGAAATGCCAGAAGGAGAAAAATCACCCTACCCGCCGAACTGAACCGACCGAGTTTGCGCATAAAGTTCTCATTTATGAATTTAATATTGTCGGTTCATATTAAAAATAAACTTTCCTCTTAGGTCTCAGATTGATTGCCGCCAGAAGGAAAGTTTATTTTTTTTATGTATAAAGCGTATCAAGAAGAAGTAGAGTAAGCGATTAAGAAAAATCAAGTAATAAACAATAAAATAGGGAGCAGTTTAGGGTATTTATCTGAGGTTTAAAAGGTAAAATATTCCGGCTATAACTTTAGTTAGATCTATTACTAAAAGCATA